>JABHSQ010000028.1 GCA_018669795.1 Flavobacteriaceae bacterium | reverse complement strand
AATTGGTTGGCTTCTATTTAGGTTGGCTTGGAAACCCAGGAAAGGGGAGAGCTTTGGGCGTTAATACTGTAAAATTTACAGGAGAAGTATTAAAAAATGTTAAAAAAGCAACATATGAAATTGATATGAAAAGAATTATAGTAAAAGAAGGTACAACAGTCGGGTTGGCCAATGGTACTCTTAAAGCTGATGGAATAAAAATTTATTCGGCTGAAAATTTAAAAGTAGGGTTATTTAAATAATGAAAAAAGTGGTTGTAACCGGAATTGGAATTATTTCTTGCTTAGGAAATAATCAAGAAGAAGTTTATCAATCTCTTCTAAACACAAAATCAGGAATATCTTTTTGTGAAGAATACAAAGAACATAATTTAAGAAGTCATATACATGGCAAACCAAATATAAAATTTGAAGATTATATAGATCGTAAAACAATTAGATTTATGGGTGATGGATCTTCATACAATTATATTGCAATGCAAGAAGCTGTCAAAGATTCTGGATTAGAAGAAAAAGATGTGAGTAATTTTACAACCGGAATTGTTATGGGGTCAGGTGGTCCATCTATTAAAAATGTTATTTTAGCAGCTGATAAAACACGAGAAAAAAATCCTAGAAAAATGGGACCATTTATTGTTCCAAGAACTATGGCTAGTACTGCATCAGCTACTTTAGCAGTTCCCTTTAAAATAAAAGGAGTAAATTATACAATTAGTTCAGCTTGTGCTACTAGCGGCCACTGCATAGGAAATGCCATGGAATTAATTCAACTTGGGAAACAAAATGTTGTATTTGCTGGTGGTAGTGATGAACTTCACTGGGCATTAACTGCAATGTTTGATGCCATGACTGCATTATCGTCTAAATACAATGACACTCCAGAAAAAGCTTCTAGAGCTTACGATAAGACTAGAGATGGATTTGTTATTGCTGGTGGTGGTGGTGTTTTAGTACTTGAAGAATATGAACATGCAAAAGCTAGAGGTGCAAAGATATATGCTGAATTAACGGGGTATGGCGCAACTTCTGACGGGTATGATATGGTAGCCCCTTCAGGCGAAGGTGCCGTAAGATGTATGAAAATGGCTCTAGACACTGCGAGAAACAAAATGGATTATATAAATACACATGGAACTTCAACGCCAGTAGGTGATATTACTGAACTAAAAGCTGTTGGAAAAACATTTGGAACTGAAATTCCTAAAATTAGTTCTACTAAATCCCTATCAGGTCATCCTTTAGGTGCAGCTTCAGTTCATGAAGCCATTTATAGTTTAATTATGATGAAAAATAATTTCATAGCTGCTTCTGCAAATGTAAATGACATGGATGATGAAGCCAAAACATTTCCAATAGTAACAAAAGTTGAAAAAGATGTTACATTAAACTCTGTAATGTCTAATAGTTTTGGTTTTGGTGGAACAAATGCAACATTAGTTTTTGAAAAGATTTAAATGAGCTTAGTTAAAGGTAAAAAAGGTTTAATAATGGGGGTAGCAAATGAGAGATCTATTGCCTGGGGAATTTCTCAAAAATTAGCTGAAGCTGGTGCAGAACTAGCATTTACTTACTTGGGTGATGCTTTAAAAAAAAGAGTAGTTCCATTAGCTAAATCTTTAAATTCAGATTTTACATTAAGTTGTAATGTTGAAAATAAAGAAGAAATAGTAAAGCTTTTTGAGGACATTAAAGCTAAATGGGGACAAATTGATTTTGTTGTTCATGCTGTTGCCTTTTCAGATAAATCAGAATTATCTGGTGAATATTTAAACACTACTAGAGAAAACTTTTTAAAAAGTATGTTAATTTCATGTTTTTCATTTACAGAAGTCGCTAAAGAAGCCTCTAAGATAATGAATAAAGGTGGTAGCATGCTTACATTAACTTATGAGTCTACTAAGACTATTCCAAACTATAATGTGATGGGTGTTTGTAAATCAGCACTTGAAGCAAGTGTTAAATACTTAGCAAGAGATTTAGGTGAAAAAGGAATTAGAGTGAATGCAATAAGTGCTGGACCAATTAAAACTCTAGCAGCTTCTGCTATTGGAGATGCAAAATTTCTTTATAAATGGAATGAAGACCATTCTTTATTAAAAAGAAATGTAGATATTCACGATGTCGGAAATTCAGCTTTATACCTATTAAGTGACCTAGCAGGTGGAGTTACAGGTGAAATTCACTATGTAGATGCTGGATATAATAAAGTAGGAATGCCAAATCCTAAAAATATGACTTAATTCTAGACTGCTTCTTTCATTGAAAGTTTGACTTTTCCTCTATCAAATCCAATAACTT
>JABHSQ010000018.1 GCA_018669795.1 Flavobacteriaceae bacterium | reverse complement strand
AGATCCAGATCATCAAGCAGCAAATTTACCAACAGATTGTGCTTCTTGTCATTCTACCAATCCTGGGTGGATGCCAGCTACACTAGATCATGATTTTTTCCCATTAACATTGGGTCATGACATACAGGATTGTAATCAATGTCATATTAACGGAAATTACGATAACACACCAACAGATTGTTTTGCTTGTCATGAAGATGATTATAATCAAACAACAGATCCAGATCATCAAGGAGCATCATTCCCTACCGATTGTGTTACTTGTCATACTACTAATCCTGGATGGATGCCAGCAACTTTTGATCATGACGGCATGTATTTCCCTATTTATAGCGGTGATCATGAGGGAGAGTGGAATAGTTGTTTAGAATGTCATACTGATCCAAATAATTATTCGGTTTTTACTTGTATTACCTGTCACACACAAGCCGATACCGATGATGAACATCCCTTGGATGAAGTGCCAGATTATATATATGAAAGTAATGCGTGCTTACAGTGCCATCCAGATGGATCAGGTTAATATATGAAGAAACAAATTATTATATACCTCTTTATTTCTAGTTTTGCCACATTCCTTTATGGGCAAAATGAAGAATCTCAATTGTCTGGGGCTGTTTCTTTTGTGACTTCAAGTAATGTTTATGTTAAATTTAGCTCAACTAAAGAGATAGAAATTGGAGAAGTATTGCAGCTTTCGGGGGTAGATTGTCTTCGGGTGGTTAATAAATCTTCCACATCAATAGTCTGTACTCCCATAAATAACTGTTTAGTAAAAAAAGGGGATACGGTAATTTATAAGAAGAAAATAGCGGAAGAAAACATTGATGACCCCAATGAAAAAGAAACAACTAAAGAAAAAGCGATCCCTGTAAAAGAAGTATTAGTAATACCAACTGTTATAGAAGGAGAACCTGTTTATACTGAAAAGATTCGAGGAAAGGTTTCAGTTGCAAGTTATAACTTGTTTTCAGATGTTAGAGAGGACAGGCATCGGTTTTTAACTCGTTTTTCTTTAAATGCAAATCATATAAGTAATTCAAAATTTTCGATTGAATCCTACTTAGCTTACAGAAAGGTAATTGTACCCTCGGAAAGTAATTACAGCGGAAGAACGGATATTTTTAATGTCTATAATTTTAATGTTCGGTATGATGCTACACCAACTTTTTCAGTAACTGCTGGAAGAAAAATAAACCCCAAAGCACCTTCCATAGGTGCAATTGATGGATTGCAATTAGAGAAATATTTTGGAAAATTTTATGTTGGTGCTATAGGAGGTTTTCGTCCAGATTATTATGATTACGGATTTAATGCAGACTTATTGCAATATGGTGGCTATGTAGGAGTAGATACAAAATCGAAAAATATAGTTAGTCAGACGACATTGGGGGCTATGGAGCAAACAAATTCGGGAGCTACCGATAGAAGATATATTTATCTTCAGCATTCCAGTACCATAGCTTCAAAATTGAACTTTTATACTTCTATGGAATTGGATATTTATGGTAAAAATGACAATGATACTCGTTTGACAAATTTATATCTTTCTTTACGATATCGATTTAGTCGAAATGCAAATGTGATGGTATCTTTCGATTCTAGAAAGCGAGTTATTTATTATGAATCGTTTCAAACTGATATAGATCTTTTATTAGATAATGATTTAGCAAGACAAGGTCTTCGTGCTAGATTTAATCTAAGGCCCGTAAAACTACTTTGGATTGGAATTAGCTATACCAATCGTTTTCAAAGTGATAATAAAAATAAGTCAAATAATATATACGGCTATGCTACACTAACAAAGGTTCCTGGAATTGATGGTAGATTAAACATATCTTATAACATTAATTCATCTAATTATTTAACAAGTAATATTTTTTCTACAAGATATTCTCGCGAAATGGTGAAAAATAAATTAAGCGGAGACTTATATTATCGAATGGCAAATTATTCCTATGAAAACAGAGATTATGAATATAGTCAAAACACTATAGGTCTAGGGTTATCATATCGCATTTCAAGATCCTGGCAGTTTAATATCTCTGGTGAAACTTCAATATTAGAAAACGAAAAAAATTATCGCCTTTATTCTATGTTAACTAAGCGATTTTAAAAATAATTAAAAAACTTTATATATGAATTTTAGAAACTACTTGTTTACTATACTTACCTCATTATTAATTGTTTCTTGCAATAATGGACCTAAAGTAATTACTGAACAATCCAATGAAAATAAAGAAGAAACTAATAGCGGTATTTTTTCAGAAGAAAAGCCAAAAATAGAAATACCTGCTAATAAAACTAGCTCTTCTATTATGGATGGGTTACATACTGTTGTTGTTAATGAAATTTTACCTGCTACAAAATATGTATATCTAAATGTTACTGAAGCAGGGGAAGAGTTCTGGATAGCTACCCGTTCTCAGGACATTACTAAAGGAGGAACTTATTTTTATAAAAGAGGATTATTAAAAACCAATTACGAAAGTAAAGAATACAACAGAGTTTTTGATAAAATTTACTTAGTGTCCAGTTTAGTTGCCGAAAATCATAGAAATAATACAAATTCTGTTAATCATGACATTTCAATAAAAGAAGAATCCTTCAATCAAAAAGAAACCATTCCAACCCATACTGAAAAAATAATTCCTCATAAAGGATCTATTACAATAGCTGAGATTGTCGCTAACCCTACTCAATATGAAGGTAAAACGGTACAATTAAGTGGGAAATGTGTAAAAATTAATCCAAATATTATGGAGCGTAATTGGATTCATTTACAAGATGGAAGCAAAAACGATTTTGATTTGGTTATTACTTCCAACACTTTTGTACCAGAAGGAAAAATAATTACAATCCGAGCATTAGTGAGTATAAATCGAGATTTTGGTGCTGGTTACCAATATGATCTTATTTTAGAAAACGGAACAATTATCGACTAAAGAAATTAAGATATAACATCATATTTTCGTTTTCTAAAGTAAGCCAATAAGCTTAAAATTATTATACAGATTATTACAATATAAACCCAATTTGGGATAGGAACAGGATCTCCTGTTGCATAAGAATGTAGACCTGATAAATAATAATTTACTCCATAATAGGTCATTATTACTGATGCTAATCCAAATATCGTTGCTAAATTATAAGCAAATAAGCCTTTTAATTTTGGTAAAAACCGCATATGTAATATAAAAGCATATATTAATATTGTTACCAAAGCCCAAGTTTCTTTAGCATCCCAGCCCCAATAACGTCCCCAAGATTCATTAGCCCAAATCCCACCTAAATAAGTTCCAATACTCATCATAAAGAGTCCTCCTATTAAAGTTAATTCACTGATATACGACATTTCTTGAATTATTCTTTTGACTCTCTTTTTATTCGTTTCTGTTATAAATACCATCAATAATAAATTGATAAGACCTATAATAGCTCCTAACATTAAAAAACCGTAGCTTCCAGCTTCTAGAGAAACGTGTATGGTTAGCCAATATGATTTTAACACAGGTACTAAGGGAGTAATCTCTGGGTCCAGAAAACTCAATGTTGATACAAAAAGAATAGTTGCTGCTAAAACCATGGTTGCTGCTAAACCACCAAAGGATTTTCTAGTAAATAAGATTCCTGCTAATGTAGATGTCCAAGCAATATAAATCATCGATTCATATCCATTACTCCAGGGTGCTCTTCCTGACACATACCAACGTAAACCTAGACCAATGGTGTGAAGAGTAAATCCAATGAGAACTAATGAGAATACTATAATATAAAATCTTTTTAATTTTAAATTTGGTTTAAAAACAGAAAGGAATAAAAAGAATAAAAGTGCTAATCCAAGGATTATATAAAAAGCTGCTAATCGAGTAAATACATTTAATTTATTTAAAAATATTTCTGCATCTATTTTTAGCGAAGAAGGCATTATGCTTCCACCTTTGTCTTTTTGATAGGTTTTTAATTCATCTAATAAATGACCAACATGCTTATAATCATTTGTTGAAATAGCATTTTTTAATGCAGCCCCATATGAGTTGAAAAAATTGTCTGCAATACTACTATTATTCTGTTCATTAGTGTGCTTGTGTTTACCATATGCTAACCAAGTATTATTTGGATCATTTGGATTTGGAATTATTTTAAGTAAGTTTCCTGAAAACATCATTCCTAAAATATTCAGTCTTTCATCTACCTTTAAGAGTTCTTTCTCATAAACCCCTCTGTCTATAGGTTTTAAGCTATATACTCTACGTACTTCATCACGTAATTTATACTCACCTTTTTCTGTAAAGAAATCTTTGTAAGCAGCATAACTACCAGACACATTTAATTTTTTTTGAATGTCTTGATGTTTTCCTAATTTTAGTATTGGAACATCATACCAATCTTTCTTATTAACAAACATGCTCAACAAAACTTGATCTGCAGTTATTGCATCAAAACTTTCCTTTCGGTGTATTTTCCGAAGCAGTTCTCTAGAAAAAGTGTGAATAGGTTTCATTCTACCCTTAAAATCCTGAACAACCACTTTACTAAAAGATTCGGCATGTTCTTTATTCACAGCATTATCTAAGTAAGAGTTTGTTTGGGCAAATAAAAAGCTAGAGAAAGAAAAGAATAATATTAAGAAGAAAGTACTGCTTTTACTTCTAAGTTTATTAATATTTTGTCTTAGTTTAAAAAAGCGTGTCTTCTTACTAAAGAATACTAAAATCATCCCCAATGTTAATAAACCATATCCCAAATAGGTGATAAGTGTTCCCCAAAAATCATTATTTACACTCAAATAGGTTCCTTTTTCATCCCTATCAAATGAAGATTGAAAAAATCGATATCCATCATAGTTTAAGATATTATTCATAAAAATACGATAATCCATATTTACATTATTATGAGTGTCTATTAGGGTTACCTCACTAGCATAAGATGCTGCACTATTAGTGCCTGGGTATTTTTCTAGTATAAATTCATTTAACCTTATGGAAAATGGAACTATTATTTCTTTTGCTCCATAGGAAGTTGAAATTGTAATATCTTCAAACCTTAATGATGATGGATTTCCAGAAAGTCCCTTGTTTCCATATACATATGTTTTTTTTGCAACACCATTAACAGTGATTTTCATTGCTAATGCATTTATACTTTCGCTTTTTACTTTAAGGCTTTCAGATTGAATATTAACCGATCCACTTGGATTAAAGTCTCCAAAAACAAAATTGTTTACACCATCAGTATAAAGAGAACGAAGCATTAAAGGGTGAAATAGTGAAGAGGGTTGAATGGTATCCTTTTTTTGAGTAGCCATTACTGTTTGAATGTATGCTCTGTCTGCATTAAAAGTAAGTTGCTCATTCTCATATTTAATATTGAATGCATCAAGTTGAGGCCCCTCTTTAAAGTTATATAGTACGTTTTTTATTCTTTTTATCTCTCCTTTAGTAATAAAGTATTCTTCCCGTCCATTTTTTCCACCAATAACAATTTTTAAAGTGGGTTTTCCTTCCAAAGAACTTGTGTCTATCTGTTGTTTTGGGTTTGGGATAAATTTTGTTACTTCAATTTCAATTAATTGGTCATTAATTAGATAAGATTCTTTAAAGTTGTTATTACCCAAAGAAGCAAATAGTACGGGTTCATCAAAATTAAAGGTTGCATTATCATTCTTTACTTCAAATTTGAGGAAAGTGCTTGCAGAAAGAAAGCTTGAGGAATTATCATTTTCACGAATGTGCATAATTCCTTCAAAACCCAAGTACCTAGTGACTCCGGCTCCTAAAATAATAATAACAATAGCACCATGAAATAAAAACAAGGCCCATTTACCTTGTTGAATCATTTTATATTTAAGTATATTAACAACTAATGTAGCACTAAATAACACAAGAAGTAACTCAAACCACCAAGCTTTAAAAATCACTTTTTGAGCAGCACTTGTTCCATAGTCATTTTCTATAAAAGTTGCGACAGCAATAGCACCTGCAAATAACAAAAAATAGACTCCCGCAGCTTTGGTATTGAAAAGAGGGGATAATGTTTTTTTTATTTTATCAATTATAATTTTCATAAACAAGAGTATATTTCAAATTTAGGTTAAAAAAACAACTTATTCAGTCACAAGAATTAGTTGAACTTTAAAACGTAAAAAGTTTAAATAAATTGAATTTATGAGAAGTAATATATCAAAATGTTAGTCTAATTCAATTTTTGCGTTCTGGTTTTCAATTTGTTGAATATGTTCTTCTAATTTAAATTCCGATACATTAAAATTTTCTCTTCTTTGTTTTCCTTGCTTTTGTCTACTAATACTTCTTGCAAAACGTCTTATGCTTTCCTCAGAGTTTAAGATTAGTCCAGATATAGGTACACTTTTTCCAGTATCATCTTTGGCTACCATGGTAAAATAAGAAGAATTACAATGTTTAATTATACCAGTTTTAATATTTTCAGATTCTACTCTTAGGCCCACTACCATGGATGTTCGCCCTGTATAGTTAATAGATGCTTTTAATGTCAAAAGGTCGCCTACTTCGATTGGGTTTAAAAAGTCTACTTTATTTACTGAGGCAGTAACGCAATAATGTCCTGAATGCTTAGAGGCACAAGCAAAGGCTACTTGATCCATAAGGCTAAGTACATAACCACCATGAATAAACCCATTGAAATTAGAATATGATGGTAGCATAAGCTGGGTCATGTCTAGTTGAGATGCTTCAATATTTCTAAATTTCATGCTGTAACAATTTTGGTTTGATTATTCAATTTTTTTAAACCTCTGACCTTGAAGATTAAAGCCAGTGTGGTTATAAACACATATGTGTGTTTAAGTTAAATGTATACACCTACAAATCTAGTGGATTTAAATTGAACTAAAAAAAATTAAGTAGCGTGAGTGCATATTCCAGTCGTCCTTGTTTAGTTGAACACTAATAGAGTTTACTTCTTTTTAATTTGATAAAAAAGTTTGAGCAGATATTTGAGCTCTGATAAAATTGAATTTTAAAACTATATTGTTTATTAGAGATTAGAAAAATTTACGGTAGTCCAAGTGAGACCTGAACCTACCTCATTAAACACTTATAAATTCAGCATTAAACATTTATAAATAAAAAAGAGCACCATATAGATGCCCCTTTTTACTATTAAATTGCAATTTACTTTTTATAATTAAGCATTCCAAGGAGTAGATTTTCTCAGTGGTTTTATGATTTTAGAGCCAAAACCGTCTCAGAAAATATTCTATTTCCATAGAATCAAAAGATACAGCATAATGCTCTTTATTATTTATTAAATTAAAATGTCAAAATAGTATGTATGGTAGTTTTTACCATCAATATAAAACACAATCTTAGCCCAAGTGGTGATTTTCAATTCTGTACAGGTTACGATTTGGTTTTTTCGGAAACCACCAATATCAGCCAACACTAACAGTTTGATAGGGGTATGCAATTTTATAATTCTATTTTTATCGTTAACAACATAAATGATGTTTGGTGAGCAGGATTTTAATAACTCAATTAGTTCTTTATTGCTCATATTTAATGGACTATTTCGTGATTTTTCAAGAAGTAATTTTCCTCATTATTCTTGATAGAATTAACTAGATGATTTATAAATTCATAAGTATTACAATTTCTACTTAGAAAATTATCTATATAATTGCTTTTAGAACTATCTGTAAATAGGTTATAAAGGTTCCAGAGATTGATATAACCACTATTATCAGCACTAAAATGTTCATCAGCAACATAGTTTTTAATTATACTATTGATTTGTGAATCTGTAGTTTTCAACTCAAATAGATCCTTTTTATGGTTCTTATCCAAATGTTGATATAGTTTCATTTTGCCCACCAAATGAGCAAATTGCTCTTGATTAATAGTATAATCCTGCAATTCCCTCATAGAATCCACTTGTTGTTCCTGATTAAAACCTAAATACAGCTCTCTAGCTTTAGATTTAAGTTCCTCTATACTACTAACTCTTAAATCATCTTTTAGTCCATCTGTGGCTATGCATAGATTACAACACACCATATTCTTAAAACCTATAAAGATTTTAAACTTTTCGATGCTTTTCTTCGAGAAAAGGTTTTGTTCAGA
The DNA here is from genome assembly GCA_018669795.1 of Flavobacteriaceae bacterium. Taxonomy (GTDB): domain Bacteria; phylum Bacteroidota; class Bacteroidia; order Flavobacteriales; family Flavobacteriaceae; genus Marifrigoribacter. Next base: position 443 of record JABHSQ010000018.1, on the reverse strand, counting down.
ATAGGAGCGTACCCCACCAACAGTAAGGTTTAGCTTCTGATTATTAATATACGTGTGTATATGAGGTATTTCTATCATAAAAGCCATACGTTCATAATAAATGGTTTTTTCGTGTTCAAGTAGCTCTTTAACAGGTTTGCCAATAGCAGAGGGAATGCGACCTTTAATGTTATGACTGGTTCTAATATTAGGCATCATAACCATTCCTTCCGGGAATAGTTGTTGTGCTGTTTCTCTAACTGCACTAATAAATTCATAATGCGGTATGGTGGTTTCATTATCTTTAGCGAATACAGGAATTGTACAATCCTGTTTTAGATGAGCAAGTGAAATCTGTTGTGTGTTTGCTTCTATAAATTTACTATTGTTAGTAATAGATCATTCTACCTCTTGGTTACTTACTACTTGTTGGTTTATTGTTGTCAATTCCATTGTTTTGTATT
>JABHSQ010000019.1 GCA_018669795.1 Flavobacteriaceae bacterium | reverse complement strand
ATACTTTTGTTAGAGGGCCTTGCCATGTTGTGGCTTCGTCCTTAGAGACATATAAACTTATAGCACAAGGGGCTTTAGTTTCAAGAGTATAGCTTATTTCTATAGTACTGCCTATTTGACGAGTTTCAGTATCACTCACTTTTTGGCTAAAAGAAGAAGACCAAATCAAGTTTAAAATTAGAAGAAGTAGAAGAAACTTAATTTTTACCATTTTAAAGTTTTCCATTTCTCACCAATTTCTAATCCAGGTAATACAACAGGCGTTTGGGTTTTTCCTATTTTTAAGACCTCTTTACTTACTTGATAATTTATTTCATTTATTAATTCACTAAAATTTAAAGAAGGAAGAAAAGATAGAAACTTTGGAGATGATATATTATACGAAACTAATGAGAAAGTAGATGCCTACACTTCAGCATTAGATTTCATTAAAAAGTTTGGTAAAAGCAAATTTTTTTACGGATTAGAGTATGTATATAATAAAGTAAACTCTAAGGGGAAACAAACCAATGTTAACAATGGTGATGCGGATATAACAGCTTCTCGTTATCCAGATGGCTCCACTTGGCAATCAATCGCAGCTTACATTAGTTTGCAATTTAAGTTAGCAGAAAACCTCTCTTTTCAAGCAGGGTTTCGTTATAACCGCATTCTTTTATATGCTAATTTTGACACTCCTTTTTACGACTTTCCTTTTGCCACAGCTACTATAAACACAGGAGCTTTAACAGGAAGTGCAGGAATAAATTGGCAAGCGAGTGATGTTTTAAATTGGAGGGTTAATTTCTCAACTGCTTTTAGAGCACCAAACATTGATGATGTGGGTAAAATATTTGATAGTGAACCAGGTTTTGTTGTAGTACCTAATCCAGACTTAAAACCGGAGTATGCTTATAATGGTGAAGGGGGCAACATTAAATTTTGAAAATGCAGTAAGGATAGACATTACGGGTTACATGACCTTTTTGGAAGATGCCTTAGTTAGAAGATATTTTAGTATCAATGGTCAAACCGAAATAATTTACCAAGGAGAATTGAGTACTATTCAAGCCATACAAAATGGTGGTAAAGCGGAGATTTATGGTTTTGAAGCTGGACTAGAAATTAATTTTACTAAAAACCTGCAATTTACTTCTCAATATAATTATACCGGTGGATATCAATTAGAAGAAGATGGTAGTAAGGTTGCAGTAAGACATGTAGCTCCTCAATTTGGAAATGGCCATTTAATATGGGAATATAAAAAATTAAAATTAGATGCTTATGCTAATTATAACGGCCAATTTGATTATGAAGACCTTGCTCCAGAAGAGCGAAACAAAGCATATTTGTATGCCTTAGATAAAAACGGGAATCCATATTCACCCTCTTGGTATACGTTGAATTTTGGAGCACAGTATAAAATCACCAAAGCTTTTCAAATAAATACTACCTTAGAAAATATTACGAACCAACGTTATAGAACCTATTCTTCAGGGATAACAGCCGCGGGAGTTAATTTTATTGCAGCTATTAGTTACAAGTTTTAAGATTTAAAATAGTTAGAATATTCATCCAAGTGAGTATTTAATTCAGAAAAACTGTTTTTGCAAATAGCTAAATTTGAAGAATCTAAACCCTCAAATAAATCTAGGATTGGAAAAAGATAATTATGTAATTGATTGTGGGCTTCCCCTTTCATGGTACATTTCTGGAATAGTTCGGTAAAATCCTCCTCTAATCCCGCTTTTAAAACTGAATAAGTTTCTGTACTTTCGGGGTCCTTAAATAAAGACACTCTTTTCTTCATTTTAAGTATTCCTTCCGTAGTTTCAGAATTTGCCAACCATAACTCTCCGTTGTTTAAACTTACAACACCATCAATAGCTTTATGAGATTCTTCGGCTACAATTGTTTCTTGTTGAATTTCAACTGGAGCCTTTTCTTGTTCTGTTTTTTGTTTGCATGAAAAAAGTATAATTGAGAAAATTATAATAGATACATATTTCATATTAAGATTGTTTGAGATTTTGCCATTCGTTCTGTATGACAATGCTTTAAAATTTAAAAGCTAAAATAAGTCTTAAATTCTGTTAGGTCATTTTTTAAATTAGTTTCTTTAAAAGTAATAAGATCTGAAATTCGAGCATCTGGTTTTACTTTTAAGCTACGCATTTTTATATTTTGTGTTAAATAAGTAAGCTCCAAATCGGGATATACTTCTTTTAGTTTTGCTGCAATATCATTAACACTATAACTGCCTTCTACTAAATTATAAATAGCTGGCTTTAAAGTGTCGGATAAAGCAAAATCCTTTAATAGTTTACTCAAACGATCGATATGAATAAAGGATCGCATCTGATTTCCATCACCATAAATTCGAATATGGTTTCTGAAATTAGCTTCAAACATGAATTTATTTATCACTGAATCAAATCGCATACTTTTACTATAACCATAAACATTTCCAAGGCGAAGTGTATAGGTTTTAATAGGGTGATTTTTTAACCTAGCGACATGTTTTTCAGCATTCAGTTTTGATATGCCATAGAACGTTTTTGGATTTGGAAGAGTTAATAAATCAGCATCTTTTTCTGAAGCGCCATACACAGATACACTACTTACATATATAAATTTTGACACCTTACTATTTTCAATAAGGTGCGTTAATTCTGCGGTACCCCAATTGTTAGTTTGATCAAATTCTTGAGGGTTATGGTCTGCAAAAGGAGTAGTCACTTTAGCAGCCAAGTGATAAACAACGTCTGCTTTATCAATTTCAATTTTCAATTTTCTTGAGTCAAGAATAGAGCCTTTTACTAAACTAATTTTTTTAGAATTTAATTTAGACCTACCTAAAAATAAATTATAATTATCTCTACTGAAGTTATCGTAAACCACAATTGAATTAATGGAGCTTTCTTTTTCAAGAGTATATACCAATTTGGTGCCTATATAACCGGCACCCCCTGTTATGAGTACATTCATTTTATTAAATCTTTATGCAAACCACATTCAGTTTTGTTTTGTCCAAACCATCTTGCATTTCGTTCGTCATTAATGTCGAATTTTCGAGTACAAGGAGCACAGCCAATACTTTGGTAACCTTCTTTATCTAAAGGGTGTTCTGGTAAGTTGTATTTCATTCGGTAATCGTAAATTTGTTTTTGACTCCAATCTAGCATAGGATGGAATCGCATGGTATTAAAAGGCGCTTCTTGTTCGGTTTTCATATTTTTTCTAACAGCACTTTGATTGGCTCGTACTCCAGAAATCCATACATCGTATTGCATTAAAAAAGACTCCAAAGGTTGTGTTTTATTTAAAAAACAGCAGAAGTCTGAATCTGAAGCATAATGAAAATGACCATCTTCATCCAATTGTTGGCTCTTAGAAACTTGAGATCGAACATCAATAATATTGATATTTAATAATTTACCGATTTCATCTTTAAAAGAAACAGTTTCAGGAAAATGAAATCCAGTATTTATAAAAAGCACATCAATATCAACGTTTGCATTTTTTAAAATATGTAATAAAGGAATGCTATGAGTTTGAAATGAAGAAGTAACAAATATCTTTTTTTTTGATTTTTGATACTTCTTTAATTGCTCATGAATTTCAGTTGCGATCATAGTTTATTCTACATTAAAGGGTTTTTCGAAGATAGAAGTTTCTTTTTTAGTATTCTTAGAAAAAGTAAGTGCTCTATTTTTTCCTAATGAATCTACTGGGGATTTTATATGATAATGTCTTAAATCATGCTCTACTTGACGCTTGCTACTAAAACTAGAAACCTTCTTTAAATAACCAATAACACGAGTTGCATGATCTATGTTTTTGGATTCGCATTTTGGACATTTTTGAAGTGTTTGTTTGTCTATATGATCACAGTCATTGCAAATGGTTAACTTAATATTAAAACAGAAATAGTTGCACCCTGCAGTTGCAGTTGCATTCAATAAATTAATAAAACCATTTTTATTTGGGGTCTCTTCTAAGTTTAAATGAAGCGCAGAACCACCATCTAAATATTGTATATTTTCATGGCCGTGTAATATAATTTTATCTAATGAATTGGTTTTTTCATCTTCTACCACATAGAAATAAGAATTATAACAATCTCTTGATACAAATAATCCATCTTCGCGATCCCATTTAGCATTTTTAACTCCTAAATTTTCAGCAGGCACAAACTCTGTATTAAACATATAACCATATTGTTTTTTTGCTAGTTTGTTCTCATCATAAATCACTTTCAAATATTTATTTACAAATTTCTTATAGGTATCAGTATTTCCAACTTTAATTCCTTGACTTTCTGCAGCTTCCACCATACCATTGATTCCTATCGTTAAAAACTGTTTGTCTAAACTAATGAACCCAGCTTTGTAAACAGGTAATAAACCGGAAGCTTCATATTCTTCAATCAATTTTCTGTAAGCCACTTGATATTTATGAATTTTTTGTACTTCTTCTTGAAGGTTTGCTCCTTTTTGGATTAAACGACTCATATTCAATGTAATTACATTAATAGAGCCTGTTGCAACACCTCCAGCTCCTAGAGAATAACTAAAAGTATTATCGCTAATTTCACTTCGTAGGCGGCAACAAGAAGCTAAACTATCTGCACTTTCAGACTGATAGATAAAAAATGAATTTCCCTCACTTAATTCTTGGGCACACATTTCAGTAAATTCTTTATCAACTGGCGTTCCATCTTTCACCAACATGGCAGCAGTAACTACTGGAAAAGTAAGAATCGCTTTGGTACGTTCTTCATTGAACCATTTCATGAAAAATGCTTGTAATTTTTTTAAATCATTCCATTGGGGTCGAACCATATCAGGAAAAACAAAATCTTCGAACATACTGTTAAAATAACTTTCATCGTATAGCGATATGTTCCAGAAAACAGACTGATAGCCTCTTGCGGCAGCTGGTTGATTGATAGCATAAACAACGTGTTGTAAATGATTGGCAACTATTTTGGGATTGGTTTCTAAGTAATCTTCCCCATAATCTTTCTTGGCAAAATGATCGAAATACATTAAAAACTCAACTGTTGCCAGCGCTCCAGCAAATTGTGAACTTATAGCAAAAACCAAATTAACAAATTCACCACAAAAGCTTTCTAAATGTTTAGGAGCACGGCTTTCCCCACCCATTTTTGTTAGACCATCAAATAAAAACGGATACATACTTATCGAAACACAATAAGGCTTTAATGAAGTTTCGTCGTGTACATAGATTTCATGATCTTCAATTTGACGTGTATACTCATTAGCAAGTTCCTCACCATACAACGATTCAATTTGCCTTTTAATAAGCGCTCTATTAACTTGAATATTAATATCCTTGTTGAGTTCAGCTTCCATGGTCGCAATGTTTTTTGAAGTAACATTCGCATTTGCATCTACTTTGGAGCCATCTGCAGCATTTGAAGAGTTGATGTAATGATCTATAAAAGCAATTTTTTTTGAAACTTGAGCTGAGGTTAGTCGTATCATAATTTTTTAGTTTTTACTGAATAAATAATTTAGATTTTGGTTGGTTGGCACTTTTGTGAATATCTGATTGGTAACACTACTTTCTAGACCACCTAGATCTTGTTGCCATTTTCCAGTTTTAAGAAAAGTCAAATGTGTTTTTAGGTCTTCTGAAATTGAATTTTCCCCAGTATATAAGCACGTTTTATAATGATGACTTTTTGCTAGTTGAAGCATTGAAATCAATTTGCTTTGATGCCATTCACCACCCATAAATAAAACACAGGTTGCAAGGTTTTTGTACTGGTTTAAAATGCTCTTATAAGTATCTACTGTAAGTATCGATCCGTTGCCTTCTTTCCATAAAAAAGGGGAGTGGCAACCTTCACAATGCAAACTACAACCCGAGATATAAAAGCATAAGCTAATTTCTCCAGGAACTTCTTGCAGCACCACTTGAAAATCGTAATAAAACATAAAGGATAGTTAAAAAGACTAAATAGTCCTTATAAAGGTAATTATCTAACAAGATCATACGATTTTATTCAAATAAGTTATTAAAAATGTTATCAACAGTTTTAAATAGATGTTGATATTATGGAATGAATTGTTATAAAAGCTTTTTGAGATTATTTATAACAAAAAACCCATCGAAAGGATCGATGGGTTTTTGTAAAAATTGAAATTTTTGATTTAATGAGGAAGCCCTTCTGAATTAGATAATGGAGTGGTTACCAAAAATATTTCCTTTTTACAAAGTGGAGTTTATTTTTTTAAAATAAATATAGATGGTGTAATCATTAATAAAAAATTCATAGTTAATTAAGTTAAAAATAATTACAAACGACAACAAACAATTGTAAGCAACTATAAACGAAAGTAAGTAGGTAACAACCAACTAACATTTTGTTGTGGTTATATGTTTGCACTGTTGAATCGAACTAATGACATTCAATATAATTAAAACCTTATCTTATGAATACGTTAAGAAACAAAGTACAGTTGATTGGAAACTTAGGGAATGACCCAGAAATCATCAATTTAGATTCTGGAAGTAAATTGGCAAAATTTAGTATTGCTACTAATGAATCTTATAAAAACGCACAAGGCGAAAAGGTAACAGACACCCAATGGCATAATGTGGTTGCTTGGGGAAAAACGGCAGACATTATCGAAAGTTATGTTACTAAAGGAAAGGAAGTTGCCATTGAAGGTAAACTAACGACTCGTTCTTGGGAAGATAAAGAAGGCATCAAACGTTATACTACCGAAGTAGTTTGTAATGAGTTATTGATGTTGGGGAATAAATAATATTACCAATTAAATAAAATCAAGACTGTTTAAATAACGTCTTTTTAACCCAAAATATTTTGAGGATAAAAGACACGGGGAGTTATTTTTAAACAGTCTTTTTTAATTATAAAAATAAATAAAGATAAAATAGTCTTTTACATGTATATTTGTATCTTAAGTAATAGCATTATGAAAATTAACGAAAATAAAACAGTAGCGGAAGTAGTTTCCGAAAACATTAAAGCATCCAATGTGTTTAAAAAACACGGGATCGACTTTTGTTGTGGTGGAGGTATCTCCATCGAAAAAGCTTGTGAAAAAAATGGTGTGGACTACGCAACATTAGAAAGAGAATTAATGGTTGTCGATGAAAATCCCAATAGAAATTATGATTATAATAATTGGGATTTAAACTTTTTAATAGATCATATCGTAAATGTTCATCATACTTACGTGGAACAAAGTATCCCTATTATTCTTCAATATGCATATAAAGTAGCCACTGTTCATGGGCATCATTATGAAGAGGTAATTAAAATAAATCAATTATTTCAAGAAGCGGCTAGTGATTTAGCAGCTCATTTAAAGAAAGAAGAATTGGTGTTGTTTCCTTTTATAAAAGAATTAAATAAAGCTGAAAAAGACGGAACCGAGTTATCTCAAGCTCATTTTGGTACTGTTAATAATCCAATTAATATGATGGAGCATGAACACGAGGCAGTTGGAGATATTTTTAAAACCATAGCTCAATTAACTAATAATTACATTCCGCCAGAAGATGCTTGTAATACATTTAGAGCTTTGTATGCAAGTTTAGAGGAATTTGAACAAGATTTACACCAACATATTCATTTAGAAAACAATATTTTGCATCCTAAAGCAATTGCTTTAGAGAAAAAATTAACTGCATAGTGTAAATTTCATGTAGATTGCATTTTTTATAAAAATGAATCTTAAAGGACACATAAAAATAGCGCTTGGTTATTTTTTTATAGTAGCAATTTTGGGAGTGTGTATGCGAATGTTTCAGGTAGTTGATTTTGATTTCAATTATAAAAACATATTACATACACATTCACATATTGCATTGTTAGGATGGGTTTATACCGCTTTAATCACCATCATTTATCAATTATTTCTTTCAAATAAACAACTAGAAAAACCCTATAAAAGACTTTTTTGGAGTACACAAATTTCTATTTTAGGAATGATGTTTACGTTTCCTTTTACGGGTTATGCTTTATTGTCGATTATATTTTCGACCTATTTTTTAATTAATTCCTATGTGTTTGTTAGGTTGTTTTTAAAGCATACTTCCATAGAACAGAAGAAAACAAATTCGTATAAACTAATACGTGCTTCTTTATGGTTAATGGTGTTGTCAAGTATTGGTCCTTGGGCACTGGGAGGAATTATGAATACCTTAGGAAGTGCTTCATCTTGGTATCGTAATGCTATTTATTTTTACCTTCATTTTCAATACAATGGCTGGTTTTTAGTGGCCCTCTTAGGAATTCTATTTTTTATTTTTGAAAAGCATTCTATTTCATTTTCTCAAAAAACATTCAAATTATTTTTTAAGTTGTTTTTAGGAGGAGTTATCTTAACTTTTTTCCTTTCGGTTTTATGGATGCAACCAAATTCTATATTTTACTTTTTAGCAGGTATTGGAAGTGTATTTCAAATAGCCGCATTTGTGGTGTTATTTAATGCTGTTTTTCAGAATAAACAACTAATAAAAAAACCATTTACAAAATTGGAAGGAGTATTATTAAAAACAGTAGGCTTGCTGTTTTTTGTAAAATTACTATTTCAGTTAATAGGTGCATTCCCAGCTATTTCAGAAATTATTAAAAACAATATAGATTTTGTAATTGCTTATTTGCATTGGATATTCTTAGGAATCGTAACCATCTCCGTTTTTGCATTTCTAAATTATTTTAAATTATTCAGAATTACTAAAACCAACTATGTAGTTTACCTAATAGCTTTTATAATAACGGAATCATTATTGTTTTACAAAGGATTTGTGCTGTGGTTTAATAGTAGATTAATAGAAAACTATTATCTATATTTAGTTATAGCAAGTACTGTTTTCTTAATTGCAATTACTTGGTTATTAGTATTGCAAATCAATAAAAAGAATACGTCTTATTGATTATTTAAAATCACGTAATCCAATACCTTTTTCATTAAATGCGCTCGGTCTAAACCTCTAACATTATGGGGATGCATAGGATAACTTAAAAAATCTACTTGCACTTTATTTTTCACAAATTCTTGAAGTAAAGTCATCGTGTGTTGAGGCACCACAACAGGATCTACACTGCCAATAATTTCTAATAATTTACCATCAAGATTTTTTACATAATTATGAACTCTTGCTTTTTCGAAGCCTTCCTCATTGTCTAGAACTTAATATTAATAAAATGGTCGTTGTTTAATTCTGTTGAAAACACCGCTCCTACCTGGTTTATTATTTCTTCAGGGATAACTCGATGATCTTCAAAGGAAGTGTTAAAAACGTTTAAAACTTTATACTCAGATGCGATAATAGTAGTTAAGTAAGACGTGTCATCGCTTCCCCAAATACCGTTAAAGTCTTCTTGAGCAGTTAGGGTCGAAAATGTAACTAAAAATGATAATGCAATAAATAATCTTGTCATAAAATTTAATGTTTAATTGGTTGTTTTAAAGTTAACGCTTGTGCTTTAGTAATATTGTACAACTATATTTTTAATACTCATAAGATGAGGTATTTACGGCAAGGAGTAACGCTAAATGCAACACTTTATTATACTAACTATAACAAGTTTTTAACACCTATTTGCGAGCTATAGATTTACCAAATGGGTTGTTTATTTATTATTATCTATTTAACACTGTAATCCGCTTGTAAAAAAATTAATTGATTATTGTTCTGTACCAAGCTAGGTTTATTTGTTTCCATTAAAGGAGCATCAGTCTTACGAGGTTTAGAAATAGCTGAACTAAAGGAGGAGGATATGCCTTTAATATAATACCATTATGTAAATATTATAAAAGACACAGAAATAACAAGTTTTTAACACCTTAGGTTTGTATTATTTGGATATGCTAATGCTGCTGTAATTCTAAGTTTTAGAGACACATAGAATATAGCTATGGTAAAAAATAAAATATAAAAATTTTCTCACCTCGAGCCTTTAGGGTATATGATAAATACACCCCAGAAAGTTCAAAAGGAAAAGTGACTTATTAAAGCGGTCCTATCTAGTTGAAATTAATTCAGGATCAAATGTTTTGAACTTTTGTTTGGGGTGTCACTACCTAGGTTTAAAGGACTGTGTTTTACCTATCTGGTATTAGTATACGTCTTGGCAGAGTGATAAACTAATCCATTTATTAAGCTACAGTTTTGAAGTGTGTCTTTTGATAAAGCATATTAATTGTATGATTTTAAACCCTCATTTAAAAGGTTACACTTTTTCCTTGCTTAATCATTTCAATTAACATAAGTTTGTAACTTAATAGAGCAATCCTTTATTACATTACACTATGAAAGCAATTTATGTTAGAATTTCGACATCATCCCAATCTTTAGAGTCTCAGTTAAAAAGAGATCATCCAAACCTTAAAACCTTTATAGATGTTTGTAGTGGCTCAATACCCTTTGCAGATAGAAAGAATGGTGTTAAGTTATTAAGTAGTAAGAGCGTCACTTCAATACAAGTGAGAGAGGTTTCTCGTTTAGGCAGGAATCTAAAAGATATCCTTAATACTATAGAGCATTTTACAAATAAAGGTGTCAGTATATTTATTGAGAATCAAGGACTCCATACTTTAATTGATGGTAAAGTAAATCCATCAGCTACTTTAATTATCTCAATGTTTGGAGCAGTTGCAGAGTTAGAGAGAGATTTATTAATTGAGCGTACAAAAATTGGAGTAGCTATAGCAAAAGGAGAGGGTAAGTATAAAGGAAGGAAAAGGGGAGCAGTTAGCGACCTAATGACAAAGAATGTAACTCTTATTTCAGCTATTCAGTCAGATTTAGATAAAGGTTTATCCATTACTGATATATCTAAAAAGCATGATGTAACAAGACAAAGGATTTACTCCTACCTAAATAAAGGACTAATTGTAAAGGGATAGTTAATACAGCATTAGGAGGGCCTAACTGAAAGCCGTTAGTAGTGTCAGTACTAATATATTTATGCTCGCGACTCAGGACTTTAATGACTCTGTTTTAACTATCTGAGATTAGTATACATTAGACTGTAGTTTTGATAGAGTTGTAAACTAATCCAATAACAATACTTAGAGTTACCTAGCAATATCATCTATGCTGATTTAAGTTAGCAGTTAATTATGATGTGGAGGGTAGTAGATGATAAATCCTTGGCT
>JABHSQ010000025.1 GCA_018669795.1 Flavobacteriaceae bacterium | reverse complement strand
TTTTATCCAAATCCAGCAACTGATGCTATTAACTTAAGTTCTACAGAGAACATTGAAAGAGTAACTATTTACAATATTTTAGGTCAAAAAGTAATTGATCAAGATATCAATGCAACTAGTTCTCAATTAAATGTTTCTAACTTAGTAACTGGTGCTTACTTAATGCAGGTTTCTGTAGATGGTAAAACAGCTACTTATAAAGTGTTAAAGAACTAAGACCTAAGTGTTAGTTTAAGAACTTAATAAATATTAAGCATAAAGCCACTCCTATTAAATTAGGGGTGGCTTTTTGATTTATTTCTTATACAGCCTATTTATTTACTTGATGGCTATAAGTATTTTTAGGTATAATAAAACACTAGAGCCTTGACTTTAAATCTTAGATATCCAGAATATTTTGGTTATATACTCTATTTTGATTTCGGATTTTCAAAAAATTATAAACTTTAATAATAGCGGGACGTCGGGATTTACTAAAATAGTTGGATTTTTACATTAAAATAAAATGATATGGATTATACTTTTGACATTGCTTTAAAAACAAGAATATTATTTTCTAAAATTTTAGAAACCTTAACATTAAATCAACTCAACAACATACCTAAAGGATTTAATAACACTATTTTTTGGAATATAAAACATGTGGTGATTACACAACAATTATTAATCTATAGATTATCTGAATTACCTGTATTAGTAACTGAAGCAGAGATTGAAGCTTATAAAAAAGGGACAAAACCGAAACTTAAAGCAACAATTGAAGACCTAGTGTTATTAAAATCTCAACTCTTTTCAACACTTGAAAAAATAAAAGAAGATTATCGAAAGGGACTATTTAAAAAATACACTGAATACACAACTTCTACTAAATCAACCTTAACAAGCGTTGATGAAGCTTTAATTTTCAATAACTTCCATGAAGGAATTCATATTGGATATGTTTTAGCAATGAAAAAAATATGCTAAAAAATTAATAGCGGTTTTTGCCTTATCTATAGGGATTTTGATTGGGCCATTTCAAATAAAAAACTATTTTATATTAATAATAAGTAACTATAAATTTAGTTTTATAGATTATCTGGATGCAGCAAATATAAATAGTCGTTTTTAAGCTCATAAAATTTTGTTTTTGATCTTTTAGATACAGCTTATTCTTTATTTGTTAGCATAGTAATTATTCAATTACACTATATTAACTAAATTAACTAAATTAATAACTAAAAAAGATTATTTATTTAAGAATAGTAATTATTCTTATTTTTTAGTGTGAATACTATTAATTTAAATTATATATTTATAAAATATAAATTAAAATGAAAATTAAAATGAAAAATAAATTACTTGCAAGCATTATGTTTGCCCTTATTTCGCTTGGAATGTTTGGACAAGGTATTCCCGTAAGCACAGAACCAGAGTTAAAAAATGTTGTTTTAGAAGAGTATACAGGAATTTACTGTACTTACTGTCCAGATGGACATGCTATCGCTGCAGCAATACAGGAAAATAACCCTGGCAGGGTTAATCTAATTAATATACACGTTGGTGGATATTCAAACCCTAGTGGTGGTGATCCAGACTTTAGAAATCCTTTTGGAACAGCAATTGCTAATGAAGCAGGTGTGCCATTTTACCCTGCTGGTAGTATTAATCGACGTAGCTGGAATGGCGGCGCATCTGCCATAGGAAGAGGTGAGTGGACTTCAAAAGCTAATACTATAATGGATGAGGACTCTAATGTAAACGTTGGAGTTGAAGCATACATTGATTATATAACAAATATACTAACCGTTCATGTAGAAGCTTACTATACTGCAGATAGCCCTGAAGCTACCAATCTGTTAAACATCGCATTGTTACAAAATAATACATTAGGACCACAAACTGGTGGAGGCCAAGGTAATGAATACAACCATATGCATAGACTAGTTTGGTTAATAACTGGACAATGGGGAGAAGAAATTACAACTACCACCTCTGGGACATTTGTAGATAGAACATTTACCTATACAATTCCTGGTGATTATAATGATGTCCCAACAATTATAGATGATATGGAAATTGTTGCTTTTATAACAGAAACCCACCAAGACGCACCTTCTGGAGCTAGAGCTTACCCTACTTTTGGGACAGAAGATCAGCTTGATAATGATGCTTTTTTAAGGTATGTAGTAGAACCGTCTCCTGGATGTGGAGGTAGTTTTAATCCATTAGTAAATGTTCAAAATGTTGGACTTAATGAAATAACAACACTGGAATTTATCTATTCTATGAATGGAGGAAATTCCCAAACTTATATTTGGAATGGATCAATAGGAATTGGTGGCGCAAATCTTGATATTGAATTGCCGGAAATATTTTACAATAATACCCCAGATAATATTTTAGAAGTAATGTTGTCATCAGCTGATGACAATCAAGATAATGATTCTACTAGTATAAGTTTACCTCCTGCAATTATATCTTCAGAGACCGTTAACATGAGTATACGGACTTTTGATACAGGAGCAACACTAAGTTGGCAATTAACAGACTCTGATAATAACATACTTTATAGCGGAGGTCCTTATGGGAATCAAGAAACTATTGAAGAATCCTTTACAAATTTGCCCTTAAATTGTTATACATTTAATATAGATGATTCTGATTCTAACTCTGGCAATGCAAGTGTAGTTTTGCGTGATTCTGATTATCAATTTATAGTGAATTGTAATCAATGTGTTGAGGATAATCTTCAAGTTAGTTTTAGTCCAGGTGTCTGGGTAGATGTTCCTATAAATGATCTTTGTGTAGATGCAATCATAATTGATTGTGGTGGAGTTTATGACGGTCAAACAATTACAGCTACAAATTCAGGTAATGATAGTGCTCCAGATGTTTGGTACTCCTATACTGGTAGTGGAGAACCAAAAGATATTATAATATCACTTTGTGATGGAGGAACTGATTATGATTCTTTATTAAGAGTTTTTGATGCTTGTGATGGAACTGAAATCGCTAGTAACGATGATTTTTGCGATCTACAATCTGAAGTATCTTTTCTTTCTGATGGAACTTCTACCTATTATATTATGGTTGAAGGATCTGGTTCTAACTCAGGTAACTTTAGTTTAGAAGTATCTTGTTTATTAGGAACTAATGATAATACTATTGAAGGATTTAGTTTTAATCCAAATCCAGCAACTAATGCTATTAACTTAAGTTCTATAGGGAACATTGAAAGAGTAACTATTTACAATATTTTAGGTCAAAAAGTAATTGATCAAGATATCAATGCAACTAGCTCTCAATTAAATGTTTCTAACTTAGTAACTGGTGCTTACTTAATGCAGGTTTCTGTAGATGGTAAAACAGCTACTTATAAAGTGTTAAAGGACTAAGACCTAAGTTTTAGTTTAAGAACTTAATAAATATTAAGTATAAAGCCGCCCCCATTAAATTAGGGGCGGCTTTATGATTTATTTATGTTTAAATTTAAATAACTTTTTTTTAATACCCCAAACTATAAGAGTTAACGATATACATAGATAATTAAAAAAATATAAATTAGTAAATAAAATTTATTTGTTAATTTTCCTTTCAGATACAGCGTATCTCTTTATAGCAAATTTTAGAATATAGGGCTTGAGAACCTATTTGGTATTATTTATATATTGGCTTGGCAAGATGCCATATCTTTTTTTGAATACTACCGAGAAGTTGCTTGCGCTAGCTATTCCAACTATTTTACGGACCTGAGATATGTTAAAATCGGTATTATCAAACAACTGTTTAGCCCTTCCTAACCGAAGGTTAAACAGATAAGACCCCATCGAATCTCCATAGAGGTGTCTTACACCACTTTGAAGTTTTTTAGGGCTCATCTTAAAGTGCTTACTCAATTTAAGAATTGTTATACCTGTATGTAATCTTTCGATTACATAAGGTCCTATATCAGTTATTTTAGATAATTCAGTATTACTTAGTGTACATTCAGGATTAGTTTTAGTAATCTCTCTTTTATATATTTTAATCTGTGAGGCAAACATATTAAGAATAGCACCTTCAGTAAGAAGGCCTCCTAATATATCGGTATTATTAATATTTTCACATACTATCGAGGCGTATTTTTCTGTTTCGGAATCAATATTTCCTATATGTCTATAAGCGATATGTTTAGGGGTATTTAAGAATATTTCTTTAATACTTGAGTATATTCTTTTTGCATTCCTTATGTCCTGATTTTCTAATAATTGCAGGTCCACTATTATTGTCACAATTTTATGTTTAATATTCGCAGGATAGATAAGTTGAGCAGAAGATTCTATACCGCCAGTAACTAACAAATTTTGGTTCTGTAAAACCTTGTCGAATTGTTTTGTATTACTTAACCGATGAAAAAAATGACCCTTAACAGTATAGCAAAAATAATAAGGAGATGCCTTCGATATCTCAAGGTTAATTTCAAAATCTGATTTGAAGGTAATGTTATAGACTAACACCGATAATCCCTGGAATAATTTATAAGCACTAATATATCCCTTTGCCTTGTGATTATCTATACTTAGTATTGATTCGTCATTACTGCGATCAAAGGGAGTTTCGAAGTATTCAGCTATTTGCTCAAGATTCGATAAAATATTTCTCTTTTCTTTTAAATTTAACAATTTTTTAAATTATAAATTACATGTTAGTTTAACAATTATCTAGAATACAATAAAAAATTACAATGTAAATATAATAAAGAAAAACAGAAAGTTTATTAATTTATCATAAACCTTCTGTTTTTCTTTATATAACAAAATTATAACAAAATATTCTTATATTTGATACATAAATGACACATATATGCTTGACATATTAAAAAAAAAAGGATAAAAAAAATATTAAAAATTACTCTATTTCAAGTTGAGAGAGGCTATGGTAGCTATTTTTTAGAATAGAGAATTTTAGAAATGATAACTAACTGCAGTGATAAAATTAATTCCAGCGGCAGTAATCCCCGAAGAATAAGTTCTATAACGTTGGTTGCTAATATTTTCTAATGAAGTGTTTATTTGAAAAGCTTTATTTATTTTATACTGTGCTCCAAAATTCAACGTATACCAAGAAGGTGAATATGGATTTCCGTTTTCATCTAAAGCGTACAAATATGCTTTATTTTGTTCTTCTGGAGCAAGGTCTTCATAATCAAATTGTCCATTATAATTAGCATAAGCATCTAATTTTAATTTTTTATATTCCCATATTAAATGTGCATTCCCAAATTGAGGTGCTACATGCCTTACAGCAACCCTACTACCATCTTCTTCTAATTGATATCCGCCGGTATAATTATATTGAGAGGTAAATTGCAGGTTTTTAGTAAAATTAATTTCTACTCCAGCTTCAAAACCATAAATTTCTGCTTTACCTCCATTTTGTATGGCTTGAATAGTACTCAATTCTCCTTGGTACATAATTTCAGTTTGTCCATTTATACTAAAATCTCTTCTAACTAAGGCGTCTTCCAAAAAGGTGATATAGCCTGTAATATCTATCTTTACTGCATTTTCAAAATTTAATATTGCCCCTAATTCACCAGTATAAGCATACTCTGGTTTTAAGTCTGGATTGGGTACTACAACAGAACCTGGTTCGCTATCAAATATCTTACCTACATCATCAATGTTTGGTGCTCTAAAAGCAGTTGAAAAATTAACTCTCCAATTTAAAATATCACTTGCTTGCCAGTTTATTCCTGCACTTCCTGTTAAAGCTCCTGTGTTTATAGCTGCTCTGGTAAAAGGGAAGTCATAAAAAAGAGTATCAAAATTGGCAAATAAAAGAATGTGATTATAACGAAGCCCTGCTTGAAAAGAGAGGTTTTCTGCTAACTTAGACTGCAAACTAAAATAAGCTGCCATTGATTGCCAAGTTGAACCTTCTGGATAACGAGAGGCTGTTAGAACTGTATCTCCATTATTAATATTGGTTTGTTTTCCATTAGAGTTTACCTTATTATATACATACTCTAATCCGTAAAATAATTTGCTTTTACCAAACTTTTTAATGAAATCAAATGCTGAAGTATAGGCACCTACTTTTTCTTTAGTTTCATACAATACATCGTCTCCAAAGTTTCTATCTTTTCTTCCTTCTTTAAAATTTTGGTAGGATAAAGTTAAAATACTTTTATCGTAAAAAGAGGTTCCTTTATTGGTGATCATGAGGTTTCCATTGATCCATTCTTGTGGAGTATAATCCCAAACAGCACTTCTTAATTGTCCGTTTCTCTCTCTAATTAAACGATCATATCTTGGATAATCGCTAGTGGTCGTATAAAATAACCCCAAGTTAAAATCCCAGTTATTGGAAGGCATATACCTTATTTTTTGCATTGCATTAATTTGGTCGTAAGCTGTTGGTACTTGTAATCTAGGGTCATCGTTAGTCACCATAACATCTTCTCCATTGATGGTTCCTGCATATTCAGGTCTTAAATAATCATCTGGGCCATATTTTCCCATTTTTAGATCTCCAAAATCGGTATAAGAAACACTTGTTAAAAATGCCCATTCTTTTAGACCTACATTAAAGTCTATATGTCCTGTTTTTTCTTCACTTGCTGTTGCATATCTTGCAATTGTATTTCCAGAAAAAGAGATTCCTTCTTTAAAAGAGAATTTTGCCTTTTTAGTGTAGAAATTCATAACTCCTCCAATGGCATCACTTCCGTAAACAACAGACCCTGGTCCTAATATAACTTCTGTGTGATCTACTGTAAAAGGATCGATTGATATCACACTTTGAACGTTTCCGCCTCTAAATATAGCCGTATTAAAACGAATACCATCTACAGCAATTAGCAGTCTATTTGTTGAAAACCCACGAATAATCGGACTTCCTCCACCTAATTGACTTTTTTGAATATAAACATTACCGCTACTTTCTAATAAATCTGCTGAGGTTTGAGGGTTAGAAAACATAATGTCCTCACTTGTTATACTTGTAATTTTTTGGGGGATTTTACCTTTTTTCTGTTTAAATTTTGAAACTGATAAAACTACTTCTTCTAAGGCACTAGAATCTACCCCTAGCATTACTTTGTTTCCAGCAGCTATTATTTCCTCTTTAGTTAATATTAAATTGATATGTGAAATATGCTGGAATGTTATTTTTTCAACATCAGAAAAGTTTGAAACATCAATATTCCCAACAAAATCGGTAATTCCCGTGATCGATTTATCATTATTAAAAACAGCAACTCCAGAAATAGGTTTTTGAGATTTTTCGTCTAATACTTTAATATTTTGTGCGAAATTTGAAGAAATGGATAAAATAAATAATAATATAATTGAGGGTAACTTAATGCTCATTCGAATATTTGATTTAGGACTATAAGTGACTTAGGCTTTTTAAAACCGTGCAAATGTAATTGATAATATTTCAACAGTAAAGACAACAAGTCGGAACGTTGGTTTTTTGTTAGTTTTATTTCGTTTATTTTATCAAAATCTATGCCGAAAAACATCTTTAAGTTATCAATTATAGCACCGATTTCATTATATTTTCCTATGCTAACATCTTGAAAATTTCCTTCTAATAAATTAAAGTATGGTTTAGTTATGGTAGATGTATCTGGATAGAAGCCTAAATACAAACTTAATTTTAATAAAAATGAGATGTGAAAATTTGCTGTATCCTTAGAATTGTCAAGCCAGCGTAGGGAATTTTCTATAAAGCGGAAGAGCATTTTATCTTCAGCTTCTTCATTTATTGTATTACTTAAAATCTCAGCTAAAAAAATCACTAAGCTGCTTTTTATCACATTGGTGTGTAATGATTGGTAGGGATAAAATATTTTAGCTTCATTAATACGCTCTAAAGTACCCTTGTTTTTATGAGATGCCTCTATTTCTAATAATGATAATGATTGAAAATAAGAAGATCTTAATTTTCCCTTTTTAGACTTCAAGATATTCCGTAATAAATAGCTTTTTAACCCTGAAGATTCCGTAAAGCATTTAACAATTAGGTCGGATTCTCCATATTTTAAAGAAGAAAAAACAATGGCTTTTGTAGTTATAACCATTATCTAATGATCATGATTTTTGTAACTTTAGTTAACAAGTTATCGTCTGATGTTATTAAAACTAAATAAACCCCGGAAGCTACTTTATAACTCCCAAAAGCTGTAGTGTCCCAGGCTACACTGCCTCCTTCTGAAGTTGTTTCAAAAACAAGATTACCAGTGATGTCAGTTATTTTTACATTTGCCTTCGCCGTAAGACCATCAATAGTAACATTCCCTAAATAGGTGGGTCGTACTGGATTTGGATATGCGTAAACACTTTCTAAATCTTCTCCTGGAGCTGTTGATGTTCCGTTATAGGCTACTAAACCATCTTTAGTTGCAAAATAAACGGTTCCATTCTTATCGTCTATGGCAATATCAAGCACATTATCTGATGGTAAAGGAGAATTATCTGATGTAAATCTTAATAAGGTTTCTTGTCCATTAGATGATAAATAAAACACGCCTGAAGTTGCTGTAGATACCCATTTATTATTCGCTCCATCTACTTCAATATCTGTGATTGACTGCTCAAAAAGAAGCTCTTGAGCTACTCCATCTTCTAAAATAATAATGGGTTGAGCATCTATATTTGATCCGTTTTCAAAAAAACTTCCAACACTATATAAAACCCTTAACCCTTTAAGAGTACCTATCCATAATCTATTTTGATTGTCAAAAGCTAAAGTTCTTATATTATTAGTAGGTAAATTACCATTGCCTATTCCTTCTGATATTTTATTAAATTCGTTATTTGTAGGATTATATCCAATTAAACCACTTTCTACTGCTCCAAAAAAAACATGCCCTTCTCTACTAACTTTTACATCACTAAGTGCTTGTTCGTTTTCAGCATCAATAATATTTGACAGGTCAATTAATTGAAATTGCCCTTCAGGTGTTAGCTTTACAAGCCCATTATTTGCTCTAGATTGAACAAACCAAAGGTTTTCTTCACGATCAAAATCAGAGCCATATAACCTAATTCCTAAGGCATTATCTCCTCCTGGAATATCCATAGGACTATTTGTTTCGTTATATAATATCGATGGAGTTTGGTTGTTTATTTTAAGCATTCCTTTTTGGTACGAACTCATATAAACTTCGCTCGTATTATTAGGATTTATCTTTACATATGATAAGTCATTTATGTCATTAACATTTACTTCGTCTTTAAGATCATTATAATTAACATTTAGCCATTCTTTATTCCTAAAATTACTAATTCCTCTTTTTGTTAAAGGGTAAGGATTAAAAAATAAATCAATTTTACCAAAAGCTACCCACAATTGATCAGGAGATGCATCAATTGCAAAGGGTTGATTAAAAAGAGGTCCGTCCGGTAATATTTGCTCCGCTTGACTTGAAGCAAAAGGAACCACTAACATCCCTAATTCTTTAGTTCCTAAATAAAAAGTGTTGTTAAATGTATATCCAGATTGTAATTTATAATCGAAATCAATTAAATTATTTACTTCTTCTAACAAACTATAGCCTTCAGTATATGCTTTAATAGAATTTTCTGTTGTAATCGTTAATACTTCAGAAGCAACTCCAAAATCTAATACAGGAGATATAAAAAAGTCTATTTGTAAAAAACCAACGTCCAAATCAAATTTTAAAATAGTATTATTATTATTAACCGTATATAATTCAGACCCTAAAGATTGAATTCCTTTATATCCTCCTTCAATAACTGTGGTCCATTCTTCGAAATCTATAATGCTCTCATCGGCAACCAAAGCACTTTTAATTCCATTTTCAGAGCTTGAAGCGTAAATTAAATCTCCTAGTACTGTAGTTTGAGTAATATTAATTTGACTTCCTAAATCTCCAATAAAATAAGTATCTCCAAATTCTAAAGTATCTAAATTATATACGGAAATCCCATATCCTGTAGAAATGTATAACCTCCCATTATATTCATTAAAATGATTTATTTTTTTATTGTTTGGTGGTATGGTCGGTTTATCTAAAATATCAACTACCTTTAGGATGTTGTCTTCACCATCTATAGCTATTTCTATCAAACCATTTTCGTAACCTATAATATATAATCCGTAAGCATCACTATAATGTGCTGTTGTTATTGTTTTACCAGATAATCCGTTTATGGTAGTAATAGTAGCAATTTCTTGATTTGATAGGTCGTAGGTGAAAATAGCATTTTCTGCAGCAGCATAAATTTTATCATTTCCTTGTGAAATACTTTTAACGGAAATATATGAAAAATAACCAGTCCATCTATTCTCAAAATTTTGGGCTTGTAAAAAAAAGATTTGTAATATTAATACAACTCTTACTAATTGCTTCATAGTAAATAATTTCTATAAGTATAACAGGCTAAAGTACTATTTATTTTGATTTATGATTAAAAAGAAAAAGGTTGTCTTTTTAAGACAACCTTTTTCTTTTTATTAAGGTATGTATTAAACTACACCTTGAGCAATCATTGCATCTGCTAACTTAACAAAACCTGCAATATTGGCTCCTTTTACATAATCAGTATATCCTGATTCATCTGTTCCATATGTTACACAAGCATCATGAATATCATTCATAATAGTATGTAATTTATCATCTACATCTTTTGCCGTCCAACTTAAACGAAGAGAATTTTGAGACATTTCTAGGCCTGAAGTAGCTACACCACCTGCATTAGAGGCTTTCCCTGGAGAAAATAATAATTTATTCGCTGTAAAAATTTCAATTGCTTCTGGAGTACATGGCATATTGGCGCCTTCGCCCACACAGAAACATCCATTATTTACTAATGTTTGCGCTTCTTCTTTATTAATTTCATTTTGAGTTGCACAAGGTAAAGCAATATCACATTTAATATTCCAAGGACGCTCACCAGCTATATATTTAGCAGAAGGATATTTTAAAACATATTCACTTATACGAGCACGTTTCACATTTTTAAGCTCCATTACAAAAGCTAATTTTTCAGTATTAATTCCGTCTGCATCATAAATATATCCTCCAGAATCTGATAATGTTACTACAGTACCTCCAAATTCAATCACTTTTTCTGCTGCATATTGAGCTACATTTCCTGAACCAGAAATAGTAACAGTTTTTCTTTCAAAGGAATCACTTCTTGTTGCTAACATATTTTTAGCAAAATAAACATTCCCATATCCAGTAGCTTCAGGACGGATTAATGAACCGCCATAAGAAAGACCTTTTCCAGTTAAAACACCTGTAAACTCATTTCTTAGACGTTTATATTGTCCAAATAAGAAACCTATTTCTCTTCCTCCTACACCAATATCTCCAGCAGGAACATCGGTATTTGGCCCTATATGCCTTGATAGCTCAGTCATAAAACTTTGACAAAAACGCATAACTTCAGCATCTGTTTTTCCTTTTGGGTTAAAGTCAGATCCTCCTTTACCACCTCCTAGCGGAAGTGTGGTTAAGCTATTTTTGAATACTTGTTCAAAACCTAAAAATTTTAAAATACTAAGATTTACAGATGGATGAAAACGCAAACCACCTTTATAAGGTCCTATTGCAGAGTTAAACTCTACTCTATACCCACGGTTTACTTGTATTTCACCACTGTCATCAGTCCAAGAAACTCTAAACATTATAGTACGTTCTGGCTCAGCCATTCGTTCTAATAATTTTTTACCTTGATACTCTTTGTTTTCCTCTATAAAAGGAATTATAACTTCAGCTACTTCGGTAATTGCCTGCATAAATTCAGGCTCGTTAGGATTCATTTTTTCAACTTTTGAAATGAATTCTTTTATGCTATCTTTCATAAGATTTCATGTATTGATACGTTAAGATTATTTTTTGTGCAAATATAAGAGTTATCTAAAAATTGAATGTTATTTTTTAATAAATAAACAGAAAATTGCTACTAAAACTTAATGTTATACTTGTTTTTGTTAAATTATTCTATTGCTTGTTTAAAATCATAAATTAAATTATCTATATCTTCAATGGCTATATTAAGTCTTATTAAGGAAGCTACAATACCTATTTTCTTTCATATTTCCTTAGGAATACTTTCGAGTCATACTTGCAGGGTGCCCAGATAGATTTTCCGTTAACGTAAAAATTTTCATGTTCTCTATAATTTTTATTGTTTCGTCATAAATATTCCCTTTTGTTGTAAAGGATGTCATTCTTTCTAAATCTTGCGAAAAGGATAAAAAAGAGTTTTCTGAAACATGCTTATTCCCTAAAAAAAGTTAAACTTACAAACGGATACAAGTGTTTGTAAACAACTATAAACGAAAGTAAGTAGGTAACTAACAGCTATTGTTTTAATGTGGTTATATGTTTGCACTGTTGAATTATGACATCGATGATTTTAAAAAATTAGATTAAAGATTTAGATTCAATAAAAGATCCCCGGGATGAACCCGAGGAATAATTCTTAACTGTTTAACATTAAAATTAAAAATCATGAACACACTTAGAAACAAAGTACAGTTGATTGGAAACTTAGGAAATGATCCAGAAATTATCAATTTAGATTCTGGAAGTAAATTGGCGAAATTTAGTATTGCGACCAATGAATCTTATAAAAACGCACAAGGCGAAAAAGTAACAGATACCCAATGGCATAATGTAATTGCTTGGGGAAAAACAGCGGATATTATCGAAAACTATGTAACAAAAGGAAAAGAAGTAGCCATTGAAGGTAAACTAACTACCCGTTCTTGGGAAGATAAAGAAGGCATCAAACGCTATACTACAGAAGTAGTTTGTAATGAATTGTTAATGTTGGGAAACAAATAAATTTTGTTAAATAAGAGCAAGACTGTTTAAATAACGTTTTTTTAACCTAAAATATTTTGAGGATAAAAGACACGGGGAGTTATTTTTAAACAGTCTTGTTTTATTAAAAAATATAGAAAATTATACTTTTTAGTCATCATTTAAAACCAGATAACCCAATTTTGTTTTTAATACTCTTGCTTTTAGAAGCAATAGGAATAGTATTTCACTAAATATAAAACATAGTATTAAATTAGTTAAATAACTAGTCTAAAATTATTATTAAGATTTATTCTAAATAAATTTGTGTTATTTAAATTTGTGTATTATTTTTGCACTATTAATAATTAGTCTAAATAAAAATAAAATTAAATAATCAAAAATTTTAAATTAAGTATTGCCGTATTTTTATCTATAATGATGATATCTTGTTCATCGGATGACGATAATTCAATTAGCCCTGTAGAACCTGTAATTACTGCTCCTGCTACCTATTCCTTTACTAGGGATGGAGAAAACGCAGTATCCTATACTGGTCAAACTACAAGAATAGAGATGGCAAGTCAAACTGCGTCTGCTATAAAAGATCCTTTAAAAACACAAGCTGAACTTGATGCTATGTTTTCACACATAGAGGGTGATAATGATTTTGAAGATTTACCTGGATTAGAATTAAATAGTTCTAGTAAAAATGTTAGAAGTAAAACTGCAGCATCAGAAGATTATTTTTCTTCTAACACGACAGTTTCAAATGAATTAAAAGCAGATTTTGATAGCTACATTGGAAATCAGGTTCAAGAAGTATTTCCAAACTGGGACAATGTTGCAAGTGCAGGAAATTCTGGACAATTACAAGAAAATGGAGGTGGATCAACTCGATATATTAATGGTAAAGGTTTAGAGTATAACCAAGCTTTTGCTAAGGGGCTGATCGGTGCATTAATTACTGATCAAATATTAAATAATTACTTAAGTCTATCAGTTTTAGATGCAGGTCATAATATAGTAAATAATGATAACGATGTTCTTGATGAGGGTAAAGATTATACCACAATGGAACATAAATGGGATGAAGCTTTTGGTTATTTATATGGGGCAGAAGTAGACCCTCAGAATAATGAGCCAGTTTTAGGAGTAGATGATTTTTTAAATAAATATTTAGCTAAAGTAGAGGGCGATCCAAGTTTTGCTGGTATTGCTGGAGATATTTATGATGCTTTCAAACTAGGTAGAGCAGCTATAGTTGGAAAAAACTACACACTTCGTGATGAGCAAGTAAGCGTATTAAGAGAAAAAATATCTTTGATTATAGCAGTACGATCAGTTTATTACTTACAAGCCGGTAAAACATATATAGCGGAAAATAATCCTGCAAAAGCATTTCATAATCTTTCTGAAGGATATGGATTTATTTTTAGTTTGCAGTTTACTCGTATTCCAAATACGAATTCACCTTATTTTGACAAACTACAGGTAGATGATTTTATAGATCAATTAATGGAAGGAAACGGATTTTGGGACTTAACATCGGAAACATTAGACCAAATGTCTGAACAAATTGCTTCCCAATTTGGTTTTACTGTTGAAGCAGCAGCAGATGATAACAATTAATTTTTTTGATTAACCAAGAAAGTAGTTGCCGTGTATTTTTTTATATGGTAACTACTTACTAATTTCGCAATTATTTTAAAATATAAATGAGTAAAATGTTAAAAAATATTTCGCTACTAATAATAGTATTAATAATGGTAATCTCTTGTAGTAAAGATGATGATACAAGTGATTTGGGAAATAATGATGATTTTAATAGAAAAGCTATGCTTTCAAATATAGCAGATAATATTATTATACCTTCATATCAAGATTTAAACACAAAATTAGAAGTCTTAGTCTCTACAAAAGATGATTTTATTACTGATCCAAACACAGAAAATTTATCAGCTCTAAGGACCTCTTGGCTAAACGCTTATAAATCATGGCAATTCGTTGAAATGTTCAATATTGGTAAGGCTGAAGAAATCTCGTATCATTTTCAAATGAATATATATCCTACAAATGATGACGACATAAAAAGCAATATAAGTTCAGGAGTTGCAGATCTAGAGCATCCAAATAACAATGATGCGGTAGGCTTTCCTGCTTTAGATTATATGTTATATGGTATAGAAAATACAGATTCTGCTATACTCAATAAGTATACAATTGATCCCGAAAGTGAAAATTACAAACTCTACCTATCGGATCTAGTAGTACAAATGAAAAGTTTAACAGGAATTATTTTGAATGATTGGACATCATCATATAGAGATATTTTTATTAATAGTACATCTAATACTGCTAATAGTGGTTTTAATCAGTTCGTAAACGACTATATTTATTATTACGAAAAAGGTTTGAGAGCCAATAAAATTGGTATCCCTGCAGGGAATTTTTCTTCAAATCCACTAGCAAATAAAGTAGAAGCATTATACAATAAGGAGTCATCTAAAATTCTAGCATTAGATGCACTTAATGCAGTACAAAATCTATTCAATGGTAAATCGTATAATACTAATTCTCTGGATAGTAGTTTTAGTGATTATTTAAATTATCTAAATAAATCTGATTTAGTTACTTTAATAAATAATAAATTAGATCTAGCAAGAGAAAAAATAAATCTCCTTGATGATGATTTTTCTATGCAAATAAATGAAGACAATACAAAAATGACTAATGCTTACGATGCTTTACAAACGGTAGTTGTTTTATTTAAAGTTGATATGCTACAAGCTTTTAATATTAGTGTAGATTATGTGGATGCTGATGGTGATTAATTAATAAACATATAAAACTTAAAAAGGTTGCTTGTTTAAAAAGCAACCTTTTTTGTATTATGATATTTAATTTAAAGACATATTTAAGTAAAAATTATAGTGCATCTCCTCTAATCATTTTTCGTATTGGTTTTGGGTTTATGATGTTGTATAGCATTATTAGGTTTTGGTCTAAAGATTGGATCTATACTTTATACCTTCAACCCAAATTTCATTTTACTTATTATGGTTTTGAGTGGGTAAAACCTTTAGGTAATTTAACGTATTTACTGTTTTTTATCTGTGGTTTATCTGCATTGTTTGTTGCTTTAGGATTTAAGTATAGAGTGGCCATAATTACTTTTTTCTTAAGCTTTACCTATATAGAGTTAATGGATAAAACTACGTATTTAAACCATTATTATTTTATAAGTATTCTTAGCTTTCTCTTGATTTTTTTACCTGCAAATAGTTCCTTTTCAATAGATTCATATCTTAAAAAAAAATCATATCGTTTAGTGCCAAAATGGTCTATTGATGCTATTAAATTATTGGTATCCATAGTTTATGTTTATGCGGGTTTAACTAAAATAAATTCTGATTGGCTATTTAAATCAATGCCACTAAAAATATGGCTTCCTTCTAAATATGATTTACCTTTTATAGGAGAAACATTAATGCAACAAAATTGGTTTCATTATGCCATGAGTTGGTCTGGAATGATTTATGACTTAACAATACCTTTTTTATTACTTTACAAAAAGACAAGATGGTTTGCTTTTGGCTTGGTTGTTTTTTTTCATGTTTTTACCGGAATTTTATTCCCGATTGGCATGTTTCCATATGTAATGATAGTAAGTGCTCTAATCTTTTTTGAAGCTGGATTTCATCATAAAATTATTTTATTTTTAAAATGCATACTAAATTATTTATTTATATTAAAGCAAAAAATTGTAGTTAAAGAAATATATAATTTTAAACATCAAAAAATAACAATTATAGTGCTTTCCTTATTTTTTATTGTTCAATTATTTCTTCCATTTAGATATGCTTTATATCCAAACGAATTATTTTGGACAGAGGAAGGCTATCGTTTTTCGTGGCGCGTTATGCTTATGGAAAAAATGGGTTATGCTAATTTCAAAATTACAAATAGTAAAACGGGTAATTTTTTTTACGTAGATAATCAAGATTTTTTAACACCTCTACAAGAAAAACAAATGAGCTTTCAACCTGATTTTATTTTAGAATATGCTCACTTCTTAGGCGATCATTTTAAAAGTAAAGGTCATAAAAACATACAAGTATTTGTTGAAAGTTATGTAGCTTTAAATGGCCGTTTGAGTCAACCTTTTATCAATAAGAATATCGATTTGTACCAACAAAAAGAAACGTTTAACCCAAAAGAATGGATTTTACCATTTAACGATGAAATTAAAGGATTTTAATTTATTAATAGTAATGTGTTTATTGACATTAAACATAATTGCACAAACCAAAGTATCAGGCTTTGTAAATAATGAGGAAACAAACTCACCTATTAATGATATTGAAATATTTAGTAAAGAATCTGGTAAATTAACAACAACAAATAAAGAAGGCTACTTTGAATTTACTACCTACAAGAAAAAAATAACATTAATTTTTTTTTCCTATAGCTATAAAGTTGAAGAACAAATGATTACTGTTTCTAAAGATACCGTTATTAATCAAAAACTAGAAGTTCTCTCCGAAGAACTTTCCGAAGTACAAATAAAGATACGTAAAGCAAAAACTTTTGAAATAAAACGATTAAAAGATATTGAAGGAACTGCTATTTACGCTGGAAAAAAAACGGAAGTAGTTTTGGTTGATCAATCCATGGCTAATTTAGCTTCTAATAATGCAAGACAAATCTATAGCCAAGTTGCAGGTTTAAATATATACCAAAATGATGATGCTGGATTGCAGCTAAATATTGGCGGTAGAGGTCTAGACCCTAATAGAACAGCAAATTTTAATACTCGCCAAAACGGATACGACATTAGCGCGGACGTATTAGGTTATCCAGAAAGTTATTATTCGCCAGCAGCCGAAGCTTTAAAAGAAATACAAATAATTAGGGGTGCAGCCTCTTTACAATACGGCACACAGTTTGGTGGACTAGTTAATTTTATAATAAAATCACCAAATCCAAATAAATCCTTTGAGTTTATTACTAGAAATACCATTGGTAATAATAGCCTGTATACAAATTTTACAAGTATTAGTGGAACAAAAAATAAATGGAGTTATTATTCATTTTTTAATTATAAGAAAGGAGATGGATTTAGACCCAACTCTAAGTTTGAATCAAAAAACATTTATGCTCATATAGGTTATCAAATTAAAAGCGATACTAAAATTAGCGGAGAAATCACTTATTTGAATTATTTGGCTCAACAAGCTGGCGGATTAACTGATCAAATGTTTAATTCTAATCCTTTTCAGAGTAATCGGGCGAGAAATTGGTTTCAAGTAGATTGGTTGTTGTATAATTTAAAGTTTGAACATAAATTTTCAGAGAATACCAATTTTACTTTTAATGCTTTTGGTTTAAATGCTTCAAGATATTCTCTTGGTTTTAGAACGAATAGGGTTGACCAAATAGACCCTCTAGAAGAAAGAGATCTTATAAAAGGTGATTTTAATAATTTTGGTTTTGAAACAAGGATTCTAAATAAATATGAGCTTTTCAATAAAAAAGCTACAATTTTATTAGGTTCTAAATATTATAAAGCAGATAATACTGGTCAGCAAGGACCCGGATCTGAAGGAACAGACCCAAATTTTGATTTTCAGTCGGAAGAATATCCTAATTACGGAAATCAGTCTAATTATACCTATCCAAATTTAAATATCGCGGTATTTGGAGAAAATATTTTATATCTAAATGATAAATTATCCATTACTCCTGGATTTCGTTTTGAATATATAAAAACAGAAAGTAAAGGTTTTTATAAAAATATAAATACAGATTCAGCTGGGAATGTTATTTTAAACGAAACTATAGATAATAGTGAAGTAAGGAAGCGTTCGTTTGCACTTCTTGGTTTAGGAATAGGTTATAAGCCAGTTGACGCTTTAGAAATTTACGGTAATATTTCTCAAAATTATCGATCAGTTACCTTTTCAGATATAAGCATTATCAACCCTGCTTTTTCAATAAGTCCTAGCATTAGCGATGAAAAAGGTTTTACTACAGATCTTGGTCTAAGAGGAAACTATAAAAATATAGTTTCCTATGATGTTGGAGTTTTTGGATTATTTTACAAAAACAGAATTGGTTTTATACAGAAAGCATTTCCTGATGGGAGTGTAAAAACGGTTCGTGGTAATGTTGGTGATGCTGTTATGTATGGTTTGGAATCATTGATTGATTTTAATTTGAATAAATTATTTATTAAAGACAATGATTATAGTTTTAACTATTTTATAAATACATCAATAATAGATTCTAAATACACGGTATCTGAAGAAAATGGTGTTGAAGGAAAAAAAGTTGAATTCGTTCCTAATTTAAACTTTAAAACAGGACTAAAGTTTGGCTATAAAAACTTTTTATCCAATTTCCAATACACATACCTATCACAACAGTTTACAGATGCTACTAACGCTGTAGAAGGAAACTTAAGTGGAGTGATTGGTGAAATTCCTTCTTATGATGTTTTAGATATTTCATTTTCTTATACCTATAAAAAATTCAAATTAGAAGCAGGTGTTAATAATGTTTTAGATAACTATTATTTCACTAGACGTGCCACGGGTTATCCTGGACCAGGAATTATACCTTCGGCTAATAGAAATTTTTATATGACACTTCAAATTAAGTTATAAAAAAAAATTAATGAAAAAGACTTGAATTTTTATTCTGATATTAACTTATCCGAAAAAGAGGTCAACTTAGGTTTTAACAAAGAGTCTCTTCTTATCTTCAATAAAGATTTAAAAGGCTAAATTTAATCACCATCTATAAAGAAACTTTAATAAACTCCTTTATTTTTTGTACATTGCTAATGATGAAAGTTTAAGACCATGAAATTAAGGGCTCTGTATAATATTTCTGTAACTGAATAGAAAAAAATGAAAAAAAATAGGCGACAATTTTTAAAAAATGCTTCACTTGCTTTCTTAGCTTTGGGGACAGCACCTTCAATTCTTGCTAGATCAAAAAATAAAGCTGGAGATACCAATGCCACGTGTAATGCTTTAACAGAAGATTTTTATGGTGAAGGACCATTTTACACCTCCGATGCTCCATTTTTTTCGAATGGAATTATTGCACCAGAGAATGAGCCTGGAACTCGGTTGTTAGTAACTGGGAGAATACAAACGCTAGATTGCACCCAAGTAATTCCGAATACAGAACTGGATCTTTGGCAAGCTAACGATGCAGCGGAATATGATAATGAGGGGTTTCATTTACGCGGGAGAGTACTCTCTAATAGTCAGGGATTTTATAGTTTTGAGACTATCTGGCCAGGAAAATATTTGAATTTTAATATACTTAGACCAAGACATATTCATGTTAAAATAACCACACCAAATAACCCTGAAATTACTACACAGCTATACTTTGAAGGAGATACTAGTATTCCAGATGATCCAGCTGCATCTATAACTTCTGGACCGTTTGACGCTACCCATAGAATTATTTCGTTAACAAATAATGGAGATGTTTTAGAGGGTACCTGGGATATTGTAATTGATGGAGAGGGTATACTAGGAACTAGCGATATTCACCTAACCAATGGGATGATATATAGCGTAAGCCCCAATCCGTTTACTGACGAATTAAATATTTATTATGGTGTATTTAAACCTTCTAATATAAAAATTGAAGTATATGACTTGCAAGGTAGGTTAGTTGCTAGTATTAAAGAAAACCACCTTACATCAGATAAATATACAGCTACTTGGAGACCTCAAATGGAACTCCCTTCTGGAGTATATTTTTGTACTTTAAAAGTTAATGATTTGCAGGTTCACTATAAAAAAATCATCAAAAAATAATTCTTTAAACACTAAAGAATACTGAGGAATTAAACTCTTTTTCATTGTAATAATCTCTTTCTTTTAATTATCATCGATAAACCTTATTTGTTTAAGCATATTGCGTTTAATACTGCAGGAATTTTTCCTTCAGCAAATAGAAATTTTTATATAACACTTAAATTAAACTTTTTTCTTACTAGCGGTAGTTTTAATTATTATTTAAAATTACGTAATCCAATACCTTTTTCACCAGATGCGCTCGGTCTATACCTCTAACATTATGTGGGTGCATAGGATAACTTAAAAAATCTACTTGCACTTTATTTTTCACAAATTCTTGAAGTAAAGTCATCGTGTGTTGAGGCACTACAACAGGATCTATACTTCCAATAATTTCTAATAGTTTACCATCAAGATTTTTTACATAATTATGGACTCTTGCTTTTTCGAAGCCTTCTTCATTGTCCTGCCAACGATCCATATAACGTTCACCATACATAATTTCATAGTATTTCCAATCGGTAACAGGGCCTCCTGCAACAGCTGTAGTAAATACTCCAGGATGTCTTAGCATCAGTGAATTTGCCATAAATCCTCCATAACTCCAACCGAAAACAGCTAACCTATTTCCATCCACGTAATCCAAGGATTTTAAATAGTCCACTCCTGTTAATTGATCTTCCATCTCTGCTTCACCTGCTTGTCTATGAATAACACTTTCGAAAGCGAAGCCTCTATTTTCAGAACCTCGGTTGTCTATTGTAAAAACAATATAATCTTCCTCGGCAGCCAACCATTGCATCCAAAGGTTAGAACCCCCTAACCATGAGTTGGTTACCATTTGGGCATGCGGGCCACCATAAACATAAACTAAAACAGGATATTTTTTAGTTTCATCAAAGTTTGCTGGTTTTATAATACGACCAAATAAATCACTACCATCTTTAGATGTTAAAGTAACAAATTCTGTTGTTCCTAATTGGTAGCCTTTAATTGGATTTTTAGAAGTATAAATAGTCACTTCCTTTCCGTCGTCAATTGACTTTCTTTTAACTATCCTAGGAATATCTATACTAGTATAACTATCTATGACATACTTTCCATTAGAACTTAATTTTACCGAATGACTTCCTGCTTCTTCAGTTAAAGTTTCAATCGCTCCGTTTTTTAGATTTACTTTATAAGCTTTTGTTTCTCTTGCATCACTTCCAGTGCCTAATACAATTAAGTTTTCCCCACTATTATCAAAACCAATAATTTCTTTGATGACCCAGTTAAATTGTGTTAATTGCTTTTCATTTTTATTGTTGATATTGTATTTATAAAGGTTCATAAACCCATCACGTTCACTTAGCCATAAAAACTCGGAATTGTTGTTTGGCAAGAAAACTGCAGTATGTTCTGGTTCTACCCATTTATCATTTTTCTCTTCAAAAAGTGTTTTTATTTTCTTTCCTGAAGTAGCATCATACATCGTAAACCACATATGGTTTTGATCCCTATTTACTTCTGCTAAAAAAACATACTTTTCATCTGGAGCCCAAGAAAGATTGGTAAGATAATGTTCATCTGAAGTATCTATATCTAAATAAATAACACTTTGATTTTTCATAGAATACACACCTACTTTTGCAATTTCAGAACCCATCCCATTCATTGGGTATTTTATATTATTTAAAGACGCAGGAGTTGTTGTAATATCTACTAAAGGATAATCTGTTACATTACTTTCATCTTTTTGATAGAACGCCAAAAAATTTCCTTTTGGACTCCAAAAAGTACCTTTGGTAATTCCCATTTCGGAACGTGCTATAGCTTGTCCGGAAACGATGTTTTTATCTTCGGAATTAGTTACAGCAATCTTTGAATTACTTGCAGTTGCTACATACAAATTATTCTTTATAGTATAGGCTATTGCATTTGCTGAAGAGTTGAATTCATTGTTTTCAGATTCTGAAGGATATTTAATGCCGCCTGAAACCTTTTTGTTTATATAATTGTATTGAACGATGGTATTATTATGATTAAAAAAGACCTCTTCTGTAGTAATTTTTAAAAACGAATTAGGCATTCTTTTTAACTCTGGGAAAGCACTTTGTAGATCTTCTAATGTGAAAATTGCAGGATGTTTTTCAAGATTGTAATTGACTAAAACCGAATTGTTTTCAACAATAATAAAATCATCGGTATCATCAATCCATTGCATAGATTTTTGCTCAGGATACAAGCCTTTATAATAACCTAAAACAGCATCTTCTAAGTTTAAATGTTTTACTTCTTGTGCCGTTACAACTGTTACAAATAAAAGTAATAGAATACTAATCGATTTTTTCATGATAATAAATATTTATAGTTCAAATTTAAGATAAATAATACTAAATATTTCCATCTTTTATTACTGATGAAATTAAATTTTAAGCTAGCGTACTTTCTCTAAAATATTTTACTCCTACGGTATTTAAGCCCATAATATGATAATTAACCTCCAATAGTAATCATGCTTCTATTTTTAGAATGCAAATCTGGCTTTTTAAGTTTTTCAAGGGTATCCATTCCGCCCCGAATTTTAAATTTACCAAGCACTGCTTTTTGAATAATGGGTGCAATAGATTTTCCTTCCCGAAACACAGTAAGTAAATCTGATTCTGAAGCTGAAAACAAACAGTTTTTTAGTTTTCCATCTGCTGTTAAACGCAATCGATTACAAGAATCACAAAATGGATTGGTTACAGAACTAATGATGGCAAAACTACCTTTGTAGCCTTTTATTCTATAGTTTTTAGAAGTGTCATTTTCTGCATCTTTAATTCGTTCAACATTTTCAAGGAAAAAATGATTATTAACTCGTTCTAAAACCTCAGCATAGGAAACCATCTTCTTTATATCCCATTTGTTACCATCAAAAGGCATAAACTCAATAAATCGAAATGAAATTGAAAAACCCTTAGTTAAATTAATAAAATCTATAATCTCATCATCATTAAACCCTTTTATTAAAACTGCATTTATCTTTACATTAAATCCTTTCTCAATAAGTAATAGGATGTTATTATAAACTTTTTCAAACTGATTACGACGCGTGATTTCTTTAAATTTATCTTCAGATAAGGTATCTAAACTAACATTGATATTCTTAATATTATTCTCCTTTAACACATCAATATGTCTATCTAAGGTGATACCATTTGTGGTAATTGCGAGTTCAACTGGAAGAGAAGCTAACTTGCCAAGAATTATATGAATGTCTTTTCTTATTAGAGGTTCGCCCCCTGTTAATCTAATTTTTGTAACCCCATTTTCTACAAATGTTTTTGCAATAGCATAAATCTCATCGTAATCCATGATATGAGATTTAGGAGAAAGAGGGACTCCTTCCGCCGGCATACAATAGGTACATCTTAAATTACATCGCTCCGTAAGTGAAATACGTAAATAAGTATGTTTTCTTTTAAATTGATCGGTTAATATGGCTTGGTTAGTTTTCATGTGTCTTTAATATTTAAAAATTTGGTCACATGCGGTTCGCTATTAACCATTCCTTTAGGGATAAAAATTTTTAACATGCTGGTTTCATTAATCATGTCGTGCACCTTTTAAAATTCTGAAAATATGTAAAACAGCAGGGAATATGGCATCCATTGACTCTTTAGCTCCATTTGTAGATCCTGGAAGTGCTAAAACTAAGGTGTTTCCTATAGTTCCCGCAACACTTCTAGATAACATGGAATATGGAGTTCGATCTTGCCCATAGGTTCTAATTGCTTCTTCAACTCCTGGTATTCTACGTTCAAGTAAAGGTAATAATGCCTCCGGAGTTACATCTCTTATAGAAAGTCCTGTTCCACCTGTATAGATTATTAAATCAATATCTTGTTTTTGATACTGAATTACTTTTTCTTGTATAATTTCATTTTCATCTGGAATGACGACATACTCAGTTATTGATACCCCACATTCTTCTAGTTTTTTAATAATCGATTTTCCTGCTTTATCTTCTTTTTGTCCTGCTGAAATAGTATCGGAACAAACAATCACAGCAGCATTTAAATCTTTTCTAAAACGATCTTTAAAGTCAGATTTACCTCCTTTTTTTTCTAATAATTTAAGTTGATGAATTTCAATTCCTTTATCAATTGGCTTTAACATATCGTACATGTTTAAAGCCACCACACTGGCTCCATGCATTGCCTCTACTTCAACACCGGTTTTATAAATGGTTTTAACTGTAAATAAAACTGTAATCTCTAAACCGTTGATTTCATATTCAATTCCAGAAAATTCAATAGGCATTGGATGACAGTCAGGAAGGAGTTCAGGAGTTTTTTTGACCCCCAATAATCCAGCTGCTTTACTCATAGCAAATACATTACCTTTTGGAACGGTATCATTTTTTATAGCCTCGATGGTTTCGGATTTACTCACTTTTACAATTGCTTGTGCGGTAGCAATTCTTAAGGTGCTGCTTTTATGTGTGATATCTACCATGTTTAAAAATTATTTATTTGTTAAATCATTTACTTTCCATTGATGGGTTTGATCTTCAAAAATCTCTTTTCCAAAAACAGGAACTTTTTCTTTTATTTCTTCAACGATAAATTCTATTGCTAGAAATACTTCTTTGCGTCTTTTTGACGATACAAAAACAAACAAACAAATCTCTCCAGAATTTACTTTCCCTAAACTGTGATAAATATGCATACAGTTTAAATCGAATTTTAAAAAAGTTGCTTCTCTTATTTCATGAAATTTCAGATTTGCCATTTCTTCATGTGCAGTATATTCAATTGCAGCAACTACTTTATTATTAATTTCGTCTGCTCTTACCTGACCTAAAAAAATGTTATGCGCACCAATTCCAGTTTTCACTTGATGTTTGGCTATAGAATTTGCTATAAAATCTGTTGATATAGCACCTTTTTTAAAGACATTTTTTGGTTTTTTATCTGTCATAATTTTTGTTATTAAAATATTTCATCACTTCACAAGCTCCATTTTTTAAGCTGAAAGAAGAATGAATTTTATGGTTTTGTAAAATAGAAGCCGCTTTTTTGCTTTTAATTCCAGCTTGACAAAATAGTATCTGCTCTTTACCTAGCTCAATTTTATTTAAATTTTGTTTTAGATCCTTTAAAGGGATTTGAAGAACTTCGGAGTGATTGATTTCTGGATTTACATTAGTATCTCGAACATCAATCCATTGGATATTCTTTTTATTTATTGCATCTTTAATTGAAATAATTCTAATTGGTATTTCACAGTTTATTTCTTCATCTAGTGCTTCAAAAACAGTTTTTGTGTCCATTACTTTTTGAATTTCTTTCTCAGAACGATTCACTTTGGTTAAATTGATTTGATGATTTAAAGAATTATAATAAAGAACTTTGCCGGAAAGAACTTCTCCAATTTCTAAGATAAGCTTGATAACTTCATTGGCTTGTAATGTTCCAATAATTCCAGGGAGCACACCTAAGACACCAATTTCAGAGCAATTTGGTATGGAACCAGTTTCAGGCTGTTTAGGAAACAGACATCGATAACTTGGCCCTTTTTTATAATTAAATACAGAAACTTGACCTTCAAACTTATAAATACCGGCATATACCAATGGTTTAGATGTTAAAATGGAAGCGTCATTAACTAAATATCGAGTAGAGAAATTATCGGTTCCATCCACAATAATATCATAATTTTTAAAGATAGTTAAAGCATTTTTATGAGTTAATTTTTCAGGATACGCTTTTATTAATATGGTATTATTTAAATCTTCTAACCTAGCTTTTGCTGCTTTTGCTTTATTAATTCCTAGTGTAGAAGCGCCAAATAACACTTGTCTTTGCAAGTTCGATTCTGAAACGATATCAAAATCAATGATCCCAATAGTACCTATTCCGGCTGCAGTGAGGTATTGTAGCACAGGACAACCTAATCCACCAGCCCCTATTACTAAGACTTTGGATTTAGAAAGTTTATCTTGACCTGCTTGACCTATTTCCGATAAAATTATATGTCTGCTATATCTATTCATTTTTTTTCAACCTCCTGCAAAAGGAGGTAATAAAGCAATTTCTGTTGCAGTTACCTTAGTTTCATTAGTTGTTAATTCATTGTTTTGAACGATTTGAAAATCTTTATTTTTTAATTCCTCATATTTTTGAAATAAAATAGTTTTTAAATCTGAAATAGATTTCCCTGAAAATTCAATTTTCTCCTCTGAATGTCCTGTTACTTCAGCAAGTAATCCAAAATATTTTATTGATAGTATCATTTTTTTATTCTAAAAATTCCAAATCTTTTTTTGTATTAATATTGGTCGTATACTGTTCTAAAACGGTATTGATTGGCACCGTATTTACCTTGCATTTTTTAATAGCTTTTTGAACTTTTCTTTGATTTTGTTTTAATTCTTCTAAAAAAATTGCTTCACATTTCTTTTTATAAATAGCGATAAGTGGCATGTTTTTACCATTGCTTTGTAATTGAATTACTTCAGAAGTATCATTAATTTGTTCTATTAATTTTTGTAAAACTTCCTTGTTAATTAAAGGTACATCACAACTTATAAGCAAGTTGTTTTCTGTATTAGAATAGTGAAGTCCTGTATAAATACCTGCCAATGGTCCAGCGTTTTTAATTAAATCATCATACCTTTTTAATTCAAATTGATCATAGCTATTATGGTTACTTATTATTATAATTTCATCAACCAAGGGTTGAATTGCTGTTATAATATGTTCAACAAATGTTTTATTCTTAAAAGAAATAAAGCCTTTATCGGTACCCATACGAGTACTTTTTCCTCCTGCAAGAATAATACCTGTTATGTTTTTATCTGTTTTCATTTATATAAAAAATAATTTTACAGAAGCCAGAATTAAAACAAATGCCAATACATATTTCAAGATATGATTGTTAATTATTTTACTTCCAAAATAGGCTCCAAAAATGCCTCCAATCAAAGCAATAATCACCATTAAAAATGATTCTGAACTCACACTCACACCACTACTTATTTGCCCTGACAATCCAGCAACTGAATTAACCCATATAAACAAAGCAGATACTGCTGCGGCTTCTTTCATTTTTCCCCAATGGAACAATAAGATGATAGGACTTAAGATAATTCCTCCACCAATTCCTATTAGTCCAGAAAAGAAACCAATAGCACTTCCTACAATAATTCCTTGCCAAATTTTTATCTCTTTAATCTTTGTGCTTTCTTTTCCAAATACATTTAACATTTTTAAAACTGCAAAGATTAATAAGATCGCTAATATATTTTGATATAGCGTTGCATCGATATCTAAAGTACCTCCCAAAAAGGACATTGGAATGGAGGCTAAAGCAAAATATAAAAACAACTTTTTATTAAAGTACCCTTCCTTGTAATAATAGTAAAAAGAAATTCCCGCCACGAAAATATTAAGCAATAATGCGGTAGGTTTCATTACTAAATGTGGGAAAGAAAACAGGCTCATCAAGGCCAAATATCCACTAGCACCTCCGTGTCCAACACTAGCATATAAAAAGGATAGTAAGGGCAATATGAGCATGAAAACCCAAATATGTTCAATTTCTAAAATCATTTTTAATAGTACTTAAAAGTGTTCTAAATTCCTTTTTTCTAATATTTTTGCAAACTCCTTATTGTTCATTTTTTACTTTAAATACTTTTTTAAAGGTTATTTATTTTTTCTATTTGAGTATCTAAATGACTCCAACAATTCTTATTAATATCATCAAAAGCTAGAATTAATTTTCTTCCATATTCTGTTAATACCATTCCACCACCACCTTTCCCACCAATACTTGTTATGGTAACTGGTTTTTTACTTGATTTATTTACAGCATTAATTAAAGTCCAAGCTTTTTTATAAGACATTTGCATGCTTTTCGCTGCTTTTGAAAGAGATCCAGTTTCGTCTATAGCTTTTAATAAACGAACCCGACCTTCTCCTAACAGGACATTGTGATCAGCTTCGATCCAAATTCTGCTTTTAATTTTATAATTCATATCTATAATTAAACTGGTAAATGGATTACCGTTACCAAATCTCCTTTTGAATATTGAGTTACTTCCCAAGGGATGTAAACAAATGCATTTGCTATAGCAAAAGTGTGCAACATCGCAGAACTTTGCCCCTC
This sequence comes from Flavobacteriaceae bacterium, assembly GCA_018669795.1. GTDB lineage: Bacteria > Bacteroidota > Bacteroidia > Flavobacteriales > Flavobacteriaceae > Marifrigoribacter. The sequence goes on along the minus strand of JABHSQ010000025.1, from coordinate 86,299 downwards.
TAAAATGGTTACATCTCCATTTTTATGATATGCTTTTAAAAATTGAGCACGATCTCCTTTTTTTAAATATTCACCCCTTAAAATTGCTGTTCCTTTATTAATAGAGAAGTTTAAATTACCGGATAACTTTTCTAATGATGGATACACATATACATAAAAGTTGCTTAATGCTGAAGCAGGGTTTCCTGGAAGTGCAAAAACAGGTTTATTTTTTATTTTTCCAAAGAACAGCGGTTTACCCGGTTTCTGTTTTACTTTATAAAATAGTTGTTCGGTGCCTAATTCCAATAAGGCTTTCCCTACAAAATCGTAATCTCCAACAGAAATCCCCCCGGTTATAAGAATCACATCATTTTCTGAAATAACCTTATCTAAAATTGTTACGGTACTATTATAGTTATCCTTAACTTTATATAGTGTAGCATCTGTATATCCTAAACTTAATAATCCAGTGTATAACATCCCAGAGTTGCTTTCGTAAATTTTTCCGTAGGTTAAAGGTTGTCCCGCTTTTATTAATTCATTTCCAGTAGTTACAAGTCCTATTTTTGGTTTTTTATAAACAGTGATTTCTATGATTCCTAAAGTGAGTAAAAAACCGATAGCTGCTGGAGTTAGCTTTGTTCCTTTTTTTAAAGCGATTTCACCTTCTTTTACTTGTTCTCCTTTAGGTCGTATATTTTCATTAAGTTTTGCCGGATTATTTAATTGTAACTGATTTTTATTTGCAGTTACTTTTTCTTGCATGATTACCGTATTTGCTGTGTCAGGAACTGCAGATCCTGTGAAAATGCGAACTGCTTCACCCGTATTTAAAACTGGATGATGGTCATCACCTGCTTTTACTTCATCAATAATATTATAGGAGTAATCATCGTGAATATTTAATGCATAACCATCCATAGCCGATTGTCTAAAAGGAGGCATGTTAATAGGTGAAATAACATCTTCCGCCAAAACTAATCCTAAAGCATTAGTCGCTTTACAAAGCATTGAGATTTGAGTTGGAATAACATTGTTTTTTACAAGTTCAAAGGCTTCTTCTACTGTTATCATTTGTTGATCGTTATATCTTCACAAATATAACGAAAACTTGAGGTTTATAAAAAAATTAAACTTTGGTGCAAGATTTTTATAGCAGTTGCATCTAAAAGGCTTATAAAACCCTGTTTTAAAAATTATCATTATTTTAGTCCGATAAGATTATTATTGTTAGAAGAAAAATTTATAAACGAATTAGGTCAAGGAACCCGACAAGCTTATAGTCAGTTGATAGATGATTATGAGCAAAAGGTCTTTGCAACCTGTATTTCATTTGTGCCTAACAAAGAAGATGCAGAAGATATCGCACAAGAAGTTTTTGTAGAGGTTTTTAAATCCATTAAAAAATTTAAGGCTAAGTCGAAATTGTCTACTTGGATCTATAGAATAGCTACCAATAAATGTTTAGAATTTATTCGTAAAAAGAACACTAAAAAGCGATTTGCTTATATGCAATCCATTTTCGGGAATGAAATACCCTTCGATAAAACCAAATACTTTACAGAGTTTAACCATCCTGGAGTTTTATTAGAAAACAAAGAAAAAAGCGCCACTATATTTAAGGCAATTCATCAATTACCAGAAGCTCAAAAAACAGTTTTTACCCTGCATAAAGTAGATGGGAAAAGCTATAAAGAAATTAGTGAAATTATGGAGAAAAGTCTGTCTTCTTTGGAATCCTTGATGTTTAGAGCAAAAAAGAATTTACAGCAACAATTAGAATATTATTATAAAAATGAGAATTGATGCAAGGTTTTTCAAAAAAATGCATCTAACAATATAATATGAAACGAGCATGTTAAAATTTTTCACACCCAAGGGAATAACTAATAGCGAACAGCATGTGACCGATTTAATAAAATAATATTGACAACATGAAAGCAAACAATAACATAGCGGAAAAGGTTAAAAGCACTTTTGAATCTATAGACCATATTCAGGATATTAAGACATCACCTTTTTTTAAAGATAAAACAATGCGCAAATTGTTTGATGCTAAAGTAGCAGAGGATAAAATTGTTTTTTCTTGGTTTACACCAAAGCTTCAGTTAGCGTCTTTAGTTTGTGTGATTGCTTTAAATATTTTTGCCTTTATTCAATTAAAATCCACGACTTATGATAGCAATGTTTCCAATTTTGCTGAAAATTATAGTTTATCTACCAATTCTGAAACTTCAATTTTAAATTAAATAGCGATGACTAACAACACAATTCTATACGTTTTATTAGCATTTCTAATTATTGCTAATGGCTTTTTTTTATATGACTACCTTGGAAAACCAGACCGAGATGGGCCAAGAAACAACCCGGAACAATTTATTGTAAAAGAATTAAATTTTAATGCAGATCAAATGCAAGAATTTAAAGGTTTAGGAAAAAATCATCGAGAAAGAATGATGCGCCTGGACCAAGAACAGAAACAGTTAAAAGATCAATTATTTAGTAAAGTTTCTAAAAAGAATATCAATCCATTAGAAATAGAAAGGATAAGTTCTTTAATAGGAGAAAATAACAAAAATAAAGATTTAGAAGTTTTCAATCATTTTAGAGCAATTCAAGAAATTTGTAATGATCCTCAAAAACAAAAATTTCAAAAAATTGTGATGGATGCGCTGTATAAAGGTCCGCCACCAAGAAATGGAGGAGGTCCAAGAAATCAAAATCAGGGCCCAGCACCTAGAAATTAAAAAGCTTGTGAAGTAAAAAAAGAATATACTTTAAAACGCTCTTCACAATAAACCTATTTATTTCTTAAAGACTAATTTAGAGGACCTGCCTTTCTTGAAAATTTTATTACTAGCGTGCTTGCCTTTTCGCAATTTTTTTTGTTCTTCAAAGGGTAATTGAATCATCTCATAACATTCTTTGCTACAGGTATATTCCAATTTTTCGGAACAAACTTCACATTGAATAAAGAGTAAATGACATCCTTCATTGGCGCAATTTATATGCGTGTCGCAAGCTTCACCACATTGGTGACAATTGGATATCACATCATCACTAATGCGTTCGCTACGCCTTTGATCAAAAACAAAATTTTTACCTAAAAATTTATTTTCCAATCCTTGATTATTTACTTGACGGGTATACTCAATAATACCACCTTCTAATTGAAATACATTTTTAAATCCTTTGTGTTTGTAGTAGGCACTCGCTTTTTCACAACGAATCCCTCCCGTACAATACATCACCAATTTCTTATCTTCTTTATGATCTTTTAAATCTTCTTCAATAGTATCTAGAGAATCTCTAAACGTATCTACATCAGGAGTGATAGCATTTTTAAAGTGCCCAATTTCACTCTCATAGTGGTTACGCATATCGACCAAGACTGTATCTGGGTCTTCCATCAAGTTGTTAAATGTTGAAGCATCTACATGAACACCTATATTGGTTACATCAAAGGTGGCGTCATTTAATCCATCAGCTACAATTTTGTCACGTACTTTTACTTTTAGTTTTAAAAATGATTTTAAGTCTTGCTCTAAAGCAATATTTAAACGGCTATTTTCTAAGAAGTAGATACTATCCAAAAATTCTTTAAAAGCATTAAACTTTTGGGCAGGCAAAGATAATTGCGCATTGATCCCTTCATTTGCTACATAAATACGTCCCAAGACTTCAAGTGCGTCCCACGCTACAAATAAATAGTTTCTAAAAAGTTCTGGATTGCCAATTTTGGCATATTGATAAAAAGAAAGCGTTAAGCGGTCTTCTCCCGCTTCTTCCAATAAGGTTGCTCTCTCTTTCGCGCTTAGGGTATTGTACAGTTGCATGCTATACTAATTATAAGGTTAAAAAAAGAATAATTAAAAAAACAAAAGTAGTAGATTTTTTATAATTATTAGCTTTAACACATAAATGTCTAAAAAGAATGGAAAAGAAATATTGCTAAAAGCACCTAATTTCTAGTTTTTTTATTGCAGTTTTAATTGTAGCCGTTTTCTGGCTATATCAATTTCTAAAACCTTCACAATAATTTGTTGATGTAAATGCAACTGTTCGCTGACAGCGAAATCATTAACTAATTGTCGCTCCATTTATTACAGCCTCTTCATCAGGATTTAGGAATACCAATTTACCTTCAGGAGTTTCCGTCATTAAAATCATCCCTTCGCTTTCCACTCCCCGTAATGCTCTTGGTGCTAAATTTACCAAAACAGTTACTTTTTTTCCAATAACCTCTTCAGGTGAAAAACTTTCTGAAATACCAGAAACAATGGTGCGAATATCAATGCCAGTATCTACTTTTAAAATCAACAACTTTTTGGTTTTAGCCATTTTTTCGGCTTCCAAAATCGTTCCAACTCGCATATCTAATTTAGTAAAATCGTCAAATTGAATGGTTTCTTTTTTAGGTTCAGGGTTTGCATTCATGACTTTATTTGCTTTTTTAGTAGCTTCTAATTTATCTAATTGTTGTTGTACTTGCTCGTCTTCAATTTTACTGAAAAGCAATTCGCCTTTTCCTATTTTATGTCCTGAAGGAATTAATGTTTCTTTAGTTGAAACATCTTTCCATTGAAGAGATTCCTCGTTGTTTTGCTCCTCGTTAAGACAAAGCATGTTTTTTAATTTACTAGAGGTAAAAGGTAAAAAAGGTTCGCATAAAACTGCTAAAGCTGAAGCAATCTGAAGGGAAACAAACATAATAGTTTTGGTTCTTTCTTCATCCATTTTTATTTTCTTCCAAGGTTCTTCGTCGGCTAAATATTTATTTCCTAAACGAGCCACATTCATTAATTCTGCCTGCGCTTCTCTAAACCGATATCGTTCAATAGAACTTTCAATTACACTAGGATATGCTTTTAATTGGGTTAAGGTTGCTATATCTACTTCAGAAAGTGAAGCTGGTTCTGGAATAATTCCCTCGTAATATTTATTGGTTAAAACCACCACACGATTGATAAAGTTTCCGAAGATGGCAACTAATTCATTATTATTTCTTGCTTGAAAATCTGACCATGTAAAATCATTATCTTTTGTTTCAGGGGCATTTGCTGTTAATGTATACCGCAAAACATCTTGCTGATTTGGAAAATCTATTAGGTATTCATGCAGCCATACTGCCCAGTTTTTACTGGTAGAAATTTTATTCCCTTCTAGGTTTAAAAACTCGTTGGCTGGCACATTGTTAGGTACGATATAACTTCCTTCTGCTTTTAGCATACTCGGGAAAATAATACAGTGAAATACAATATTATCTTTTCCTATAAAATGAAGCAGTTTGGTGTTTTCGTCTTTCCAATAAGGCTCCCAATCTTTTCCTTCTTTTTCTGCCCATTCTTTTGTGGCAGAAATATAACCAATGGGAGCATCAAACCAAACGTACAATACTTTTCCATCGGCACCTTCAACAGGTACAGGAATTCCCCAATCTAAATCTCTAGTTACGGCTCTAGGTCGTAATCCATCGTCTATCCAAGATTTGCATTGCCCATAAACGTTGGCTTTCCAATCTTTTTTATGTCCTTTTACAATCCATTCTTTTAACCATGGTTCGTATTGATCTAAAGGTAAAAACCAGTGTTTTGTTTCTTTTAGAGAAGGCGTATTTCCGGTAATGGAAGATTTAGGATTGATTAAATCGGTAGCATTATGAGAAGTTCCACAACTTTCACATTGGTCTCCATAACTTTCTTCAAAACCACATTTAGGGCAGGTACCCAGAATAAAACGATCTGCTAAAAACTGATTCGCTTCTTTATCGTAGAATTGCTCTGTTGTTTGTTCGATAAACTTACCGTCTTCGTATAATTTCTTAAAGAATTCAGAAGCGGTATCGTGATGTATTTTTGCAGTAGTACGCGAATAGTTATCGAAAGTAATTCCAAAATCCTGAAAAGATTGTTTGATAATGGCATGGTATTTATCCACCACTTGCTGAGGTGTAATCCCTTCTTTTTTAGCTTTTATAGTGATAGGAACTCCATGTTCATCGCTTCCACAAACAAAAGCAACATCGTTGCCTTGGATTCTTTGAAAACGTGAATAAATATCTGCAGGCACATATACTCCTGCTAAATGTCCAATATGTACAGGGCCATTGGTATAAGGCAAAGCTGCCGTTATGGTAAACCTTTTTGGTGAATTTTGCATACTCAATTTTGAACTGTAAAAATACGGATTTTATTTCTTTGAGAATATTTTAATTAGCTGCTAAATCTATTTCAATTATCTAATTAAAATAGATTTACTATAATACTGTCCTCCCGTTGAAATGCGATAGATATATTGTCCATAACTGAGTCTTCCTTGTATTTTATCTCTCACATTAAATCGATACCTTCCTGCAAAAAGCATTTCGTTTGTTATTGTGCCAATTTCCTTTGCCATCATATCATAAAGCTTAATGGTGACATGAGAAGTATTGGTTAAGTTAATTTCGATAAAAGTTTGATTGTTTTGGTAAATGGCTACGTGTGCAAATCGGTTCATATTACTAAAGTCTGAAGTAGAAAGTGCTTCACAAGTAAGTCCTAAATCTAGCGTTTCATAAGATTCATTTAATAAAATTGTACTTACGATGGAAGGGTCCAAACAAAACCATTCAGTTAACACGGAGTTATAAATGTCTCTAAAATCGGAGGATGGAATTAAATTATTATCTTCATCCCAGGTGGATAAATCGGGGTGGTTTCCCACAAATCCACTTCCATTTAAAGCAGGACCAAAAAGCATTACAGGTGAAGCCGCTCCATGATCAGTTCCATTAGATCCATTTTCGTAGGGACGGCGACCAAATTCTGAAATCGTCATCGCTAATACTTTGTCATCCATACCAACTGTCTTTAAATCATCGTAAAAATTTTTGATCGTTGAAGATAAATCCGATAATAATTCTTGATGCCTTTCCGGCTGTTCTGCGTGTGTATCGAAACTTCCTAAAGAAACCATATATACCTTGCTTCCTAATCCGCCTTTGATCAAGCGAGCTACAATCGCTAATTGTTTAGCCAGCTCTCCATCGCCATATTCTACGCTATTGTTGGCTGCTAAATAAGCATCGTTTATAACCCCAGAATAGGTAAAAGTAGTATTGGCAGTAGCTCTCATAAAAAGCAATTTATCGCCATACACACAATCTGGAATGTCTAATACATCGTGTAAAGTGCCATTTTCAGCAACATTTTGAAGCTGTTCTGGGTTGACTACCGAAAAAGCATAATTGCTATTATTTCCTTTAAAAATTAAATTCCCAATACTTCCAATTTGAACTGCTGGTGGAATTTCTGGAGGATTGGTAATATAATCTGGGTAGCGGTCTTCAAAATAGCGTCCCCACCAACCCGTTGGTTCTTCGTAGTTATCTTCGGTAGATGACCAAATATCGGTCGATCTAAAATGAGATAGATTCTGGTCTGGATATCCTACACCGTGAACTACTTTCATGCTTCCATCGCCCCATACAGCTTCTAATTCATTCATATAATTAGGAATTCCAAAATCATCATTTAGGTTGATTAAGTCATTTTGTTGGTGTTTAATACTAGGTCGTAAATTGGCATAGGTATCGTAATCATAAATAGGAACAATGGTATTTAATCCATCGTTACCACCTTCCAATCGGATGATTACTAGAATATTGTCGTTTTCATTTTCTGCTAAAGCAACCGCTAAAGGGGAAGGAGAAGTTGCTGAAATAGCAGTACCTCCTAAAAGCATGCTTCCACCACCAGCTAAACCTAATGCTTGGATAAAGGAACGTCTATTCCATTGCGTATGCTCATGATCGTGAATCTTTTTTTCCTCCTTAGATGGTCGAACCTTTTTATTTAATTTATTATTAATCATGGCTTTTTATTTAAGTTGGAATTCAGGAATGGTTGCTAAATGAGATAATAATAAAAATACTTGATAAGGAGCTTGTTCCCAATCTAGGTTCCAAAGACCATCATCATAATAATTTTGTGGTATTTCCCATTTAAAGATATCGGTAGCAATCGTATAATCACTTAAAGTATATAGCTCTTTAGACATAAAATGATTTATCAATACTTCTGTTATGTATTCAGGGTCATTACTGTCATTTGTCAACTCTTTTGCAAAATCTACAAGGGTAGACTCCAAACCATTTTGGAATAAAAGACTAAGATATAACTCTGTAAACTGCCAGCGTCCGGTAAGAGTTGAAGTACTTATCCAATCTTCATCTCTTTGCCAACCCGCAACATCGGGCGGGTCAAATAGTTTTTGACCAAATAGACCTGAAAAATAGACAAGCGCTGCTATTAGTTCATCATTATAAAAGAATTCAGATTCGTTTATAAATTGCATCGTAATATCAAAAGGACTTTTTATGATTACTCCCAAAGCTCTTTCATCAAAAAAGTGCTCACTTTTAAAAAGTTGCTTTAGCATTGGAGCTAATTCAAAATCGGCATCTACTAAAGTTTGAGCCAATGGATTAATTACATTATCAATAATTACAGCATCAATTTCTTGACTTACAAAGTATCTATATAATTTAGTACAAATATGAGTGGCTATTTCTGCTGCTCTTTTCTGAAATAAAATATCGATTACATCATCGTATTTCCAGTTTCCAGTTTGACCAAAGATGGTTTTATCACCATCTACCCATGTGATTTCGTCAAAATAAAAAGGAGCTCCTGGCTCCGCCCAATGATTATATCCAGTTAATGCTTTTGCAGTTTCAGTTATATCTTGTTCTGTGTAGTTATTTCCTTCCCCTAAAGTAAAAAGCTCGTATAATTCGCGAGCATAATTTTCATTGGGTTCTACATTAGTGTTTTCATAACCATTTAAATAAATCAACATTGCTGAAGAAATTCCTATTTCTCTAACAAAATCCTTGAAATTACCAATAGCATAGGTTTGTGAAATGTTATAATACTGAAATAAATAAGGAGAATAATTATAGATTTCTAAACCAGTAACAAAATGATTCATCCAAAAGGAAGCTAATCGACCTCTTAGATTTTCAGTAATTAGGTCATTACCTGTTTGTATTTTCCAATCTTGAATGTATTGCTCATTTTCCTCATTAAAATTTGTAAAATCGGCTATTATATAATTTCCCCAAAATGGCACGCTAGTAGTCGGTTTATTAATTGCTTCCTGAACTAAATCGTCTATGAAATCATTAGGAGATAAACTTAATGCAGCATCAATAGCATCTTGAGAAGCTCCAAAACCAAGACGGCGATATACGTGTTTTATTTTAATGGTGTTCCAAGGGTTGTCATCAAATGGGATATAGGGCGTAAGTGTAGATTCGTTACACGAAATTGGGGTAGTTGTTTCCATAGTAAAGGAATTTAAGAACAAAAGATAGTAAAATTATATGATTTATTAATTCTATGACTAAATATTAACGAAAAAGATTAATTTTTTTATTACTTTGAAGGTGTTAAATGAAAATATGATTCAACCAAATTATTTAAAAGAAGGAAATACCGTTGCAATAGTTTCAACAGCTAGAAAAATTTTAAAAAAGGAATTAATTCCGGCCATCACTATTTTAAAAAATTGGGGATTAAAAATAGTTTTAGGAAAATCTATTGAGGCTGAAGAGCATCAATTTGCAGGAAATGATAAATTGCGAACCTCCGATTTTCAAGCGATATTAGATCATCCTGAAATCGATGCTGTCTGGTGTGCTCGTGGTGGTTATGGAACGGTAAGAATTATTGATCAATTGGATTTTTCTAATTTTAAAAAGCACCCTAAATGGATTATTGGTTTTAGCGATGTTACCGTATTGCATTCTCATATTCATCAATTAGGGATCGAAACACTTCATGCGCAAATGCCAGTTTCCATTGAAACAAAATCGAAAGCAACCATCAATTCTATTAAAGCAATTCTTTTTGGTGAGCATTATGGAATAAGGATTCCTGCTGAAAACAATAATATTAATGGAAAAACTTCAGGACAATTAATAGGTGGAAATTTATCTATTTTATATTCGCTTTGTGGAAGTCCCTCAGCATTAAACACCAAAGGAAAAATTCTGTTTATTGAAGATTTAGATGAATATTTATATCACATCGATCGGATGCTTCAAAATTTAAAACGCAATGGAATGTTTGATGAATTAGAAGGATTAATAGTAGGAGGAATGTCTCAAATGCATGACAATGTCATTCCCTTTGGAAAAAATGCAGCAGAAATAATTTTGGATATTTGTTCTGAATATGATTTCCCTATAACCTTTAATTTTCCTGCAGGTCATTTGGAAGATAATCGAGCGTTGATTTTAGGAAGAAAAGTAGATTTAATGGTTAACAAAAAGGGCGTAACCTTATCTTTTAAAGAATAAATATGGCTTATCACAACGAACTAGGGAAAATAGGGGAAAAATTAGCAGCCGAATATTTGATAAATAAAGGTTATGAAATTTTAGCACAAAATTTTTATTTTGATAAAGCCGAAATTGACATCATTGCAAAAAAAGACAACAATACATTGGTCGTTGTTGAGGTGAAAACAAGGAATAGTGATTTTTTTGGAGATCCTCAGGTTTTTGTTACTCCTTCAAAAATAAAACTATTGGTTAAAGCTGCTAACGAATATGTGATTTCGAATGATTTAGATACGGAAGTCCGATTTGATATAATCGCGGTTATCAAAAATAAAACGATTGAAAAGATGGAGCATTTTGAAAATGCTTTTTATCATTTCTAATTTTTTTTATTTTTTTAAATATGCTTTTAAATCATCAAAACTTTCAGGTTTCGCTATAAACTTTTTGTCTTTATCTAATACAAAATAAGTGGGTGTACTGGTAAGTCCATATTCACTAACAATGGTGTTGTTCCATTTTTTTAATTTTATGACATTAATAAAATTGGGGTATTTTATAACTTCATTCGTCCATTTAAAAGTGTCTTCTTCCAATCCTATAGCAATTACCTTATATTTGGTACTGTTAAGCTCTTCGCTTAATTGGTATAATTGTGGGATCTCTTTTAAGCAATGTGAACATCCACTGCTCCAAAAAACAAGAATGTAGTTTTCTGCAATATCTAATTCACTTAGTTTTTTGCCACTTCCATCATCCAAAATAAAATCGGGTGCTAGATTTCCAATAGATAAGTTTTTAAATTGAGTCAATTTTAAAACAAGAACGGCATCATCTAGCTGATTAGCTATTGGTATTAAATATCGTTCAGCTAAATAATTAGCAGTGCTTATCAGGTTATAGCTCACTAGATTTTCCCATAATTTTCTCATAAAATATTTTTGAAAATTAAGGTCTAATGACCTAGTTTGAGCTGCAATTTTATCTACGTTATTGTTAAGGGATTGTTCTTTAGACATTCCCTCAGTTTCTATTCCGGTTATATAAGCTAGCGATTTTTCAATTAAAAAATTAGAACTTTGTAATACTTCATCATTAAATTGAATGTTCGTAAAATAGTTGGTAGTTGCGTTTTTAACATAATTGGCTGGAGTTTCCAATTCATTAGGAATGTAAGGTTGATTTGCCCTAATAAAATGTTGAACTAATGTACCTTCAGATTTTTCTTCATAGGATTTTTGTAATTCTTTCTGTTTTTTAAAAATGGAAGTTATGGCTGAAGCTTCTGTATTTTCTTTTAAATATCTAGTTTCTAAATCGCTGCCTAGTAGCGTCATTTCGGTTAAATAAGAGTTTAACATGATGTTTTCATTAGATTTCTGAAAAACAGTACCATCTATCAAATTAAATGTCAATTCAATATCTTCTTCACCGTTATAAATAATATCAAAATTATAATCATTTTGCGGAACCGCATACACCAGTTTATAAATCCCTGTTGTCGCTTTTTCATCGAGGTTAAAAACTAAATCTCCATCAACTATTCTACTTTGTGCAATGAATTTCGTATTTGTTGGTGCATTTTTATATAAAATGGCCCAGGTAAAATCTGTTGCAGGAGAAAAGGTTACTTTAATAGTGTGTTGCGAAAAAATAATTGTTGGAAAAAATAGTAATAAAAAAAGTATCTTATTAATTTTCATAGTTTATAATTTACTAAACATTTTCAATAATTAAACCAAAATAGGGGATAAAGACTGTAAAGCTTTGTTGATAGTTGTAATGTTTTCAAAGGTAATAATTAAACGCAGTCCGTTTCGAGTGTTTTTTTCTTTCATTTTAGCGAAACTAGGATTGGTTTTTGCATATTGAATAATTTTTAAAAATATAGGACTTTGATAAAAAGAGCTTTCTTGATCAGCTACAAAATAACCAACAAGTTTGCCTTGTTTCATAATTACTCGTTCCAATCCAATAGCAATAGCAATCCATTTAATACGAACACTATTAAGTAAATCTATCGCTTGAATAGGAAGTTCTCCAAAACGATCTATTAAATCTGTTTCATATTTTTGAAGTTCTTCTTCCGTTTTTAAATCACCTAATTTGTTGTAAAGATTTAATCTTTCCGTGATGTTATTTACATAATCATCTGGAAAAAGCAATTCAAAATCGGTATCAATTACCGTTTCTTTTACAAAGTCTTTTAGTTCATGTTCGGTACCGGAATAAAGATCTTTAAACTCTTTTTCTTTAAGCTCATCAATCGCTTCAGCAAGAATTTTTTGATATGTTTCAAAGCCTATTTCATTAATAAAACCACTTTGTTCTCCACCTAATAAATCTCCAGCTCCTCTAATCTCCAAATCTTTCATAGCGATGTTTAAGCCACTTCCTAATTCGCTAAATTGTTCTAGGGCTTGGATACGTTTGCGTGCATCATCGGTCATCGTAGAATAAGGTGGCGTGATAAAATAACAGAACGCTTTTTTATTACTTCTACCCACACGTCCACGCATTTGATGTAAATCGGATAAGCCAAAATTATTAGCATTATTTATAAAAATGGTGTTTGCGTTTGGAACGTCTAAACCACTTTCAATAATGGTGGTAGAAACCAAAACATCAAACTCATTATTCATAAAAGCCAACATGAGTTGTTCTAATTTTTTACCATCTAATTGCCCATGACCAATACCAATTTTTGCATCTGGAACTAAACGTTGTATCATTCCGGCAAGCTCTTTGATGTTTTCAATGCGATTATGAACAAAAAATACTTGACCATTTCTTGAAATTTCATAACGAATAGCATCTCTAATGGTATCTTCAGAAAAACGAACCACATTGGTTTCAACAGGATATCGATTTGGTGGTGGCGTACTAATAATAGATAAATCTCTAGCAGCCATCAAACTAAATTGAAGGGTTCTAGGTATAGGGGTTGCAGTTAATGTTAGGGTGTCTACATTCTGTTTAATGGACTTAAGTTTGTCTTTTACAGCAACACCAAACTTCTGTTCTTCGTCAACAATCAATAAACCCAAATCTTTAAATTCAACTGCTTTACTGACTAATTGATGGGTGCCAATTACAATATCTAAAGTTCCATTTTTTAATCCCTCTAAAACAGTTGCTCTTTGTTTGTTAGATCTAAACCTGTTGAGGTAATCTACATTTACGGGCATTTCTTCCAAACGTTCAGAAAACGTTTTAAAATGTTGGAATGCTAAAATAGTAGTAGGAACTAATATAGCAACTTGTTTACCATTGTCTACCGCTTTAAAAGCTGCTCTAATAGCAACTTCGGTTTTTCCAAATCCTACATCACCACAAACCAAACGATCCATAGGACGTTCGTTTTCCATATCCCGTTTTACATCTTCTGTCGAAGTAATTTGATCTGGAGTGTCTTCATACATAAAAGAGGATTCTAATTCATGTTGTAAATAAGAATCGGGATCGTATGCAAAACCCTTTAAGGTTCTTCTTTTTGCGTATAATTCAATTAAGTTAAAGGCAATTTCTTTAACTCGTTTTTTTGTTTTTTGCTTTAATTTTTTCCAAGCACCGCTTCCTAATTTGTATATTTTTGGAGTGGTTCCGTCTTTACCGGTATACTTAGATATTTTATGAAGTGAATGAATGCTGAGGTATAAAATATCACGTTCTCCATAAATTAATTTAATGGCTTCTTGTAATTTTCCTTCTACATCTATTTTTTGAAGTCCACCAAATTTTCCAATCCCGTGATCGATATGGGTTACATAATCTCCAACTTCTAAATTGGTTAATTCCTTTAAAGTAATTGCTTGCTTTTTGGCGTATCCGTTCTTTAATTGAAATTTATGATAACGTTCAAAAATCTGATGATCGGTATAACAAACGTTTTTTTGCTCAATGTCAATAAATCCTTGAAATAATGGGAATACAACCGTTTCAAATTGATCTACTTGCTGTTCGGTATCTTCAAAAATATCATGAAATCTAAGTTCTTGTTGTTTGCTACTACAGAAAATATAGTTTTTAAATCCTTTTTGAGTATTGGAATTTAAATTTTCAATTAATAAATTAAATTGTTTGTTAAAGGAAGGTTGTGGCTTTGTATTGAAGTTAATATCACTTTCATTTGAAGCATTTATTAATTTAATTTTCGTAAAACCTTCCAGTTCATTTTTAATTAAATCGGAAGAACAAAATAATTGACTTGGACTATTTTGTTTTATTTCTCCATCTAATTTTTTATAGACTTCTTCAGCTTGATGAAAAAGGGAATTGATTCCTTTATAAAAAATATCTTCATTTTTATAAAATATCACCGTTTTTGAAGTGATATATTTTAAAAAACTAGTCCGTTTTTCTTCCATCATTTTATTTTCCATGTTAGGAATGATGGTAATCTTATTAGCAGGCTCTGTAGAAAGTTGTGTTTCTACATCAAAATTCCGAATACTTTCCACATCATCACCAAAGAACTCGATGCGGTAAGGCATGTCATTACTAAATGAAAACACATCTAAAATTCCACCTCTAACAGAAAATTCTCCAGGTTCAGTTACAAAATCGGTTCGTTTAAAATGGTATTCAAAAAGAACTTCATTAACAAAATCTATTGATAAATCATCTCCAATACTAATTTTTAAGGTGTGTTTTTCTAATTCTTTGCGAGTAACAACTTTTTCAAAAAGAGCTTCTGGATAGGAAACTATAATAGCTGGTTTTTTTCGAGAGTTAATTCTGTTTAAAACCTCTGCTCTAAGTAATATATTTGCGTTATCGGTTTCTTCTATTTGATAAGGTCTGCGATAAGATCCCGGGTAAAATAGTACGTTTTTTTCGCCTAATAAATTTTCTAAATCGTTAAGATGATAAGCTGCTTCTTCTTTATTATTTAAAACGATTAAGAAAGGTTTTTCTGTTTGTTTAAAAACTTCAGCAATAACAAAAGGATAGGAAGACCCTACCAATCCAGAAATGACCGTCATTTTTTGGGAATTTGAAATAGCTTCCCCTAGTTTTCTAGTGGTAGGAGATTTGATAAAAAGTGAAGAAACCAATGCTTTACTCATTTGGGCAAAGGTAGTATTTCGTATAAAATATTGAAACAACTAAGTAATTAATTTATGTCTCAGATCTTACGCTCTTAATTTATTGTTTTCAAAGCGATATTTAATCTTTAAAAAGCTTATTTCCTTTTATCCAAGAAATTTCTGAATCATAAAAACGCAAATGATTTTTTACTTCTTTGTCAGATTTATCCCTTTTAGATTTAGTGATGTAACGGGCTTTGGTATTAGTAAAATTTAAAGTATGCTTTTTATCCAGATCATTTTTTTTATTGGTATAAAAATACAGCACCTTATTTTTTTCTATTTTCCAAGTTCCTTTTCCATATTGATTTTCTTCCTGGTTTTTGGCACTAATTTTCCGATAGTTATGAAATGTAAAAGTTCCATCAGGACTCAGTTCTAATTGGTATTCAATACTGCCTTCTTCGTTAATATCGAAATGCCTTTTGTAGATACCTGTATATTCTTTAGTTTGCGAATAGATAGAAGTAGAAATTGCAACAAAAAAAAGTAAAATAATAGTTTTCATAATTAGTATTAAATCACAAAAATGATTTGTTAAATAGCATTTTATACAAATATACATTAGTTTTTAAAGTTTATTTAAAAAAATCAGCACTTAGAATTGATAAATATTTCCTTCCGTTTAATTTTAAAAAACCACTTGATTAGTTTTATATTTGTAGTATAAATAAAAGATTATGTCATATTACGAATTATTTAAAGAAGGCCACCAAACAAGAAATAAAGCACATTTTGCTTCTATTGCTTCTATTGCAATGTCTGATGGGAAAATATCTGACGATGAACTGTTATTATTAAAATCGTTAGCGATTAAACTAGAAGTTGAGGATTCTGACGTTGACAAGATTTTAAATGACCCAACTCAATATCCTATCATTCCTTCCAACTCTGTTGAAGAAAGGCTAGAACGTTTACACGATTTATTTGACATGATATTTTCAGATAATAGAATCGATGCAAAAGAATTAGTATTGATAACAAAATATGCTATTGGTTTAGGATATAACGCTACAATTGCAAATGATTTAATACAGAATTCAATCGATATTTATACTGGAAATATTAGCTTTGATGAGTATAAGTATTTAATTAATAACAGATTAAAAAAGTAGATTAATAAGCTATTTTATTTTTTTTTCAGGAAACTCTTTGATGTAAATATCTTGTTGTGGAAAAGGAATTTCAATTCCTTGTTTTTAAAGCTTCATTTTTTAACTACCATTCCTAATTCATATCTTAAAAACGAAAAAGGTTGCTACTCATTTTTTTTCATAAAAGACTCTAAGGTTTCTACCATGTCTTTATTTCCACAGAAAAAAGGAACTCTTTGGTGTAATTCTGTAGGCTTAATGTCTAAAATTCTATTAAAACCATCACTTGCTTTACCACCCGCTCTTTCGGCTAAAAATGCCATAGGATTGCATTCGTAAAGAAGACGCAGCTTACCATTAGGGCTTTTAGAAGTAGAAGGATAAAAATAAATTCCTCCTTTAATCATATTTCTATGAAAATCGGAAACTAAAGAACCAATGTATCTAGAAGTATAAGGTCTGTCATCTTCTTCTTCTTGGCAATATTTAATATATTCTTTCACCCCTTTTGGGAAATGAACATAATTACCTTCATTGACCGAATAGATAAATCCTTTATCAGGGAATTGCATATTAGGATGCGAAAGATAATAGGTCCCAATTGCAGGATTTAATGTAAAGCCATTTACTCCATGGCCTGTAGAATAAACAATCATAGTTGAGGTTCCATAAACAATATATCCAGCGGCAACTTGATTTTTCCCGGGTTGCAAGAAATCTTCAATTGTTACAGGGGTTCCTACTGGAGTAATCCTTCTATAAATTGAGAAAATCGTTCCAACTGAAACATTGACATCGATATTAGAGGAGCCATCTAAAGGATCCATTAATACCACATATTTATTTTCGTTTTTCTTGTTATTACCTTGTATGGCAATAAAATCATCTTCTTCCTCACTTGCAATACCACAAACAATTTCACGATTCACCAAGTTTTTTATAAAAACTTCATTGGCATAAACATCTAATTTTTGCTGGTCTTCGCCTTGAATATTTTCTTCTCCAGCAGTACCAAGTATATCTACAAGACCTGCTTTGTTTACTTCGTGATTTACAATTTTTCCAGCTAATCTAATAGAATTGATAAGCCTTGTAAGCTCACCAGAAGAATATTTAAACTCACTTTGTTTATTAATAATAAATTCCCCGAGCGTTTTGTTTTGTTGTGTCATTACAATAGGTTGTCATGAATTTGTTGCAAATATCGTTAAATTTTAAAGAAATAGAACCGATATTTGTAATTCAAAGTGAAAACTATGAACATCTCGGTAAGATTAAGTACTCCAGTAGATATGCCTCAAGTTTTAAGGCTTATAAAAGAATTAGCGGCTTTTGAAAAGGAACCCGATGCAGTTATTATTACGGTTGATACTTTAGTAAAAGAAGGTTTTGGAAAAAGCCCATTGTTTACTTGTTTTGTTGCTGAAGTAGAAGAAAAAATAGTTGGCATGGCATTGGTTTACGACCGATTTTCAACTTGGAAAGGAAGAAGTATTCATTTGGAAGATTTAATAGTGAATGAAAAAATGAGGGGCACCGGAGTTGGAAAAGCACTTCACTCCAAAGTAATAGCATATGCAGCAGCACAAAATGTAAAACGATTAGAATGGGTGGTTTTGGATTGGAATGAAGGAGCTATAAAGTTTTACGAAAAGAGCGGAGCAAGTATGTTAAAAGACTGGTATCTTGTTCAAATGGATGAAGAAGGGATTAAAAATTATATGACAACCATAAAATAAACTGCTTTTTTAAAAGGCAAAAAGATGAAGGTATTTAAATTTGGTGGAGCATCTGTAAAAAATGCTGAAGGAGTTAAAAACGTACTAACTGTATTAAAAACTACAGAAGAAAAAGACTTGGTGGTTATTGTTTCTGCAATGGGAAAAATGACCAATCAGTTAGAATTAATAATCTCTAATTATTTTTCAAGCCCAAACGAAGTAAAAGCATCAATCACTGAGATTTATGACTTTCATTTTCAGATTATATCGGATCTTTTTAGCAACACATCGAATCCAATTTTTAACTTGCTATTAAGGTACAAAAATGAGCTTCATTTTTTTTTAGAAAACAATAAATCTAATGACCATTCTTTTGTTTACGATCAAGTGGTAAGTTTTGGTGAATTGATTTCAACTTCTATTATTTCTGCATATTTGTCTGATAAAGGACTTGAAAATAAATTTCTAGATGTAAGATCATGTATTAAAACTAACACCAATTATCGAGATGCAATTGTAGATTGGGTAGAAACTCAAAAAAACATTTTAAAATGTGTTCCTAAAAAGGGAATTTGTATCACTCAAGGCTTTATAGCTTCAGAAAACACTCATAATTTCACCACTACTTTAGGAAGAGAAGGAAGCGATTATACTGCTGCTATTTTTGCTTATTGTTTAAATGCACAGAGTGTTACTATTTGGAAAGATGTTCCTGGTGTATTAAATGCGGATCCAAGACATTTTAAAAAAACGCAATTGTTACATCATATTTCTTATCGAGAAGCCATAGAGATGGCTTTTTATGGCGCTTCTGTAATTCATCCAAAAACATTACAGCCATTGCAACGAAAAGAAATTCCATTATATGTAAAATCATTTTATAATCCCAAAAATAATGGTACTTGTGTTGGAAAAGGAATTGCTTTAGACCCTCTGGTTTCTTGTTTTATTTTAAAGAAAAACCAAGTGCTTATATCACTTTCATCTTTGGATTTTTCATTTATGATGGAAGATAATATTGCTGATGTTTTTAAACAATTACATCAATATAAAATGAAAGTAAATTTAATTCAAAATTCGGCAATAAGTTTTTCTGTTTGTGTGGATAATAAATTTAATAAGTTAGAATTATTGCTAGGAAAGTTAAGAGAAACATTTAGAGTGACTTGGAATGAAGACGTTACTCTTTATACGATACGCCATTCTAAAACAAGTGAAATTAAAGAGTTATTAAGGGGGAAAGGAATGCTTTTAAAGCAAGAAAACAGGGAGACAATTCAGATAGTAGTTAAGGAATAATACAATCTGATTTTAACTATATTTGCTTTATACTGACAGATTAGGTGTCAATCAAAAAATAATTATCATATATGGGATTAGTCAATGCAAAAGAAGTAGCACAGACCATTAACCTAGATAAATTTGGGTTTTTAGGTACTACCTTTGGTTGGGCATTGATGAAAATCCTAAATCTTAATACTCTTAATAAGATTTATGATAAAAACAAGCATTTAAAAGAAATTGATTTTATAAATGCGTTGATTAACGACTTTGAAATTAAGTTTGAAATTCCAGAAGAAGATTTAAAAAGAATCCCAAAAACGGGACCTTTTATTACCATATCTAATCATCCCTTAGGTGGAGTTGATGGAATTTTATTATTAAAATTGTTATTGGATCACCGTCCCGATTTTAAAATATTAGCTAATTTTTTATTACATCGCATCGAACCTATGAAATCCTATGTGATGCCTGTAAACCCTTTTGAAGGAAAAAAAGAATTGCAATCTAACTTAGGCGGTTTTAAAGCATCCTTAGAACATTTAAAGGATGGACATCCCTTAGGTGTTTTTCCGGCTGGAGAAGTTTCTACGTATAGAGATGGCAAATTAATAGTAGATAAACCTTGGCAAGAAGCTGCTATGAAATTGATACAAAGAGCAAAAGTTCCTATCGTTCCAATTTATTTTCATGCTAAAAATAGTAAGTTATTTTATAGAATGGCTAAAATGAGTGATACCCTACGTACCGCTAAATTACCTTCTGAGGTATTAACTCAAAAACAACGATTAATAAGGGTTAGAATTGGAAATCCAATTTCTATTAATGCTCAAGATGAATATAAAACACTTGAAGATTTCACCAATTTTTTACGTACTAAAACGTACTTGCTTGCAAATCCTTTTGAAAAGAAAAAACTTATAGATAGTCTTCCAAAAAAATTAAAGTTTCCAAAACCTACTAAAAATATAGTAAATCCAGTCTCCGTTTCTACTATTGAAAAAGAGATATATTCACTGCAAAAAAATGATAAAAGATTGCTACAAAGTAAAAATTATGAAGTTTACTTAGCTGAAGCATCAAGTATTCCAAATATTATTCAAGAAATAGGAAGACTTAGAGAAATAACATTTAGAGAAGTAGGAGAAGGAACTAATAAGGCAATAGACTTAGATAAATTTGACGCGTACTATCACCATATGTTTTTATGGGATAAGGATGAAAAAATGATTGCTGGTGCTTATAGAATGGGTTTAGGTTCTCAAATTTATTCAAAATATGGAATCGATGGGTTCTATTTACAGGAACTATTTCGATTTGATCAAGAGCTATTCCCAATGATGAGTAAATCCATTGAAATGGGAAGGGCTTTTATAATTAAAAGATATCAAATGCGACCCATGCCATTGTTTTTACTATGGAAAGGAATAGTACACTCAACATTAAGATATCCCGAGCATAAATATTTAATAGGAGGAGTTAGTATTAGTAATAAGTTTTCTGAATTTTCAAAATCGTTGATGATTGAGTTTATGAAATCTAATTATTACGATCCCTATATTGCACAATATATTAAGCCCAAAAAAGAATATAAGGTTAAGTTAAAAGATGCTGATAAGGATTTTATCTTTGACGCAAGTGAAGCAGATTTAAATAAGTTTGATAAGATTATAGATGAAGTAGAGCCAGGAAGTTTACGATTACCTGTCCTAATTAAAAAGTATATCAAGCAAAATGCAAAAGTGGTTGCTTTTAACGTAGATCCATTATTTAATAACGCAGTAGATGGCCTTATGTATATTCGAATTGCAGATTTGCCAGAAAGCACTGTAAAACCTGTAATGGAAGAGTTTCAAGCTGAATGGGAAAAGAAAATTAATTCTCAAACAGAAGATAAAAATTAAAAAGCCTTTGATTTAAATCAAAGGCTTTTTAATAATAACGATTTATCTTTTTGTTATAATAAAATCTGATCGTCTATTTTTATCGTTTTGTTCTTTTGTACAGTTACTGCCACAATCAAAAAGTGGTTTCGTTTTACCAAACCCTTGGCTAGTTAATCTAGCTTTATCGATTCCTTTAGAGATAATGTATTGCACAGTAGAGGCTGCTCTTCTGTTAGAGAGTGCCATATTATATGCTGCCGTACCACTATGATCTGTATAGCTTTCAACTTTAATTTCCATTGATGGATATTTTTTCATGATTGCCACTAATTTATCAAGTTCAAAAGCAGCTTGTGATTTAATGTTTTGCTTGTCAAAATCAAATAGAATAGGATTTAAAATTACTTTATTATCTACAATAATGTTTTCGATAGGACGAAGCATTAACGTTCTAATTACTGGCCCTTGATTGGTTGGAGTTACTCTTAGATTATTACTTTCGTAACCCTGCAAGAAACCTAATACTTCATTTTGTTTATCACATTCCACAACAAGTTTTACAAAACCATTCTTATCTGCTGTTTTAGTAGCTAGTTTATTTTCAGTATTATCATAAAGATCTACACGTGCACCTGGCAATGCTTTTTTAGTATTCGCATCTACTACTTGAACATTAAGTTTGTAATCACATAATGGAGCAATTAATTTAGCGGCATAAATATCATCACTACCAACACCACCTTTTCTATTAGAAGAAACATATCCTTCTTTAGTTTTAGGGTCGTATTTAAAAGCAAAATCATCATTTTCACTATTTACATCGGTTCCAATATTTCTAACATTAGCAAAACTTAATCCACTAACTTCTGCATAGAAAACATCTAATTCTCCTAACCCCATATGCCCATCACTAGAAAAGTAAAGAGTGCCGTTTGAGTCTATAAAAGGGAATACCTCTTTACCTTCTGTATTAATTTTATCACCTAAGTTTTCTGGTTTACCAAGAGAACCATCTTTGTTTACAGCTACTTTATAAATATCAGACATTCCTTTTCCGCCAGGCATATCGCTTACAAAATAAAGCGTATTTCCATCAGGGCTTAAAGCAGGTTGTCCAAAAGAGTTTTCATTGTTATTGAAGCTTACCGGTTGAATATCTTTCCAAACACCATTTTCTTTTAGGGCCGTAAATAAGTTAATTTGATTAATCCCTTCTTCGCTTTTTTTGTATTTACCTTTATAGTAATCGTTTCTGTCAAAATACATTCTTTTACCATCTGCAGTAATGGCTAAATTACCTTCGTGGTATTTAGTGTTTACATCTCCATCGATTAGGTCTGCGTTTTTAACGGTTCCTCCAATAATTTCTGCAACATATATATCTAAAAATGGTTCTTCGTTCCAGGCATATTTTTTTCTAGCGGTATTTCTAGCCGAAGAGAAGTAAAAAGATTTATTCATAACGGTACCACCAAACTCGGAGTATTCGGTATTAATTTCTTTCATGTTGGTAAGCGAAAACTTTTTAACATTTTCTAAATACTTAGGCAGGTAATTAGGATTTTTCATAAAAGCAATAGATCTAGAATCTGCTGGTTTCATTTCAGTAAATTTCTTCATCCAAATATTATAATCATCATATTTACCATTGGCTTTTAAAGCTTGTGCATAACTGTATACTGTTTCAGGTTTTACTTTTTTTCCTTTCACTACTCTTTTGTAGTACGTTTCAGCTTTTTTAGAATCGTTGATAAAGTAATAGCTATTTGCTAATTGTTCATAAACGTATTTAGTGCCTTTCCCTTTTTTTAATAATTTTTGATAGGCCTCGGCAGCATCAGTATAAGCTAATCTACTATATAAGTCATCAGCTTTTTTGGTGTCTTTATTCTGTGCGAAAGTAATGGTTGTACTTGCCGCTATTAGTATAATGAATAGATATATTTTTTTCATTTTAAATGTGCTTTGTTAAAGATTAGAAATATCTAGGTGAACGTAAGGCACGTTTATTGAAATACACGTCCCAAGTTAAAATAATTTCGTGCGATGATCCGGCAATAGCCTTAATATCTGAAACGATATGATCGTAAGCGTAACCTATGCGGATATTAGGATTGATTTGAAAACCAACCAATGCACTATAAGAATCATCTAATCGATACGAAGCTCCTAGTTCAAATTTTTCGTAGAACAAAGCATTTAAATTTGTATCATAAGATAATGGCGCATCAAACGCAGCTATCACCATTACTGAAGGTTTTAACTTTACATTTTCTCCTAACTGGAAAACATAACCTGCCGTTGTAAAAATGTGACTGGTTTCATTACCATATTTGATCGCTTCTCCCTCAAGAGTTTCATCTAAGTGTACAGATTGCAAAAAGTTAGGAACCGATAAACTTAAATAGAAATTATCGTTGTATAAAAATAAACCAGCTCCAACATTAGGATAAGTGCTTTGAATATTTTCAGCAAAAAATGGATCGTTAGGATCTTGTAATTCTAAATCTGTTAGTCTTACCTCATGAAAACTAGCTCCTGCTTTAATTCCAAAGGCTAATTTTAAGGCTTGACCTAAATCAATAGTATATGAGAAATCCGCATAAATATTAGACTCTGTCACAGGACCTAACTGATCTTTAATCGCGGAGATTCCTAATCCCACTTTATCTCCAAAAGGAGAATGCGCTGAAAAGGTGAATGTTTGAGGGTTGTCAGCAATACCTGTCCATTGATTTCTATAGAGAGCTGTTATTGATAAACTTTCTTTAGATCCGACATAGGCAGGATTAATCACGTTTAAGTTGTACATGTATTGCGTGTACTGCGGATCTTGTTGTGCGCTTGCTTCTTGGAAGATAATTAGTAGTCCAAAAACTATTGTTATTATATATTTTTTTTTCATATTTAACTATTAGGTAGTTAGAAAAGAGGTTTAAAATTAGTTTGCGTTTCTATTTAAATAAATCCATCCACTTGTTTGAGGACCATACACATCATCGGCACTTGCAAAGTCTATTACATAATAATAGGTGCCTGTTGGCAGATTGTTTCCGTTTTTATCTTGTCCATTCCACTCGTTTATGTAATTATTTTTATTAAAAACAATGGTCCCGTATCGGTTAAATATTTGAAGGTTTGTAATACCACCAACACGATCACTTAAAAATTCTAAATCTAAATAGTCGTTATACCCTGGAGTTGCATCGGGAGAGATACCTTGAGATATCACACAATTAGAAATTTCGTATAATTCTACATTTACATCATCGGTTCCTGTACAATTACCTTTGGTAATTGTTACTGAATAATTTTGAGTGCCAGGGAAATCATCGCTTATAACAATAGTAACGGTGCTGTTAGTTTCTCCAGCAATTGTATTGTCATTTAAATACCATTGGTAAGTAATTCCTTCTTCACTGGTGGTAGTTGTTAATGTCCATTCTTCTCCTACACAGGATTTGAAGTCATCGTTCACATTAATATTTAAATCTGTTCTTGCTGAAATTGTAATTAAATCTTCAACTGCACAATCACCAAAAGAAGCTATAACAGAATAAGTTCCTATTTCAGTCACCATTATAATAGGAGTTGTTTCTCCTGTACTCCAAGAATAAGTTACATCGTCGGGATTCATATTTGAAGGTGTAGCGTCTAATACAATATTATTTTCAAAACAAGTTGAGAAATCTTCACCAAGATCAAATAATGGGCTTTCTTCAAACAGAATACTAATCGTTTGAGTTATTGAACAACCATCGATGGTTACATCAACACTATAATCACCAGAATCTGTTACTGTAATAGTTTGGGTGTCTTCACCAGTACTCCATTCAAAAGTTGCATCGTTTGAATTTCCATCAATAATTTCCGCAATAATATCATAAGAACTTTCATTACAAAATTCTTGATTTCCTCCTAAGTCGACAGAAAATGAAGCTATTAGTGTTACTGTAACATCATCTGTTAATACAACAACATCACCGTTGCAATTGGTGTATGTAATTTGTGCAGTATACGTTTCCTCTCCATCTGGGCATACATTAATAGTTGGGTCATTACTAATAAAATCACCATTTGAATCTAACCATTCGAAAACGTAGGTCTGTTCTCCATCTGGAGAAAAACTCCAAGCTTCGTTAGTAGCAGTCCAAGGAGAATCTGATGTATTTCTGCCTGGTGGCACATAACCAATATTTCCTGCATTATTTTGAATCCCTAAAACAGCATTACCATCGTTCCAACTTGAACAAATCGGCTTGTCTTGCATATAAATTTCAATTATATTAGAAAATTCATAAAAAACTACCATCTGGGTTGCTGTTATCTCATTACAACTAAAGTAAGGTACTTCATAATAGGAAACAACCAATACTCTGTTCGGGAAAGCACCAAGTATTTCCCAAGCAATTTCATTTTGATCATTTACGGAAGGATCAATATCATGAACCGGGGTAAACACATTAACTTCTGATAATGTTTCATTTGTATTATTAGGCACGTCTTCAATAAATGACCATCCATTGTATGTGTCATCTGGATCAACATCAAAACGAATACCTCCATTTGAGCCTACTTGAAACTGTGTTTCAATATTTTCAAAGAAACAAAATTCAAAGGGTAAAACTTCTACAGGGGACCAAGCATCATCAATATTTGTATTGATTGAATTAGCTAATCCGCTAAAAGAATAAGGAGGATCATAGGTAATAGGCTCAACAGTATAGTTTTCTGTTAAACTTTCAAAAGTTGCTAAAAAATTTGCATTGATATCTACACATCCATCTCCACCTGCATCACATTCTAATAATATATCATCTCCTGCATTTATAAATAAAGAACCTGGTCCACCACTTAAACAACTTATAGTGTTACTTGTAATTTCACAATTAATGTCGTTTGCATCAATAACAGTCATTATTACATCTGTAGTAAAAAAATAAGGACCAAAAGTTGCAATACCAGTTGTCGTTACAATTTGCTCTGGACTTCCTTGGTCATCATTAATGTTTAATTCAGTTGCAGATCCCAAATCGGAAACATCAACAAAAATTAAAAAATCATTTCCATTAATACAATCACCGTCAGTGCTAAAAGTGACTGTAGGATTAATACAGGTTTGACACCAAATATCAAAATCCCATGGTATGTAGTTATTTGTCTCACAACTAATAACACTATCAGAATCAATCATAATAGTAATGGTGTCTCCAGAAGACTGATACGTAATACCTGTTAAATCTCCATTACTTCCATAAGGAGTTGCGGAGTTTAAGTCAGTTAAGCCATCTGAATCAAGAACTATAAGTTCGTCATAATTTTGTTCTACTTGTCCTGCATTAAAAAATACATTTAATGGAAAACCATCAGTGCTCGTAAATACAAATTGAGTTGTGTCATTATTTACATAACAATAGGTAGTATTTACAGAACCCGCCGAACAATCCACATTGGTTTGACTAAAAGAAAGTGTTGTGAAATACATAAAAAAAATAAAAGTCATTGCCAATTTTGGCAAACTTTTAGTTCTCTTAAATAAATTAGTAGATTGATTTTGGAAAAAGAGAATTAGTTTTTTCATGAAAATTGAAATTGTAGTTTATTTTTTGTTAAATATACTTAAAATAATACAATTACAGAAGTCGCTTAATTTATTTGGAATAATTATGGTAGGCTTATTTTGATTGTAATAAAAATGAAGATTCTAAAACAAACACTCAACTCTCAGAATTATTTTCCCCTTACGATTATAAAGTCTGATCTTGTGTTTTGTACCTTTGCAGTATAAATAAACACTATGATTGAAAAATCTATTATAGATTACGAAAAAGCAGTACTCATCGGTTTAATTACTCAAAAACAAAATGCAGATAAATCTAATGAATATCTGGATGAATTAGAGTTTTTAACCTATACTGCAGGTGGAGAGGTTTTAAAACGATTTGTTCAAAAGATGGGAAGCCCAAATTCTAAAACTTTTTTAGGATCTGGTAAAATAGAAGAAGTTAGAGAATACATTGAAAAACACGAAGTTGGATTGGTTGTTTTTGATGATGAATTATCTCCTGCTCAACAACGAAATATAGAGAAAATACTAGACTGTAAAATACTTGACCGAACTAACCTTATATTAGATATATTTGCGCAGCGAGCCCAAACAAGTTATGCAAGAACTCAAGTAGAATTAGCACAATACCAATATTTATTACCTCGTTTAACAGGAATGTGGACTCACCTTGAAAGACAAAAAGGAGGAATTGGAATGCGTGGGCCGGGTGAAACAGAAATTGAAACCGATAGAAGGATTGTTAGGGATAGAATATCATTATTAAAAAAGAAATTACAAAAAGTAGATAAACAAATGTTGGTTCAAAGAGGTAACCGTGGCTCACTAATTCGTGTTGCTTTAGTTGGTTATACCAATGTTGGAAAATCTACTTTAATGAATGTAATTAGTAAATCTGACGTATTTGCAGAAAACAAGCTTTTTGCTACATTAGACACGACTGTAAGAAAAGTTGTTATTAAGAACCTTCCTTTTTTAGTAAGTGATACAGTTGGTTTTATCAGAAAACTTCCTACCCAATTGGTAGAATCTTTTAAAAGCACACTAGATGAGGTAAGAGAAGCTGATTTATTATTACATGTGGTTGATATTTCTCACGCTTCTTTTGAAGACCACATTGCTTCCGTAGAAAAGATATTAGGAGAAATTAATGCATCGGATAAACCCTGTATAATGGTTTTTAATAAAATTGATGCGTATAAATACGAAACAATAGAAGAAGATGATTTAATTACTGAACGAACGAAAGCTCATTATAGTCTTGAAGAATGGAAACAAACTTGGATGAATAATGAAAATGGAGAAGCAATTTTTATTTCGGCTTTGAAAAAAGAAAATTTAGAAGAATTTAAAAGGATAGTTTACGAAAAAGTAAAAGAGTTACATATAAAAAGATTCCCTTACAATCAATTTTTATATGAAGATTATACAGAAGAAGAATAGATAATGGAACTATTGTTTTACAATTTTACATTTACTCCTAAACCAAATACTTCTCTAATTTGAAATCCTGAATAAGAATTGTCGTTATAAATAGTTTGGAAAGTTAAATTAGTAGAAAAAACATCATTTATTTTCATTACTACATTCATTGTATAATTAATATCTACATTTTGAGGTTTATCTAAGTAGTCAGAAAATACAATAAAAATATTTTCGATATTTATATTTTTCATAATATCGAATTTATAATATGCTCTTATATTTAAACCAAACTCAAATAAGTAAGATTCTCCTGGATCAACTCCGTAAGTTTTAACATCATTACTTGATTGATAATAAACAGCGTTTGGATCATCATCATTATATGTAAATACTTCACTATTAATAAAAGTATATTTAATAGCTAATGGTGAAAAGTTAACATTTAGATAGTCATTTTTTTTCCATAATAAGCCAAGTCCAAAACTCCAATATGCAGGTTTAAAAAATCCAGCTGTAGTGAAGTCTTCATTACTAAGTGTAGGGTTTTGATCTATAAAGTCATCTTCATAATCATATCCGTCAGTAAATTGGGTATTAAAATTCATAAAAAATGAAGCACTCCAAAAACCCTTTATTTTTTTACCAAGAGTCGAGTTTAATACAAGTTGATCATCTGTTTTTCTATAACCTAAATCTTTTCTTCTAGCAGCAGAGGCATCGGCTTGTTTATTATTAGTCAAACCATAGCTAGCTAAAATTTTGTTATCCCAAGTCCAATCTCCTTTCTGGTAATTAAGGTCGTAATTAAGGTTTAAATTACCTGCAAAACTATTATCTCCTCCAGGTTGCCAGTTCAAGAAAGCAGATTGATTAATCAATAAAGTAATTTTACCTGATTTGTTCCAACCTCCTTCTCCTTCTTCGGCTTCGTCTTGAGAAAAACCAATAAAAGATATTAGTAAAAAAGTGTATAGCAGTAATTTTTTCATAATTTGTTTTGATTAAATCGATAATTTATTTGTAAAAATATAAATTGCGTTATGAGAATTGTTTAATAATTAAATCTATACAGTTTACTTTGTGTTAATATCTTTGTTTAAGTATTCCTCTGTAGTATAAACGGCATTGACAATAATGTTTTTATTCTTACGAACAATAAATTCACTTAATCCAATATGTGATTTATTTTTTGGATTCCAATCGTAGGTATATCCTAATTGGGTCCAAGGATACTGATCATATAAATCACATTGATAATAGCTGTTAATTCTTAGATTATTAAACCAAGCAACATAAGAGGAATCTGTTTTTTCAGATAAACATACATCACATTGGCTATCTGTAATTTCGTTATCAGGACAGGGTCTAAAAAGATCTCCTGGTTTAACCCAAAATTCGACAAAATAACTATCTTTTGTATTAGGTGGCATTCCTAATAATTGTGCTAATCTTAAATCGGTGTCTACATAATTTTCTTTTTTCATTCTTTTTAATAATTCCGGAGCTGCTGTTACCCATATTGGATTTAAATTAGGATCCCCAGAGTTAAAAGAAGTGGAATCCTTATAGGTCTTGAAAAAAGTGTCCATAGAAACAGGACCTGTTTTTTGTGCCCATGGACCCCAAGTAGCAACCAAAATATAGTTTTCTCCATTAATTTTTTTTCTAATTAAATCTTTATTTTCAGGAGTAATGGAGATTAAATTCTCAGAAATCTTACTTGTAGTAGGATACATAGAGATTTCCATAGCTTGTTGGTACAAGCTGCTATCACTTGTCTTAGTTTGAACATCAATTTTTATTTCTTGACAACCAAAAACAGTTATTATAATGAATAATAATAGTAGTTTTAAACTCTTCATGTTAGGTGTTTATTTGATTAATAGTTTAGTAAAAATAAACAAAAAAACAACTTCTTTCAATGTTTTTTTTTCTATAACAGGCAAATGAATTTAATTTGAATCATCCGAAAAGTTTATAAAGTATTGTTAATAAAATAATTATGTTCCCAAGCGATGAAGATGAAATATTACTTTATTGACTTTCTTTTATAAAGAGGAACAGAAGAGCATGCTTCTCCATACATGAGACTCTTTACTATAGGTTGTAATTTTTGTATTAATTGAAGGTATGTATTTTCTGGAATTGGCCTGTTAGAACAACCTTTAATAATAATTAGTTTATCTTGATAATTTGAAATATCTAAATCCTCTATAATTTTATTAAAATTAGAAATCTCTAATTGTTCTAAATTACCAATAGAAACTCTTTTAGTCATCGGAGTCAAATGTGTTGTTAATAACATAAATGCCCAGGCTGGAACTAGCGCATCATTAGTATTTGTTAGAGCAACATAACTATCTTTATATTGCTCCCAATTATGCTTGTTTACGGAGGCTCTAAAATCTTTTTCTTTAAGTAGCATACCTTCAAATAAAAATTGAGAAATATCAAGTTCTATTCTAATCCCTTCTGGATAAAAATCCTCAAGATCAAAAGTAATTAACTTACTTTCTGTAACTCTATTTTTTATTTCTTCTTGCATTTATAACATTCCCAATTCTAGTTTCGCTTCTTCGCTCATTAAGTCCTGACTCCAAGGTGGGTCAAACGTAATTTCTACTTCTGCATCAGTAACAAAACTGATAGATTTAATTTTCTCTTCTACTTCTAAAGGTAAGGATTCTGCAACTGGGCAATTGGGAGTTGTTAATGTCATTAATACTTTTACTCCATAATCTTCATTGACAAATACATCATATATAAGTCCTAGTTCATAGATGTCTACAGGAATTTCTGGATCGAAAATAGTTTTAATCACTTTTACTATTTTCTCACCTAATTCCTCTGAATTCAATTTCACTTCTTTAGTCATTATTTATTAATTTGAGTCTGAAAGGCTAATGCATAAATTTTAAGTTGTTTGATCATAGACACCAACCCATTAGCTCTCGTTGGCGAAAGATGTTCCTTTAATCCAATTTTATCAATAAAATTGGTATTCGAATTTAAGATGTCATTTGGTGTTTGATTAGAGAAAACACGTAATAAAATTGCAATGATTCCCTTGGTAATAATAGCATCACTATCAGCTGTATAATTTATTCTACCATCAATTAATTCCGCATCTAACCAAACTTTTGATTGACACCCTGTTATTAAACGATCTTCTAGTTTATTATTTTCACTAATTAAAGGTAATGATTTTCCTAGATCAATCATATACTCATATTTTTGCATCCAATCATCAAACATTGAAAATTCATCAATAATCTCATCTTGTATTAATTCAATCGTCATCATAATTTTTAGTTGCTTATTTTATTTGCGCGAATTAAAAGAGTTCCCTCTTCATTAAAAAATGTTAGCATTTTTCCGTCAAAACTAAATGTTTTTGAATCATTATATACTTTAAATAATTCTCTTTCAGCTTTCATAATCTTTTCTTCACAATACATTTCAGTAGCCACTAATGGTTCAATTTTAAGTTCATTAGTATTAGAAACTGTATAGGTCCCAAAATAATTATTACAATTAGTTTTTCCTGAAATTTTATTTTCTGAAGTTTCAATTGTAAAACGTAAATTACGGGATAATTCATTTCCGTTAAGATTTTTTATTTCATATTTCCCAGAATAAAATTCATTAGAAGAAACTTTTATCGTTTTTTTTGTCTCCTTACAAGAAATGATCATTAATGAAAATAATAGAATACATAAAGCAATAGTATATTTCATATCCCTATTTTATTATTGGATTTCATGTATCCTAAATTTATTTGAGTTTTAAAAAAGATTAAATGCTCGTTTCATGTTTTTAATTATGACAACATCATTTTAGCTTTTTTAATAGCTTCTATAAATACATCAATCTCCTGTTTTGTATTATAAAATGCAAAGGAAGCTCTAACAGTTCCTGGAATTTTATAAAAATCCATAATGGGTTGTGTACAATGATGGCCTGTCCTTACTGCAATTCCTAATTTGTCTATAATAGTACCAATGTCATAAGGATGAATAGTACCTATATTAAACGAAATAACCGCTACCTTGTTTTTAGAAGTGCCATAGATTTTCACTCCTTCAATTTTCATAAGTTGATCTGTTGCATAAGTCAATAACTCATTTTCATAGGTTGCAATTTTTTTTAAACCAATAGTGTTTAAATAATCAATAGCAACGCCAAAACTTATACCAGCTGAAATATTAGGAGTACCTGCTTCAAATTTATGAGGTAAATCTGCATAAGTTGTTTTTTTGAAAGTGACTTCTTTTATCATTTCACCACCACCTTGGTATGGAGGAAGTTTTTTTAACCATTCTTCCTTACCGTAAAGAATACCAACACCGGTTGGACCACACATTTTATGTGCAGATGTTACATAAAAATCGACACCTAATTCTTGAAAATCTGGTATTAAATGAGATGTTGCTTGCGCACCATCAATTAAAACGGCAGCTCCTTTTTGATGTGCTTTATCAATAATATCTTTAATCGGATTAACGGTGCCCAATGAATTAGAAACATGATTGACAAAAACTAATTTTGTATTATTGGATAGTAAGTTTTCATATTCAGAAATAATTAACTCCCCATCTTCATTCATAGGAATTACTTTTAATAGTACTCCGGTTTTTTCACAAAGCATTTGCCATGGAACAATATTTGAATGATGTTCCATAGCAGAAACAATAATTTCATCTCCTTTTTTTAAAAGCGAGGAAAAACCAGAAGCTACTATATTAATTCCATGGGTACAGCCAGAAGTAAAAATTATTTCGCAATCCTTTGAAGCGTTAAAGTGTTTTCTGATTTTCTTTCTTGATAATTCATAAGCATCAGTTGCAACTTGAGAAAGTGTATGAACTCCACGATGTATATTCGCATTGTAATTGCTGTAATAATCGACAATACTGTCAATTACTATTTGAGGCTTTTGAGAAGTAGCAGCATTATCAAAATAGACTAAGGGATATCCATTAACTTTTTTTGAAAGTATGGGAAAGTCTTGTCTTATCTTTTGAACATCAAACTCCATTATTTCGTGATTAATTTTAAATATCAAATCCAATATTCACACCAATTTTTTCTGCAATAAGATTATTGATGCGTCTTTTTAATTCAGGAATTTTTACAGTTTCTAACACCGTATTTGCGAAAGCATACATTAATAATGCTTGCGCTTCTTTTAAGCCAATACCTCTAGAGCGCAAATAAAACAAGGCATCTTCATCAAATTGACCAATAGTGCATCCGTGAGAACATTTAACATCATCTGCAAATATTTCTAATTGAGGTTTTGCATTTACAGTTGCATTATCATCAATTAATATATTATTGTTTTGCTGAAAAGCATTTATTTTTTGAGATTCTTTTTCAACGATCACTCTCCCATTAAAGACACCTGTTGAAGAGTCTGCATATAAACCTTTGTAGTCTTGATGACTCTCACAATTTGGTGAAATATGATTCACTAAAGTATTGTGATCTACATGCTGTTTGTCTTTTAAAATAGTAACACCTTTTAGCGTAGAATCACAATGCTCTCCATTTTGAGAAAAATTAAGATTATTACGTGTTATTTTACCACCCAAGGAAAATGTATGAACATTACAATTCGTATCCTGTTCTTGATGGATAAAAGTGTTGTCTATTAAAGAGGCGTTTTCTTTGTCATTCTGAATTTTATAGAAATCTAGATACGCACGTTTTTCAGCAAAAATCTCTGTTACTGAATTAGTAAATACAGCATTATCGGATAAGCTTTGATGTCTTTCTATAATTTGTACATGAGCATTTTCCCCAACTATAATTAAATTACGAGGTTGCATCATTAAAGCAGTTTCATTTCCTGTTGAAAAATTTATAATTTCAATAGGCTTATCTACTTCTTTATTATTTGGAATATTAATATAAGCACCTTCTTTTGCAAAAGCGGTATTAAGAGAAGTGATACTATCTTTTGAAGCTATTTTATTATAATATGCCTCTATGATTGCTTTGTATTTTTCTTTTGATAATACAGAAGAAAGTAAACAAACATCCAATCCATCATGACTGGTTTCAGATAGAAAAGAACTGAAAACACCGTCTATAAAAACAACTTTATAGGAATCGATATCATGTAAAAAATATTCTCTAACTTTTTCATATTTAATTTCCTTATCACCTTTAGAGGAAATACTATAGTCTTTATTAATAATAGCATTTAATGAAGTGTATTTCCAATCTTCTTCTTTTTTAGTGGGAAATCCTTTTTCTTCAAAAGTATCAATTGCTTTTTTTCGAATATCATGGATTGGTGAATTATCATCCAAATGATCATCGAAAGCAAGATAAGACGACACTAATTTACTTTTTAAGCTCATATTTCTAAACTAATTCTTCTTTAATCCAATCGTATCCTTTTTCTTCTAGCTCGTAGGCTAATTCTTTTGTTCCAGACTTAACAATCTTTCCATCGATTAGAACGTGAACAAAATCAGGAATAATATAATCTAACAAACGTTGATAATGTGTGATGATAATAACCGCATTGTCTTTGCTTTTTAATTTATTAACTCCGTTCGCAACAATTTTTAAAGCATCAATATCTAGTCCAGAATCTGTTTCATCAAGAATTGCTAATTTTGGATCCAGCATTGCCATTTGAAAAATTTCATTACGTTTTTTCTCTCCTCCTGAAAACCCTTCGTTTAAAGAACGCGACAAAAATTTTCTGTCAATTTCTAATAAATCTGCTTTCGATTTAATTAGTTTCAACATTTCCGAGGCAGGCATGTCTTTTAAACCTTTAGCTTTTCTGTTTTCGTTGATAGCCGTTTTAATAAAATTGGTAACGGATACCCCAGGAATTTCAACAGGATATTGAAATGATAAAAACACTCCTTTATGAGCTCTTTCCTCAGGGTCTAGTTCTGAAATATCTTCATTTAAAAAAGTAACCGAACCTTGACTTACCTCAAAATTTTCATTTCCAGAAATTACAGCAGAGAGGGTACTTTTACCAGAACCATTAGGTCCCATTATAGCATGTATCTCTCCAGCTTTTACCTCTAAATTAACACCTTTTAAAATTTCTTTATTTTCTACACCTGCGTGTAAATTTTTAATTTGCAGCATAGTTATTATTTCTTTTCTTCTAGTTTTATATCGATTTTTGATGGTTTATTTCCAACCAATACAATTTCAGTAATTGTTATTATTTCGTCCCAACCCTCTACACCTTCAGGTTTTCGATTTATACTTCCTTTCACAGCTACAGGAACCATATCAAAATCTGATTCTTTTACAGATTTCACTTTATCAGCTAATTCTGTTGCCATTTCGTCAAGAGTTACTCCATAAATAAATTTATTTCCTTTTAAAACCGCAGCATCTCCTAAATAAATAAAGTCTCCTCTATAGATTTTATCTTCAGAACTATTTATTTCAATAGCAGTATCTGATTTATCAACTTTTTCAGATGCTTTTTCTGAATTTTTTTTACATGAAAATGTAATAATTGAGATCAGTATAAAAAATAGTATTTTTTTCATTTTAAATATTTATTTAAATTATCCAACAGAACCTTCAAGACTTATTTCTAATAATTTTTGCGCCTCTACAGCAAACTCCATAGGAAGCTTGTTTAATACTTCTTTACTAAATCCATTTACAATTAAGGCAATTGCTTTTTCAGTTTCAATACCTCTTTGATTACAGTAAAAAATTTGATCTTCTCCAATTTTACTTGTAGTTGCTTCATGCTCAATTTGAGCTGATTTATTTTTTACTTCTATGTACGGAAATGTATGTGCTCCACAATCATTACCCATTAACAGAGAATCGCATTGTGAAAAATTACGAGCATTCTTGGCATTTTTACTAATTTTTACCAAACCTCGATAACTATTTTGAGATTTTCCAGCAGATATTCCTTTTGAAATAATAGTACTCTTGGTGTTTTTTCCAAGATGAATCATTTTAGTTCCAGTATCTGCTTGCTGATAATTATTAGTAACTGCAATAGAATAAAATTCACCTACTGAATTATCTCCTTTAAGAATACAAGAAGGATATTTCCATGTAACAGCAGAACCTGTTTCAACTTGCGTCCAAGAGATTTTTGCATTTTTCTCGCAAAGGCCTCTTTTAGTAACAAAATTGTAAACTCCACCTTTACCTTCAGTATTTCCTGGATACCAGTTTTGTACTGTGGAGTATTTTATTTCAGCATCATCCATAGCAATTAATTCAACAACTGCTGCATGTAATTGGTTTTCATCTCTACTTGGTGCTGTACAGCCTTCTAAGTAACTTACGTAACTTCCTTTGTCTGCGATAAGTAATGTTCTTTCGAATTGTCCTGTTCCTGCTTGGTTAATTCTGAAGTAAGTAGAGAGTTCCATAGGACATCTTACTCCTTTTGGAATATAACAGAAAGATCCATCACTAAATACAGCCGAATTTAAAGCCGCATAAAAATTATCTTTTGTGGGTACAATTGTACCAATATATTTTCTTACAAGTTCTGGATGCTCTTTGATAGCTTCCGAAATACTCATAAAAATAATGCCTTTTTTGGACAATGTCTTTTTGAATGTTGTTGCAACAGAAACAGAATCTACAACAATATCCATTGCCACATTATTCATTTTCTTTTGCTCATCTACTGAGATACCTAACTTTTTATACATAGCTAAAAGATCTGGATCTACGTCATCTAATGTTTTATTAGGATCGATAGATACCGGAGCAGAGTAATAGGCTATAGATTGAAAATCCGGTTTTTTGTAATTAACATTTGCCCATTCTGGCTCAGTCATTTCTTTCCAAGCTTTATAAGCGTCAAGTCTCCAATCAGTCATCCATTGAGGCTCTTCTTTTTTCTTAGAAATTGCACGAACGATATCTTCATTTAGACCAATGGGAAAGGTTT
Organism: Flavobacteriaceae bacterium; assembly: GCA_018669795.1. Lineage (GTDB taxonomy): Bacteria > Bacteroidota > Bacteroidia > Flavobacteriales > Flavobacteriaceae > Marifrigoribacter. The sequence goes on along the minus strand of JABHSQ010000025.1, from coordinate 49,007 downwards.
CAGATTCAATATCTGTATAAAATCCATATTCGTATTCCTTGGTTTCAAGGTCTTTTTTTAAATCGTCTTCAGTAAATTTCGCCATATTTTTTCACTTAAGCTATAAAGAGAAACTTTCTCCACATCCACAAGTCCTGTTTGCATTGGGATTATTAAAAATAAAACCTTTTCCGTTAAGGCCACCACTATATTCTAAAGTAGTACCGATTAAATATAAAAAGCTTTTTTTATCAATAATGATCTTCACGTCATTATCTTCAAAAAGTTTATCACTTTCTCCTTTGTTATTATCGAAGTCTAGCTCATAGGATAAGCCTGAACATCCACCACTTTTTACACCTACACGTACGTAATCATCATTAACATCAAAACCGCCTTCGGTCATAAGTTGTGAGATTTTTGTCTTTGCTGTTTTACTAACTTTTATCATCTAATTAGATTAAATCTAAATAATATGCAAATATAAGCTATTTTCAATATTTTTAAGTGGAAAATAAGCCTTTAAAAATTTATTATAGTATTCTTTTTTCTTGTAAATATTTTTAAAATAATGTTTAATGAAATTAATTTTATCTTCTGTTTGGAATTTAGTTTATGTTGTGGGAATTGGATTAGTGATAGCATCTCTAATTTTTATAAAACATATAAAGGGCCTTTGTTTTTTGGTACTACAATTGATTTTGAGTCATTAGCAAAACAAATTCCTAAAAACGCTACTACTGTTATAATAAGAATGGGTAGAATGCCTTACATGGATCAATCAGGGCTTTATGTAATGGAAGATGTATTAATAGATTTAGTAAATGAAGGAAAAATGGTACTATTAGTTAATATTTTAAATCAACCAAAATATATGATGGAGCAAATAGATATCATGCCAGATTTAATGCCAAAAGAACGTATGTTTATTGATTTTAATGCAAGTATGGTTTGGATAAAAGCTAATTAATTAGCTTTTATATTTTCTTTTTAGACTCATAGAAAATAATATTTGCAATTTTACACGTGTTTAACATTACACCCAACTTTTACAGAAATTAAATATATAGTCTTTGATATATTGTTTTTTTTAATTTTATTAGACTTTAATAATTAGTTTTCTAAAAAACAATATCTTTGACTGAATATAAATTATGAAAACAACATTCTATTCATTTATCCTATTTGGATTTGCATTATCAATTACTAGTTGCTCTAGTGTTAAAGTTTTAGACTCTTGGCAAGGTGCCAACCTTTCTAGTGTAGAAGAAAAAAATATTTTAGTTGTTGCAAGAACTGATAATAAAATGGCTAGAATTGCTTTTGAAGAAGCAATGGCAAATGATTTAAGAAAAGCTGGAATGAATGCTACAGAAAGTTATTTAAAATTTAGCAATCACAATCCTAATGAAAAAATGGAAGAAGGTGCCATGAAAGCTTTAATTGAAAAAGAAGGGTTTCAAGGGGTAGTAATGAGTGTTGTTAAAGACTACAACGAATCTCAAGTTACGGAAAAATCTGGTGGTTATTACGCTGGAGGCACTACTTACTATGGTGGTTATCCCGGCTATTATGGTGGATTTTACGGCTATTATAACAATCCTTATTCTTACTCTACCTATGGGAATTACGTTCCTAGTACAACTACAACAAGGGTTTCTAAATCATATATTTTAGAAACATTAGTTTATAATTTAGATGAACCAGAAGGAAAACAATTAATCGGAGTAGTTACTTCACAAATAATTGATCCAAGTAGTGTTACTGAAACAGCTAAAAAATACTCGAAATTAGTATTTAATAGTTTTAATAAAAAATAAATTTTAATTCTTTTAATAACCGCACATCTTTAAAAGTTGGCGGTTTTATATATATATATATGTATAAATTAGCCTATAAATATCGAAACATTTTTTTTTTAACAACTCAATTTGCTATTTTATTTGGGTCTTTAACATTTGATGTTCATTTATTTGAGACGGTTATTTCTCCTCTTTTGTTTGTTGCTAACATAATAGCTGGTGTTATATTAGTTTCAAAAAAAAGGAAATTATTTGTATTTTTTATCCTACTACTTATTGTAGAGCTTTTCATTTTTGGATTTTCTTTTTCAGAAAGTAAAACACTATCACCATCGAATTATTTAAAGTTTTTTATTTATTTCTTGTTTTACATTATAATAACTTTTGAAATAATTACAAGAGTTTGGAATGCTAAACTGATTGAAAGAAAAGTCATTTTAGGATTGATAAGTGGTTATATATGCCTGGGATTTATAGGCTATTTTATTTTTCTTAGTGTTAACTTGGGACACCCAAATTCTTTTGCAGGTATTTATATGGCTGACATTGGAAGCGAATCCTATTCTGATGGGCTTATGTATTTTAGCTTTACTACACTGTTAACAATTGGATACGGGGACATCTTACCTATAACACAAGTTGCTCAGAAAGCTGCTATTTTTGTAGGATTGACAGGACAGTTTTACCTAGTAATCCTTACTGCAATTACAGTTGGTAAATATCTAAATCAAGAAAGTAAAAAGTAATACTAATAAATGAGTATTACTAATTTGGATTTTGAAAATCTGGATTGATAGTAAATCCCGGGTCAGATAAAGAAAGTAAAAATGCTTTTAAATCTGCCTTGTCTACTTCAGTTAATTGAGCGCCACCTTCAGCAATATTTTTCATCAAAGGGTCTATGGTTTCAGAATAGACCAATCCTTCACTATAATGATTAATCACTTCATCTAAAGTCTCAAATCGACCATCATGCATGTATGGTGCTGTGAAAGCTAAATTCCTTAATGATGGTGATTTAAACTTTCCATTGTCTAATGGATCTCCAGTAATACCTCCTAGTCCCAAATCAGCGAAAGAGCTGTCTAGTCCGTTATTATGAAATATATTATCTGTCCATATTGGATTTGAATTGCTTCCATGACAATGAAAACAATCTCCTCGTTCTTCGTCCATGAAAATATTAAAACCTCTTATTTCAGAAACTGTAACCGTATTTTGATCCCCTAATAAATATTGATCAAATCTAGAATTTCCTGAAATTATAGTACGTTCAAATTGAGCAATTGCTTTGGTAACTAATTCTTTTGTTATGGTTGAGCTCCCAAATGCTTGCGTAAACAATTCTGGATAGATACTTGTGCTTTGTAGCGTAGCTACTACATTTGGCCACGTATTATTCATTTCTATAACGTTCTCGATAGGATCTGAAACTTGTTCTTCTAGGCTTTTAGCTCCTCCATCCCACAAGAAATTTTCTTCAAAATTCCAAGCCATATTGTATAAGGGCATAGCGTTTCTAGTGCCTATTGCCCCAGTAATTCCAGTACTGAAACGATCTGAATCTGTAAATGAATTTTCTGATAAATGACAATTTGCACAGGCTTGAGTTCCATCACCAGATAGTAATGGTTCGTAAAAAAGTTTTCTGCCTAATGTTACGCCTTCTATCGTTTGTGGGTTGTCTGATGGAATTGTAGGTGGTAAAAGTAAATTACTAAATAGTTGAGGTATTTCTAAATCTTTTGGTATTGCTTGATATTCGATAGTATCATCTGAACTCGAACAAGACATTAAAAAACTAGTTAACAATATTATTAAAAAACACCTCATTAATATATTTTAATTAATCACCTAAATAAACACTAAAAACCGATTGGCCATTTTCGTTCATTTCTCTTTGAGCATCATAATTACCCATCAATCCTGTATTAAGTACATTTAAATCCCAGGTTTTAGGGTTTTTAAACCATTCTGCTAAATTCATTTTTATGTCGATGTTAGTATTGCTGTCTATTGATAATCCATCTACATTAACTCTAATAAAGTTTTGTTCAAAAACACCCTCACTTATGCGAGCAGTTCCATTATGGTAATTAAACGGGAGAGGACTTTGATTTGTTGGGCTTGTAAAAGTACCATCCAATTGCATAAAGTGATAACCTCCACCTAACATTTCAGGCCAATTCCAGCTAGCAGTATTTAAATCTAGATAAACTTGGTCCATATTGTCTTCTTCATTAAATCCATATACAAATGAAATACCTGTATATGTACCAGGAGGGACTACAATATTTGTAGCGTAATTAAGCGTATTATTATCTGTTAAATCTACAAGTTTATAGTTGCCAATTTCTATTTCATCACCATATGAATTAGTTAAAATTACCTTAGAAATTAAATATCTTAATCTTTCAATTATAAGTATTTCTCCATTTTCATCGGTAAATTCTGTAGTGCCTAAATCACTTGCTGTTACATTTTCACTATCCCAATTTTGCGAATTAGTTACAGATATTAAAATATCTGGAATTGGTTGATTACCATCATCAGAACTACAGCTAACTAAACCAATTATAATAACTATTATTAATATGTGTTTTTTCATTTTTTTTATTTCATTTTAAATATTAACACATCTTTATTCCCATTATTGATAAGGATATCCCCATCATTACTAAAGGAGCTACCCACAACGATTATTTCATTTTTATTTGTACCTATTACCTGATTTGCAAAATCTATATCTGAACCTCCCACATTTTTTTCGAATTCTAAATTCCCATTTTCATCAATTAAAATTAGCCAAGCATCATTTGCACCATAATTAGCTGCTACATCAATATCTGAACTTCTCGCACTGCCTGCTATAGCGTAATAATCATTTTCTAGTTTTGTTATACCTCTTGATGTATCAAATTCTGTACCTCCATAAGATTTTTCCCAAATAATAGCTCCATTTGATGCATTAAATTTTACAAGCCAAATATCCCCACCTCCTTTAGAATTAGAAACGTCTCCATTTATACTTCTTGATTCTCCAGATAAAATGTAATTTCCGTCTGTTGCTTTTACTAAAGAAAATACTCTATCGGTTTCTGCACCTCCATAGGAGTTTTCCCAAACTTTATTTCCATCAGCACTTATTTTTATAACCCAAAAATCATTTGCACCATGTGCATTAGTGATATCAAAATCGGAGCTTTCAGAAATTCCTGCCAATAAAAACCCTCCATCATCGGTTTGCAAAACATCTTTGCTTTGGTCTACGTGTGAACCTCCAAAATATCGACGCCAAATTTTATTACCATTTGCATCCATTTTAATACCCCAATAGTCACCTAAGCTATGTAATGTTCCTCTTGTGTTAGATGGGGTGTCGTAAAGGTCATTTCCTTCACCTTCGCTTAAACCAACATCTAAAAAACCTGTAGCAAAATACCCACCATCAAAAGTTTGTATTACTTGATATGCTTGGTCTTGTCCAATAAAGCCAAATGATTTTTCCCATTGAATGTCTCCAGTACTATTAACTTTTACAATCCAATAATCATGGAAACCGGCATTTTCTGAAACATCACCATCTGAACTAGCAGTAAAACCTGAAATTATATAGCCTCCATCGTTAGTTTTAGAAATTCCAGTAGCTTGATCATCTCCACTTCCCCCATATGTTTTATCCCATAATTTTTCACCGTCCTGATTTAATTTTAATAACCAATAATCTTGATCTGTGGTAGTTTTCTCAGTTATATCTCCATCATTACTATTGGTGAAACCTAATACAACATAGCCTCCATCATTAGCTTCTACTATATCTATGGCATCATCTTCATTACTTCCACCATATGTTTTTACCCAAACTAGTTCTTCTTGAAAATTTACTTCTATAGGAAGAGCGACTCCATCATCATCACTTTTACAAGAATAAAGTGAGGAAGTGAAAACAAAAATAACAATAAGATAATTTACTCTCTTTTTTAGAAAAAACATATAGGATTTATTTTTTAAAATTAGGCGAGGTCTTTGTTTCGCCTAATTCTTAAATTTATCGTTAAATAGTTTTATTTTACTATTAATCTTTTTGTGGTAAGATTGTTAATTTTCACCAAATACATTCCAGTATTTAAAGTAGAAATATCTATGTTTTCAGATAGTGAACTAGAAAAATTAAGATTGAGGATTCTTTGACCTAAAACGTTAAAAACTTCAATTTGTTTTAAAGGTTCGTTTTTAGAATTAACTTTTAACTTATTTTTAGCTGGATTTGGATATAAGTTAAAATTTTCTATATCAGCATCAGAATTGCCTAGTGAAGAATTATCTCTAACTAATGTAAATCCATTTTCACCAGATATAACAATATTTCCACTTTCAAAAAAAGGAAATACATTCCAAGAACCAGCATAATTTGCATTATTATTTGAGGGATAAGTATCAAAATAATTAGAAGCTGTCATAATTCCATTCTCAATATCACTAATATCTACTACTCGTAAACCAGAAGAATAATTTGCTAGGTAGTATTTATCGCCAATAACATAACCATTATGATCAACAGAACTTGTTTCACCCTCATATTCCATATGTAATACGATATTATCTAAATCTGAAACATTAATTACGATTGTACGAGTATTGAATCCAAAATCAAATTCATCTCCTTCATCTCCTAATAGCATATAGTTGCGATCTTCAGTTAACCAACTTTGATGTGTATAACCAGTGCCAGAATAAGTAAATGCAGTAATTTGAATAGGATTATTTTTGTCTGTTACATCAACAATTTCAACGTGATCTGCATTGGATCCAAAAAATATTTCTTTTCCAGTATAATCTGAATCTGGCCCATCATAGATAATCACTTGCGCGTCATGAGTATAACCACCAGCAGCATAACCACCAGCAGCAACTGGATTTAACGGATCTTGAATATTGATAAAGTGAGCACCTCCGCCAAAAGTGTCATCTCCAACACTAAAAGCAAAACCAGTCTCTTCATTAATAACAATATTGTGAGAGCCTCCAAAACCCGAGTAATGAGCATCTTCTGTAAATGTTTCCGGTGGGTTTGGAACATCTCTCAAACGTGTTAGGTCAAATACTTGCATTCCATGTCCACCAGCTTCACTTACGACAAATGCATGGTTTTGATAAACTTTAATGTCTCTCCAGATTGATGGAGATGTATGTGTTGGTAATTTTCCTAAATAAACAGGATTTATAGGATCTGATAGATCAATAAATGCAGTTCCATTATTCAAGCCAACTAAAGCATATTCAGTTCCGGTATTTGGATCTGTCCAACCCCAAGAATCATTTCCGTCACTAGCTCCCATTTCTGCTAATGAAATGTGAGATTGTAAATCATATCCATCACAAGGATAATTAAGGGCATAGCCATTTTCACAGGGTGTTTGGGCAAAAGTAAAAAGCGTAACAGAAAGCGCTATTGATAATAAAATTTTATTTTTCATAGGGTATTTAGTTTATATAAATATAGATGTTATTTGATGTTTAAAAAAAACTTTAACAAATATTAAACATTCTATTTAATTAAATGATTAAAATTACTGTTTAATTATTTTTGTTATAAATTCATTATTTAACTTTAAAATATAAATACCATCAGAAAAATTTGAAATGTTTATGTTGATATTTATTTCTGAATTGTATTTTTTAGATAGTAATAACTTACCGCTTAAATCATAAATTTTAATGGCTCTAATAGGGAAATGAATAGAGTTAATATAAATAGTATTAGTGGTAGGATTTGGATGAATATTAAAATTAGAAATTGAATTTTCTTCTATTGCTAATGTTGATGATTTAACAACGAAGAATCCTTCCCTGTCACTTATCACAATGTTTCCGCTTTCAAAATAAGGATAAGTGCTCCATATGCCTTCATAACCAGCAAAATCATTTGAAGGATGGCTATCAAAATAACCGATTTCTGTCATATTTCCATTAGCAATGTCTGATATGTCAATTACTCTTAAGCCAGCAGCATTATTTGCTAAATAAAAAACATCCCCGTTTACATATCCATTATGATCCGTTGCAAGCGTTGAGCCATTATAATCGAAAGAATGAATCGGATTGTCTAAATCTGTTAGGTCTAATATAATTGTTTTTGTGTTAAATCCAAAAATAATCTCGTCTGCTTCATCACCTAAAATGTAATACTTAAAGTCATCTGTCATCCAACCTTGGTGGGTATAAGAATCATTTGAATAGGAAACAGAGGCAATATGTTGAGGGTTGTTTTTATCTGTAACATCAACAATTACAACTCTATCTTCATTACTTCCTACATATATTTCTTTGCCTATGTAATCTGTATCTGGGCCATTATACATTACCACCTGTGCATCATGGGTATAACCATCATCTGCATACCCACCTGCAGCAGTGGGGTTTGATGGGTCAGAAATATCAATAAAGTGAGGACCTCCAGAATAGGTGTTGTCACCAACACTATATGCATACCCTGATTCTTCATTTATAACTATATTATGTGAGCTACCAAACCCATCATAATGTGCGTCTTCAGTAAAAATTTCTGGGGGATTACTAACGTCTCTTAATCTAGTTAAATCAAATACTTGCATTCCGTGATTATTAGCTTCACTAACTACATATGCATAATTTTGATATACCTTAATATCTCTCCAAATACTACTACCAGTATGGGATGGAAGCTTCCCCAAGTAAACAGGGTTTATAGGATTTGAAATATCAATAAAAACAGTCCCATTTTTAACTCCCATAATTGCATATTCATCGCCATTATCAGGATCTGTCCAACCCCAAGAGTCGTTTCCTCTATCGGTGTCCAACTCTGCTAATGATATAAAGGATTGCAGATCATATCCATTACAAGGATATTCTCCTGCCAAGCCATTGAGGCAAGGTGTTTGACTTATAGCTATAAAACTAGCAAATAAAAAAAAGAGAAGCAATGTGTTTTTCATAATTTAGGAATTAATTCAATCAATAGCTAAGTCTATTGGCATAGTATTACTAATTAAATTTTAATTATTTTTTTTGTGACTTGATTGTTTATTTTTAACAAATAAATTCCGGTTTTCAAGTTTGAAATGTTAAAATTGACGTTAACCTGAGCACTGTAATTGTTGGTTCGAATTAATTTCCCAGTGATATCAAAAACCTGAACCATAGAAATTGGAGTTTCTAGAGAACTGATCTCTACATACTTTTTGCTTGGATTTGGAAATATATTAAAGCTGTATAAAGAATTATCATCTATCGATAAAGTTGAAGATTTAACTAAATAAAAACCAGGCACATAATTTTGACTGCTATACTTTAAACTTGAGATCATTATGTTTCCACTAGCAAAATAAGGATAGACATTCCAAGCACCATCATAACCAGCGCTATCATTGGATGGGAAAACATCAAAAAATCCAATTTCTGTCATATTCTCATTTGAAATATCCGAAATATCAATAACACGTATTCCTGCCTTATAATTAGCTAAATAAAATTTATTACCATTTACATACCCGTTATGATCAGTTGCTGATGTTGGGCCACTATGCTCAAAAGATAATTCAGGAGCGTCTAAATCGGTAAAATCAAAAACTATATTTCTAGTATTAAAGCCAAAGTTTAATTCATCTATTTCATCTCCAACAATAAAATAGTTTAAGTCTTCAGTAAACCATCCTTGATGGGTGTATGCGGTGTTAGAATAAGTTGCAGATGAAATTAATTGAGGATTTGATTTATCGGTTACATCAACAATAGCTACTTGACTTTCATTGCTTCCAATATATAATTCTTTCCCTATATAATCTGAATCTGGGCCGTTATAAATTACTACTTGTGCATCATGTGTGTATCCACTTCCTCCATACCCCCCTTCACCTAGGGGATTCAAAGGATCCTGAATATTTATAAAATGAGGGCCTCCATTATAGGATCCAGTTCCAACTCCATAAGCATAACCTGTTTCTTCATTAATTACGATGTTATGTGCACTTCCAAAACCTGAATAATGTGCGTCTTCGGTAAAAGTTTCGGGAGGATTAGCGACATCTCTTAAACGTGTCAAATCAAAAATTTGCATTCCATGACCATTAGCTTCGCTTACTACAAATGCATAATTATTATAAACTTTTACATCTCTCCATAGGCTTGAAGAAGTGTGTGTTGGTAATTTTCCTAAGTATATGGGGTTAATTGGGTCTGAGATATTAAGAAATGCTGTCCCATTATCGAGACCAACAAGAGCGTATTCTGTTCCATCATCAGGATCTGTCCATCCCCAGGAATCATTTGCATTATCAGCTCCAAAATCGGTGCAAGGAATAAAAACTTGTAAGTCATATCCATTACAGGGGTAGGCTCCAGCCATACCATTTTCACAAGGAGTTTGTGCTCGTAAAATTGAAAAACAAGCAATTAAAATAGGGAGTAAAATTTTCTTCATATCGTTTTATTATTAATTTTAAACTTTTGCAATTTAACACAAACTAATGTATTCTATTTCAAACTTATTAGATTCTTAAAAAATTGTAATTCTTTATAAAGAACAATTTAATTCTAATTTACCCTACCACATTATTGTTAATAATAGGCTAAAGGTATAAATTGTATTTTTTAAAATATCTTAAATTATAAAACTGTCAAGACTTTAATTTTTATATTAGCTTATTCAAAATTTATACTCATAAAATGAAAATCAAATTATTATTTGTTGTTATCTCTCTCTCACTTATTTTTTCTTGTAAAGATGAGAGTGTAAAAGTGCTCCCACCTCAGAAAATAAAAGTCTATAAGGTTACTACAAAAACAGTACCTATTTATGAAGAGTTTGTTGGACAAGTTTTTGGTGAAAAGGATATTCCTATTAGAGCTAGAGTGGAAGGCTTTTTAGATGAAATCCATTTTAAGGAAGGATCAAATATTGAAAAAGGAAAATTATTATATGTGATAAATCCTGATCCACAAAAGGAAGCTGTTGTAGTTAAACAAAGTATGGTGGCACAAGCAAATACACTTTTAATACAAAAAGAAAGCGATTTGAATAGGATAAAACCTTTGGCTGCATTGGATGCAGTCAGTAAAAGGGAATTGGATATGGCTCAAGCAAAAAGAGATGCTGCTATATCTTCTTTAAAAGCTGCAAACGCAGATTTAAACATAGCAAAAATAAATTTAAGTTATACAAGAATTTTATCGCCTATTGATGGTATTATTGGCAGAACATTAGCACGTGAAGGGGAATTTGTAGGTAAAAATCCAAATCCAGTGATTTTGAATACAGTATCTGATATTAGTAACATAAGAGTTCAATTTTTCTTGTCGGAAAATGAATATTTAAGAATTGCAGAAAAATATTCGAAAGCACAAATAGATTCTACTGAAGGCGCTGAGGTTAAAAAAATAGCGGTAGAATTATATTTGTCTAATGGGTCTTTATTTGACCAAAAAGGACTACTAGATTTTATTGATAGAAATATTGATACTTCAACAGGGACAATTTTAGTTCAAGCCACTTTTCCAAATCCAGATAAAATTATAAGACCAGGCCAATTTGTAATAGTAAAAGTTAAGGTAATGGATCTTAAGGATGCGCTATTGGTTCCTCAAAAATGTCTAATTGAACTTCAAGGACAGTACTCGGTTTTGATCGTGAATAAAGAAAACAAGATAGAGACTGTTCAAGTTGTTATAGGTGAAAAAATACCTGGTTATACCATTATCAAGAGTGGTATAAAAAGTGACGATCAAGTCATTTTAGAAGGTTTACAAAAAGCAAAACCAGGTTTGGTAGTAATTCCTGTTGTGACGGAGTATAAAAACCAATCAACCAAGAAAAAATAATTATGGCAGAAGATAAAGGGAACTTTTTTGTACATCGACCTATAGTAGCTATTGTTATTGCAATTGTAATTGTAATTATTGGTTCAGTTTCATTGATTGGGCTACCTATAGAACAATATCCTAATCTTACTCCACCAATTGTACAGGTAAGAGCATCCTATATGGGTGCTGACGCTATTAGTGTCGAAGAATCTGTTGCCACTCCTTTAGAGCAACAAATCAATGGTGTAGATAACATGATTTATATGAAATCTACCAATGCCAATGACGGTAGTATGGCAATTAATATTTCATTTGAGGTTGGTACAAACCCTGATATGAATACTGTTTTAGCTCAAAACAAAGTATCTGCTGCTACTGCAAAATTACCTGCACAAGTAACCAAATCTGGAGTAACAACACAAAAGTCCTTACCAAATATTTTAATGCTGGTTACCTTAACTTCAGACGGAAGATATGATCAAAATTTTTTAGGAAATTATGCGCTGATTAATATTAAAGATAAATTGGCAAGAACAAAAGGTATTGGGAGAGTTGATGTATTAGGAGCTTCAGATTATTCTATGAGAATATGGGTAAAGCCAGATAGATTATCACAATTAAGCCTTACTGTTCCTGAAATAATAAATGCAATTAATGAACAAAATATAATAGTTCCCGGAGGAAAGTTTGGTGCAGAACCTGCTCCACCAGGCACTGATTTTACTTATACAGTTCGACTTCCAGAACGTTTTAACTCTGAAGAAGCTTTTGGTAATATAATAATAAGAACAGAAGAAGATGGTTCTCAGGTAAAATTGAAAGATATTGCTTCTATTGATTTAGGGGTAGAAAGTTACAATATGAAAGCAAGGTTAAATGGCAAAACTTCAGCTATTATTGCTTTGTACCAAGCACCAGGATCTAATGCAACCGAATTAGCACAAACTATTAAAGACGAAATGAGTTTGTTGGCTGGCGAATTTCCTGAAAGTATAAAATATACTGTTTCTTTAGATACCACTAAAGCAATAGAGGCTGGAATTAATGACATTGTAGTTACTTTATTTATCGCTTTACTATTAGTAATATTAGTGGTATTTATTTTTATTCAAGATTGGAGAGCTACCTTAATACCAACATTAGCAATCCCAGTATCCTTGATTGGTGCATTTATGTTTTTTCCTGCACTTGGTTTTACTATAAATGTATTGTCCTTATTAGGCTTAGTATTGGCTATTGGTATCGTAGTAGATGATGCCATTGTGGTTGTGGAAGCAGTTCAAGTAAATATTGCAAAAGGAATGAGTGCTAAAGAAGCTACGCTAGCTGCTATGCGAAAGGTAACTGTTCCTATTATTGCAACAACCTTAGTGTTGGTTGCAGTATTTATTCCTGTTGCAGGGATGGCAGGAATCACAGGATTGCTATACCAACAGTTTGCAATAACTATTGTTGTTTCAGTATTGGTATCTTCTTTAAACGCTTTAACATTGAGTCCTGCTTTATGTTCTCTATTATTAAAAGAGCCGAAACCTTATAGAGGGCCTTTAGGATGGTTTTTTGGAAAATTTAATGAGAGAATGGATAAAACTGCCGATTCTTATATGAGTTTTGCTAGTATTTTAGGAAGAAAATTGAAAAGATCTGTTATTTTTATTATTTTAATGACAGTTGGTGCTGGTGTTTTTGGAACGTTGGTTCCTGGAGGATTTATTCCTGAAGAGGATATGGGGTATTTCTTTGTAAATACACAATTGCCTAATGCGGCATCTCTCCAAAGATCTGATGTGATTACTAAAGAGATTGAAAAAATTTTAATAGATATTCCAGAAGTTCAATATATAACAACAGCTACAGGATATAGTATACTTTCTGGAGCAATGATTTCAAATACAGGATTTTTATTCGTTTCCATGACGGATTGGGATGAAAGAGATCGAACGGCTAAAGAAGTGATGTTGGAAGTTAATAAAAAATTAGCAATTGGTGTAAAAGGAGCTCAGGTTTTTGCTTTTGGACCTCCTGCAATTCCTGGTTTAGGAAATGGATCTGGGTTTAGTATCATGCTTCAAGATAAAGGAGGAAATACACCGGAATACCTTGCTGAAAACTCCATGAAATTTATACAAGCTGCTAATGCACGTCCTGAAATAGGTAGAGCAAATACTACTTTTCAAGCAAATGTACCGCAGCGATTTATGGATATAGACAAAGCAAAAGCATTAAAATTAGGTATCAAGTTAAACGATTTGTATACTACGATTGGAGCCTATATGGGAGGCGCATATGTCAATGATTTTACTCGTTTTGGACGGTTGTATAAAACATATATAGAAGCTGAACCAGCATACCGTTTTGATGAAAAAGGGATCAATTCATTTTTTATAAAAAATAATAAAGGAGACATGGTTCCATTGTCTACAGTTGCCACTATAAAACCAATGTATGGTCCGGACTATACCAATCGTTTTAATTTATATAGAACTGTTGAGGTAACTGGAACTCCAGCAGAAGGGTTTACTTCTGATGACGCCAGAAATGCTTTAAAAGAAGTAGCAGCCCAAACACTTCCTAAAGATATGGGATATGCATGGAATGCGATGTCTTTTCAAGAGGAAAAAGCTTCAGGATCCTTAGGGATTATTCTAACGTTCTCTTTAATGTTTGTATTTTTAATATTGGCAGCTCAATATGAAAGTTGGTCTTTACCTTTTTCTATATTAATGGGAACACCATTTGCAATTTTTGGTGCCTTGTTTGCGCTTTGGATAGGGAGATTAATAAGTCCAACATATGTAAATAATATTTTTGCTCAAGTTTCTTTTGTAATGTTGATTGGGATGGCTGCCAAAAATGCTATTTTAATTATAGAATATGCAAATGATGAGTTTAAAAATGGATCAAGTCTTTTTGATGCGGCAATGACTGCTGCAAAATCGAGGTTTAGACCTATACTAATGACTGCATTTGCTTTTATATTAGGTGTTTTCCCATTGGTTATTGCAACTGGAGCAGGAGCAGAGTCAAGAAAAGTAATGGGATTGGCTTTATTTGGCGGTATGGGATTAGCCACTTTTCTTGGAGTATTTTTATATCCTATGTTATTTGTTTTTATTGGTAAAATAGCTGGATATGAAAAGAAAAGAGATAAAGAAAAATCACAACAATTAGAATCTTCAAATAATTAATGATGAAAATTTATACCTACCTATTTTTATTGATAGGAATTCTTTTGGTTCAATCTTGTAAAGTAGGACCCAACTTTTTACAACCTGAGGAGAAGACCTCTGAAGAGTTTAGGTTTTCTAATAACACCACAAATAGCATTATTAATTTAAAATGGTGGGAGTTATTTAATGACCCTGTATTGGATACCTTAATAGTGACAGCATTGCGAGAAAATAAAAATGTACAGATTGCAGCTAGTAGAATAGAACAAGCAAGAGCAAATGTTGGTTATACAAAAGCAGACATGGGTCCCAAATTTGCTATTAACGCCAGTGTTAATAGAGGTGACTTTGTAAATGGACTAACTCAATTAAATAATCCATCAAACACATTTAGTACTTCTGCTGGTGTAAATTGGGAACTTGATTTTTGGGGAAAATTCAGAAGAGGTAATGAAGCTGCTCAAGCTCAGTTATTAGCAACGTTTTATGGTCAAAGAGCCCTAGAAATTTCTCTCATTAGTGAAGTTGTTTACAATTATTTTCAACTTATAGATTATAAAGCTCGTTTGGATATTTCTGAAAGTACATTAGCACTTAGAGATAGTACTTTATTAATTATTCAAGAAAGATTTAACGAAGGTTATACTAACATTATTGACGTTAATCAAGCTCAGATACAAAAAGCAATTGCTCAAGTTTCGATACCACAATTTAAAAGAGCAATTGCTTTTACTGAAAATAATCTAAGTGTTTTATTAGGAAAAACTCCAGACTCAATTTATACCTTAAAAACACTTCAGGATTATAAGCTGCCAGATACTATTCCAACCGGAATACCTTCAGGAATATTACAAAGACGTCCAGATATTTTAGAATCTCAAGAATATTACAGAGCATCTAATGCTAATATTGGGGTTGCTCAAGCAATGCGGTTTCCTGCCATAAGTTTAACAGGGATTTTAGGAGTTGGGAGTACCGAGCTTTCAAGTTTAGTTAGTAATGGCTTAGGTTGGAGTGCTGGTGCTGGATTGGTAGCACCTCTATTTGAATGGGGAAAAAATAAAAAACGAGTTGATATCGAAAGAGAAAACGCCTTACAATCTCTATTAATGTACGAAAATACGGTACTTAATGCCCTATTAGAAGTTGATAATTCTTTAATAGAACTTTCTAGTCTAAAAGAAGAATTAAACGCCAATAAAGCGATGTTAGATGCCGCAAGTAACGCAAGTTATTTATCGAGAGAAAGATATTATCAAGGAGTTACAAGTTATTTGGAAGTAATTGAAAATCAAGGAGTAGAGTTTAATGTTAAATTGGCTTATTCAGAAAATTATCAACGTTTATTGTCATCATATGTATTTTTGTATAAATCACTTGGTGGTGGATGGATTTCACCTGAGGAATTAGAAAAACACACACAGCAATTAGCAGATGAACAAGGAGTAGATGTTTTATCAATTAATAAAGAAAATCTTTTTTATGATGGGCAAATTGTTGATCTTCATTTAACACCTGAAGAAAAACAAGAAAGGAAAGCAGTGAAAAAATCACAGCGAAAAGAAGAAATAAAAAGACGTAAACAAGAGCGTCAAAATAGAAAAAATTAAATTTATTCATAAATAATATTTAAATGCCAACCAATGCTTTTGTTGGCATTTTTTTTTATAACTATTTTACACTTATTTTTGCGAATCATTAACAAATGTTATGCTCGAAAACAAAAACGAATCAAAAACAACTATTTCAGATTTAGGCGAATTTGGTTTAATAGATCATCTTACTAAAAATTTTAAGATTAACCAAAAAAGCACTGTTAAGGGCATAGGAGATGATGCTGCTGTTTTATCCTGTGATTCTTCCAAAGAAATAGTGCTTACCACAGATTTATTAGTAGAAGGAGTTCATTTTGATTTAAGCTATATGCCTTTAAAACATTTAGGATATAAAGCGGTCATTGTAAACTTATCTGATGTCTATGCGATGAATGCTGAAGCAAGTCAAATCACAGTTTCAATAGGTGTTTCAAATCGTTTTCCAGTGGAAGCATTGGAAGAATTATATGAAGGAATTCATACTGCTGCCAACTATTATAATATTGATGTTGTTGGCGGTGACACTACTTCTTCAAAAAAGGGTTTAATTATTAGTATTACTGCAATTGGTATCATAAATAAAGGTGAAGTGGTCTATAGAGATACCGCAAAAGAAGATGATTTACTCGTAGTTTCAGGAGATTTAGGAGCTGCTTATTTAGGCTTAAAAGTTTTAGAGCGTGAGAAAAAAGTATTTGAAGTAAATCCTCAATCTCAACCAGATCTAGATAATTATTCCTATTTGATAGAAAGACAATTAAAACCTGAAGCACGTAAAGATATTTCTGAATTGTTAAAAGAATTAGAAGTTAAACCAACTTCTATGATAGATATAAGCGACGGTTTGTCTTCTGAAATATTACATATTTGCAAGCAATCAAAAGTAGGTTGCAACTTATATGAAGATAAAATACCTTTAGATCAACAAGTTATTTCTACTTGCGAGGAGTTTAAATTAGACAGCACTACGATTGCACTAAGTGGCGGGGAAGATTATGAATTGCTTTTTACAGTAAGTATGGAAGACTTTCCAAAAATAAAAGCAAATCCAAACCTTTCTATAATTGGACATATCACCAACGAAAAAGAAGG
This sequence comes from Flavobacteriaceae bacterium, assembly GCA_018669795.1. Lineage (GTDB taxonomy): Bacteria > Bacteroidota > Bacteroidia > Flavobacteriales > Flavobacteriaceae > Marifrigoribacter. The sequence goes on along the minus strand of JABHSQ010000025.1, from coordinate 31,529 downwards.
AATTCATTTAATCACTCGGGGCAATGAAAAAATTCCATTAATCGCTAGAGGATGGAACTCATTAGATAGTAATCAAGAATAATTAAAAAACTCCTGTTTTTTTTATCACCTATTAATTTAATCCACCTTGGAATAAATATATATTGCATGAGGCGTTATAAATAGCCAATTAAATGCATAACAGTAACAATTTCATCGATGTTTTCGTTAATGCTCATGTGGCCAGAATTCACTTTAAATAATTTTGTTTGACTTTCAATTGAAATTTTTTCTGAATTAGAAAAAGGTATTAAGGGATCTTCAATACCTGAAATCATCAACTTATTGCCATTGAAAGATGTTAATACAGAAGTTCGGTCTTTTCTGTTTTTCATTCCTCTAATGGCTGCAATAATACCTTCAGCTTTAAAACTTTTTGCTTCTTCCGTATATTTACCTATATAATGTTGGAATTTATTTTGTTTATCTTCCGGGAATAATGCTATAATGGCCATTTTTATAAAAACATCTTTGTGGTGTTTAATAATTTTAATAGCGCTATCTCTTTTTATTTTTCTTTCTGGATCATCTTCTTCAGTAGAAGAATTTAATAAAATCAGTGTATTTATTTTAGATCTGTATTTTTCAGCAAAGGCTAGACTAATATAACCTCCCATAGAATGGCCTATAAAACTTGCTTGATCAATATTGTTTTCTTCTAATATAAAATTGACGACTTCAGCCATTAATTCCATGGTATGAGTCTCAGCAATGCAACCACTTTTGCCATGACCAGGTAAATCTATTATAATTACGTTATTCTTCTTTGATAATTTTAATGCTAATTCATCCCAGATAGTAGCACTTAATAAAAAGCCGTGTAAAAGGACCAAAGAGGCACCTTTTCCTGTTATGGTATAATGAATTGGGACTTGATTGAAGTAAGAAACCATTTTTATATATTTATTACCACAATAATTAAAGGTATTGGTTACTATAAAAATCTAAGTTTTAAGAATTCATAATATTTTCAATTTCTTCTGCTTCAATTGGAATGTTTCTCATTAAATTAAATGGTTCCCCACTTTCTTGAATTACAACATCGTCCTCTAACCGTATCCCGAAGCCTTCATCAGGAATATAAATTCCAGGCTCCACAGTAAAAACCATGTTAGCTTTCATCGGTTCCCAAAGCAAGCCATAATCGTGAGTATCTAATCCCATATGGTGAGAAGTACCATGCATAAAATATTTTTTATAAGCTGGCCAATTCGGATCTTCATTTTTTACATCTGCTTTATCAATTAACCCTAATCCTAATAATTCTGAAGTCATTAATTTACCGACTTCAATATGGTAATCTGCCCAAATAGCTCCAGGAACTAGTAATTTTGTAGCTTCTTTTTTTACCCGATTTACAGCGTCATAAACATTGCGTTGTCGTTTGGTGTATTTCCCGTTTACTGGAATGGTTCGAGTCATATCACTACTATAATTAGCGTATTCTGCTCCTACGTCTAATAAAATTAAATCACCATCATTACAAGATTGATTGTTCTCTATATAATGAAGAACATTGGCATTATTACCACTGGCGATGATTGGTGTGTATGCAAAACCTTTTGAACGATTTCTTAAAAATTCGTGCATAAATTCTGCTTCAATTTCATATTCCTTAACTCCTGGTTTTACGAAATTTAAAACTCGACGCATTCCTTTTTCAGTAATATCACATGCTTTTTGTAGCAAGTCCAATTCAATGGGATCCTTTACGGATCGAAGTCTTTGCAAAATAGGATTGCTTTTAGCAACGCTATGTGCTGGATATTTATTTAAGAGTTTTTTAGTAAAACGTGCTTCTCTTGTTTCGGTTTCAATAGTAGCTCTATAATGTTCGTTTGTATTTACATGAACCGTATCGCACTGTGCCATTAATTCTGCCATTACTTTTTCCATTTCATGAATCCAATAAACAGTTTTAACTCCACTAACTTCTAGCGCTCGTTCTTTAGTCAATTTTTCGCCTTCCCAAACAGCAATGTGGTCGTTCGTTTCTTTTAAAAATAATAGTTCGCGATGTTTTTTATTAGTTGCGTCAGGAAACATTACCAAGACGCTTTCTTCTTGATCAACACCACTTAGATAATAAATATCTCTATGTTGCTGAAAAGGCATCGTACTGTCTGCACTAATTGGGTATATATCGTTACTATTAAACACAGCAATACTATTTGGCTTCATTTTAGCCATAAAGTTTACTCTATTTTTAATAAACAATGCCGAATCAATTTGGTGATATTTCATTCTTTTAATTATTTTAATTCTCCAAATTTAATTAAAGACTTTTGAATATCGAAAGAGCTGCACTTTTTTTTATAAGAATAATTGAACATAAATCTAGAATCATTCTAAATAAATGGGAAAATAGTTTTTGTAGCTTGGTCAGAAAATGATTCAGTTGTACATTTGTATCAGAATAAATTAATAAAAAAATGAGTGGAATTTTAAGTTCTTCAATAGGCAGAAAATTTGCTATGTCGATATCTGCTATCTTTCTAATAGTTTTTCTGTTGCAGCATTTTGTAATCAATATACTTTCTGTATTTAATCCAACTGTATTTAATCAAGTTTCACACTTTATGGGGACTTTCTGGTTGGTACAATATATATTGCAGCCAATACTAATCTTAGGGGTTATATTTCACTTTGTAATGGGCTTTATTTTGGAAATTAAAAATAATAAATCTCGAGAAATTAAATATGTCAAGAATAACGGAAACGCTAACTCTTCTTGGATGAGTAGAAATATGATTTGGAGTGGATTAGTAATTTTATCATTTATGATATTACATTTCATAGATTTTTGGATTCCAGAAATTAATACAAAATATATTGTAGGAGATATGAGTGGGATGCACAATGGAGAATTTAGATACTATACTGAATTGGTTGAGAAATTTCACAATCCACTAAGAGTTGGAGCTTATTGCTTAGCTTTTGTGTTTTTAGCATTGCACTTATTACACGGTTTTAATTCAGCATTTCAATCGATTGGAGCAAATAATAAATATACAAAAGGCATAAATAGTTTTTCAAAATTATACGCTGTAGGAATTCCTCTAGGTTTTATTTTTATTGCATTATTTCATCATCTAAAACAAAATTTATAAGATGGCGCTAGATTCAAAAATCCCTCAAGGACCCTTAGCCGATAAGTGGACAAAACATAAAAACGATATTAACCTCGTAAATCCAGCAAATAAACGTCTTATAGATGTCATTATAGTTGGAACAGGATTAGCAGGTGGTTCTGCAGCGGCAACTTTAGCTGAACTAGGTTATAATGTAAAAGCATTTTGTTTTCAAGATTCACCACGTAGAGCACATTCAATTGCAGCTCAAGGTGGTATAAATGCAGCAAAAAATTATCAAGGAGATGGAGATTCTACTTACAGGCTGTTCTACGACACTGTAAAAGGAGGAGATTATCGGTCTCGTGAAGCTAATGTATATCGTTTAGCTGAGGTGTCTTCAAATATTATAGATCAATGCGTTGCTCAAGGGGTACCCTTTGCACGTGATTATGGAGGATTACTTGATAATCGTTCCTTTGGTGGAGTATTAGTTTCAAGAACGTTTTATGCCAAAGGCCAGACAGGACAACAATTATTACTAGGAGCTTATTCTGCAATGAATCGTCAGATTGGACGTGGAAAAATTAAAATGTACAACAGACATGAAATGTTAGATGTTGTGATTGTTGATGGAAAAGCTAGAGGAATAATAGCACGAAATTTAGTTACAGGAGAGATTGAAAGACATTCTGCTCATGCCGTCGTTTTGGGAACCGGAGGTTATGGGAATGTATTTTTCTTATCTACTAATGCTATGGGATCTAACGTAACTGCTGCATGGAAAGCTCACAAACGTGGAGCTTATTTTGCAAATCCTTGTTATACACAAATTCATCCAACCTGTATTCCTGTTTCTGGAGATCACCAGTCTAAACTAACATTGATGTCGGAATCATTGCGTAATGATGGCCGTATATGGGTTCCTAAACATAAAAAAGATGTAGAGGCTATTAGATCTGGAAATTTAAAGCCAACCCAACTTGCGGAAGAAGATAGGGATTACTACTTGGAGAGGAGGTATCCAGCCTTTGGTAATTTAGTGCCACGTGACGTTGCCTCTAGAGCAGCTAAAGAACGTTGCGATGAAGGATATGGCGTAAATGCTACTGGCGAAGCGGTTTACTTAGATTTTGCAGCAGCAATTTTACGTTATGGAAAAGAACAAGCTCATATAAAAGGACTTAGCGAAGACGATGAAGCTTTGATTAATAAACTTGGAAAAGATGTTGTTAAGGCCAAATATGGGAACTTATTTCAGATGTATGAAAAAATAGCTGATGAGAATCCATATGAGACTCCAATGATGATTTATCCCGCGGTACATTATACGATGGGTGGAGTTTGGGTTGATTACAACTTACAAACTACAATTCCCGGATTATATGCTATTGGAGAGGCAAACTTTTCTGATCATGGAGCAAATAGGCTAGGTGCTTCTGCTCTAATGCAAGGCTTAGCAGACGGTTATTTCGTATTACCATATACCATTGGAGATTATTTGTCGCATGATATTCGAACAGGGACTATTTCTACCGACTTACCAGAATTTGAAGAAGCGGAGAAAAAGGTTACAGAAAGTATAGCACACTTTATAAATAATAAAGGGTCTAAATCTGTTGATTATTTCCACAGACGTTTGGGAAAGATTATGTGGGATAAATGTGGAATGTCCCGTAACGAAAAAGATTTAAAAGTTGCAATTGAAAAAATTTCTGCTTTGCGTAAAGAGTTTTATAAAGAAGTTCTAGTTCCAGGAACTGCGAATGAGTTTAATGAACAATTAGCAAAAGCAGGGCGAGTAGCAGATTTCTTAGAATTAGGAGAATTATTTGCCAAAGATGCTTTATTAAGAGAAGAATCAGCGGGTGGTCACTTTAGAGAAGAGTACCAAACGCCAGAAGGAGAAGCTATGCGCCGAAAAGAATTTCAATTTGTATCTGCTTGGGAATATAAAGGAGAGCCAAAGGATGCTGTATTACATGAAGAAGAATTGGAATACAACAATATAGAGGTAAAAGAAAGATCATATAAATAATAAGGTTAGATGAATTTAACGTTAAAAATTTGGCGTCAGAAAAACGCAAATGACAAAGGAAAGATGGTAGATTATCAAGTCTCTGATATATCTACAGATATGTCTTTTCTTGAAATGTTAGATGTATTAAATAACGAATTAATTGAAAAAGGAGATTCTCCAGTTGCTTTTGATCATGACTGTAGAGAAGGGATATGTGGTATGTGTTCTCTATATATCAATGGAGAAGCTCATGGCCCTGGCAGGAAAATAACGACCTGTCAGCTGCATATGCGAATGTTTAAGGATGATGACACTATTTATATAGAGCCATTTAGAGCAAAAGCATTTCCCGTAATAAAAGACCTTGTAATTGATAGAAGCGCCTTCGATAGAGTACAATATGCGGGAGGTTTTATTTCTGTAAATACTTCAGGAAATACACAAGATGCAAATTCAATTCCAATTTCTAAACATGCTGCAGATGAAGCCATGGATGCTGCAACTTGTATCGGTTGCGGAGCCTGTGTAGCTACATGTAAAAACTCCTCAGCAATGTTGTTTGTTGGCGCAAAAGTTTCGCAATATGCATTATTACCTCAAGGTAAAGTTGAAGCAACAGATCGAGTACTGAATATGATACACCAAATGGATGCCGAAGGTTTTGGTAACTGTACAAATACTGGAGCTTGTGAAATAGAATGCCCCAAAGGAATTTCTTTAGAGAATATTGCTCGAATGAATAGGGAATATTTAAAAGCGAGTTTGAAAGGATAGGTTTATATCGCTTTTGAATGTGAGCTGTTTTTTTCAGATAGTTTTTCCATCGGTTTTACTTCAATTTGGCAACTCTAAGGGGCAGTTTTCTGCAAATTATAAAAAAGCTAATTTATTTTTGTTTATTACAACAGTAAAATTACTTTTATACAATGATTTCAAAACTACCTAATATAACCACTTCCATTTTTACTGTTATGAGTAAAATGGCTTCCGATTATAATGCATTAAATCTATCACAAGGTTTTCCAAATTTTAAAAGTGATCCCTTTTTAATTGAGCTTGTTAATAAAGCTATGGAAGGAGGTTATAATCAATACGCGCCAATGTCCGGGTATTTAGAATTAAGAGAAATAATTAGCAACAAAACTAAATTATTGCATTCAAAAAAGTACAATCCTAATACTGAAATAACAATAACAGCAGGCGCAACTCAAGCCATTTTTACAGCAATTGCAACTGTTGTTAATAAAGATGATGAAGCCATTATTTTTACTCCCGCTTACGATTGTTATAGTCCTGCAATTGAGTTATTTGGAGGAATTACAATTCCTGTTCAATTAAAAGCACCTTTTTACAAACCCAATTGGGAAGAAGTAGAAGATAAAATCACTCATAAAACAAAACTTATCATTGTAAATAGCCCACACAATCCTAGTGGTATGATTTTTTCTGAAGCCGATATGTTTCACTTACAATTTCTAGCAGAAAAATATAACTTAATAGTTATTAGCGATGAGGTATATGAACATATTATTTTCGATAGCCTCATTCATTATAGTGCAGCAAAATTTCCAGAATTAGCTTCAAGGAGCTTTATAGTTGCATCGTTCGGAAAAACATTTCATAATACCGGATGGAAAATGGGTTATTGTTTAGCTCCAGCAAATCTGATGAATGAATTTAAAAAAATTCATCAATATAATGTATTTAGTGTTAATAGTCCCATACAAAAAGCCCTGGCTAAGTATCTAGAGACAGCAGCCCATTATTTGAATATTTCTAGTTTTTACCAACAGAAAAGAGATGTTTTTTTAGAATTGATAACAGATTCAAAGTTTAAAATTATTCCTTCAAAAGGCACGTATTTTCAAATGTTAGATTTTTCAGATATTTCTAATGAAAGTGATCTGCTATTTGCCGAAAGACTAACTAAGGATTATAAAATAGCGACTATTCCAACTTCAGTTTTTAATAAAAATAAAGAAGATTTTAAACAAATTAGAGTTTGTTTTGCAAAAACTGAAGAAACATTAATTTCAGCAGCAAAAATTATTAATGCTATATACTAATTACCTTTTTGGATAAACTAATTTCATTATAACTATTAAATAAAATTAACTATAGACCCATGAAAGAAGTATTAAAAATTTCTATTATTCAATCTGATTTATTTTGGGAAAATCCAGCTGCAAATCGGTTGATGTTTTCTGAAAAAATTAACCAAATTTCAGAACAAACAGATCTTATTGTTCTTCCTGAAATGTTTACAACTGGTTTCACCATGAACGCTTTACCACTTGCTGAATTAGAAAATGGAAAAACACTTATTTGGATGAAGCATCAGGCTGTAAAAATGGATTGTGCAGTTACGGGAAGCGTTATAATATCTAAAAATGAATCCTTTTACAACAGGTTGTTTTTTGTTTTTCCTAATGGTGATTATAAAACATATGATAAGCGACATACCTTTACTTTGGCAGGAGAACATGATACGTTTGCTTCAGGTAATCAACGATTGATTGTGGATTTATTGGGATGGAAAATTTGTCCTTTAATTTGTTATGATTTACGCTTTCCAGTTTGGGCTCGAAATACCGAAGATTATGATGTGCTTCTTTATGTTGCAAACTGGCCAGAAAAAAGAATAGCCGCTTGGGATGCTTTATTAAAAGCACGTTCTATTGAGAATATGGCTTATTGTGTTGGTGTTAACAGAACCGGGAAAGATGGAAATAAACATCGATATATAGGACATTCTGGAGTTTACAATGTATTAGGAGAACAGATTTCGACTGCTAATTTTGAAGAAAGTTTTACAGAAACTATAGCGCTTAAAAAATCACATATTGAAACCAATAGAAAACATCTTCAGTTTTTAAATGATCGAGATGAATTTAATCTAATTTAAAGGTTTCTACTAAACTCCAATTAGGACGAATTTCAATTTTTTTAGGGTAATATATTGCAGTTTCAGGTTGGATTTTTTTAAGATAGTTTCCTGTATCCCAATGTTTATTTTTGTTTTCATCGTAGATAATGCGAATGTAATATTCTCCTGGAATTATATATTCAAATAAAATGGTTTCATCTTTTGTAAAGTATCTTTCTTGAATAACTTTATACTTGGTATTCACTAGTTGAACAATTATGGGTAGCTGTTCAGGTTCACTTAAAATCAAGCTTAGTGTTCCGTAATCTGAATTTTCTTTAGTCCTAACTCTAACATTAATTGTATCATTTATCTGTTCAAAAAAATCGATAAATGCTCCAGGTAATAATTGAATTGTATAGGATTCTGGGATTTTTATATCAAAATTTAAAACCGCTGTATTAAATCTGTGATCAATAACTCCTTTAAAGGGTATTTCCACAGAATCTTGATTTATTATGGTTGCTTTTTCAGGATCAAATAATATTAAAGGAGTAGTAGCAGAAAATTTAAGAGTATCCCTTGGAGTTAAAACTCCGGCATTTATTGGTTTTACTACCAACGTATCTGCATACAAATCTCGCATTCTAGTGACTAAAGTATCTACATAATTTTTATTTTTTACTGTAAAAATTAGAGAATCATTTTCTACGAAAGGTTTAAACCAATAGTGTAAGGTATCAGATTTTGAATCTATATAGGTTGTAGATTCAAAATCTTTTGGTACAGAGGATTTTAATTCTATTTTTAAATCTTTTGCATCTCCATTATAACCAAATATAATATGATTTTTACCTTCGTGTTTAGGCTTTTTGATTGTATAATTTTCTGTTTCTTTAAATATGTTAATTGTAAAAGAGCTATCGGATGGTAGGGTAATAAATCCCTCTAAAAACCCTATTTTATCATAGTTTGGTTGAAAAATATAATCATTTGTCTTATCCTTCAAAGCAATTAAAAAATAGGTTCCTTCTTTTAAATTAGTAAGTTCAAATTCTTGACTTTCTTCTTTTGTAGTGGTGATGTAAGTTGGTTTTTCAAAATAAATTATAGAATCATTAAAGGCTTCATTTACTTCGTATAACATAACTGTTGTTGTGCCTTCAGAATTTAATAGGAGGGCATCTTTAACAGTTCCTTTTAATTTTAAGCTATCAATAAAACTCCCTGTAGAAAAGATATATTTTAAATAGTTAAATATATTTCCCTCTGTATAGTCAACAACACTTTTTCCAAAATTAAATGAGTAAGTTGTGTTTTTTTTCAGGCTGTCTTTAATTATTATTTTAATAAACTTTCCAGTACTTAATGGGGTTATTTCAGGTTGATATTTTAAAGGGGGAGAAATAATTAATTCTTTATTAATATCTATTAACTTAATATATTCATCAAAATAGATTCTAATTTCATCATCAGTAAAGTTAATGCTATAATTTTCTGGGTTGTATTTTACAATAATTGGTGGAATTGAATCTTTTGATCCGCCAGAAGGATTTCCTCTTTTTGCACAATTAACAAAAGTTAGTGTAACAAAAAATAAGAGAGCAAAATAAAATATGCGATGCATCATAACTACAAAAATAGACAAAATAGTTAAGCGATTGCGATGGTTGCAATACTAAGTTTTACCTGATTGCTTTTAAATATTTGGAGCGCACAGTTTTCTAAGGTAGCACCTGTTGTTATAATATCATCAACTAATAAAATGTGTTTATCGTTTATTAAATGAGGCTGTTTGATTTTAAATATTTCTTCAGTTTGAAAACGGGTAAAACGTTGTTTAAATACTTGAGATTCCGTTTTAGACTCTTTTGTTAATATAGTATCAACATATGGTACTTGTAGCGCTTTAGCTATTTCAAACCCAAAACCCTCCACTTGATTATAACCTCTTTTTTTTAATTTTTGTTTATGTAAAGGAACTGGAATTACCATTTCAATATTTTGGTAATCAATATGATCTGCTAATTCTTCTCCGAGCCATTTTCCAAAAAAGGAACCTATATGTTGCTGTCCTCTATATTTTAAATTATGAAGTAGTTCTTGGGTAATTCCTCTTTTCTGAAATTTAATAATTGCCGTTGCATTTTCTACTAAAAATTTCCCATAGAAAAGTTGTTTCATAGTGTCATTTCCAGTATTGTGATGACCTATAATAGGTAGGATATGTCTGCATTGTGTACAAATAACCTCTTCCTTTTTTAATAAAATGGTCTTACATCCATTGCAAACTTTTGGAAATAAAAGATTTAACATAAAATATATTATTTTTTATTTTTTAACGTTCTATAGGCTAACACTAGAAATAATAACCATGAATACAGAGAAGAACAATAACAAGTTTAAAATAATAGTTGGGATATTAACGCTATTATTAATTGTGTTGGCTGTTTATACAGTAACACTATATAATGATAATAAAGATACAGTAACTATTTTACAAGACCAAAAATCTGATATTGAATTAGAACTACAAGAATTAATAGCAAATTATGATGAAGTAATCCAGGATAATGAAATTAAAGACAAAGACCTTCTAGAAGCAAGAAAGCGAATAGAGGTTTTACTTAATTCTGTTAAAGATTCAAAAACAAACATTGCTTTGATACGTCGTTATAAATCTGAAATTGGAAAATTAAAAGACGAAAGAACATTTTTGTTTAAAAAGGCAGATAGTTTAATTGCTGTTAATAAATTGATTATTGCTGAAAGAGATAATGCATTCTTAGAGTTAGATGAAACTATTAAAGTGGTAGATTCAGTTACGGAAGAAAATAAAGAAATGGCAGACAAAATTAACTTGGGGTCTATAGTTCGTGCAATAGATTTAAATGGAACCGGTGTTATTGTTAAAAATAGCGGTAAAATTGTAGACACTCAACGTTCTAAAAGAGCGGATAAAATCAGAGCTTGTTTTTCGCTTTCTCCAAATGCTATTGCAGAAAAAGGAGATCGCATGCTTTATATTCAAGTAATCAATCCTAAAAATAATTTATTAGGAGAAAATGAGGTTTTAGAGTTTGAAAATGGAACTTTAAATTATAGTGCTTCAACAAAAGTATTTTATGAAAATGAAGAGTTAGATGTATGTTCTATGGTAGCTGCAAATGAAAATGATCTTGTAGAAGGTGTGTATACAATTAATATTTTTGATGGATCAAAATTAATTGCAACTTCAAAAATGAAATTGAAATAAAATTTTAATATTAAATAATTGAAACCGTTAGGAGCTAATCGTAACGGTTTTTTTATTTTTGTACTATGGCAAATGAAGATTTATTTAAAAAAGTAATATCACACGCAAAAGAATATGGTTACATATTCCAATCAAGTGAAATTTATGATGGCCTTAGTGCTGTTTACGACTACGCTCAAAATGGCGTAGAACTAAAAAAGAACATTCGTGAATATTGGTGGCGAAGTATAGTATTTATGCATCAAAATATTGTTGGTATAGATGCTGCAATATTAATGCATCCAACTACTTGGAAAGCTTCTGGACACATAGATGCTTTTAACGACCCTTTGATTGATAACAAAGATTCTAAAAAAAGATATCGAGCAGATGTTTTAATAGAAGACTATTGTGAAAAATTAAATATTAAAGCTCAAAAAGAAATCATAAAAGCAAAAAAACGTTTTGGTGAAAGTTTTAATGAAGAGGAATTTGTAAGCACAAATTCTAGAGTTATAAAATACAAATCACAACAAAAAGAAATATTAGAACGCATGGCGAGGTCTCTAGAAAACGAAGATTTAGCCGATGTTAAGTTATTGATTGAGGAATTAGGAATTGCAGACCCATTGTCAGGCTCTAAAAATTGGACCGGTGTAAAGCAATTTAATCTCATGTTTGGCACTAAATTAGGAGCTTCTGCAGAAAGTGCGATGGATTTATACCTTCGTCCAGAAACAGCTCAAGGAATATTTGTAAACTTTTTAAATGTTCAAAAAACGGGGAGGATGAAAATTCCTTTTGGAATTGCCCAAACAGGTAAGGCATTTAGAAACGAAATAGTTGCTAGGCAATTTATATTCAGGATGCGGGAGTTCGAGCAAATGGAGATGCAGTTCTTTGTAAAGCCAGGAGAAGAAATGAAATGGTATGAGTATTGGAAAGAAACAAGACTTAATTGGCATCTTTCTTTAGGTCTAGGGGAAGAAAACTATCGTTTTCATGATCATGAAAAAATGGCACATTATGCGAATGCTGCTACCGATATCGAATTTAATTTTCCATTTGGTTTTAAAGAATTAGAAGGAATTCATTCTCGCACCGATTTTGATTTAAAGGCTCACGAAGAATATTCGGGCAAAAAACTTCAATTTTTTGATCACGAAACAAACAAAAACTATACGCCTTATGTAGTGGAAACTTCTATAGGTTTGGACAGGATGTTTTTAGCAATTTTTAGCAATTCACTTAAAACGGAAGTATTAGAAGATGGAAGTTCTAGAGTGGTCTTAAAATTACCAGAAATTCTGGCACCCATAAAAGCTGCAGTTTTTCCATTGGTTAAAAAAGATGGATTACCAGAAATTGCCAGGCAAATTATTGAGGAGTTGAAATGGGAATATAATGTTGTTTACGATGAAAAGGATGCGGTAGGAAAACGGTATAGACGTCAAGATGCTGTAGGAACACCATTCTGTATTACCGTAGACCATCAAACAAAAGAAGATAATACAGTGACCATTCGGCATCGAGATACTATGAGACAAGAGCGTATTGCGATTTCTGAAATATCAAATCAACTAAAAAATGCTACTTCTTTTAAAGCTTGGTTAAGCTAATATTAATTTGATATAAGCAAAAATAACCTGTCCTTTAGTAATGGACAGGTTTTTATTTATTACTCTATGTTTAATTGCTTTTAATTATTTCAATAATACTTATTGGGCTTGCTTTTTCACAACGATTCATTCTTCGTAATCCGCCATATTTAAACCACACTTGCTCACCTTCAATTTGAAAATCTTCTCTTAAATCAATTGGATCTAAATAATAAGTTCCATTTTTACCTTCTACTTTAATAGTAATAGGACAATCTCCTTCTATTGTAGAAGTGACAATTGTTCCTTTTATAAAGCCTGCCTCCATCATTTTTTCTATAGCTATTTTATTTTCAGAATTATTTGTGCTTTTACAAGAGAATAATAAAATTGGAAATAATAGGGTTAAAATGTTTAGTGTTTTCATAATTGATAATATTAGTAAGTTTAATTAATAAAGTTACAATTATTATGCCATTTTAAATGTAAAAAAATCATTACTTTCTTATTGAAAGTAATGATAATCAGTATTTTATGTTTTAAAGTAGGGTGTTATTAAATTTAGTTGTCTTAATATTGTGGCATAATTAAAAAAAGAGTTATTAACTATAAATAAAATGAAATTAAAAGACTATTTTTTGTTGTCAATTTTTGCGGTATTTGCATTTAATCTAAACGCACAAGAAGTAACACCAAATGTACCAACTCAAGGTAATTTTATTGGAACAACTGGAGAACCTACTTATGTTTCTTCAATTGCTTCCAGAATTAATGAACTAGTAGTTTCTGAGGATTTAACTCCTAGAGAGGCTCAAGACAAAAGATCCTTAGGAAACTCTGTGATTATTGGAAAAGACCGTCAAACTAAAGATGATTATTTTGTAAGAAACAGACATGAATCTGCACAGAGTATTCGTGTTGCATCTCCAAGTCTTGTTTTTGATGCCTATAGCTCCAGTGCTTCACCAACAGATCCAGATATGGCAGTAGGTCCTAATCACGTAATAATTACATATAACACAAGAATTGTTATTTATGATAAATCAGGAAATGTTTTAGCAGGACCTTTTAATCCTAATCCAGCTATTTTTCCAAGTGGTGGATGTTGTGACTTAACAGTTTCTTATGATAATTTGGCAGATAGATGGGTCCTAACATTTTTAGGTCCTAGTCAATCGATAGCAGTATCAGATGGTCCAGATCCATTAACTGCAGGATGGAATATCTATAACTTATCATTTAACGATTATCAAAAACTCTCAATTTGGAGTGATGGGTATTATTTAACTCAAAATATATCAGGAGCTGATAAAGTATGGGCTTTAGAAAGAGATGAAATGCTAGCAGGAAATGCTGCACAAATAATTGGTTTTCCATTACCTGGCATGATAACACAAGGGTTTTGGAGTCCACAATTTTTAGATGTTTCTGATGGTGTTATGCCAGCTGCAGGTGGAGCAACTGTAGTTTTTTTACAGGATAATGCTTTTTCAGGTATATCTACAGACCATGTTAAGCTATGGACAATAGATATGGATTGGGGAGCTGGAAATGGTACAATATCTTCTGCAACGCAGTTGCCGGCAACTCCATTTATCTCTGTATTTAATGGAGGAAGTTTTGCTAACCTTCCACAACCTGGAGGTGGAGCTCTTATCGATGCGGTACAAAATACGATAATGAATCAAGCACGTTTTAAAAAGTTTGAAACTTATAATGCTGCTATTTTTAATTTTGTTGTTGATATTGATGCTGGTAGTGATGAATTAGCAGGTATTCGCTGGTTTGAAATAAGACAAGATGATGATAATATGCCTTGGACAGTCTATCAAGAAGGTACTTATTCATCTCCAGATGGGAAACATGCTTGGATGGCAAGTATGAACTGGGATAGTAACGGTAATATTGCAATGGGTTATTCTGCAATGGCAGGACCAACTACTTCAGACCCTACAGACTTTAGAGTTGGTTCCTACTATACAGGTAGATTTGATGGAGATGAATTAGGAGTAATGACTGCTATTGAAGAAGTTATTGCTGTGAGTACTGCTAATGTTCCAAATATCAGATATTGTGATTATAATAAACTTGAATTGGATACAGATGGTACTACTTTCTGGTTTATAGATGAGTATATAAATGGTAGTCGTAAAGGAGTTGTAGGAGTATTTCAATTAGCGCCGCCACAGGCTGATGATATAGGGGTGAGTTCTATTACTAATCCAAATAATGGTCCATTAGGAGCAACTGAAGATATTATTGTAAACATCAGAAACTTTGGAAGTAACGATATTACAAATCCTGAATTACAATATATTCTTGATACTGGATCAGCAGTAGTTGAAGATTATGCTGGAACAATTGCTGCTGGAGCGACAGAGTCTTATACATTTTCAACACCAGCAGATTTTTCAGCACCAGGTGATCATACCATTGTAGCAAGAACTAACTTAGCTGGAGATACAAATCCAGGAAATGATGCAACTACTAAAGTAGTATTTAATGGAACAGAATATTGCGAACCCTCTTCAGATTGTTCTTTTGGAGATGGATTTACAAATGTGACTATTACTGTTTCTGATTTAAACAACGACTCAGGCTGTGAAGGATATGCTGATTTTACTAGTATTATTGCAGAATTATTACCTGAAACTACTTACGAATTGACAGTGACTACAGGTTATGGTGATCAAAACGTAAGAGCTTGGATTGATTTTAATGATGATGGAACATTTTCAGTTGATGAAACTATAGTTCCTAACTTTGTAATCGCTCCAGGTGAAGGTGCTGGAACTTTTACAGAATCGGTATTTTTCAATATCCTAAGCGATGTACCTCCTGGAATGCATAGAATGCGTCTAAAATCAAATTGGCAAGCAGAAGTACCTGATGATGCATGTGAGGCAACTCAATATGGTGAAACTGAGGATTACACTGCAGATACGGGAGTTTTAGGTCTTGATGATCCTGCAATTTCTGAAGCGGAATTTACAGTGATTTCATTAGCTAATAATCAATATGACATTACTTTAACAACTGATTTTGATGGTGTAGCTTCTATTGCTATCTATAATATTTTAGGTCAAACGTTAGCATATAATAACCTAGAAAAGCAGGGTAATAGCTATGTTTATCATTTAGATATGTCTTATGCTGATGCGGGTGTTTACTTAATCAAAATGGGAGATAACTCTTCTAAAACATATAAGACTTCTAAGATTATCGTTAAGTAATCTTATGGCTTATCATTATTTAAGAGAAGAGCGGACTTGGTCCGCTCTTTTTTTATGCGATTTTTTTAAAAATATGCTCTCAGTTGAACACTGCCTGTATGAACTGCTTTAAAAGTTTCACTCTTTCTTCCAAAATAAGATAAGTTAATATCTAAAAACTTGGTAATCCTTTTTTGTAATAATAACCGCCAAGTTAAATTAATATTAGGTTGCAATCCTTCCAGCATTTGATAAGCTACAGGCGAATAAGCATTACCTGTAAAATTATTATTTATATAATTAAACTCTCCGTTTAAGGATATTTTTTGAGCGTTGGAATATGCGAAAGAAATCCCAATTTTTTGCTGAGTCAATAACTCGAAATTGCTAAGTTGATTTTCTTTATTTAAATATTGATAAAAAACACCAAACCGCGTTTGAGAATTTAATAAATATGAAATTTTAGGGTTTACTTCATAAGTATCCAGTGTGTAATTTCTACTTTCAAAATTTTCGGTTAAACTTTTATTTTCTCCTAAAGCTCCTCTTAAATTTATCAACCAGTTTTCCTGAAATTTATGGTTAAAATTAAGCTGATGACTCTTTAATTTAATTTCTGCTAAACCTATAGATAAAAAATTCTTGTTCGAAGTTAAAATGAACGTATAGATAGTAGTAAACTTTTGTTTTCCTCTATTATAAAATAATGCATTTCTAAAATTACTTACCGATGATAATTCATCAAATCCGTGATCTTTAAATGGATTTATAATAAACACATCGTTTTTTCTTTTTATTTTTTTGTCTATTAAAAATGAAGTTTGATTGTAAAAATGAGAAATAATTTTTCTGAAATCATTTCTAGTTGACCATTGTTGTGGGTTTAAATTTAAGGTTTGGCTGATCTTAGTTTGACTGATTTTCACAAAAATTTGATTGGGTAATAGTATCCTAATATATTCTGCTTCATCTTGAAATTGTGCAACTTCAAATTCTTCTAAATCTTGTATACCATTGTTATTATAATCGTACCAAGTGTAAATTCCTTCTCCAGGAGCTACTTTAACATAGGTAAATTCTTGTTGCGGTAAAACACCATTATTGGTTTCTAAAACGGTATTTAACCGGATACCATTTTTAAAAAATGATTGGTTGTAAAGCAATCTAGAATTTAATGATTTTTCATCCTCATTAATCTCATCTTTATCTTTTAAAATTCTATAATTAGCAAACACAGATAAATTTGAGTTGGGTTTATTTAAGATCCTCGATTTTAAATAAATATCATTGGAAGCGGAAACTTTTGTCAATTCTGAATTTCGAAGACTATCATTTACTCGATAACGATAACCAACTTCAGTAAAAACCTTAGTACTATCTCCTAATCCTGTGAATATTTCATAGGCATTAAATTTTTGACTTACTGGAGTTAAACTGTCATTAATAACTGCTCGAACTTGATTGTCTTCTAGGGCTAATTTTCCTCCAAACCATGATTTTTTAAATGAATAGCTAGCAACATTATGTGTTCTGAAAAATTTTGAATTTAATTCAGACCCTTTGCTTTGTAAACTACTCCCGTTGCTTACTAAATTTATTTTTCCGAAGCGTAGATTAAAACTTAATACATTTCTATTTCCTGAAAAGTTTTCTGAATAATCTAAATTTTGAAATTCATACCTTAAATTTCCAATTTTAGAATCTACATACTCCAACCCTCCAATTATAAAAAGTTGATCACCCAATGGATTTGTTAAATTCCAATCTCTATTAAATTCTACAGCATACAAACGTTCTATGGTTCTAAAATCTTTATTAATTAGATTTATAGAAGCAAAAGCATCTAATTTTTTAGTTTCAGGTGTTTTTAAAATGGTTTGTTTGATGTTTAGTTCACCAGCAAAACCATTATTATTACCATTATCTATATTCGAAAACAGATTAAGATCATTAACACTTCCAGCTACTTCGAATGCAATCGTTGTTTTTTCAGTAGGGTGGTATGCTCCATTCACTCCTCCAACTTGTATTTTTGTAGGAGGAGTTAGTTGTATCACAGGGCCGTAATTTCCTTGTAATTCCCCGTCAATAGGTTCAATGTATTCAAAAATTCGATTGATAGTATTAATATCACTAACAATATAGTTACCTAGTCCTTCTCCTAATAATGTAAATCGAACACTGTACAATTCATCTTCTGCATTATTTGAAAACACAAAAGCTTCCACACCATTTATGTCTTCTTTTTTATATAATACTTTGTTTTCAGAATAAGTATCTGGTATTGCTGAAGGAGCAATCATTTGAGATGTATCATCACCTGCATCCCTTAAAATAGTCACTTGTTCTTCTGTTAAGCTTTGTTGTAAAGGTTGGTTTTTAGCATCACTTTCAGAATAGACATAAGCACCAATATCCAGTTTTTCACTGGTGTAATTCCCTCCTCCAAAACCTATAAAACGAGTGTAATTTCGATCTGTATATTGATATTCAACACGAATTCTCATATTTGCCGTAATTGGATAGGTAGTGTTAAATTTAACTTCACCTGCATTATAATCAATCACATAATCTTCACTTTCTCCTCTAGATAGCAACAATCCATTTACATAAACACGTTCACTTCCAGAGACTATTAAAATATAAAGTTCCCCATTAGGACCAACTAGTTTATAAGGTCCTTGATTTCCTTCTTGTCCAACAAAATCACTGCTTGAAAACACACCACGAACTAATGCTCCTGATGCAAAAACAGAAGTTTTTGCTCCAGATTTATGGTTGATGGTTCCTCCTAAAGAAATACCTTGAACCTTTTTAGTAAAATTCCCAAAATAACTTTTAGTATTCACTAAATCGACATCACCCGCTCTAATATTCCAATTGTCACTGTAAAGCTCTATAAATAGTTGATCAAACTCTTCTAAACTTTGAGAATACCCTGCATCTTGTGAAGGAATATTGGAATCTTGAATAGAAGCTCTAATCGATACTTTATCGCTAAGTTTTCCTGTAATTTGAAGGTTCAATTCAGAATTTACAACAGCATTTTGATTGTTTCCAACAGTAATACCTCTTGAAATACTTCCTAAGGTGTTAAGGCCTTCAAAAGGTTTAAATTGATTTTTATTACTAGACTCTTGAAGTGAATATAATTTATTAATACTATTGCTTTTTCGAACTATCACATTGGAATCCAATACAAAATAATCTTTTGTCAAATATTCTGGATATCTCAAATAATTGATGGTCAAAGTATCATTTTTAGTAACAATGCTTTTTGGAAGAATTAAAAGGCTTTTACCAAAATCTACTTTATAATTACTAGAATCAACAACAATTCCTTTTGTATCGATTATTTGAAAACGAATGGGATTGATACTTACACTATCTATTTGTATCGTATCATTAATTGCAACTTTTCTACTTTGAAAATTGCTAGGGAAGTCTTGCGCAAAACTTACACTTAGAAACAAACCAAAAAATAAAATTAGAAACAACTTCATAAGTACATTTGCAATAGCTAGAAATATAGTTATTATTAAACTAAAATATGAGCGATTTATTTTGTAAAATTTATTGATAATAATTTCCTAAATATACCTTATAAAGGTACAATGTTAATTAAATTAGTGCTTGTTATTAAAAATAGAATTCATGAAGATAATTTCTTATAATGTAAATGGTATTAGAGCGGCAATGAAAAAAGGTTTTGCTGAATGGTTGCTAAAGGCAGACCCCGATATAATTTGTCTCCAAGAAATTAAAGCTTTAGAAGAACAAGTAGATATAGAAGCTATTGAAAATGCAGGTTACCCTTATCATTATTGGTTCAGTGCGCAGAAAAAAGGGTATAGTGGAGTTGCCATTTTTTGTAAAGAAAAACCCAATCATATTGAATACGGGACAGGTATCGAAAGTATGGATTTTGAGGGAAGAAACCTTCGTGTAGATTATAATGAAGTATCCATCATGAGTTTATACCTCCCAAGTGGAACTAATAGTGCTCGCTTGGAATTTAAATTAAACTTTATGGCAGAATTCCAAAAATATGTAAATGAATTAAAAAAGGACATTCCTAATCTAGTTATTTGTGGAGATTATAATATTTGTCATGAAGCAATAGATATTCATAATCCAGTAGCTAACAAAAATTCTTCTGGATTTTTACCAATAGAAAGAGAATGGATCGGAAATTTCATAAATAGTGGATTCATCGATTCTTTTAGGTATTTAAATAAGGAATCACACCATTATACTTGGTGGAGTTATCGGGCTAATTCTAGGGCCAATAATAAAGGTTGGCGCATCGATTATCATATGGTTTCAAAACCATTACAAGAAAACATTAAACGCGCCGTTATATTACCTGATGCTAAACACAGTGATCATTGTCCCTTGATGGTAGAATTAAACTTTAATTAAAAAAAACACTATGTTAAAAAGATTTTTATTTGGAATTGCATTAATCTCATTAATGACTTCTTGTGTTTCTTCAAAAATATATGAAGATTTACAAAGCAAGTATGATCTTTTAAAAGAAGAAAATAAATCATTATTATCTCAATTAAACGAAGGAACTAATGAAAATAGTTATTCGATTAAAAACCTTCAAAATGAATTGGAAATATTAAAAGCTGAAAAAAGCAGGTCAGCAATGAACTTAGCAGCATCTAAATCTAGTTATGATCGATTAAAAGACTCCTACGATGCTTTAGACGCTAATAGTTCTTCAAAATTAACAGAGAACTTAGCGCTCAACCGAACTTTACTAAGGAAATTGGAAGAAAAAGAGAAAGCATTAGCCACAGAAATTGCTCGATTGGCACAATTACAACAAGATATAGAAGAACGTTCTCGCAGAGTTGAAGAATTAGAGGGAATAATTAGCGCTAAAGATGCCCAAATGACTGCTTTAAAGAATGCAATTTCTGCAGCACTTACTAATTTTGAAGGCAATGGCCTTACTGTAGAACAACGTGATGGAAAAGTCTATGTTTCTATGGAAAATAAATTATTATTTGAAAGTGGAAGTTGGACAGTAAATACAAGAGGGCGTGAAGCGGTAATACAATTGGGAAATGTATTGGCAAAAAACCCTGAAATAGCGGTTTTAATTGAAGGCCATACTGATAATGTAGTCTATTCTGGAAACGGAAATATTAAGAATAATTGGGATTTATCGACGAAACGAGCAACTTCTATCGTATCTATTTTGACAGAAAATACTAAAATTTTAAAAGAGAACCTTACAGCAGCAGGAAGAGGAGAGTTTGCTCCAATTATTGCTAATAGTACTTCTGAAGGAAGGTCAAAAAACAGAAGAATTGAAGTGATTTTAACTCCTAAATTGGATGAGATTTCTAAATTATTAAATTAATATATGAATTACTTATTGTAATACCTAATATGAAATATACCCAACTACCCAATACAGATATAAAAGTTAGTAAAATGTGCCTAGGCTCTATGACTTGGGGTGAACAAAACACAGAAGCTGAAGGTCATGCACAATTAGACTATGCATTAGACCAAGGAATTAATTTTATAGATACAGCCGAAATGTATTCGGTTCCTGGGGATCCAAAAACTCAAGGGAGTACCGAGTCTATTATTGGTACTTGGTTGTCTAAAACGAATAATAGAGATCAAGTAGTTTTAACCTCAAAAATAACGGGCCCGCTTCGTTTTTTCGAACACATTCGGAAGAATTTAAATTTTAGTAAAGAAGCATTGGAGGATGCATTAAATAAAAGTTTAAAACGTTTACAGACCGATTATTTAGATTTATATCAATTGCATTGGCCAGAGCGGGGAGTCAATGTTTTTGGGGTGCGTGATTATATTCATAATTCGAAATGGGAAGATAATATTGCTCAGGTTTTAGAAACCTTAGATTCTTTTGTTAAAGAAGGAAAAATTAGACAAATTGGATTATCGAATGAAACTCCTTGGGGAGTGATGCGTTATAGTGAAGAAGCTAAAAAAGGAGCTCCCAAAATGATTGCTGTACAAAATGCGTATAACCTTTTAAATCGAAGAGATGAAATAGGTTTATCTGAAGTTTTACTTAGAGAGAATATTGGATATTTGGCTTATTCACCATTGGCTTTTGGGGTGCTTGCAGGAAAATATTTAAATAATAATAAACCAGAAAATGCTAGGGTAACTTTATTTCCAAATTACAACAGGTATAGTAGTCAGCAATCTAATAAGGCAACGATGCTATATAATGAAATTGCAAAAAAACACGGGATTAGTTTAACTCAAATGGCTTTAGCTTTTGTAACACAGCAGCCATTTATAACTTCTAATATTATTGGCGCCACTAATTTGAATCAACTAAAAGAAAATATTGATAGTATTCATCTTAGCCTTTCCGATGAAATAATTTCAGAGATCAATACAATTCACAATCAAATTCCAAATCCAGCTCCTTAGAAAATTAGCTAAAAAGATGTTTTACAACATCATGAACTTTAGCAAATTTTATAATATTGATGGTATAATTGTTCTTTGGAATTTTGCAATATTTAGAAATTACAATAGATTTAAAACCTAATTTCTCAGCTTCTGAAATTCGTTGATCCACTCTAGTTACAGGCCTAACTTCTCCAGCCAATCCAATTTCAGCTGCGAAACACATGGATTTGTCTATGGAGATATCAATATTTGAAGATAATACAGCAGCCACAACTGCTAAATCTATTGCAGGATCGTCAACATTAATTCCTCCAGTTATATTTAAAAACACATCTTTTGCTCCCAATTTAAATCCAGCACGTTTTTCAAGGACTGCTAATATCATATTCAACCGTTTAGCGTTATATCCAGTTGCACTTCGTTGAGGTGTACCATAAACAGCAGTGCTTACAAGGGCTTGAATTTCGATCATTAAAGGGCGCATCCCTTCTAATGTAGCAGAAATTGCTGTTCCGCTAAGATCTTCATCATTTTTTGAAATTAGTATTTCGGATGGATTGCTTACTTCTCGCAAACCATTCCCTTGCATTTCGTAAATACCTAATTCATTAGTGGAGCCAAACCTATTTTTTTGTGAACGTAAGATTCTATAAACGTGATTTCTATCTCCTTCAAACTGTAAAACGGTATCCACCATATGTTCCAATATTTTTGGTCCAGCAATGTTTCCGTCTTTGGTAATATGGCCAATTAAAATAACTGGAGTATTGGTTTCTTTTGCAAATTTAATAAGCTCCGTAGTTGTTTCTCTAATTTGTGAAATGCTTCCAGGGCTACTTTCTATATAATCCGTATGTAGTGTTTGTATGGAATCGATCACTACAATATCTGGACTTAATTCTGCAATTTGGGTGAAGATATTTTGAGTTTTAGTTTCTGTTAGAATGTAACAATTTTCTGAATTTGGATAAATTCTCTCCGCTCTCATTTTTATCTGCTGAGCACTTTCTTCTCCAGAAACATACAGTGTTTTATAGGGTAATTGTAATGCAATTTGAAGCATTAAGGTGCTTTTTCCGATGCCAGGTTCACCGCCTAAAAGCGTTAAAGATCCTGGGACTAATCCGCCTCCTAAAACCCTGTTGAGCTCATTATTTTTTGTATTTAATCTTGCTTCCGATGCAGTGGAAATTTCATTTATTTTAAGCGATTTAGAAACTCTCTTGGAAGAAGATTCAGAAACCTTCCAACTTACTTTTTCTGCTTTTTGGATTACTTCTTCAGCAATGGTATTCCACTCCTTACAAGCAGAACATTGTCCTTGCCATTTAGAAAAAGAGCTGCCACAATTCTGACAGAAAAAAGAGGTTTTTACTTTTGCCATATACTTTCTATGAAATTAAATATCCAAATTACCAAAACAGCATAAATTTATTGAGCTTTAGTGAAAGAGGATTTGTTTTTTAAAGATAAATTCTATTTTTTTAATATCCGAAATCTTCTTTAATTTTATCTGCTTTGTCAAGCATCATATCAATGGTTATAAAATCTACTTCTTCTTTATCATAAGCACCTTGGTAAATTCTCATTGCTTTTTTAGTTTCCCCGATTTCTTCGTAATAACGAGCTAAATAATAAGCACCTAAAACTTTGTTAGGATATTGTTTTTTTGCCATCGTTGCGATTTCACGAAGTGATTCCCATTGTTTCTTTTTTTCAGAAGCTTTACAGGTTGCTATAAAGTCGTTTAATCTTATGGGGTTATTAAGTCCAAATAAATCTTTTATAGTAGCATATTTTTCAGTTAAATAAAGGTGAATAGGGGTCTTTAATTTTAAAATAACATCGGTGTATTCTTCGTTACTTATTGGACGATATAATGAAAACATTTTTTCTAAAGCTGAAGGAATCGCTCTGGCAACCAATGAATAGTGTGTTGCTCCTTTGAAATTATCAAAATTATAATCAAAATTATCGCTTTTCAATCCTTTCAAAGAAGCGTCTAACATTTCGGTGATTTCTCTTAAATCTTTAATGTCATCAGATCCAGTAGCGAGATAATAAAATGTTTTAGTCTGAATTTGAGGAATCCTCGCGGGAAGCCGTTCATCTAACAATGGTGCTAAATCTGGACTTAAACAAATGTATCCATTAAATAATGGAGGGTCTTTAAAAAGAAAATAGTTGATAAAGTTTGCTGTAAAATCATGACCAATTGCAATTGTAAATTTTGCCGTGCGATAATTATTATCTATATAAGGAATTAGTTCAAGTCCAATAAACTCAAAAAAAGCTGCTCCTGTACCCTCTGGCATAAATTCGGTGCTATCATAGTAGCAATCATCATAACGACTGTCGCCTTGCATGATTCCAACTACAATAGATTCTGGCATATCCTCCCAATAACTAAAATAGTCTACATTTCCTGCGACAGGTTCGAATAAATAATTAGCATCCAGAACAACGACGATTGGATATTTTTTCTCTGTATTTTCTTCATAATTTCTTGGAAGTTGAATTTTTAATTTTCTTGTTTCATCAAGTTTAACAGATTGAAATTCTTCATAAATAATTTTAGATTGTGAAAAGGAGTTAAATCCAAAAAACAAAACTATGATCACTAAAAATATTTTCTTCATTAGAGCAAATTTTAATGCTGAAAGATAACGATTTTAAAAATCATATATTTTTCAGAATTAAATAATAATGATTATTTTTCTTTATTGTAAAATGGAAGAATTATTAATGATAAGCCTCCAAAAAACACAATAGAGGCTATGCTTGAGGCCCATACTATCCATCCAAATGCCGTTCCAACAGTTTCAGGTATGCTGAAAATTACTAAAATTCCCGCAACAAAAAAGGGATAAGACCCAAAACCACTATTGGTAAAAGCAAAGGAAAAGCTACCTACCACAAAAGTGATAATTAGCGTTGAAAAAGCAATATTAGAGGTTTCGTTTAATGCAAAAGTAGCAGTGTAAAAAGACAATAGATACAAGCCCCAAATTAAAAATGAATGAACTATAAAAGAACCATTTTTCTTCATTTTTAAGATGCTTAAAATTCCATCCTTTAAACCTGAAAAAAATCGAATTATTTTTTTTATGATGGACGATTTAGAAAACTTTAAGGCCAATAAAAACAATACTAAAAACACTGAAAAAATAGCTATTAAATTGTAGATAATATGATTAGGCAACACGTTTAATAAAAACTCAGATAGCTTATCAAACTGCAGCAATAAGGCTATAGTTGTAAAGCCAAATAAAAAGATAAGATCTACAACTCTTTCAGATATGATGGTTCCAAAAGCTTTGTCAAACGGAACATCTTCATATTTATTAATGATAAGGGCTCTTGATACTTCTCCGCTTTTAGGAATAAATATATTCATAATATACGCTACAGAAACAGCCATAAAATTATTTAAGAGCCTAGGCTTATAGCCTAAAGGCTCTAATAAAAAATTCCACCGGTAAGCTCTAGAAATATGGCTTAATAAATTAAAAACAACAGAAAGAATTACAAACGTGTAATCTGTTTTTTTGAAGTAGGCCGAAATCTCTTCTAATTGTTGAGGAGTAAACTTTGAATAAGAATAATAAATTAAAAACATACCAAGGCCTAAAGGAATAGCAATTTTCAAAAATGTAATAAGTGACTTATTCATTTATTTTTTAAGTTGTTTTATTCGTTTGGAAATACGAAAGAAGGTTTGAAGTTTTTAGCGTCTATAATAGTTTTAATTGCATAGCTAATTAGCATTAAAAACATCTCCCGTGTATTTGCATCGGCCAAAGGTATTAATTTAATGCTATATTATCTATTAGTCTTACATCGTCAATAAAACTAGCTATAAAAGCTCGATATTTTTTTTTCTTACTTTTATAAATAGCCGTTTTCAGTGTTTCAGTATCGGCTATTTCAAAATATTCTAGCGTTAAACAAGGGTGGTTTTTAAATTCCTTTTCAGCCAATTGATTTAATTTTAAAATGCTTAATAATTTAAAGTTTTCTTTTACTTTTAAAAGTGTTTTGTAAATTAAAATTGCTTCGTTTAATTGATCAGTATTAAGGCGTTTATTTCTAGAACTCATTGCTAGGCCGCTACTTTCTCTAATGATTGGACAGCCAATAATTTTTACAGGAAGGTTTTCAATCTCAACTAATTTTTTTACTATTTGTAATTGCTGAAAATCCTTTTCTCCAAGATAAGCTTTATTAGGTTTTACTATTCTAAAAAAAAGATTTAAAACAGTTCCAACTCCATCAAAATGGCCGATGCGATGTTTTCCTTCCATTTCGTTTTCAATTCCTGAAAAATGATAACTTTTCGAATTTATATTTTGATTATATAAATCTAAGGCATTTGGTGAGAAAATAAAAATATTTTTTGAAAACCGCTTTAAAAGAGCGATGTCATTTTCTATAGCTCTTGGGTATTTTTGTAAGTCATTTGGATTGTCAAACTGTGTTGGATTTACAAAAATACTCACTACAACACAATCATTTTCAATACTGGCCTGTTCAACTAAGGAAATGTGTCCTATATGTAAAGCTCCCATGGTCGGGACAAACCCAATGCTTTTTCGGTTTTTTATAAAGGGTAAAAGAGCTTCTTTTAATGAGGAGTTGGAGTTATGTATTTTCATTTAAAAATAAAATTTAAGATAGTAAAAATAATATATTAAAGTCAGTCTGCATAAATTTTCGTAATTTTGCATCGTTTTACACACCATCAAAAATTATATATGAAAGATAAAAGGATCTTATATGTGTCTTCAGAAGTAATACCTTATTTACCTGAGACCGAGATTTCTTCAATGTCGTTTGAAGCATCTCGAATGGTAAACAGTAATAAAGGGCAAATTAGAATATTTATGCCCCGTTACGGTATTATTAACGAACGCAGACATCAACTTCATGAGGTTATTAGGTTGTCCGGTATGAATTTGGTAATTAATGACATGGATGTTCCACTTATTATAAAAGTAGCGTCAATTCCAAAAGAGCGCATGCAAGTCTATTTTATTGATAATGAAGATTACTTTAAGAGAAAAGCAACTTTTGAAGATGAAGCTGGAAAGCTTTTTGATGACAATGACGAAAGAGCTATTTTCTTTGCAAAAGGAGTTGTTGAAACTGTTAAGAAATTAAATTGGTCACCAGATATTATTCATGTACATGGGTGGTTGGCTTCATTTTTGCCTTTATATTTAAAAAAGTATTACGATAAAGAGCCTTTATTTGAAAATAGCAAAATAGTTACATCAATATATAATCAAGGGTATAATGGGAAGTTAAGCGCTAAGGTTACTGAAAAAATTATGTTTGATGATATTGACGAAAAACATATAGAAGAATTAAAAGAACCTAATTACATCAATTTGATGAAGGTTGCTATAAAAAATTCAGATGCTATTATATTTGGATCAGAAGAACTTCCAGAAGAATTAGAGGAATATCTTAAAGGACATGACATGCCAATGTTAAAGTATCATAAAAAAGAAGATATATCCCCAGCTTATTTAGATTTTTACCTTTCAAAAGTATTGTCATAAATACATCATTTTATTTTACTATGAAAACACAAAATACTTTGCCTAAAATAGTGGCAATATTATTTTTTATTATTTCTATTGTTTCCTGTCAGGAAGATTTTAATACAATAGGTGGAGATATTGTTGATGACGACAGTCTTTTTTCTCAAGTAGACAAATCTAAAACTGTAGTTGCTTATAGTAGGAAATTAGCTCCAGTGCAAACTAATATAATACCAGTTAGTCAATTAGGTATTTATAATGATGGAACCTTTGGGAAATCAACTATAAATTATATGACTCAATTACTGATGAATACTCCAAACCCTGTTTTTGGAGATTCTCTAGGGCAAGAAATTTTTTTAGATAGTGTGATGTTATACATTCCTTATTTTAACGATGTAATTACAGAGGAAGATATTACAACCTATACATTAGATTCGGTTTTTGGAAGTGAACCTATAAACATTTCGATCTACGAATCTAATTATTTTTTAAGAGATTTAGATCCAAACTCCAACTTTCAAGATCCTCAATATTATTATTCTAATCAAGGACCTATTTTTGAAGATAATTTATTACAAAACGATTTATTTCTAGAAATAGAAGATTTTGTGCCAAGTAATGAAGGTCATGTGATAATTACTAATGAAACTGCAGAAGATGGTATAGTAACGGTTGATACTACTACTATTGCACCAGGTATCAGGGTTTCATTATCAAATGATTATTTTCAAGAAAAAATAGTAGACAAAGAAGGAAATCCATTTTTAAGTAATAATAATAATTTTAAGGATTACTTTAGAGGTATCTATTTTAAAGTTACCTCAAATACTGACAATGGAAATTTATTTATTTTCAATCCCCAACTTGCTAATATTACACTTTATTACAAATTTTTTAGACCCCGAGAAGATAGTTTGGGTAATCCTGTATTAGATGATGATGGAGTAGCTATCATCGACACTATTTTTGAAGAATTTGTAATAAGTTTTGCTGGAGTAAATTTAAATGTTTTTGATAACGAACTGTCTCCAGAAGTTGCTTCAGCCATTGCATCTCCAAACGTAAATGAAGGGGAAGAAAGCCTTTATGTAAGAGGAGGTGATGGAATTATAACTGTTATTAATCTATTTGGAGATGATGTTGATCAAAATGGAGTTTCTGACGAATTAGAAGTACTTCGAGATAAAAATTGGTTAATTAATGATGCAAATTTAAAATTTTACATAGACCAAAGTAAAATTGTTGGTGGAGCAACGGAGCCAGAAAGACTTACCGTTTATAATATTAACAATAATACCGTATTGGCTGATTATTTTTTAGACCCTACATCTGGAGAAGAACCAAATATTGCAATATCAAATCATATGGGAAGAATTGAAAGAAACAGCGATGGTTTAGGGGTTTCTTATGAAATTAATTTAACACATCATATCAGTAATTTAATTAATAAAGATTCAACAAATGTTTCCATAGGTTTAATTACTACACAAAATGTATTGTTAAACGGTTTTCAAAAACTAGACACTCTACTAGACCCAAATCAAAATTTACAAACTATTAAAACGGTGCAAAGGAGCAGTGTGATTTCTCATGAGGGCACGGTTCTTTTTGGAAATAATACGCTTGATGAGGATAAAAAATTAATTTTAGAAATTTATTACACAGAACCAAATTAAAAATTATGTGTGGAATTGTTGGATATATAGGGCATAGAGAGGCATACCCTATTGTACTAAATGGATTAAAACGTTTAGAATATAGGGGTTATGATAGTGCAGGAATTGCCTTGTATGATGGTGAGAAAATTAAACTTTGTAAAACGAAAGGGAAAGTTGCAGATTTAGAGCTTAAGGTATCTAAAGAAATGGCAACAATAGGGAATTTAGGAATTGGTCATACCCGTTGGGCGACACATGGAGAGCCAAATGATGTTAATTCTCATCCACATTATTCAAATAGTGGAGATTTAGTACTCATACATAATGGGATTATTGAAAATTATGTTGTTTTAAAAAAGGAGTTAATCAACAGGGGTTATACTTTTTCTTCAGATACCGATACAGAAGTTTTAGTAAACCTAATTGAAGAGATTAAGAAAAATGAAAATGTCAAATTAGGAAAAGCCGTTCAGATTGCATTAAATGAAGTTGTTGGAGCTTATGCTATTGCCGTTTTTGATAGAAAAAAACCCGATGAAATAGTGGTTGCAAAATTAGGGAGTCCGCTGGCTATTGGAATTGGTGATAATGAGTTTTTTATTGCTAGTGATGCTTCTCCATTTATCGAATTTACAAATAATGCTATTTATTTAGAAGATGATGAATTGGCAATTATTAAGTTAGATAAAGATATAAAAATTAGAAAAATAAAAGATGATGCTGTTGTAGCTCCTTATGTTCAGAAACTTAAATTAAATTTAGAACAAATTGAAAAAGGAGGCTATGATCATTTTATGTTGAAGGAAATTTACGAACAACCTTCCGTAATAAAAGATACCTTTAGAGGGAGGTTACTCGCTAATAAAGGAATTATAAAATTAGGAGGATTAGAAAATTATATTGAGAAATTTATAAATGCCGATCGAATTATAATTATAGCTTGCGGAACCTCTTGGCATGCTGGTTTAGTCGCAGAATATATCTTTGAAGATATAGCAAGAATATCTGTTGAAGTTGAATATGCTTCAGAATTTAGATATAGAAATCCAGTTATTACAGAAAGAGATGTAGTAATTGCGATCTCACAAAGTGGCGAAACAGCAGATACACTTGCTGCTATAAAACTTGCAAAAGAAAAAGGCGCTTTTGTTTATGGAATCTGTAATGTAGTTGGCTCCACAATATCAAGAACAACACATAGTGGTACTTATACGCATGCAGGTCCAGAAATTGGTGTTGCTTCCACTAAAGCATTTACGACACAGATTACAGTATTGACCATGATCGCTTTAAAACTTGCAAAAATAAAAGGGACCATATCTCAAAGTGACTATATTTTACATTTAAGAGAATTAGATTTAATACCAAGTAAAGTAGGTCTTGCATTGAAGAAAAATAAAGATATAGAAGAAATTGCTAAAGTTTTTAAACACGCTACAAATTTTCTATATTTAGGAAGAGGGTATAATTTTCCAGTTGCTTTAGAAGGTGCTCTTAAGTTAAAAGAAATATCTTATATTCATGCAGAAGGCTATCCCGCTGCTGAAATGAAACATGGACCTATTGCGCTCATCGATGAGCAAATGCCAATTGTAGTAATTGCAATAAACAGCAATCATTACGAAAAAGTAGTGAGTAATATTCAAGAAATAAAGGCCAGAAAAGGGAAAATTATTGCTGTCGTTACCGAAGGAGATACTATTGTTAGGGAAATAGCAGATTATGTTATGGAGGTTCCAAATACTCCAGAAGCCCTTTCACCATTGGTAACAACAATACCATTACAATTACTTTCCTACCACATTGCTTTAATGTTGGGCAGAAATGTGGATCAGCCTCGTAATTTAGCAAAAGCCGTTAC
>JABHSQ010000024.1 GCA_018669795.1 Flavobacteriaceae bacterium | reverse complement strand
GTAAAAAATTGGAGTAATGAATATATGAGAATAGCAACTATTAATTACGTCTTAAATATGGTATAAATCCTTTATATAGAGCAATATGTGTATATAAGTGTAGTTTGTTTCGTAGTAGACTATTTTCCAATACAAAAGTTAGCAAAAATGTTACCTAATAAATCATCATTGCTTACTTGGCCAGTAATCTCTCCTAAAAAGTATAAAGCTTGTCTTAAATCGATGGCTAATAAATCGCCAGTAAGATGATTGTTAATGCCTTCTTGTACCTTAGAAATTTCTTCTAAGGATTTTATTAAAACATCGTAATGTCTGGAGTTGGTGACCATTAATTGGTTGGAATTTAAGGCTTCAATTCCTGCAATATCCAAAAGAGAGTTAGTTAACGTACCCAAGCTATCTTTGCTATTAGCTGAAATAGTTAAGAAAGAAAAATCACTATTATTGATGGCGGCTACCTCTTCTTTAGATGCTTTATCAATTTTATTGGCTACAATAAGTTGTTTGGAATTGGTAGTGAAGCTATCAAGTTCTTTTTTTACTTCTACTACACTCATTTCTGTACTGTCAAATAAATAAATATAGATAGAAGATTTTTCTAACTTTTCTAATGCGCGCTCGACACCTATTTTTTCAATTTCGTCAGTCGTATCTCTTAATCCAGCAGTATCAATAAAACGAAAACGAATGCCACCTATAGTAATTTCATCTTCAATAGTATCTCTTGTCGTTCCAGCTATATTACTTACTATAGCTCTTTCTTCATTTAATAAAGAATTTAAAAGTGTTGATTTTCCTGAATTTGGGCGACCCACTATGGCTACCGGAATTCCATTTTTTAAAACATTTCCTGTTGCAAATGAATCGATTAGTTTTTTTAATAAAACAGTTATTTTTTTGATTAATTTTTGAAATTCCTCTCGATTTGCAAATTCCACATCTTCTTCAGAAAAATCCAATTCGAGCTCTATTAATGATGCAAAATTTAATAACTGAATTCTAAGCTCTTCAATTTCTGTAGAAAAACCGCCTCGCATCTGTTGTATAGCTAATTGATGTGATGCTTTGGAATCACTAGCAATTAAATCTGCAACTGCTTCCGCTTGACTTAAATCCATTTTACCGTTTAAAAAAGCTTGAAGTGTAAACTCACCAGCAGTAGCCATTCTACATCCTTTTCGAAGTAATAATTGGATGATTTCTTGTTGAATATAAGAACTTCCATGACAAGAAAATTCTACTACATTTTCTCCTGTATAGGAGTTAGGATTTTTAAAAACAGTGGCCAATACTTCATCAATAATTCTACTTCCATCAACAATATTCCCTAAATGAACCGTATGAGATTTTTGTTTTGACAGCTCTTTTCCACTTATAGAATTAAAAATTTCAGCAGCTATAGTTATAGCATCTTTTCCAGAAAGGCGTATAACTGCAATAGCACCAGCTCCTGATGGAGTCGCCAAAGCGACAATAGTATTTTGATGAATCATGGACGTAAAAATACATAATTATGTGTTACTTACGCTGCGCTTTTCAAAGTAAGTCAGGAATCTTAAAGAGCATGGGTTTAGTAATAAAACTAAATTTGAAACTGCTTATCATTGCCAGATCAGT
This sequence comes from Flavobacteriaceae bacterium, assembly GCA_018669795.1. Lineage (GTDB taxonomy): Bacteria > Bacteroidota > Bacteroidia > Flavobacteriales > Flavobacteriaceae > Marifrigoribacter. Next base: position 9,435 of record JABHSQ010000024.1, on the reverse strand, counting down.
GATAAGAATAAAAAAGACATCTTATTCATCCAAAGTAATAATTATTGTATTACAGTGTATATGTATAAGATTACTTCATCTAAAAAAAAGTTTGTAATAATAAGATTTAAGGTTTCTATCTTCCTAGGAACTTTAGTTGTTAAGCATTACAGGCATTACTAACATCGTTACTAATTCCCCTTCGTCCAATCCATCAGTAGGCGTTAAAATCCCTGCACGGTTTGGCATAGACATTTCTAGAGAAACTTCGTCACTACTTAGGTTGTTAAGCATTTCAGTTAAAAAACGAGAGTTAAAACCAATTTGCATATCATCTCCTTGATAATCACAGGTTAAACGTTCTTCTGCCTTATTGCTATAATCAATATCTTCCGCAGAAATATTAAGTTCTGCACCAGCAATTTTTAAACGAATTTGATGTGTTGTTTTATTTGAAAAGATAGAAACACGACGTACCGAGTTTAAAAACTGATTGCGTTCTATTTTTAAAACATTTGGATTTTCTTTTGGTATAACAGCTTCATAATTTGGATACTTTCCATCTATTAAACGGCAAACCATTTCAGTATTATCAAAAGAAAACTTGGCATTAGAATCGTTATACTCAATAGTTACTTCTTCTTCACTTCCAGCTAAAATCGATTTTATTAAGTTTAAAGGTTTTTTAGGCACAATAAACTCAGCTGTTTGTGAAGCTGAAATATCCTCGCGAGAATATTTTACTAATTTATGTGCATCGGTTGCAACAAATGTTAAACCTTCTGTAGAAAACTGAAAGAAAACGCCACTCATTACCGGACGTAAATCATCGTTACCAGCAGCAAATATAGTTTTTGAAATTGCAGTTGCTAGAACATCTCCTGATAAAGTAGTTGAACTTGGGTCTTGAAGCTCTATTGCGTGAGGAAACTCTTCGCCACTTGCATACGCTAAGGCATATTTACCGTGATTAGAACTAACCTCAATCGTATTGTTATCTTCCACCGTAAATGTTAAGGGTTGTTCTGGGAATGTTTTTAAAGTATCCAATAATAAACGAGCAGGAATACAAATAGTTCCTTTCTCACTACTTTCCACTTCTAATTTTGACGAAATGGTAGTTTCTAAATCAGATGCAGAAACCGTCAATGAATTTTGATCTAGTTGAAACAAAAAATTATCCAATATTGGAAGGGTGTTATTACTGTTAATAATACCTCCTAAAACCTGAAGCTGTCTTAATAAATATGAGCTAGATACTATAAATTTCATTTTAATGTTTTTATGATTGTGTTAAAAGGTATATTTTAACAATAATTTATTAATGTGTTAACCACAAATATATTTCAAATTGTATTCTATTCCCTTTGAATTCAAAAGAAACTTATTAACAAATTCAAGTGTATTTTCTCTTTCTTAAGTAGTTGAATACAAGTCCAAATAGGTAAATTAAAGTTAAGGGTAACAATAAGTTAACCCATTGCCAAAAAAATCTGTTTTTAGCTACTTTTACAGGATCTAAAAAAGCAACTGATATTTCTTTGCTCCTAATGTTTATAAGTCCGGTATCGTCCAATAGGTAGTTTACAGTATTCAGCAAAAATTCTTTATTTCCATAAAAAGTTTGGGTCCATTTATCGAAACCTAATTCTAAAGGCCTATTTCCTTGAAATTGGTTTTTAATAATACTTCCATCACTAATTACTACCATTTTAGTTTCCTTACTACGCTCTAGATTATTCGCAATTTTAAAAGGTTTTATTCTGTTTGAATAAACTGAATTAAACGATCCTTCTAACAATACTGCAAGAGGAATTTCACCAGCATTAAATTCTTCAGGAGATGGACCATCATTAATAATCGTTAAGTTTTTATTTATTTCTTTCGTAATGTTAATTTCTTTAGGCATTCCCACAATTTTTGAAACTTGGGAAGAACTTAATAAAATTGTTTTTTTAATCGAATTTGGTAAGGTGTCAATACTACTTGCGTACTCAAACTTTATAGCCTCTATATTTGTTACTATTGGATGGTTCAAACTATTATTAGATAAAGGACTATAAAACCATGGATACTTATTGTATTGTGAATCACGTTCGTTGCCTGTTGCTAATAAAATAGGAGCGGAGTATAAATCTTTAACAAGGTTTGGATTGATTCTAATTCCATATTTAAAGAAAAAATCTGTTAGGTTTAAATCTTTTCCAAAGGCAAAATTATTCTCACTAACACTATCGTTAACTAATTCTACAGCATCTATTAGCCAAAGTGAAGCGCCTCCAGACATCACATATTGATCAAGGATGTATTTCTCTTCTTCCGTAAATTGTTCTGTAGGATTTGCAATAACTAATAAATCAAATTGTTGCATCTGTGCTAAGGTTTTTTTAGGTTTTTCAGCAACGGAATCTAATGTAAAGGGTGCGATATAATAATAATCGCGAAGTGTTGAAAAAAAGTCGGCTACATATTTATCTTCTAATTCTCCATTTCCTTTTAAAACAGCAATTTTACGTTTTTTAGGTTGAATTAGTTGATTAAAAGCATCAGCAAAAGCATATTCTAAATTTTGAACAGATTTGTTAATTCGCTCTTCCGAGCTAACACCTAATTGATTTTTTAACAAAGGTATTTTTATATAATCGCCATCAAAAGAAGCGATTGCCCAAGGAAAAACCTGTTGAATACTTGTTTTTCCGTTTTGCTTAATTTCTATTTGAGCAGGTTTGGCACCAAACTTTATTAATGATTCAATAGCTCCTTTTTCTTCTGAAGGGTTTACAAATTTAAATTTCAAATTAGGATTATAAGCTTCAAACTCTTCTAAAAGCTGCTTGGTCTCTAGTTGCAATCGTTTAAATTCGGAAGGTAAATCTCCTTCTAAAAAAACATCTATAAATATGGGGAGATCAATAGTAGCGATTGTTTTTTTTGCTGTATTTGACAAGGTGTATCTTTGATCTTGAGTTAAATCAAACCGTTTATAAAAATAACTTCCAATTATATTAATTAAAATAATACCTAGGATACCATATATTAATTGTTTTCTATTTTTCATTAATCTTTTCTTAAATTAATGTTGGTGAAAATTAAAAATAAAGTGGAAATACTCAAGAAATATAAAATATCACGAGTATCTAAAACACCCCTAGCAATGCTATCGAAATGAGTTTTTATCCCAAGATTATTGATTTCAATTGATGAAATTTTAAAAAGAGGCGTTAAGGTATCAAAACCATAATAAATAAAAAGACATAAAAAAACAGCAATAATAAAAGCTACAATTTGATTTTTAGAAATCGTAGAAGCAAATATTCCAATAGATGTATAAGCGAAAATTAAAAATAACAATCCAATATAAGAACCAATAGTGCTTCCCACATCCCAATTACCCGAAGGGTTGCCAAGTTTAGAGATGGTAATAATATATAGTAAGGTGGGTGCAATAGCTAAACAAATAAGAATTACAGCTCCAAAATATTTCCCTAAGATAATGTTTCCTAAAGAGATTGGCTTAGTTATTAAAAGCTCGAAAGTTCCCATTTTTTTCTCTTCACTAAAAGACCTCATAGTAACTGCCGGGATTAAAAATAATAAGACCCAAGGTGCTATTATAAAAAAGGAAGATAAATCTGCAAAACCGTTGTCAAAAATATTAAATTCTCCAGGAATAAACCAAAGTAGAAGTCCGTTTAGCAACAAAAAAAATGCAATGACTATCAAGCCAACAGGTGTTGAAAAAAAGGAATTGATTTCTCTTTTTAGTATAGCAAACATAGTATTTTAGTATTAAGTGTTTTTTAATATCAAGAATCGTTCTTGTTTCTTTTGTTTTAGTCATTAATTCAAAACCTACATTAGCCTAAATGATGTAAGGTGTCAACGCTCCAGACTTGTGCTTTAGAACGAAACTTAGGTTTGGTTGTTGTCCAAACATTTTTAAAAAAATCACTAGTTCTATAATTTTCTAAATCAGTTTCATCTTCCCACCTGCTATAGGTAAAAAAAATGTCAGGGTTATTTTTGTCTTGATAAAGTTCTAAATAAGAACAACCTTCAAAAGCACGAATTTCTTCTTTTATTTTTTCAAAATTAACAAGAAAGCTAGGTACCTCTTCTTTTATAAACTCCATTTTAACGATTCTTGTAAACATATGATTATTCAAAATTAATACTAATGGTATCTCTATAATTAAGTCCGAAAAGTGAAGATGCGCTTCCAACTGTGTTTGGATTACTTTTGTAAATAGCCAACTCTAAATAACCAGAGGAATTCCATAATGTTAATTTTTTTCCATCTTCAACACGCTTGCTTTTCGGGTTTTCAAAGTTTATAAAATCACTATATCTGTTGTAAATATTTGTAAATTTAATGGACCTGGCTTGAATCGTAAAACTTCTTCCTTTTCCAATTTCTTCGAAAAGTGATTTATTGATATTACAAATTACATTTCCATAATTATCAATATAAATTACATTTCCAATTATTTGATTGTTTTCAGGATTTACCACGGGTTTTATGCCTATGAGTTCTTTTATTTTAGCTATGGGTTTCCCAATAACTTCCAAAGTTCCTCCTCTTGCTATATGGCAGGCTACTTTTACAAAAACGTCTAAAACAGGGAAATTTGATTCTATATTATCGTGTACATTAATTTCAACGATTTTTTCTGGATTTATCTCTGAGGTTAACATTGAGATAATTCCATTGTTAGCACATATAAAATAGTGTTCATCCAAATAAACTGCTATGTGTTTATTTTCTGGATTTAATTCAGAATCTATTCCAATTATATGAATGCTGCCAGATGGAAAATTCTTGTAAGCATTTTGAATTATATATGCAGCTTCTGAAATATGAAAAGGAGAAATTGAATGCGAGATATCAACAATTTTTATTGTTTCCATTTCACTATAAATAGCACCTTTAACCGCACCAGCAAAGTGATCTTTCTCACCAAAGTCAGTAGTTAAAGTGATAATAGCTTTAGGCATTTTGTTAATATTTATTTAAACTAATAACGACAAAAATACTGTACTTTTGTTTTAGAGAAAAACAATTTATAGCATAGTATTAATATTTTTAAATGTACTGCTTTTGAATGAACTAATAATCGAATTATCTGAAATAAGCCCTCGTGATTTTTTTGGGGAGCAAAACATTAATATTGAGAAGTTAAAAGAGCTTTTTCCAAAATTAAAAATAGTTGCAAGGGGAAATAAAATTAAAGCTTTTGGTGATGAAGAAGTTTTAGAAGAGTTTAATAAAAGAATAGCGATGTTGTTAGAATATTTTACAAAGTATAACAAGTTAGATGAAAATGTAATCGAACGGGTTTTCTTAAGTAGGAGTAAAGACGATTATGAGACCTCAGAAAATTCCAATGAAGTTTTAGTACACGGAGTTAATGGAAGAAAAATAAAGCCACAGACCGCAAATCAACGTAAGTTGGTGCAATTGATGTATAAAAATGACATGTTATTTGCTGTAGGGCCTGCAGGTACCGGTAAAACGTATACCGGTGTTGCTTTAGCGGTAAAAGCCTTAAAAGAAAAACAGGTAAGAAAAATAATATTAACGCGTCCAGTTGTGGAGGCTGGAGAGAAATTAGGTTTTCTTCCAGGAGATTTAAAAGAAAAACTAGATCCGTATATGCAGCCCTTATATGACGCATTAAGAGATATGATACCTGCAGAAAAGTTAGAATCTTTAATTGAAAAAGGAGTGATACAAATAGCGCCATTAGCATTTATGAGAGGTCGAACCTTAGACAATGCCTTTGTTATTTTAGATGAAGCACAAAACACGACCCATTCGCAAATGAAAATGTTTTTAACACGTATGGGAAAAAGTGCCAAGTTTATGATTACGGGGGATCCAGGCCAAATAGATTTACCTAGGCACACACTTTCAGGACTTAAAGAAGCATTATTGATTTTAAAAGATGTAGTGGGGGTTGGAATCATCCATTTGGATGATAAAGATGTGATACGACACAAATTAGTTAAAAAAGTAATTTCAGCCTATAAATCTATAGAGAATAGAGATTAATTATATGAGCAATACCATTACAAACTCCCAATTTAATTTTCCAGGTCAACAAAAAGTATATCATGGAAAAGTACGCGAAGTATATACCTTAGAAAACGATATTTTATTAATGATTGCTAGCGATAGGCTTAGTGCTTTTGATGTGGTGATGCCTAAAGGAATTCCATATAAAGGTCAAATATTAAATCAGATAGCTACTCAAATGATGAGGGATACCGAAGATTTAGTTCCCAATTGGCTAATAGCGACTCCAGATCCTAATGTTGCAATAGGATATGCGTGTGAAACTTTTAAAATAGAGATGGTTATTCGCGGTTATATGAGTGGTCATGCTGCTCGTGAGTATAAATTAGGAAAACGTTTATTGTGTGGTGTTGAAATGCCTGAAGGAATGATTGAAAACGATAAGTTTCCATCCCCAATAATTACTCCAGCTACCAAAGCTGAAATGGGGGATCATGATGAAGATATTTCTAGAGAAACTATTTTAAAGAAAGGAATTGTTTCTGAAGAAGATTATTTGGTTTTAGAAGATTATACAAGAAAATTATTTCAACGTGGAACCGAAATAGCTACTAAAAGAGGATTGATTTTAGTAGATACCAAATATGAATTTGGAAAAACTCAAGCGGGAAAAATAGTACTAATTGATGAAATTCATACACCAGATTCCTCACGTTATTTTTATGCGGAAGGATATAAAGAACGTCAAGAAAAGGGAGAACAACAAAAACAACTTTCTAAGGAGTTTGTTAGGCAATGGTTAATTCAAAAAGGGTTTCAAGGGCTAGAAGGTCAGTCAGTTCCAGAGATGAATGATAACTATATTAAAACGGTATCTGAACGGTATATCGAGTTGTACGAAAACATTACTGGAGCGACTTTTGTTAAGGCAGATGTTTCAAAAATTGATCAAAGAATCAATAAAAATGTTTTAGAATACCTTTCAAGTTAATCGGTATAAATTGTCTAATGTTGAAAACTGGTGGTGTATTTTTTCTGTAGTTAGTTATTAGTAAAATATACCTAAACAAAATTGCAGTAAAAAAATTCACAGTTGGTTTTATATTTTAATTAAAATAAAAAAAGGGCTACCATTTAGTAGCCCTTTTTTATACCAATCTTTTTAATTAAATTTATTTAAAGTAACTATAAGTGTCATTGTTTTTCATGTTTAATAATGACTCATAAATTAAGTTAATGACAGCTTCAACATCTGTTTTATGTACCATTTCAACCGTAGTATGCATATAACGTAAGGGTAAAGATATCAATGCACTTGCAACTCCAGAGTTGCTATAAGCGAAAGCGTCTGTATCTGTTCCTGTTGCTCTAGAAAGAGCAGCTCTTTGAAAAGGAATTTTTTTACTTTCAGCAGTTTCAGTAATTAAATCTCTAAGTTTTTGTTGTACGGCAGGAGCATAGGCAATAACAGGACCCTTACCTAATTCAATATGACCTTCTTTTTTCATATCAATCATTGGTGTTGTGGTGTCGTGAGTTACATCTGTAATAATAGCCGCATCTGGCTTTATACGTTCTGCTATCATTTGAGCTCCTCTCAATCCAATCTCCTCTTGAACAGAGTTGGTTATATAAAGCCCAAAAGGTAATTCCTTTTTGTTTTCGTGCAATAGTCTTGCTACTTCAGCAATCATAAATCCTCCCATTCGATTGTCCATTGCTCTACATACAAATTTATCATTATTGAGTATATGGAATGTGTCAGGGTAGGTGATTACACAGCCTACATGTACTCCCATTTTTCGAACTTCTTTTTTATTTGCAGCGCCAACATCAATAAAGATATTATCTGGTTTTGGCGCTTCTTCTTTAGCTTTGTTACGTGTGTGAATAGCTGGCCATCCAAAAACACCTTTAACAATTCCGCTTTTAGTATGGATATTTACAATTTTAGAAGGAGCTATTTGATGGTCACTACCGCCATTTCTAACAACATATACCAAGCCATTATCGCTTATATAATTAACATACCAAGAAATTTCATCAGCATGACCTTCTATAACTACTTTGTATTTTGCTTTAGGATTAATAACAGCAACTGCAGTCCCATAAGTATCTGTTATAAATTCATCTACATAGGGTTTTAAATAATCCATCCAAATCTTTTGTCCGTCCCATTCATAGCCTGTAGGTGATGCATTATTTAAATATTCCTCTAAAAAAGTAAGTGATTTTTTCGTCAATATTGATTTTGCCATAATATTTTGTTTAAATCTAAAGTTATATAAGGGCCAAAATTAGTGATTTATTGATTATTCACTCATACATTTTGTTTAATTTTGAAACTGTTTTCGCATTAAATAAAAAAAATAATATTTTAAATGAATATTTTAAAACAAATATCCCTTTTTATAGTACTATTTATACCATTATTATTAGTTGGCCAAACAATTGAAATAAAAGCGGAGCAAGAAATTGATAGTACAAATTTTTATTACATTATAAGAGGAGATTCAATTCCTAGAGAGTTTATCGATTTAGAAGAAGTAGTGCTCTTGAATAAATTAAAATTCACTTCAAAAGAAAATAGAAAACGGTATTTAATTCTCCGGCGTAAAACTCGAAAAGTATATCCTTATGCTAAATTAGCTGCTGAAAGGCTAATAGTAATGACAGAAAGATTAAAAACTATTGAAAAAAAACGGGATAAAAATAAATACACAAAAAGAGTTCAAAAATATATAGAAGAAGAGTTTACTGAAAAACTCAAAAAATTTACTAGAACTGAAGGTCAGATATTAGCAAAATTAATAGAAAGGCAAACTGGAAGAACTGCTTTTGATTTGGTAAAAGAATTAAGGTCAGGGTGGAAGGCGTTTTGGTATAATACGACCGCTAATATATTTAATATTTCATTGAAAGAAGAATATGATCCATATGTAAATATAGAGGATTATTTAATTGAAGATATTTTAGAAAGATCCTTTCAAGAAAATATATTAAAACGGCAAGCGCCAGCATTTCCAATTGATTTTTTAGAGTTAACTGCTTATTGGAATAAAAAATCTAAAGAATAATTAAATATTCTATGCTTAAAAGCTTTATTATAGCTATTTAAGCTCAATATAGCAACTGTATATTCCTCTCGATTATTTAATTTTTTTATTAATGTTTATGTTGTTTAGTTATGTTTGTTTAGGGTGTTTATTTTTAAGTTGTATATATTAAGGTAAAAATATTTTTGTTTGTAAATATGGGTTTATCAGCTGGTTGGTAAAACGGCAAAAAAAAAGTATATATTTTTTTATTTTTTATAGTGATAAATTGAAATAAGGTTTTATATTTGCAGCCGCTTTGAGAGAGACCTACGGGTTTTTCATTAGCAGCGAAAAAGTTCTTTATTTTTATTTTGATTTATATTTAAATTATATTGTGAGGAT
>JABHSQ010000023.1 GCA_018669795.1 Flavobacteriaceae bacterium | reverse complement strand
GATTTCCCAATTGAGGGATAAAAGTCGTTTTTGCAGTATAGATACTGGTAGAAAGTAATGCTATTAGTATTCCTACAGCAGTAAAAGATAGTGTGATCTTAATAATTTGCCTGCGGCCTGCCCATAAATTTTTTATAAGCTGAATTATATCAATACTATCTTCTTCTGTGCTATTTAAGCTATTATCTGGATTATTTATCATATTATAGGCTTCGTACTAATACCACTGAAGTTAATAAGGTAACTAAAATACTAGCAACACTTAATACCCTTGTAAGGCCATCTTCGCTTCTAACTCTTTCTTTTTTAACTTTTCGAGTTACAACAATTTCAGAATTTGGTAAAACTCTTGGATTATTAAAAAAGTTAATTTTTTTTGTTTTACCATTGGGTAGCGATACGTAGCTTTCATCTGCTTCGCCTCTAATTTTTCCACCTGAATTTTTTATATAGTATTTTGCTTTTTTATCAGCTTCCCAAATAAAATAATTTTCTTGTTCTATTGCTCCAGATACGGATACTTCTCCACGATTTTTAGCAAAAGTTACAATATCTCCAGATTCAAATACTTGCTGGTTTTTGTTTATAGTGGATAAATCTACCGCTAGCAACCTTCCATCTCTAACTACTGTTGAAGCCTCTAATAAGGCATTTTGTGTTAATCCACCACCAGCATTAATTAAATCCTTATAACTAATTTGTTCAAACTCACCTATAAAGCTTCTCGGATAATTTAACTCTCCTTTTAAATTTATTACAGTTCGTGGTTCGATACCAAGTTTTTTTCTAACAGATATAATATCCCTATCCATTAAAATAAAACCATTGCTTGGTTTATCAGTTTTTCCAAGTAGGTAGTCCTTATCAATTTCTAGGGTGTAAAGTGTAGAAATATTTTCAGTTAAAGGATCTATATCTTCTCTGTTAAGATATACCATATCTTTATCTGCAAGCTCGTCAAAACCTCCTGCTAAAAGCAGCGCATCTTCAACATACATCTGTTCTTGTAATCTCATTTCTGATGGGTTTTTTACAAAACCACCTACCGAAATACGCTTATTAATTCGCTCATTGACCCCTTTGTTAAAAAGGATTACTTTGTCATAAGGATCTAACATTGTTTTTTTGAGTTGTTCCAGATTGGTCAAGTTATAACTCTGGGTTTTGTAAAAGCCCGTGGCCTTGTTTAAACGCATCAAATCTAACCTACTGGATAAAACATTAGTTGTAAAATCTGGGTCTTCAAATGCGGTGTTAATAAAGATAAGATCATATAAACTTTGGTTTTCCAGCCAGGGATAATTTTTAGTGCCACCTGTTACACCATAACCAGATATCGTAATTCCTCCATTACCTTCAATTTGAGCTTTGGAATAAATAGTTACCATATCATTTTCCTTAAGTAATACATTGACTTTTCCTGAAAGTATATCTGATAAATTATAGCTAGTAAGCCCAATTTCTTCTTCAGGTAAAAGAAGCCCTATTACATCTACCTTTTTTAAATAGGTATCTATTAGTATGCCTTTTGCGGCATCTGTGATGAGCGCATTTAAAGTGGGGTATTGGCTAAGGGCATATTCGCCGGGTTGGTATACATTACCTTGAATACTAACGATATTTTCAACTATATCTAAAATAGAGAAAAACTTTATAACATCAAGATCATTCAAAGGCACCATCTTATTTTGAGAAAGTGCTTGTTCGTAATTAATGGTGATAAGCTCTCGATTAAATTCCGTTTCACTTTGCAGCTTGATTCTTTTTATATTAACTTTATTTTTAATAGCTGTAGCAGGCAGTCCTCCAGAGTAGTGAATTAAGTCTTTAAGACCTTCATTTGGTTTTAACTCATAAATCCCCTGATTTTTAACAGCCCCTGTTAAGGCCATTGAAGATATTCTTGGAGGTACAAAAACAACATCATTATTAGTTAAACTAATATCTTTGGAGAGTTTTCCTGTAGTAATGTAATCGTATAAATCAAGTGTATGAATAAGTTGATTGTTTCTATATATTTTTATCGTACGCAGTGAACCTTCTACAGTTACCCCACCAGCGGCATAAAGCGCAGCTAAAGGATTGGCCTGAGTAGTTAATAGTTGTGGCCCTGGAGCTCCAACTTGACCCATTACAATAACTTTAGTAGGTCTTAACTGTGTAAGGGAAACATCTAAAAAGGCACTCTGTGGATTTGAAATTAAGCCTGAAAAGTACTTTCCTAAATAGTTTTGTAATCTTGACTTAAGGGTTTTAAAAGTATTGCCAGCTGCAAAAAACAGGCCATAATTAGGAATATTAATATTACCATTTCGATCTACGGTAGCTTCCATTTCTAGGCTGTTGGTACCAAAAACAATTAATCGAAGTTTATCTCCAGGAGAAATTAAGTATCCCTCATCAATATTTCCAAGTAAATATTCTTTTTCTAAAAATGGGTTTTTATTAAATATATTATAACCAAAATAATTACCTCTGGATTTTAAAGCAGAAGTTTTTATTACTTCATCTTCTAATTCGTCATCAACAGTTTCATCATCAACTGTTTCGTCATCAACTGATTCGTCATCAACAGAATCATCATCTGATGATTCCTCTAAAAAAGAACTGTCTGGATCTTCGTTTGAAGGGTCAGAAGTTTTATTCTCTTGATTCGGAAAGTAAGAATTTAAAAAATCATCGTAATTAATACCTTGCTTTCTAGCCATCTGGCGAGCCTGTGCTTCTGAAATACCATTGGCTTTCATGGCATCCATGGCCTGGTTTCGATTCGTTATATTTCTAGCCTTGGCCTCTTGTAAGACTTGTCCTTCGGTAACTTGGGAAAATGTAAAATGACTCGCTAGTAGTAATAAAATAAAAATGTATTTTTTCATAATGCAAATATAATAATTTAATTTTGTAAGTACTGAATTAATCAATGGTAAGACTAAATTTTACCAACTAATCCATTAACTAAGAAAAATGCTATTTGACTAAAAGCCAGTTTTTTTTTAAAATACTACTATGCCAATAATCAATCCTAAAAAGGTCGAAATAATTAATAAATACCGAACTATTTTTTCTTTAAATTTGAAATAATTCGCTTTTTCATTGTTTCTACTACAACTAAAAAAAGTGTATAGAAAATAATTACTATTACTAACATCAGTTTATAGTTTAAGATTCCGGAAAGATATCCTATAGATATAATACTTAGATAGTTGATGATTCCTAAAAAAATAGCAACTTGATGATGTCTAAACCCTAGATCTATTAATATATGGTGCAGGTGATTTCGGTCTGGATAAAATGGACTTTTTTTGTTTTTAATTCTCACATACACAATCCGTATCATGTCAAAAAGAGGAATCCATAAAATAGCTGATAAAATATAAAAAATATTTTCTGGTAAAAATGAAAAGCTAGCTAAGCTTAAAGCATCCATTTCTAAAAATTTAATGGAACAAATAGCAATAAAAAAACCGATAATTAAGGAACCGGTATCGCCCATAAAAATTTTATTTTTATTTGAAAAATTGTATATTAAAAAAGCTCCTAGCATCCCCACAAAGCTACAGCATATTAAAACATAAAACCACAAACCTCCGGCTACAAAAAACATAAGCCCAAAACTACTGAAAATAATAATTGCTATAATAGCAGCTAGACCATCGATGCCATCTATTAAATTATATGAATTTATGATGCCCAACATCCCAATTAAAACTATTAAATAGGATACCGGTAATGGTAATTGGTTAAGCCCTAAAAAACCATGAAAATCAATCACTGGAAAATCGGTAAAATACATTAATACAATTATAGAAAATATTTCTGTAATTATTTTAATTGATGGACGCACTGTTACTAAATCATCTTTTAGGGCTACTAAAAAAATCAAAGAAGTGGAGGCTATCATACTAATAGCAACCTGTTGATTATCAAATTTTTGAATAAGAAACAGTGAAAAAATTAAAGCAAAGAAAAAAGCCACTCCAGCCATTGTAGGTGTAGGGGCTTGGTGAGAGCTTCTTTGATCAGGGATATCATTTAGTTTACGCCTTTTAACAACTTTCGTAATATTAGGAACTACAAGGTAAACCTGTAAAAAAGCAATAACAAAAACAATGAGACAAGTAAGTAATGGTGTATTAAAAAATTCTTTTAACATATAGATTAATTAAAAAAAAGAGTTGCTAAGTAAATACTATAGTAACTCTTTTTTATCTATTGAATAATAGTTTTTTATTTACGTTCAATCACAGAATTAAAAAAGCTTAATACTGCTGCGATTTGTTATTTTATTCTTAATTCTTAATATTATATAAAACCCCTATGCTAGCTTGGTGGCTATTTGTATACTCTGTAGCTACACCCCATTTTCCAGTTGCATTTAAATTAATACCCCAGGCAGAAGAGAACCAAATATTACATCCAAAACCGGCATTTAAAGTAAAAGTATCTAAAGGACTTACCTCTAGTGTAGGATTTTCTTGTGTAATATAATCTCCCCAATGAGTAAGACCAGGACCTACAGATAGGTAAGGTTCGAAAGCATCTGAGCTTAAGAAAGAATATTTTAAAGATATATCGAAAGCAAGGTAACCTGCATTATTTCCACCTTCGTCTTCACCAAGAATAGTTTGACCTTCGAATATTGTACCATTAGAAGTATAATTAAATGACAGCATAGCTCCAAGCCTAAGTTTATTAGCAATGCTAGCTTCAGTACTTATATAAAAAGGATTCTTGTTAAAAGCCCAATGATCCATATTAGTAAGATCTGTAAATTGAGCATCGGAATTATTTACCGCGTTGACACCAAATCCAAGAGTCCATTGGTTATCTGAAAGATTGTTTCTATCATCCCATTGGTTAGTTCCCCCCTGAGCGCTTATTAAGTTGATACATAAAAAACTTAATAAAATAGTAAAGCTTAGTTTTTTCATAATTAATTTATTTATTCTTTGTTTATTTATTTGTTACTCGTTTATTTTTATTTATATCAAAAATACTTTAATAATTTCTATAAGGCAAATTATTTAGATTATTTTAATGTGACTTAGCGGCAAAGATATTTCGGAAAAACTATTTAAAGCTTCTATTTTTACAATAATTCTATGTTTTCCATTGTTTGACAAGCAAACCGCAATTAAACCTTCAAAGGGTCCTTTAATTACCTGCACTGACTTTCCATTTTCTAATAGAAAGGGCGCTATTGTCTTTGTAGCCCCCCTATTATTGGCCACAATTTTTAAGTTGTTAATTTCAACTTCTGTGATTATAGCAGGGAGTCCTAAGTACTTTAATACTCCAGCAACTCCAGGAATGCTATATATGTCAAATAAATCTTTTTTATTAACTTTTATAAAAACGTAAGAACTGATAAGCGGGACCTTTACTTCTTTCTTTCGATCGCTCCATTGCCTAAGTTCTGTAGTTAAAGGAAGAAAACTTTTATAACCTGCTTTTTCTATTCGTTCAAAGACTTTTTGCTCGGACCTGGACTTGGTATATACCGCAAACCAATTCGTTGATTTCTTAATTGGCTCCATACCACTTATTTACTAGCGCTTTTTATTGTTGAGAAACGCTTAATATTACACAGCTTCGCTTCTTTCAGTCCCATATTAATGGGGAAATTTATAAATTAAAAACTATTAAAGCTACTAACTAAAGCTAATTACAGTGCAAATTTAATTAAATTAAATCATTAAACAAAACGAATCATTCATTGTTAATTGAAACTAATCTCATTGATTTATTTTAATAATAAATACAACATCTTTTTTCTAAATACCTATCTACCTGAAAACGAATATAATGAAAAGTATTTTATCTTGTAAATATGCGTTTTATTTAAAATTATTTTAAAAGGTTGTGTTTTTAGACACTTTATGTGAAACTAAAATAATAGGTGTATTATAATACACCTATTATTTTAGTATAATTTTGATTTTAAATGTAAGTCCATTTGAGGAAAAGGTATATCAATGCTATTTTCAGTAAATTTTTTATTGATAATTCTACGGATATCACTTTTTACTTTATTTATTCTGAATATATTTTTACTAAAAAATAAAACTTGAAAATCTAATGATGAATTTCCAAAATTCACTAATCTTGCTTCAGTTAATTCTCTGTCAGATATATCTGGATGCTCAAATGCGCTTTCTTCCAAAATTTTTATAACTAATTCTGTATCAGTGCCATAAGCAACACCAATGTCAATTCTAAAGCGAGTTTTCTTTGCTTGGTGACTCCAATTTATTACTTTATTTGTAGTAATTAATGAATTTGGAATTATTATAGAAATATCATCTGTATTTAAACCTTTGGATGTTCGTAATCCAATACTTTGCATTTTTACAACATCTCCATCTATTTCTAAAATATCATCTATTTTTATAGATTTTTCTGAGAGCAAAATTATTCCTGATATGACATCGTTAAATGTTTGCTGTAATCCTAAACCTACCCCAACAAGCAAAGCTGCCGAACCGGCTACTAATACAGTTACTTTAATACCAATAGTTTCTAATACTAAGCCAATTGCAATTACCCATATTACATACCTAAAAATTTTAAATAAGGCATACGCATTCCCTTTGTCAAAGTCATTAATCTTACGTTTACGAAAAAGTGTTTTCTTAATTAATCGCAATATTAATTTGGTGATCAGAAAAATTATCAAAATAGTCACTAGTGTATAAACCCGTATCTTATAGTGATCTAAACTAATAAGTTCAAATTCCAAAAATTCTTTTATTGTTTCCATATTGTTTCTTTAATAGAGTCCGTTTTTCTAAGTTTTTTAATTAATGAAAAACAACTGTAGTATCAAATATAATAAATATATTAAAAATTAAAGGGATTAACTACGTTGATCTCCCAAAATATCAACAATAAAACTTAATAGAATTACTCTTTGCTTCGTGATCCCAAAAGCTAGTCAAGCTCCACAAGATAATTAACTACTAACTTAAATCAGCATAGATGATATTGCTGGTAACTCTAAGTATCGTTATTGGATTAGTTTACAACTCTACCAAAACTACAGTCTAATGTATGCTAATATCAGATAGATAAAACAGAGTCATTAAAGTCCTGAGTCGCGAGCATAAAAATATTAGTACTGACACTACTAACGGCTTTCAGTTAGGCCCTCCTAATGCTGTATTAACTATCCCTTTACAATTAGTCTTTATTTAGGTAGGAGTAAATACTTTGTCTTGTTACATCATGCTTTTTAGATCTATCAGTAATGGATAAAACTTTATCTAAATCTGACTGAATAGCTGAAATAAGAGTTACATTCTTTGTCATTAGGCCACTAACTGCTCCCCTTTTCCTTCCTTTAATTTAAGGTTGGAACAAAAAAACCAAGTACAGCTCTTGGTGTTTTAAGTATGGATTCTCATAATAAAAAACTTATAGACTGTTATAACATCTACTTTATAGACGGTGAGGAGTTAGCGACTATTATATACCCGCTAAATATGCTTAAAAAGAAGTAGGGTTTTTTGATTTAAAGTTGTTCAATTATAATAAAAGATTAATTAAATAAATTTATTGATGAAGAAAATATTTTACTTCATATATTAATTGTTATTCATCAAAAAAATCAAACAAGTATTGCAATTTAAAAATGAAAAAAAATCCTTAAATTTCGAGGGATAATAAAAATTTTGCTATGAAACATTCTCCATATTCACTTTTGGTATTAATTTTTTTATTGTTTTTTTTAAATAATAATTATGCTCAAGGACCTGGATCCTTGTTTGTAGACGCAGGGCTTGATACTTTAATACCCTGTGGTACTGGAGGTTGTGCGGATATTACAGCAGATTACTTAGAGATATTTGAGACGTTTAGTACCAATTATACGGTAGCACCTATTCCATATAGTCCTGATGTTACTAGTAATCCACCTTTTCCATTTAATGGTTTGGCTAATAATATGAATCCAAATCAAGATGATATTTGGTCTGTAGTGGAAACGCTACCCTTTGATTTTTGTTTTTTTGGAAGCTTAGAACAACTTTTTCAAGTGGGTTCTAATGGTTTAATACGATTTGATGTAGGGAATTCAGGAGATTGGAATGCTTGGAATTTTAATGAAGATTTACCTAATAATACGAATCCTGCTTTAGGAGAAGGGAATATTTTTACACCGGTACATGATATCAATCCTGCTGATTCAGATTCTGATGAAATTGGTTATGAAGTATTAGGGACCTACCCGAATAGAGTATTAGTAGTTTCCTTTTTTTCAGTTCCTATCTATGGATGTTCCGATTTAAGAGAGACTCATATGGCTGTGTTGTATGAGTTTTCTAATGTGATTGAAATATATATACAAAATAAACATGTTTGTGTTAATCATAACGGTGGTAATGCTGCTTTAGGAATTCAGAATAATGATGGTGATATTGCTTATGTTCCACCAGGACGTAACACTTCAGATTCTCCTTGGACTGCTTCCCGAGAAGCATGGCGTTTTAAGCCAGATGGTTTAGAAACTTTTGCTTTTGAATGGTTAGATTCAACAGGTACTGTTATTGGTAATACAGATACAATAAATGTTTGTCCAGCGGGTGGTTCAGAAATTTTTACTGCTCGTGTTACTTATACAAATACATGTAATGGAGATGTTGTGGTTTTAGAAGATGACGTTTTAGTTACCATTTCTACTGCCCTCTCTATCCCAGCAGGAATACCTGATGATTTGATTTTATGCGATGAGATTCCTAATGACGGATTTGCAGCATTTGATTTAACGCTTCGTGATGCTCAGATTATAAATAGTCAGCCTGATACTTTTGTAACTTATTACGAAACAGATACTGATGCAGAGGCTGGATCAAATCCCTTAGCGAGTCCTTATACCAATACGACTCCAGATTTTCAGACTGTATTTGCCAGACTAGAAGTATCCTCAGGATTAGGACTTGGTTGTTTTGATATAGTTCCTTTGTTACTTCAAGTAGATGCTGCTCCAGCGATTACGGATCCAATAGATGATTTGATTTTATGCGATGAGATTCCTAACGACGGCTTTGCAGCATTTGATTTAACGCTTCGTGATGCTCAGATTATAAATAGTCAGCCTGGTACTTTTGTTACTTATTACCAAACAGAGGCTGATGCAGAGGCTGGAT
>JABHSQ010000022.1 GCA_018669795.1 Flavobacteriaceae bacterium | reverse complement strand
TGGTAGTGAGAAAATTGCCATTTGCGGATTATCTCCACCATTTAACATTACTTCTCTTTCGAAGACAAGTGCGTCATTCCCTGAGTATCCGGGAATGTTTACTGTACAATAATAACCATCATGCCATAAACCATAGTGTGGGTAATCTGGAAAACCATTAGGATGAACGTAATCATATACATAATAATTTCCTGTCGGGTCATTTGTTACAGATATTCCAATAGACAAACTATTGCTAGCTGCTCCAAATTCACTTACCATCCATCTATCTGCTAATTGATCATATAAAACAATTGGATCACCATTATTAGATCCATTCCCTAAAAATGAATTTAAACTTGTAGGCCCAAGTAATAAATTTCCGTTTTTATCAAATATTTTGACTGCTGAATTTACCGCATGAAGATAGTGGTTTGGTCCAACAGCACCAGTAGGATCAGGCGGATAATAACCTCCTGATTCATTTGCGTTAAAACCAATAAAATTTTGTAGTGGAGGCATCACTGTAATACCACCTTCTTCCGTTTGTAAATTTTGAATTACAGTAGACGTTGGTGAAATCAATGATTCCTGAACAATAGCTTCATTAACTATCATAATCATATCATCAGAACTAAAATTATTAGTAGTCAAAGTCGGAAAATCTCTCAGAGGAATTGTCATACCTCTAAAGGATCCTATTACTACTTCCGAAGGAGAGTTCGTTTCTTGAGCATAAATGCTACAACTAACTAAAAGCATTGCGATAAAAAGTAATTTTTTAATTTTCATAATTTTTTTATTTTTTTTTATGACAGCTAAATTAAGAATAAATAATTGTAATTTATTAATTTTAACTATATTTTATACTTCGATTTTATATAGTAACTTATTTATTCGATACAGCAATTTTTATCGCCATAATAGTTATTAATTAAAAGTTTAAATCTTGGAATTTATTTTAAGTTTGGCCAAAATTTTTCTTAAAAGATTTCACATTTGCAAACTTCTAAGCAATATTGTAACATTACAAAACAAAAAGATAAAAAATGCAGCACAAAAAAAATCCTTCTGAAATAGAAATTGAAGATCAAAAAACAATTAAAAGCAAAGAACTAAATATTAAGGAAGCTTTAGTTCCAGTTATAGTATTAATAGCAATGCTTGCTTATAATATTTTCTTTGTAAAAGATCAAGAATGGCTAGGAGCATATACCAATCAATTTATATTACTAATTGCAGGAGGAATCGCAGCTTTAATAGGCTTTTTTAATAAAGTTACTTTAAAGTCTATGTTATTTGAAATTTACAAAAACATTAAAAGTGTTTTTATTCCCATTATGATTTTGTTTCTAGTAGGAGCACTTGCAGGTACTTGGCTTGTGAGTGGTGTTATTCCAGCGATGGTTTATTATGGACTGCAAGTATTAAGTCCAACAATATTTTTACCAGCTTGTGTACTTATAGCTGCTATTATATCAATAGCTACAGGAAGTTCTTGGACTACTTCAGCAACAGTAGGGATCGCATTAATTGGTATTGGCGAAGCCTTAGGGATTTCTTTAGGCATGGTTGCAGGAGCCGTTATTTCTGGTGCCTATTTTGGTGATAAGATGTCACCCCTAAGTGACACTACAAATTTAGCCCCTGCAATGGCAGGAACCGATATATTTACTCATATCCGATATATGGCAATCACAACGGTACCAACTATTATTATCACTTTAATTATTTTTACTATTATTAGTCTAACTATTGAAACAACTGGAAATACCGATGTTAGCGATCTTTTAAACAGCATTGATCAAACATTTAATATTACTCCTTGGTTATTTTTGGTGCCACTCGCAGTAATTGCTTTAATTTTAGCCAAAACAAAACCATTAATTGCTTTAGGTATTGGCGTCCTATTAGCTGCAATTTTTGCGATGGTTTTTCAACCAGAAATTTTAAGCAGTCTTTCTTCTTCTTCTATTAATGCTCTTTTAAATTCCATTTTTGTTGATACTGAAATTATAACTTCAAATGATAAGCTAAATGAATTATTTAGTGCCGGAGGAATAAAAGGTATGTTATGGACTATATTTTTGATTATCTGTGCTATGGTATTTGGAGGAACGATGGGTGCTATTGGAGCATTGGCTAGAATTACCAGAGCGCTTTTATCTTTAGCTACTACTGTATTTGGTTTATTTGCAAGTACCGTATTTAGTTGTATCGGATTAAATATCATTGCTAGTGATCAGTATTTAGCAATTGTTATTCCTGGAAAAATGTTTAAAGAAGCTTTTGAAGATAAAGGGCTAGCACCAGAAAACTTAAGTAGAACTTTAGAAGATGGTGGAACGGTAACTTCGGTATTAATACCTTGGAACACTTGTGGTGCCTATCAATCTGGAGTTTTAGGTGTAGGAGTCGATGAATATTTTGCTTATGCAATATTTAATTGGCTAAGTCCTTTTACCACGCTACTATTTGCTGCATTTAGAATAAAAATTAAAATGCTAAAAGCTATATAAAAAAAGTGTCCTATATAAAAAGCCTACTCATTGAGTAGGCTTTTTAATACTATACAATTCGATATTCAGACATTAATTCAAATCAAAGCGATCTAAATTCATCACTTTGGTCCAAGCAGCTACAAAATCATTTACAAAACGAGTTTGACCATCATTTGCACCATAGACTTCACAAACTGCTCTTAATTCTGTATTAGAACCAAAAATTAAATCTGCTCTTGTTCCTATAAATTTAACTTCACCTGTTCTGCGATTGCGACCTTCAAAAATAGTATCGCTATCTGAAGTAGCATTCCAAGTGTATGTAAAATCTAAAACATTGCTAAAGAAATCATTTGTTAAGCTTCCAACATTATCGGTAAATACACCGTGATTTGAGCCATCATAATTTACTCCCATTACTCTTAATCCACCAACTAACGCAGTCATTTCTGGAATTGAAAGTGTCAATAAATTTGCGCGATCTACTAGTAAATCTTCTGCAGCTACATTCGCTACTTCTGTGCTCGTGTAATTTCTAAATCCATCTGCTAATGGTCTTAAATATCCAAAAGATTCTAAATCTGTTTGCTCTTGTGATGCATCGCCTCTACCTTGTGTAAAAGGTACATTTACAGAATGTCCAGCATTTCTAGCAGCTTCTTCTACTCCAGTGGTACCAGCTAAGACAATTAAATCAGCAATAGATACGATTCCGTTAAATTCGTTTTGAATACCTTCAAGGACATTTAATACTTTATTTAATTCTTCAGGATTGTTGACTTCCCAACTTCTTTGTGGTTCTAAACGTAAACGTCCGCCATTTGCTCCACCGCGCATGTCCGAACCCCTAAATGTAGAAGCCGAAGACCAAGCTGTTTTCACCAATTCAGAAACTGATAAACCAGAAGCTGAGATCATATTTTTTAATGACTCGATATCTGAATCACTAAGGTTATAATCTACTGCAGGAATTGGATCTTGCCAGATTAATTCTTCTTTTGGTACTTCTGGACCTAAATAGCGAGAAATTGGCCCCATATCTCTATGTGTTAACTTATACCAAGCACGTGCAAATGCATCTTCAAATGCTTTATGGTCTTTATGAAAACGCTCTGATATTTCTCTGTAGGTAGGATCCATTTTTAAAGCCATATCTGCTGTAGTCATCATCAAGGCTTGTGTGCCATCACCACCGGCTTTAGGTGCTCTTCTCGCATTAGAAGAAGCAGTTGGTGTCCATTGGTGTGCACCTGCAGGACTTTTTGTTAATTCCCAATCGTAATTTAAAAGAACTTCAAAGTAATCTGCATCCCATTGTATTGGATTTGGTGTCCATGCTCCTTCTATACCACTAGTAATTGTATCATCTAAAACACCTGATTGAAATGTATTTTTCCAACCTGTACTCATTTCTTCAATTGAAGCACCATGAGGTTCAACACCAACATATTTATCTGGATCTGCAGCACCATGTGCTTTTCCAAACGTATGCCCACCAGCAACTAAAGCAACTGTTTCTTCATCATTCATAGCCATGCGACCGAATGTTATTTTTATATCGTGCGCTGATTTTAAAGGGTCTGGCACACCGTTAGGTCCTTCTGGGTTTACATAGATTAATCCCATATGTACTGCACCTAAATGCCCTTCTAGTTCACCATCATTTGTGTCATAACGATCATCATTGTCTAACCAACCTGTTTCACTTCCCCAATAAATATCTTGTTCTGGTTCCCAAACATCTTCACGACCTCCAGCAAAGCCAAAGGTTGGAAAACCCATAGATTCTAGAGCACAATTACCTGCTAAAATCATTAAATCTGCCCAAGAAATTTTATTGCCATATTTCTTTTTTATCGGCCACAATAATAAGCGTGCTTTATCTAGGTTTGCATTATCTGGCCAACTATTTAAGGGTGCAAAACGATGCGTACCAGAACGAGCTCCTCCTCTACCATCTCCCACTCTATAAGTTCCTGCACTATGCCAAGCCATGCGAATCATAAAACCTCCATAGTGCCCATAATCTGCTGGCCACCAATCTTGAGAATCTGTCATTAAATTAACAACATCTAACTTTAAAGTTTCAAAATCAACAGACTTAAATGCCTCTGCATAATCAAAATCTTTTCCCAAAGGATTAGATTTAGCTGCATTTTGCCTTAAAACATTTAATTTCAATTCATTTGGCCACCAATCACGATTGCTAGTTCCTCCACCAGCAGCATTCTTTTCAGCTCCATTAAAAAAAGGGCATTTACTTATATCTCCACTATTATTGTTATTTTCCATATGAATTTTATTAAGATTTAAAATTATATTTTTTACACCAATTTATGTATATATTTATATTTATATAAATTATATCTTAATCAATAAAATTGATAGCCTATTAAATTCATATAATAACAACTAATTTAAAAATAATAAAAATAATCATTTATAAAATGTTTTATATACTTACTTTTATCGTTCAATTAAAACAAAAGCAATGGCAACTATAACTTTAGGGGGTAAACCAATAAAAACTTCAGGAAACCTTCCAGCAATTAATTCTAAAATTTTAGATTTTAAATTAGTAGCTACAGATCTTTCGACAAAAACTATAAAAGATTTTTTTGGATATAATCTTATTTTAAATATCTTCCCTAGTGTTAACACAGGGATATGTTCAGCTTCAGTAAGGGCTTTTAATAAATCTGCTGTTGCTTTAAACAACACAAAAGTACTTTGCATTTCTAGAGACTTACCTTTTGCACAGGAACAGTTCTGTGCAGCTGAAGGTTTAGAAAATGTTATAATGCTATCAGATTTTAAAAATGGAGCGTTCGGAAATGACTATGGTTTAATGATAAACGATGGTATTTTTGATGATTTACTTTCTAGATGTGTTATTATAACTAATGAAAAAAATAAGGTTATTTATACGGAACAAGTTGAAGAAATAGGACAAGAACCAAATTATGAAAAAGCGCTAGAAGTTTTGAAGAACTAAAGCAAAAGTTGGTTTTTATATTAAAAAAACACTCGAAACAGAAAATTTGGAGTAAATCCTAAGGAGTATTTATCGACTATTACAATCGGATCATTTATGCTGTTATTACCAATATAATCACGGCTTAAAAGGTTATTTTTGTTATATAAATTTCGTATGGAAAAACCGACTTTTCCTCTTAGTTTACTTTTTTTAGAAAAATTAAAACCATAGGTGCTTGAAAAATCTAAGCGATGGTAATTGGGAAGCTTTCCTGTATTAATCCCAATATAATAATATTGAGCTTCAGGCCCTACGTAAGCTTGAGTATATGGCTTACCGGCTCGCCAGTTCCAAGCCAATGCTAATTCAAATTGCTTTAATTTATAAGCTACAGAGCTTGTAAAAGAATGCCTTACATTAGTACTTGCAGTAAAGGCTTGGTTATTATTAATTCCTTCAAAATTACTAATCACATTATTAAAGGAATAACTGATCCAAGTTTTAATAAAGTTAAAATTTTTATTTGCATAAAAATTAACTCCTAAAATATGTTGTTCTCCTATATGGAAACTACTGTCATCAGGATTCAAAAAACCTAAAGAAAGCGCAGTCTTCCCAGTTATATCTTTATAATACCCAGCTATATCTATACTCCACCCCATCGCTTCATATATAAAACCAGCCGATAGCTGCTTGCTATTAATTATAGGAAATGTTTCTCCATCCGCCAAACGCCAAAGTTTATTTTCTAAAGAAAGATCACTTAATACCGTTTCGTCTATTTCACTAATTATTTGATTTTTAATTTCTCCTGATAGCTGAATCTTTAAATTTTTAAAAATATCTTTATAAATTAAAATTCTCGGTTCCAATCGTACAGCATCTAATTCTTGATAATAATTAACTCTAATCCCCGTGCTTATGTCAAATAATTTTGGATTTTCATAGTAATATTGAACATAAAGGGCATGTGATTTAACAATTGTATTATCGGAATCTAAAATAATTGATGGACCTGCATTTTCTTTAAATAAATAACTAGCATTCTTTAATACATATTGATACCCAAAAGTTAGATTATTGTCCTTTTTTGTATTTAAAACCACCTCTGTAGAAACACCTGAATCATAAATCTCATTCTTCTTTATGAAGTTTGAAATTTGACTTTCATTTTCTGAAGCTATATAATTATATGCTAAACTATATCTTGATAAAAAAACTTGTGTATTTTGACTTAAACTAGGGCTCCATTTTTTATTCCAACCAAAACTATAACCGTCATTTTTAATATCTAAAACATCAGAATACGATTTATTTAAATTCATATCTTCTACTAAATAATTCAAATCATTAGCTATAAAAATAGTACTGGCATAAAAGCTATTAGCATCATTTAGTTGATAATTCAATTTTATATTATAATCTATAAAAAAGAAATTATTATTGGTGCTTTTAATATTCGATATTTTTGTGTCCTGAAATACTTTATCGGCTATTTTATTAAAGGTAATTGATTGATACAATTCTGTATAACTTCGTCTTAGCGATGCTTGAATGCTCAATTTATCTTTTATAATTGGTGCTTCTATATAAACATCTGTATTAATACCATTAACACCAACTCCAGCTTTAAAACGATTGGAAACCTGATTAATTGAAGAAATATCAATAACACTTGATGCGCGTTCACCAAATCTGGAATGAGTTCCTTGATTATGAAAGATCACCTTGCTAGTACTGTTTGGATTAAACGCAGAAAGCATACCAAATAAATGACCTTTATGATATATGTTTATACCATCCCAAATCACCCTATTTTGATCCATTGCTCCACCCCTAACTGTAAACCCTGTAGCAGTTTCATTGGGACTTATAACGCCAGGTAATAATTGTATGCTTTCTAAAATATCAGCTTCAATAAGTCCAGGAAGGATATCTAATTGTTCAGGATTTATCGTAAAAGTGGCATCTTTATTTTTTTGGATCCCTTTTGTTAAGTATCCAGTAATGACTACCTTATCTAATAATTGTATGTTTATTTTAGATATTTTAGAATCATTGACTATAATGTAGCGATCATCAATCTTTTGAAAAGTCAATAAAGTTAAAATCGAAATTTCGTCTAATACTTGATTTAGGGTCCTGTCTAATTTTTTTAATGTTAGCTTTTTATCTTTAAGCACATAATCTTGATAAGAAAATCTGACATCATATAGTGCTTCAAGAGAGCTTAACGATTTAGACACTAACACGTCATTGAATTCAACTGAAAAAACAGCATCTTCCTGAGAAAAGACTGTTAGAAGGGGCAAAAAAAGCAGTAAATAAATTAAGTACTTATTTTTCAATTACCAATTTTATTGAAGAATTAACACTCCATTTTTATCTTTTATATAATGTATATTCATAGTTTTAAAAACAGATGCCAATGCTAATTTTAAATCTTTATTACTAAAACTTCCAGTAAATATAATTGATTCATCTATTTTACTAGCGTCAATTTCAATATTATATTGTTTTTCCAATTCTAAAATCACATAGTTCAACGGAACACTTACAAAACTACTTTCTCCATTCACCCAGGAAGGAAAGAGTTTTTTACTGGTATATTTTTCAGAATCATTACCATCAATTTTTCTAATAGAATTACCCGGATTTAATATATGTTCTTTTTTATCGTTTGTAACACTAACCTTACCCTCGTAACAAACTACTTCAAAAAAAGCATCGGTATGTTTTACATTAAATTTAGTACCTAAAACTGTTACTTGGCCTTTAGGAGTCTGTACCCTAAAGGTGCTTCCTTTTTTTACTTTAAAAAATGCTTCTCCTTTTAATTGAATACTTCGATTGGTATCCCAATCTTTTTGGGTAAAATTAACGACTGACTTTGCGTTTAACACTACCTCTGAACCATCAGGCAATTTAATTGTTTTTTGCTCAGCATAGGAAGTTTCATACCTTGTATCCAGAGGGTTAAAGGCAAAATAGCATCCAAAAATAATTAGGATAGATGCAGCTATAGAAAGCCCCCATTTAAAAGATTGCTGTGTTTTTTTAACGTTTATTTTTTGATTTATACTGCTTTTAACACTATTAAAAGAAGGCGTTACTGGCCTATCTAATTGATCTAATAGATCCAATCCATTTTTAAGTTTTTTATAATCAATAAAATCTTTTTCAGAAACCAAGGTTCGTAATTTGGTGTCCGAAATCGTTCCATCCAACCATTTTGCTAGAAAGTAAGCTCCTTCTGTAGTTAAATTTTCTCTCATTCTTCTTATATGACAATTTTAAAATAAAATACCCTACTTTTTAAAAACAAATTAAACATCACCAATTTTATCTTTCATTTTCAGTAGCGCTAAATGCATTCTTTTTTCTACTGCTTTTACTGAAATACCTACAATTTCTGCAATTTCTTTATATTTTTTTTTTTCTATTCTACTCAATAAAAAAACTTCTTTTTGTTTTTCTGGTAAGGTGGAAATTGCTTCCTCAATTTTAACTAAAAACTCTTTTTCTACTAATAAATATTCTGGAGTTTCATAATTACTAGATTTTGGAGCTCTTTTTTGGTGGTTCATCACCACTTTTTCATGTTTTTTATAATTAAAAAACATATTCTTAGCTACTGTAAATAAAAAACTCTTTGCTTTTGCAGGATTTACATTATTACAATGATCCCATAATTTTATAAAAGCATCCTGCAAAATATCTTCAGCAAGATTCATATCCTGTGTTTTAAAAAATAAAAAACGTCTTAAATCTTTTGCATGCGTATTAAATAGTTTTTCAAATACTTTTTCATTACAAATATTATTTAAATCCTTAATCATTATATTGCAGGTAATTTAGTCAACAAAGTTAAGTAAAAAATAAAAAAATATTTTGGTAGGGTATTTTGATATATAACTGTCTTAATTAAATAATAAACAGAAATATCCAATTAGCAAATTAAAAAAAATAAATGAAAACTATTAAATTATTATTTTTCAGTTTTTTAATGAGTGCCATCGTACTAAGTTCTTGTTCCAGTGATGAGTTTCTTGATATTCCAGATATGCATGAGAGTCCATCAATAAAAATTGCTCTCGACCAACTCAATAAATTATATAATAATGATGGAACAGCAATTGAAGAAGCAAATCCTTCTGGCTATCTTATTTTCGACTTTTGTTTTGAATTTATTTATCCAATAAGCCTTATGTACAATAACGGTTCTATTATTACCATTAACAATAATGGTGAAATAGTTGAGCTTTTAATTAACTTTACCTCTAATTTGCATATCGTAGGTATTGAATTTCCTTTTAATGTAGAAATATACAATCCAGAAACCAATGAAATTGAACCATTAACAATTACAACCGAAAATGAATTTGCTAATTTATTAACAAGCTGTTCATTTGGAAACTCCTGCGCATGTGATAATGAATTTGAACCCACCTGTATCGAAATAATTGACAACAATCAACCTTTAATTATCACGTTTCCAAATGCTTGTTATGCAGCCTGTGAAGGATTTATAGAAGAAGATTTTGTAGACTGTGGAGCAACTAGCTGTGAAGATGAATGTTCACAAGAGGAAAATCCTGTTTGTGTGGAAATAGTAAATCCTAATGGTATTACGGAAATAATCACCTTCTTAAATACTTGTTATGCTTTATGTGAAGGTTATACAGAGGAAGATTTTATTGATTGTGACAACAGTACTGCTTGTGATATTTCTGAATTAGAAATAGAAATTGGCGAAATTTATAATGACGACACGTATGAACTAACAATTAACTTTGAATACGAAAACACCAACGGTCAAGAATATTTTGATCTTTATGTTAGAAACGGAGTATTGTTAGGATATTTCCAATTAGCTGAATTACCATTAACCATTGAACACTTTCCATTATGTGGATATGAAGAGGATTATATTAAAGTGTGTATTAACGACAACTCCGATTGCTGTGAGGAAATAGAATGGTTAGCACCAGGATGAAGCCAGATGATTGATGTTAATATGGTTTGCCAATACAAAAGATATTGGATAATGGCATTTTAAATATCGATACTACCGAACAAGTAGTTGACTATTTAGCTCTAATGTACCCGATAGCTTTGACAATTAACAAGAAAACTTTTAGTATACCAAGACATTCTTGAAGGCACCTATGGCGAACGATGTAATTAATTAAATTGCTTTTAATACTAAGATCTTAAAGACCCTCATTCAAATTATTGAATGGTGGACTTAATTTTTTAATTTACATTTGAACTTCAAAATTAAAAATGACCAAAAAAGAACCATTTATTATCAACCGAATAAAAAGTTTAGGATTTGCTTTAAAGGGTGCATTGTTACTTTTAAAAAATGAAGCGAGCATTCAAGTTCAAGCAAGTATTGCTGTTTTAGTTACTTTTGCAGGTTTTTATTTTGAAATTTCTGCAATAGAATGGATGGTACAATTATTAGTTATTGCTGTTGTGATAAGTGCAGAAGCACTAAATAGCGCTATTGAAGAAATTGCTGACTTTATCCATCCCGAATATCATAAAAAAATTGGCTATACAAAAGATATAGCTGCTGGAGCTGTTTTCTTTGCTGGTATTGCAGGCATTATTATCGCTGGTATTATATATATCCCCAAGTTTTAAAATAACCATCAATATTTTTTTAAAACAAAAACAATTTTAGCTTTAAAACGTTTGATATTTGTATTTTTGTTGAAATACAAGTCCATAATTAATGACTCAAAAAAATAAAAAAGCTACTAAAATCTCCTCAAAATCAAGGAAAAAAATAAGTTTTAAACTAAGTAAACAACAAACAATTATTTGGGGTGTCTTTTTATTTCTGCTAGGTATTTCTATTTTTCTATCTATTGTTTCTTACTTCTTTAATTGGAAAGCAGATCAAAGCCTTATTGGTGACTTAACAAGTCGTGATCTATCCACTCAAAATTGGCTAAACACATATGGATCAAATATTGGAGAGCTTTTTGTATACAATGGTTTTGGTGTCCCATCTATTATTATTTCTTTTTTAATAATACTAACGGGACTTTACTATTTCTTCAATTTTAACAAATTAAAACTTTCAAAATATTGGTTTTGGGGTAGCTTAGTTATGATTTGGCTTTCTATATTTTTTGGTTTCTTTTCAAAAATAAATCCCTTATTTAGCGGTGTGATTGGTTTTGAAATCAACGATGTACTGCAAGATTATCTTGGCTTTATTGGGGCAGCTTTATTAGTGACATTTTTATTTATCATCTATTTAGTTATTAGATTAAAACTCCGTCCAGAACATATAATACATGCATTAAAAACAACGAAAAAAGATATTAAGTCAGATTTTAATACTGATAGTGTTATAAATGAAACTTTTAACGAAGAAGAAAAAGAGCTGCTAAGTCCTAAACCTTTATCAAATGAAATCGAGCTTAGCAGTCAGGTCCTTGATGAAACTAAAGAAACGGTTTCTCCTCCCTTAGAAGAAATAACAAAAAAAACAGAAGATGACCTTGCTATGATTGTAGAAGAAACTACGGAGGAAACCATTGTAGAAAAAAACTTAAGTGATAAATTAGTAAGTGATTTTGGCGAATTTGATCCTACATTAGCGCTTAGTAAGTATAAATTTCCAAGCATCGAGTTACTGAAAGATTATGCCAAAAATTCTGGAATCACCATCAATCAAGAAGAATTAGAAGAAAATAAAAATAAGATTGTTAGTACCCTAAACAATTATAAAATTGGAATTGCAAGTATAAAAGCTACGGTAGGTCCAACGGTTACCTTATATGAAATTGTTCCTGAAGCAGGAATCAGAATTTCAAAAATTAAAAACCTTGAAGACGATATTGCACTTTCGCTATCTGCATTAGGTATTAGAATTATTGCTCCAATACCAGGAAGAGGAACCATAGGTATTGAAGTTCCAAACAAAAATCCGAGCATCGTTTCTATGAAATCGGTTATTGCCTCTCCTAATTTTCAAAATGCAGAAATGGAGCTTCCCATTGCTTTTGGAAAAACAATTAGCAATGAAACCTTTGTAGTCGATTTAGCAAAAATGCCTCACTTATTAATGGCAGGTGCTACTGGTCAAGGAAAGTCCGTAGGTTTAAACGCTATACTAACTTCCTTAATTTATAAAAAACATCCAGCAGAAGTTAAATTTGTTTTGGTAGACCCTAAAAAAGTAGAACTGACTTTATTTAATAAAATAGAACGTCATTTTTTAGCAAAATTACCAGATACGGAAGAAGCAATTATCACCGATACCACCAAAGTAGTTCATACCTTAAATTCTCTGTGTATAGAAATGGATGTACGGTATGATTTGTTAAAGGATGCAATGGTTCGAAATATCAAGGAATACAATACCAAATTTAAAGCACGAAAATTAAACCCAAACGAGGGGCATCGATTTTTACCTTACATCGTTTTAGTAATTGACGAGTTTGCCGATTTAATAATGACAGCAGGTAAAGAAGTGGAAACACCAATTGCTCGCTTGGCACAACTAGCTCGAGCAATAGGTATTCATTTAATTGTTGCAACTCAAAGACCCTCTGTTAATGTAATAACCGGTATTATTAAAGCCAATTTCCCGGCTCGTATCGCATTTAGAGTTACCAGTAAAATAGATTCTAGGACCATATTAGACAATTCGGGTGCAGATCAATTAATTGGACGTGGAGATATGCTCTATACACAAGGAAATGATTTAATTAGAATACAGTGCGCATTTGTTGATACGCCTGAAATTGCAGATATTACAGACTATATCGGTTCACAAAAAGCATATCCAGACGCCTATTTATTACCAGAATATATTGGAGAAGAAGGAACCGGCACAACTATTGATAATGACATAAGTGAACGGGATCAATTATTTAAAGATGCCGCAGAGGTGTTAGTAATTGCTCAACAAGGCTCTACCTCACTACTGCAACGAAAACTTAAATTAGGTTATAACCGTGCTGGTAGAATTATCGACCAACTAGAAGCTTCTGGTATTGTAGGACAATTTGAAGGAAGTAAAGCAAGGCAAGTACTTATACCAACACTAGAAGCATTAAACCAACATTTAGAAAATGAAAATAATGACCTTTAAAACAAAGTTAGCAAGTCTTTTTTCTTTGATGCTAATTTCATTAATTACGGTTCAAGCACAAGATGCAAAAGCCTTATTAGATGAAGTGTCAAGTAAGGTAAAAAGTTACGATAATATTCTTATCGATTTTAAATATAGCTTAGATAATGCTAAGGAACAGGTAAAACAAGATACCCGTGGTAACATTACATTAAAAGGGGAATATTATTTTTTAAATATGCTCGGAGTCACTAGAATTTCTAACGGTAAAAAAATATACACCATTGTTCCAGAAGATGAAGAGGTAACTATATCAACCTACAATGATGAGGAAAATAAAGGTATTTCTCCTTCTAAAATGCTTACTTTTTATGAGCAGGGATATACTTATAATATGGAGCATCTTAAAAATATAAATGGCAGAAGAATTCAGTTTATTAAATTAAGCCCTAAAAATTCAAATGCTGAAATAAAAAATATTTTATTGGGCATCGATATGCAAACCAAACATGTCTATAAATTGATACAAACAGATTCTTATGGAACCAGTTATACGATTACGATACATTCATTTAAAACCAATCAAGTTATCTCTCAAAATTTATTTGTCTTTGATGAAGAAAAGTACACAAGCAAAGGATATTATATAAATAGGTTGGATTAATTATACATGAAAATTTTAGATCGATATATCTTAACTACTTATTTGAAGACGTTTTTTAGCGTCTTTATTATTTTGATGTTTATTTTCGTGCTTCAAAGCATTTGGTTATATATATCTGAACTTGCAGGTCGGGGTCTCGATCTAATAATTGTTCTTAAATTTCTTTGGTATGTCTCTCCTCGACTTATTCCTTTAGTCTTACCACTCACAATTTTAGTGACCTCATTGATGGTTTTTGGTAGTTTTTCTGAAAACTATGAATTTGCTGCCATGAAATCTACAGGGATTTCACTTCAAAGAGCCATGAGAAGCTTAACGATTTTTATCGTTTTTTTAAGTGCATTGGTCTTTTTCTTTGCAAATGATGTAATTCCATATTCAGAATATAGGTGGTTAAATTTAAGACGTAACATTCAGCAATTTAAACCTTCTATGGCTATTGCCGAAGGACAATTTAGTCAGGTTGGCAACGAATTCAATATCAAAGTAAAAAAGAAAAGTGGCGAAAATGATCAGTACCTAGAAGAAGTGGTTATTCATAAAAAAGAGGCGCAACATAGGGGTAGAAATAGTACTGTGATCATTGCAGACCGTGGCGAACTTACTTCCGAAATAGGAAGTAATACGCTTTCTTTAGTTTTAAACGACGGAAATTATTATAGTGAAGTCTATTCAAAAGATACTAAAAGAAAGCTTCAACAAGAATTTGTAAGAAGTTCTTTTAAAGAATATATTATTAACATTGACCTAACTGAATTTAACAATAAAGATATTGACAAGGAGAATAAATTCAACAATCAAAATATGTATAATGTAAAAGAGCTGAGAGCAGAAATTGATTCTCAATCTCAACGTTATACCAATGTGATAAAAGCGTTTTCTAACAGCATGTATTTTAGAACTGGAATAACTAAATTCCAAAATAAAAATACTAAAAAACTTTTTTTGGAGAGCGATACCATTACTTTTAAAAAGAACGATACCTTATTAACTATTTTTAAAGCAAAACACCAAAAGGAAATAGTAAAACTGGCCTTGAACAATTTAAAGAGCTCCATTCAAGCAGTTAATTCAAAAAATAAAGATTATCTCAATAAAGAAAAACAACTTAATAAATACGAAATAGCCCTTCATGAAAAATATGCCCTAGCGGTTACTTGCATCATTTTGTTTTTTGTTGGTGCACCATTGGGAGCAATTATAAGAAAAGGAGGTTTGGGATTGCCTCTGGTCATCGCTATTGTTTTGTTTTTAACCTATCACTTCATTGGTATTTTCGCAAAAAACAGTGCAGAAGACGGCACCCTAATACCCTATATCGCTGCATGGATAAGCACCTTAATTATGTTACCACTTGGTATTTGGCTTACGCATAAAGCAACGACAGATCAAGGTATTATTGACTTAGATGGATTTGTAAATAGAGTTAAAAAAATATTTAAGAAGAAGGACAAAGACATTCCAAAGAATTCTTAGAATCAATACCTTTGCAAAAATAAAATTTAAAAAACAATTGCTAAAAAGTGAAACCATGACAAAATTGAATACAATTCGGGAAGCAATTGATGCTATAAAAAAAGGTGAAGTTGTTATTGTTGTTGATGATGAAAACAGAGAAAATGAAGGTGATTTTATAGCTGCTGCAGAAATGGTAAGTCCAGAAATGATCAATTTTATGGCAACCCATGGCAGGGGGCTTATTTGTGCTCCGCTGACTGAGGAACGTTGTGAGCATTTAGGCTTAAACATGATGGTTAAAAACAACACCGTCTTACACAATACACAATTTACAGTTTCTGTAGATTTAATTGGAAATGGATGTACCACTGGAATCTCAGTGCATGATCGTGCAAAAACAATTAAAGCATTGGTAGACGAGGACACCAAGATTCACGATTTAGGACGTCCTGGTCATATATTTCCATTGCGAGCAAAAGAAGGTGGTGTTTTAAGAAGAACTGGACATACAGAAGCTTCTATTGATTTGGCGCGTCTTGCTGGCTTAAAACCCGCAGGAATTTTAGTGGAGATATTAAATGAAGATGGTACCATGGCTCGGCTTCCAGAATTAATGAAAGTTGCTGAAAAATTTGATTTAAAATTAATTTCTATTGAAGATTTAGTCGCCTATCGCATGGAACATGATTCTTTAATAAATAAAAAGGAAGATTTTCAAATAAATACTAAATATGGAAGTTATCGATTAAGAGCATACCAACAAACTACGAACGACCAAGTTCACATAGCCTTAACAAAAGGACATTGGAAAGATGGAGAATCGGTATTGGTTAAAGTAAACTCAACGTTAATAAACAACGATATTTTAGGAACCTTAACCAACAATGCAGATAAAAAGATAGACGATATGTTTTCTGTTTTTAATAAAGAAGGAAAAGGTGCCATCGTATTTATCAATCAACAAAGTCATACCGTTAATTTACTTTCAAGGCTAAAAGCTTTAAAAGAAGCACAAACAGATACAGAAATCGCAAAAGCTCCAAGAATTGTAATGGACTCTAAAGATTTTGGAATTGGTGCTCAAATACTTCATGACATAGGAATTCACAAAATCCGATTGGTTTCCAATTCAAAAAACACTAAGAAACGAGTTGGAATGATTGGTTATGGTCTAGAAATTATAGATTACGTTAATTACTAAAACGGTTTTGTTTAAATAGCATAAAAAAATTCCATTCAATGAATGGAATTTTTTATGCTAAGCAATTTATAGGTTATAAAACAGATGCAATCGCTGTTTTCATTTTTTCTGCTCTTACTTTTACTTCTTCTTCCGTCCAGCCTATTTTCACTAAAGAGGAAATGGTTCTGCCCATAATAGCATCACTCTTAGAAAAATCAGTACCATTTAATTTTTCTAGATGATTTCTAATACCATCACTAACAGCTCCTAAAGTTTTAATAGTTCGCAAGTGTTCCCAACCATTAATATAATGCCAATTATTGGTATACCAATAAAAATTAGCCTCAACTCCATGATCAGCCATAGCCTTGTGTGCTTTTTTAGCTAGTTCCTCATTTGGTAAAAAGAAATTTACAAAAGAATAATTTTCTTCTCCACCTTCTGGAACCTCTCTAAAGGTAATTCCTTCAAGTTTAGACAAGGCATTTCTAATAATCGTATAATTTCTTTTTTGGATTGCTAAAATAGTATCAAACTTTCCCAATTGACCTAAACCAACTGCAGCGTGCAATTCAGAGATGCGGTAATTATACCCCATCACTGGATGCGTTTCTGCTCCACGATCATTTCCGATATGGTCATGACCATGATCTTGGTATACATCAGCATTTGTATAATATTTTTTATTATTTGTAATTACAGCTCCACCTTCTCCACAGGTAATGGTCTTCACAAAATCGAAAGAAAAACAACCTAAATCGCCATAACTTCCTAAAGCTTTTCCTTTATAGGTTCCTCCAATTGCTTGACAAGCATCTTCTAATAAAAGCAGATCATGCTTGTTACAAATGGCTTGTAATGCATCTAAGTTCGCCATAGACCCGCACATATGAACAGGCATCACACAACGCGTTTTAGAGGTCACTGCAGCGGCTACCGCTGCTGGATCTAATGTTAAGGTAGCATCTATATCTACTAAAACTGGTATTGCTCCTATGGCTAAAATAGATTCAAAACTAGCTACAAAGGTAAAACAAGGCATAATTACTTCATCCCCTGCTCCTATTCCTGCAGCAGCTAATGCAACCGTTAAAGCAGCAGTCCCATTAGAAACCAATTGACAATAATCCACACCCATTTTATGAGCAAATCCTGTTTCAAACTCTTTTGCTTTCCAATGATTGTTTCTCATTCCATCGAAACCATAACGCATTAAAACTCCGCTTTCTAAAACGTCATTTACTTGTTTTCGTTCTTCGTCTCCAAATATTTCAAATCCAGGCATATTATATTATTATTAATTAATTTTTCTTTTAAATATTATTTTAAAACAACCTTACAAAGGTAGTAGTTGCGTTTTAAAAACAGGAACGCAATTAAAATTATTCTATTTCAATGACGAGCTCATCTACTCCTCTTCGCACTTTTTTAAATTCTGAAAACACATCATCTTTAGCTCTATGACCAACTGCCATGACTAATACAGCACTCAACCCTTTTTCTGAGAGCGCGAAGTATTCGTCATATTTATCAGGAGAAAACCCTTCAATAGGGCAAGAGTCTACTTTTTCTATAGCACATACCGTTAATAAATTACCCAATACCAAATAGGCTTGTTTGGTAGCCCAAGACTTCATTTCTTCTGTTGTCTTTTTAGAAAAATCATCAATTAAAAAATCTTCAAAAGAACTCAATATTTCCCGTGGAGTATTTCTTGTTTTTTCAATTAAATCAAAATATTTTTTTATAAAAGCGGTATCTACTTTATTTTCGATACACACAATAAAAATATGGGAAGCATTTCCAATTTGTCCTTGATTAAATGAGAGTGGAACTAGGTCTTTAATAACTTCAGGATTGCTAACAACTATTAGCTTAAAAGGTTGCAAACCATAAGAAGTTGCTGTTAAATTAAATGCCTCTTTAAGCGTTTCTATGCTATCGGAAGAAACTTTTTTTGTTTCATCGAATTTTTTGGTGGCATAACGCCATTTCAATTGTTCCAAGATATGTATTGCCATCAATGTTTAATTTGTGAGCACAAAAATAAGCATTGTAACATACAGAGCCAATGAAATAGTGAAATAATGAGGAATGAGATCCTATTTTTGCTGATCGAAATAAAACCTTTCAGAAATGATAGGTTTTTTAATATACACCATATTCAAAAAATAAACTGCACTAAAACTGCTAATTTTATTATATTTATAGCATATTAACAGAATACAATCCTATAAATGAAAAAAAAACTATCCAGCCCCATCTATGCAACAGTTGCTGGATTTTGTTTATTTGCCATCTCCATGTGTCTTGCTCGCATCGCCTACGGCCCCTTAATACCATCGATGATCAATACCGATTGGGTCACCAAAGCGGAGGCGGGTTATCTTGGAGCATTTAATGGCTTCGGATATATAGTTGGTTGCCTAATGGCACTTTGGTTACCTCAGATAACAGGCATCCGTTTGTTAATGCGTGGCTCACTTATCCTTGCGGTCATTGGTATTGGCATGTGTTTTTGGAATCTAGGTTTTGCTTGGCTATCACTGGGTCGATTTTTATCAGGCTCTGCTGCCGCTATCATGGTGATACATACCACTGCATTAATAGTAAGAAGTTTTAGTGAAAAGTCGAAAGAAAAATTACTTGGATTTGCCATTAGCGGTGGTGGTATCACCATCGTTATCATTAGTTTGTCTTTGCCTTACTTTGTTAAAAATGGACCGAGTGATGGTTGGTTTTTAGAAGCGATAATTACACTTTTTGTTGCTTTAGTTGCTTGGCCTTTTATTTCGACAGCACCTCATCAACGTCAGCCTAGTAAGGATGCAATCAAACCCTTGGAGTTTAGGCGAGGGCGTTTGGTCTTGCTAACAGGTATTTCATATATGTTAATGAGTATTAGTATTTTACCACATACCTTATGACGGACTATATGCACCGTGATTTGGGACTCAGTGTAAGCGATAGTAGTTCGCTCTTTGCTATTCTAGGACTGGGTTGTGCATTCGGAGCAATTTTTGTTGGTATGTTAACCCGTTTATTTGGTACCCACATGAGTTTGTTTATTAGTTATGTGCTAGGACTCTCTGCGATTGCAATGGTTCTTATATTTGATTCAATCATCATTGTCGCCAGTTCATCTTTCCTAATTGGTATGTCTTTTTTCGGTGCAGCTGCACTATCGTCGATCCGTACCCTTGAAATAGTAGGATTGTCTCGGCATGCTCACTTTTGGGGCTTTATGGCACTTGGTTGGGGTTTGGGTATTGGAGGCGGAAGCTATGCGATGTCAGTTTTATTATCACTAGGCTTTAACTATATAGATCTCTTTAAAGCAGCACAAGTCATTATAATCCTTTCGCTGGGGCTCATTCTTTTTTCCTGGTGGCGCTATAGCGATGTAGAGGATTTTGATGCGATAAAAAAATAAGACAATGAGAGACTATTCTTGTTAAAGTTCAAAAAGCCATGGATTTTTAATAGTATTTTTTCTTTAACCAAAACGCAACCTTAACCAATAGTATTAAAGCGGGTACTTCCACCAATGGCCCAATAACTCCGGCAAAAGCTTGACCAGAGTTTAAACCAAATATCGCGATAGAAACCGCAATGGCCAATTCAAAATTATTACCTGCAGCGGTAAATGAAATTGCCGCGTTTTTATCATAACTTGCTCCTAGTGCTTTGCTGGCAAAAAAGCTGATAAAAAACATACTGATAAAATAGATCAGTAAAGGAATGGCAATTAATACTACATCCATTGGTATTTCAACAATTAGCGCTCCCTTTAATGAAAACATAATTACAATGGTAAACAACAAGGCAATTAAGGTCAATGGAGAAATAGAAGGTATAAATTTATTCGCATACCAATCTGCTCCTTTTAGTTTTACTAAAATTAAACGGCTTAATATGCCTAATAAAAATGGAATCCCTAAATAAATAGCGACACTTTCTGCAATAAGTCCTATAGAAATATCAACAATAGCACCTTCAAAGCCAAAATAAGGAGGTAAAACAGTTATAAATAACCAGGCATAAAAACCATAAGCAAAGACTTGGAAAATACTATTTAAAGCGACCAAACCAGCACCATACTCGGCACTTCCTTCAGCTAAATCATTCCAAACCAAAACCATAGCAATACATCGAGCCAAGCCAATTAATATCAAACCCACCATATAAGCTGGATGATCTTGTAAAAATGTAATGGCAAGTACAAACATTAAAATAGGACCAACAATCCAATTTAAAACCAAGGAAATAGAAAGCACCTTTACATTTTTAAACACCTTAGGCAGTAGTGCATAATTTACTTTTGCCAAAGGCGGATACATCATTAGAATTAAACCAATAGCAATTGGTACATTGGTGGTTCCGCTATTAAAAGTGTCCAGAAACTCAGGGAAGGTGGGTACCAGGTATCCGATTCCGATTCCTAAAGCCATGGCTATAAAAATCCATAGGGTTAAATTGCTATCTAAAAAACTTAATTTCTTGTTCATTTCGCTGTGTTATTTTATTTAATCGTTCTAATGTGTTCGCTATTAATAGTTCTTTTAGTTTTAATAATCTTAACAAGCTAGTTCATTTTTCTATTTATTTATTGCAGAAAAAACATGATACATTTCGCACGCAATTTGAATGCTGCATGCTGCATACCCTTCTATTTCTTGGGAGCTATTATCGTATTTTTTTGGATCTTCATAGCTCATTAATATTCTTTTTTCAGCACCAACGATCATGGGACAATTTTCATCTGCATGCGAACAGGTGATAATGGCTGCAAAATTTGAACTTGGATTAAAAGGGGCATCGTATTTTTTAGAGAATGCAACAATTGCGGGCGCATCGTCTGAAAATAATAGGTGATGGTGTGGGTTTTTACCTGCGCTGCTTATTTCAAATTCAAAGCCCTGTCGTTCTAGGGTATCTTTTATACTGGGATATAAAGCGGTCGCTTCGGTACCACCAGAAAAACAAAACAGTTGATCAATATTAAAATAACAAGCCATCGTTTGTGCCCAAATTTGAGCTAAATGACTTCTTCGAGAATTATGAGTGCAAATAAAATTTAGGTTGATCAGCTCCCTCATGGTTACCTTATCTTGTATATACTCAATGAGGATCTGAAGTCTTGCTTTTCTTCCTTCAGGTATAGAATTTACAGCTATGCCCTGAATTGTTTCTGTAATTTTTTTTAATACCATTTTAAGCTATTAACAACAACCGGAGGATGGATCACAAGAAGATGCTGGGGTTTCAATCGCTGATAAAGCTACCTTTTGTTTCTCTTCAGGTAGCCCACAATTATCTTTGGCTAAACAATCTGTATGGGTGTTAATTAATAAGAAGTTAGTACCGTCAAAGTCCAATCCATATTTACCAATGGTAGCTCCTTGATATTCTACTTCAATTTCTAAATCTTTAATTTTTAATATTTTTTCTGAAAGTGCGATGATTTCAATTAATTTTTCTGGATGCAAACGGTGATCGTAATCATTGGCATTCCAGAGTTGAAAATTCGCATATTCTTCATGTCTTAGGGTACCTCCACAATCAATAAAATTTTTAGTTATTTTACCGACTTCAGTGACGTGAAAATGATGGGGCACTAAGGAACCATCTGGTAATTGAAAGCCTATTTTTTGTATGTTTTTTAAGTGATTTTTTATTTCTGAAAGGGTCATAATTTATCTATTAAAATTATTTTTTAACAACAATCATTGGAATTGACATCTTGATTTAAAAATGCATTCATTATGTGTTTCATTTCGCACCATTTTTCAGTATCAATACAATAACAAACTCGAGTACCTGCTACACTTCCTTTTATTAATCCAACGTTTTTTAGTACTGTTAAGTGTTGGGAGATCGTAGCTTGTGCCAAGCCAATTTCTTCCACTAAATCACCGCATACGCAGTCCTTAATTGAAAAAAGATGCTGAAGTATCGTAAGTCTAGCTGGATGTCCAAAGGTTTTTGCCAATGCTGCTAATTGGTTTTGTTCTGTAGTAAATATTTCTGATTTGGTAATTCCCATATCCGTTAATTGTTATATTGCAATATTACGATTAATAGGTTTAAAAAATCTTAATTATTAAATAATAATAAAAAAACATTTTGTTTAATAAATAAATGCTATTAAACCATTGAAAACAACAATAAACATTCCGATACTATGGAGCTATTTAATCCGTTATTGTATCCGATCTAGAACCCATCAATAGCTAAAAATTAATAATGAGAAAACTACTACTGCTGCTTGCCTTTTTAATTTCAGTAAGCTCATTTGCTCAAGAAAAATATACGTTAAGCGGTACTATTACGGAAGCAGCAAATGGAGAAACTGCTTTTGGAGCTTCTGTCTATATCAAAGGAACCTATATAGGTACAATTACCAATGAATATGGGTTTTATTCTATATCTGCTCCAAAAGGAAACTACACACTGATTGTTTCTTATGTTGGCTTTCAAGACATCAGTACAGAAATTGTCTTGGATAGAAATCAAAAAATTAATTTTGATATTGAAACTTCTGCAACGCAACTTGACGAAGTCATGATTACTGTTGACGATAGTGACAAACTCAACATTAGGGATCCACAAATGAGTGTTACTAAAATTAAAATAAGTACCATTAAAAAAATTCCAGTGGTACTGGGCGAAGTAGATATTATCAAATCCATACAATTATTACCAGGTGTTACTAATAGCGGAGAAGGTACTGGAGGTTTTAATGTGCGTGGAGGTGCGGTGGATCAAAACTTGGTGTTATTGGACGAAGCTATTATTTATAATACTTCGCATTTATTGGGTTTTTTCTCGGTTTTTAATGCCGATGCTATCAAGGACATCAAGCTATACAAAGGAGGTATCCCTGCAAAATTTGGAGGAAGGGTATCCTCTGTTTTAGATGTTCGCCAAAAAGATGGAAATAATAAGGAGTTTAATTTAACAGGTGGTATTGGAAGCATCTCCAGTAGATTGGCTGCAGAAGGTCCCTTATTCAAAGAAAAAGGATCTTTTTTAGTAGCGGGTAGAACTTCGTATATAAATTTATTTTTAAAGGCCGCTGGGCAAGAAAATAGACTTAGTTTTTATGACCTCAACCTAAAATCCAATTATAATATCAACGAAAACAATAAACTCTATCTATCGGGTTATTTAGGTAGAGATAATTTTAAATTTGAAGGAGGCTTTAGCAATGCCTATGGAAATGTAACTGGAAACATCCGTTGGAATCATATTTTTAATGATAAATTATTTTCAAATTTAACGACTATCTACAGTGAATATTATTACGATCTAACACTAAATCTTTTTGAGTTTGATTGGAAATCTTCCATCAACAACTACAACGTTAAATATGATTTTAAGTATTATGCAAGTGATGCCTTTAAATTAGATTTTGGAGTCTCTGGAATTTATTATGATTTTAACCCAGGTGTAATTAGGCCTACTAACGAAACCTCTTCCATCAACTATTTTCAATTGGATAAGAAAAAAGCGTTAGAAACCGGAGTTTATATCAATGCGGAACATAAATTAACAGACCACTTAACGGCGCAATACGGAATTAGGTACAGTGCTTTTTTAAGACTCGGAAATCAGGCCATTGCTAATTATGAAAACAATCAAGCGGTCGTTTATAATGAAACCTTAGGAATCTATGAATCGGGTACCCCTATTGGTGAAACGGTTTATGGTAGCAATAATAAAATTGAAAGTTTTGCCAATTTAGAGCCTAGGATTTCTTTCTCCTATCAATTAAACAGTAGCTCCTCTGTAAAAGCTGGCTATGCGAGAACAAGCCAATATATCCATTTAATATCCAATACCACTTCTGTTACCCCCTTAGATGTATGGGCGCCAAGCGGTCCTTTTATCAAACCTCAATTATCTGATCAATATGCAGTGGGTTATTTTAGAAATTTTAAAAACAGGATCTATTCTTTAGAGGTGGAAGCTTATTATAAAACGGTTACCAATCGGATCGATTATATCGATGGTTCCGACTTAATTGGACAGAACAACATTGAAACTCAAATTTTAAATGGGGAGTCTTTAAGTTATGGCCTTGAATTATTATTTAAAAAATCCTTGGGTGATTTCACGGGTTGGATTGCCTATACCATTTCCAAAGCATCACAGAGAACCCCAGGAGGTACTGCTGGTGGCCCTGGAATTAATAATGGAGATTGGTATAATACTTCCTGGGACCGGCCCCATGACCTTTCCATCGTGGGCAGCTACCAACTAAATAAAAAATGGTCTTTTGGTACGGTCTTTATTTTTCAAACCGGTCGTCCAGTAACCTATCCAAATGGTCAATATAATTATGAAGCGTTATCCATTGCAAATTTTTCGGAACGAAATGCAGACAGGCTTCCCTCCTACAACCGTTTAGACATATCTGCTACCTATGTGCCCAATAAAAAACCAGAAAACAGGTGGAAAGGGGAATGGGTTTTTGGAATTTATAATGTGTATAACCGCAAAAATGCTGCTGCTATTTCATTTGGTCAAAATAGAGAGACCGGTGCTAATGAGGCTACAAGAACCGCTATTTTTGGCATTGTCCCTTCCATAACCTATAACTTTAAATTTTAAAAAAATGAAAAAAGTTCTAAATAATATAGCCATAAAGATCATTCTTATTAGTCCTATTAAAACAGGTATTCATTATTTTATACTTATGGCAATACTAACTTTAAGTTCCTGTACGGATGTTATTGAGCTAGATGTCCCTAGCGAAACACCTAGCTTGGTAATAGAAGCTTCTATTAATTGGGAAAAAGAAACGGTTGGAAACAACCAAGAGATTAAATTAAGCATGTCTAGCCCCTATTTTGATACTAATGGAGCGGTTTCGGTACTTGGTGCTTCTGTAAAAATAACGAATGATACCAATGGAGCTGTTTTTATATTTACAGATAACAGCGATGGAACCTATAGCACTGATAGTTTTGTGCCAGTTCTAAATAATTCCTATACCCTAGAAGTTATAAATGGTGGAGAAACGTTTATTGCTCAAGAAAGCCTAAAACCCGTACCAGCCATTTTATCGGTGTATCAATCTACCGATTATTTTTTTCAAGACC
Source organism: Flavobacteriaceae bacterium (assembly GCA_018669795.1). Classification (GTDB taxonomy): domain Bacteria; phylum Bacteroidota; class Bacteroidia; order Flavobacteriales; family Flavobacteriaceae; genus Marifrigoribacter. Next base: position 2,889 of record JABHSQ010000022.1, on the reverse strand, counting down.
TGCTGGAAGTAAACTTCGATTTTTTAGATCCTGAAGGTGGGGCCAATTATTATTATATAAAGTTTCAGGAACAAGCCGATTTATTACCCAGCCTATCCACTTTAAAAGATGAGTTTATCAATGGGAACTTAATTACTATTTCTAATGAAAGGCGCGAGAATGAAGATATTAATCAAGTAGCATATGCTTCGGGTGATGTTGTTGATATGGAGCTTTATGGCATTTCTAAAGAATATTACGATTATATGACTATCCTTATCAATCAAAGCGAAAGCGGTGGTCCTTTTGATACCACTCCTGTTGCTTTAAAAGGAAATTGCATCAACCAGACGAATCCTGATACCGATGCCTATGGTTATTTTAGGATGACGGAAGTATCAAAAGCGACGTATGTGTTTGAGTGATGTTAAGTATTAGGGATTATTACTAAAAAGTTTATTTTTTTAGCAACCAACTGCTAGACTGTATTTTATCACCCAATCCATCCACTAAAGTAATTCCCATTTGATCACAGATAGGTCTTTCTGGAATGGTATTGTTATTTTGATCTCCACCATTGGCAAAACTCAAGTCATAGGTTGCACCAAAATCTAAAGCAATCTTTTCAATGGTTTTGCAAACAGTTCTGTCTTGATCTATTGATAAGATACAATGATCTACAGACTTTATGTTTGAAACTATAAAAATACGCTCTTGTTCTTGTTGAAATTCTTTAGAACCTTTTAATTCTCTTTGATGATCGTTATTTATAATCACAAACAGTTCATCAACCAGAGCTTTTGCATTGTTAAAATACTCGATATGTCCTTTGTGTATTGGGTTAAAATAACCAGATACAATTATTCCTTTTTTCTTACTCATGTTTTTTATTTTTTTTTATCTTCCAAAATCATCTTGAACTCTAATGATATCGTCTTCATCTGAGGGATGATTAGCATCGGTATGTTGCCAAATTTCTGCTACCACACAATAATCATCTAAGCCTATTAAACGATGCCGTTCTCCTTGCTGTAATACTAGTTGATCTTCTTCATTAAACACTTCCATCTCATTTTCTACATCTGAATCACTTTTAATAATACCAGCTGAACCTTTATAAACTTGCCAGATTTCTGCGCGTCTGTTATGGTATTGCCAAGACAATCTAGCTGCTGGTTTTACAATGAGTATTTTAGGACTCAACTTACCGCCAATTTTTAGGGTGTTCACATCTAGAGCTTTAAAAAATTTATTTGAAAATTCTTGTGCTTGATTTTCATCAATTACAAGGAAACCTCCCCAAGGTCTTTCAAAATCATAAGAAACTACTTTGAATCCAAAGGATTCTATCTCTTTTTTTATTTCTAGACAATTCATAATTATTCGCATTTAATAGCATTAAAAACCTGTAAAATTTAAAATTTCATGGCAATTTAAGTATTTTTTAAATTAAAAAAACTACATATCAGAGGCTTAAAATAAATTAAAGACTACAGTCCGGCGCTAATTTACTATTTATTATTATTATTATTTGGATAATGCATCCATCAAAATATCAGCGTATGCATCCATATTAGCATTTTTACCAACATATTCTAAAAACGTACTTTCCCTTGAGTGACCTGTAAGTTTCATTAGAATGGGAGTGGGTATTTTACCATAATGATTGGTTGCAAAAGATCTTCTGAGGTCGTGGGAAGACAATAATTGATATTTTGGAAATTGTCCTAAATAACTTCGCTTTTTAGAACCATCATATTTATATCCTTCAACAATTTGATTAATTTCAGCTAATTCAGCAATTTTTTTAATGTCTTGGTTGAATTTGGAATTAGAAATTTTGTGTGGAAAACTATTTAAAATTATATCAATGACAACTTTATCAACAATACCAACGGTAACAAATTTTCCTGTTTTTTTTTGATTGATATCTACGTATAACCTATTATTGTCCGCTTGTCTTACATTATCGATAGATAATTCAAGTAAATCAGAAACTCTTTGGCCAATGGAGTAACCTATTAGAATCCACTTTTTTGAGTTTAATAAAGGATTAGATTGAATTTTTAAGTTTTTAATTTTTTCGAATTCTGAGATTGAAATTAAATTAATGATTTTTTTACTGCTATCATTTTTAAAGCAACTTAAATAGAAGACTTGTTGATTTACCTTAATATCACGCTTTAAAACTTCTTTTGATATTGTTTTTAGTCCTTTTATAATTCCATTAGAATAATTAATTGAATATTCTTTTTCATTTAACAACCAATTTTTAAAGTTTTCTAGTAAAACTAAATTAAGTTCTTCAAATACTAATCTTTGCTTTATATCCTTTTCAAATTCTATTATAACTTTAATAAAAACAGAATAAAATTTAATTGTATTTGGTTTTATCCTAGATGAGTTATTTTTAATCCACAATTTTGACTGAAATACAACAGTATTTTCTTCTGTAAAAATTTGTCTTCCATTAAATTTATTTACTACAAGTTTTAACCACGGTAAGTCTAAATTATTTTTTGTGCTATCATTTACTTTATCTAAAACATATTTTTTTAGTTCAATTAATTTTTGATTGTTTTTTTGAAAATTTGGAGCTTCATAATCTATTTGTTGAAGATTTTTGTTCCAATATTTACTATAAATTTTTATTCCTGTAGAAGTTTCTAACCTAACAGATTTTTGGGCATACAGGTAAATTTTAATAAATACATAACTTTTGTTTTTTGTTCTAATCCTAAATCCTACTGTCGCCAATTATAAAGGTTTTGGCTAATATATAGCACTGCCATTAAACGGCCATTAAGCGGCCATCAAAAAGTTATTTAGAAGTTATTTAGGACAATTTCCAAAATATCAATTATTGTCTTCCCACGACCTCAGAAGATCTTTTGCAACCAATCATTATGG
>JABHSQ010000012.1 GCA_018669795.1 Flavobacteriaceae bacterium | reverse complement strand
CCTAAAGTATCCAAAGCAGGATTATTACTCACATCTAAACTTGTTAATTGATTAGAATAACAATACAAAGTAATCAAAGCAGTATTATTACTCACATCTAAACTTGTTAATTGATTAGAACGACAATTCAAATAATTCAAAGCAGTATTATTACTCACATCTAAACTTATTAATTGATTAAACTCACAACTCAAATTAATCAAGCCAGTATTATTACTCACATCTAAACTTGTTAATTGATTATCAAAACAAAACAAACTATTCAAGGCAGTATTATTACTCACATCTAAACTTGTTAATTGATTATCATAACACCTCAAAGTAGCCAAAGCAGTAAAATCTTCGATACCTGTTAAATCTGTAATATTTTTATAAGAAACATTTAAAGATGTTACACCACTAATATTAGCAGTTGGTACAGAGCCATTAATTGGAGCAGTATCAAAGCCTAAATCTATTAAGGCTTGTTCAAAATTAGAATCTGGAATTGCTGTGTTTTGACTAAAACCAACTATTGTAAAGCCTAAAAATAATAGTAGAAGTAATTTTTTCATTTTGTTTAATTTTAAAGTAAAAGTAGTTAATTAAAATGAGGCATATAAAAAACCACCCTAAATTAATAGAGTGGCTTGTAAATGTTAAATTGATAAATAATTAAATTAATTATGTTAATTCTTTGCAAACCCAATAGGAGTAGGGGGCTAAAAATAAAAAACCCCTCGTAGCAATACGAAGGGTTAAAGTGAGCCCGTCAGGATTCGAACCTGAGACCGCCTCCTTAGAAGGGAGGTGCTCTATCCAGCTGAGCTACGAGCCCATTCACTTAAAGAAATGATATCTTTTGCGGCTGCGAATATACAAATTATATTAAATAACAAATCTTTTTATCAGACTAAATATTTACATTTATAGTTAATAATGATCCTTGATAAATTAAGGAAAATTCACTATTCTAATTTGTTTTATTAATATTTACGTTAAAATAAAATATTCATAATTTAAACCAACTCTTATGTTCTTGTAAAACATCGATTTAGGAGGAGAAGTATAAAATAAACTTGTTATTTTAGTTTCAATATAGCAAATAGGGAGGTAAGATATAGGCAATTATAACAAGCTTAGAATGCCTATTTAGCTATTTATTGGCTAGCGATTTAATCCAACCAAATTCTTAAAAAAAATAAATAGATTGGATAGCAGAAAAGCCACTATTTTTAAATTTATAGCAATAAAAAAAGCCTAACTATTAATAGCTAGGCTTCTTTTGTCGGGGTGGCAGGATTCGAACCTGCGGCCTCCACGTCCCAAACGTGGCGCGATAACCGGGCTACGCTACACCCCGAGTAGTTATCAATATTTTTATTTTAATGATGCGGAGAGACAGGGATTCGAACCCTGGGTACCCTTTTGAGGTACGCTTATTTAGCAAACAAGTCCTTTCGGCCACTCAGGCACCTCTCCAATAGAGTTTGATAAATCGCCCTCAATTGCGGATGCAAATTTAGTTCAACATTTCTAATAACGCAAACAAAAAACAGGCTTTTTTAAATAAATTTTTAGTGTGTTTGTTTTCAGACTTTTGTACAACTTACTATTATTTTTTTATTTCCTTTTATAGTGGTGAAAAATAAAAATAAGTCTCCACCATCTTTAATACTCAGTCTTTTTCTTAAATAAGCAACACTTTTTGGGAAATTTCGAATACTAATATTTGCTTTTTCTATGGTTGAAAATTCTTTAAAATGTTTCTTTTGATAGGGGGTAACCTTGTTAATTATAAATTGTCGGCCTGGAAAACTTATTAATTCATCACTGGTATACAAATGTGAGTGTTTATGAAGTTTTTTAATTTGATACCGATCTGATATTAAATCAAAAGCCCCACTCTTCATTATTGCAGCATTTGGTTCGTATAAATATTTCTTCGGAATGTCATAATCGACTTTAGAAGTGTCGTTTAAATTAAAGTTAAAAACATCCCTATGATCTTTGTTAATATTGATAGTTTTTATATATGGAATGCCTTTAAAATTAGGTTTAATAACCCATAACAGTTCTTTTACATTATTTTTAACAGCAACAATATGTAGTTCTGAAACAAATTTCAATTCATTTAATCCAACTGAAATATCGAGCATTGGAGAGGTTTTAATTAATAATTTATTGCAATTTTTTAATAAAACAGGCAAATGAAAAGGGATATCGGGCTCGCAATCCTTTAAGAAAAAAACTTTTCCTTTGTCTTGATGCCTTCTTGATGGATCTGCATAAATAACATCATATTGTTCTTTTAAAACGTTTTTTAAACCATCTTCTGCAAAGCATTGAATGTTATTCCTTTTTAATACTAAAAAATTATGAGCTGTTATTTTTGAAAGACATTTATTTAATTCAAAATGATGAACTTCTTTAGCTATTTGTGAAAAGTAATAACTGTCAATTCCAAAACCACCGGTTATGTCAGCAATTTTATCTCCATCGATAATAGAAGCTTTGTATTTTGCAGTAATTTCTGAAGAACATTGTTCTATGTTTAATTTTGGAGGATAATATATTTGCGCTGAATGGTACCAGGTAGGAAGTTTATTCTTAGATTTTTTCTTAGCATCTATTTGTTGGATCAATTCTTTAATAGTCGCACCTTTAAAGGGGCTTTTAGAAAACACAAGCTTTGAAGAATTAAACTCATTATTTTTTATATAACCCTGTATGACAGTACTTAATATGTTTCTATTTAAATAAATGCTATAGGTTTTTTGTAAGCTTTTTAACAATGTCATTATTAGATAAAAATTCTTTTAAAATAACTTTTATGGAGGTGTAAAGTGGTATTGCAACTATTAAACCAACAATTCCAAATAAGATTCCAGCTATAGATATTACCAGAAAAATTTCTAATGGATGTGATTTTACACTTTTTGAAAATATAATGGGTTGACTAAAGAAGTTGTCGACTAGCTGACCAATTAAAAAGCCAATCATTACAAATATAGTTTTAGGTAATATTACGGTTTGAAAATCGCTGCCTATAAAACTAGTCATTGTTAAAAAAACCATTAATACTAATCCAATCATGGGCCCTATAAAAGGTATTAGGTTTAATAAAGCACATAAAAAAGCAATTACAACTGCATTATTAACTCCAAAAGTTAGCAATATAGCGGTATAGATAACAAACAATATTGAGATTTGTAAAACGAGTCCTACAAAATATCTTGACAATAAATTTTTTATCTCATTTAAAGATCTTTTAGTACCGTCTTCATTACGATCTGTAACAAAAGTTAATATTCCTTGTTCTAATAATTTACTGTCTATTAATAAGAAAAAAGAAATAAATATTATCGAAAACAAAGCAATGCTAAAACTTCCAAATCCACCAATGATAGCATTTAAAAAGTTTGGTATTATTGAGTAATCAATTTTTGAAAATAAATTTGATGTAGTTAGTGACTTATCTACATCAATATCTTTATCTGATAAGTAATGAATTACTTTTTGGTATAAACTTTCAACAGAAGATTCTAATTCCTTTATATTAAGCAAAGAAAGATTTTGTCCCTGTTCAACAACCAATGGTATTAACAAGCCAATAAGACTCGATAATAATCCAATTATTGTTGTCATAGCGATGATTACAGCAAGTGTATTGTTAAATTTTAATTTAGTTTTTAAAAATTTAACTATAGGCAAACCTATTAAAGAGATTATGGCTGCAATAATAATATATAAAATAACGGATTGTATTTTATAAATAAATAAAAGTAACAAAGCAATACCAATGATATAGGCAACAGCTCTTATAATTCCTTTTTTAATTTCATTTGAATCCATCTAGCTACTATAATTTTTATTAATTAACGAATATAAAGCTATGGAAGTGGCTTGTACCACATTCATGCTACTATTTCTTCCATACATACTAATATGTGCACACAGATCACTATTAGTTAAAACCTTATCTGAAACACCTTCATTTTCATTTCCAATTATAAGTGCGATTTTTTGATTGTCAAATAAAGGTAAATTTTCAATAGATTCGCTAGAATCAGTGATTTCTAAAGCAATTATCTTGAAACCGTTATCTTTTAAATTAATAATGGCATTAAGAGTATTTTTATTTTCCGAATAGGAAACATAGTGCTGTGTATTTCTGGCAGTTTTTTTAAGTCTAGGAGAATTAAAATTAATTTGACTGTTACAAAAAATAATTTCAGGTATTCCAAGCGCATCACAAACTCTAAAAACCCCACCTATATTAGAGGGACTTTTCAAGCCATCACAAATCAAAATAATAGGAAATACTTTTTCTGAATGATTAGATTCTTTATGTGATAATTGTATAATCATTAATTTTTAAAAACATAATTAATAATATTTGCCCCCATTTGTAAAGCTTTAAGTCTTGTTTCTTGGGAATCATTATGAATTTCAGGATTTTCCCAGCCATCACCTAAATCGCTTTCGAACGTATATAATACTAATAAACGATTCTCTTCAAAAATACCAAATGCTTGAGGCCTGTTTTTATCGTGTTCATGAATTTTGGGTAAACCTTGTGGGAAATTATAAGGATTTTTAAAAATAGGATGGTTTTTTGACAATTCAATCAGTTCTTTATTTGGAAATATTTTAATCAATTCTTTTCTCAAATATTCATCCATGCCATAATTATCATCAATATGAATAAAGCCACCGCTTAAAAGATAGTTTCTTAAGTTTTCTGATTCTTCTTGTGTAAAAAAGACATTTCCATGTCCTGTCATATGTAAAAAGGGATAATCAAATATATCTATACTATTAGGGCTTACAACCTTTGGTTTTGTATTGATAGTAGTCTTAAGTTCTTCATTACAAAATTTTATTAGGTTGGATAAAGCTGTAGGATTGCTATACCAATCACCACCACCACCATATTGTATTACAGCAATATCTTGAGCAGTTAGCTTAATAGTAACCAAGAAGAAGAATATGATTAAGGTTTTTAAACTCATAGAAATCAAAAATACAAATTCTAAATAATAGTAAAGTAGTAAGTTTTAAGATATTATTGAATACTGTTTAAAATAAATAATATTTCAATCTTCATTAAAAAAAGCAACACTATGACAGGCTACAATTGCAGCTGTTTCCGTTCGCAATCTGTTATTCCCTAAAGTCACGGGTATAAAACCTGCTTTTATGGATTCACTTATTTCATTAGTAGAAAGATCTCCTTCTGGACCGATGAGTAAGGTCGTATTATCATTGGGTTTCAAAACACTTTTTAAAGATTTTTTAGTACCTTCCTCACAATGGGCAATTAATTTTTGATGAAGATTACCCTCTTGCAATTTTAAGAAATCACCAAATGCAATCGCTTTGTTTATTTTAGGTAAATATCCGTTTAGGGATTGCTTCATTGCGCTTTGTATTTTCTTCTCAAAACGATCTATTTTAACTGCCTTACGCTCACTATGGTTGCAAATAATAGGTGTGATTTCAGTAATACCAATTTCGGTAGCTTTTTCTAAAAACCATTCATAACGATCATTTAGTTTTGTTGGAGCTACTGCCAAGTGAAGCGAGTAGGAAAGTGGTTCTTGTTTTTTAACTTCCAATACCGTCGCCATACAATTTTTAAGATTTGAATGTATTAACGTTACTTTAAAAAACAATCCCTTTCCGTTGGTAAGATTTAAAATTGAACCTTCTTGTTTTCGCAATACTTTAAAAATATGCCTACTTTCTTCTTTGTCAAATTTAATTTCTTTAGAAGTTTCAGTAATAAATTCATTGTAGAATAATTGCATTGTTTTTTATTAATTTAAAAACTGGTAGGTTCTATATTTATAATACACCTGAATTGATGTTTGATTTATATCATTATTTTTATAATTCCATTCTTGCTTTTGCAACGATATCGTTTGAAGCAAAAAGCTGTTGTTTGTATTTTAACTCTCCAACTATTGCAATCATAGCAGCATTATCTGTGCAAAACTCAAGTTTTGGAATATGAACCTTCCAATCAAAATTCTTTTCAGCATTTTTTAATGCCTTCCTAATACCAGAATTTGCAGAAACACCTCCGCCAATAGCTACTTCTTTAATACCTGTTTGTTTTACAGCATTTTTTATTTTATCCATTAAATAATCCACAATGGTGTATTGTAAACTTGCACAAATATCATTTAGATTTTTATTAATAAAATTAGGGTCTTCTTTTACATTTCTTTTTACAAAATACAATACAGAAGTTTTTAATCCACTAAAGCTAAAATCTAAAGGGCCTACTTTGGGTTTAGGGAAAGGAAAAGCCTTTGGGTTACCTTGTTTTGAATAATTATCTATTAAAGGTCCACCAGGATAGGGTAGTCCAAGTAATTTTGCGCTTTTATCGAAGGCTTCACCAATAGCATCGTCTAAAGTTTGACCAATTACTTCCATTTCAAAATGATTGGATACTTTAACTATTTGGGTATGG
>JABHSQ010000009.1 GCA_018669795.1 Flavobacteriaceae bacterium | reverse complement strand
TCGTAAAATTAAAATAAACACCTAATTAATTTATAACATAGCTATTTAATAAAACTATAATGATGATTTAAAAGGGAAGCTAAGAGATTTAATGAAGAGAATGTTCTAAAATATGGAATCTAGAATGGTCCTTAATGCTCTTAAAAATAAAAATATAGCTACTTATGCTCATAGATTTATTTAATAAAGTTACTGACTTAAATTATATTTTACGATTTATTTTTAGTTTATATAACTATAAAATGTTACAAATTATAGAAAGTAAGCAATAATAATTGCAAGAATTACTGCAGACATTTTTGAAACATTAAATTGATGGTTTTTAGAGCTTTCAAAAAGTATTGTTGTAGAAACATGAAAAAATACACCAATTGCAACAGCAGTAATTTCTCTATGATAGTTTTGTGTTATTTCAAAGTTGTTCGATAACCAATTACCAAGAGGAGTCATTAATCCAAATAAAAACAAAAATAATAATATAGTAGTCTTCTTATAATTAGCTTTTATAAAAAATACAGATAAAATTAAAGCGATTGGAATTTTATGAACCATTATTCCAATAAGTAAGTTGTTATTTTCAGTAATTGGAACTCCTTCTAATAGTGCATGAATACTTAAACTAATAAATAATAGCCAGGGAAATGAATTGGTATACTCGTGAACATGAACATGCCCATGTTCCGCACCTTGCGAGAAAAACTCTAAAACAATCTGTAATAATATGCCTGAAATTATATAAACTCCGATAGATTCAGTAGGACCTTTATAAACTTCTGGTAATAATTCAAAGATGGTGAGTGCTAAAAGAAAAGCACCACTAAAAGCCAAGTAAATGGATAGTGTTTTCACCTCCTTAACCTTTAATATTAAAGCTAATAAATAACCTATAAAAACAGAAGTAAAAAGTAATACGTATATCATTAAATTAGTTGAATATTAAAATTAAACGACTTGAAGTTTCTTTGTTATATTCATTTAATTGATAATCTCCAAAACAATATTTTAAATTTACTCCAGCTTCCATAAAATAGTTTTTAAAATCTAAAAGTGAAATAGCCTTTACTTTTTCAGTAAAATTATACTCCTGGTTATTATTTTTAAATCTAATGTTTTTATAAATATAACCATCTTTAATTTCACGTTGAATAAAGAAGGTGATACCATCTACTATTTTAGTTTCAGATAGCACTAAATGTTTCTCAACAAAATCGGAATTTAAAAAGTCTATAACCCCATAACCGTTCGGTTTTAATTCACTTTTTATAGACTTTATCGTTTTTAAATTATCTTCTTCTTTTTCAAAATAACCAAAACTTGTAAATAAATTAAAAACAGCATCAAACTGTTTAGGGTAGAGTTTACTCATGTCATGCTCATCAAAAAATAAATTATCATTTTCAAATTTCTTTGCATAAGTAATGCTTTGTGGAGATAAGTCAATCCCTGTAACATGATAACCTAATTCATTTAAATATTTTGAATGACGCCCCTTACCACAAGCTAAATCTAAAATAGTAGAACCTGGTGATAGTTTTAAAAAAGAACTTAAATTTTTCATGAATAAACCGGCTTCTTTATCATCTCGATCTTTATATAAAATATGGTAAAAAGGGGAGTCAAACCAGGATGTATACCAATTTTCTATATCTTTTAGCATGAATTATTATTTGGGCTACTAAATTACTGTATTTTTGTGATTGTGAATAAAATATCTATGGAAAAAAATTTTAAAATGATTGCTAAGACCATGTTTGGTCTAGAAGAGGTGTTAGCAACAGAATTAAGAAAATTAGGGGCCTCCAAAGTAGAAATTGGCACGAGAAACGTTGCTTTTGAAGGAGATAAAGGATTTATGTATAAAGCAAATCTTTGCTGTAGAACTGCTATTAAAGTTTTAAAGCCTGTAACCTCTTTTAATGTTTTTACAGAAGCAGATATTTACAAAAAAGTGTATGCTTTTCCTTGGGAAAATTATATGGATGTTGATGGGAGTCTTGCTGTAGATGCTACTGTATTTTCAGAAAAATTCACACATTCCCAATATATAGCTTTAAAAACTAAAGATGCTATTGTTGATCGTTTTAGAGATAAAGAAGGTAGAAGGCCTGATGTGGATTTAGACCATCCAACACTTAGAGTTAATATTCATATTGATCGTAATATTTGCACATTATCCTTAGATAGTTCTGGGCAATCATTACATAAAAGGGGTTATAAGGTTGCAAATACAATGGCACCTATTAATGAAGTGCTAGCCGCAGGTATGATCATGTTAGCAGGTTGGAATGGTCAAAGTGATTTATTGGATCCTATGTGTGGAAGTGGAACTATTTTAACGGAAGCCGCTATGATTGCATGTAATATACCTCCAAATTTAAATCGTGATGAATTTTCTTTTGAGAATTGGCCTGATTTTGATGTGGATTTGTTTGAATTAATTGAAAATGCTGCATTAAAAAAAATAAGAGAATCTAATTATAGTATTCAAGGATTTGATATTGAAGCTGACGTTGTCGACAAGGCAAAAGAAAATATTGAAAGTGCAAATCTAAAAGAATTTATTACTGTTCATAATCAAGATTTCTTTGAAAGTAAAAAAGAAAAAGAACGTCCTCTTTTTATCATTTTTAACCCACCATATGATGAAAGAATGCAGGTAGATGCAGAGAAATTATATGCTTCTATTGGCGCTACTTTAAAGCATCAATATCCTGGCACACAAGCTTGGATGGTTACCAGTAATATGGAAGCTTTAAAACAAGTAGGCTTAAGGCCTTCTAGAAGAATTAAACTTTATAATGGGAAATTAGAGGCTAAATTTGTACGGTATGATATGTATGAAGGAAGTAAAAAAACAAAAAAAAATAGTTGATATTTATTTTTTATAAATAGGAATTAAATAAGAAACTCCATAACCAAAACCTACTCCAAAATTGCCATAGTCATTGGTTTTGTTAAATCCAGGAATATAAAGGTTATTGAAGTTTTCAGGAACTTCCTCGTAAAACTTATTCTTTAATTGCAGGTTTATTGATAAAAATAAATTATTAAAAACCTCTGTTTTAACTCCAAAAATAAATTCTATCCAATGTGCATTTAAACCGGAATATGAAATTGGATCATAAACAATCGTTCCAGGAAAAGTAGTATCTCCAGTATATATGGTGTAACCTTGAAGATCTTGGTTAAAAGTAGAAAACCCATATCTTAAGCCAGCATAAATTGCATTGTCCATACCCACCCAGTTATTATAGGCATTAAAGTCTACACCTAACTTAGCATAAGTACCTTTGGTTGATGAAACTAAATTTTCCTCAATTTGATCATCCTTGTCATTTCCAAACTCAGCAGCTATATAAAATCTATGAGTTATTCTAAAGTCAGCCATTATTTCAAAACCAGAAAAGTCTTTATCCACTAAAGATCGAATGGGTCTAGCAAGATCAAGACCTAATCGCAATCCATATTTATTGTTTTTAATAATGGAGTCTTTAGCTATTGTTTCTTTTTCTTCTTGTGCCTTACCTAAATAAGTTCCGAAAAACAGAAGACTAATGAAAAATAGTAACGTGTGTTTCATCTTCATTTTCGACTGTTGATTGATTAACTTCTATTTCACTGATCCAATTTTCACCTTCAACGATTTCTAATTGTGTAATTAATTCCTTAAAAATAACTTTAAACGAACAAGCTCTATTTATATATATGTTGTCTGTTTGGTAGGTAAAAATTACTTTATCAGTATTACCTGGATTACTTGAAGTGTTATTTTCAGTAAATAGGTACTCTGTATTATTTGTTAGGGTGTTTAATGGGATTAATATAGAATCTTTAGTTTGAGATTTATAAATATCGATACTGTCGTTGTTAACTATCGTCGTTACTGTTAAGTTTGTAACATTTTTTGATAACAACGGATTTATCTTGTTCTTAAATTTTATTACAAGAAAAGGAGTTGTAAGAGTTTCTTTTGTACAAATATCATCTTTTGTGCAAGCTGAAATTATACCAACAAGTAAGAATAGTAAAACTATTTTTCGAATCATAGTTTGATTGCTATTTGTTTCGTTTTTCCAAAAGTACAACATTTTTGAAAGCAAAAAATTTCATGAAATATTATAATTTTTCAAATAAGACTACCGTTTCGATATGCGCTGTATGCGGAAATTGATCTACCAGACTAATCTTTTTAATCTTATAGTTATTTAGAATCAATACTTCAGTGTCTCTTGCTTGAGTTGCAGGGTTACATGAAACATAAACTATCCTGTCCGCATTGATGTTAATAATTTTCAATAATGTTTTGGGAGCAATTCCTGCACGAGCTGGATCTAAAATAATGGTACGAATTTTATTTTTGTATTCTGGATGATTATTTAGAAATTTTCCAACATCATTAGCAAAAAATTTTAGTCCCTGGATATTATTTATTTTCGCATTTTTTTTGGCATCGTTTATTGCTGAAGCAACAATATCTACCCCAATAATTTTAGCATTGGTACTCCTAGAAGCTAGAATTTGTCCTATGGTTCCTGTTCCGCAAAATAAATCCATGACTATAGTATTATCTATAGCTTCTTTTTTCTCAAGAGCATACTCAATTACTTTTAAATATAATTTTTCAGCAGATTTTGGATTTGTTTGAAAGAAACTTTTCATGCTAATTTCAAAATTCAGGCCTAATAATTCCTCTATAATTTTGTCTTCTCCAGAGATAAGTTTTGAACTTCCTGACGAAGCTAGTGTTCTGTCGCCAGTCTCATCATTAATAGAATGTAATAAGCCAGCAAATCGTTCTTTAAATATATCCTGTAATAATTTAGAAAAATTGTTTAAATTAAAATCAGGAAGATTATTAGAAGTTGTTACTAAATTAAATAATAGACGATTTGTCTTATATGATTTTCTAACTACAAAATACCTAAAGAAACCTTCTCTTTTTGGACCGTGCCATGGAGCAAAACCTGATCTTTCACAATAGTCTCTAATGACTCTTATGTTGTCTTCAACTAATTTATCAAACAATCCAGAATCCTTATCTAAATTATCTCCCATCCACCAAACACCACGTCTTTTGAAACCTAGCGTAAACATATCAATATCTGTTTTATTGTCTCTGTCGTAACCAATCGCTGAAAATCCATACTCCATTTTATTTCTATAATGAAATATATTTGGAGAACTTATCAATTCATCAAATAGATCATCTATGTTTGGAACTTTACCAATACGTTTAAATAGAGAAAGAGTGCTTTCTTTTTTGTATTTGTGCTGTAATTCTATGGGTAATTTAATATAGGGAGCACCAGGAATATCTTGAAAAGGAACAGAGATTTCATCAATAGAATGTTCAATTATATCTATTAATTTGCATTCTGCATATTTTTTACTCGATTTACTCACTTGCGCTTTAACCGTTTGTCCAGGTAAAGTATTTGGCACAAATATAATAAACACTCCTTCCTTGGACCTGATTCTGGAAATACCCTTTCCTCCAAACGCATAATCTTCAATTTTTAATTCTAGTATTTGACCTCTAGTAACAAATTTATTTCGTTCTCTTTTTGGCATGTGTTTATGTGATCTAATTATGTTACAATATTAGTAAAAGATATGACTTTACAAGAAGAATACTTATTAAAATGATATGCATAATAATTTAAATTTAGTAAATTGCGGGTTCAAGGATGATTTCTTTCCCACGCTGAATTTTCGTACTCTTCGAAAGGATAAAGGTAGATAAGGAATGGTTATTTTATAAATTTAAATTATTAAAAATGGCTATTTTAGACCAATTAACTTCGCAGCAGGCGATTGATTTAGAAAAAAGATACGGAGCACATAATTACCATCCCTTACCAGTGGTATTAAATAGAGGAGAAGGGGTGTTTGTTTGGGATGTAGAAGGAAAAAAATATTATGATTTTTTATCTGCTTATTCTGCAGTTAATCAAGGGCATTGTCATCCTAAAATTGTTGAAGCCTTAAAGGATCAAGCAGGTTTATTAACGTTAACATCCCGTGCATTTCATAATGATATACTAGGGCAATATGAAAAGTACGTTACTGAACTATTTGGTTATGATAAAATTCTACCTATGAATACTGGTGTAGAAGGTGGAGAAACTGCATTAAAGTTATGTAGGAAATGGGCATACAAGGTAAAAGGAATTCAGCAAAATAAAGCAAAGATTTTATTTGCAGAAAACAATTTTTGGGGTAGAACCTTAGCTGCAGTATCTTCCTCTAGCGATCCAAGTGCATTTAATGACTATGGACCATATTTACCTGGGTTTGAGATTATAAAATATAATGATTTAAAAGCATTAGAAATAGCCTTAGAGGATCCCAATGTAGCTGGGTTTATGGTGGAGCCTATTCAGGGTGAAGCTGGAGTGATGGTGCCAGATGAAGGCTATTTGAAAAAAGCTTATGAATTATGCAAATCAAAAAATGTATTATTCATTGCAGACGAAGTTCAAACTGGAATTTCTAGAACTGGAAAACTATACTGCTGCCAACACGAAGGAGTTAAACCAGATATTTTAATTTTAGGGAAAGCATTATCTGGAGGAGTTTTTCCAGTTTCAGCAGCTTTAGCAGATGATGAAATAATGATGACAATTAAACCAGGCGAACACGGTTCTACTTTTGGAGGTAATCCCTTAGGTTGTAGGGTGGCTATGGCTGCATTAAAGGTAGCTGTAGACGAAAATCTAGCTGCTAATGCAGAAAAATTAGGAAGTCTTTTTAGAAAAGAGTTATCTAGTTTTGCTAGTAAAAATAATTTATTAAAATCTGTAAGAGGTAAAGGCTTATTAAATGCAATTTTGATAAACGATACAGAAGATAGTTCAACGGCTTGGGATATTTGTTTGAAATTAAGAGATAATGGATTATTAGCAAAACCAACTCATGGTAATATTATTCGATTTGCTCCACCTTTAGTTATAACAGAAGAACAAATTATGGATTGCATATCAATTATTAAAAATACAATTAATGAATTTGAAATTTAAATAGAATAAACATATCATAACATATAAAAGTGGCTAATGGCCGCTTTTTATATTTTATAATAAAAAGATAATTATTAATAATTATTTGCTTTATTTGAAGTATGAAAATTGGAGATAAAGTTTCTGTATTAGATGAAGATATATTTGGCATAATCACTGCTGTATCAAAAGATGAAATTACTATAATAGATTCAGATGGTTTTGATTATCAGTATTATAAAAAAGAATTAGTGCTTGAGTCTAATGATTTCTCTAATTTAACTATTTCTCCTGAAAATATTTTAGAAATAATTTCTGAAAAGGAACAGAAAAAGAATAAGGGGATACCAAAAGTAAAATCTAAAGATAAATACCTTCCTCCTATGGAAGTAGATTTGCATATCCAACAATTAGTTACAAAAACTAGAGGGCTGGATAATTTCGAAATGATGAACATTCAACTGGATACTGTTAGGTACAAGATAACATTTGCCATTTCAAAAAAAATACAGCGTATTGTTTTTATTCATGGAGTTGGAGAAGGAGTTTTACGGTATGAATTACATCGATTATTAAAAGAATACGAAGGCCAACTTAAGTTTTATGATGCTAATTATCAGAAGTATGGAATTGGAGCAACAGAAGTTTACTTATTTCAAAATAAAAAATAACTTAATTGAAATTGGGTGTTAGAGAAATAGTTCCATCGATCACACCACTTTTATTTCCAAGTATCATGGTTTCCTTTGTAATTTCTTCAGAACCATTTACCAATACTAAATTATTAATTACCAACTCAATATCACTTGTTATTTGGTAAGAATGTATTCTGTATTGATCTATGGCATTACTATTTGCAATAGCTGCAGTTAAATAATCAGGATCATTACTAGTATCGGTAAAATCATTAGTAGGGTCTAAATCTCCATTGGCATCTTCGTAGCGAGTTAATATGGTATCTCCATCATCATCAGTGTCTAAATAATCAGGAACTCCATCTTTATCATTATCTAAAGGAAATTCATCATTTCCTGCTAAAAATTCAGAGCCTAATTCGTTAAGAGTAGGTACATTATCTCCATCGTCGTCATTGTCAAAATAATTTAATAATCCATCGTTATCCGTATCTAAATTACTTTCTGGGTCTTCTTCAATTCCATCTTCATCATTCTTAGTTACAATAGTTGTCAGTAAAGCAATACCTGATGCTCCCAGGAACTCTATAGTTACGTTAGGTGTTGTTGGAGGAATGTTACTACAAAAATAATCATCTGTAATGTCATCATCGTATTTACGATAATTAACAGCATATGTAATGCCGTTTAAAACGTATTCTACAGTTCCAGATTCTAAAAACAAAATATCTGAAGTTTCTAAAACCAATGAAATACTTTCTGCGAATAAAGAGTTGTTTATATTATAAAAAATATAAGCTCCAGGACCACCACAGTTATTTAAATTTGATGCCTCAAAGTTAAAATCTGTAATGATAATATCACCATCATTACAAGAGGAGAATAAGCTTAAAAGAATTGAAATAAAAAATAATTTACGCATAACAAAAATAATTATTACAAATAAACAATTTTCTTTATTATGAAACTATAATATTTAGTATTTTTGGCAACTATTAAGTTATAATATTTAGTATTTTTCAATAACTATGAAAACAGTTTATTTTGATAATGCAGCAACCACTCAGGTTAGAGATGAAGTTATACTAGAGATCTCCAGGGCTTTAAGCGAATACGGTAATCCATCTTCTACACATGCTATTGGAAGGTCATCAAAATCAATATTAGAAAATTGTCGAAAAGAAATCGCATCAATTTTTAAGGTATCAGCAGCTGAAATAATTTTCACTTCTGGTGGTACAGAAGCAGATAATTTAATTCTTAATAGTTGTGTTCGTGACTTGAAAGTTACTAGAATAATTACGAGTAAAATTGAGCACCATGCAGTATTGCATACTATTGAAGAGCTAAGCTTAAATTATGATTTGAAAGTTGATTATGTGAATTTGGATGCTAATGGAATGATAGACTATAATCATTTAGAAAAGTTACTTAATAACAGCTCAAGTAAAACACTAGTAAGCTTAATGCATGTAAACAATGAGATAGGAAACCGCATTGATATAAAACAAGTTGCAGATTTATGTAAAAAGAATAATACTTTATTTCATAGTGATACAGTACAATCTGTTGGTCATTATAATTTAAATCTTTCTGAAATCCCAATAGACTTTGCAACAGTAGCTGCACATAAATTTCACGGACCAAAGGGAGTTGGTTTTGCGTTTATCCGAAAAAATTCTGGATTAAAACCTTTAATCGTAGGAGGGCAGCAAGAAAGAGGATTAAGAGCTGGAACGGAATCGGTGTATGCAATTGCTGGTTTAAATAAAGCCTTGCAAATTTCTTATAATAATTTGGATGAAGAGTCAAAATACATTAAGTCTATTAAAAATTATTTTAAAGACCGACTTCTTCAAGAACTACCAAATTCAAAATTAAATGGTTATTGCGGAGATGATTCTCTGAGTACCTATACTTTGTTAAATGTATTATTGCCGATTTCATCAGAAATTGGAACCATGCTATTATTTCAATTAGATTTAAAAGGTATAGCTTGTTCAAAAGGTTCTGCCTGCCAAAGTGGGAGTATTGGAGGTTCCCATGTTTTAGCTGAAATACTTTCAGAAGAAGATATGCAAAAACCTTCCCTTCGATTTTCGTTTTCTACATTTAATACTAAGGAAGAAGTAGATTATGTCATTGAAACACTAAAAAATATAATTCAACCTTAATTTAATTTCTAAAATCTCATAGTAGTTCGTACGTTAAAAACACGAGGTGTTAAGTAGTTGGGAATCGAATACTGTACTTTTGTATAAACATCCCTAACAAATGTATTCGTAATTGAGTTTTGTACATTAAAAATATTAAAAATTTCCAGGCCTATAGTAAGTTCTTTAAAAGGTTTGAAAAAACCAGAATCTCTTAACTTATTTTCATTGATTAAGACATATGAAAAGCCAACATCTGCTCTTTTATAATCAGGTAACCTTGTTTGATAATTATAAGGATCTGCATAACTAGGCGATCCTCCTGGTAAACCAGTGTTATAAGTTAAATTAAGATATAATTTTAGATCAGGAATAACTTTTATATAATCTTGAAACAATACCGCAAATTTTAATCGTTGATCTGTAGGCCTAAAAATATAGCCTCTATCATTAATGTTTTCTTCTGTTTTAAGATAACCTATACTTACCCAGCTTTCGGTTCCTGGTACAAATTCTCCTGCCAATCTTACATCTGCACCATATGCATAGGCAACAGCGTTATTTCTTGCACGATATCGTATTCTAACATTTTCTAAGGTATATGGATTGACATCAGTTAGGGATTTGTAATAAATTTCAGAATTTAAAGTAAATGGTCTTTCCCAAAGGTCAAAGCTATAATCGTTACCCAGTACTATATGAATTGATTGTTGGGCTTTAACTTCTGGATGCACAATCCCTAAAGAATCTCGTAACTCTCTATAAAGAGGAGGTTGATGGTAAAAACCACCTGAAACTCTAAAAAGCATATCAGCTTCCCAATCTGGTTTTAATGAGATTTGAGCTCTTGGGCTAAAAACGGTTTGGGTATTACTTGTTAATCCTTTTCCGGCAACAGTCCAGTTATGAGCTCTAAGGCCTGCATTTAGCCATAATTCACTATTCCCTAATGTTGTTCTTCTACTCCATTGTAAAAATCCAGAAATGTGACCTATTTGAACATCGTTAGTTGCTCTAACTGAAGTATAAGGAACAATTGGAGAAATAAAAAGGTCGTAAGGTTGATTGTTTCCTGAATCTCCTATGGGTGGTCGAATAGAAAACCCTGCAGAATCAATTACTTCATATTCTTGAATTCGATCACGAATGTCTTGGTGAGTATATTTAATACCGTATTCTATATTATTATCTTCAATAGTTAAAAGGCCTTTGTGTTCTAGGTTAAAAAATAATGCATCAAGATCATTCCTAGCATGTGTTAATTGCGATCCAATTCCTTCTGTAAATTCAACTTCACCAAGATCTTCTCCTCCAATATCGGTATTAACTTCACCCAATCGGTATTCTGCAAAAATATCATAGTGTTCTTGTTCTTTTGAATGATAAATAGATCCAATTATTTTTGCAGTATAACTTTCTGAAACTACATAAGTTCCTTTTAAAGCTCCAAAATAAGTTTGATATTGATCTCTTTCTTGTCCTTCGTAAAAGACTAGCAACGCAACTGGGTCTGCAATAGTTCCAAAATTAGTTTGTCTGGTCAAAGGCTCGTATTGATAATCGTTTATCGATATGTTTCCTAAAAAATCAAGTTGAAATTTATTGGTAATTTTATAGGTAAAATAAGCTTGAGCATCTGCAAATACAGGTTTGTAGTTTGCTTCCGTTTCTTTTGAGTTTACAAAAAGACTATTATTTCTGTAGCGTAGTCCAGCGATTCCAGTAAAACGACCATTCTTTGAAGCGCCTCCAGCTGAAACATTTGATCCTAGTAAACTTAAGTCAGCAGTTGCTTCAAAAGAAACAGGCTTGCGATACGTTATATCTAATACCGATGACAGCTTGTCTCCATATTTTGCTTGAAAACCACCTGCAGAAAAATCTACTTTCGATGTCAAATCAGTATTAACAAAGCTAAAACCTTCTTGTTGTCCACTTCTAATTAAAAAAGGTCTGTACACTTCAATTTCGTTAACATAAACTAAGTTTTCGTCATAGTTTCCTCCCCTAACAGCATATTGTGTGCTTAATTCATTATTGCTATTTACCCCTGGCAGCGATTTTATTAAATTTTCAACTCCTGCATTTGCACCTGGTATTCTTCGGATTGCCTCAGGACTAATGGTAGTAATCCCTTCTATTTGCATTCTTTTTTTTCTGGAGATTACTACTTCCCCAATTTGTTCAATTTTAATTTTCATCACCGGATTTATTTCAAAGTCTGAATTTGGGCTTAAGGCTGGAACTGAAACTTGAATATTTTTAAATGTAATGTGAGAAAAAATTAAGGTTAATTTTTGATTAGCTGGCACTTCTAAAGAGAAAAAACCATCAAAATTTGTTTGAGTTCCTTCACCATCAGTTGCTATATTAACTTCTGAAACAGGTGTGTTTTTTTCGTCAAGAACTACACCTTTTATAATAGCATTTTGTGATAAAAGGTTTCCGGTAGTAATAAAAAATAAAAAAAAGAGGAAAGAAGTATATGTTTTCAAATGTATTTATAGTTTTATTTTCTGAAAAATGTTGCTTCAAATGTAGCATTATTTCCAACATTATCAATGACAATTAGTTTCAAATTATTTTCAGATTCTGAAATTATTTGATCATCAAAATCATAAGTAAGAACGTCTTTTTTGTAATTATATTCCATTAATATAAACCTCCCATTAATGGTAGCTCTATAGGAGCTAATCCCACTAAGGACATCAGTAATTTTTATTTTTAGTGTTTTGTTTTTGCTTATCCATTTATTGTCTTGAAAATTAAGTGCTTTTATTTTTGGATTTGTGTTGTCTGTTACTAAAACAAAAGAACCGAGTGTTTTTGTATATGCAGTTAATTTGTTTCCTTTTCTCGAAGTGAAATTATAATATGGCTCTTTCTTATAATTAAGTCTTCCTATGTAAAGCTTATCAATGTCATTAGCATTATAATTTGAGATATCTGTTGAGATACTGATGCTTTTATGAAGCGGAATAACATTTTTATGTAATACTAAGGTGTCTTCTTTTGCATTAATGTTTAGATATACATCTTCATAAAAACTATTTGTTGGTATGTAAATATTAAATTTTCCTTTTGCTATAGAGGTTGCTTCATTAGCATAAATAAAATCTTCAGTAATGCTTGACTCTCTAATTTTCACAATAGCTAACTGTTCTCCTTTTATGGGTATAAATATGGTTGCTTTATTGTTTTTAAAATCGGTAACTTCAATTTTATACGTATAATTTAATTGATCTTGTACATCAATAAATCCATTTTCATTTTCACTTTGTATGATGCTTAATGGATTATTGGCTTGTCTAAAAAGTTTTTGTATTCGACTTTTATTATTTTTAAAATATTCGTAATCTATAAATCTGTTTAAATACCTTGTTTCTGCAAATGAAAATTTTTCAAAAGCTATTTTAAATTTTTCTTTCCCATTACAATAGGTATCAATTTTATAAACTCCATTTTTATTCGAAGCCCCATTTTGTTGATCATAGGTTGATATTCCAAAACCAATTTTTCCGAAAGCAGTAATATTTTCTGCTTTATAGGATCCGTCTTTTTGAGCTATCAATCGTATTTTTACCCGATTTTCTGATTGATTAATCTGTGCATCTTTACTTAAAGGATATGCAAATACACTAGAAATAATTGGTTTTTTTGTATCGGGAACTTCTATACCAAAAAGCAAAGGATTCATAGGTCGAGAATTTGCATCTCGAATTTCAAAATGAAGATGCGGTGCTTCACTACTTCCACTATTACCAGTATAAGCGATAAGATCACCTTTCTTTACTTTTAGTTGATCGGCTTCTGGAAATAATTCAATTTCATAGGCTTCTTTTTTGTATTGAGCATTTTTCAAATACCCTTGAATGCTGTCTCCATATTTTTTTAAATGGGCATAAACCGTAGAGTAGCCATTAGGATGCTTTATGTATAAGGCTTTTCCATATCCAAAATGAGAAACTTTTATCCTACTTACAGAACCATCTGCAGGTGCATATATGGGAATTCCTTCCTGTTGTAGAGTTTTTAGGTCAAGACCACTATGAAAATGATCAGTTCTAAGTTCTCCAAAACTCCCAGATAGAATTAAAGGAATTTCAATTGGATTGTTAAAATATGTTGTTGGAATACTATCCTGAGCGAAAGTAAACCCACAGAAAAATAAGAAGAGGAATTTAAGTAGTTTCATGGTGTAAAATTAACAATACGCTATAGATAATTGAGAGAATTGATGCTATTTAATCGATAAGTTATTCAATAATACAAAATAGTATAGTTTTTAATTGGCTTTTCAACTGCCGATTGTTAACTTTGTAAACAGAGTATTGAAATAAATTTTAATGAGTAATCTATCAGAAATTGTTGATTCTCTTGAGAATAAAGTTGGCAAACTGCTTCAAGAACATGAGAACTTGAAGAACAAAAAGTCAAAACTAGAAGAAGAAATTACAGTTTTAATATCGCAACAAGATCAATATAGTAAAGAAATTGAAAATTGGCGTGAAGAATGTAATGCATTAAAGTTAGCAAATTCAATGCTTGGCAGTAATGAATATAAACGAGAAACAAAACTCAAAATAAATGAATTGGTTCGAGAAATTGATAAATGTATAACGCAACTTTCTGAATAAATTAAAAATGTCAAACCAACAAAAAATAAAACTATCGATTGCAGATAGAGTATATCCATTAACAACTACTCCGGAGCAAGAAGAAGGCCTTAGAAAAGCTACAAAAAAGATAGGTGAAATGATTAAACGGTTTGAGAAAAGTTATGCTGTAAGAGATAAACAAGATGTATTAGCAATGTGTGCTTTGCAATTTGCTACTCAAGTAGAGCAAAAACAAATAGATAATACAGAAGATAGTCAACACATTGAGGAAAAATTAAATAATTTAAATCAAATGTTGCACGATTTTTAAATCGTAACGTTCTTTATAATAAGGTTACTGCCTACATTAATGCTATTTTTGGTAAACTCAACGCGAATTCTTTTAAAAAGGGTAAGTTATAGTTGTAAAAGCGAGCCGTGTCCTTAGGGAGAGCGGATACTTGACCAGCTAATTAACCCTAAACTTGTTTTAAGGAGTTTATACAAAACCCAGCTATTAATCTAGGCTTTTTTTTATGAATAAAACTCAAGCTATCGTTAGCTAGTAGTTTAAATATAATAACAACAATGAACAATATAATAGTACCCATAATAGTAGGAGTTATAGCAATAATCATTGGTTTCGTTATCGCAAAAATACTAGAGAAAAACAAGGCTTCTCATATTGTTAAATCGGCTAAGAAAAGAGCCATTTACATTGCTAAACAAGCAGGTATAGATGCGGAGACCATGAAGAAAGATAAGATGCTTCAGGCTAAGGAAAAATTTTTAGAATTAAAAGCAGAGCATGAGAGAGATATTTTAAATAGAGATAAAAAAATATCTGAATCAGAAAAAAGAACTCGTGATAAAGAATCAAAAGCAACCAGTGATCTGGCAAAATCTAAAAATTTAATTTCTGAGTTTGAAGAAAAGAAAAAAAATTGTGATGAACGCCTTTCTTTTTTAGATAAAAAGCAAACAGAAGTTGATAAAATGTATCGCAGACAAGTCGAGCAACTAGAGGTTATTTCTAGTTTA
The DNA here is from genome assembly GCA_018669795.1 of Flavobacteriaceae bacterium. Lineage (GTDB taxonomy): Bacteria > Bacteroidota > Bacteroidia > Flavobacteriales > Flavobacteriaceae > Marifrigoribacter. The sequence goes on along the minus strand of JABHSQ010000009.1, from coordinate 62,056 downwards.
TCTGCCGAAGATGCAAAAGCTCAGTTAATGGAAACTATAAAAGATGAAGCCAAAACTGATGCAATGGCATACATTCAAACTTCATTAGAAGAGGCTAAGTTAACAGCTCAACAAGAAGCTAAAAAAGTTATTATAAATACGATACAGCGTATAGGAACAGAAGAAGCAATAGATAATTGTATTTCTGTTTTCAATTTAGAAAGTGATGATGTAAAAGGTAGGATTATTGGACGTGAAGGAAGGAATATCCGTGCCATTGAAGCTGCTACAGGAGTAGAGATTATAGTAGATGATACTCCAGATGCAATTATTTTATCTTGTTTTGATTCCGTAAGAAGAGAAATTGCTCGTTTATCTTTACATAAATTAGTAACTGATGGGCGAATTCATCCAGCTAGAATTGAAGAAGTAGTTAAAAAGACTACCAATCAGATAGAAGAAGAGATTAAAGAAGTAGGAAAGCGTGCTGTTATTGATTTAGGTATTCATGGATTGCATCCAGAATTAATTAAATCTGTTGGACGTATGAAATTTCGTTCTTCTTATGGTCAGAATTTGTTGCAACATTCTCGTGAAGTAGCTAAGCTTTCTGGTGTGATGGCTTCAGAATTAGGTTTAAATCCTAAATTAGCTAAGAGAGCCGGATTATTACACGATATTGGAAAAGTTCCTGAAACAGAAACAGAACTTCCTCACGCTTTATTAGGAATGCAAATGGCTGAAAAACATGGAGAAAAATCAGATGTTTGTAATGCTATTGGTGCTCACCATGATGAAGTAGAAATGACTAGTTTATTATCTCCAATCATTCAAGTTTGTGATGCCATAAGTGGAGCTAGACCTGGTGCAAGACGTCAGGTATTGGATTCGTATATACAACGCTTAAAAGACTTAGAAGATGTTGCTTTTGGATTTAAAGGTGTAAATAAGGCATATGCAATTCAAGCAGGACGTGAACTTCGTGTAATGGTTGAAAGTGAGAAGGTAAGTGATGAAAAAGCATCTGAATTATCATTTAATATTTCACAAAAAATTCAAACAGAAATGACCTACCCTGGTCAAGTAAAAGTTACGGTTATTAGAGAAACAAGAGCGGTTACTATTGCAAAATAGATTATTGGATAGTTAGATTGTTGGATGATTAGATTGTTAAAATGTTATTTTTTCAATCTCCAATACTTATCTTCTTGGGTGAAAATTATTGATAATTTGTGTTAGGTGGCTTTTGTCTATGTGGGTATAAATTTCAGTAGTGGTAATACTTTCATGTCCAAGCATTTGTTGAATAGCCCTAAGATCAGCTCCATTTTCTAATAAATGAGTTGCAAATGAATGTCTAAAGGTATGTGGGCTTATTTTTTTATGTATTCCAGCTTTTTCTGTTAATTCTTTTACGATATGAAAAATCATCGCCCTAGTTAACCCATTACCTCGTCGATTTAAAAACAAAGTGTCTTGAGCATTGGGTTTAATAACTTGATGCACTCTAATTTCATTTCTATAAATATCAATAAATTTAATAGTTAAAGAGCCTATAGGAACAAAACGTTGCTTGTTTCCTTTTCCGGTAACTTTTATAAAGCCTTCATCAAAAAATAAATCGGATATTTTTAAATTTATTAATTCTGAAACCCGCAAGCCACAACCATATAGTACTTCAATAATACCTCTATTGCGTTCCCCTTGAGGTTTAGTTAAATCTATGGTTGAAATAATTGCATCAATTTCTTCAATTGAAAGTATGTCTGGTAATTTTCTTCCAATCTTTGGGCTTTCAATAAGATCTAATGGATTGGTTGTTCTGTATTCTTCAAAAACTAGGTAATTAAAAAAACCTTTTAGTCCAGATATGATCCTGCTTTGAGACCTTGGGTTTAATTCTTTAGCGATGGTGTAAATAAATTCTTGAAGTGTTTCTTTTTCAATATTTATTGGAGATATTTTGATGTCATTTATTACCATCCATTTTACCAACTTATTAATATCAAAGGTATAATTAGCAATAGAGTTTTCAGAAAGACCTCTTTCTATTTTTAAATAATTTTGGTAATGTATAATAGCTTGTGGCCATTTCATATGTATATTGTGTTTTTTTATATGGAGAAAATGGTTTTCGTTAATTATATTTTCTTTGAATATACTAATTTTCATGCTCGGTTTATAAAGCGATATTAATCATAAAATTTTATAAAAGTAGAATTGTGATTATATTTATAATTATTTATTCGATTTTTATATCTTTGGGAATTAACTAATAAATTATTTATGAAAAATTTTATTTTAATTGTATTTACGGTATTATTTACGACTATTGCTTTTGCTCAAGGAATTGATCTTGGTATAAAAGCAGGAGCAACATTTGCTAATTTAACAAATGTAACGGATGCTTCCACAAAAACAGGATTTGTTGGCGGTGCATTTGTAACCATAAAGTTTTCAGATAAAATTGCAATTCAAGGAGATCTTTTATATTCTCAACAAGGAGCAAAACTTGAACTTGAACTTGATGACATTAATCTAAACTATATTATTTTTCCTATAGTATTAAAATACTATATTATAAAAAGGATAAACATTCAAGCAGGGCCTCAATTTGGAACTGTAGTTAATGATAACTTAGGGGAGGTTTTTGGGCCTAATGATATTAATTCTTTTGACATCACTGGGATTGTAGGAATAGGAATAGATCTGCCATTAAATCTTCGTATTACAGGGAGGTATGGTTTTGGATTGTCTGAATTTAGTTTTATTGAATTTGAAGGAGATACAAAAGAAACTAACTCAAAAAATAGTGTGTTTTCTTTGACCGCTGGATTTAGTTTCTTGTAATAAACATAAAAACCTATCAAATAAAATAAAATATTAAATTGATTTAATTCGTTGCTGTTTTTTTTGTTATTAAGTTGTAGTATCTTTTTTTTTCATTTCTATTTTTTATAAACAACTAATAGTCAATAATTTGTTGTTATTTATTTAATAAAGTTATTAACAATTAATTGTTAATAGATCTATTTCACTTCATGTATAACTAAAAAGTTATGTGCTAACTTTGATATTACAAAGTTGGGAATATACCGAAAAACTAACTATAAAAATTTGGAGTAGGTAAAATTAAATCAATTAATTATGAAGAAAGTATTACTATTTGCTGCATTTGCAGTATTTGCATTGACAACAACTAATGCTCAAGATGAAGATTCAACAGGTGGATATATGTCAGAAGGTGGATATGCTGCTGGAGATTTTTATGTTTCCGGTTCTGTAGGTCTTTTAAGTTTAAGTACAGATGGTAACTCTAATACTGCCTATAGTATTTCTCCTGGTATCGGATATTTTTTAAATGATAATATTTGTTTAGATGCAGATTTAACGTTTTCTGATCCAGGTACAGATAATAGCTCAACCGTTGGAGCTGGTTTAGGAGCAGAATATTTCTTTACTCCAGGTAAGCAATTTTCATTTCTAGTTTATGGAGGGTTTGATTATGAATCAACAGAAATTGCACCAGATGCTAAAAATAATACATGGTTTCTAGGTCTTGCACCAGGAGTAAATTTTTTCATTTCAAATGCTTTTGCTTTAAGAGCTTCTGTTGGATCATTAGGGTATGCAAGTTCTAAAGACGATACCGATGGTGCTGAAGCTACAAATGCTTTTGGAGTTAATTTTGACTTGACTGAGATTGAATTTGGATTAACTTACAAGTTTTAATTGCTAATTAAATAAATTATTAAAACCCGAAGCTTGGCTTCGGGTTTTTTTGTGCCTAAAATATTTGTTTCTAATTCCTTTATTTTTCTATTGCATCATTTAACAAGGTATAAAATGATTTTTAAGAGAAACGTTCAAGAGTAATCTTGGACGTTTTTTTTGTTCCTATGTTTTTTAAGACGGTATGGTGTTGTTTATGTACTGCCTTTTTTATTAGATTTCGATTTAATTGTCAACAAAACTTGTTTTACTACAAAAAACCTATATTTTGCTTATTATTAACGATAAATTTAAAATTATGAAAAAATTATTATTTTTAACTGCAATTGCAGTATTAACGTTTAACAGCTCTAATGCACAAGAGGATGCATCAAGTGATGAAGGTATTAGTTTTGGAGTAAAAGTAGGGGGAAACATTTCAAATACATCTAATGGTAAAGAAATTTTCTATGACGGTACTGATAACAGATATGGCTTTAATGTTGGAGCTGTTGTTCATATTCCTATTTCCGAAAAATTTTCTCTTCAACCAGAAGTAGTTTATTCTCAACAAGGTTTTACTGCCTCTTCTGAATTAGATTTTTCTGATTACGGTGAGAGATATGATTATATAAATATTCCAATTATGGCTTCATATAAAGTAGTAAAAGGTTTAACTCTTCAAGCTGGACCACAAGTTGGATTTAACATAAATGCAGAAGCATATATCGATTTAGATGATGACTTTGATTTATCTGAGGAAACGAATACAATAGATTTCGGAGCTGGCTTAGGAGCACAATATGAATTAGATTTTGGATTGTTTTTTCAAGCAAGATATGTTTGGGGTTTATCTAATTATATAGATTCAGAAGATGCTGATAATGAAACTTACTCAAATAGAGTTGGTAGTTTATCTGTAGGTTACTTTTTTAACTAAATTTCTTTCAAAGATATAATTATTTACAAGGTGTAAAATGGTTTTAAAAGGAACGTTCAAGAGTAATCTTGGACGTTTTTTTTTGTTATTATATTTTTTATACTGTTTTTGTTCTTGGGTAAACAAAACATTACTATTGCTTTTATGCATAGTTAGAAACAGTTTTTATTTCTATATTTGATATATGAAAATAATGATTATCAACGGTCCCAATATCAACTTACTTGGAAAAAGAGAGCCAGGTATTTACGGGAATCAATCTTTTGAAGATTTCTATGATGGTTTAGAAGCTAGGTATCCCCAAGTAACACTTTCTTGTTTTCAATCTAACATAGAAGGTGAACTGATAGGTAAAATTCAAGATATTGGTTATTCTTATGATGGGATAATTCTAAATGCTGCTGCGTATACGCATACTTCTATAGGTATTGGTGATGCGGTAAAGGCTATTACTACCCCAGTAATCGAGGTTCATATATCCAATACCTATGCTAGAGAAGCGTTTAGACATCAATCATTTATTTCTCCCAATGCAAAAGGGATAATCCTTGGTTTTGGATTGAAAAGTTATGAATTGGGCTTACAAAGTTTTTTATAAAAAAAACATCTCACTTTAATGAGACGTTTTTTTTAAGTTTTCTTTTTTCTTTTACAAATGTATCACTTCACCATAAGCATCAGCAACAGCTTCCATAACTGCTTCACTCATGGTTGGATGAGGGTGTATGGTTTTTAAAACTTCATGCCCCGTAGTTTCTAACTTTCTACCTAAAACAGCTTCTGCAATCATATCGGTTACGCCAGCGCCAATCATATGGCATCCCAACCATTCTCCGTATTTAGCATCAAAAATAACCTTTACAAAGCCTTCTTTAGTTCCAGCTGCACTGGCTTTTCCAGAGGCTGAAAACGGGAATTTTCCAATTTTTAATTCATAACCCGCTTCTATAGCTTGTTTTTCGGTCATTCCAACCGATGCAATTTCAGGTGTTGCATAGGTACAACCTGGAATATTTCCGTAATCAATTGCTTCTACATGTATTCCTTTTATTTTCTCCACACAAGTAATGCCTTCTGCAGATGCTACATGTGCTAATGCAGGACCGGGAGTAATATCTCCAATAGCATAATAGCCTGGGATGTTAGTTTGGTACCAATCATTTACTACTATTTTATCGCGATCTACAACGATTCCTACCTCTTCTAAACCAATGTTTTCGAGGTTTGATTTTATACCTACAGCAGAAAGCACAATTTCAGCTTCTAAAACTTCTTCTCCTTTTTTAGTTTTAACAGTCGCTGTTATACTTTTTCCTGAGGTGTCAACACTTTCAACAGAAGCATTGGTCATTACTTTAATTCCCGCTTTTTTGAAGGAGCGTTCAAATTGCTTCGATACTTCTTCATCTTCTAGAGGCACTAAATTTGGTAAGTATTCTACAATAGTTACCTGGGTTCCCATGGCATTGTAGAAATGTGCAAATTCAGCTCCAATTGCACCACTACCCACTACTATCATACTTTTAGGTTGCTTTTTTAAAGTCATAGCTTCTCTATACCCAATTACTTTTTTACCATCTTGAGGTATATTTGGTAATTGTCTTGAGCGAGATCCTGTAGCTATTATTATGTGGTCTGCTGTATATTCTTTTCCATCAACTTCCACTTTTTTTCCTGGTTTTAGTTTTCCAAAACCATTGATGACATCAATCTTATTTTTTTTCATTAAAAACTGAACACCATTACTCATTCCATTCGCTACCCCACGACTACGTTCTACCACTTTAGTGAAGTCTTTATCTAGATTTTCTAAACTTAAACCATAATCTTCTGCATGTTTTAAATAATCGAATACTTGAGCGCTTTTAAGCAATGCTTTAGTTGGAATACAGCCCCAATTAAGGCAAACACCACCTAAACTTTCTTTTTCTATAACTGCGGTTTTGAAACCTAATTGTGATGCTCTAATAGCGGTAACATACCCGCCAGGACCACTTCCTAAAACTATAATATCGTATTTGCTCATTTTATTGATTTTTATTAGTTTTCTAAAATGCGAAATTACAAAATGTATATGTAATGTAATAAAAAAGCATCATAAATCAATTCCAAAAAAGAATATAATTATAGATGCTGTTTTAAAATTAATTATAAAAATTAATCTTTCTTAAAATCGATAGATAAAGAATTTACACAATAACGTTGGCCCGTTTCGGTTGGACCATCGTTAAAAAGATGACCGATGTGACCACCACAGTTATTACAGACAATCTCTGTTCGCAACATTCCAAGACTTTTATCCAATACATTTTTTATACTTCCTTCAATTGCATCATCAAAAGAGGGCCAGCCACAACCACTTTCAAACTTTTGGCTACTTTTAAATAATGGAACATTGCAGGCTCCACATTGATAGTTGCCGTTTTCAAAATGAAGATTAAACTTCCCAGTGAATGGACGTTCTGTTCCTTTTTCACGTAACACATGGTAGGCTTCCTTTGAAAGTTTCTCTTTCCAGTATTCTTCAGGTTCTTGATTTGGGAATATATTATTTTTCATCCATCGTTTTTATGGGAATAAATTTAAGAGCCGCACCATTAATACAATGTCTCAAGCCAGTCGTGTTAGCAGGGCCATCGTTAAAGACATGACCTAAATGACCACCACAGCTTGCACAATGCTCTTCCGTTCTAGTATATAGCAAGTCATTATCAGTTGAGAATTCTACATTCCCTTTTATTTCTCGATCGAAACTTGGCCAACCTGAACCGCTGTCAAATTTATATTCACTTTTAAATAAAGGTGTGTCACAGGCTGCACAAATATATGTACCCTTGTTATGGTTTTTATTAAATTCACTCGAAAAGGGACGTTCAGTGCCTTTTTCACGCAAGATATAATACTCTTGTGGGCTTAGCGTTTCTTTCCATTCTGCTTCGGTCTTAGTAATAGGAAAAAGATCTGCACCTTTCTTAGACTGAGCTTTTGTGTTACAGCTAAATAATACGATACTCAACAACAATAATGCAAGATTTTTCATTCTTAAATATTATGTTTAATTTTTATAAAATATTTGATTTACACACGATTAGTTTGATAGTAATTGAATGTCTGAAGCTTCTAATTGTATTTTATTCATTAACTCATTCATACTTAAGTTGCTATTTGCATATTCAGCTGGAAGAATTGCTATTCTAAATATTTGATTGTCAGTATATTCAACACCTAAGGTGTTTAGGTTAAAATTTGCATCTAGGAATATATTTACATCTATATAAGTATGGTCAAATGTATATAATAAGATTCCTTGATTTAGAAAATAAGTTTGAGGTAATTGACTCCAAACATCAATATTACCATCGACTACGTCTTCTAATAAATAAACCAAAACAACATCAGATTCATAAACTACTATATCTGATGGAAATGTTACCAGTCTACTATAACTATTTCCTGGATTAAAATTTGCAGTAGCTTCAAATACTTGCCCTAATCCTGAATAACCAGGAGGGCCAACAGGTCCAGTACAAGAAGATAATAAAACGAATGCACAAAGTGTAAAAAGTAAGGGTAGTTTTTTCATAATAATGTTTTTTTTATTGTTATTTGCAAAATTCGTTCCAAAACAAAAATGCAGGGTATAAATATAGAAAAATTAGTACCTTTAAAAAGTTTTAATATCACAATTATGAATAACTCACATCTAATCTTCTTTGATCTTAATTAATTATAATATTTAATATGCAACACCTAAAAAAGGGAAGTAAAAAATTATTGAATGCTTGGGCATTTTATGATTGGGCAAATTCAGTTTATAGTTTGGTAATTGCGTCTGCGGTATTCCCAATTTATTATCAAGCATTATTTAGTTCTGCAGGAATTAATTCAGTCACTATTTTTGGAGGAGAAATAAGAAGTACTCCGCTTATTAGCTATACCACTGCCGCTGCATTTGTTATCGTTTCTTTGCTAATTCCGATCCTTTCAGGTATTGCTGATTTTGTAGGTAATAAGAAAGTATTTATGCAATTTTTCTGTTATTTGGGAGCACTTTCTTGTATGGGCTTATACTTCTTTAACTTAGAAAATATCTTTGTTAGTTTGTTGTTTTATTTTTTGGCATTAGTTGGTTTTTGGAGTAGCTGGGTATTTTACAATTCCTATTTGCCAGATGTAGCATTTCCAGAACAGCAGGATCGATTAAGTGCAAAAGGATTTTCATTAGGATATATAGGAAGTGTGATTTTATTGTTATTTAATTTGGCAATGATAATGATGCCAGCTGCTTTTGGTTTAGGTGATGATGGTGCTGCAAAAATGATGGCAATGAAATATTCTTTTATATCTGTTGGAATTTGGTGGATTGTTTTTAGTCAATATACTTTTTATTATTTACCCAAAGGAAATAAGTCTAAAAATAAAGTGACGTGGAAAATTTTATTGGATGGTTTTAAAGAGTTACAAGGTGTATATGGGTCACTGTCTAAAAACTTAGTACTTAAACGCTATTTGTGTGCATTCTTTGTTTATAGTATGGCCGTACAAACGGTAATGTTAGTTGCCGCTTATTTTGGAGAACAGGAGATAAATTGGGGTGATGATGATCAAAAAACAATTGGTTTAATTTCAAGTATTTTAATTATACAATTAGTTGCAATTATTGGAGCTCAATTAACATCAAAAGCTTCAGATAAATATGGAAATATCCCTACACTAATCGTTATTAATGGAATTTGGGCAGTAATATGCGTTGTTGCATTTTTCATTACTTCTCCTGTTCAATTTTATGCTACTGCTGGATTTGTTGGTTTGGTGATGGGTGGTATACAAGCTTTGTCAAGATCTACCTATTCAAAATTTTTACCAGAAACAAAAGATACCACCTCCTATTTTAGTTTTTATGATGTTTCTGAAAAAATTGGAATTGTAATCGGAATGTTAATATACGGTATCATTGACCAATTAACAGGCAGTATGCGTAATTCAATCCTCTTTTTAGTGCTATTTTTTATAATTGGAGCACTTTTATTATTTAGAATACCAAGAAATAAGTAAAACACCACAATTTTTATTTATGTTTGCTGTTATTAGAAAATAAAAACTACTTATGAAAAAATTTCAACTTTTAAAATGGACACTTTCCCTAGTTGTCTTTATTAATTTTTCTGCCTGTGTTAATGAAGCCTTAGAAGGTGATTTTCCACAGAATGGAGATATAATTAATATAGATGTAGGTGAGTTTAGAGCTGATATAGGATTTAATAACTTTACTGCAGATATTGCAACAGGAGTATTAAGTACTGCCAATATTTTAACCATAACAGGTTCTATAATAGAAACTGGAGAAAGTATTATTTTAATTTTTGAAAATCCTGGAATCGGGACATTTAATTTAACAGCTGTTGCAGGAACTGATAATAGCGGATCTTATTTTGAAACAAGCCAAATTAGTCCTTATGTTTCTCTAGAGGCATTTGGAGCTTCAGGTCAATTAAATATTACAGAATTTGATATTCAAAATTTAACAATTACAGGAACCTTTAGTTTTACTGGATTTAGATTGGCTGTAGATGCTGATGGTAATCCAATATTGGACACAAATGGAGATCAAATTATAGAAGATGAGGATATTACAAATGGAATGTTTAATAAAATTAGCTTTATTAACCAAGATGAAGGTGGTGGTGGAACACCAACTAATGATAAGTTTTTTGCAAAAGTAGGTGGTATTGATTTTGATGCCGAATCTGTAACAACTACACTAAATGAAGTGGCAGGAATTTCTATAGTTAAGATTGTTGCTGTTAATGAAGCAGGAGAAATTATAAGAATCGATATTCCTGAAGATTTAGGTCTTGGAACTTTTGAGATGGAAGCTCTTTCCGATGGAACAAAATTAATTAGTCTATACAATCCTGCAGCTATTGGAGAGAATTTAACATCCAATCCAGGAACTATTACAATTAGTAAATTTAATACCTTGACGGGTATTATAGAAGCAACTTTTAATTTTACGGCAACCGATCCATTAGGCATTGACCCAACAGTAGCTGAAATTACAGACGGTAATTTTGAAGTAGATTATATTTCATCTCCTGGAGAAACAATTACTAGTTTCTCAGCAATAATTGATGGTGAGTTTTTTGGTCCGGATTCTATTTCAGTAGGAACGTCAATATTTAATGGAGTTTCTCGATTTAATATAACTGCTATAATTTCTACTTCAGGTCAAAAAATGGGATTATTTTTCCCAAGTGATATTGAGGTTGGAACTTATGAATTAACAACTAGCTTAATTAATGGAAGTGAAAAATTTAGTCAATATACTCCAGAAATTGGCGTTTCAATGACTTACATCTCTAGTCCAGGCACCTTAACTATTTTAGATTATGATGTGGAAGCTAGTATTATTGAAGGAACTTTTTCATATTCTGCAATAGATCAAACAAATCAAGATCCTACAGTTTATGAAGTTACTGAAGGTGAGTTTATATTAGAATTTTAATAACACTCAATAAAACATAATAAACCTCCTACTTATTCTAGGAGGTTTATTTTATACTTTAAATCTATAGCTTATTAGCGCTTATATCTCCAGATCCCATTACCTTATTATTGCTTTTACTAGGGTTTCCTGAATAATCTATATCTCCAGATCCATTAACCCTTGCTTTAATGCTGTTTTTTGCAACAACACTTGCATCTCCAGATCCTGAAACATAGGCTTCAACGTTTTGAGAAATAAGAGATCCTCCATCAAAATCACCAGATCCAGTTACTTTAATTTCTAAATCTGTTGCGGTACCAGTAATTTTTAAATCTCCACTACCAGTTAGTTTAGCGTCTAATCTGTTAACATCAATATCTAGAATCATATCTCCAGAACCAGTTACTTCTGCCTCAAATTGATCGCTCTTTATTTGGTTTTTTGTTAATATATCTCCAGATCCTGTTAAGGATACATTGTCTAAGTCTTTAAAAGGTACTGCAATATGAAGGCCTTTTTTAGTGCTAATATTTACATTGCTTTTAATTTTAATTTTTAAAACTCCTTCATTGGACTTAACACTTACATATTCATGAATGTTTTCATCTGTAGTTACCCTAATCGTTCCTTCTGTACCTTTTTCTAGTTGAACATTCATAAAACCAAAAACATCTACTTTATGGTAATCTGAAGTTGTATGGGATTTGGTCGTTACGTTTCCGCTTCCTTTTACTTTTTTAAACTGTGCAAAACTTTTATTATGAGATACTAAGGTTAGTGCAATTGCTAATAAATAGTGTATTAATATTTTCATCGTTTTAATTTTATAGTAGTATTTAATTAGTGGTACAATAATAACAATTGTTAGCCTAAAGGTAGTATATGTTAAATAATGTTATCGTTATTTATAAAATTTTAATTAATCAATACTATTAGAACCGATTAGAATGGCATAAAAATTGACTTAAAAAAAACAGAAACTAAGGCTGTTATAAAGCTAATCGCTGAATTTCAGTACGGTAAATAAGATTAATAAAATATAATACATCATGTCCTACTATTTTAATTATAATAGTTGTGCCATTATGTCCTAAACAAATATATGGCTAGATCAAAAATAACATCTCTCGACAGTTTGTCATTTCAAGATTTAAATGAAGATGCAGAATTAATTCCTTTAATGACTCCTGAGGATGAGGAAGCTATGAATAAAGAAGAGTTGCCAGAAATACTGCCTATTTTGCCTTTGCGCAATACGGTTCTTTTTCCTGGTGTGGTAATACCTATTACTGCTGGACGTGATAAATCTATTAAGTTAATTAATGAAACCAATAAAGGAAATAAAATTATTGGTGTAGTTTCTCAAATAGATGAAAATGTAGAGAATCCAGAATTAAAAGATATAAATACGGTAGGTACGGTTGCAAAAATATTGAGGGTATTAAAAATGCCTGATGGCAATACAACTGTAATTTTACAGGGTCAAAAACGTTTTGAAGTTAGTGAGGTCATTACTTCTGATCCATATATGACAGCAACTATTAAGGAAGTTCCTGAGGCCAGACCTGCAAAAGAGAATGAAGAGTTTAAGGCTATTATAGATTCGATTAAAGAAAAATCATTAGAAATCATTAAAAACAGCCCTAATATACCTTCTGAAGCCGCTTTTGCTATTAAAAATATTGAGAGCAGCTCGTTTTTAATCAATTTTGTTTCTTCAAATTTGAATGTTCCTGTTGGTGATAAACAAAATCTTTTAGAGATAAATGACCTTAAAGTTCGTGCAATGGAAACATTGCGCTTTATGGAAATTGAATTGAAAAAATTATCACTTCGAATCGATATACAATCTAAAGTTGAAAGTGATATAAGTCAACAGCAAAAAGAATATTTTCTTCATCAACAAATGAAAACCATTCAAGAGGAATTAGGGGGTAATACCTCTGAAGAAGAAATAGAAGAAATGAGAGAACGTTCCAAAAAGAAAATTTGGAATAAAGAAGTGGCTGAACATTTTGAAAAAGAATTGGCTAAATTACAACGTATGAATCCGCAAGTTGCAGAATATGGAATACAGCGTAATTATTTAGAATTGTATTTAGATTTACCTTGGGATAAGTATAGTACCGACAAATTTGATTTAATAAGAGCGCGTAAAATACTAGATCGAGATCATTTTGGTTTGGACGATGTCAAAAAACGTATTATAGAGCATCTTGCCGTATTAAAGCTTCGTAACGACATGAAATCTCCAATTTTGTGTTTGTACGGACCTCCTGGTGTGGGTAAAACTTCATTAGGAAAATCTATTGCTGAAGCATTGGGTAGAAAATATGTAAGAATGTCTTTGGGTGGTTTGAGAGATGAATCTGAAATTAGAGGGCATCGTAAAACTTATATTGGGGCAATGCCTGGTAGAATATTAAAAAATATTAAAAAAGCAGAAACAGGAAATCCAGTTTTTGTGTTAGATGAAATTGACAAACTATCTATTGGAAGTCAAGGAGATCCTTCTTCAGCAATGTTAGAAGTACTAGATCCAGAACAGAATAATTCATTTTATGATAATTTCTTAGAAGTTGGATATGACTTATCTAAAGTTATGTTTGTCGCAACCTCAAATAGTTTGGGTACCATACAGCCTGCACTTCGTGATCGCATGGAAATAATTAATGTATCTGGTTATACTATTGAAGAAAAAATTGAAATTGCAAAACGCCATCTATTGCCAAAACAATTATCAGATCATGGTTTAAATAAAAATGATTTAAAAATTGGAAAGCCACAGCTAGAAAAAATTGTAGAAGGATATACTCGTGAAAGTGGTGTAAGAGGTTTGGAGAAGCAATTGGCAAAAATGGTTCGTTATGCTGCGATGAAAATTGCAATGGAAGAAGAATATGTTAAAAAGGTAAGCAATGCTATTATTGTTGAAGTATTAGGAGCTCCAAAATTAGAAAGAGATAAATATGAAAATAATGATGTTGCTGGTGTTGTTACCGGCTTAGCTTGGACAAGAGTTGGAGGGGATATTTTATTTATTGAGTCTATTATCTCTAAAGGAAAGGGCAATCTTACTTTAACTGGTAATTTAGGTAAGGTAATGAAAGAATCTGCTACCATTGCAATGGAATATATCAAAGCCAATGCGGAACTATTAGGAGTTTCTCCAGGTATATTTAGTAAATACAATGTACATATTCATGTTCCAGAAGGAGCAACTCCAAAAGATGGGCCAAGTGCTGGGATCACCATGTTAACATCTTTAGTTTCTTTATATACTCAACGTAAAGTAAAAAGGAGTTTAGCAATGACGGGGGAGATTACCTTAAGAGGCAAAGTGCTTCCTGTAGGTGGGATTAAAGAAAAAATATTGGCTGCAAAAAGAGCACATATCAAGGAAATTATGCTTTGTGAAGAGAATAGGAGGGATATTGAAGAAATTAAACCTGAATATGTAAAAGGCTTGACATTTCATTATGTTAAAGAAATGAGTCAGGTTATAGATGTTGCACTTACCAAACAAAAAGTAAAAAATGCAAAAACAATTTCTTAATAATCTAGGGCAGAGAGCAAGTATAAGTAATTAAAAAATAGCTATTAAGAGCTGTTCTAAATGGTTTAAAATTCAGATGCCATATTCTTTGTGATTAAGTAATTTAATAAATCAAAATAAATTATACTTGTAGTCGTTTAAACTTCAGGAAAAAGAATTGTGCGTTCATGAGCCAAAAGCTTATTTTATTGGGTATCCTATTAACATCAATTTTTGCAAACGCTCAAGTTGGTGGACAATATGCGTATCAATTTTTAAATCTTACTACCTCACCAAGAATGGCTGCATTGGGAGGAAAGAATATCACAAACTATGACTATGATCCTACGCAAGCACTTGTAAACCCAGCAAGTATTAACTCTGAAATGGACAACCATTTATCGGTAAATTATGTGAATTATATTGGTGATGTTAATTATGGATCTGCTGCATATGCTTATTTATGGGACAGGAGAACTCAAGTGCTCCATACTGGGGTTACCTATGTAAATTACGGAAGTTTTGATGGATATGATGAACAAGGAAATCCTACAAACAGTTTTAGTGGTGGTGAAGTAGCATTTTCTTTAGGACATGCAAGAAATATAGCTTTCACTGATTTTTATATAGGCGGAAATTTAAAATTAATATCATCTACTTTAGAGCAATACTCATCCTTTGGTATTGCTGTAGATATTGGAGTCATGTATGTTTATAAAGATTGGGATCTTAATATTTCTGGAGTTGTAAGGAATGTAGGAACCCAAATTAAACCCTATGATGGCATTTACGAACCTTTGCCATTAGAAGTGATATTGGGAATCTCACAGACCTTAATGAATGTTCCTTTAAGATGGCATCTTACTTTTGAAAATATGCAAGTTTGGAACATTGCTTTTGAAAACCCTAATAGGGATCAACCAGATCTAGAGGGTAATATTACTACTGAAAATATAAACTTTATAGATAATATATTTAGGCATACTATTTTAGGTATAGAACTTTTTCCAGACAAAGGGTTTAATCTAAGATTAGGCTATAATTTCAGAAGAGGTGAGGAGTTGCGAATTATAGAAAAAAGAGCTTTTGCAGGTCTTAGTGCAGGTTTTTCAGTAAAATTTAATGAATTGAGGTTAAGCTATACGTATGCAAAATATAGCTCAGCTGCTGCTTCAAGTTATTTTGGTTTGATGTTAAATCTTCAATAATTGTATTTTTTAAATTAAAAATTGTTATTTTTCATTCACATTAATTTTATATAAATTGAAAAAAATTATAATTGCTATTGACGGGTATTCTTCTACTGGAAAAAGTACAGTTGCAAAACAATTGGCCGATTATTTAGATTATATTTATGTCGATTCAGGTGCTATGTATAGAGCTGTTACATTATTTGCATTGCAAAATAACTACTTGTCAAAAGATAATTTTGATAAAGAATCTTTGATTAAAGTACTCCCAGAAATACAATTAGATTTCAAAAAAGAAAATGCTGATTCCAAGGCAAATATGTTTCTAAATGGCGTAAATGTAGAGAAGGAAATTAGAACGATGTATGTTTCCGATTTTGTAAGTCCAATAGCGACTCTTTCAGAAGTGAGAAAGAAATTAGTTGCTATCCAGCATCAAATGGGTATTAAGAAAGGGATTGTAATGGATGGTCGTGATATTGGTACTGTTGTTTTTCCCAAGGCAGAATTAAAAATATTTATGACTGCTGATGCTGAGGTTAGAGCGATGAGACGGTTTAACGAATTAAAAGAAAAAGATGAAACAATTACGTACGATGAAATCTTGAAAAATGTTCAAAAAAGGGATTTAATGGATACTACACGAGAAGATTCTCCGTTAATTATAGCAAATGATGCAATAGAAATAGATAATTCAGAAACAAATGAAGAAGATCAATTTCATATTATTTTACAACTCGCTAAAGATAGAGTTGCAGGTAGAATTTAAAACAAACTATTTATGATAAAAGCAACTAACTATAACATATTATTTTTTACATTGTTAATGAGTACAATGGGTTTTGCTCAAAAATACACCAAGACGGATAGCTCTGAAATAGCCAGAAAATGGAATAAAACTACGTTCTACTCTTCCAAGTCCTTTGCTGAAAATATCGCTGAGGTTCCAAATTTTACAATATTGAAAAAAAACTTGGAATTGGGGTTAAGTGGAAAAGCAATTGAAGATGAAGAAATGGTTACCGTATTTGCAATGACTAATAATGGTTATGAAGAACTACAAAGTGTTAAAGATTCTATATTTGACATTACAGTAGCGGCTAATAGGCTTGCAATCATAAAGTATCATGTTATACCTGGACGAGTTGATAGTCATTCTATTAAAAAGGCAGTTGAACGCACTGGAGGGATTGCGTATTTTTCTACCTTACAAGGGGTTAAATTAGGCGCAAAAGAAGAGAACGGTGAATTATATTTAGTTGATTCACTTGGAAATACTTCTATGATTTCGGCTACAGATTTTTACCATAAAAATGGAATTTTTCATATAGTTGAAGGTTTTGTGCTTCCAAATTAGATTGATTAAAAACCGATAGAGATTAATAATTATCGCAAGCTAGCACCGAATTCACTTTCGAAATTTTGCTGTAGCTTTTTCATAATTTTGTCAATTTGTTTATCTGTAAGCGTTCTTTTATCGTCTTGTAGTGTGAAACTTAATGCATACGATTTTTTGCCTTCTGGCAATTTACTTCCTTTATAAACATCAAATAAATTAATGTTCTTAAGTAATTGCCTTTCTGTTTTTTGAGCAGTTTCTTTTAAAGAATCAAATGTTATGCTTTCATCAATTAACAATGCAAGATCACGTTTTACTTTTGGAAATTTTGGAATCGCTTTAAGTTTAAAATTATCAGTAGCTATTTCTGCTAATACTTCATTCCATTTAAAATCGGCATAAAAAGTTTCTGTATCAATCCCAAAAGTAGCAGTAATACTTTTATTGATAATACCAAAATCTACCAATAATTTACCGTTTTTTGAAAACGATAAGCCTTCAGAGAAATTCCCATCCTTTGTTCCATTTTCAGAATAATTAGGAATTCCTAATCTGTCTAATATGTTTATAATAAATCCTTTAAAATAAAAAAATGTGCTTTTTGAAGAAGCCAATGCCCAATTTTCATAATTTTTTAAGCCCGAAACTAATAATGATAAATGCTTTGGTTCTTGACAGCCAGCATCATATTGATGGTATGTTTTTCCGAATTCAAATAATTTAAAATCACTTATTTTCCGGTTGGAATTAAAGGATAATACTTCTAAAGCATTAAATAACATTGATTGTCTCATTACCGATAAATCATTGCTTAATGGGTTTAGTATTTCTATGTTATGTTCCTGCTTTAATGCTTTACTTAAATCAATGTATTTTGGTGAGGTAAGAGAGTTGCCTATCATCTCATGAAATCCTAAAGCAGTAAGTTGGTTTCCAATTTTATTCTGAATTTGATAATCTTCAATTAATTCATTTGCGGAAATAGAAGCATTTAGCTTTTCAGTAAATTTAATATTGTTATAACCGTATACTCTTAAAATCTCTTCAATAACATCAGCTTCACGAGTCACATCGTTTCGGTAGGCAGGTATAGTCATTCCCAATCCAGCTTCCGTAACATTATTGATTTTAATATCTAATGAAGTTAATATTTCTTTTATGATTTCTTTTGGGATTTCTTCTCCAATAAGACTGCTAGCGTTGTCAAAATTTAGAAAAACTTGATGGTCTTCAATTTTCTTAGGATAAATATCAACTACATCGCTTGTAATTTTACCTCCAGCAATTTCTTTTATAAGCAAAGCTGCACGCATTAATGCGTATTCTGTTAAGTTAGGGTCAATACCTCTTTCAAAACGAAAAGAAGCATCTGTGTTTAGGGAGTGACGTTTTGCTGTTTTGCGTATACTGATAGGGTTGAAATAAGCACTTTCTAAAAAAATATTCTCAGTGCTTTCAGTAACTCCACTTTCTATACCTCCAAAAACACCAGCAATACACATTGGTTTTTCGGCATCACAAATCATTAAATCATCTTTGTGAAGTTCTCTTTCAATTCCATCTAATGTGATAAATTTTGTACCCTTTGCAACGGTTTTTACTATTATTTTATCACCAGATATTTTTCCGCTATCAAAAGCATGCAAAGGTTGCCCTAATTCATGTAAAACGTAATTTGTAGCATCAACAATATTGTTTATTGGAACTAAACCAATGGATTTTAATCTATTTTGAATCCATTTTGGAGATTCTTTGACTTTAATACCACTTATAGTAACTCCACAATATCTTGGAGCTAAATTAGTGTCTTTAACCTGAACATCAATTTTATGAGTTCTGTTTTCAACTCTAAAACTACTGTTTGAAGGGGTGATTAATTCTAATAAAAGTTCATTCCTTACTAAACCAGCTTTCAAATCACGTGCAACTCCCAAATGACTCATGGCGTCTGCTCTATTAGGAGTTAATCCTATTTCGAAAACTTGGTCGTTTTCAATTTCAAAAATATCGGAACCAAGTGTGCCTGCAACAATATTTTTATCAAGAATCATAATGCCATCATGACTTTTTCCTAGCCCTAACTCATCTTCAGCACAAATCATTCCGTGACTTTCTTCACCACGAATTTTACCTTTTTTTATTTTCGAAGGGTTTCCGTCTTCATCGTATAGTACGGTTCCAATAGTAGCTACCGGCACTTTTTGCCCTTTAGCCACATTTGGAGCGCCACAAACAATTTGTACAACTTCTCCATTTCCTATGTCTACGCTTGTAACTTTTAAACGATCGGCATTTGGATGTTGGTCGCATTCTAAAACGTGTCCAACTACAATTCCTTTTAATCCTCCTATTACCGATTCAAAAGCTTCAATGCCTTCAATTTCTAGCCCTAAGTCGGTTAATAAATTTCCTGTTTTTTTGGCATCCCAATCGACTTTAATAAATTGTTTTAACCAGTTATATGAAATCTTCATGCTTAAAATTTGTTACAATCTGCAAATATAATACTTCAGACCTTTTATATGAAGGAATTTTACGTTTAAGAAATAATGTTTTACTAAGAAATATAATTCCAGATGTTTTTATACTTGGTTAATTGAATATAAGTGCTTTTTACAGGGAGATTTTCAGCTAATGAAAGGGAAGGGTCATTTTTTAAAGTTTCAAAGGCATAACTTCTTGCAATCTTTAATATTTCATGGTCTTTTATAATATCTGCTATTTTTAAATTTAAAACCCCACTTTGTTGTGTGCCCATAATATCTCCAGGGCCTCTAAGTTTTAAATCTACTTCTGCAATTTCGAAACCATCACTAGTTTTAACCATGGTTTCTAATCGTGTTCTTGCATTTTCAGATAGTTTGTGGCTGGTCATTAAAATACAATAACTTTGATCAGCACCTCTTCCAACTCGTCCTCGGAGCTGGTGTAGCTGAGCTAAGCCAAAGCGTTCTGCGCTTTCAATAATCATCACACTGGCATTAGGGACGTTAACGCCAACCTCAACAACAGTTGTAGCCACCATGATTTGAGTTTCACCTTTTATAAAGCGATTCATTTCAAACTCTTTGTCTTGTGATTTCATTTTTCCATGAACTATGGATATTTGATAGTCGGGTTTTTGAAACTCTCTGGAAATACTTTCGTAGCCATCCATCAAATCTTTATAGTCTAAAACTTCACTTTCTTGTATTAAAGGGTACACTATATAGACCTGTCTGCCTTTTGAGATTTCATCTTTTATAAACTTAAAAACACGAAGCCTGTTTGAGTCAAAACGATGTACTGTTTTAATGATTTTTCTACCTGGCGGAAGTTCATCAATTATCGAAATATCTAGGTCTCCATAAATGCTCATTGCGAGGGTTCTTGGAATGGGTGTTGCAGTCATTACAAGAACGTGAGGAGGGAAGGTGTTTTTATGCCAAAGTTTACTTCTTTGAGCAACTCCAAACCGGTGTTGTTCATCAATAATTGCAAGCCCTAAATTTTTAAATTTTACCTTATCTTCTAGCAATGCATGAGTGCCAATTAAGAGATCAATTTCTCCATTTTCTAGTTTTTCATGGATTATTCTTCTATCTAAAGTTTTAGTTGAGCCAGTTAACAAGTAAATACTGATATTAAGATGTTTACATAATTTATTTAAACCATTATAGTGTTGGACTGACAAAATTTCAGTAGGAGCCATTAAACAAGTTTGAAAACCATTGTCAAGTGCTATTAATATTGACATTAATGCTACAATTGTTTTACCAGAACCTACATCTCCTTGTAATAGTCGATTCATTTGAGCATTGCTACCTAAATCGGTTCTAATTTCTTTGATTACTCGTTTTTGTGCTTGCGTTAATTCGAAGGGTAAATGATCTTTAAAAAAGGCATTAAAATGATTTCCAATTTTTGTAAAGGGATAGCCTTTAATTTTGGCTTTATGAATTAAATTTTTACGAATTAATTGCAATTGAATGTAGAATAATTCTTCAAATTTTAATCGATATTGCGCCCTTGAAAGTAGCTGTTGATTTTGAGGAAAATGAATGTTTAAAAGCGCTTCTTTTTTAGCTAATAATTTTAAAGATTCTAGTATGTTATTTGGTAAGGTTTCTGCGATGCTATTTTTAGTTTCTAAAAATAAATGTTGCATCATCGAATTGACAACTCGATTTGATAATCCTCTAGCTATTAATTTTTCTGTAGAAGGATAAACGGGCTGCATAACGGGACGTAAATTTTTTTCATATTCCGTTAATAATTCCATTTCTGGATGTGGCATCGAAAAAACACCATTGAACCAGTTGGTTTTTCCAAAAACAACATAGGCAACATTTAATTTTAAATTTTCTCTAATCCACTTATGACCTTTAAACCATACTAATTCCATTTTTCCAGAATTATCTTGAAAGTTTGCCACTAAGCGTTTTCCTCTTTTTTGTGCTACCGTTTTAATATTCGTTAATTTTCCGATAATCTGTACATCTGCACTGGTTCGTTGAAGTTGGTCAATTTTGTAAAACTGAGTTCGATCTAAATACCTATTAGGAAAGAGGTTTACTAAATCTTGAAACGTATATATTCCTAACTCCTTTTTAAGTAAATCGGCCCTATTTGGACCCACTCCTTTTAAATAATCTATGGGTGTTTGAAATAAATTGATGTTCATTTTATGGCTACTAATATTTTGCATTATAAAAAATAATAAGTTACTAAATTATATATTTGTTTAGAAACTCAATGATTTAATAATAGTATAATAAAAAAAATACAAATTACTTGTTTTAATCAAGATTGTTTGTCTTATTTCCGCTTTTTGTTTTAATATTTCTACACTTTTATCAACTACTCAATTAAGGGAAGAATACCCTTTGTAACTAAATGAATTAACGAAATATTCAATATTTATAAATACTACAATTAAAATCTGGATACTATAGGTTTAGTATTTTTTATCTATTGATGGAAATACGTATAATGCGATTGAGAACTATGGATTTTATAATTATTTTAGAATAAATAAAGTGCTTAATAGGTATTAAAAAGGTTATTTTTGAGAAACAGAAATAATCTTTTTTTATTTATGAATCTTTTTTGTCTGCTGCGAAAGATGAAGTTATTAAGGGTTAAACCTAGCTTTTTTTGCTTACTGTCATTACTGTTTTTTAGCGCTTTTGTTTTTAGTCAGCAAACTGAAATAGTCGATTTTATTAGTGTTAAAGCAGTTGTGAGGCCATTATTAAAAGAAAAAAAGATTATAGCAAATGCATCTTATACATTTAAAATATTAAAGAAATGTGATTCGGTGTATTTAGATGCCAAAGGAATTTTTTTATTAAAAAATATAAAGAATCATAAAATAGCTGTTATTTTAAAAAATAAGAAGATCTGGTTCGTTTCTAATTTTAAGCCAAATCAAACGTATACTGTTTCATTTGAATATGAAACGAGTCCTAAAAAAGCACTGTATTTTTTAGATCATCAAATATGGACACAAGGACAAGGTAAATATACCTCTAATTGGCTGCCTAGTATTGATGATATGAACGATAAAATTGAATTTGATATAAGTTATATTATTCCTTCAGATAAAACAATTGTTGCAAACGGTAAATTAGTTGCTGTAACTGATAATGGTAATGTTAAAAAATGGAGCTTTAATATGGAGCATCCTATGTCAAGTTACTTGGTATCCTTTGCAGTCGGAGATTTTTCTAAAAAAACTATAGTTTCTTCAAGCAATATCCATATGGAGCTATATTATCCTACTAGTGATTCATTGCTTATAGAGCCGACTTATAGATATTCAAAAAGAATTTTTGATTTTTTAGAAAATGAAATTGGTGTTGATTATCCTTGGCAGAATTATAAACAAGTACCCTTAAAAGATTTTTTATACGCTGGAATGGAAAATACGTCTGCTACCTTTTTTTCAGATGCTTTTATAGTTGATTCAATTGGGTTTGTAGATCGAAATTATGTGAATGTTAATGCTCACGAACTAGCACATCAATGGTTTGGAAACTTAGTTACCGAAACTTCTAGTGAAAGTCATTGGCTGCATGAAGGATTTGCTAGTTATTATGCCTTATTAGCTGAAAAAGAAGTCTTTGGTGAGGATTATTATTATTGGAAATTATTTCAATCTGCAGAGCAATTACAATCATTAAGTGAAGAAGGAAAAGGAGAAGCTTTAAATAATCCTAAAGCAAGTTCATTGACATTTTATGAAAAAGGAGCTTGGGCTTTACATATTTTAAGAGAAAAGATTGGAGATTCTATTTTTAAAAAAGCAATTAAGAATTATATAGAAAAATACCAGTATAAAAATGTTAGGATCGATGATTTTATTATTGAGGTAGAACACGCTTATGGTAAAGAGCTTATTGAATATAAAAAGGATTGGATATTGCAAAGTGCATTTAAATCAGAACAAGCTTATCAATCATTGATCAAATCAAATTTTATTAATGAGTATTTTAAAATTTCTGCCTTGCGAGAAACTCCAATTACATTAAAAATGGCAGAATTTGGAAAAGCATTGATTTTCCCGGATGATTTTATTGGCCAAGAAATAGTTTATCAATTAATAAACGAACCATTATCTTTAACACTACCATTATATAAAAAAGCTTTTAATAGCAACAATGTATTTGTTAGACAGGCCATTGCATTATCAATGGATAAAATCCCTAAAGAATTAAAATCTTACTATGAAAGCCTTTTATATGATAATTCCTATTTAACTCAAGAATCGGCATTGGGGAATTTATGGGTTAATTTTCCGGAGAATAAATCAAAATATTTAGATAAAATGGACGGAATTATTGGATTTCGTGATAAAAATATAAGGCAGTTTTGGTTGTTTTTAGCCTTGATTACTGAAGATTACCAAACGGTTAAAAAAGAATATTTTTTAGAGGAATTAATTGAATATACTTCTTCTAAATATGCTTATAATATTCGTGAAAAAGCATTGGAATATATTGGGTATTTAAATGTATGGAATCGTGATTCACTAGTAAACCTAATTGATGCAAGTCAGCATCATTATTGGAGATTTAGAGATTTTTCTAGAAACATATTTAAAGGTTTATTGGAGGATGAAAAATATCGGGAACAATTCATGTTATTAAAACAGGAACTAGATACTGATTCTTTAAAGTTTTTAAAAATGATGTTAAATGAAAAATAATTTAAAAAAAACAGAATATTCGCACAGGAAAATTTGTAGCCTCCAATAACGATGTAATTATTAATTTTTATTTTACTCCCACAGTATTAACTATCAATTCATTAATTTTTGACCAAGATAAAATGAAACAGTATTGGAAAATAGGGTTTGAGTATGCTAAAAGAAAAAATATCAACTTAAACGAGTTGATAGATTAAAACATTTCACCAACTTCTTTCTTAACATACATTAGGGCTTTATGTGAAGGAGTAACTTCATCCATAAAGTAATTTAACATAAAAGCCCTTAATTTATCTGGATCATTTACGTTCTTATTGATAGTAGATTGCCTTATTACTTGTATCGTTGCATTTTTTGTAGCAGTAATTAAATTCCAACATTCTGGACTCACATATAGTTGCTGAGAAAGATTATGTTCGTATTCATTATCAATATTCTGAATAAGTAATGTTTCATAGTTCTGTAAATCATCAGAATGTGGTTGAACTCTAATTAAAAGTTTATTTGGGTCGATGCGTTCTAAAAGAAGTGTCAACCGTTCATAAGCTTGTAGTCTTATAGGTAATAAGTTTTTTTGAGCTTCTTTTTGAATTAAATAACGCCTTCTTCCTTCTTCATTGGAGGTATGCCCTTTAAAAAAGAAATACGCTACGAAGCCAACTACAATAGCTGGTAATAAATAAGCAAAATAACTAATAACTAAGCTAAGATCTTCCATAAATATAAATTTCTACCACAAACTTAATAGGTTTTAAAATAATGTACAAGATTGTTCCTATTTAATATAAAAACCTTTTCTAAACCATAGATATAGCCCTTTATATTAGTTTGTAGGGGTTAAATCAATAACTAATTAATTTGCGTTCAAATAATCCATAGTTAATTGGCAAAATACCTTTACACCTAGTAACATACTACTGTCATCAATTAAAAAATCTGGAGTATGATGAGGAAAAGACTCTTTATTTCCAGGAGTCATTCCTCCTAAGAAGAAATAAAATCCTGGAACTACTTCTTGAAAATAAGAAAAGTCTTCACCACCTGTAGTAGCCTTTACAAGATACACATTATCTTTACCTGCCGAAGCCTCTAAACTAGGGAGCATTTGTTCTGTTAACGCTAAATCATTAAAAGTGATGACGGTATTGCTCTGCCATGTTATGGTGGCAGTGCCTCCATAAGCTGCCGCTATATCTCTAGACATTTCATTCATACGCCGTATGATTTTTTCTCTCATATCTGAATCAAGAGTTCTTACGGTACCCACTAGCTCTGCACTTTCAGGTATGATATTAAATCGAACACCACTTGTAATTTTTCCAACAGTAATTACTGCTGCTTCGTTTGTTAAGTCAGATTCACGACTAATAATACTTTGAAAGCCATCAATTATTTTTGCAGAAATATAAATAGGATCTACACCGCCCCATGGTCTTGAACCGTGAGTTTGCTTTCCTTTAACATTTACTGTAAATTGTTCTACTGCAGCCATAGTACCTCCTGGCTTGTAGTTAATAGTTCCGACTGGTGTGCCAGAACCAATATGTAAACCAAAGATGGCATCCACATCGGGATTTTTCAAAACACCCTCTTTAATCATTAATGATGCTCCAGCCTCTTCACCTGGTGGAGGTCCTTCCTCAGCAGGTTGGAAAATAAATTTTACCGTTCCATGAAGCAAATCTTTATGCTTAGAAAGTACTTCAGCAACTCCCATTAAGATAGCAATATGAGTATCATGACCACAGGCATGCATTACACCGGTTTCTTGTCCTAAAAAAGTAGTAGTGACCTTACTTTTGAATGGTAAATCATTTCGTTCTGTTACTGGAAGCGCATCAATATCTGCTCTTAACGCTATAACTTTCCCGGGATAATCACCTTTTAAAATTCCGACTACTCCAGTATGAGCAACGTTTTCCGTTACATCAAAACCGAGACCTTTTAAATGTTCAGCTATTTTTTTACCCGTATTAAATTCTCTATTAGACAATTCCGGGTTTTCGTGAAAATAATGACGCCAATCAATAACTTTTCCTTCAATACTATTGATGTCGTTTAATAAGCTTTGGTCCATTTGAGCAAATGTTGTTGCTGAACAAAACAATAATAAAAGTAGTTTTTGAAATTTCATGTCGGCTATTTTTATAATTTAGCTAAAGATATTTAATTAAAATGAACTTTTAAATGTATTAATAGCGTTAATTATTATCCTCAACGAAAAAAACAGTTTAAAACGATAGTAGTTTTTTAAAAATAATTGTTTGTAAAAAATATAAAAACCATAAAAATATTCTTTATATTTTCTTTAATTTCACATCGAATTTTTTCAGAAAATAAGATCAAAAAATAGTGCAAGAATATTTAAAACAACTCAATGAGGCTCAATTAGCTCCTGTTCTACAAAAGGAAGGAGCAATGATTGTTATTGCAGGTGCTGGCTCCGGTAAAACAAGGGTTTTGACATTTAGAATTGCTTATCTAATGTCACAAGGTGTTGATGCTTTTAATATTTTGTCCTTAACTTTTACCAATAAAGCAGCACGAGAAATGAAAACTCGTATTTCTAGAATCGTCGGCAGTAGTGAAGCTAAAAATTTATGGATGGGAACCTTCCATAGTGTGTTTGCTAAAATACTTCGATTTGAAGCTGATAAATTAGGCTATCCTAAAAACTTTACTATTTATGATACTCAAGACTCGCAGAGTGTGATAAGAGCAGTTATAAAAGAAATGCACTTGGATAAAGATATTTATAAATACAAGCAAGTTTATTCTAGAATCTCATCTTATAAAAATAGCTTAATAACTGTAAAAGCATATTTTAATAATCCAGATTTAATGGAAGCTGATGCCATGGCAAAAGTTCCAAGAATGGGAGATGTTTATAAATCGTATGTGGATAAATGTTTTAAAGCAGGAGCTATGGATTTTGATGATTTGTTGTTGAAAACCAATGAGTTGTTAACTAGGTTTCCAGAAGTATTGGCAAAATATCAAAATCGATTTCGTTATGTATTAGTTGATGAGTATCAGGATACCAACCATAGCCAATACCTAATTATAAAAGCGTTAAGCGATCGATTTCAAAATATTTGTGTGGTAGGAGATGATGCTCAAAGCATCTATGCTTTTAGAGGCGCTAATATTAATAATATTTTAAATTTTCAAAAAGATTATGATGCTGTTAAAGTATTTAGATTAGAGCAAAACTATCGATCTACAAAAAATATAGTAAATGCTGCTAATAGCATCATTGAAAAGAATAAATCACGATTGGATAAAATTGTTTGGACTGCTAATGATGAAGGTTCTAAAATATTGGTTAATCGAAGTATGACGGATGGTGATGAAGGCAGGTTTGTAGCTAATACCATATTTGAAACCAAAATGAATCATCAGCTTCTCAATGGAAATTTTGCTATTTTATACCGTACCAATGCACAATCTAGAGCAATTGAAGATGCGCTTAGAAAAAAAGATATTCCTTATCGAATTTATGGAGGTTTAAGTTTTTATCAACGTAAAGAAATAAAAGATGTATTGTCTTATTTACGTTTATTGATCAATCCTAAAGATGAGGAAGCGCTAAAACGCATTATCAATTATCCAGCTAGGGGAATTGGTCAAACTACCGTTGAACGATTAATAGTTGTTGCGAATCAATACAATCGTTCGATTTTTGAAGTCATGCAAAATTTGAATAAAATTGAAATTCAGATTAATAAAGGAGCTAAATCAAAACTTCAAGATTTTGTTACAATGATTCAGAGTTTTCAGGTATTAAATGAAGGATACGATGTTTTTCAGATTACAGAACATGTGGTAAAAAAAGCAGGGTTGTTTACTGAACTAAAAAAAGATGGTACTCCTGAAGGAATTGCACGTATAGAAAATATTGAAGAGCTTTTAAATGGAATGCGTGATTTTGTTGAAGAACAAAAAGAAATAGCAGATACCACTGGCTCATTAGCTGAATTTTTAGAAGATGTAGCATTGGCTACCGATTTAGATAAAGAAACAAATGATGAAGACAAGGTTGCCTTAATGACTGTCCATTTGGCAAAAGGACTAGAATTTCCATATGTTTTTATTGTTGGAATGGAAGAAGATCTTTTTCCTAGTGGTATGAGTATGAATACTCGAAGCGACTTAGAAGAAGAAAGACGTTTGTTTTATGTAGCAGTTACTAGAGCAGAAAAGCAAGCATATTTGACCTATACACAATCTAGATATCGTTGGGGGAAATTGATTGATGCGGAACCGAGTCGTTTTATTGAAGAAATTGATGAGAGCTTTGTAGAGTATTTAACTCCAATCACTGAAAGTCGCTATAAACCATTATTGGATGCTGATATATTTGATGATATAGACCGAAGTAAATTAAGGTTGAGCAAACCTACTTCTGGAGTAGCTCCAACAGGACCTAATAACAATAATTTAAGAAAACTAAGAAGAATTAAACCGGTAACAAGTACTGCCGAAAAAAACATAAATTTAAAAGACCTTAATTTATCGGTAGGAACCATAGTGGAACACGTTAGATTCGGAAAAGGAAATATCACAAAGATTGAAGGTGTAGGAGCTGATACAAAGGCAGAAATTAATTTCGCCAACGGTGGGCTTAAAAAGTTACTGCTTCGTTTTGCGAAATTGAAAGTACTAGATTAATCAATAATCATTTAATAATTCATTATGGGAACGTTTATAAAACTATATGAAGAAAACCCCAATCCAGAAGAAATTAAAAAAGTAGTTTCTATTCTTAAAAAAGGTGGTTTAATCATCTATCCAAGTGATTCTGTATATGCTTTAGGTTGCGATATCACTAATTATAAAGCGTTAGAAAAAGTAGCAAGAATAAAAGGAGTGAAATTAGATAAAGCCAATTTTTCATTTGTATGTGAAAGCATTAGTAATATATCAAATTATATAACTAATATTAGTACCCCCATCTTTAAAATGCTAAAAAGAGCATTGCCTGGTCCTTATACATTTATTTTACCTGGAAATAATAATTTACCAAAGGCATTTAAAAAGAAAAAAGAAGTAGGGATACGGGTGCCTAATAATGAAATTGTTTTAGCTATCGTGAGGGAATTAGGAAACCCTATAATTTCAACTTCTATTTATGATGAGGATGAAATAGTGGAGTATACAACGGACCCAGAATTAATTTATGAAAAATGGGAACATTTAGTAGATTTGGTAATTGATGGAGGATATGGAGGAAATATCCCATCTACAGTAATTAACCTTTGTGGCGATGAACCCAAATTAATTAGGGAAGGTAAAGGTAGTTTAGAGATATAAAAAAAAGGCTATCAAGAATGATAACCTTTTTTTATAAAAATTAATTCTGAAATCTATCATAACTAAAGTTTACCGCATCTGGAAAATTTTCATTAGCATCAGCCTGAAGATTCATTACATCACAATTAGATGAAAAGGTATAATTAAAATCAACTAAAGGAGTTTCTTCACCTGCGTAAACAACATTAATAGATATTACTGATCCACCAATTGCCTCCCAAGTTATGTTAGTTAAGCCCTCACCATTTGGAAGGCCACTAAGAAGCCACGAACCAGTTCCGTCGCTGATAAATTCCCAAGAGTCAAGTGGTGCTGAACCATTATCATACATAACTTGGTTTTCCCAAGCTCCAACAATTTTAGACTCATCACAAGTTACAACTTCACTAGTATTATCATCATCACTACTACAAGCAACGATTAATACTGTTAATACTAAAAAAAAATAATTTTTTCATTTTGTTTATATTTAAAATATTAGAGCGCAAATCCAAACTATTTTATTTAATTTATCCTGCAATTAAATGCAATTTGAAAGTTTTGGACATAAAAAAAACCTCTATTCAATGAGAATAAAGGTTAATGGTAATAGTTATTTTGAAATTTAGTTAATTGCAGGATTTTTTAAACCATCTTCAATCATTGTATAAAATTGATCTAATTTTGGAAGAATAACTATTCTAGTTCTTCTGTTTTTAGCTCTACCTTCAGCAGTTTCATTAGCTGATTTAGGTACATATTGACTTCGACCTCCCGCGGTCATTCTAGCAGGAGAAACTCCAAAATCATCTTGTAATATTCTAACAACAGTAGTTGCTCTAAGTACACTTAAATCCCAATTATCCTTAATACAATTTGTACTTATGGTTTTAGAATCGGTATGACCCTCTACTAAAAATTCGAAATCAGGTTTGTTATTTACGACCATGGCAATTTTTCCTAGCACTTCTTTTGCTTTCTCGGAAATATTGATACTACCACTTTTAAATAATAGTTTGTCAGAAATACTTACAAATACAACTCCTTTTTCAACATTAATTTCAATATCGGTATCGTTCATATCTCCGAGTACTCCTTTTAAACTTTGTACTAAAGCAAGATTAACCGAATCACGACGTGTAATAGCATCTCGTAATTTATTAATGGTTAGGTCTTTCTCTTTCATGCTCTCTAATGATTTCTCAAGATTTGAAGCTCCTTTTATGGTAAGGTCTGTGAAATCACCTATTTGATTAATCAATTCACCATTCGTTGCATTTAAAGATGTTACTTGGCTTTTTAGTGCATTGTTTTCTGCAGATAATCCAGATCTTTCTGAAAGGCAATCATTTAATTTAACGGTTGCAGTATTTAATAAATCTTGTGTAGTTTTTTGCTTAGCTTCTAGTGCTGCGTGTTCTTTATTAGACACACAAGAAGTTAAAAATAAACTAGAGCAAGCTACTAGAATCAGGAATTTTTTCATAATTATATTTCGGTTTAAGTATTATTCAAAATTATAAAAACAAAGTATAGTAAAAAAAAGTATTCGTATTTTTTTAATACAATTATTTTAGTTCTTTAAATGTACGATTTTTTCTAATAAAATAATTCCAAACAATAGATTTTATATGGTAATACTTAAATTGTGTTTTGTTATTATTTCGTTTTTTTAAATAAGTAGGGATCAGTCTATAAAAACTAAAGTGTGCTTTTATAATTGCAAGGCAATGTTTCCATTTTCCTTGAATTAGAAACTGAAACCCAGCCAATCCATCTAGAATAAGTCTGATAATTAGTAATAAGCAAATTTTTGAGCTGCCTACATTCTTTATTAACATCAGTAAGGAGTTCCTGAAAT
The DNA here is from genome assembly GCA_018669795.1 of Flavobacteriaceae bacterium. GTDB lineage: Bacteria > Bacteroidota > Bacteroidia > Flavobacteriales > Flavobacteriaceae > Marifrigoribacter. Next base: position 30,533 of record JABHSQ010000009.1, on the reverse strand, counting down.
TATAAAATGTTTTTTTAGAGTTATAGGACGAAAGTGTTGCTCCACCTATATGATAAACAGTAGACTTTCCAATATATTTAATCGTTCCTCCTTTTGATTGAAGTCTCCAACATAGATCAATTTCTTCTTGATGGGTGAAAAATACTTCGTCAAAACCATCAACCTCCTTATAAGCTGTTTTTCTTACAAACAAACAAGCGCCAGAAGCCCAAAATATCGGTGTGATGTCATTATATTGTCCTTTATCTTTTTCTAAGGTATTAAAAATACGACCTCTACAATATGGATAGCCTAATTGATCTATAAAACCACCAGCTGCGCCTGCATACTCAAAATAGGATTTGTTATTATAATCCAATATTTTTGGTTGTGCAGCCACTAAGTTTTCATCTTTCTTAAATTCAGAAATAATTGGAGTAAGCCAATTATTGCTAACCAATATGTCACTATTCAGTAAAACAAATAGATCTTCTGTTAAACCTTCTAAGGCATCATTATAGCCCTTAGCATATCCTCCATTTGTTTTGTTTTGAATAATTTTAATGGACGGGAACTTGTTTTGCACTAATGAAATCGAATCATCCGTAGATGCATTGTCAGCTAGGTAAATAGTAGCTTCCTTTTCAGAGCAACTAATTACAGAAGGTAAAAATTGTTCTAGTAATTTTTTTCCATTCCAATTAAGAATAACAACAGCAACATTCATAAGCGCAAAGTAAAATTTTATTTTCCCTCAGACAAGGTTCTTATTCTTTAAATAGTTTTATTGATAACTGGGTAGGTCTTTCAGAAATAAATATTTTTTATTTGCAAAATCCATTTTACAAAAAAAATGTTCCAAACCGTTAGACACCATTAATGTCTCCGATTTTAATACAAGATTGTAACGTGCAATTTGATCAAAAGTCTGTTGATTGGTTTTTATGGATGGAGCCTTACATTCTACAATTATTTTGATGGTTCCATCCTTATTAAATACCACAATATCATAACGTTTCACCGTATCATTTAATTGCAATTGTTTTTCGACATTAATATGAGCTGCTGGATATTTTTTTTCAGAAATCAAAAAATGGATTGCATGCTGCCGAACCCATTCCTCTGGAGTTAATACCACAAACTTTTTTCTGATGATATCAAAAATCAACGTTTTATTTTCGTTACTTTTGAATCTGAAATTATATTTAGGAAAGTTGAGGTTTTGCACATTGCAATTTACTTATTTTTCGAAAAATAACTAACAACGAAAACAAATTAAATTGCCTTTAGAAAAAATAAAACATATTATTTCAGATATTAAAAAAGGAGTTATAAAGCCGATCTATTTTTTAATGGGAGAAGAAGCGTACTATATAGATGCGCTTTCTAAATATATTGAAACCCATGTGCTCTCTGAAGAAGAAAAAGGCTTCAATCAAACTATTTTTTATGGGCGTGATGTGAAAATTGAAGACTTGGTGAGTACTGCTAAACGTTTCCCTATGATGGCCGAACGACAGGTGGTTATTGTAAAGGAAGCTCAAGATTTATCTAGAACTCTGGATAGTTTAGAGGGCTATGCAGAAAATCCACAACCTTCAACAGTATTGGTATTTTGCTATAAATATAAAAAGCTGGATAAGCGAAAAAAAATTTATAAAGCGATTGCGAAAAATGGAGTCATTTTTGAAAGTAAAAAAATCTTTGATAATCAACTGCCAGATTGGATTAGAAAAATTTTAGCAAGTAAAGGATATACCATTTCTCCAAAAGCGTCTCAGATGTTGGTGGAGTTTTTAGGAAACGACTTAGCTAAGATCAATAATGAATTAGATAAGCTTCAATTAATAGTTCAACCTGGCGAGCAAATATCTGCAGAAATAATAGAGAATAATATTGGAATTAGTAAAGACTATAATAATTTTGAATTATTAAATGCCTTGGCACATAGAAATGTAAAAAAAGCATTTGGAATCATACAGTATTTTGCTCACGACCCTAAACATCATCCTACCGTTGTAACGGTCGCTACCTTATTTGGATTCTTTTCTAAAGTAATGAAGTATCATGCATTATCTAATAAAGCACAAGCACCAAAAGCATTGGGTGTACATCCATTTTTTATAAAAGATTATGAGGTAGCAGCTCGTAATTATCCGATGCGTCGCATTAGTACCATTATTGCTTCCATTCGAGAAATTGATATAAAAAGCAAAGGAGTGGGCGCTAATTTAAGTCAGGAAGATTTATTAAAAGAATTACTAGTCAGCGTTATTGGGTTTTAGGATATATATAAAAACATAAAATAATTTATTAAATGTATTTTTGTAAAAAGATAAATTTTAAAGCCTGGATATCGGCAGCACGTTTAAGAACCTTACCATTATCGGTATCTGGAATTATAGTAGGTTCCTCATTGGCTATTAACCATCTATTTTGGAAGTCATCCATATTTTGGTTGGCGATTTTAACGACTGTTGGGTTTCAAGTGCTTTCCAACTTCGCAAATGATTATGGAGATGGTGTAAAAGGTACCGATCATAATAGGGAAGGAGAGAAGCGCCTGGTTGCATTGGGTGTGATTTCTCCAAAGCAGATGAAGCGGGGCATTTTGATTACAGCGATTGTTACTATGATCATCGCAATTATATTAATTTACAATGCATTTGGAAGTGAGGATTTTTTACATTCACTGCTATTTTTTATTCTTGGGATTGCTTCCATAATCGCTGCATTAAAATACACAATAGGTGAGCATGCTTATGGCTATTATGGTTTAGGCGATATTTTTGTTTTTCTATTTTTTGGATTATTAAGTGTTTTGGGTAGTTATTATTTGTTTGTTCATCAATTAGAATGGAATTTATTATTACCTGCATCTACTATAGGCTTGTTCAGTATTGCAGTTCTTAATTTAAATAATATGCGCGATGTTAAAAACGATGCATTACATCATAAAAAGACATTGGTAGTTAGCTTAGGAAGCTCAAAATCAAAAGTTTACCATTATATATTAATTTGTTTGGCTATGGTATTGACCATGGTTTATTCGGTTATAAATTATCATTCCATTAGTCAATTAACGTATATAATTGCGTTTATACCTTTAATAATTAACTTAGTAACTGTTTATAAAAATAAAGAGCCTAAATTGTTGGATAGTGAACTTAAAAAAGTTGCTTTAAGTACCTTTTTATTCGCACTATTATTTGGATTCTTTCATTAAAATGATTTTAAAATTTAAATCTATTCTAAAATAATCCCATTTGAAAGCATCTTATCAAAAGCATTTTTTAAATTTTAAACTCCCAGGTGGTACTTCTAGAGGTGTTTTAAAAACTAAAGAAACTTATTTTATTTTTATAGAGGATGAAAATCAGAAGGGAATAGGAGAGTGTTGTTTATTTAGAGGATTAAGTATTGATGACCGTCCAGATTATGAAGTAAAACTTCAGTGGGTATGCAATCATATAAATTTAGGAGTTCAAAAACTATATGATGAGTTAATAGAATTTCCTTCCATTCAAATAGGTTTGGAAACAGCATTTAAATCTCTAAGTTCAAAAGATTTATTTGAAATTTATCCATCCGGGTTTTCTAATGGAAACGAGCACATCCCAATTAATGGATTGGTTTGGATGGGAAGTGAAGCTTTTATGAAGCAACAAATTTCTGATAAACTCAATCAAGGTTTTCGATGTATAAAAATGAAGATCGGTGCTATTGATTTTAATACAGAATTGAATCTGTTAAAGTCAATAAGAAAAGAATATTCACCTGCCGACATAGCATTGCGAGTAGATGCCAATGGTGCTTTTAATTCTTCAGAAGCATTGGAAAAATTAAAAAGGCTATCAGAATTTGATTTACATTCGATTGAACAACCTATTAAACAAGGTCAATGGCAAGAAATGGCTCGACTCTGTGAAGATACTCCACTACCGATAGCATTGGATGAGGAACTCATTGGGGTTTTTTCAGAAAAAGAAAAATTAGATGTATTAAATACAATTAGTCCACACTATGTAATTTTAAAACCCAGTTTAATAGGTGGTTTTAGTGCTAGTGATCAATGGATTTCTTTAGCAGAAAGCAAGGATATTGGGTGGTGGATTACTTCCGCATTAGAAAGTAATATTGGATTAAATGCAATTGCGCAATATACCTTTGCAAAAAATAGTAAATTACCCCAAGGATTGGGAACAGGTAGTCTTTTTACTAATAACATTCCTTCACCATTGAAGGTTTGTAAAGGAAGCCTAACTTATAACACCGAGTTAAGGTGGGATTTAAACCTACTTAATTATTAATTAGAAATAATAAACGATGTACATAGCTCAAGCTTATAAATTTAAACATGACGGTTGGCGTTATGTAGTTGGAACAATTATTATTTTTTTAATAGGATGGCAATTTCTAGGAATGATTCCTTTAATAGTCGTTTCTTTTTTTCAGGCAGAAAACTTACCTGAGTTCTTGATTGCAAGTGAATCTGCATTTGCTTCATTGTTTCCTGCGAAGAGCAATCTTTATTTATTGTTAATACTGCTTACATTTATAGGAGGGTTTATTGCCTTGATTTTTGTTATTAAGTATATTCACAGAGAAACCTTAACTCAACTTACAACCTCCAGAAAAAAAATAGATTGGGGGCGTTTTTTCTTTGGATTTGGATTGATTGCAGCCTTATCAATCGTTACTACCGTTTTCGATTTTTATTCGAACCCAGAAAATTATGTTGTACAATTTGAGTTGATTCCGTTTTTAATAATGTTTGTCATTGTTGTTGTTTTAATACCAATTCAAACAAGTTTTGAAGAATATTTTTTTAGAGGTTATTTAATGCAAGGAATTGGTATTGCAGCAAAAAACAAATGGGTTCCCTTACTAATTACCTCTGTTATTTTTGGTGGATTACACTTTTTTAATCCTGAAGTTGAAAAAATTGGAAATGTAGCTATGATCTATTATATTGGTACTGGTTTCTTCTTGGGTATTATTACACTAATGGATGAAGGTATGGAGCTTTCTCTTGGCTTTCATGCGGGTACCAATTTAATTATAGCTTTATTAGTAACTGCTGATTGGACCGTATTTCAGACCAATTCAATTTTATTGGATCTTTCAGATCCTGGTGCAGGGATCGAAGTGGTACTTCCAGTATTTATTTTATACCCTCTATTATTAGGAATAATGGCTTGGAAATATAAATGGACCCACTGGAGAGAAAAACTCTTTGGTAAAATAAGTCCGCCAGATGAGCTTATTTCAATAGAAGAATAAATCGGTTTATTGTGAATACTCCTTGGAAATATATACACCCTAAATTTAAGCTCAACGGATTGTCTTATCGATCTGATGGACTTTTTGAAATAGCTAAAGATTTGATAAATACTGGTGCTCACCATGAAATTAGCATTGGAAATTTTATTCAGGAATGGTTAGATAATAATGATTATGTAGCTGTTAAAACATCTGGATCTACGGGGCTTCCTAAAAATTTGGAGCTATCAAAGAAAAAAATGATTAACAGTGCAAAGGCAACAGGCACTTTTTTTAAGCTCCCTGAAAACACCACTGCATTATTGTGTTTGCCTTCAAATTATATTGCTGGTAAAATGATGTTGGTAAGAGCAATGATTTTGGGTTGGAATCTTTATATTGTTGCTCCCGAAAAAAATGCAATTAGCCACTATGATACTGAGTATGATTTTGTTGCGATGGTTCCATATCAAGTACATTATTCATTAAAATACTTAAATAAAATAAAGAAATTAATTATAGGAGGAGGTGCTATTTCAAAAGAATTAAACGATCGGTTACAAAAGGTTAATACCGAAGTTTTTGCAACGTATGGGATGACAGAAACCATTAGCCATATTGCAGTTAGAAGAATTAATGGTTTAGCTAAATCTAATGATTATACCGCTTTACCTAGGGTAAGGTTTTCATTAGATAAAAGAAATTGTTTAATAATAGATGCTCCTGAGGTTTCAGTGGAAAAAGTGATTAGCAATGATGTGGTAAAATTAATTTCTCCTACTTCTTTTGAGTATGTAGGCAGGATTGATCATGTCGTTAATAGTGGCGGAATCAAACTTTTTCCAGAACAAATAGAAGAAAAATTAGCTTTCTATATAGACCGACCATTTATAATTGCTTCAGAAAAAAACGAAACCTTAGGGGAACAATTAATATTGATTATAGAAGATGCTACCACTCAAGAAAATTCTGATTTTAAAGAAGCGTTTTTATCTTTATCAAGCTATGAACGTCCAAAAAAAATCTATACATTTTCAAAATTTCCTTTTACGGAAACAGGCAAAATAAAAAGAATGGAACTACTCAATTCTTTACAAAATTTTTAAAAGTAACCTTTTTTTTATCTGAATCATTTTGTTAATTAGAAACCTAAACTAGCTGTATGAAATTTAGTTACCTATTTATTTTTGGATTCTGTTGTGCTTTATCTGCACAAGAAATTCTTTCAGAAAAAGAAAGAGCTGTTTTAAAAGATGAAATCTTAGCCGATCGTTTTGATACTCTTTTACCGCAATTAATGGATAAAACAGAGATTGATATGTGGTTGCTTATTTCGAGAGAATACAATGAAGATCCAGTAATGAGAACGATGCTTCCTGCTACTTGGTTAAATGCCCGAAGAAGAACCATGATTGTTTTTTATAGAAATAAAGAAGAAAATACTTTTGAGAAATTAGCAATTGCAAGGTATGATATAGGTAAAAACATAACTTCAGCATGGAATAAAGAAGCGCAGCCTGATCAATGGAAAGCGCTTGTTGATATTATAAAAAATAAGGATCCAAAAAAAATAGGAATTAATACCTCTGAAAACTTTGGTATTGCTGATGGATTGGTGCAAACGGATTACGCTGAATTTAAAAAAGCCTTGCCAATAGAATACCATAACAAATTGGTGTCTGCTGAAAAGCTATCAATATCCTGGATTGAAACAAGATCACAAAAAGAAATGGAGCTATATCCTACATTAGTAAAAATCACTCATGATATTATTGATGAAGCTTTTTCAACTAAAGTAATTACTCCAGGCGAAACTACCACAGATGATGTAGTTTGGTGGATGCGACAAAAAGTAACCGATTTAGGATTAGAAACATGGTTTCATCCAACGGTTGATGTGCAGCGTAATAAAGAAGAATTAAAAAGTCATATTTATTCCTTTTCTAAAGGAGAGGAGGAAAAATTAATCATTCCTGGTGATTTATTGCATTGTGATTTTGGCATCACTTATATTGGATTAAACACCGACTGTCAGCAACATGCTTATGTTTTGAAAGAAAACGAAATAAAAGTGCCTGATTTTCTATCAGAAGCTTTTAAAAAAGGGAATCGAGTACAGGATATATTTACTTCTAATTTTAAGGAAGGACAATCCGGTAATTTAATATTATTAAAATCTTTAAAGGATGCAAAAGAAGAAGGATTAAGACCTTCCATTTATACACATCCATTAGGTGTTTATGGACACAGTGCTGGTCCCGCTATTGGTATGTGGGATTCTCAAGGAGGAGTTCCTGGTACAGGCGATTATCCATTGCATTACAATACAGTTTATGCCATTGAATTAAATACTACGGTCGAAATTAAAGAATGGAAAAAAGACATCCGAATCATGCTAGAGGAGGATGGTTTTTATGGAGAAAATGGCTTTCGTTATATTGGTGGAAGGCAAGAAAAAATTAAAACTGTAAATCCAAATGCTAATTAAAAAGGGTTTAATTCTAAGATTTAATTTTTAATTCCAGGCTGAAGAAGTTTAAAGTTTTCTTTGACTTTAGCTTCGTCTACCATCATTTTCACCTCTTTTAATAATTGTTTAGCATCATAAATAATCCCATCTTTAATAGTATATTTTACACCACCAACGCGAACCACTTCATTTTCTTCCGTAAGTTTAATAGCACCCGTACCGTATAATACTTTTAGGTTTGATAAGGGGTTTTCTTCAACAATTACAAAATCTGCATATTTTCCAACTTCAACAGATCCAATTATATCAGCCATTCCTAGAGCTTCTGCTCCATTTAACGTAGCGGCTCTTATCACTTCTAAAGGATGAAAGCCCGCTTCTCTTAATAACTCTAATTCTCTTATATAAGCAAATCCATATAACTGAAAAATAAAGCCAGAATCGGATCCTGCAGTTACTCTTCCACCTCTATTTTTATATTCATTTACAAAAGCCATCCATAACCTATAATTTTCTTTCCAAGCCACCTCTTCTTCTGTACCCCAGAAATGCCAATAAGAACCGTGACTTATCTTACTTGGTTGATAATAGTTCCATAAAGAAGGAAGTGTATAGTCTTCGTGCCATTCTGCTCTTCTCGCTCTTTGAAGATCCCTACTAGCTTCGTAAATATTAAAAGTTGGATCTAATGTAAAGTCTAATTCAATTAATTCATTCATCACCTTATTCCAGTGATCTGAATAAGGTGCAGCAGCTTGTTTCCATAACCTACCCGCTTCTCCAAAGCGATCTTGCTCATTGTTATAGTTATAATCTACTGGGTAATTTTGCACCGTCCGATCATTAAACAAAGCTTCAGGCAGTCCATACCAATGTTCTAATGAGGTTAATCCTGATCTTGCAGAATTTAATACATTCCATCTTGCAACACTCATTTGTGCATGATGCATAGCAGAACGCAATCCTAACTTTTTATTTTCTTCAAGTGCAGCTTTCATGATATGGGGTTCTGCTCCGAAAAACTTGATTCCATCTGCTCCTTTTGTAGCATTTTCTCTTACCCATTCTCGAGCTTGTTCTTCCGTAGTAATTTCTATCTCACTACCCGAGCCAAAACCGGCGTATGCTAAAATTCTTGGTGCTATAATTTCGTTTTTAGCACTTTTGTTTTTTAAGTCCAAAGCATAATCCAATCCCCTACCTGAAGGTTCTCTAACAGTCGTAATACCATGAGCCATCCATAATTTAAAAACATATTCCCAATCTGCTCCTTGCGCTTCCCCTCCAATATGTCCATGCATATCTATAAATCCAGGAAGTAGAAACATACCAGTAGCATCTAATTCTTTTCCTGATGTCTTTAATTTAGGACGATTTTCTGGATCAATTTTAACTCCGGGATAACCTACAACGGTGATTTTTTTAATGATATTATTTTCTACAACAATATCTACGGGACCTATAGGGGGTGCACCATTTCCATTAATTAAAGTGACTCCTCTAATTATCAGCTGTTTATATTGTATTTCGTGTTGTGAAGTTGCTTTCTGAGGAAAGAGTAAAAGTATAAAAAAGACCACCATCAGTCCACTAAGTAATTTTTCCATAATATTAATTTTAATCTAATTATCTAGACCTGTATCAGTCCTAAATTAAATTTCTTTTCAATGGGGGAGTGATTAGCTGCCTCAATTCCCATTGAAATCCAAGTTCTTGTATCTAGTGGGTTGATGACTGCATCTGTCCATACTCTTGAAGCTGCATAATAAGGTGAAACCTGTTCATCATAGCGAGCTTTAATTCTATCGTATAGCTCTTTTTCAACTTCTGGAGTAATTTCTTTTCCTTGCTTTTTTAAGGATGCTGCTTCAATTTGCAACAATACTTTTGCAGCACTATTCCCACTCATAACCGCTAATTCTGCACTTGGCCAAGCGACTATTAATCTTGGGTCATAGGCTTTTCCGCACATTGCATAATTTCCAGCACCATAAGAATTTCCTATAATAATTGTAAATTTTGGAACGACACTATTACTAACAGCATTTACCATTTTTGCGCCATCCTTAATGATACCTCCATGTTCACTTTTACTTCCAACCATAAATCCTGTTACATCTTGAAGAAAAACTAATGGTATTTTTTTCTGATTGCAATTGGCTATAAATCGGGTTGCTTTATCAGCACTATCACTATAAATAACTCCTCCAAATTGCATTTCTCCACTTTTCGTTTTAACCAAAGTTCTTTGGTTAGCTATAATTCCTACTGCCCATCCATCAATTCTGGCATAGCCCGTTAGGATTGTTTTGCCATATTCTTTTTTATATTCTTCAAATAAAGAATCGTCAACAATGCGTTTTATAATTTCAAGCATATCGTATTGTTCGGCACGTGATTTTGGAAGGATACCAAATAGTTCTTTTGGGTCTTCTTTTGGTTTTAAAGGTTCTTCTCTGTTATAACCAGCTTTATCGTAATCTCCAATTTTTGAGAATATTTTTTTTATGGTATCTAAAGCATCTTTATCATCTTTAGATTTATAATCGGTTACCCCACTAATTTCACAATGAGTACTAGCACCACCTAGTGTTTCATTATCTATAGATTCACCGATAGCTGCTTTTACCAGATAGCTCCCAGCTAAAAATATACTTCCTGTTTTATCTACAATTAAGGCTTCATCACTCATAATTGGTAAATAAGCGCCTCCAGCAACACAGCTACCCATAACTGCAGATATTTGCGTAATCCCCATGCTACTCATCACAGCATTATTTCTAAAAATTCTTCCAAAATGTTCTTTGTCTGGGAAAATTTCATCTTGCAAAGGAAGATATACTCCTGCACTGTCCACTAAATAAATGATGGGTAGTTTGTTTTCTATTGAAATTTCTTGGGCACGTAAATTCTTTTTTCCTGTAATTGGAAACCAAGCACCGGCTTTTACAGTAGCGTCATTTGCAACAATAACACATTGTTTACCACTAACATATCCTATTTTTACAACCACACCACCACTCGGGCAACCTCCGTGTTCTATATACATTTTGTCACCTGCAAATGCAGCAATTTCAATATTTTTAGTTTTTGGATCTAGTAAGTATTCGATGCGTTCTCTTGCAGTCATTTTTCCTTTAGCATGGTGTTTTTCAATCCTGCTTTTTCCGCCACCAAGTTTTACCTTTACTAGTTTTTGCCTTAATGCAGCACTTAATAATTTATTGTGATCTTCGTTTTTATTGAAGTTTAAGTCCATAGAAAAATAACTTTTTGCTAAAATACAAAATGCCTTTTAATCAATTATGTTTTTCAATTTATTATATGCTCGATAAAGTATTTGCTTTTTTGCTTTGGAAACAATTTTATTACGATATTTGTGATTCGGCTTAATTTTAAAGCAATTATACAATATAATCGTTTTCTATAAAATCATCAGAAAACAATAAATGAAATTGAATTATGGGAATGAATAAAAACACAGTATTGGCTTGGGCAACATTTATAATGATATTAATGGGCTTAATTTTAATTGCCCTAGGAGCATTTAGATATGATGATGTTGCTGGATGGGGATTTGCTTCTGTAGGAATCGGTTTCTTTGCAAATGCATGGGTTTTTAATGCATTAAAAGGAAGGGTGTAGTTTACAAATTTTTCTTTCAAGCTTTCAGAAATAAAATATAAATAACTATTTAAATAATATTATGTCAGATGACAAAAAGGTGATTTTCTCCATGTCTGGAGTTACTAAAGCCTATCAAAATTCACAAACTCCAGTACTCAAGAATATATATTTAAGTTTTTTCTATGGAGCAAAAATTGGAATATTAGGTTTAAATGGAAGTGGTAAATCGACACTTTTAAAGATTATTGCAGGGGTTGATACTAACTATAGAGGAGATGTTGTTTTTGCTGATGGATATTCTGTAGGTTATTTAGAACAAGAACCTAAATTAGATGATTCTAAAACGGTCATAGAAATTGTAAAAGAAGGAGTACAAGATGTCGTAGATATTTTAGATGAATATAATAAAATAAACGATATGTTTGGCTTGCCAGAGATCTATGAAAATCCAGATAAAATGGATGATCTTATGGCAAAACAGGCTGTATTACAGGATAAAATTGATGCTTGCAATGCTTGGGAATTAGATACGAAGTTAGAAATTGCAATGGATGCTCTTAGAACCCCACCTGGGGATTCGCCCATCAATGTTTTATCTGGTGGTGAACGAAGAAGAGTAGCCTTGTGTAGGTTATTATTACAAGAGCCAGATGTATTATTATTAGATGAGCCTACCAATCACTTGGATGCTGAAAGTGTTCATTGGTTAGAACATCACTTATCACAATATAGAGGGACGGTAATAGCAGTAACTCACGATCGGTATTTTCTCGATAATGTAGCAGGTTGGATTTTAGAATTAGATCGGGGAGAAGGAATTCCTTGGAAGGGGAACTATTCTTCGTGGTTAGATCAAAAATCTAAACGCATGGCACAAGAGAGTAAAACAGCTTCTAAACGTCAAAAAACACTAGAACGCGAATTAGATTGGGTTCGTCAAGGTGCAAAAGGAAGGCAAACAAAACAAAAAGCGAGACTTAATAACTATGATAAGTTAATGAGTCAAGATCAGAAACTATTGGACGAAAAATTAGAAATTTACATTCCTAATGGACCACGTTTGGGTACTAATGTGATTGAGGCCAAAGGGGTTTCTAAAGCATTTGGAGATAAGCTGCTGTATGAGGATTTAAATTTTAATTTACCCCAAGCAGGAATCGTTGGTGTTATTGGTCCTAATGGAGCAGGAAAAACAACGATCTTTAAAATGATTATGGGTCAGGAAACACCGGATGCTGGTGATTTTACTGTTGGAGAAACAGCTCAAATTGCTTATGTAGACCAAGCCCATTCCAATATTAATACAGAAAAGTCAATCTGGGAAAATTTCTGTGATGGTCAAGAGTTGATTATGATGGGAGGTAAACAAGTTAATTCAAGAGCTTATTTAAGTCGTTTTAACTTTGGAGGAAGTGAACAAAATAAAAAAGTTGCTATGCTTTCTGGTGGAGAACGAAACCGTTTACACCTTGCCATGACTTTGCGCGAAGAAGGAAACGTATTATTATTAGATGAACCGACAAATGATTTGGATGTAAATACACTTAGAGCCTTAGAAGAAGGTTTGGAGAGTTTTGCAGGTTGTGCAGTAGTAATTTCTCACGACAGGTGGTTTTTAGATCGTGTTTGTACACATATTTTAGCTTTTGAAGGAGACAGTCAAGTTTATTTCTTTGAAGGTGGATTTAGTGATTATGAAGAGAATAAAAAGAAACGATTGGGTGGTGATTTGCTGCCAAAAAGAATCAAATACAAAAAACTAATTAGATAATTTTTTTAATGTTTAGTGCCATAAAAGTTATTGCTTTTGATGCCGATGATACCTTATGGGTAAATGAACCTTATTTCAGAACAGCAGAAAAAGCGTTTTGTGAGCTTTTAAAAGAGTATGTTCCTGAAGAAGAATGTAACGAGTTGTTATATAAATTTGAAATGCAAAATTTACCTTTGTATGGGTATGGCATCAAACCTTTTGTATTATCCTTGATTGAGGCTGCCATTACTATTTCAAAAAAGCAAATTCCTTTAGAAATTGTTTCAGAAATTATTGCAATAGGAAAAGAAATGTTGCAAATGCCTGTCGAACTCATTGATGGAATTGAAGCAACTTTAGCTCATCTTTCAAAAAAGTATCTTTTGGTAATGGCTACCAAAGGAGATTTATTAGATCAAGAACGTAAATTGATAAAATCTGGTTTGGAAAAATATTTTCATCACATAGAAGTGATGAGTGATAAACAACCTAATAATTATCAAAAATTAATAACTCATTTAGACATTACTCCTTCGCAATTTTTAATGATTGGTAATTCCTTAAAATCTGATGTTCTTCCAGTTTTAGAAATCGGATCTTATGCAATTCACATTCCGTTTCATACTACTTGGGAACATGAAAAAGTAGAAGAAGAAGTAATGCATTACAATTTTAAGGAACTGAAATTGGCTTCAGAATTGATCGATTTATTATAATTATAGTACTCCATTTTTAAAATTTAAATTATGTCTAATTTATTTCAACGAACAGTATTTTTTTTCATTTTCTTTTTAGTTGTTTTTAGTGCTCCGGCACAAGAAAAAACTAATTTCACTTCATTAGATGTTTTTCAGTTAGAATTTGCTGCTGACCCTCAAATAGCGCCAGATGGCTCCACTATAATTTATAGAAGAAAAGGCTTTGATATTATGAAAGATCGTTCTAAAGGAAGTCTCTGGATGCTTTCATCCGACGGTGAAAACCATCATAAACTAACAAATAAAGAAACTGACGAAAGTCAAGCAAAATGGTCGCCAACTGGAGACCGAATTGCCTTTGTAAGTAATTCAGAAAATGGAAGTGAAATATATTTGTATTGGCTAAGTTCGAAAGTTACTGCAAAGTTAACTCAACTTGAAAATAGTCCGTCTTCTATTACTTGGTCTCCAGATGGAAAGCATTTAGCATTTTCAATGAAAGTAAATGCTAAAGCGCCAGTAATTGCAAAAATGCCTTCAAAACCACAAGGTGCAAAATGGGCAGCTGCACCAAGAATTACAGACCGTTTAAAACACGAGGCTGATGGACAAGGATATATCAAACCCGGATTCTCACAGATTTTTATTATTTCTTCAGAAGGAGGCTCACCAAGACAGTTAACAAAAGGAGATTATAACCATCGAGGAACTTTATCTTGGTCTCCTAATGGAACGGAAATTTTCTTTTCGGGAAATCTTACTGAAAATTGGGAATATGATTTTAGAAACTCTGAAGTGTATTCAGTGAATAGCCAAACGTTAAAAATTAAATCTTATACTTCACAAAATGGACCTGATTATCAACCTAAAGTAGCTCCAAATGGGAACTTTATATCTTATTTAGGATATAAAGATAAGGTGCAGACGTATCAGGTAAATCAGTTAACGATTATGGATCGAGATGGGGAAAACAAACGAGTAATTTCAATTGACTTAGACAGAAGTATTAAAAATGCCGTATGGTCTAAGGATAGTAAAGGACTTTATATTTTATTTGAAGATAAAGGAAAAACGAATCTTGCTTTTATGGATTTGAATGGGAAAATTTCAAAAATAACTGATAAAATAGGGGGAACTAGTCTTGGAAGACCTTATGCGAGTGGAAGTTTTTCGGTATCTAATAAAGGGAAAATAGCTTTTACTTATGCTGCTGTTAACCGTCCAGCAGATCTTGCCATCACTTCCCTAAGATCAAAAAAAATTAAAGTGTTAACTCACTTAAATGCAGATTTATTGGATTACCGTTCCTTAGGTGAGGTAGAAGAAATATGGTATACATCAAGTGTTGATGGCAGAGATATTCAGGGTTGGATTGTTTATCCTTTTGATTATGATAAAAACAAAAAATACCCAATTATTATTGAAAATCATGGAGGACCTATATTAAATTATACCGCTAATTTTTCAGCTGAAATACAATTATATGCTGCAGCTGGCTATCTGGTTTTTTATCCTAATCCTAGAGGAAGTACAAGTTATGGCGAGGAATTTGGTAATTTATTATACAATAATTATCCAGGGGAAGATTATAACGATGTTATGGATGGATTAGATGCTGTTATTAAAAAAGGAATTATAGATGAAAAACGATTGTATGTTACCGGTGGAAGTGCGGGAGGAATAATGACCGCTTGGATCATTGGAAAAACCGATCGATTTAAAGCAGCTGTTGTAGCAAAGCCAGTAATGAATTGGATAAGCAAGACCTTAACAGCAGATAATTATTATGGGTATGCAAATTCTAGGTATCCAGGGCAGCCTTGGGAGAATTTTGAAAACTATTGGAAATTCTCACCAATTTCTTTGGTAGGGAACGTAGAAACTCCAACAATGGTAATGGTTGGTATGAATGATTTGCGAACACCACCGAGTGAGGCGAAGCAATTGTATCACGCTTTAAAACTTAGAAAAATACCCACCGTTTTAGTTGAAATTCCTGGTGCTTCTCATGGAATTGCCTCCAGACCTAGTAATTTAATTACTAAAGTAGCACATACCATTGCTTGGTTTGAAACGTATAAATAAATAATTTTTGTTCATTTTATGGCTGTTAATAGAAAATTTATGGCCATGTTTTTAAAAAATTAAGTACTGGCGCTAAGCTTTCAAGAGGACTCTCTTCCATTGGAGTGTGTCCTGTGTTTTCTAATATAACTAATGTGTTATTTGGTAAATCTTCTTGAAATTTATAGGCATTTTCGACTGGGATTAATAAATCTTGTGATCCCCAAAGTATTAGTGTTGGCTGCTGAATGTATTTTATATTGTTATAAGTACTCGTATCTTTTGGTGTTTTGAGTCGATCTACGAAGGCTTTTCGATTTCCTGCTCTGAGCGTGAGATTAAAGTAACGTTCAACTACTAAGTCAGTTACTTTTGAGCTGTCAAAATATACATTTTCAACACTAGCTCTCACTAAAAAACGTGGAGTTATAAAGCTAAGTAATTTGTTGATTACAGGAATTTTAGCCAAGCTAAAAGCAATGGGTACACTCTTGGAAGCTATCGGATATCCAGATGCATCAATTAAAATCAATTTTGTTACCATGCTTGGTTGTTCCAAGGTAAAATTCCAAGCGATCGCTCCCCCTAAAGAATTACCAGCCAGCACACATTGCTTGATGTTTAAAGCTGTTAAAAAATCCTTTAAAAAAGTGGTATAATGAGCCATTGTATAGTTGCCATCAGGAAAGGGACCGGTTAAACCATAAGCAGGAAGGTCCATTCTAATTATTCGATGTGATTTCTTTAAACGATCGGACCATGCATTAAAAGTATGTAAACTCGCTCCTGTGCCGTGGATAAGTACAATCGGAATGGTATCTGTTTGTAGTCCTTCGTCTCGAAAATGAACATCCATTCCATTGACAGCAATAAACGAAGAGCTGGAATTGGCATATTTTATTTTTAATTCATTTAAAGGAATGTCTCGATGACTAAACATTATAATAACAGCAATAATAAATAGTAAGGTAAGACTTAAAATAACCGTTAACTTTTTAGTCAAATAATTCATGATTTTACAATAGATATTATTAATGGAGTTATTTTCACTGATGTTTTATCTATCTTGGTTTACTTTGGCAGGTATTTGATCCATTGCTCGCTCTGCAATAGCCGTTATTGATAATGATGGATTTACCCCCGGATTTGAAGAAATCATAGCGCCATCAATAATATAAAGGTTCTTATAGCCAAAAACGTTATTGTTTTTATCAATCACACCTTCCGAAGGATTTTTTCCCATCACTGCACCTCCTAAAATATGTGCAGTTGATGGAATTCCTGCAATGGTTTCTAAAGCAAATGAGGTGCTCACCCCATTTACAGCTTTGGCATATTCCTTAATTAATTGGACTGATTCTTTGATAAAAGGAGTCGGTTTTTTTCCTTTACTAATACTTGAACCCATCAAACCAAAAATAGTTCTCTTAAATCTTAGTGTACTATCTAGGGTTTGCATAAAAAGAAGTGTCACTGTTTTTTTTGCCCAGCTGTTCACAAGGTAAATTTTAAAATAGTTTCGGGGAGATTTTATAAAAGACACAAGCACCATTGCTAAACGAGAGAAAAAAGTACTGCCCGTTACATAGGGTAGGTGTAGGAATTTCCAGGCATTGGATCCTTCAGAATACCTCACCACTTCTAGGTGACTATTTTCATCAGTATCTAAAATACTTCCGATGGCCACACCTTTCGAATAATTTTTGTCTTTATCAAGACTAGAGATACTTACCAAGGTTTCATTATTGGTTCGTATATCATGCCCTAACCTATTTGATAGCTTAGGTAATGAACTGGTTTTTAACTTAAGCAGCAGTTTGATGGTCCCTAAAACACCGCCAGAAAAAATCACTCCTTGGCTTTTTATTTTCCTTCGCTTGGTCACAAATTTTGTGCTAGTTTTTATGGCTACTTCGTAGCCATTAGCACCATCTTCTTCGTTAATTGGGCGTACATCATACACCTCATGTTCAGCGAGTATTTCAGCGCCCAGTTTTTGAGCCAAATACAAATAGTTTTTGTCCAATGTGTTTTTAGAATTATTTCTGCAGCCTGTCATACAAGCTCCACAATAATTGCAACCGGTTCTTTCGGG
Source organism: Flavobacteriaceae bacterium (assembly GCA_018669795.1). Lineage (GTDB taxonomy): Bacteria > Bacteroidota > Bacteroidia > Flavobacteriales > Flavobacteriaceae > Marifrigoribacter. Next base: position 12,585 of record JABHSQ010000009.1, on the reverse strand, counting down.
TCCCTTGCCTTCAAAATAAGGATCTTTTGTAGTAACATTTTCTTCACCGAAATAAACCGCAACATTGGTAGCGTCAAATTTATCTTCCATATGAAGCCTTTGAGCTACTTTTTTTAGCCCTAGATCTGCATCAAATAATTTGGGTGTTTTGGCAGCACCAAGCATTTTTAAGGCTTCTTCGTAATATGGAGCTAGTTCATCTTCCCAATCGAGTAGTTGACTCCAGCTACCGGTTTTAAAAAATGTGGATTTTGGAATGGGCAATGTATTGGCATACACTAAAGAACCTCCACCGACTCCTGTTCCTGAAAGAACTGCTATGTGCCTAAAAAAAGTTAATTTCATGATACCAAAGAAATGGATGCTCGGAATCCAAAGCCATTTTCTGAAATTCCAGTTGGTTTTAGGAAAATCGTTAGCCTTGAACCATTTACCTTTTTCAACCACTAAAACCTTATAGCCTTTTTTTGATAACCTTAAGGCACTCACCGAACCTCCAAAACCACTTCCTACTATAATATAATCGTACTTCATTTTTATTTTATACTATTTTCTTGTATGATTTGCTGCCTCGGTATTGCATTTACTAGCACTAAATTAGTAAAAGAAAACGAACCAGAGAATGTCTTGCAGAAATAAACAATTATACTTCTGATAAACAATTAGTTACAATTAGTATAGACTTGTTTTTAATAAATCCTATAGCTAATTGAAGGCTTACTTTATTGGATTCGTTCCTTTATTAAGTTGTATTTTCGCCTGCAATTATCAATTGTATTTTACTATTAAAATTATAAATGATTTGTTTAAAAAAAAATGAAAATTAAAATGCAGCGTTTTTTTAATTTTAAAATTGGTATTGCTGGTGCATTAATAATGGGTATTTCGGTATTCTGTATCAATTATTTCTCCACAAAATTTCTTTTTGAATCGATTACTGCAGCCTTAAAACAAAGTGCCTATACATTTATTTTTGGAGGTTTTTTAATAAAAAGTTGTGAGTATATTGCTGTCTATTTTAAGAAAAATAGTATTGCTATTTTATTAGCAATAGCAATACCTACCATCATTACCTTATTGCTTACCTATGGTTTGCATATGCTAAAAGGTACCCCAAAGCCCTTAGCATCAACACTGCCAACATTGGCTATTATTCCAGCTACTGCAATATGGGCTTTTAGAAAAAGAAGCTTGTTGACAAAACAATTTTAATTAATGTATGTTATTAATTATAACACGTTTCCGTTGGCTTTGGCTTCTTCGTCTTTTTTACGTCCAATAACTGAACCCACTGCCATTCCGCCAATTAAACCTATAGTAATGCCTAAGGAACGTTCTAGATTAGATAGAATAGCTACTCCAAATAGCAAGCCAAATGACAATCCTAAAGCACCATACCTATTGGTATAATAGCCTTTGGACGTTAAGGAAAAGGTATCCTTTAAATAGGTTTCAAATTTACTTAATGATTTCTTAAAATGTCTTTTTCTGTTTTCAGGGTTAACTTCAAGATTTAAATCCTCCAGTGTTGATTCTATAGCTTCAATTTCATCTTTTGAGAACTCTCTAAGTTTTAATTCGTTTAGGATATGGAGAAATTTTTTACAAACAGTGTTTTCCGATTTTTTAGTCGGTTCTGATGCCAAACGTTCTAAAATTTCACTTGCTTTATTTAGTGTCATGGTGTTTAATACTAATTGGTTTTAGCTTAAATTAAAAATGAACTGCCATTAAAATAGGCAATGTTTAAAAAACTTTAAATCGAGTTTTAGTTATTTTCATAAAGCCTTAATCTATTTTTTAGCGCATTTAATTCCTTCCGCAAGGCTCTTTCTTTTTTTAATAAATTAAATACCACATCAATGCCTTCAAGATTCATGTTTAATTCGTTGTGGAGTCTGATTATTTTTTCTAGATCACTGATTTGATCTTGATGTATAAATTCTTTTTCGGCTATAATTTGAATTTGAATGAGCCCCATCGTGTTCAAAGCAGTTACAAATGAAACTTCTATGTTGTAATGATAACAAAGAGTTTGAGTCGATATTAAAGGTTTTTCATTCATTTTTTATTTATTTTTTGTAATTCCTTAAATAACTTTATTTCTTGTTCAGTTAGATCTGTCGGTATCTTTATATGATAGGTGATATACAAATCTCCAAATTCCCCTTCTTTTTTATAGACAGGAAATCCTTTTCCTGTTAATTTTACTTTCGATTCATTTTTTGTTTCAGGCTTTATATGGAGCTTGACTTTACCATTAAAAGTAGCTACTGTTATTTCTCCACCCAACACAGCGGTGTATAGCTCCAAATCGATATTCAGGTATAGGTGCTTGCCTTCCCGTTTGAACCGGCTATGATTATCGATGGTGAATTTAATATATAAATCACCATGTGGTCCGCCGTTGATTCCTGCTGCTCCTTTTTCTTTTATTTTTATAACTTGACCGTTTTCAACTCCTGCAGGAATTTTCAGCCTAATTTTTTTCCCATTGATTGTTAGAACTTGTTGTTGCGTGGTATAAACGTCTTTTAAATTCAGTTGTAATTCAGTATGGTAATCCTGACCTTTAAACTTTGGACTGCGACTTTTGCTATAGGAGGATCTTCCGCCTCCAAACATGGATCCGAAAAAATCCGAATATTCTTCGTTTGAAAAGTCCTGCTGACCTGATTGCTGTTGTTGCTGCTTTCTGGCTTTTTCATGTGCTTCTCCCTGTTTCCATTCCTTCCCGTAGGTATCGTATTTTTTACGGCTTTCAGGATCGCTTAAAACTTCGTTAGCCTCGTTTATTTCTTTGAATTTTCTTTCTGACTCTTTGTTATCTGGATTTAAATCGGGATGGAATTTACGTGCGAGTTTCCGATAGGCGGTTTTAATATTTTTTCCAGTTGCTGTCTTCGAAATGCCCAAGATTTTATAGTAGTCTACAAATGCCATATATTGATGTTGTTTTTCTTAAAAGAGTTTCTAATTAGACAAATCCGATGGGAATTTTTCCGTTAAACAACGAAGTTAATAAAATGGCTTGGGTTTCCGCACGGAAATTTAATAGCAATACATTATAGACATAGTAATGTTTTCATTATTTTTTTATTAGTTGTTTTATAATGATGGAGTTGTTGATTTTAATATAAGCAATATAATGTCCTGGATTAAGATTTTCTAGTGAAAGTTTTTTTACATATTGTTGTTTTGCAAGTATTCTTCCAAGTAAATCAAAAATAATTATTTCATCAACTCTTTCACTTAGTTTTAATGTTTTGTCAAATGGATTTGGAAAAATGGTTAAAGTTAGATCAGAAGTAATATCTAGAACATCCAAAGTAACTGTTTCAGCATCAATTTCGATAAGCCATAATTTGGGAGGGAATATTATTGTTATATCTTCATAAGAAAAAATGAATTTCTCATTGGAAATATATAAACGATGTTTGTTAGGTGTAATTTCGAAAAGAGCAATTGCTTCAACTTGATTACCTATTGGAACAATATTTGATATTTTTTCTGAGATTACCCCAGAAAATATATCTAAACTATTATTTGGTATACCATGTATCGTGTACATAAATGGAGCTTGAGAACTGCTATATCCTATCAGGTAAATAATATTTTCATTAAGAGAAATTTCTGCACTAGTAATAAGACCGTTTGTATTGTAACTGCTTTTTAAAAGAGCACTATGTGTGCCATTGGTTTTTGGTATTGAGTAAACATTAACCCTATTGTCTACCCAGTTTTTGGAAAATATAAGTAGTTGATCACTATAAGAAATCAAGCCTTCTGCATCCCAGTTAGTATTGTTTGGGTTTGAAGTAAAATCAAGTTGGTCAGCATATGAATAGAATATGATTTCTGCTACAGCGATATCATCAGATCCATTGTAGTCATTTTTAGCTATTTTGTATATTTTTAAATCGGTTCTATTTCCATTATTGTTTCCAATATCACCAATATAGATATATGAAGCATCTTGTGTGATATCCTCCCAATCTACATTTGTAGCATTAGTTATTGTGACGGTTCTTGTGATGTTACCAGTATTGGCGTTTATTTCATATAAATTAGCTTCACCACCACTATCATTAAAAGTAATGATGTTATTATTATAAAAAATTAATCCAGAGTTCTCATCTAAATCAGGAGTTTGTAAGTTTGTTATTTCTGTGGCTGTTTGAGATTTGATTGTTAATAAACCAAAAAATAAGAATATTAAGGTTAAAACATATTTCATTTATTGAGTAATTAATACTGTTGAATGTATTATTATTTAAAACAAGTGTTCTGCGGAATCTGAGGCCTTCTTTTTTTAGATTGCGCCCGATAAACCAGCTCCAATTATTAGTGTCTTTTTGTAAAAATAATAATAAAAAATTAAATTATCTTTACTTCAGACTTATATTTTCGCATCTTTTTAGGGGTACTTAATCGCTAATTCCATTTTAATATTACATCTTTTATAAGGGCTATTTTCTTCTACAGGTATTTCTATAAATCCATATTTTCGATAGATATAAATAGCATTTTCTAATAAGATATTGGAATATAAAACCAGTGCATCAAATTTATTTTTTATGGCAAAATCGATGCAATATTGCATTAACTGTTGACCAATTTTATTTCCTCTATGTTTGGGGGCTACCGCCATTTTAGTCAATTCAAAAACACGTTCTGAATAAGGCATTAATGCTACAGTCCCAATAACAGCATCATTCTCAATAACTGAGAAGATATAGCCACCGGGATTGATGATGTATTTTTTTGGATTGCTTAAAACTTCTTTATCATAATCTTCTGCGTAAAAATAAGTTTCTAACCATTCTATGTTTAATTCATAAAAGGCCTTAGCAAATTCATCTTGGAAGGGAAGAATATTTAAAGCCATTACATTTTTGAATCTATATAGGCAATGGTATCGTTCTCAATAGCGATCGTTTGTTTATAAATGCTTGCTGCTTTTGCTAATATCTTTTCTGCAAATTCTCTGTTCTTGATGTCTTTCGCATTGATACGTACATTAAAATAAGCGCCAATAACAGCAGTTCTCGCACAAAGTACTCCAACACCAGCATCTGATAAGGAATTTTGCAATCCATCTTTTAGCATTGCTTGCATCACTTCCATAGATTGAAAAGCGGTTTCCATTACTTTAAATGGTATTTCTGTGGCGTATATGGTGGCATTTTCTATAGCTAATGCTCTAGCTTCCTTCTCATCATCGGTATCTTTAGGCATTCTAAAGCCATCGATAATTTTATTAAAAGCATGGGTGTCTTCATCTACTAAAAACAACAATTGTTCTTTATAAGCTTGCCCTTTTACAGCCCAATTTGAAAAGAATTCCCATTGGTCATCCCAACCTGCTTTATGCGCAGATAGATTGGCCACCATGGTCCCTAATGAAACCCCTAAGGTACCTACATAAGCTGCGATAGATCCACCACCCGGAGCCATGGATTCTCCAGCGGTTTCATCTGCGAAATCATCCAATTTAAAATCTATTAATTTTTTATCATCATTGCCTAGCATGTATTCAATGATCTTTTCTTCTGGATGAAAAGGTTTTAAATCGTCCAGGCCTAATGACTTTACGGCGATTTTAATTTTTTCGCTTTCTGAAATACCCAAAGAGCGTTCTTGCTTGATCAGGTAATAATCTGCAGCATCTAGCATTGCCTGTAAGGGAATCAAGCCAATAATTTCAGAGCCTGTTACCCTAATTCCCCTTTCTAGGGCAGCTTTGCAGCTTTCGTCAAAAGCTTCGTGCATCGACGTGATGCTTATGTTGGTTAAATTATAAGAAATCTGTGCAATGCCATATTCATCTATATACCAACCAATACCTTTTACCGCTTTTAATTTACCAGGAACCCTTTCAGGTTCTCCATGGGCATCCAACACTTTTTTACCTGTTATCGGGTCTCCTTCCCGTTTAACCCTTCCTGCTTCTCTAATATCAAATGCGATGGCGTTGGCTCTCCTAGTTGAAGTGGTGTTTAAATTAACATTATAAGCAATTAAAAAATCACGTGCAGAAATTGCAGTAGCACCAGTTCGAGCAACATCGGTATTAAATGCTGCAGGACCAAAATCTGGTTTCCAATTAGGATCGGTTAATTTTTTAGCCAAGCCTTCGTATTCTCCACTGCGGCAATTGGCTAAGTTTTTTCTTTTTTCTTCTTTCGCTGCTGTTTCATAAAAATAACCAGGAATCCCCAATTCTTTTCCAACTCGCTCTCCCAATTTATGCGCATATTTTGCGGTTTCTGCTAAAGTAATTCCAGAGATAGGAACCAAAGGACATACATCGGTAGCACCAAACCGAGGGTGTTCACCTGTTTGTTTGCTCATATCAATTAATTCAGCTGCTTTTTTTATCAGCCTAAAGGCAGCTTCGATGACCGGTTGAGGTTCGCCAACGAAGGTAATTACCGTACGATTGGTTGCTTTTCCAGGATCTACATCGAGAAGTTTTACTCCTTCAACAGTTTCAACTATTTGAGATACCGTTTCTATAATTTTTGAATCGCGACCTTCACTAATATTAGGTACGCATTCTATAAGTTGTTTTTGCATAATTTTGTTTCTTTTTGATTTTCAAAAGTAATGATTTTTGTAGTGAATATGTAAGGAAATTAAAGAAGTGATTTCGATACATTCCAATTTGTTATCGGAACACTCAATGACCGGTTAAATTGTATTAAAGGGCACTCAATGTAAAGTTTAAATGGTAAAAATAGCTAGGCTATTAGTTCACCATTTATAATTACTTGATCGATTAAATTACTGCCAAATGCATAGGGCAAATAGCCATAGGAAGGAATTTCTTTGGTGATAATAACACTGGCAGATTTACCTTTAGTGATGCTGCCATGAGAGTCACTAATTCCCATCGCATAAGCACCATTTATAGTGGCTGCATTGATAGCTTCTTCTGGAGTCAATTTCATTTTTATACAAGCGGTTGCCACTACAAAATTCATATTCCCACTAGGAGTAGAGCCCGGATTATAATCGCTTGCTAAAGCAAGCGGTAAACCCGCATCGATTATTCTTCTACCAGGAGTGTAGGGAATGCTTAAAAAATAAGAACAAGAAGGCAATGCCACAGGCATTGTTATAGCACCTTTTAAAGCTATAATATCTTCTTCATTTAATACTTCTAAATGGTCTACACTAAGCGCTTTATTTGCTACGCCAGCTGCTACACCACCAATTGCATTAAACTGATTGACATGTATTTTTGGTATTAAATTATATTTTTTTGCTTCTTTTAATAACTGATTGGTATCCGCTACCGTAAAATATCCTTTTTCACAAAAAACATCTACATAAGTTGCTAATTGATATCCTGCTACTTTTGGAAGCATGTCCTTGCAAATATGATCTAGATATCCCTGCTTATTGTCTTTAAATTCTGGAGGAACTGCATGCGCACCCAAAAAAGTAGTTGTTACTTTTATTGGATACTTTTCACCCAATTGTTTAGCAACTCTAAGCATTTTTAGCTCTGCATCGAGTGTGAGCCCATAGCCTGATTTTATTTCTATAGCACCAGTCCCTAAGTGCATCACTTCGATTAATCGTTCTTCAGATTGTTGCAATAAATCTTCTTCAGAGCTTGCTTGAAGCTTTTTTGCGCTATTGATAATTCCACCGCCATTAGCTGCAATTTCTTGGTAGGAGCGACCCTTAATCCGGTCTACAAATTCTTGTTCTCTATTTCCGGCATAAACGATATGCGTATGAGAATCACACCAAGTAGGAAGTACAATCTTACCTGAACAATCTATGGTTTGATCTACCTTAAAATTTGGAATTCCATCCATAATTCCGAAGTCAGAAATACGTTCATCTTCTAATAATAACCAAGCGTTTTTTAGTGTTGGAAGGTTTTTCATTGCTGCTCCACTTACCTTTTCAGGAGCATTATTTCGAACTTGAATCAGTTCTTTTATATGACTAAGTAAAATTTTCATTGGATAAAGATAGCAAACCTCTAAAGGAATTAATAAATTTAGTCCTTTAAAATAGTTTATTATGAAAAATATAGAATTAGGAATCAACACCATTTGTACTCATATAGGTGAAGTAGAAGATAAACAGTTTAAAGGAGCAATATCTCCATTATTTATGACTAACTCGTATGCGTATGAAAATGTAGAAGTTTTACGGTACCCAAGGTATTTTAATACTCCCAACCAAGAAGCATTGTGTAAAAAAATAGCCGCTTTAGAAAAAACAGCAGCGGGTCTTATTTTTGGAAGTGGTATGGCTGCAATAAGTACTTCATTATTAGCTTTTTTAAATAAAGGGGATCATGTGGTGGTTCAGCAGACTATTTATGGAGGCGTTTATAATTTTATAGTGGAAGAATTCCCTAAGTATGGCATAGAATTCGATTTTACTAAGGGGTTTTCCAAAGAAGACTTTAGTTCAAAAATAAAATCCAATACAAAAGTCATTTATGTGGAAAGTCCTTCGAATCCATTAATGAAAATCACTGATTTAGAAATGATTTCTAGTCTTGCAAAAGAAAGAAATTTAACAAGCATCATCGATAATACCTTTGCTTCTCCTATTAATCAAACACCATCAGATTTTGGTATTGATGTGATTATACACAGTGCTACCAAATATTTGGGAGGTCATAGTGATATCTGTGCAGGAGCCGTTGCAGCATCGAATGAGCAGATCGAAAAAATTTGGAATGTCGCAAAAAACTTGGGAGGTAGTTTAAGTGAATACACCGTTTGGTTATTGGAACGCAGTATGAAAACCTTAGCAATTAGAGTAAAAGCGCATAATAAAAACGCTAAAAAAATTGCAAGGTGGCTGCATCAGCATCCATTGGTTGATCACGTATATTATCCGGGATTAAAAACACATCCTCATTATAAATTAGCAAAAAAGCAAATGAATGGTTATACAGGAATGCTATCGTTTGAATTAAATGAATCCGTAAATTCTGAAACGTTTTTAAAATCCTTAGCACTTATAAAACCTTCTATGAGTTTGGCAGGAGTGGAGTCTACTATTTTAGCGCCTTCAAAAGCCTCTCATGCCTTGTTAGGAGAAGAAGAAAGAAAAAGGCAAGGGATCAGTGAAGGCCTTTTAAGGTTGTCTGTTGGAATTGAAGATACAAAAGATCTACTATTAGATTTAGAAAAAGCTTTTGAAATGAGCACTATTTAAAATATATTTACCATATGAAAATAGACATACTTGCCATAGGGGCACACCCAGACGATATAGAGTTAGGAGCAGGAGCAACCATTGCTAAAGAGATCGCTCAAGGGAAAACAGTTGGACTCATTGATTTAACCCGAGGAGAATTAGGCACTCGAGGTACTGCTGAAACCAGAGATACTGAAGCGGAAGCAGCAAAAAATATTTTAGGAGCTAGTTTTAGAATTAATATGGGTTTTGCCGATGGTTTTTTTGTAAATGATAAAGTACATCAACTAAAATTAATTGCGATGATTCGTAAGTTTCAGCCGGAAATTGTGCTTTGCAATGCTTTTGACGATCGGCATATTGATCATCCAAAAGGCAGTAAATTAGCTTCTGATGCTTGTTTTTTAAGTGGATTGATAAAAGTGCAAACAATGGATGATCAAGGAAATGAGCAAGGACCTTGGAGACCGAGTAAGGTATATCATTATATGCAATGGAAAAATGTAGCTCCCGATTTTGTGGTGGATGTGAGCGGTTATTTAGATCAAAAATTAGCTGCAGTTTTTGCTTATAAAACCCAATTTCACCAGCAAGATTCAAACGAACCTGTTACGCCAATATCCACTACAAATTTTAAAGATAGTTTAACCTATCGGGCTCAAGATTTAGGCAGATTAATTGGGACAGCACACGCAGAAGGCTATAATGTAGAACGTTATGTAGCCGTAAAATCCTTATCCGATTTAATTTAAAATTTCTTTGCAATCGCTATTGTGAAGATGTTGTAAATGATTTATATTTGCAACCGCTTTAGGGCAAACATTAAATGGTGGTTGTAGCTCAGTTGGTTAGAGCATCGGTTTGTGGTACCGAGGGTCGCGGGTTCGAATCCCGTCTTCCACCCAAAAGCAAAAGCCTCTCTTTACGGAGAGGCTTTTTTTGTGGAATTCATTTGTAATGATCAAGGTTTCAGAAAACCGCTATCTTTTAACTCAATTAAGATTTATCTAGTTTAATTCTTCCTTCTCTGTTTGCTATTTCCCAAGCTGTTAGGAATATTAATCTTGATCTTTTTGCCAATAATTCATATTCTATTTTATCTGGAGTATCGGTATGCTTGTGGTAATCTTTATGCGTTCCATTAAAATAGAAAATTACTGGAATGTTTTTTTTAGCAAAATTATAATGGTCACTTCGGTAATAAAACCGATTGGGATCATTATCGTCATTATAGGTATAGTCCAACTCTAAGTTAGTATATCTTTTATTTACCGCTTCGGATACATCGTGAAGTTCTTGGCTTAATTTATCGCTTCCAATTAAATACACATAATTATCATTTCCTTCTTTTTCAGATCCAATTCTTCCAATCATATCCACATTTAAATTTACCACCGTATTGCTTAATGGAAATAAAGGATTTTCTGTATAGTATCTAGATCCATACAAACCTATTTCTTCGCCAGTCACATGTAAAAATAGAATGGATCGTTTGGGCCCATTGCTTTGTTTTTTTGCCTTCTGAAATGCTTTTGCAATTTCTATAAGTGCAACAGTACCACTACCATCATCATCTGCGCCATTATAAACTTCCCCATCTTCTATTCCCACGTGATCGTAGTGAGCTGATAAGATAATTAGTTCATCTGGTTTTTCTGATCCCTTGATAAATGCCAAAACATTTTGTGAGGGATTGCCATTACTTCCGCCATTAAAATAAGAAGCAGGGATGGCTTGGTAGTAATTTTTTTCTTCTATCGGAGATTCAACTCCTTCGTCGATGTAAAAATTTCGAAGGTATTCCGCAGCCAAATTATTTCCATTTTCACCGGTCATTCTTCCTTCCATTTGGTCACCAGCAAAGGTATAAAGGTCTGTTTTTAAATTTTCCGCATTAATGGTATTTGCATAATCTTCCGCAGTCATTTTTTTTGAAGTAGCATTTTGAGCGGTATTACAAGAAACAGTTAATGCAAGGGACAAGAGTAAAAGTAATCGAATCATATACGTATCAGTTTTAGCTGATAAATATACAGCAAGTTAAAAGTTTAATTGTGAAAGTTATGTGAAAAGTTAATTTATATCTGCCGTCTAATTATATTTACAGCTATGAATTCCAATCCAGCGATCAGTATTTTAATGCCTGTAAAAAATACCGCTCTTTTTTTAATTGAATGCCTGGAATCGATCATTAGGCAAACGGAAACTGATTTTGAGTTAATTGCCATTGATGATGATTCCAGCGATGAAAGCCATTCCATTTTAAAAGAATTTGCTATAAAAGACAAGCGCATTAAGGTTTTTAAAAACACAGGAACCGGTATTATAGAAGCGTTGAGGTTGGCCTATTCAAAATCATCTGGTACGTACATCACTAGAATGGATTCAGACGATGTAATGAGTTTAACTAAATTACAGGTATTAACATCTAATTTGGTAGCTTTTGGAAGCGGACATATTGCTTTAGGAAAGGTTTTGTATTTTTCAGCAAGCCCTTTAGGTGCGGGTTTTAAAAACTATGAGCTTTGGTTAAATTCACTGATTGAAAAAGGAACTAATTTTGAGGGTATCTATAAAGAATGTGTGATACCGTCACCTTGTTGGATGGTGTATCGGGAAGACTTAGAAAAGTGCCAGGCATTTTATCCCAATGTATATCCAGAAGATTACGATCTCGCCTTTCGTTTTTATAAGGAGGGATTAAAGCCCATAGCCTGTTCTCAAACATTACATCACTGGAGGGATTATTCCACTAGAACCTCTAGAACCCATGTTCATTATGCGGATCATACGTTTTTAGATATTAAAATGGACTATTTCTTAAAATTAGAATGTGATGCTACTAAAAACTTGGTGCTTTGGGGAGCGGGTGATAAGGGTAAGAAAGTCGCAAAAATTTTGATTGCACAAAATATAAAATTTACTTGGATTTGCGATAACCCTAAAAAAATAGGGAAGCATATTTATGATCAATTAATACGGCCTTTTACTGCATTAGCCTCCATTGATAACTCGCAAAGCATTATTACGGTAGCGAATTTAACAGCTCAAAAAGAAATTAGATTATACTTTAAAGAAAAGAATTTAATTTCAAATAAAGATTATTTCTTCTTTTGCTGAATAATTTAAAAATTATTCACTCTTAAAGTTTTAATAAATAGAAAAAGCGTTTTATATTTGCCACCGCTAAAGGAGAAATGGCAGAGTGGTCGAATGCGGCAGTCTTGAAAACTGTTGAGGGTCACACCTCCGGGGGTTCGAATCCCTCTTTCTCCGCAAAAGGAAACCCACAACGTAAGTTGTGGGTTTTTTGTTTTTAAAAACAAACGAAACTTGTTTCAGTTTGTTCTAAAAAACAAAAAACAAACCACGCATAGCGTGGTTGTGGTTTCTATGTTTGCCAAG
>JABHSQ010000011.1 GCA_018669795.1 Flavobacteriaceae bacterium | reverse complement strand
TGGTAGTGAGAAAATTGCCATTTGCGGATTATCTCCACCATTTAACATTACTTCTCTTTCGAAGACAAGTGCGTCATTCCCTGAGTATCCGGGAATGTTTACTGTACAATAATAACCATCATGCCATAAACCATAGTGTGGATAATCTGGAAAACCATTAGGATGAACGTAATCATATACATAATAAGATCCTGTCGGGTCATTTGTTACAGATATTCCAATGGACAAACTATTGCTAGCTGCTCCAAATTCACTTACAAACCATCTATCTGCTAATTGATCATATAAAACAATTGGATCACCATTATTAGATCCATTCCCAAGGAATGAAGACAAACTTACAGGACCTACCAATAATTCTCCTTGTTTGTCAAATATTTTAACTGCTGAATTCACTGCATGAATATAGTGGTCTGGACCAACAGCACCAGTAGGATCAGGCGGATAATAACCTCCTGATTCATTTGCGTTAAAACCAATAAAATTTTGAACAGGAGGCATCACTGTAATACCACCTTCTTCCGTTTGTAAATTTTGAATTACAGTAGACGTTGGTGAAATCAATGATTCCTGAACAATAGCTTCATTAACTATCATAATCATATCATCAGAACTATAATTATTAGTAGTCAAAGTCGGAAAATCTCTCAGAGGAATTGTCACACCTCTAAAGGATCCTATTACTACTTCCGAAGGAGGGTTCGTTTCTTGAGCATAAATACCGCAACTAACTAAAAGCATCGCGATAAAAAGTAATTTTTTAATTTTCATAGTATAATTTTTTATATTGGTATTAAATTATTTAATATATTAATAAGACATATAATTAGAATTTGGTTGAATTATTTCTAATCCATCTATACCACCCTTTAGATAAGGAGCTATATTTCCTATAGTCGCATCTTCATTTTGTCTCCATTTAATGTAAGAATTAAATTTGTCATTAGACTCCCAGTTTTCCAGTATGTAAATTGTATTGTTTTCTTCATTAAAAGTTAGTTCTACAGATAAACATCCATCATAAGCACGAGTAGCTGGTAAGCCATCTTCGCTATTAAGAATTTTCATAACCTGATCTATTTTTCCTGGTAAAACTTCCATAGTAGCATACACTAAATTTTTAGGGTAAACTGCATTTAACATTCCGCCAGCATCAAAAAAATCGCCTTGCGCATTAAGTAAACCTTGATCATCAAAACCAAAATACCAGTAGCCTTTAAGGTTTAATTGCTTTCCAGTTGCTACTTGAATACCAGTCCATTTTCCATAGGTTCTTACACTACCGTTTAATACACCTAATGAATCCGTTCCTGGAAGCCATAGTTCGGCAGTATACTTGATATCGTCAAAAGCATCATGGTATCCTTTTAATATAGAAGTATATGCTTCATATCCAACAATTTCAGAATCATAAAAAGGTAGTTCAACTTTAATGTCTTTACTAACTAGCTTTAGTTGTTCGTCTATATTTTCTTCACCGTGTAACGTAAATAATTTCTGAGCAGTTGCTAAATTTTTTGCATACTTAGGATTTGAATCCGAGCAACTTGCAACAAATAATGCCAGTGATACTAAAAATAAAATATTTTTCATATTATTATAAATTATAAATTATAAATTATAAATTATAAATTAAAAGTTAATAGTAAAATAGTGTAAATAGAAGGTTAAAATTAATAGTTTGTTGTGTTTAATACTGCTTACTTCACAAACCCTGGAATGCCATTTTTTCCTTTTCTTGGAGCAAATGATGTGTGTAATATTTTCCATCCATCATCGGTATTATTCCAAGTTGCAGATGCTCTTGTTGCATAAGGAACAGTTTCATTAGTTTCTATAATAGTGTAATTCCCATCTGCTTCAAATGTAATTACAGCAGTTTTCATATCAGGAGAAAAGTAAGTGTCCATATTAAAAAGCTTGAAGGAATTCCAAGTTATACCATTGTCATTAATTATATCCTCTTTGGTAATAATATAGAAAGGATTTAAATTAGAGTCTCCTGTAGAAACTTTAATTTCTGGATGTTCAAACTTTTTGTAAGACTCATAATCACTATTCATAATTGCTTTTTGCATTTCTTCTTGATCTGCTATAATTTTTTCACTAATATCTTTTTGTTCGATTTTGGCATAATATAGTTGAGCTTTAGTTCTATATGGAGATGCAAAGGTTGCAAAGTCGATTGCCTTAAGTTGAGTGTTTAATGCATTTTCATAATCTCCCATTGCAGCGTAATGTTCTCCCATTGAATCGAATGAATTTGGGCCATCATGTATATTTTGGGACATTTTAACATACTCCATAGCTGCAACTGTATCCTCTTTCCCGTAGCTTCCGTTCATGTAGCCATAAGATATCATGTTATAGGCAGAGGAAGAATATAAAGGAAATTTTTCAGCAAAAACTTTAAAAGAATTAAAATCTTGCATTGAGGTAGTCAAGTAATTAATTAATGGACTCTTTGGGAATTGACTTACAAGTGATGTGTCTAAAGCTTTTTGTTCTTCTGAAGAGGCTAACATATAATTATACCAAGCTTTTTCTTCTGCACTTAGTTTAGTTGCGCTAATTTCTTTAAGTTTTTTTGCTCTACTGCCCCATTTTGGATTTGAACTACTTATATATGCTAACGTTAGTTGTGCACAACCGCAGTTTTTATCTAATAACAATGCTGAATTTGCAGCCCCAAAAGCAGCCATATATTCTAAATTCATTGCATATTCTATTGCTTGGTTTGTGATAAGAGCACTTGTTTTATTACAGGACGTATTATCAATCCATTGAGCATTTAACATTACTGTAAAGCATAAAGCTACAAGCGTTAAGGTATTTTTCATAATTTATTGTTAATTTTTGAATTGAAAACAAAGATAGAGCAATCTAATTGATAACAACAACTAATATTTATATATATTTACTTTCAATAATTAATAATTTTTGAATACATCAAAGAAATATACCTGTGCAATAGCACGATCTGTTAATCTAATAGGTGATAAATGGTCGCTCCTTATTTTAAGAGATATTATCTTACATAAAAAATCTAGGTTTAAAGAATTTAGATCTTCTAAAGAAATTATAGCTACCAATATACTAACGAATAGATTGAATTTTTTATTAAAAGAAGGATTTATTGAAAAAATAAACCCTTTGGGGACAAAAAAGAGTACTCGCTATATTGCGCTAAATAAAGGAATATTAACATTACCTATTATAATTGAAATGTATTTATTTTCTATACATTCCATAGATGAATCTTTTTTGGATGATTCTCAAATAGGTATTAAAAAAGAGCTTACTGTCAATCGAAAAGCATTTGAAGAAAAAAGAATTAAAGAATATCTTGGTTTTGCTAAAGAGCTAAGAGCACTTTAATTAATTTAATTATTATTATATTTAGAGCTAATCTAACACCTATTTAAATGAAAAACATTCTATTCTTAATCGTACTTTTTTTGACAATTTCTTGTAATAACAAAACTAAAAAAGTGGAAGAAGCTCCAGTTAAAAAAGTGGAAGAACCCGCTGTTATAAAAGAAAATACGGCCCTGTTAATAGTGAATTATGAATTAAAAAACATGACCTTAGAGGCACATTCCGAATTAGGTTCAGAGGTTGTTTCTAATTTTTCACCTGGTAAAATTGATGGTTTAATAGGAAAAACATTTATCGGTAATGTTGATAATGGTGTTTTTGGAGGTGTTTATTATTTTAAAAACCAAAAAACTTTAGATGCTTATTTAAATTCTTCACTTTGGAATGGTATCGCAACACATCCTAGTTTGATAAATTTTAAAACCGATGCCTATGGAATTGCTCCTATTTCTGATCTAAGCAATGGTAATGCATCCATTAGAAAAACTGAAAAAACGAAAGTCCCAGAAGGAATGAGTGTATTGGTGGTCAACTATGAGTTAAAAGACATGACTTTAAAAGAACATGCTGCATTAGGTTTAGAGGTAGTTTCTAATTTTTCACCTGGTAAAATTGATGGTTTAATTGGAAAAACATTTATCGGTAATGTTGATAATGGTATTTTTGGAGGCGTTTATTATTTTAAAAGTCAAGAAGAATTAAATAACTATTTAAATTCTGAACTTTGGAAGGGTATTGTTACGCATCCTAATTTGGTAAATTTCAAAAAAGATACCTATCAAGTTGCTTCTATATCTTTAATTTCAAATGGGGTTCCTGCTTTTTAACTTAATTTATTTCATAAAATATTGCAATAAAATTTACGATTGCAATTCATAGTGTTTTCAGGCTTTAAGGCTTTCTGAATCTATTGCATAGAAATAGCAATTATAAACAAGAGTTCCTAAACTTGCAGTGTCTAAATATTGGTCTATTAATTTTATGCGTTCTCATTTTATGGAATCTTTTATCCGTGTAAATTTTAAATGCAGTGTATACAAACAGTATTGTTTTGTGCGATCGATTTGAATGTAAACTATGAGTTTAGCTTATCTTTACAAGAAATAATAATGTATGACTCATAAAGCGGGATTTGTAAATATAATTGGCAATCCAAATGTTGGAAAAAGCACCTTGATGAATGCTTTTGTTGGGGAACGACTTTCTATTATTACTTCTAAAGCTCAGACTACTCGCCATCGTATTTTAGGGATTGTAAATGGTGAAGATTTTCAAATGATTTTGAGTGATACACCAGGTATAATAAAGCCTGCTTATCAACTTCAAGAAAGCATGATGGGATTTGTGAAGTCTGCTTTTGAAGATGCTGATGTATTACTTTATTTGGTGGAACTGGGTGAAAAAGCATTAAAAGATGAAGCATTTTTTAATAAGATTACTGCTGCCAAGATTCCTGTGTTATTACTTATTAATAAGATAGATAAAGGGAATGAAGCATTATTAAAAGAATCTTTAGAGCTTTGGCAAAAGCAAGTTCCCAATGCAGAGATATTTGCAATTTCTGCTCTTGAAGATTTTGGGGTTCAAGAAGTGTTTAAGCGCATCATTGATGTACTTCCAGAATCTCCAGCCTTTTATCCAAAAGATCAATTAACAGATAAGCCAGAGCGTTTTTTTGTAAACGAAATTATACGTGAAAAAATATTAATACATTATAAAAAAGAAATACCTTATTCAGTAGAAATTGATACCGAAGAGTTTTTTGAAGAAGAAAATATCATTAGGCTTAGAAGTGTTATTATGGTAGAGCGTGAAACCCAAAAAGGTATTATTATTGGTCATAAAGGATCTGCCCTAAAAAGAGTAGGAGTAGAGGCGAGAAAAGATTTAGAAAAATTCTTTGGTAAGCAAGTCCATATGGAACTCTATGTAAAAGTGAATAAAAACTGGCGGAGTAACGATCGTCAATTAAAACGTTTTGGCTATAATCAGTAGCTATTTACCATAAGCTTAAAGACCAACAGTTACAAAAAAGTGGATTACAGCAAAATAAAAAAACATCAACCCTGTCCAAGCAGAAGGTTTTGCTCTAAATAATTTCTTTAATTCGCTTTTTGTAATATCTAATTCATCAATCTCAAGGTATCATTGTGGAGACTAAAAATGTTGCTCTTTATTTGGGAACCGAATAAAAACATGATGATCAATTCTTGAATCTACAACGTGTTTTTGTAACTCTTTAGTGTTTTCGGTAGTTTTTAAGGCATCTTTGTTCTTTTTAGTAATCTCAATTTTAAATTTTGTTCTTTGTATTAGTTCATTTTCTAGACTCGTATGCAACGAAATTGGATTGCGATTTAGAGTTTTTTCTTCAAATAGTAAAGCTTACCTTTGCAGCCAATAAAAAAGATATGAGTATAGTAGCAATTGTAGGAAGACCAAACGTAGGGAAATCTACTTTATTTAATAGATTAATTCAACGTAGAGAAGCAATTGTAGATGCTGTCAGTGGTGTTACCAGAGATCGTCATTATGGAAAAAGTGATTGGAATGGAAAAGTTTTTTCATTAATAGATACCGGAGGATATGTTGTTGGAAGTGATGATGTATTTGAATCGGAAATTGATAAGCAAGTTGAACTAGCTATTGATGAAGCCGATGCCATTATATTTATGACGGATGTTGTTTCTGGAGTTACTGGTATGGATGAAGATGTTACAAAGCTTTTGCGAAAATGCGACAAACCTGTTTTTTTAGTAGTTAATAAAGTAGATAGTGCCAAACGAACCAATGACGCTGTTGAATTTTATTCGCTAGGATATGAAAAATACTATATCATGTCTAGTATTAATGGTAGTGGTACTGGAGAATTATTGGATGATTTAATAGAGGTGCTACCTGAAGAAGAAGAAGTTGAAGAGGAAAGTGAATTGCCTCGTTTCGCAGTTGTTGGGAGGCCTAATGCTGGAAAATCTTCCTTTATTAATGCTTTAATTGGACAGAATAGATACATTGTAACTGATATTGCTGGTACTACTAGAGATAGTATTGATACTCATTATAACCGATACGGTTTTGAATTTAATTTAGTAGATACTGCTGGGATTCGAAGGAAAAGTAAAGTTAAAGAAGATTTAGAATTTTACTCTGTCATGAGAAGTGTTCGAGCAATTGAACATTGTGATGTTGCAATTGTTGTGCTGGATGCTACAAGAGGGTTTGACGGTCAGGTTCAAAAAATATTTTGGTTGGCTCAAAAAAATAATAAAGGAGTTGTTATTTTAGTAAATAAATGGGATTTAGTTGAAAAAGATCACAAAAGTGTAAAAGAATTTGAAAAAATAATTCGATTGCAATGTGAGCCTTTTACTGATGTGCCAATAGTTTTTATTTCGGTACTTACAAAACAACGTATTTTTAAAGCAATTGAAACTGCTGTTGAAGTATTTAAAAATAGAAGTAAAAAAATTAAAACCAGTGAACTTAATGAAATAATGCTTCCTATTATTGAGGCATATTCTCCTCCTGCATATAAAGGAAAATATGTGAAGATTAAGTATTGTATGCAGTTACCAATTCCATATCCAAGTTTTGCGTTTTTTGCTAATTTACCTCAATATGTAAAGGATCCCTATAAACGGTTTCTCGAAAATAAATTACGTGAGAAATTTGATTTTCATGGAGTTCCGATTACCGTTTATTTAAGAAAGAAATAGAAAAAATTATAAGTGATTCTTAATTTTAAGTAATTCAGTTTTTACAGTTTCTAATTTTCTAATAATTTCAAAATTACTTATTGTTTTGTATTTATTTTCTTTAAGATGGGTTTTTGCACCTTCCAGCGTAAAACCACGTTCCTTAACTAGGTGGTAAATAAGTTCTAAATTCTTAATGTCTTCAGATGTGAATTTTCGGTCACCTTTTGCATTTTTTTTAGGCTTGATAATATCAAATTCTTTTTCCCAAAAGCGTATTAAAGAGTTATTTACGGAAAAAGCTTTAGCAACTTCTCCAATTCCATAATATCTTTTTTCAGGTAATTCTATTTTCATTTAATCCAGTGATTGATTTTCTTGTCCTGCAACTTTTAATAATTCAGCAAATTCTTCAGGACTAAGGTCTCCGTAATAGAAATTAATAGGATTTAAATTTTTCTTATCTTTAAATATTTCATAATGTAAGTGTGGTGCTTGTGACCTACCGGTACTGCCTACAAAACCAATTAAATCTCCACGTTTTACTTTTTGTCCTTTTTTAACAGCATACTTGTAAAGGTGTGCATATAAACTAACATATCCAAATCCGTGATCAATTCTAACGTGACGGCCATATCCAGACGAACGTCTATCAGCTCTCGTTACAACACCATTACCTGTTGCGTAAATTGGAGTCCCTCTTGGAGCTGTAAAATCCATTCCTTTGTGAAATTTTCTAGCTTTTGTAAATGGATCTGATCGATATCCATAACCAGAAGCCATGCGCGTTAAATCTTCGTTTTTTACGGGTTGTATTGTAGGAATGGCTTTTAATAATTTTTCTTTTTCTTCAGCAAGTATTGCTATCTCATCTAAAGATTTAGATTGCACCACAATTTGTTTAGTTAGAATATCTATTTTTTTACTAGTGCTTATAATTAAATTTGAATTATCGAATCCTTCTAAATTTTTATAGCGATTAACCCCTCCAAAACCTGCTTTTCTTTGTTCTTTAGAAATTGGATTTGCTTCAAAATAAACTCTATAAATTGCATTATCTCGTTCCTCAACTTCACCTAAAACCCTTTGAGCTTGCCCCATCTTTTTATTTAATAGCTCAAATTGTAACTCCATATTAACAAGCTCTCTTTTTAAAGCTTTTTCTTTTGGAGTTTCAATATATGGGATGTTTAAATAGATGATAAGTAGCAGAAAACCACTTAATAGCATACCTAATAAACTAAGTATAAAAATTTTAATTTTTCTACCTTTTTTATATGCTATTTTTCGATATGATAAGGTATCACTATCATAGTAATATTTTACTTTAGCCATACGTTAAAAAATCTTATTTTTGTTCATTAGGGATAATGGTTATAATCAAAAACGAAACGCAAATATAGAAATTGTGTAAGAAATCCCCTAATTAGGCTTATTATTAAATAATTAACTTATGACTTCAAAGGAAATACGTTCCAGATATTTAGATTTTTTTAAATCGAAATCACATGCGATAGTGTCGTCAGCACCTATGGTAATTAAAGATGATCCAACTTTAATGTTTACCAATGCTGGTATGAATCAGTTTAAAGAATATTTTTTAGGTCATAAAGCCATACAGCATAAAAGAGTAGCAGATACCCAAAAATGCCTTCGTGTAAGCGGAAAACATAACGATTTGGAAGAAGTTGGTATGGATACCTACCATCATACGATGTTCGAAATGTTAGGCAATTGGAGTTTTGGAGATTATTTTAAAAAAGAAGCTATTGAATGGGCTTGGGAATTTTTAACCAAGGAAATGAAAATTGATAAAGATTCTTTATATGTAACCATATTTGAAGGAGATGAATCTGAAGGGTTAGATAGGGATACAGAAGCCTATGATTTATGGAAAAATTTATTACCAGAAGAAAGGATTATAAACGGTAATAAAAAAGATAATTTTTGGGAAATGGGAACGCAAGGTCCTTGTGGGCCTTGTAGTGAAATTCATGTAGATATTAGACCCAAAGCAGATAGAGAAAAAGTTAGTGGATTGGATTTAGTAAACAAAGACCATCCTCAAGTTGTAGAACTATGGAATTTGGTTTTTATGCAATTTAACCGAAAAGCAAATGGAAGTTTGGAAGACCTTCCTGCTTTGCATGTAGATACAGGAATGGGTTTTGAACGCCTTTGCATGGTCATGCAAAACGTACAATCTAATTACGATACCGATGTTTTTAAACCTTTAATGCAAGAGATTGAAACCATCACTAACAATGAATATGGTAAGGACGAAAAAGTAGATATTGCTATTCGTGTCATTGCCGATCATGTTAGAGCGGTGGCATTCTCAATTGCTGACGGACAAATACCAAGTAATACAGGATCAGGATATGTAATTAGAAGAATTTTACGAAGAGCTGTTCGCTATGGGTTTACTTTTTTAGGAACTAAAAAACCATTTATTTACCAGTTAGTCGATACCTTAAGCAAACAAATGGGAACTTCTTTTCCGGAGTTGCTAAGAGAAAATAAATTAATATCTATTGTAATTAAAGAAGAAGAACATTCGTTTTTAAGAACCTTAGATCAAGGTTTAGTATTATTAGAAAATGTTATTCAGAATGCAGATTCTAGCATAATTTCAGGTAAAAAAGCATTTGAAATGTATGACACTTTTGGATTTCCAAAAGATTTAACGGCTTTGATTTTAAGAGAACGAGGGTTAGACTTAAACGAAGCTGAATTTGAAACAGAACTTCAAAATCAAAAAGAACGCTCTAGATCAGCCACCAAAATAGAAACAGGAGATTGGACTGTATTAATGGAAGATGATGTTCAGGAATTTATTGGCTATGATTATTTAGAGACAAAAGTAAAGATCGCTCGTTATAGAAAAACAAAAACAAAAAAACACGGCGAGTTCTACCAAGTAGTATTCAATTTAACACCATTTTATCCTGAAGGTGGCGGACAAGATGGTGATAAAGGATATTTAGAATCTTCACATGGAGATTTGGTTTATATTGTAGATACTAAAAAAGAAAACAACTTAGTTATTCATTATATTAAGAATCTTCCAAAAGATTTAAATGATACTTTTAAAGCAGTAGTTGATAATAAAATCAGGTCTTATACAGAAGCAAATCATTCTGCAACTCATCTATTACATCAAGCTTTACGAACTATTTTAGGAACGCATGTAACTCAAAAAGGATCTATGGTTCACAGTCGTGGATTGCGATTTGATTTCTCACATTTTAGTAAAGTAACAACAGAGGAATTAATTCAAGTAGAAGATTTTGTAAATTCTCGTATTAGAGAAGGGTTAAGTTTAAAAGAAGAAAGGAATATCCCCCTAAAAGTTGCAATGGATGAGGGTGCAATTGCGCTTTTTGGTGAAAAGTATGGCGATACAGTTCGTACTATAAAATTTGGTAGTTCTGTAGAGCTTTGTGGAGGAACCCATGTGAAAAACACAAAAGATATTTGGCATTTTATTCTTCTTCATGAAGGAGCAGTAGCTTCAGGAATAAGAAGGATTGAGGCCATTACCGGAGCATATGCAAAAGATTACTTTATTTCCAACTCCAATAATTTTAAAGAAGTAAAAAAAGTTCTTCAAAATACAAAAGACCCAGTAAAAGGCATTATTACATTACAAGAAGAAAATTCAGATTTAAAAAAGCAGATTCAAACTCTTTTAAAAGAAAAAGGAAAAAATTTAAAAATAGATCTTAAAAATGAGATTTCAGAAATGAATGGGATTAACTTTTTAGCAAAGCAAGTGGATTTGGATGCCAATGGTATTAAAGATATTTCATTTGAATTAGGAGGAGAAATCGATAATTTATTTCTTTTGTTAGGAACCAATCAAAATGGAAAAGCATTGCTTTCTTGTTATATTTCTAAAGATTTGGTTTCTTCTAAAAATTTGGATGCAGGAAAAATTATCAGAGAATTAGGGAACTATATTCAAGGTGGCGGCGGTGGTCAACCTTTCTTTGCAACAGCAGGAGGGAAGCATCCAGATGGGTTAAGTAAAGCGCTAAGCAAAGGAAAAGATTATATTTCTTAACTATTTAATTTTTAGATTTTGTTGTAAAATAGATGAAACTTCAAACTAAAATACCGATACCTTCAAATCAACCTAAGATAGACTATAATTCTAAAATAGTTTTATTAGGGTCTTGTTTTGTAGAAAATTTAGGAGACAGGTTGAGTAATGCTAAGTTTCAAACATTGCAAAATCCCTTTGGTATTTTGTTTCATCCAAAAGCAATTGAGAATATTATAGAAAGAGCACTGCAAGATAATTCGTTTACTGAGGAAGATGTTTTTTTTAAAAATGAACGGTGGTATTGTTTTGAGATGCACTCTTCCATAAATGCAAGCAATAAAAAAGATTTTATAGTATTGATAAATAGTAAACTAGCCGAATTAAAAGCATATTTATTAATTTCAACCCATATAGTTTTAACCTTTGGTTCAGGCTGGGTATATCGATTTGTAAAGTCTCAAAAGCTCGTAGCGAATTGCTTTAAAATACCACAAAAGGAATTTAAAAAAGAATTGCTTAGTGTTAGTGATATTAATAGTTCGCTAGCAAATATAGTTGCATTAATAAAAGTAAGCAACCCGAAAGCTTTCATCATAACAACTGTATCTCCGGTAAGACATTTAAAAGATGGCTTTGTTGATAATAATTTAAGCAAGGCCCATTTGATAACTGCCATTCACCAAGTTTTATCCAGTGAATCACTTTTAAAAACTCTTTTTTACTTTCCTTCTTATGAAATGATGATGGATGAATTACGAGATTATCGTTTCTATAAAGAAGATATGATTCATCCCAATAATACTGCTGTTAGCATAATTTGGGAAGCCTTTAATAAAGCCTGGATCTCTTCCAAAACAGAGCCATTACAAAAAGCTATTTTAACAATTCAATCAAGTTTGAAACACAAACCATTTAATCCTAATAGCGAAGACCATCTTTTATTTATAAAGGATTTAGAGGCTAAAATTAGTTTAATTAAAAAGGATGTTCCACACATAAAATTTTAGCAAATATCTTTTTTTGCTATAAAATGTTGATTTACAAAATGTCCTGTATTCTATTATTTGTTTTCTAATAAATTATCTTTTTTCGAATTAAACAAACTAAAATATTCAGTTGTTAAGTTGCTGTTTTTATAAATTCAATACTTTATAAAAAAGATAAAAAAAATAAAAAAAAGATATTTTATAAAAAATATAATTTTTGTCACATCAAAAAATATACACTATAATTGTATCTTAAAGTTTATAAATGTTTTATATTAAATTTATTTTAAGTTTTATTGTTTTGTTTAACAATGGCTTTGCAAATAGCCTTACAAAAGGCTTTATAATTAAAAAAATTTATGACGACAAAGTTTTTTATAATTTTGTGGCATATGACAATGACTTATATGTTAGCTCTAACAAGGGCATCTTTATAGTCAATTCGTCTGAAGATAACTTAACCCTTTTTGATGCATCTATTACTGGACCCATCAATTCAATTTTTGAAAAAAACAATAATTATAAAGTAAAGTTTGTAAAATCTCCGATAGCATATCCTGAATTAATTAACAAAACAACAACCGATTTTGCTTACCTGGATAATGACCTTTATCTCATAGCAAGAGGACAATTATTAATTTATAATAGCCTCACCTACTCATTTAAACCTTTTGGAAGTGTAAGATCAATAAGTGAAAACGCAGTTGGCAGTTATGGCGGTGTTTACATTAATGGAAATAAATTAAATACAATCACTTATTCAGATGGGCAAATTAAAGAATTTGGCAGCATAACATTTATATGTTATAATGGTTTGGTAAGTTATAAAAATAACACAGAAACTAAGTTATATAATAATGACAATTCAATAAGAACAAAAGGAGAGTATGGAAGAATATCAAATATATATGCTATTGGGAATTCTAAATATTTAGTTATTTCTGATAAGGGGGTATATAACTATGATTATGAGTCGAATGTTTTTAAATTAATTTATAACGCTCAAAATGAGATTATACCCATAAGAAATAAAATAAATGAAAGAATTAAAGACCGAAAGGAATTTCACTTTATAGACAATAAAAGATACATTTCAATAAATATAAATACGAATAAGATTGATGTAATAGATCAAGATATTGATCATCAAATTAATGATATTCTAGAAAGTGATAAAAATGGCAATGATTTTTATGCTATTTCTGAGAATAAATTATTACTTACTTATAAAAGAACAAAAAACGGGCTAAAATTAATAGATAAAACTCCTATTAAACATACAGCTCATACCATTTCAGATTTTGACAATTTGGTGTTTTTATCTGGAAATAACGGACTAAGTATCTTCGAAAAATCAAAAAAACTAACCATCGATAATTATATAGTTGATGAATTTAATAAACATGCAGTTTACAAAAAAAATAATAAAATAAGTTTTGGGAGTATTCATGGAATTTACGCTATAGATAATCTAGTTGATTTTGAAAAGAATCTAATTTTTAAAAATTTTAAAATAAGTAGTCAAAGACCATATCTATATTTCGGAGCACTAC
The DNA here is from genome assembly GCA_018669795.1 of Flavobacteriaceae bacterium. Lineage (GTDB taxonomy): Bacteria > Bacteroidota > Bacteroidia > Flavobacteriales > Flavobacteriaceae > Marifrigoribacter. The sequence goes on along the minus strand of JABHSQ010000011.1, from coordinate 141,296 downwards.
TATTAATTGTTATTTTGGTACTAATTATAAAAAAATTAAGGAAAAAAAATATTTCAGATGAACAATTGATATCTAATATTAAGCGTTTCATTAATAAAAACTTAAGCCGTGTGACTTTAAAAATGTTAGAAGCTGAATTTAACTTAGATTATAATGATATTAATAGTATCAATAAAAATTTTAAGCCCGCTAAATACATAAAACAAGAACGGTTAGAATTAGCAAAAAAACTGCTTTTGAATAAAAGATTAATTTCAGAAGTATCAGAAAAAACAGGATATTCTGAAACATACATCCTTAAGAATAAATATAAATTTTTAAAATAAGATAAAACTTAAATACCTTATAGCTAGGTATAACTCTTCTATATGGATAGTTTTATATCAATTAATAAATGATGTAAAAAAGATGTTTATTTAAAAAAAAGGATGTTTTATTAAAAAAAGAATATTTATCATCACATTTAAATAATTGTAATTTGCAAATTAATAATTGAAAATTAAATTGATTTTGCACTTAAAAACCTACATAAACCTACTATTGTTACTCCTTCTATTTTCAAGTTGTTCGAATAATAAGGTGCTTTTTAAAAATATTCCTGAAAATCTAAGCATAGCAATGCCAGAAGCGATCATAACTAATGGAGATATTCTAGATATTAATATTTCATCTTTAAATAGAGAAAGTACGTTGATTTTTTCACAAAATTCAAATCATAATAATTGGTCACAAAATTTAGAAACAAGAAAAATAGACGGTTATTTAGTGGATAGTTCAGGAAATATAGACATGCCAATTATTGGTATCATAAAAGCTTCAGGTTTTACTTGTTTTGAATTTTCTGAATTTTTAAAGATTAGTTTAAAGGAATATGTTTTAAATCCATCTGTTAGAACAAAAATTTTAAATTTTAGAGTTTCAATTTTAGGCGAAGTAAATAGACCAGGGACATTTAACGTAATAAATCAAAACATTTCACTTACTGAATTAATCAGTACAGCTGGAGGCTTTACAAATAATGCCAATCCAAGTAAAATTTTGATAATAAGAGATGCTAACAATGAAATTGAAACTCGGTATGTAGACTTAACATCCTATGAGTTTATAAATTCAGAATACTATTACCTTAAACAAAATGATGAAGTTTATGTAAAACCTGATAACGCCTCTTTAGTATTTGATTTTGGGATTTTAAGTAAAATTGGCTCTATAGCTTTAATAGCAACGACACTCCTTTTAATTTTTAGATGATGCAAACTGATAATCAACAAACTAATGAAGATCAGATAAATATTATTGAAATATTATTCTCTCTTTTATCACAAAGATTGCTAATTATTTTATCTTTAATTATTTTCACTTTTCTTGGAATTATCTATAATCATTACAATCCAGATGTATTTACAACTTCTGCAACAGTATTAATTACTAAAGATCAATCAGATCCTTCCTCTTTTTTACTCAATAATGAAAATGAATTTCTTTATAACAAATATGTTGACCGTGAAGACCATGCTTCTGTCTTTAAATCAACATTGATATTAAATAAAGTGGTAGAAGATTTTGGCCTTAATTACAGGTATTTTAAAAAAAATAAGTGGAAAGCTAATGAGCTTTTAACAAAAGAATCATTACCCTTTGAATTTTATTTTAAAAATGAAAAAACTGAAAATAACTGTATTATTAGTTTTGAAAAAGAGCAAATTACCATAGCAATAAATGATAAAATATTTTCATTTTCAAGCAATGAAAGTGATTTTGAAAATTCATTATTTACTTACAAAACAAAATTTTTAAATGATGTTGGTCAAGATACCTATATCATTAATAAATTTGACATGACGCAAACAGTTAATTCGATAAAATCAGGTTATACTGTTTCTACAACTAAGGCATCAAATACTTATGGAATCTCCTATTTTGGTCCTAACAAAGAGTTAAACTCAATAATTTTGAATGGTATTGTCGATGGAATTATAGAAAATGATATTAGTGAGAAGGAAAATGTGTATGAAGTGTCCATAAACTTTATTGATTCTAGAATTTTTACATTACAGGGAAAAATTGATTCACTGAATGCTGTAATTTCCAATTATAAAATTTCAAATGGTTTATACATACCTGAAAATCAAATAAATTCAGAATTGATCAATTTAAATGAAATTGAACAAAAAATATTTAATAATTCATTGCAAACTGAATTGTCTTTTAAATTGATAAATGAAGTAGAAAAACAAAACTCTTTCGAATTTTTGCCAAATGATATTGGTATTGAAAATGAAAATATAAATGAAATGGTTTCTCAGTTTAACAAGATTATTTTAGAAAAAAATACCTTACTTGTTGAGGCCACAGAAAAAAATCCACTCGTTATTCAATCACAAAATCAACTCATTGGTCTAAGGGCTAATATTCTTAATAGTTTAAATATCTATGTTGATAAATTAAAAATGAAATTAAATAGATACAAGAGCTACAAACAAAAAAGTAACGCATTGGTTGGTTTAATTCCACTTAGAGAATCCGAATTAAACAACCTAGAGAAAGAACTCTTATTGGTAAGTGATTTACATTCATACTTATCTCAAAAAAAAGAAGAGGCATTGATTAATTTATCTTCTTTAGAATCGAATATTAAATTAATAAATGAAGTTGATTATATTTTAGAATCAAAAACCAATAAATTAAAAATATTAGCAGGGTTTTTATTTGTCGGATTTTCTCTCCCAGTCGGATTTAGCTTATGTTTATTTTTTTTAAGAGGGTTTTATGTTGATATAGAATATCTAAAACAAAATCTTACTAATATTAATTTTTTAGGAGTTATAAAATTTACAAAAGAAATTGCATCAAAGGAAATAAAATCAGTACAATATGAACTTTTTAAAAGAATTTATCATAATATAAATATGCTGATTCCAAAATCAGAAAAAGGAATGTCAATTATGATTACTTCATGTATTAAAAATGAAGGAAAAACATATACTGCCTTTAATCTTTCGACATTTTTAGCCAGTATGGGTAAAAAAGTTGTTTTGATAGGCACTGATTTAGGAAATCCTGATTTATCAAAATTTTTTGATCAAAAAAACAATAATTGTAAGGGGCTGACAAATATTATACATGATACTAAAAATAATTTCGAAGAACTTTTTGATGACTATAAAACAACTAACAATCAACTCGATACTCTTTTTGTAGGAACAAAAAATAGTACTAAAATTAATATTTATGATACTAAAAAATTTGATGATTTGATTTCATACCTCAAGGAAAAATATGATTATATTATTTTTGATAGTGCGCCAATTCTTTTTATGGTTGATTCTTTAGAATTATTAGAAAAATCAGATTATGTTGTTCATGTTTTTAGAAAAAATTTTTCATCTAAAAAGTTTGTAAATTACGTATTGGATTATAAAGAAAAATATAATAAAAAAAACATAGGGTATGTAATTACTGATGACACAAAACCTGATAAGTTTATAGACAAATATGGATATGGATATGGATATGGATATGGATATGGATATAGATAAAATGAATGAATAGGCTTAAAATTACTCAAAGCTAATACAGTAAATACGGTCTCCGAAAATATATTAGTTGGCCTCGTTCTCGTTAAAATAATATTAGGTGTAATGTATTACACCTAATAATATAATCAAAACACAAATATTTTTTATTTTATTAATAAATTTATTTTATAGATGGAGAAATATAAAGATGAACTAATTACTTGGGGATGTTTTTTCTTATTTGGAACCCTCTCAATAATTTTCTATAATATTATAATTTGATTTCAAAATATCAATTATTTCTTAGCAAATGAGCAGTCTTATCTACTTGTTGGCAAACATTAATAGCTGCGCTTACGATAATAACTTCTTATCTATTTGGTGTTCTATTGAAAGTTTGGTTTTTAGGAAGAAATTTGATTTCAAAATATCAATCTAAATCATAGGCATATCTTCATGTTAATTTAGTCAACTCTTCTAAGACAAAAATAGGTTTATTTATAAGCCAAATGCTTCTTTAACTTTAGGAACAAAATCTAATTTTTCCCAGGTAAACGTTTCCACTTTTTTAGTAAGTGTTTTGCCATCTGCTGCGTGGAATGTTAAGTTTTTTATTTCAGGAGTTCTTCCCATATGTCCATAAGAAGCAGTCTCTAAATAAATAGGATTTCTAAGTTTTAACCGATTTTCAATGGCCGCTGGCCGCATATCAAAAAGGTCTTCTACTATTTTTGAAATCTCACTATCAGACATCTCAATTTTTGCGGTATTGTAAGTTACTACATTGATAGAAGTTGGTTTAGCAACTCCAATTGCATAACTTACTTGTACTAATATTTCGTCACAAACTCCAGCTGCAACTAGATTTTTTGCAATATGCCTAGATGCATATGCTGCACTTCGATCCACTTTACTTGGGTCTTTTCCACTAAAAGCTCCACCGCCGTGAGCCCCTTTGCCCCCATAGGTGTCTACGATTATTTTTCGACCAGTTAATCCTGTATCTCCGTGAGGACCTCCTATTACAAATTTTCCAGTAGGGTTAATATGGTAGGTGATGTCGTCATTAAATAAACCTTGTATTTCTGGAGATAATTTGGAAACTACTCTAGGTATTAATTGCGAAACTAAATCAGATTTTATGGTAGCTAACATTTTTTCATCTTCATCAAAATCATCATGTTGTGTAGAAATAACAATGGTGTCAATACGTTGTGGCTTATTATCGTCACTATATTCTATAGTAACTTGACTTTTTGCATCTGGTCTTAGGTAAGAGATTTCTTTGTTTTCTCTTCTTATCTCGGCTAATTCAATTAAAATACGATGACTTAAATCTAAAGCCAATGGCATATAGTTTTCAGTTTCGTTAGTAGCATATCCAAACATCATCCCTTGATCTCCTGCCCCTTGTTCCTCTCCTTCTTTGCGATCTACACCTTGATTAATATCTGAAGATTGTTCGTGAATGGATGAAAAAACGCCACAAGAATTACCATCAAACATGTATTCACTTTTAGTGTAACCAATTTTATTGATCACATCTCTGGCAATTTTCTGAACATCCAAATAGGTATTGCTTTTTACTTCACCTGCCAAAACTACTTGACCAGTGGTAACTAGCGTTTCACAAGCAACTTTTGATTGTGGATCAAAAGCTAAAAAATGATCAACTAATGCGTCACTAATTTGATCTGCTACTTTGTCGGGATGTCCTTCAGAAACACTTTCTGATGTAAATAAATAAGCCATAAATGGATAATTTTAATTTAATATTTATAGTTGACAGATGCAGCTGGAGAAAGTACACCATAGTAAATAATGATGTGCACTACCTTTTAGCATTTATGTTACTATTATTGTAAAGTAACAGAGGTTGCAATCAGTCAAATTTTTCCTCTTTTGAATTTTCAAATATACGTTTTTTAGTAAAAACAAAAGAAGACTTAATGTTTTATTAAATGAACTCTTTGAGTCACATTTATTGGGTATGTAAAAATCTATGGTGTAACTACTTTGGTCTTCCGCTAACCATTTTTTGCTCTGTATTGCTTGTGACTAATATTTAAAAAAATGATTTATTGAATGTTATAAATGTATTTAATAAGCGTTCTGAAACTTCAAAAGAAAGTAATTTTTATTAAACATAACTTTACAATCTAGTAAAATATTTTTTAGTTAAGGTATAAATATCTTTATTCAGTTTTTCTAATTTTTTATTAACCGGTTCTGCTGTAAAAGCTCAAATTGGTTCATATTCCGATAACTCTATAGTGGAAGCAGCAGATTTTTTAATCCAAGATTTGATAGTTTTTCATAGAAGTACCAACAAAATAATTGTAAATCCACGAGTGTCAATTATTGGAGAAATAAGAAGTTTAGGAGATGTTATTTCTGAAAATAACCTCCAGTAGTTAATATTATCGAATACTATACAGTAGGCTTATTTTTGACTAGTAAGTTTCGTAAATAAATTTTCTAAGCTAGTTTCTTTTAAGGTTTCTTTTATAGATTTATCATGGATTAATTTTCCTTTATTTAATATGATAACACGATCACAAATAGCTTCAACTTCTTGCATGATATGTGTTGATAGTAATACTGTTTTACCGTTTTCTTTAGCGACTTTTTTTATAAGATCTCTAATTTCAATTAATTGATTAGGATCTAATCCTGTAGTAGGTTCGTCTAAAATTAAAACTTCAGGATTGTGAAGTAATGCATTGGCAAGTCCCACACGCTGTCTGTAACCTTTAGAGAGTTGTTCTATTTTTTTATGAGCTTCCGATAATAATCCTGTCTGCTCAATAACAATTTCAACATGTGCCTTGTCAATTTTATAAACTTCTGCGTTAAAATTTAAATATTCTCGCACATACATATCTGTGTATAGAGGATTATGCTCTGGAAGGTAACCAACACATTTTTGAACTTGAATTTTATCATCTGAAACGGAATAGTTATTGACCCATGCATTTCCTTCAAATGTTGAAATATAGGTAGTTAAAATTTTCATCATCGTAGATTTCCCCGCTCCATTTGGACCTAAAAAACCAACGATTTCACCTTTTGGTATTGAAAATGAAACTTGATTCAAGGCAATTTGATCGCCATATTTTTTAGTGATATTTTCAATTTTTATTACCATATTCAAATTAAAACAAAACTACATAAATAAAAAGTAAAAAATTATAGGTTATTTCCAATAATTAATTAATTTAGCAACATAAACGAACAATGAACGTATTAATTACATTTAACTATTATCGATTTTTCTTTTTTAAAGAAAGAAACGAGGTTGTTGTGTAGTTAATCTAAAATATTAATTATTTAAAAGTCTCGATATTCATCGGGACTTTTTTTTTTTTTAAATTTAAAATTATGAATCTAAAAATTGCAATCCAGGGAATCGAAAGTTCATTTCACGATATGGCTGTAAAAAAAATGTTTCCTAACAAAGAAATTGAATTAATAATGTGTACTAGTTTTGAAAAAGTTACCGAATCCATCAATGATTTTAGTGCAGATTTTGGTGTTCTTGCAATAGAAAACACAATTGCAGGGTCTATTTTGCCAAACTATAATTTAATAGATGCAAGTAATTTGGTAATTATGGATGAAGTTTTTTTAAATATACAAATGTATTTGATGGCTTTAGAAACCGAAACGATTCATGATATTATAGAAATTCATTCCCATCCAGTAGCACTACTTCAATGTAAAAATTATTTACGAAAATTTCCACCTCATATAAAAATAATTGAGGGTTCTGATACAGCTTCTGAAGCAAAAAAAATAAAAAAACAAAATTTAAAAGGAGTAGCTGCGATAGCTGGAAAGCAAGTTGCTGAAAAATTTGGCTTAAAAATTTTAGATAGTAAGATTCAAAACAATAGCGATAATCAAACTCGTTTTGTTTTAATAGGAAAAGAAGTTAAAATGCATACAAAAGATGCAAATAAAGCAACACTAAAATTTAAATTAGATCACAGGGTAGGTAGTCTTTCCAATGTATTACAATTGTTTAGTACTTTTAAAATTAGTTTAACAAAAATACAATCTTTACCTATTATTGGTGAACCTTGGCAATATTCGTTTTTTGTAGATGTTGTTTTTAAAGATTATAAATTATTTAAAGACGTGATTAAAGTAATGGAAAAAGCAGTAAAAGAATTAAAAGTTGTAGGAGCTTATAAACAGAATTTTGAAAATAAACCAAATCAATTATTAAATAATCTTATTAATGAAAAATAACAAGAATCTAAAAACCTGGTTAAATGCGATGGACTTAAATCATCCTCTAGTAATTGCAGGGCCTTGTAGTGCTGAATCTGAAGAACAAGTTTTAAAAATTGCACATCAATTAAAAAATACAGATGCCACCATATTACGCGCAGGAATATGGAAACCTAGAACTAGACCAGGAAATTTTGAAGGAGTTGGTGAAATTGGTTTAAAATGGTTGAAAAGAGCAAAAGATGAAACAGGATTATTAACTGCTACTGAAGTTGCAAACCCTGCGCATGTTGAGCTAGCCTTAAAAAATGACGTCGATTTACTATGGATTGGAGCGCGCACAACCGTTTCACCGTTTATAGTTCAAGAAATTGCTGAAGCATTAAAAGGAACCGATAAAATTGTATTAGTTAAAAACCCTGTTAATCCAGATTTAGCTTTATGGTTAGGAGCTGTTGAACGTCTACATACTTCTAATATTAATAAATTAGGAGTCATACATAGGGGTTTTTCTACCTACGAGAAAACACGATATAGAAATAACCCAGAATGGCAAATACCAATCGATTTACAAAATCAGTTTCCAGATTTACCATTAATATTAGATCCATCACATATTGCTGGACGTAGAGATATTATTTTTGATTTATGTCAATCAGCATTGGACTTAAATTTTGACGGTTTAATGATTGAAACACATCATGATCCAGATAATGCTTGGAGTGATGCAAAACAACAGATTACTCCTAAAACGTTAGATCAATTAACCATCGATTTAAAAATTAGAAAAGAAGAAGGTGATGCTTTAGAGTACCTTAATAAATTATCTAATCTTAGAATACAAATAGATGTTGTTGATCATAAGTTAACTGAAATCTTAGGAAAACGAATGAAAATTGCTGATGAAATAGGGGGTTTAAAAAAGAAGAACAATGTGGCTATTCTGCAAAATAAAAGATGGAATGAAATTCTTAGTAAAATGATATTAGAAGGTAAAGAATTCGATTTAAGTGAAGAGTTTGTTTTAAAAATATATAAAGCAATTCATCAAGAATCGATTAATCATCAAAAGCGACTTTATGATAAATAATACAGTACTGATTAAAGAATAATATTTAGAACAAATCACAATGCTAATAACTTTAATTTTAAGACTTTTGTGTCAATGAAAGGAACTGTCTATAAATCTACGGGAAGTTGGTACACTGTAAAAACAGAACAAGGAGTTTTTTATGAGTGCAGATTAAAAGGAAAGTTTCGCATAAGAGGAATTAAAACTACAAATCCTGTTTCTGTTGGTGATAACGTTTGTTTTGAAATAGATAGTAAAGGTGATGATGAGTTTGGGGTGATCCATAAAATTGAAAAACGCGATAATTACATTATCCGTAAATCAGTAAACCTTTCAAAACAGACTCAGATTATTGCTGCTAATATAGACCTTGCTTTTTTAATAGTTACTCTTAATAATCCACCAACTTCTACAGCTTTTATAGATCGGTTTTTGGTAACTTCCGAAGCTTATGGCATCAAAACCATCATATTATTTAATAAAATTGATTTTTATAACGAAGAAGAATTAGGTGAAATTAAATATTTAGCTCATTTATATAGAACTATTGGTTATGATTGCATAGCGATTTCTGCTAAAACAGGAGAAAATTTAGATATCGTAAAAGCGCTAATGGAAAACAAAGTAAGTGTTTTTTCGGGTCATAGTGGTGTTGGTAAATCAACATTAGTAAATGCAATAGAACCTTCATTAAAACTAAAAACTAAAGAAATTTCTGATCAACATTTGCAGGGCCAACATACTACTACATTTGCAGAAATGTATGATTTGTCTTTTGATGCTCAAATTATAGATACTCCTGGAATCAAAGGTTTTGGAATGGTAGAAATTGAGAAAGAAGAATTGTCAGGTTTTTATCCAGAGTTTTTTAAGTTAAAAGAGCATTGTAAGTTTCATAATTGCTTGCATATAGAAGAACCAAAATGTGCTGTTAAAGAAGCTTTAGAAAATGAAGAAATTGCTTGGTCTCGCTATAAAAGTTATCTTCAAATTCTAGAGGGTGAAGAAGAGCACTATCGCAAAGATGTTTATGATAAAGAATAAATATTAAATATGAGAGTAGTTATCCAATTAGTGAAACAAGCTTCTGTTATTATTCAAGAAAAGGTTGTTTCAGAAATTAAAAAAGGATATTTAATACTGCTGGGTATTGAAGCAGAAGATACTCAAGAAGATATAAATTGGTTAGCAGGAAAAATTACTCGACTCCGAATTTTTAGTGATAAAAATGGTGCTATGAATAATTCGATTATCGAAGCTAATGGAGATGTAATTGTAGTGAGCCAATTTACACTGCAAGCAAAAACTAAAAAAGGAAATAGACCTTCCTTTATAAAAGCAGCTCGACCTGAAATAGCAATTCCGTTGTATGAAAAATTTATCACCCAACTAGAAAATGAATTGGGTAAAAAAGTTCAAACAGGAGAATTTGGCGCCATGATGGATGTAGCATTGATAAATGATGGACCTGTTACTATTTTAATCGATTCAAAACAGAAGGAATAATAATTTAATTTATGAATGATGAATATAAAAAACTCTCAACTGGCAGTTGATAAATGGATAAAAGAACATGGGGTTCGTTATTTTAATGAGTTAACCAATATGGCCCAACTTACGGAAGAGGTTGGTGAAGTTGCTAGGATTATTGCACGTCGCTATGGTGAGCAAAGCGAAAAGGAAAGTGATAAAGATAAAGACCTAGGAGAAGAATTATCTGATGTTGTATTTGTAGTTTTGTGTTTAGCTAATCAAACTGGAATTGATTTGCAAGAAGCTTTTGATAAAAAAATGAATTATAAAGCCAATCGTGATCACGATAGGCACCATACTAATAAAAAATTAAAATAACATGTTTCAAAAAGTAATTTCAACTCCTGGATTTTGGAGATCAGCTTTTTCATTAGGGATTGCGTTTGCATCTATATTTGTAATTATTAAATGGGCAATTGAAGGCTTTAATATGGAGTACTTCAATTCGATTATAAATCCATTTTCATTTGTAATTAGCTTATTAGTTGGAGGCTTTATTTATGGGTTTTTGGTAACATTTGGAAAGTTTAGAGCTAAACTCAAGAAAGAAGAACAAAAGTTTTGATAGCACACCTTACTTATAAAACGGTTAGTGATAATCCTGTTATCATTGTCCCAGGATCTAAAAGTGAATCTAACAGACTTTTAATTCTAAAAGGGATATTTCCAAACTTGTTAATTGATAACCTTTCTAATAGTGATGACACGATTAGTTTACTAAAAGGAATAGAACAAATTGACGGAATCGTTGATGTTCATCATGCGGGAACTGCCATGCGTTTTTTAACTGCATATTTTGCTTCAAAAAAAGGAGTGGATATTATTATTACTGGTAGTAAAAGAATGCAAGAACGCCCAATTAGAATTTTAGTTGAGGCATTAAAAGATTTAGGTGCAGATATTCACTATTTAAAAAATGAAGGGTTTCCTCCACTAAAAATAATTGGCAAAAATTTAAATATTAGTTCAGTTACATTAAATGCTGCTATAAGTAGTCAGTATATCTCCGCATTAATGTTAATGGCACCTGCATTAAAAAATGGATTAACTATTAATTTAGAAGGAGAAATTACCTCAGTCCCATATATTAAAATGACTTTAAATTTGATGCAAAAAGCAGGAATTTCGGGAAGTTTTAATGCAAATAGAATTCAAATTAAACCAATTAATACTATTGATAGTAGCAGACTAAATGTAGAATCAGATTGGAGCTCTGCTTCTTATTATTATAGTATAATTGGGCTCTCAAGTAATCTTGAAGTTACTTTAAATAATTTTACAAAAAACAGCATTCAAGGAGATTCAAAAATAATCTCCATTTTTAAAAAATTGGGAGTAGAAACCGTTTTTAATAAACGTGATAATTCCATCCATTTAAGAAAAATAAAAACTGAAATTAGTGATCACCTATCATTAAATTTAAATGACACACCAGATATCGCTCAAACCATAGCAGTAACATGTTTTGGTTTAGGAATACATTGTAAATTAGAAGGTTTAAAAACGCTTAAAATAAAAGAAACGGATAGGTTATTAGCTTTAAAAACAGAACTTGAGAAGCTTGGAGCTAATGTAGCTATAACAGACCAATCTTTAGAAGTATTTCGTTCAAAGAAGATCATTGAAAACATAACCATTGAAACTTACCAAGACCATCGAATGGCTATGGCTTTTGCTCCATTAGTATTTAAAGTGCCAATTAATATCCTTGAACCAAATGTGGTTACAAAATCCTACGCTACCTTTTGGGAAGACCTAGTAAAAACAGGTGTCGAAGTACAATTAAAATAATAAACTGTTATTTACTTGACAACCCCTATGTTGAGATTGTATATTTGCATCTTTTAATTATAAAATCGTCTCTAACTATGGGAATGAAACTCTCAAAATTTAATTTTGAATTACCAGAAGAATTATTAGCTGAATATCCTGCTGCAAATAGGGATGAATCTCGTTTAATGGTATTGAACAGAAAAGAAAAAACCATTGAGCATAAAATGTTTAAAGACCTTAAAGATTATTTTCGTGAAGACGATGTGCTTGTGTTAAATAATACAAAGGTATTTCCTGCAAGATTATTTGGGAATAAAGAAAAAACGGGTGCTCGCATAGAAGTTTTTCTATTAAGAGAATTAAATAAAGAAACTCGTCTTTGGGATGTATTAGTAGATCCTGCAAGAAAAATTAGAATTGGAAATAAATTATACTTTGGAGAAGATGATTCATTAATTGCTGAGGTTATAGATAATACCACTTCTAGGGGAAGAACATTACGTTTCTTATATGATGGACCTTATGAAGATTTTAGAAAAAAATTAACTGAATTAGGAGAAACACCACTTCCTAAATATATTAAAAGAGAAGTTGAGCCAGAAGATAAAGAAAGATATCAAACCATTTTCGCAAAAAATGAAGGAGCCGTTGCTGCACCAACTGCTGGATTACACTTTTCAAGACATTTATTAAAGCGTCTTGAAATTATGGGAGTAAAATTTGCTGAGGTAACATTGCATGTTGGATTGGGAACATTTAGCTCTGTAGAAGTAGAAGATTTATCTAAGCATAAAATGGATTCAGAAGAGATTCATATTGATAAATTAGCGGAAACAATAATTAATAGAGGAATTGCAGAGAAAAGAAGAATTTGTGCTGTTGGAACAACGGCAATGAGAGCCATAGAAAGTTCTGTTTCTTCTAATGGAGAGTTAAATGCTTATGATGGTTGGACAAATAAATTTATTTTTCCTCCTTACGATTTTAGCATCGCAAATATGATGGTGACTAACTTTCATACACCAAAATCAACTTTAATGATGATGGTTTCGGCATTTGCAGGACATGATTTTGTGAGAGAAGCGTATGAGATAGCAATTAAAGAAAAATATAAATTTTACTCTTATGGAGATGCGATGTTAATTATCTAATTTTTATTAAATATAATTATTAAACCTCGATGTATCATCGGGGTTTTTTGTTTTATAACGATTTGATTTTTAAATGACAAAATAAAAAAGTACTTTAGTAAGCTAATACTTTTTTTAAACTGTATTGATGATAAGAATTTTACTTTTTATAATGTTAATTTCAATTTCATATGTATCCTATTCTCAGGATGAAAATGAACGCATCCCTTTGAGTTGGGAATTAAATTTAAGAAGTTCCGTTATACCTATAGAATTACCCCCTTTAGATTTAGAAAACATAATTACTGAGGATAGTATTAATGACAGAGATAAAAGTCTCCCATGGCGTTATGGAATTTCAAGACCCTTAGTTTTGGATTTTGAAAATGATGGAGTTTGGACCGAATTACCAAATAATAGAGGTAGAATTTGGCAAGTAGCCATTTGGTCACCAGATGCTGTTAATTTAAGTATAAACTTTAATGATTTTAAATTACCAGAAGGAACAACGATGCATCTTTACAATGATGATCAAACCGATATTTCAAAAACATACACAAAGGATCAAAATAGAGAAAATAAAAAATTAGGGTCTTGGTTTGTTTCTGGTGAAATCATCTGGATAGAATACTATGAACCTGAAAATACCGTTGATGACACTCATCTTGAAATAGGAAGTATTATTCATGGGTATAGGATGGGACGAGTTCATCAAATTATTGACGATAACTACAGAGGTCTTAATGATTCTGGAGATTGCAACTATGATGTAAATTGTTCTATCGGCAATGACTTTGAAAACAAAAAAGACGTAATAAAAAAAACGGTAGCTCTCTTAAATCTAGGTAATGGTCATTTATGCTCATCCTCTTTAATAAATACTACGCTTGGTGATAAAACCCCATATTTATTAACTGCGAATCATTGTTTGGAAAATAGTGACCCATCTTTTTGGTCTGTTAGGTTTAATTGGATGAGTCCAAGTCCAATTTGTGCTAGTGAAGAAGAAAGTTTAGACATACAAACCAATTTCACGATGAGTGGTGCTCAGGTAAAAGCAAATAATGCTTTAAGTGACTTTGCATTAGTTGAATTGTATAATAAGATTCCAGAATCTTGGGATGTTGCTTTTGCAGGTTGGGATAGTAGAGATGAATTACCTACTATGGAAGTTGGAATTCACCATCCCAATGGGGATATTATGAAAATATGTAGAGACGATTCAGGTGCTGTTAAAGAAAACGCTAATGGTACTGAAGTATGGTTAATTGGAGGGGTATCTGTTGGTGTTGGCAATGGATGGGAAATTGGGACCACAGAAAGTGGATCTTCAGGTTCGCCATTATTTAATGAGGATGCAAGGATAATAGGGCAATTATATGCTGGTCAAGCTTTTTGTGATGGAACTGATAATAATAATGATTATGATTTATATGGAAGATTTGGAATTTCATGGGATTCAGGTGAAACGCCAGAAACTAGATTAAAAAATTGGTTAGATCCTAATAATTCTGGACAATCTACAACTGAAACAATTCAAAATGTATTAAATACTCAAGATTTTGATGATACTGGAACTTTAGATATTTATCCCAATCCAGCAAATACAAAAATCTCAATTATCAATAATAGATATCCTAATTTAGAGTATTATTTTTACAACTTAATGGGACAAAAAATTTATTCAGGAAACATATCAAATACTATTAATGAAATTAATGTAGAACACTTAAACGAAGGATTGTACATTTTATATTTAGTAGATGGAGATACCAATGTTAGTTCTGCAAAAAAGATTATAATAAATAGATAATTATAAAATTCAGTAAAACATAAAAGCCTCTTTTTTTAAAAGAGGCTTTTATGTTTTTATATCCTTTTTAATATTGATATTTTTGTAAACTAATGAAAGCAAAAAAAAAAGATATACGAGCTTTGTCAAGAGAAGAAATTAGAGATTTCTTTCAAAACACAGGAGACAAGGCTTTTAGAGGGAATCAAGTCTATGAATGGCTTTGGAGTAAGGGAGCGCATCATTTTGATGATATGACTAATATATCAAAGGAGACTCGGGAACTTTTAAGCGAGCATTTTGTAATTAATCACATTGAAGTAGATAGCATACAAAAGAGTAAGGATGGCACTATTAAAAATGCTGTAAAACTATTTGATGGATTAATTGTAGAATCAGTTTTAATACCAACACCATCAAGAACAACAGCTTGTGTTTCAACTCAAGTAGGTTGTAGTTTAGATTGTAAATTTTGTGCTACTGCACGGTTAAAAAAGATGAGGAACTTGAATCCTGACGAAATTTACGATCAGGTAAAAGCAATTGACCAAGAAAGTAAATTGTACCATTCAAGACCACTTTCAAACATAGTGTTTATGGGGATGGGCGAACCCTTGATGAATTATAATAACGTTCTTAAATCCATTGATAAAATAACTTCGAAAGAAGGTTTAGGAATGTCACCAAAAAGAATAACTGTTTCCACTTCTGGGGTGCCAAAAATGATTAAAAAATTAGCCGATGATGAGGTTAAGTTTAATTTAGCAGTTTCGTTACACTCTGCGATTCAAGAAAAAAGAGAGCAAATCATGCCTTTTGCTAATAAATTCACCTTGCCAGATTTAAAAGAGGCACTGCAATATTGGTATAAAAAAACAATTAGAAGAATTACCTATGAATATATTATTTGGGATGGGATTAATGACTCAAGAGAAGATATTAATGCTCTAGTTGCCTATTGTAAGGATGTGCCTTGTAAAGTGAATTTAATTGAATATAACTCCATAGATGATGATTTATTTAAACAAGCATCACCTCATGTAACAAATGAGTATATAAATGCCTTAGAAAAAAACAGAATTCCAGTAACAGTTAGACGAAGCAGGGGAAAAGATATAGATGCCGCTTGTGGGCAGTTGGCAAATAAGCAATAAAAAAAGAGCAACTAAGTTAGCTGCTCTTTTTTAATAATTAGTAAAATAGCAAACTAGTTCTTAACTATTTTAAAAGATTTTGTGTTTCCATTAATACTTACTTTAGCAGCATAAATCCCTGTATCTAAAGATGCAATGTTTATCGTTTCATTAGTATTTGAAAGTTTTTGAGAAATAACTTCTTGTCCTAATAAGTTAAATAACTGTACATTTTCTAAAGAATTGCTAGCACTTAAAATTAATTGGTTGTTATTAATATAATAATTGAAGTTATTGAAAGATTCATCTGAAACACCTAATATAAACTCATTTATTTCCATAGTGTCAATGCCAATATAGTTTGAATTAGCACCTTCAGGCCCTCCATCTGTTACCCAATATCTAAATGCAAGACTGGTAGTAGTTGGTTCTGCAAGACCAGATACTATTACAGTTTGGTATGACCAAGATTCAGGGTAGCCTCCTGTTAATAAGTAAGGGTTAATCTCCAATAAAAGTTCAGTATAAGAACCAGTATCGTCAGAAGTTGGATTTGCCCCAGACCCATCTGGATCTATTCTTACTTCTAACCTGTCTGGCCAAGCGCTACCAGCTACAGTTGAAGTAAAAAAGGTAAGTTCATCGCCATTTTCAAGTTCTAAAGCAGGAAGAATTATGTATAAATCAATAGTAGATCCTGATGTTGCAGCATAATTTGTAGCTAAATATGAATCGTCTGGCCCCGATTGAGCAATAAAAACGTCTGTATTTCCTTGGAAAAAATCAGTATTTGGGATATCACTAACATTTAGAACAGTGTATCCTACTAGGGTTGTTATATCATCAAAACCCTCAGTTAAAAGTTGTGCATTCATTGTAAAGGCAGCAAAAATTAATAATAAAAATGTAATTTTTTTCATATTATATAATTTATAAGTTAAACTCGAATATACAGTTAATTTTATTTTAAAACTAATGATTTATTATTATATTTAGATTAGAAAAGCTTAATTAACAATAGAATAGACTCATTTGAAACAATTAATAAATTTACGAAATATCCCTTCGCTCTATAATTATATTGCTTTTATTAACTTATTTTTGGGCATGCTATGAAAACAGTTGCGCAAATAAAACTACCTATTGAATATGAAATGGAGCTTTTTGAAAAAAAGTTCTTACTTTCTATGAATTCAAAAGTTTCCTTGTTAAACCGTATCACACATTATGTTGTGAATAGGAAAGGTAAACAAATGAGGCCGATGTTTGTTTTTTTAATAGCAAAGATGAGCAACAAGGGAGAGGTTAACGATAGAACTTATCGGGGTGCTTCCGTTATAGAATTAATACATACAGCTACATTAGTTCACGATGATGTGGTAGATGGCAGTAATCGAAGAAGAAGCTTTTTCTCAATAAACGCATTGTGGAAAAATAAAATTGCAGTCTTAGTTGGAGATTTTTTATTGTCCAAAGGCTTATTATTATCTATTGATAATAATGATTTTGATTTGCTGAAAATCATCTCGGTTGCAGTAAGAGAGATGAGTGAAGGGGAACTTCTTCAAATTGAAAAAGCAAGAAAATTAAATATTACAGAAGATGTTTATTACGAAATAATTCGTAAAAAAACAGCAACATTAATTGCTGCATGTTGCGCTATGGGAGCTCAATCTGTAATGGCCACAAAGGAAGAAGTAGGAGTGATGAGAGAATTTGGGGAGTATATCGGAATGGCCTTTCAGATTAAAGATGATCTTTTTGATTACGGAACCGAAAAAATAGGAAAACCGACTGGAATAGATATTAAAGAGCAAAAAATGACACTGCCTTTAATTCATGTTCTTAATAATTGTTCGGATAAAGAAAAGAGATGGGTCATCAACGCTCTTAAAAATCACAATACCGACAAAGTTAGAGTAAAGGAATTAATACAATTTGTTAAATCAAAAGGAGGATTAGAATATGCCGTTTCTGTCATGAAACAATACCAAAGTAAAGCACTTGCTATATTGCAACAATATCCAGATTCAATTTATAAAGATTCGCTAGAATTAATGGTTAATTTCGTGATAGATAGAAAAAAATAATACGCAGCCTTGAAAGCTTTTTTTGTTGATAAATATTTGTGACAAAAATTTATTTTTTAAAGCAGAAATTCACATCTTTGATATCTAAATATGATTTCACAAACAACTATAGACAATGTATTTGAAACTGCTCGCGTAGAGGAGGTGATTGGTGATTTTGTAGTTTTAAAAAAATCGGGAAGCAATTTTAAAGGATTAAGCCCTTTTAGCGATGAGCGCACGCCTAGCTTTATGGTTTCTCCTGCTAAACAATTATGGAAAGATTTTTCAAGTGGAAAAGGAGGTAGTGTTATTTCTTTTTTAATGGAGCACGAGCATTTTAGTTATCCAGAGGCTATTAAATATTTGGCTAATAAATATGGAATTGAAATTGAAGAAACCGAAAGATCCGACGAAGAAAAGGAACAGGCATCACAAAAGGAAAACTTGTTTATAGTAAGTGACTATGCTAAAGATTACTTTAACAGTACCTTATTAAATATTGAAGAAGGAAAAGCAATTGGCCTCACATACTTTAAAGAGCGTGGTTTTACTTTAGAAACGATTCAAAAATTCTCATTAGGTTACTCTTTAGATCAATGGGGAGCTTTTACAGATGCCGCTATAAAAAAAGGATATCAATTAGAATTTCTTGAAAAAACTGGACTTACCATTATAAAAGGCGAGAAACAATTTGATCGTTTTAAAGGGCGAGTTATATTTCCTATTCTAAGTATGAGTGGGCGTACTTTGGGTTTTGGAGGTAGAATTTTAACAAATGACAAAAAGGCTGCTAAGTATTTAAATTCTCCAGAAAGTGATATATACCACAAAAGTGATGTGCTTTATGGAATCTATCAAGCAAAACAAGCAATTGCGAAAGAAGATAATTGCTATTTAGTTGAAGGCTATACAGATGTGATACAATTTAACCAAACTGGTATCACCAATGTAGTGTCTTCGTCAGGTACGGCTTTAACTCCAAACCAAATACGATTAATAAGTAGACTTACCAATAACATTACAGTTCTTTACGATGGAGATGAAGCAGGACTTAGAGCATCTATTAGGGGAATAGATTTAATTCTTGAACAAGGGATGAATGTAAAGATTTGTACCTTCCCAGAAGGAGAAGATCCAGATAGTTTTGCTAAAAAAAATACCTTAGCGAGTCTTAAACTATATCTAGATGACAACGCTACTGACTTTATCAATTTCAAAGCAGCTCTTTTAGTCTCTCAAACAAAAAAAGATCCTATAAAAAGAGCAGAAACAATTCATGAAATTTTGGTGAGTATCTCTAAGATTCCTGATGATATAAAAAAGGAAGTATATATTCAAGAGTGTTCTAGAATTATGAATATAGATGAATCTATATTGTATAATACCTTAGCTCAAATCCTTAAAAAGGATAAAAAAGATTTTCAAAAACAACAACAAAAAAAGAGTACTCCTTTTGATGTTGTATCTTCAGGAAAACAACCTGTAAAAAGTATAGATCCCCAATTTGAATTAGAAAAAAAAATAATTGAATTATTATTGGTGTATGGTGTTGTAGAAGAAGAGTTTGAAGAAATGTCTATTGAAGTAAATGAAAAAGGAGAAATCATTCATTCTTCAGAAAAGGTTAAATCAAAGGTATTTGAAAAAATTTATTTAGATCTTCAAGAAGATGAAACAGAATTTGCAAATGAAGATTTTAAAGAATTATACAATTATATAATTGATGACTTTAATAAAAACCAAGATTTTAAAATAGATAGATTGATTAGTAAGTTGCCTCAGCAAAAAGCAGAATTAATTACTCATATTTTATTTGATAGTGAAAGGCATGAGTTGCATGATTGGGAGGGAAGAAAAATATATGTAAAAGACAAACATCAATCCATTTCACAAATGGTAAGTGAAACTGTTTTTAATTTAAGGAGGCATTTAATTTCATTAAAAATTAATGAAATGGCTAATAAAATTAAAACTCTTGAAGATGACACTCTTAAATTACAAACTTTAAAAGAAACTTTAGAATATACTACACTTAAAAAATTACTTTCTGATAAGTTAAATAGAGTGCTGTAATTAACTAAATTAAAACAAGCTAAAAAATTAAGAACGAAATTTTATAAGATTTTGCGGTATTTTACAAATTGGTATAGGAATCATCTTATGTTGATTGATGATATTTAATCTTAAAAACAAGTCAAACACTATTTTTTCTCTATTTTTAAAATCATTTGAAGTTTTACCCTGCTCTTTCATTTT
The DNA here is from genome assembly GCA_018669795.1 of Flavobacteriaceae bacterium. Lineage (GTDB taxonomy): Bacteria > Bacteroidota > Bacteroidia > Flavobacteriales > Flavobacteriaceae > Marifrigoribacter. The sequence goes on along the minus strand of JABHSQ010000011.1, from coordinate 120,781 downwards.
CATTGCCCATTCTAGTTCATCATAACTAGCTCCAATTTGATCTTCATCGGTTCTATTGTCTCCAAATAAACCGTCAGTTGGAGCCGCAGATTGTATCGTATTTGGCACCCCTAATAAAATACCTAAAGCATAAACTTCACTTTTCATAAGATCCGCAATAGGACTTAAATCAACACCTCCATCTCCATATTTTGTGTAAAAGCCTATTCCAAAATCTTCCACTTTATTACCAGTGCCTGCAACTAAATATTTTTTTAATCCAGCATAATAATATAGTGCAGTCATTCTTAAGCGTGCTCTAGTGTTTGCTAGAGATATATCTAAAGTATTGACATCTTTTGGGTTGGTATCTTGATTTTTAAAATCTTCAAATACAGTGGTTAAATCAAATTTTGCAGCACTAACGTTGGGGAACTTTCTTTTAAGTTGTTTTATGTGTTCTTTACCTCTAGAAATTTGGTTTTCGGCTTGATGGATTGGCATTTCCACACAAAGCGTTGGTAATCCTGTTTTCGCACATAAAGTAGAAGTGACAGCAGAATCAATACCACCACTGATTCCAATCACAAACCCATTCATTTTTTCATTTTTAGCATATTCTTTAAGCCAATTAACAATAAAATCTACTACTTTTTCTGTGTGCATAATGTTGATTTTAAATAATACCTTTGCAACGCAAATTACGTAAAATGTAAAATTTAAAAAATATTTTTACGTTAAAGAGTTTTAATTATTTATTTATGAGAATTTATCTGGCTTTAATAATTGCTATTCTACTCTATGGTTGTGCTAAGGACAATAACATAGAGAAGAATATTAATGCAGTTCCAATAGCTGTCCAAATTTTAAGATTTGATACATTATTTGGAACGGCTCACTTAAATGACCTTCCTAAATTAAAAAGAAGCTATCCTATTTTTTTTCCTAAACAATTTCATGATACTATTTGGGAAATTAAAATGAATGATTCTCTTACGCAACAATTATATGTTGAGGTGATGAAAAAATATTCATCTGATGATAAATTAAAAGCAGATTTAGAAGACCTTTTTAAACATATAAAATATTATTTTCCAAATTTTACAACGCCAAAAGTAGTGACTGCAAATTCAGATGTTGATTATAGGAATAAAATATTTATTTCAGATACTATGTTAGTGATTTCCCTAGATAATTATTTAGGGAGTGATCATTTTTTCTATAAAGGTATTCCAAATTATGTAGTTGAAAACATGAAGGAGTCCCAAATAATTTCAGATGTGGCATCTATATATTCTAAATTGTATACCCCAAAAATTCAAAGCAGAACATTTTTAGCACAAATGATCTACTATGGAAGAATTTTATATTTAAAAGATTTATGGTTAACAAATGCTTCAGATGAAGTTAAAATTGGATATTCACAAGAAAAATTAAAATGGATCCAAGAAAATGAAACTCAAGTATGGCGTAACTTCGTTGAAAATGAATACTTATATAGTACCAATCCTAAACTAGTTTCTCGGTTTATTAATCCAGCACCCTTCTCTAAGTTTTATTTAGAGATTGATAATGAATCTCCAGGTATGGTAGGTCGTTATATTGGTTGGCAAATTGTAAAATCATATATGGATAATAATAATGTAGGTCTTGATAAATTATTGACTTTAAGTGAAGAAGAAATATTTAAAAAATCTAAATACAAACCTAAAAAATAATGGCGAAACAACACAGATCAGATATCAACGTAAATGTAATCTTAGACAAGAATAAAATACCAGAAAAGCTACAATGGTCTGCCAAAGATGGAGGTATTGAGAATATGGACTCTAAAGCTATATTTATGTCAGTTTGGGATCATAAAGCTAAAGAAGCATTGCGAATAGATTTATGGACAAAAGATATGCCTTTAGACGAAATGAAAATATTTTTTCACCAAACATTAACTGCAATGTCTGATACCTTTGAGCGTGCAACTAATGATGAGAAAATGACTGCAACAATGCGCGATTTTTGTGATTATTTTGCTGAAAAATTGGAGATAAAAAAAGGAGAATAATTATTCTTGCTGAGCCATTAATGTATTAATCTCTGTTATATAGTTTAACACTTCATCTCTACCCGTTCCATTACTTGAGGAAGTGACAAAGTAATTAGGTATTTCTTCCCAAGTTTCAAGCATTTTTTCTTTGTATGATTCAATATCTCGTAGTAAAGCATTGGGTTTTACCTTGTCTTGTTTCGTAAAAATAATAGAAAATGGCACTTGGTTTTCACCCATCCAATGCATAAATTCTAAATCTACTTTTTGTGGTTTATGCCTGCAATCAATTAAAACAAATGCTAAAGCTAATTGCTCTCTTTTAGAAAAATATTCTGTGATAAATTTCTGAAAAACCCTCTTGCTACTTTTAGATACTTTAGCATAACCATATCCAGGTAAATCTACCAAAAACCAATTCTTATTAATTAAAAAATGATTGATAAGTTGTGTTTTTCCGGGTCTTCCAGAAGTTTTTGCCAAGCTCTTTTTCTGCATTAGCATATTTATAAGAGAAGACTTGCCAACATTAGATCTTCCAATAAATGCATATTCTTGGAATGGTTCCTTTGGGCATTTGGCAACATCACTATTGCTCATTACAAATTCAGCAGATTTAATTTTCATATTTATTGCTCCAAATAATTGGGGTAATTTTTAAGGTAAGTTTTTTACGATTTACTACTCTAATAGCCTCGCTTTAAAAGCCAATCGTAAAGTAATTCGTTAAATTTATCAGGATACTCCATCATAGCTGCGTGGCCACATTTATCTATCCAAAATAAATCCGAATCTGGTAATAATTCATCAAATTCCTCTGCGACCTTTGGAGGAGTTACTAAGTCATTTTTACCCCAAATAATACAAGTTGGCGTATTCATTTTAGGTAAATCTTTAGCCATATTATGTCGTATGGCACTTTTTGCAATTGCTAAAGTTCTGATTAACTTATTGCGATTATTTATAGAATCAAAAACTTCATCAACTATTTCTTTTGTTGCAATTGCAGGATCATAAAACACATCTTCAGCTTTTTTCTTAATGTATTCGTAATCTCCTCTTTTTGGAAAAGATCCACCCATAGCACTTTCGTACAATCCTGAACTTCCTGTTATAACTAATGCTTTAATTTTTTCAGGAAAAGATTTTGCGCAATACAAGCCTATGTGTCCACCAAGTGAGTTTCCTAACAAGATAACTTCTTTAAAACCTAAATGATCAATAAAATTAGATACGTATTTAGAAAAATTCTTAACATTGGTTCTTAATAATGACATTTTATAAATGGGCAATTCTGGTATCAATACCCGATATCCTTTTTCTGAAAAGAAACTAGTGACACCATCAAAATTACTCAAGCCTCCCATAAGTCCATGAAGTATAATAATAGGGGTACCTTCTCCTGTATCTGAAAAGGTGAATTTTCCTTCTTTTTTTAACTGATAGTTCATAGTAAGGATTGCATTATGAATGGCAAAAGTAAGCATTTTTATTTTCAACTTTTAATAAATCACAAATACCTGAATTTCAAAAATATATAAATTATTGATACTGAAGTGGTAAAACTTATTAACAATGTGGTAATTAGTGGTAAAATGTGGTAAAAGTTCTATATATTTGAATCTATAATTATTAAAACAATTTCTTAATGTTCAATTTGATTGGGACATACGAGTGTAAAGCTGATGTTAAGGGTCGTGTGATGGTGCCTATTGCTTTAAAAAAGCAAATAACTCCTGTTTCAACACAGGGCTTTGTTATAAAAAGAGCTGTGTTTCAGCCTTGTCTAGAATTGTATCCCATGGAGGAATGGAGATTGTTGATGGAGAAAATGGGAAAACTGAATCGGTTTAATAGAAAAAATAATGATTTCATTAGAAGGTTCACTGCAGGTGTTAAAACAATAGAAATAGATGCTGCAGGAAGATTATTAATTCCTAAAAACCTGTCTTCTTTTGCGGGAATAGATAAAGAAATAGTGATTTCTTCTGCAATAAATATTATTGAAATTTGGGATAAAAATAAATACGAACAGGCTATTAATGAAGCGGCCAGTGACTTTGCTGATTTGGCTGAAGATGTAATGGGTGATGTAAGCGATGTAGATAATGGAGTATCATAGACCGGTATTGCTAACCGAAACGGTTGAGGGTCTCAATATTCAGCCCAATGGGGTTTATGTAGATGTGACTTTTGGAGGAGGAGGTCATTCTCGAGAAATATTACAAAGATTGGGAGAAGATGGAAGGTTGATTGCATTTGATCAAGATGAAGATGCATTGCAAAACACAATAGATGATCCTCGTTTTTTGTTGATTCATGAAAATTTCAGGTATTTAAAGAGGTTTTTGCGTTTTCATAATATAAAAGAAGTAGATGGAATATTGGGCGATTTTGGAGTTTCATCTCATCAGTTTAATGTTGCTGAACGAGGTTTTTCAACTCGATTTAAAGCAGACTTAGATATGAGAATGAATCAGAATGCTGCTTTTTCTGCTTATGATGTAATTAATAAATATTCTGAAGAAAAACTAAAGAATGTTCTTTTTCAATATGGAGAATTAAGAGCATCTGCGGGAATGGCAAGGTTGATTGTTGAAGTACGTAAGGAAACACCAATTATTTCAAGCGAAGAACTTAAAAAAGCCTTGAACAGGTTTTTGCCAACACATCGAGAAAATAAAGTATTGGCTCAAATTTATCAAGCGATTCGAATTGAGGTAAATCAAGAGTTAGAGGCATTAAAAGAATTTTTAATACAAGCGGAAGAAGTTTTAAAGACCGGAGGAAGGCTTAGTTTATTGTCATATCATTCTTTAGAAGATAGATTGGTAAAACGCTTTATGCGAAATGGCCTTTTTGAAGGAGAGCCAGAAAAAGATGTTTTTGGAAAGGCAGCGGTTCCATTTAAAAGAATAGGAAAGTTTGTAATTCCAACACAAGAAGAGATAAAACAAAATAATAGAGCTAGAAGTGCAAAGCTTCGTGTTGCCGAAAAGTTATGAAAAAAGGATTTTATAATTTATTAAAGGGAAAATTTTTAATTAGCGATGATGCTTTTAAAAATTGGCGTTTTATTTTTTTTCTTTCTGCGTTAGCTTTAATAGTGATAGCAAGTTCGCATCGAGCAGATAAAAAGGTTTACAGAATTGCACAATTAAGTAATGAAGTAAAAGAAATAAAAAGTGAATATGTAGATATTAGAATGATCTTGATGCAAGCAAAAATGGAAACAAAAATAATTTCAGCTATGGCAAAGAAAGGCTTAACCCCTTCAGAAACTCCGCCTCAGAAAATAATAATAACAAGAAAAGATTAGCAGTTGTCTACAACAGAGAAAAACATATTAAACCGCTTATATTTTATCGCTGGAGGTATGTTACTCTTTGCGATACTAATTGCTGTTAAAATTATCAATATACAATTTGTTGATGGTGAAAAATATCGAGACTTAGCGAAAAAAAATACCGTAAAGAATTGGGTGATCCCTTCAAGTAGAGGTAATATTTATGCAGATGATGGTAGTTTACTTGCTACATCTGTTCCTAAATACGAAATACGCTTTGATGCGGTAACGGTTTCTGCGGCAAACTTTAAAGAATACCTTCCTGCTCTTGCAAAAGAGTTATCTGCGATGTTTGGTAAACCATCATCTTATTATGTAAGCAAGTTTAAAAAGGCAAGAATTAATAAAAATAGGTACATGCTTGTGGCTAAAAATTTGGGTTATTCAGAGTATATAAAAACAAAATATTTTCCATTATTAAAATTAGGGCCTTATAAAGGAGGGTTAATTGTAAAACAAACCAATGTTAGAGAACATCCTATTGGGAAAGTAGCAGAACGTTTGGTGGGTAATGAAAAAAAAGGAACAATTGGAGTCTATAATATTGGATTAGAAGGAGCCTACGATAAATATTTAAGAGGAAAAGACGGTAAACGCTTAAAACAAAAAATTGCAAAAGGTCAATGGAAACCTGTTTTTGATGAAAATGAAGTGGAACCAGTAGATGGGTATGATATCATAACTACTATCAATGTAAATATTCAAGATATAGCTCATCATTCGCTGTTAAAGCAATTGGAGTATTATGAAGCGGAACATGGTTGTGTGATTGTTATGGAAGTTGCTACAGGTGAAATTAAGGCTGTTTCAAATTTAGGAAGAACCAGTAAAGGCACTTATTATGAGAAAGTAAATTATGCTGTAGGAGAATCTCATGAGCCAGGGTCTACATTTAAAGTTGCTGCTTTGATGGCTGCCTTAGAAGATGAAATAATTGATACTAGTACTGTTGTTGATACTAAAAAAGGTGTTAAAACTTTTTACGGTAGAAGAATTTTTGACTCTCATAGAGGTGGATATGGTGAGATTTCTGCAGCCAAAGCATTGGAAGTCTCTTCAAATATTGGTTTGGCAACTATCATTGATGAAGGTTATAAAGATAACCCTAACCTGTTTGTTGATAGAATTAAATCCTTCAGACTAGCCGATACAATTGGGATTCCAATTAAAGGAGAAGGGAAGCCTATGATACCACAACCAGGTCATTCAAAATGGAGTAAAAATGCCTTGCCATCTATGGCGTATGGATATAACTTAAGTTTGACTCCATTACAAACACTTAATTTTTATAATGCTATTGCTAATAATGGTGTAATGGTAAAACCAAGGTTTATACGAGAGGTTCGTGCTTGGAATCAAGCAATTGTAACTTTTGAAAAGGAAGTGACTAACCCAAAATTAGCATCTAAAGAAACCATTTCTGAAATTCAAGATATATTAAAAAACATTGTAGAAAGAGGAACTGGAAAAAGATTGTATTCACCATACTTCTCAATGGCAGGAAAAACAGGTACTGCACAAACCGAATATTGGATGCCAGATTGGAAGGAAAATAAAAGATATATTTCTTCTTTTGCAGGTTACTTTCCAGTTGATAAACCAAAGTATTCTTGCATTGTTATTATACATAAACCGAGCACAAAAAAAGGATATTTTGGTGCTGATGTTTCAGGGCCAGTGTTCAAACGTATCGCTCAAAAAATATTTACAGTTTCTCCATTAGTTACGGAAGTATCTGATATAGAATCCAAAGATATTTTGGTAGTTAATGACTATGAATCCTACTACACAAAAGTTCAGAAAGAGTTTTTAAAAATTCCAAATGTGATAGGTATGGCTGGTATGGATGCGGTTTCATTATTAGAAAATATTGGATTAGAGGTTAGATTAGTTGGAAATGGGACAGTAGCAAAACAATCACTAAAAACAGGTGTAAAAATAGAAAAAGGAAAACTAATTACGCTCAAATTATCATGATAGAGCTTAAAGATATATTGTATAAAGTAACTATCAATAAAGTGATAGGAAATACTTCTGTAGCAATTAGAAATATTGAATTTGATTCTAGAAAGATTCAGCTCAACGATGTTTTTATTGCAATTAGGGGGGTGTTATCTGACGGTCATAATTTCATAAAAAATGCAACAAATCTCGGAGCTTTAGTAATAATTTGTGAAGTAATTCCTGAAGAAATAATCAATGGAATAACCTATGTGCAAGTAGCTGATTCACATAAGGCATTATCTGTTTTAGCAGCCAATTATTATGGGAATCCTTCAGACAATTTAAAGTTAATTGGAGTAACAGGAACCAATGGTAAAACTACTATCACTTCTTTATTATTTCAATTATTTAAAAAAGCGGGTTATAAAGTAGGATTGCTTTCTACTGTGAAAATCATGGTAGATCATAAACAATACAATGCTACTCATACTACGCCAGATTCTTTGACTATCAATATGTATTTAAAAAAAATGGTAGAAGAAGGTGTGGAGTTCTGTTTTATGGAGGTTAGTTCTCACGGTATACATCAAAAGCGAACGGAAGGATTAAAATTTGAAGGAGGAATATTTACCAATTTGTCTCACGACCATTTAGATTATCATAATGACTTTGCTACCTATAGAGATGTTAAGAAAGCGTTTTTTGATCAACTCCCTAAAACAGCTTTTGCATTAACAAATAGCGATGATAAGAATGGCAAGGTAATGCTTCAAAATACCAATGCTAAAAAACATACATATGCATTAAAATCGATAGCAGATTATAAGGCTCAGATTTTAGAGAATCAATTTAATGGATTGTTATTAAAAATAAATAATCAAGAATTATGGGTGAAGCTTATAGGGAGTTTTAATGCTTATAATTTATTAGCAATTTATGGAGCAGCCGATTTATTAGGATTGAAAAACTTAAATACGTTGCAATTAATGAGTGAGCTTGAAAGTGTTGATGGTAGGTTTCAATATTTAATTTCTAAAAAGAATATAACTGTAATTGTTGATTATGCTCACACTCCTGATGCTTTAAAAAATGTATTAGAAACTATTAATACAATCCGAACTAAAAATGAAGAATTAATTACTGTAGTTGGTTGTGGTGGAGACAGAGATATTACTAAAAGACCAAAAATGGGCGCTATTGCAGCGACACTAAGTACCAAAGTAATTTTTACAAGTGATAACCCAAGAAGCGAAAACCCATTAGCTATAATTGATTCTATAGAAAAAGGAGTTCCTGGAGAATATTTTAGTAAAACAATCTCTATTTCAGATAGGAAACAAGCGATTAAAACGGCTTGTCAGTTAGCGAACGAAGGTGATATCATTCTAATTGCTGGTAAGGGTCATGAAACTTATCAAGAAATAAAAGGCGAACGATTCGATTTTGATGACTTTAAAATTATAAATGAATTATTAAAAGCCCTAAATAAATAATTTATGCTGTATTATCTATTTGACTATTTAGAAAAAACATACCATTTTCCAGGTGCAGGACTCTTTCAGTTTTTAACTTTTAGAGCTGCATTGGCGGTCATATTTTCATTATTAATAGCAATTATTTATGGAAAAAAAATTATTAACTTTTTAAGAAAACAGCAAGTTGGTGAAACCGTACGTGATCTTGGTCTAGATGGGCAAAGTGAAAAAGCTGGAACGCCTACTATGGGCGGAATTATTATCATTTTAGCAACTATAATTCCAGTGTTGCTTTTTGCAAAACTTGGGAACATTTATGTGATATTATTATTAGTTACAACTGTTTGGATGGGAATTATCGGCTTTATAGATGATTATATAAAAATATTCAAAAAAAATAAAGAAGGTCTTTCAGGGAAGTTTAAAGTTATAGGGCAGGTTGGATTAGGAATTATAGTGGGTACTACCATGTATTTTCATAGTGATATAACTGTGAAAAGGCAAAAGGTAGCTACTACAAATTCTATTGAAAATGTTTCAGAAAATAGAATTCCTGAGTTTTATCCTGCAGAAAAAACCTTATTAACAACCATTCCTTTTGTAAAGAAAAACGAATTTAATTACGAAAGCTTAATTAGTTGGGCAGGAGAAGAAGCTAAGGATTATGTATGGTTGATTTTTATTCCTATAATAATATTTATCATTACTGCAGTGTCTAATGGCGCCAATCTTACTGATGGAATCGACGGTTTAGCTGCTGGTACTTCAGCAATAATTGGAGTTACGTTGGCACTGTTTGCTTGGGTTTCTGGAAATGTTATTTTTTCGGATTACCTCAATATTATGTATATCCCTAATACTGGAGAGCTTTCTATTTTTATCATGTCTTTTGTTGGAGCCTTAATTGGTTTTCTTTGGTATAACACGTATCCGGCTCAAGTTTTTATGGGTGATACAGGGAGTTTAACCATCGGAGGAATTATAGCAGTAATTGCAATCGCAATTCGTAAAGAATGGCTAATTCCAATTTTATGTGGAATTTTTCTAATGGAAAATCTATCAGTTGTGATGCAGGTAGGATGGTTTAAATACACTAAAAAGAAATTTGGAGAAGGAAGGCGAATATTTAAAATGTCACCACTCCATCATCATTATCAAAAATCAGGTTTTCACGAAAGTAAAATTGTCACACGATTCTGGATTGTTGGAATATTTTTAGCGATTCTAACAATTGCTACTTTGAAAATTAGATAAGGAGATAAAAGATAGAAAGAATAAAAGTGAATAAAAAATTAAAATTAGTCATACTAGGAGCAGGGGAAAGTGGAGTAGGAACGGCTATTTTAGGAAAAAAAGAAGGGTTTGAAGTGTTTGTTTCGGACTATGGAAAAATTAAAAATAATTATAAACAAGTTCTTTTACATCAGGAGATTAAGTGGGAAGAAGAAGTTCATTCAGAAACTGTAATTCTTTCAGCAGATTTGGTAATGAAAAGCCCTGGTATTCCAGATAATGCTCTAATTGTGTTGAAGTTGAAAGAAAAAGGAGTAGCTGTTATTTCTGAAATTGAATTTGCAGCAAAATATACTACTGCAACATTAATTGGTATTACAGGGAGTAATGGTAAAACTACCGTAGCAACTATGACGTATCAAATTTTAAAAGATGCAGGAAAAAATGTTGCCTTAGCTGGGAATATTGGTAAAAGTTTTGCTGAGTTAGTGGCAGCCGAAAACTTTGAAGAGTATGTGTTGGAATTAAGCAGTTTTCAGTTAGATGGAATTAAAGATTTTGTTCCACACATTGCAGTTTTAACGAATCTATCACCAGATCATTTAGATAGATATGAAAGCGATTATGATGCATATATAGATTCAAAATTTAGGATTGTAATGAATCAAACAAAGGATGATTATTTTATTTATGATGCAGATGATGATAAGATAAATGAATGGATTTCAAAAAAAACAATTAAATCTCAATTACTGCCTTTTTCAGTAAAAAAAGAATTAGAAAAAGGTGCATATATAAAAAATAACGAAATAATAATAACAATAGATAACAACCCATTTACTATGCCAATCTCAAAACTAGGATTACAAGGAGAACACAATACAAAAAATGCAATGGCTGCTTCAACCGTTTCGAAGTTACTAAGCATTAGAAAAGAAACAATTAGAAGAAGTTTAGAAAACTTTCAAGGAGTAGAGCACCGTTTAGAAAACGTATTAAAAATAAACAATGTTAAATACATTAATGATTCTAAGGGTACCAATGTAAATGCAACATTTTACGCTTTAGATAGTATGGAGGCTCCCACTGTTTGGATTGTAGGCGGTGTTGATAAAGGAAATGATTACAGCGAGCTATTTCCGCTGGTTAACGAAAAAGTAAAAGCAATTATTTGCTTGGGTGTTAATAATGATAAAATAATAAGAGCTTTTGGAAATGTAGTTGATATAATGGTAGAAACTCATTCGATGGAAGATGCTGTTAAGGTTGCTTACCGACTTTCTAAAAGAGGTGATGCAGTATTGTTATCGCCTGCTTGTGCTAGTTTCGATTTATTTGAAGACTATGAGGATAGAGGAAGACAATTTAAAAATGCAGTACGTAATCTATAATTATATTTTAATTAGTTAAGATTTTAAAATGAAAAATGTATTTCAACATATAAAAGGAGATAAGACTATTTGGGCTGTTGTCTCTTTGTTAGCATTATTTTCATTTTTACCAGTGTATAGCTCCAGTAGTAATTTGGCATATTTATATGGAGATGGAAATACACTAAAATTTCTTTTAAAACATTTTGCACATTTGGTTTTGGGATTTGTAATTTTATATGGAGTGCATAAAGTTCCCTATCATTATTTTAAAGGCTTATCTGTTATAGCATTACCCATAGCACTGATTTTGTTAGTTGTAACAATAACACAAGGAACCACTATTGAAGGTGCAAATGCTAGTCGTTGGATACGCATACCATTTGTTGGGTTTACTTTTCAAAGTTCAACACTTGCTTCTGTGGTATTGTTAACGTATGTAGCGCGATATTTAGCAAGAATAAAAGATAAAACGATTATATTTAAAGAAACAATATTACCTCTTTGGGTTCCTATTTTTCTAGTATTAGCATTAATATTACCTGCTAATTTTTCTACAGCAGCAATTATTTTTTCTATGCTCTCGGTATTGGTTTTTATAGGAGGTTATCCAATAAAGTACTTATCAATAATTTTGTTTGCAGGCGCTTTCTTTCTAACATTATTTGTTGTTTCAGCTAAAGCATTTCCTGGTTTGTTTCCTAATAGAGTTGATACGTGGATGAGTAGGATTGATAATTTTACGGATGGCGAAGAAACGGAAGCAGATTATCAAATTGAAAAAGCAAAAATTGCAATTGCTTCAGGAGGTATTACAGGATTAGGTCCGGGAAAAAGTATTCAGAAAAACTTTTTGCCGCAATCTTCTTCCGATTTTATTTACGCAATAATTGTGGAAGAATTTGGACTTGTAGGTTCGTTATTTTTAATGTTTTTGTATATGTTACTCCTATTTAGGTTTGTAATTGTAGCACATAAAGCAGAAACAGTATTTGGAAAATTATTAGTTATAGGAGTAGGGTTGCCAATCGTATTTGTAGCGTTGATAAATATGGCGGTTGCTGTAGAAATATTTCCGGTTACAGGCCAAACTTTACCACTTATTAGCAGTGGTGGATCATCTATTTGGATGACTTGTTTGGCTATTGGAATGGTATTAAGTGTTAGTGCAAAAAGAGAAGTTGTAAAAACTGAAAATCAAGAAGAAAACCCTTTAGATATATTAAGTGAAGCCATATAAATTTATCATATCAGGTGGAGGAACTGGAGGTCATATCTATCCAGCAGTTGCTATAGCGAATGAGTTAAAATCGCGATATCCAGATGCTAAATTTCTATTTGTTGGAGCCAAAGATAGAATGGAAATGGATAAAGTTCCGGAATCGGGTTATACTATAAAAGGACTTTGGATTTCTGGATTTCAACGAAGCTTCTCTTTAAAAAATTTAATATTTCCTTTAAAACTTATTTCAAGTTTATGGGAATCTAGAAAAATAATAAAATCATTTCAACCCGATATAGCAATTGGAACTGGAGGATATGCAAGTGCACCATTATTAAAAGTAGCTTCCAATAAAGGAATTCCGTGTTTGATCCAAGAACAAAATTCTTATGCTGGAATCACTAATAAATGGCTAAGTGCTAAGGTGAAAAAAATATGTGTTGCTTACGATGGTATGGAACACTATTTTCCTTCTGAAAAAATTAGATTAACGGGTAATCCAGTAAGACAAGATTTGTTAGATATTTCTAAAAAACGGAAAGAATCTCTTTCGTTTTTTAAGCTAGATTCTCAGAAAAAGACACTCCTAGTTTTAGGAGGAAGTTTAGGTGCAAGAAGAATCAATGCTTTGATCAATTCATCTTTAGATTTTTTCTCAAAATTAAATTTACAAATCATTTGGCAATGCGGTAGTTATTATTTTGAATCTTATAAAGAAAAGGGAAATGTAAATGTGCAGGTTCATGCTTTTTTAAATAGAATGGATTTGGCCTATGCAGCTTCCGATTTTATAATTTCTAGGGCAGGTGCATTGTCAGTTTCAGAATTATGTTTGGTGGGAAAACCTGTTGTATTTATTCCTTCACCAAATGTGTCAGAAGATCATCAAATAAAAAATGCAAAATCTATTAGCAGTAAAGAAGCTGCAATTTTAATTGCTGAAAAAGATTTAGAAATACAATTTGAAGATGAATTTTATAAATTATTTAGTTCAGAAGAAAATCAATTACAATTATCGAAAAATTGTAAAGCATTAGGGAAACCAAACGCAACAAAAGAAATAGTTGAAGAGATAGAGAAATTATTAAAAGAAGCAAAGATTCATTAATTAAATGAGTAGTATTAAAAACATAGAGAATTTTTATTTTGTAGGTATTGGGGGTATCGGTATGAGTGCATTGGCTCGATACTTTAATTTACAAGGTAAAAAAGTTTTTGGTTATGATAAGACTCCTTCAGAAATTACAAATACGTTGATTCATGAAGGAATTACTATTCAATTTAAAGATGAAGTTTCCTTGATTCCAGAACTAATCCAGAAAAATAAAAATACGCTTATCGTCTGTACACCAGCAATACCCAAAAATAATAAAATTATTTCTTGGTTAAACGCTAAAGAATATAGTATTATGAAGCGTTCAGAATTACTTGGAGAAATATCCAAAAATAGCATTTGTTTAGCGGTTGCCGGAACCCATGGAAAAACTACCACTTCAGCTATTTTAGGTCATTTACTTGCAAGTTGCAATATGCCGGTAACTGCATTTTTAGGAGGTGTGACTGAAAATTACAACTCAAATCTTATTTATAAAGGAAGTGAAATAATGGTAGTAGAAGCGGATGAATTTGATCGCTCTTTTCTTCATTTAAAACCGACCATAGCTTGTATTACCTCAATGGATGCGGATCATTTAGATATTTATGGTACCACTTCAGCATTAGAAAAGACTTTTATTGAGTTTTCAAAGTTAGTTCCAGATTCTAATAATTTATTATTTAAAAAGGGACTTCCATTAGAAGGGAAAACAGTTTCTGCAACTGAAAATGCAGATTTTGAAGCTAGAAATGTTAGGATAGAAGAAGGGAGTTATGTTTTTGATTTAAAAACACCTTCTGAAGAAATTAAAGATTTACAATTCCATTTACCAGGTCGTCATAATATGTTTAATGCTCTTACTGCTTTAGGTATGGCAATTTTAGCAGGTTCCCCAATCGATTGCCTGTCCAAAGCTTTAAAGGACTTTAAAGGAGTAAAAAGAAGATTTTCTTATAAAATAAGAACTAAAAATTTAGTATTAATTGATGATTATGCGCATCATCCTACCGAAATCAACGCGTTACATCAAGCTGTTACTGAAATGTATCCTCAAAATAAAAAGTTAATTGTTTTTCAGCCGCATTTATTTTCTCGTACCAAGGATTTTGGAAATGAATTTGCAAAAAGTTTATCTCGTTTTGATGAAGTAATATTGTTAGAAATATATCCTGCAAGAGAAAAACCAATTGAAGGGGTTTCTTCGCAATGGCTACTTGATAAAATAGAAAATAGCAATAAAAAAATAGTTACTAAAGAAGACCTTTCAATAGAAGTTAAGAAATCTAATTGTAAAGTTAAATTAATGGTAGGCGCTGGGGATATTGGAGTTGAAGTAGAGTCTGTAACAAAACATTTAAAAGATGAAGATTAACTGGGGCATCATAAAATTTTTAGTTATTGCGAGTTTAATCGTTTTTATGTTTGGTTTCAGTAAACAAAGAAATGAAGTCAGAAAAATCACTAAAATTGATATAGAATTTAAAGATGAAAAACGGTTATTTATCACTGAAAATATGGTTAATAAATTGTTAATACAAAATAAAGACAGTGTTACGAGCATAGGTAAAGAAACTTTAGATTTGAATAAGATGGAAAAAAGATTGTCAGAAAACCCTATGATTAAAAATGCAGATATTTACGTTACAGTTAATGGGGTTTTAGGAGCAAAAGTTATACAAAGAAGACCCATAGCTAGAGTTGAGGGAATTCCAAATTTTTATTTGGATGAAGACGGAAAGAACATGCCTTTGTCAGCAGTTCATTCAGCAAGAGTTCCAATTGTTACTGGAATTTCAGAAAATCAATACATAGAAGTAACAAAATTAGTTAAAAAAATAACTAATGATGAATTTATGAAGGAATACGTTGTTGGTTTGGATGTTACAACTGAAGGAGATGTATTTTTAAGAATTCGAAAGAATCAATTTAAAGTGCTTTTTGGAAAATCTAAGGATATAGAAACTAAGTTTCAAAAATTTAAAGCTTTTTACAAACTAACTAAGAATGATAGTTTACTTGATACTTATAGTTTGATTAATTTAAAATTTAAAAATCAAGTTGTAGCTACAAAAAAGGAAACAAATGGAGGATAATAAAATAGCAGTTGGATTAGATATTGGTACAACCAAGATTGTCGCCATGATTGGTAAGTACAATGAATATGGTAAACTTGAGATTTTAGGTCTTGGAAAATCTAAAAGTTTAGGAGTTCATCGTGGAGTTGTAAATAATATAACACAAACCATTCAGTCAATTCAACAAGCAGTCCAAGATGCAGAAACTTCTTCAGGAATGAAAATTTATGATGTAATAGTAGGAATTGCAGGGCAACATATTAGAAGTTTACAACATAGCGATTACATCACCAGAAAAGATAGTGATATTGTAATTGATGAGCTTGATATTGAAAATCTGTGTAATCAAGTTCATAAATTAGTGATGTTACCTGGAGAAGAAATAATTCATGTACTTCCACAAGATTTTAAAGTTGATGGACAAAATGAAATCAAAGAACCAATAGGTATGTATGGAGGAAGATTAGAGGCTAATTTTCACGTAGTAGTGGGCCAAGTGACTTCCATTAGAAATATTGGGAGATGTATTAAAAGTTCTGGTTTAACACTTTCTGGGATTACATTAGAGCCGTTAGCCTCAGCAAATGCAGTATTGGGAATTGAAGAAAAAGAGGCAGGTGTTGCATTGATAGATATTGGTGGAGGAACAACAGATTTGGCCATATTTAAAGATGGAATTATTAGACATACTGCAGTAATTCCTTTTGGGGGAAATGTTATAACTGAAGATATTAAAGAGGGTTGCTCCATCATTGAAAAGCAAGCAGAATTGCTTAAAATTAAATTTGGATCAGCTTGGCCAGGAGAAAATAAAGACAATGAAATTGTTTCTATACCTGGATTAAGAGGAAGAGAACCTAAAGAAATTTCGCTTAAAAACCTTTCCAAAATAATTCATGCTAGGGTAATTGAGATCGTTGAACAAGTTTATCTAGAAATTAAAAATTATGGTCACGAAGATCAAAAGAAAAAACTAATAGCGGGGATTGTATTAACAGGAGGAGGAGCTCAATTAAAACATTTAAAACAATTAGTGGAGTATATTACAGGAATGGATACTCGTGTTGGTTTTCCTAATGAACATATGGCAGGCGATAGTGATAGTGAAGTTACAAGTCCGATGTATGCAACTGCAGTTGGATTGGTTTTAAATGGATTGGAGAATAACAAAATAAATGAAGTTGAAGATGAAGAAATAATAAATAAAGAATTGGAACCTCTAACTAATGAAGAATTAGATAAAGAGATTGAAGAAAAACTAAAACCAAAACGGCAAGGATTTTTCGATAAATGGGTAGAAAACCTAAAAGATTTTTTAGATAACGCAGAATAATAAATATTTAAGACATCATAATAAAACAAACTAACACAACCTCACAAAAATAAAATTATGAGTAGTAACAAACAAATGGACAGTTTTCAGTTCGATATGCCAAAAAACCAATCCAATGTAATCAAAGTCATTGGAGTTGGTGGAGGTGGTAGCAATGCAATCAATCACATGTTTAGTCAAGGAATAAACGGTGTAGATTTTGTTATTTGTAACACAGACTCTCAAGCTTTAGATAGCAGCCCTGTACCTAATAAAATTCAATTGGGTGTTACATTAACCGAAGGTTTAGGAGCTGGTGCAAACCCTGAAATAGGAGAGCAGTCTGCTGTTGAAAGTATGGAAGATATTAAAGCGATGCTTACAACAAATACTAAAATGTTGTTTATAACAGCTGGAATGGGGGGTGGTACTGGAACAGGTGCAGCACCTATTATTGCTAAAATGGCTAAGGATTTAAATATCCTAACTGTTGGGATTGTAACAATACCTTTTGAGTTTGAAGGTAAAATGAGAAACCAACAAGCAAATATTGGGGTGGAAAGGTTAAGAGATAATGTTGATTCTCTTATAGTAATTAATAACAATAAGTTACGGGATGTTTACGGGAACCTAGGTTTTAAAGCTGGATTCTCTAAAGCAGATGAAGTGTTAGCAACTGCGGCTAGAGGAATTGCAGAAGTAATTACGCATCATTATACACAAAATATTGATTTACGTGACGCGAAAACAGTACTTTCAAATAGTGGAACTGCGATTATGGGTAGTGCTAGTGCAAGCGGAACTAATAGAGCTTCCGAAGCAATTTCAAAAGCATTGGATTCTCCATTATTAAATGACAACAAAATTAAAGGAGCTACAAATGTGTTGTTGTTAATTGTTTCTGGGCTAGAAGAAATTACTATTGATGAAATTGGTGAAATTAGTGACTTTATCCAGAGTGAGGCTGGACATGGTGCTAATATTATTATGGGTGTTGGTGATGATGAATCTTTGGAAGATAGTATTGCTATTACAGTTATTGCTACAGGGTTTAATGTAGAACAACAAAATGATATTGTAAATACAGAGTCTAAAAAAGTAATTCATATTCTTGACGATGAACAGCGAGCAGAACAAGTTTTAGTTTCTGATAAAAATGAATTTAATATTGGTTTAATTTCTAATGAACCAATTACAAATAAAATGGAAGAGCCAATAATTAGACATTCTCTTTTTGAAGAAGTTAAAGAAGTTGCTATTCCAAAAAAATCCATTCCATTTAAGGATTGCATTGAAACATCTGATTTATTAAAAAACATTGAAGTTAATTGTGAAGAAATTGACATTCATCATTTGGCTGAATTTGAAGAAGTAACTATTAATGAGATTAATGTTGAAGATTTTATTATTGTAGATTCAAAATTAGAAGAAACTATTGAAGATGAATTTACCGAAGTAAATATAAATATTGAGTCTCCTGAGGAGCAAATATTAATGTTTGATTTAGAAGTGAACACTGCTTCTGAAGAGACTTTTGAAACAAAAAAACAATATCATAAAGCTGGAATAAAATTGGAAACAATGACTTCTAGTGTTGAAGAAATTGAAGTGAATGATCATATCGAAGTAGCTCCTATTACCGAAGTTACTAAAGAGCAAACTATCACCTATAGTTTAGATAACTATCAAGAAGTAGAAGATCATTTAAATGAAGCTAAACCATTAGCGCTTGAAGATGAAATTAGTGATGAAGAAATTGTTTTCGAAACTAGAATTATAGCTGTTCCGGAACGAATTAATAAAGAAGAAAATGAACCAGAAGATCCTTTAAATACGCCAATTTCTAAATTGTTAAGTGAACGTACCGAAATTAGAAAAAGACAAATGAAAGAGTTTAATTATAAGTTTAATAACAAGCCTTCTCATATTGATGAAATTGAAAAGCAACCGGCTTATAAACGTATGGGTATAGAATTAGACAAAACATCAAATCAAGAATCTAACTTGTCAAGAACTTCAGTAAATACAGATGATGATAATGAATTAGATTTGCGGTCTAATAATTCTTTTTTACATGACAATGTAGATTAATATAATGGTTTTTTAAACTAAAAGTCTGAGGATAACAATAGTTGTTCTTGGACTTTTTTCATGCTGATATTTTATGTTTTGGTTTTTTTGAAATAAAGCAAATAATAGAAATTTAACTACCTTTGAAATTATTAAATACAAGAAATTATGAGCTTAGAAAAAAAAATAATGGAAGCAATAAAAACTGCAATGAAAGAAAAAAATCAACAAGCTTTAGCAGCAATGCGTGCCGTTAAAGCTGAATTAATTTTATTGAAAACTAGCGGGTCTTTGTCTGAATTAAATGAAATAGATGAAAATAAAATATTGCAAAAATTAGTAAAACAACGAAAGGATAGTGCTTCCATTTTTTCAGAACAGAATAGAGAAGATTTGGCAATACCAGAATTAGAACAAGCTGAGATTATTTCACGATTTTTACCCAAACAAATGAGTGAAAATGAGGTTGAAATAGTGGTAGTTGAAATAATTAGTAAAACTGGAGCAAACTCTATGAAAGATATGGGTAAGGTTATGGGATTAATTAATAGTCAACTAGCAGGAAAAGCAGATGGTAAAACTATTTCTGGAATTGTAAAAAAAATGCTCTCAAATTAATCCAGATATTATTACGTAATATCGTGAATTCTTTAAATCTGAAGAAATGAATAAATCATCAATAAAAAAAATAAAGCCACTAGGCTTTCCTTGGGAAACTCAAGATCCATTTTTATTTTGTGCTTATCATAGAGATGAATACCCAATGGGAAACTCTGAAATGGGGGTAAATTCTGAAGAGTTAATAGGTAGAAATATTGGTCAAGATTTTGTTATAAAAAACGGTTGGAGAATGTATCATGGTAGTAATATTCCAGGTTTCCCTTATCATCCGCACAGAGGATTTGAAACCATTACCATTAATAAAGAAGGAGTTGTAGATCATTCTGACTCTCTTGGTGCAGCTGGTCGGTTTAAGGCTGGTGATGTCCAATGGATGACTGCAGGAAAAGGCATTCAACATTCTGAGATGTTTCCTCTAATCAATGAAGATAAAGGGAATCCATTGGAAATTTTCCAAATATGGTTGAACTTACCTAAAGTCTCAAAAATGGTAGAACCACATTTCAAAATGTTATGGAACGAGAATATTCCTGTAATTAATTATAAAGATGAATTAAACAGAACAACCTCAATTAAGGTTATTGCAGGGAAAATAGATACAATTGATGCTTTAGAACCTAATCCTGATTCTTGGGCTGCAAACACAAACAATTCAGTTGGTGTATACACCATAAAGATGGAAGCTGGTTCCAATTGGATTTTACCCATAACAAATAGTGAAGCCAATCGCTCTGTTTTCTTTTATAAAGGAGATACGATTAGACTAGAAGGTAAAACAATTTCATCTAAGCATATAATAGAACTTGAGGCAAGTGAAAATATAGTAATTCAGAACGGGAATGAAGATGCTTACTTTTTAATTCTTGAGGGAAAACCAATTGGAGAGCCAGTAGCACAACACGGTCCTTTTGTAATGAATACTCAAGAAGAAATTAGAGAAGCTATGAGTGATTATAGTAAAACTCAATTTGGTGGATGGCCATGGACTGAAAAAGAAGTAGTTCATGCTAGAGATAAAGGAAGATTTGCCCTACATAGTAATGGAAAAGAAGAAATTAAAAATATATAAATAGTTATGAGTAAACCTAAAATAACTCAATTTTAAATAAAACCTTCAATTTCCATCAAAAATAGGTTATGACAAGTTAAACGACCGAGTTCGAACCCCAAAGTGAACGCTATTTTTGAGTCAATCCCCATTTTATTGAAAGAAATCTCAAACATAAAAGAAGGAGAACCAATTCCAGTGAATCAATTCTCCGATTTAGTAACCTCGGCAGGATGGTTTTTCCTGTAAGCGCTCCGCTTTGAAAATTAAAACATGCAATACTATTAAGGATTAGCTGCGCTGATCCCACAAAGCTCCGCTTTGAAAATAGCGCAAACAAAAAAACGCTCAAGCAAGCTTGGCGTTTTTTCTTAATTGCACTATTTATTCGTGACCTCGAGAGGATTCGAACCTCCAACCCTCAGAGCCGAAATCTGATATTCTATCCAGTTGAACTACGAAGCCGTTTTAAGATTATAAAAATACTACTAATATTAAAGATGTGATATAAAAATACTCAAGGAATACATATTTTTATTCCACACTTAAAACCAAATCATCTTGCATCACCATTTTATCTTTCTTAAGGGTTATGGATTTAACTTTACAATCTCGAATTGCAGTTACCGTTGTTTCCATTTTCATGGCTTCAATAATAAATAGCGGATCATTTTCTTTTACTTCTTGTCCCTTTTTAACAAGTACTTTGTAAAGTAAACCTTGTAGCGGAGAACCAATTTCATCGATGTTGTTTTCATCAGCTTTTATGTTTTCTACTTTACTGATATTTAATTTTTTATCCAGTACTTCTATCATTTTATTTTCACCGTTTATTTTAAAAAATACGGTTCTAATTCCATTCTCATTTGGATTGCTCACCGATAATAATTTTACGATAATTACTTTTCCAGGTTCTAATTCAATAAGAGTTTCCTCTTGTATTTTCATTCCGTAAAAGAAATTGAGTGTAGGGAGGATGGCTAGATTACCAAACTTTTTATAATTTTCATGAGCTTGGTCAAAGACTCTTGGATACAATAGGTATGATAAAAAATCTTCAAACTCTATAGCTCTGCTGAAACCTTTTTGATATTTCTTTTTGAAATCCTCTAAAGCAATATCAAAATCAATGGGTTCTAAATGTGCATTTGGTCTGTTTTTAAAAGGTTTCTGATTTTTTAAAATTATTTTCTGGAGTTTTTTTGGAAATCCACCTACGGGTTGACCTAAGTCTCCTTTAAAAAAATCAATTACCGAATCTGGAAATGAAATTTCTTCCCCGTTTTCCATTACACCTTCAGGGGTTAAATTATTAGTCACCATAAAAATAGCCATATCTCCTACTACTTTTGACGAAGGGGTTACTTTTACTAGATTTCCAAACATCGCATTGACTTCGGTATACATTTTTTTAACTTCATCAAAACGTCCTCCTAATCCTAATGCAGTTGCTTGCGGGCGTAGATTAGAATATTGTCCACCTGGTATCTCATGTTGATATACCTCGGCTGTTCCAGATTTTAAGCCAGATTCAAAAGGATAATAATACTCCCTAATGTCTTCCCAGTAATTGGAGAATTGGTTTAGTTTATTCATGTCAAATTTATGAGCTCTTTCGTGATACTTCATCATTTCGACAATCGAATTGAAATTTGGTTGGGATGTAAGGCCAGACAGGCCTCCAAGTGCTACATCTACAACATCTACATTTGCTTCAATTGCCTTTAAATAGGTTGCAGATTGAAGTGAAGAAGTATCATGAGTATGTAAATGAATAGGAAGCTTTACCGTATCTCTTAGCGCTCCAATTAATTCGGTTGCAGCATATGGGGTTAATAAACCTGCCATATCCTTTAAAGCTATAATATGAGCACCAGCATTTTCTAAATCTTTTGCTAATTGAGTGTAATAGTTGAGGTTGTATTTTGTTTGACTTGTATCTAGAATATTTCCGGTATAGCTTATGGCTGCTTCAGCTAAAGCTCCGTTGGTATTTCTGACATATTTGATACTAGGCTCCATTGCTTTTACCCAGTTTAAAGAATCAAAAATCCTAAAAATATCAATTCCATTTTCCCAAGATTTATCCACAAATTTTTCAATTAAATTGTCGGGATAAGCTTTATAGCCTACTGCGTTAGAACCACGCAATAACATCTGGAATAAGATATTTGGCATTGCTTTTCTCAAATCTCGCAATCGCGACCAAGGGCTTTCATGAAGGAAACGCAAACAAACATCAAAAGTAGCACCGCCCCACATTTCTATACTAAATGTATTGGCATGATTTTTCGCAAAACTTTCGGCAACTTTTAGCATATCATACGTACGCATGCGGGTCGCTAATAAAGATTGATGAGCATCTCTAATTGTAGTATCTGTATAGTGTATTTTCTTTTCATCTCGCAACCATTTACTAAAGCTATCGGGACCCAATTCTGTAAGTAAATCCTTAGTGCCTTTTGGATATTTTGAAAATTGATTGAAAGCAGGGATTTTAGCATTTCTAAAAACTTTAGAATCTTCTATAAACTTAACGTCTGGATTTCCATTTACAATTACTTCTCCTAAATAATTTAATATTTTTGAAGAACGATCTTGCGAAATTCTAATTTTAAATAGTTCAGGAGTTTTTTGAATAAAATTAACAGTTGCTTTTCCTTCTTTGAAATCAGAATGTTGAATAACATTTTGCAAAAAATAAATATTGGTTTTTACACCCCTAATCCTAAATTCTTTTAAAGCTCTTGTCATTTTACGAACAGCACCATCTAACGTTCTTCCCTGAGCAGAAACTTTTACCAACATGGAATCGAAAAAAGGACTCACCTTATACGATTGGTATATACTCCCAGCGTCTAATCGTATGCCCATACCTGAAGCTGAACGATACGTTGTAATTGTACCGTAATCTGGAGTAAAATTGTTTTCAGGATCTTCGGTTGTTAACCTACATTGTAATGCAAATCCATTGGTAACTATTGATCCCTGTTCATTAATTTTAATTTGAGTGTCCGATAATTTATAACCACCAGCCACGAATATTTGAGTTTTTACCAAATCAATTCCGGTTACCATTTCAGTAACGGTATGTTCTACTTGTATACGTGGGTTGACTTCAATAAAATAAACTTGGTCTGTTTTATCCACTAAAAATTCTACCGTACCGATATTATTATAACTTACTTGTTTGGCGATTGCCAATGCGTATTTATAAAGGTTTTGCTTTACCTCTTCAGAGATATTAAAGGAAGGTGCGATTTCTACTACTTTTTGATGACGTCGTTGTACTGAGCAATCCCGTTCGTATAAGTGTCGGATGTTTCCGTGGTTGTCTGCTACAATTTGAACCTCAATATGTTTAGGGTCTTCTACATATTTTTCTAAAAACATAGTATCGTCACCAAAAGCATTTAGTGATTCGTTTTTAGCAGCATCAAAATTTTGTTTTAAATCATTGACATTTCTTACAATACGCATTCCTCTTCCGCCACCACCAGAGGCTGCTTTTAGCATTAATGGGTATCCTATTTCTGAAGCTTCAGAAAGGGCAATTTTTAATGAGGAAAGCTTTTTTTTATTTCCTTCGATTACAGGAACATTGCATTTTTCGGCATTTTTCTTTGCGGTAATTTTATCTCCTAAAGCATCCATTACTTCCGGATTAGGACCGATAAAAATAATTCCGCTTTTAGCACATTTTCTTGCGAAATCAGAATTTTCTGAGAGAAAACCATAACCTGGATGTATGGCATCTACGTTTTTAGATTTTGCTAAGCCAATAATTTCATCAATGTCTAAATATGGTTTTAAAGGTTGGTTATTTTCTCCAATTTGATAAGATTCGTCTGCTTTATAACGGTGTTGTGAGTAGCGATCTTCATAAGTGAAAATTGCGACCGTTTTTAGATTTATTTCAGTACAAGCTCGCAGGACTCTAATGGCAATTTCACCACGATTAGCAACTAATATTTTTTTTATTTTCATGACTTTTAATTCGAAATAAGATGACTTTTTAATTGATAATATATGGATTTTCGGTCTTGTAATTTCTGATAATAAAATCTAATGTACTTTTTAATACTTCTCCCATATTGGTAGATTTTTTAAAATTTAAATCACCTGTAAGTTTAAATAAATCACCTTTTAATTGATTTGTTTTTTCTAAAGTAGAAATTTTATCTTTCTGCATACAATTTAGAAGATGTTTTAATCTGTAAGTGCTACTAATAGCTCTTTTTGCTAATAAGGAACGCTCTTCTTTTTCGTATTGATCTATAGATTCTTTTTGAAGTAATTCTAATGACATTTCTACTAAAGTATTGTTTTCTTTTAAAAACTGAGGTTTATACACCTTAATATTTCCTTCAAAACTTTGTTGGTCAAAATCTATGGCTCTTAATCTATATTGAATTCTGTCAAAATCGTGGGTTAGAACGACTACATAATTATATGCTCTCATGTCACCTAATAATCTAACAAAGCAACGTTCATTAAATTTTACAAATTCTTTTGCCAAGGCTTTTTTATCTTGAAGGGAGCAGCTTTCTAAATTATTTTCTATAAAAACATCACAAGGTATTCCTGAAATATGATCTTCTATTATCGTGTCTTTAAAAACTAAAAAATCTATGTGGTTGGGTGATAATAAATGTTCTAATTCTAATCCATAAATTCTAGAAGCATCTGCACGTTTTAAATAGTAAAAAGTGTAGTTGTCATTTAATATGTTTCTAATTTTTATTCTGAAGGGTTTTGTGTTTCCGAAAGTGCAATAATCGATGCTATCAACACTAAGAAATGGTAATGTTGAGTCGTTTCCATCTGCAAATAAAATGGTATATATTTTTTTAAGACCTAATTCAATTTCTTCTCTATCATTTTCCGAAAAATAAGTAGATAACCATAAGGTGTCATCTCCGTTTTTATCATAAATTGAAACAGCACCTTGAAAGCGCAACAAATCATTATAACAAATAGGTGTTTTTATAGTTCTCCCGTTTTTTTTTAAATAATTAGTTAAGTCCTTAGATATTGGGAATACAGGTTTCTTTTTAGATATTAATTTTTTATTCATAATTAAAAAAAACAATATGCTCAAAGTTAAAAAAAATTACATGCAAAACTAATAGTATTTTTTTATTTACTTAAAAAATATTGTATGTATTATAACACACGTAATAATTTATGATCAATCAATTTTTTAGCTCTAGGAAAAGAGTTCAATTTGTGCGTTTTTATTTTAGAAGATTGTTTAATGCTACGATGGTTTCAGTTGGATTTTCTGAACGAAAAATATAACTACCCGCAACAAGTATATCTGCTCCTGCTTCAGCTAATTGTTTAGCGTTTTTATTTGTAACGCCTCCATCTATTTGGATAAGGGTGGAAGCATTCTTTTTAATAATCATTTTCTTAAGTTTTTCAACTTTAGAATACGTGTTTTCAATAAAACTCTGACCACCAAAACCTGGATTTACACTCATAATACAGACTAGATCAATATCATTGATAGTGTCTTCTAGTAAGTTAATATTGCTGTGAGGATTTAATGCAACACCAGCTTTCATCCCTTCTGCTTTTATTGCTTGTAATGTTCTATGTAAATGGGGGCAAGCTTCATAATGTACCGTTAAATAATCAACTCCTAAATCGGCAAATGTTTTTATATAACGATCGGGATCAATAATCATTAAATGTGCATCTAAGGTCTTTGTTGCATGTTCTGCAATAGCATTAATAATTGGCATCCCAAATGAGATGTTAGGCACAAAAACACCATCCATTATATCTAAATGAAACCAATGAGCATCACTTTGGTTGATCATTTCAATATCACGTTGTAAGTTTCCAAAATTAGCAGCTAAAATAGATGGGGCAATTAATATTTTACTCATAATTTAGTTTAGAATATTATTTCTTTAATGATTCAAATATTTCAAGTCAAAAGTACAAATAAAAAAAATGAGTTTCTGAAAACTAAAAAAATATAATAAGTGTTATTAATTAAATGATAGATAAAAAAAACCTCCGGTAATCAGCCGAAGGTTAATTATAATCATAAACAATAACAGTATGAAATTCTATTTTCATGAGATATACTGTAGTTGTAGTTAGGTGTTTATCCCAAATATGTTTTTAATATTTTAGATCTTGTAGTATGCTTTAATCGTCTAATTGCTTTTTCTTTAATTTGTCTTACACGTTCACGAGTAAGGTCAAAAGTTTCGCCAATTTCTTCAAGAGTCATAGGGTGTTGATCACCTAAACCAAAATACAAACGAACTACATCAGCCTCACGAGGAGTTAATGTTTCTAGTGCTCTTTCAATTTCTGTACGCAAGGATTCGTGTAAAAGTTTACGATCTGGATTTGGAGATTCTCCACTGCACAATACATCATATAAGTTAGAATCTTCTCCTTCAACTAATGGAGCATCCATTGATACGTGACGTCCAGTGTTTTTCATAGACTCTTTTACATCATTAATTGTCATATCCAATTCTTTTGCAATTTCTTCTGCAGAAGGTGGGCGTTCATGAGCTTGCTCTAAATAAGCAAACATCTTGTTGATTTTATTAATACTACCAATTTTATTTAAAGGTAAACGTACAATACGGGATTGTTCTGCCAATGCTTGTAAGATAGAT
The DNA here is from genome assembly GCA_018669795.1 of Flavobacteriaceae bacterium. Taxonomy (GTDB): domain Bacteria; phylum Bacteroidota; class Bacteroidia; order Flavobacteriales; family Flavobacteriaceae; genus Marifrigoribacter. Next base: position 93,299 of record JABHSQ010000011.1, on the reverse strand, counting down.
TGACGAATCCACCATACCGCATAAGAGATAAACTTAAATCCACGAGTTTCATCAAAACGCTGAGCAGCTTTTATAAGCCCTAAATTACCTTCATTAATAAGATCTGGAAGGGTTAATCCTTGGTTTTGGTATTGCTTAGCTACCGATACAACAAAACGTAAATTAGCTTTTGTCAATTTCTCTAAAGCAATTTGATCTCCTGCTTTAATACGTTGTGCTAATTCAACTTCTTCGTCTGCGGTAATTAAGTCAACTTTTCCAATTTCTTGTAGATATTTATCTAAGGATGCAGTTTCACGGTTGGTAACCTGCTTGGTAATTTTAAGTTGTCTCATTTAGTCTATTTAAATTAAGTATTTTTCTTGCTTATTGTGTTATACGTAATAGAGATGCAAAAAGTTACAAAAGGTTGTAATTTTTATTAAACTATTTTAAAATGAATAAAAAAACCTCCAAAATGATTTCTCAAATTGAAGGTTTTAATGTGTTTGAAAAATAAATAAATTATCTTCTATTGTCTCTTCCTCGGTTATCTCTTCCTCGGTCATTTCTCTCATTACGTTCACGTGGTGGACGTTCAACAAATCCTTCTGGTTTTGGTAAAATAGCTTTACGAGATACTTTTTCTTTACGAGTACGTTTGTCTATGCCGAAGTATTTTACATCAAAAACATCTCCCATATTAACTACATCAGAAACATTTTCAGTGCGTTCCCAAGCTAATTCAGAAACGTGTAATAATACTTCATTTCCTGGTGCATCCAAATATTCAACAACTGCACCAAAGTCTAACATCTTAATAACTTTTACTTCGTAAACACTATCAACTACGGGCTTAAATAATATAGAATCTATTTTTGCCATTACAGCATCAATACCTTCTCTTCCAACACCTAATATTTCAACAATACCTTCTTCAGTTACTGGATCTTCGTTAATAACGATCGTAGTCTCAGTTTCCTTTTGCATTTCCTGAATTACTTTTCCGCCAGGTCCAATTAAGGCTCCAATAAATTCGTTAGGAACACGTCTTGTTACCATAGTAGGAGCATGATCTTTAACATCTGTATTTGGTACAGCTATGGTATCAGTCAATTTCTCTAAGATATGTAAACGACCATTGCGAGCTTGTTTTAGTGCATTCACTAAAATCTCATATGATAATCCTTTTACTTTGATATCCATTTGGCAAGCTGTGATACCGTCTGCAGTCCCCGTTACTTTAAAATCCATATCTCCTAAGTGATCTTCATCACCTAAAATATCAGATAATACAGCATAGTTTCCAGAATCAGCATCAGAAATTAAACCCATTGCAATACCAGAAACTGGTTTTATCATTTGCACACCAGCATCCATAAGCGCCATGGTACCAGAGCAAACTGTTGCCATAGAGGATGAACCGTTAGATTCTAATACTTCAGATACAATTCTTACCGTATAGGGACAATCTGCAGGAATCATTCCTTTTAAAGCACGTTGTGCTAAGTTACCATGCCCAACTTCTCTACGAGATGTCCCACGAATTGGTCTTGCTTCTCCTGTACAAAAAGGAGGGAAGTTGTAATGTAAATAGAAATTTTCTTCACCTTCATGAGAAGGCATATCTATTTTGTTTGCATCTCTAGACGTTCCTAAAGTAACAGTAGCTAAAGCTTGAGTTTCTCCACGAGTAAAGATTGAAGAACCATGCGTCGATGGTAAATAATCAACTTCACACCAGATTGGTCTAATCTCGTCAGTCTTACGACCATCTAAACGCAAACCTTCATTTAAGGTTAAATCTCTAATCGCCGCTTTTTCAGCTTTGCGATAATAATCAGAAACTAAACCACCATAATCTGCTAATTCTTCTTCAGAAAATGTTGCTTTAATATCTTCTTTTATTTGTTTAAATGCAGCAGTTCTTTCATGTTTACCAGATCCAGCTTTTGCAATATCATAAACTTTATCATAAGCCATATCATGAACTTTCTTGACCAAATCTTCTTCTACTCTTTCACCTTCATATTCACGAACTTCTTTCTTACCGAATGCTTCAGCAAGCCTAATTTGAGCAGCACATTGAACTTTAATAGCTTCGTGTGCAAACTTAATGGCATCCGCCATTTCATCTTCAGAAATTTCATCCATTTCACCTTCTACCATCATTACTGAATCAGCAGAAGCACCAATCATCATATCTAAATCAGATTCTAATAATTGAGCCCGTGTTGGGTTGATGACAAATTCTCCATTTACACGACCTACTCTAGCTTCAGAGATAGCACATTCAAAAGGGAAATCTGATAGTTGAATAGCAGCAGAAGCAGCTAATCCTGCCATTGCATCTGGCATAACATCATCGTCATGAGACATTAATTGAATCATTACTTGTGTTTCTGCAGTATAATCTTTTGGGAATAATGGGCGTAATACACGATCCACTAAACGCATGGTTAATACTTCGCCATCACTTGGTCTTGCTTCTCTTTTAAAGAAACCTCCTGGGTAACGACCAGCAGCAGCAAATTTTTCTCTGTAATCTACCGTTAATGGAAGAAAATTAAGATCTTTCTGTTCGTAATTGGAAACTACTGTACATAATAACATACATTTTCCTGATTGCACAACAACACTACCATGAGCTTGTTTTGCTAATTTTCCGGTTTCGATAGAAATTTCTCTACCATCACCAAGGTCAATGACCTCTCTAAATACTTTTGGAATCATATTTTTTTTAATTGTGCGCTATAAAATCTAGCGCAGTTAACAATGGTCAATATTCGCATCTACGAATACAGTTGTTGTGTTGTGTGTAGTTGACCAATGAAAAACCTACTGGTAGCTTTTCTATGTAAATACTTACTAATGCAAGTATCTTAAAATTTAGTATAAATATATTATATTTAAACTTTCTCTGTTAATGTTTAGATACCTGATTAATCAGGTATTAAAAAAGGGAGCACAAGGCTCCCAATACTATTACTTACGTAAACTCAATTCTTTAACAATTGCACGATATCTCATAATATCTTTTTTCATAAGATAATTTAAAAGAGACCTTCTTTTACCTACTAACATTACCAAAGAACGTTCTGTGTTGTAGTCCTTGTGGTTTTTTCTTAGGTGTTGAGTTAAATGCTCGATACGGTACGTGAATAAAGCGATTTGCCCTTCAGCAGATCCAGAGTCTTTTTCAGACTTACCGTGTTTTTTGAAAATTTTTCCTTTTTCTTCTGGTGATAAATACATGCCAATATTAGTTTAATGATTTTTATGTACAGATTACCACTATGGTAATCAGGCGGCAAATATATTGCTTTTCTATAATATACCTAATAGAATTTCCGCTTTATTTTAATTGGAAAAAATTAAACCTTTTTCTTTAATAAAAGTTATAACCAGTAGATAGTACTATTTAAGAATAATAAATCAATAATTATTACTGTAATCTGAACATGAAAAGTAACTAACTAACTTTAAACTGTATTTTCTCTAAGTGGATGATTTAATATTAAATCGATATATAGATTTACTTTGGATTTTAAATCTTTTCTATGAGTAATAAAATCTAAAAAGCCGTGTTCTTTTAAAAACTCTGCTCTTTGGAATCCTTCAGGTAACTCTTTTCCAGTTGTATCTCTAACTACACGAGGTCCAGCAAAAGCGATTAATGCTCCTGGTTCACTAATGTTAATATCACCTAACATAGCGAAAGATGCAGTTGTTCCCCCCGTTGTAGGATCTGTACAAAGAGAAATATAAGGTATTTTTGCCTCAGCAAGTTGTGCTAGTTTAACGGAAGTTTTGGCTAATTGCATTAATGATAAAGCAGCTTCCATCATCCTTGCTCCACCACTTTTTGAAATAATCATAAAAGGTATTTTCTGGTTGATTGCATAGCCAGCAGCTCGAGCAATTTTTTCACCAACAACACTACCCATAGATCCACCAATAAAACTAAAGTCCATGCATGCTATAACTATGTCTTTTCCCATAGATTCTCCAACTGCCGTTCTAACTGCATCATTTAGCTTGGTTTTTTCTTTAGCATCTTTTAAACGATCTGTATATTTTTTAGTATCCGTAAATTTTAAAGGATCTTTTGATGTTAATTTTGAATTTAACTCTTTATAGTTTCCGTCGAATAAGATATCGAAATACTCATTACTTCCTATTCTTACATGATATCCATCTTCAGGACTTACAAAAAAATTTCTCTCTAATTGTTCTGTGTCTACTATTTTTCCAGTAGGTGACTTATACCAAAGTCCTTTTGGAACATCTTTTTTTAGTTCGGTAGGGGTTTGAATCCCTTTTTTTGTTCTTTTAAACCAACTCATAGTTTGTAAGGTTTTACATTTTTTAACTAGTTATTTATTTATAAAATGTTGGGCAATGTATTTAAATAAAAAGCCAACTAACAAATGCTAAAAAATGATTTTATAAGGTATTTACGTTGTTAAGGTCTTCAAAAGCTTGTATTAATCTTTTTTTGAAAGTGACTTCGCCTTCACGGAGCCATTTTCTTGGATCATAGTATTTTTTATTTGGTAAATCAGCTCCATCTGGATTACCAATTTGGGTTCTTAAGTATGCTAAATTGGTATTCATATAATCACGAATACCTTCATTAAAAGCAAATTGTAAATCGGTATCAATATTCATTTTTATAACACCATAACCAATTGCTTCACGAATTTCTTCTAAAGTTGAACCACTTCCTCCATGAAACACAAAATCAATTGGATTGTGTCCAGTGTTATATTTCTTCTGAACAAATTCTTGTGAGTTTTTTAATATGATTGGAGTCAATTCAACATTTCCCGGTTTATAAACTCCATGAACATTGCCGAAAGCTGCAGCGATTGTAAATTGATCGCTTACTTTTATTAATTCTTCATAAGCGTAAGCTACTTCCTCTGGTTGGGTATAAAGTTTTGATGAATCTACACCACTATTGTCTACGCCATCTTCTTCTCCTCCTGTTATGCCTAATTCTATTTCAAGAGTCATACCTATTTTAGACATTCTCTCTAAGTATCTTTTGCAAATTTCAATGTTTTCTTCAATAGGTTCTTCTGAAAGGTCAATCATATGTGAACTATAAAGAGGAAACCCTGTTTGCTTGAAGTGTTCTTCACCGGCATCTAATAACCCATCAATCCAAGGCAATAGTTTTTTAGCACAATGATCGGTATGCATAATAACGGTGGCTCCATAAACTTTAGCTAACTCACGTACATGCTTTGCGCCTGCAACGCCTCCAGCAATAGCAGCTTTTTGATTTTCATTACTAAGTCCTTTCCCAGCATTAAAATGAGCTCCACCATTAGAAAATTGAATAATAACAGGTGAGTTTAATTCAGCTGCAGTTTCTAAAACAGTATTGATAGTATTTGATCCTATTACGTTTATTGCGGGTATAGCAAATCCCTTTTTCTTAGCAAATTGATGTATTTTTTGGACCTCTTTTCCAGTAGCAATACCTGACTTGATAGTATGATTCATATTTGTAATTTTAGACTGCTAAAATAATAAAATTTAATGGTTTAAAATGGATAGTTGATTCCAATGTTATATACGGCATTCCCAAAATTATAATCAGTAAACCACCTATTTCCTTTTTGATAAAAGGGATTATATGTTTTAAAACCAATATCTAATCTAAAAACAAAAAAACCAAAATCATAACGCAAACCAAACCCTGATGAAACAGCAATATTTTCAAGGTCTTTTAGGCTAGTAAAGGTTCTTTTGGGATCAGTAATATTGTCTAAAACATTCCAAATATTACCAGCATCAATAAATAAAGCACTATAAAAATTTCCAAATAGTTTAAAACGATATTCTCCATTTAAAGTTATTTTAAAATTAGCTTCATTAAAATCTAAAACACCTCCACTACTTCCTGGTCCAAGACTATAGGCTTGCCAACCTCTATTGTCATTTCCTCCACCTGCAAAATAACTTCTGGTAAAAGGAATACTAGTGCTATTGCCATAGGGAATGGCAATACCTATAAAACTTCTAAAAGCTAGCGTATTTTCATAATTTAAGTCCCAATGTTTTATATATTCTGCTTCTGCTTTTATATAATGAGAAAATGCTACATTATTAATAGCATAAGTTCCTAGTGTGTCTTTTTCTGCTCCAAATATATTTGCCAATTCATTAATTATTACCCCTGCGGATTCAACTTTCCAACGTGCCCTGTAAAATGAATTGTCTTTGTTATTTTCTCTTGTATCTCTTGTCCACATATAATTTATGGCAATTATTAAATTATTTTCAGTAAGCCTTTTTTGTCTTTCTGTAATACTTAATACTTCATTTTGATCTTCAGTACTTAAATCTAACTCATTATTTTCGCCTAATGCAAGTCTAATAAAAGAATTTGTTTCTTCTGGTATTATAAGTTGTTGACTTTCTGAGTTTTCAAATTCATATTCAGAATCTACTGCAATGTCATTTAAGATATTGTAGGAGCTTGTATAAACATTATAATAATTTTCAGGATTAAGATTCTTTACAAACTGGACGTTTAATAAATCTAAATAATTGCTTCTTTTGATTTTTGGATTCCATCGATAATTATAAATAAAGTTGATGTTTTGACGGTCTAAACCAATATTATTTTGATTTGTAAATCCAACAGTAACAGAGGTAGATGGAGACATGTATTTTGGAATAAATCGATCTGTTTTTATTGGGAAAATTATCCTTGGAAATATTAATGTCATATCAGCACCAATGTCTGAATTGTTGAAAAACTTACTACTGCTATTTCCTGCATCTTTAGAGGATCCTACTCTGCCTTTCGCTGAAATTTCTAATATCTCTGCTCTTCTAAAAACATTTCTAATAGAATAAGAAGCTTTAAACCCTATACCAAACTGTTGTATTGTTGAAGTAAAAACATCAAGATCTAATCCTAATGAATATTTTTTAAGAGAGGTCAATAATATAGTAGCTATAAGATCTGTTCCTGTAGAATCTTTAGGATCTTCGATATAGGATATCTTTGGATATTTAAATATTTTTAAATCACTAATTTGCCTGTAGGTTAAACTTCGCTCAGAATCTTTAAATATTTTACCTGGTAAAATAGCCATTGCATCGGTAATCGCTTTAGGGAAAAATTTAAGTTTTTCATAACTATAAAGATAATACCCATTAAAAAAAACAGAATCTATTATGGTTTTATTTCTGTTTGCATAGTTATAGTCAGTTACGATACGAACATCACTAATTTTATGGACTTTAAAATGTGCTTCACGGACAGTATCATTTTTTCTTGTTGTTCTATCTGAAATTTTGTAAATAATATTTACTTTATGATCTGTTTTAACAGAATCTGCTTCAAATTCTATATAACTTTGGTCAAAATAAAATAATCCAGAGTTTCTGAAGTTTTGAGAAATTCGATCTCTTTCATTATTAAAATCATTTGCTGAATATTGATTTTCTGTTACAATTAATGATTGATCCTTAATTATTTGAAATAATGAATCTACAATGGGAGAGCTCAATTCTTCACCTAAGGTTCCAATTAAATAAGGCCTGTTTTTTTTTATATAATAAGTAATTGATGCTCTTTTGGTTTTAATAGTATCAATTTTGTAACTAGACTCTGTATTGAACCAACCAAAACTTGAATAATAGTCGTCGATGTATTTGATATTTTTTTTTAATATTTTTTCATCAATAATAGTAGGTTTTTTTCCTATTTTTTGAATCCATTTGTTGAATCCTATATAATTAGAAGCTATCTTATCTACTTGTTTTTTTGAGTAGATGTTATTCATTCTTTTTTCCCTGTTAGGCTTATTATGTTCCCATTTTTTAAAAGTAGAATCAGGGTGTAAATTTGCGAGATTATAAACTTGAAGGCCTAATGGAAAACCAAGAATCTTTTTGTTGGGTTGTTGGAATAATAAACTTTTAACTTTAAATTCCTTATTAACAGTGCTGTCAATAATAATTGTGTTCTTAGTAAGAAGGTATTTATCCTTTGGAACATGCTTTGTTGCATCACAAGAAACAATTAATATAATTAATCCTAAAAATAATGATATTTTTGTAAGGGTTTGGTTCAAGTTTCTAAATTTAATAACATCAAAAATACATGATTTTGGTCAGCAATAGTCAAATAAAATTAATAACAAGTTTACAGCATAAAAAGTACCGAAATAAATTGGAATTATTTGTTGCAGAAGGCCCAAAAGTTATTAACGAGTTAATAACTGCTAAACTGCAATTGCACTCTTTATATTCGACTTTAGATGGATTGTTTAAAAACGAAAGCGTTCAGATAATTTCAGAAAAAGAACTTTCAAAAATTAGTTCTTTAAAAAATGCTAATAATTCTTTAGCAGTTTTTAAAATCCCAAATAAAAAAACCTATGTTGAAAATGGAATAACGGTAGTGTTAGATTCTATTCAAGACCCTGGTAATTTAGGAACCATCATTAGGTTATGTGATTGGTTTGATGTAAAAAATATAATATGTTCATTAAACACAGTTGATTGCTTTAACCCTAAAGTTATTCAGGCCACTATGGGTTCTATTGTTAGAGTGAATATTATGTATACAGTTATTGAAGAATTTCTTGCAAAAAGTAAATTTCCAGTTTATGTAGGGGCTATGGACGGGTCAAATATTTATAAAGAGAATTTGCCGGATAAAGCTATAATTGTAGTTGGAAATGAAGCAAATGGTGTTTCAACTAAAATTATGAATCTTGCTAACAATAAAATTGCAATCCCACAATTTGGTGTTAATCAAAGAACTGAAAGCTTAAATGTAGCAACAGCTACCGCAATACTTTTAAGTGAATTTAAAAGAATTACTGTATCGTAAAATTTATAAATACTCCTCTTGAATACATCTTTTCAATATTGCTAGTCCAACCACTGTTTGGGTTTTTGTCTCTAACTAATTCATCATTCATTCCAAAAACACCACGGATAGAAGGTGTGAATTTGAAGTAATATAAATAAAAATCGATACCAAAACCTAACTCATAATTGTAGTTTGATGCTGTAGATCTAAATTGACCAGTTTCATTATCTTCAGGGTGGTCTTCGTTACTTGCTAAATTAAATGATCTTGAAAAACCACCTATAATAAATGGCTTTATATTATTAAGTCTTTTTGTAGATACTTTTAGCAATAAAGGAATATGTACGTAGGTTGCTTTTACTTCTCTTAAATTATCACTTACTTCATCAAATCCTGGAAATAAAAAATTTCGTGTAGTAAAACTAAGGCCTGGTTCTAATCTTAAATCAAGATAACTATTAATACGTAAATTACCTAAAAGTCCAACATTAAAACCTGCTTCTCCAGTTACTAGAATGTCTGTATTGTCACCTTGAGTTTGTTCTTTGTAATCAAAATTGTAAGCGTACTTATTGAAACCTAAAAAATATCCCCAAGAAAAGGTTTTCATGTCATTGTTTTCGCCATTCAATAATTTTTCTTTGCTAAATAACTGTGCATTTGCACTTTGAGCAAACAGTAATAAGATAAATACAAAAAATAATTTTTTCATAATTATTTGGTGGCGGTATAAATTGTTGCAACGCCAAAAGTTTGAGGCTTATTAATCACATTTATAAACCCAATTTTTCGTAAAATATTGTTAAGTTTTTCACCATAAGGAAAAACAGAGGCACTTTCGCTTAAATAATTGTAGGCAACTTTATCTTTTGAAAACAATTTACCGATTAAAGGAAGTACTATTTTTGAATGAAATTGGTACCCTTGTTTAAATGGAAACTTAGTAGGAACGGAAGTTTCTAAAATTATAAACAATCCATTAGGTTTTATAACTCTTAGTATTTCTGATAAACCTTTTTCTAAGTTTTCAAAATTTCTAATACCGAATGAAACAGTTATGGCATCAAACATATTATTATTAAAAGGTAATGCTTCCGAATCTCCTTTAATGAATTCAATAATATATTTTAGTTCTGTATCAGCAACTTTTTTTCTGGCTATTGAAAGCATTCCTTCAGATAAATCTAATCCAATTATTTTTGTTGCTGAAGTTTTTTCTGCAAACTTAATGGCCAAATCACCAGTTCCAGTAGCAATATCTAGGATGCTTTCTGGATGATGTTCGATAATGGTTGCTAAAACTTTTTTACGCCATTTAATGTCTGTTCCAAAAGAAATTATACGATTAAGACCGTCATAATTCTCCGAAATAGTATCGAACATTTTTTCTACTTGCTCTTTTTTATTAAGAGTAGAATCTTTATAGGGTGTTATTTTTTTATCTAATGTCATAACGGCTGCGAAATTACATATTTTTTACTATTTGTTTAGTAGAATTGTTTGAAAATAGATTTGTGATTTTGAAACAGTTACTTTTATTTTATTTATATACATTTGTACTACTTATAGTTCATCAATATGTTATGAAAATTATAATTGCAGGAGCTGGTGAGGTTGGATTTCATTTAGCCAAACTTCTTTCTTTCGAGTCACAAGATATTATTTTAATAGATACTAATAGAGAATCTTTAGCGTATGCTAGTTCTCATTTGGATATTAGGGTTGTGCGTGGAAACGCCACTTCAATATTAGTATTAAAAGAAGCCAATGTTCAAAACACAGATTTGTTAATTGGAGTCACTTCAAGTGAAACTACAAACATTACTGCTTGTGTATTAGCAAAGCAATTAGGTGCTAAACATACGATTGCTAGAATTACAAATACTGAGTTTATTCATAACAAAGATGAAGTTGGTTTTGAAAAGATTGGAATTGATGAATTAATTTCTCCAGAATCTCTTGCAGCAAAAGAAATTGAACTTTTATTAAACCAGAGTGCATTTAACGATACATTTGAGTTTGAAGATGGAGCGCTATTAATGATTGGACTTATTCTTTCTCGTACTACTGCTTTTGTTGGAAAAACGGTTAAGGAAGTTGCCAAATTATATCCAAATTTAGAATATATGCCAATAGCAATTCAACGCTATGCAACTCAATATACATTAATCCCACGAGGTGATACTCAGTTTAAGGAAGGTGATCAAGTTTACTTTACAACTACTCAATTAGGAATAGATGAGATTTATAGATTAACCGGAAAAGTAAAAGTTGAAATAAAAAATGTAATGATTCTTGGAGGAAGTAAAATAGGTACTAAAACAGCAAGAGATTTATGTAAGCATAGTTTTAATGTAAAATTAGTAGAAAAAGAAAAAGAAAAAGCTTTTGAAATAGCAGATGCATTATCAAATTGTTTGGTGATACATGGTGATGGTAGAGATGTAGATTTGTTAGATGAAGAACAAATAAGTGATATGGATGCATTTATTGCGGTAACAGGAAATAGTGAGACTAATATCATGTCTTGTTTAGTAGCAAAGTCTAAAGGTGTTAAAAAAACAATAGCTTTAGTTGAAAATATGGATTATTTTCAACTCTCTCATTCCATTGGAATAGATACGCTTATTAATAAGAAACTACTTGCTGCTAATAACATTTTTAGATATATTCGAAAAGGTGAAATTTTAGCGATGACTAAGCTTAATAATATGAATGCAGAAATATTAGAGTTTTTAGTAACTTCTACTTCAAGAGTTTGCAATCAATTAATTAAGAAAATAGATTTTCCTCGTTCAGCAATAATAGGAGGGATTGTAAGAAATGGAAAAGGGATGATTGCTCTTGGAGATTTTACAATTATAGAAGGTGATAGGGTAGTAGTTTGTTGTCTTCCTCAGTCTATAAAAAAAGTAGAAAAACTCTTTGTTTAATGAGTTCATATGTAAAACTCAATTATAAAATTATTTTCCATTTAATGGGCTTGCTTATCGGGGTAAACGGTGGGTTTATGCTTTTAGCTACTTTTGTAAGTTATTATTACTCTGATGGAGTAGCTGCTGAAATGCTAGAAGCAAGTGTTATAACTATTTTTTTAGGGGGAGTTATAATGTTTGCTACAAAAAATAAACGAAAAGAACTTCAAAAAAGAGATGGCTATGTAATTGTTACTTTTGGTTGGATCTTTATGTCATTAGTTGGAACCTTACCCTATATTATTACAGGTGCTATTCCTAGCTTTACAGATGCTTTTTTTGAAACAATAAGTGGATATACCACAACTGGTGCCTCCATTTTAAATGACATAGAAAGCATTCCTTATGGTGTGTTATTTTGGAGAAGTATTACACATTGGATAGGAGGGATGGGGATTATAGTATTAACCATTGCTATATTACCATTATTAGGAATTGGAGGTATGGAATTATTTGCTGCTGAAGCTCCTGGTCCTAGAAGTGATAAATTACATCCTAGAATAACAGATACTGCAAAAAGACTATGGTTAATTTATGTAGGGTATACCGTTGCAGAAACCATATTACTAAAGTTAGCAGGAATGAGTATGTTTGATGCTATTAATCATTCGTTAAGTACTATAAGTACTGGTGGTTTTTCAACAAAAAATACAAGTATGGCTTATTGGAATGATCAGCCTTTAATACAGTATATCGTTATTGTTTTTATGTTTTTAGCGGGAACTAATTTCGTCTTAAGTTATTTTGCTTTTAAAACGAAGTTTAGCAAGATTTTACATGATGAAGAATTTAAGTTTTATGCTATTTCTATTATTATTTTCACAATAATGGTTTCTTTAATTATTTATTTTCAAACAGATATTACCCAATCAACTTTAAATCATTCTATGGTTTGGGGAAGGTATGAGAGTGCATTAAGACATAGTGCTTTTCAAGTAATAGCAATTATATCGACAACTGGTTTTGTAAGTGCAGATTATACCTTGTGGACTCCTTTTTTAACAGTATTCTTTTTTGGACTTATGTTCTTGGGTGGATCTGCTGGGTCGACTGCTGGTGGTATAAAAATAGTACGCCATATTATATTAATAAAAAATGGATTAATTGAGTTTAAACGTTCTTTACATCCCAGAGCTGTATTGCCAGTAAGGTATAATACAAAATCGGTTCCGCAATCTATTGTATTTAATATACTTGGATTTTTTATACTCTACTTTTTGTCTTTTATAATAGGAGTATTAGTCTTTTCACTACTGGGATTAGATTTTCAAACTGCATTAGGTGGAGCTGCTTCTAGTTTAGGGAATATTGGACCTGCCCTAGGCGATTTAGGACCTGTTAATAATTACGCGTCGTTATCTAACCCAGCTAAATGGTGGTCAGCTTTTTTAATGTTAATAGGGCGTTTGGAACTATTTACTGTTTTAATATTATTAACTCCTTATTTCTGGAGAAATAGATAAATAAGTTTATATATAATCTGTTTTTTAAAAAATTATGTAAGTGCTTTTTTTATTCTTTTTAGTGCTTCAATAATATTTTCCTCAGAAGCAGCATACGAAATACGAATACAATTAGGGCTGCCAAATGCATCTCCAGTTACGGTAGCTACATTAGCCTTTTCTAATAAATACATTGATAAATCTGAAGCATTATTAATCTTAACTCCTTGAAGTTCTTTTCCGAAGAAATATGAAATATCGGGGAATACATAAAAAGCCCCTTGTGGTTGGTTGGTTTTAAATCCTGGAATTTCAGATAGTAAGCCAAGTATTAATGTCCGACGTTCTTTAAAAGCATCAACCATATACTGTATTTTACTCGGAGAACTCTCAAGGGCAGTAATAGTTGCTCGTTGCGCAATACAATTAGCTCCACTAGTAATCTGCCCCTGCATTTTATTACAAGCACGGGCGATCCATTCTGGACCTCCAATGTATCCTATACGCCATCCGGTCATTGAATATGCTTTTGAAACTCCATTAACAACAACAGTTCTATCATACATATCTTCGAAAACAGCCATAGAGGCATGGTTTTCTGTAAAATTTATATGCTCGTATATCTCATCGCTAATCACAATTATATGTGGAAAATCAACTAAAACATCAGCCAATGCACGTAATTCTTGTTTAGAGTAAACAGATCCACTTGGATTACAAGGAGAACTGTAAATCATCATTTTTGTTTTTGGTGTGATAGCTGCTTTTAAACTTTCTGGAGTTATTTTAAAATCAGATTCAATTGAGGTTGGAATTTCAACTGGTACTCCTCCTGCTAATTTGCTAATATCACTATAGCTTACCCAATAAGGTGCAGGAAGCAACACTTCGTCTCCTTCGTTTAATAATACCATTGCTAGGTTAGCAAGTGACTGCTTAGCTCCAGTAGAAACAACAATTTGATTGGGTTTATAATTTAAATGGTTATCGCGTTTAAACTTGGTGATAATAGCTTTTTTTAAATCAACATAGCCATCCACTGGTGTGTAAGAATGGTAATTTTGATGTACTGCATTAATGGCTGCATCTTTAACGAAATCTGGTACATTAAAATCGGGTTCACCAAGACTTAATCCTATTATATCTTTTCCTTCTTCTCTTAATTCTCTGGCTTTCGCAGCCATCGCTAAAGTGGCAGAAGTTGCCATTGCATTGATTCGTTTAGAAAGGTTCGGATTCATGATAAAACTATACTGCTAATGTTGGCTCATTGCCTAATGATTTTAATTGTCTAAAATGCTCTAAAATTGCTTCCCTTGTAGTTTTGTATTCATTGTAGGGTAAATTAAACTCTAGGGCAGTTTCTTTAACAATTTTAGCTATTTTTCCATAATGAATGTGTGATATATGAGGAAATACGTGATGCTCTACTTGATGGTTTAAGCCACCGGTATACCAAGAAACAACTTTATTAGTAGGAGCGAAATTCGAAGTAGTATAAAACTGGTGCATTGCCCAAGAGTGTTTCATATTTCCGTTTTCGTCTGGTAATGGCATTTCCGTTTTAGGAACCACATGTGCCAGTTGGAAAACAACACTTAATATTATTCCTGCGGTGTAATGCATTACAAAGAAACCTATTAATACTTTCCACCAAGCAATGTCTAAAACTAAAATTGGTAAAACAATCCAAACCGCATAATAAATAACTTTAGATATTATAAGCTTAGTCCATTCTGTAGCAGGATTGGGAAACTTTCCATAAGATAATTTACGCTTTAAATAACTGTTCATTTGTTTGAAATCGGTAGTAATTGCCCAATTGATAGTTAATAGTCCATAAAGGAAAAAAGAATAAAATTTTTGAAACTTATGAATATTAATCCATTTTGAATGTTTTGAAAAGCGAATAACTCTGCCAGCGTCTATATCTTCGTCTTGCCCTTGAATGTTTGTAAAGGTATGATGCAGAACATTGTGCTGTACTTTCCAGTTGTAAACATTGCCTGCTAAAATATAAATACTACTCCCCATTAATTTATTTACCCATTTTTTACTTGAAAACGCATCGTGATTACTGTCATGCATGACATTCATCCCTACGCCAGCCATCCCAATTCCTATAACAACAGTTAATAGTAATAATGCCCATTGTGGCATAGCTATCGTTAAAATTAATATTAAAGGAATAAAAAACAATGAAAACATTACAATGGCTTTAGTATATAATTTCCAATTTCCAGTTTTAACGATGTTGTTTTCTTTAAAATATTGGTTTACTCTTTTATTTAAAGTTTTAAAAAACTTTGTAGAATCTGACCTAGAGAAAGTTACTTGTTTATGGCTCAAAATAATTATTTTTTAATTAGGGGTCTATTAATATGCAAAATTACGTTTCTTAAATGAATAACGTATAATTCTTAATGTTATTTTTTAACAAAGATAAGTTACTTTTACAGAATATTATTTATTATGAAATTAATACAAAAATACTTTCCAGATTTAACAGATCTACAGATAAAACAATTTGAACAATTAAAAGGTTTGTATAAAGATTGGAACTTAAAAATTAATGTAGTTTCTAGGAAGGATATCGATGAACTATATTTACGTCATGTATTGCATTCTTTAGGGATTTCAAAGGTAATGCCATTCCAATCTGGATCAAAAATATTAGATGTTGGAACTGGTGGAGGTTTTCCTGGGATTCCTTTAGCAATTCTTTTTCCTGAAGTACAGTTTCATTTAGTTGATAGTATTGCAAAGAAAATTAAAGTAGTAAATGAAGTGGTGGAAGGATTAAATCTCCAGAATGTAAAATCTACAAATGGAAGAGTAGAAACAATTAATGATCAATATGATTTTATAATCAGTAGAGCAGTTGCTCAAATGGAAACTTTTGCACGATGGGTTAAATATTCTGTTGCAAAAAAAAATAATCATAAATTAAAAAATGGTATCCTTTATTTAAAAGGAGGAGATCTTACTGAAGAATTATTATTGTTTCCAAAATCTAAAATTTACCCTTTAGGAGATTTTTTTGAGGAAGAATTTTTTGAAACCAAAACTGTTGTTTATTTGCCTTTGAAATTCAAAAAAGAAAAGAATTAATAAAAAAAGCTCCGAAGTATTCTTTGGAGCTTTTTTTATTAAAATTTATTATTATCTGTTAATAATAAATTTATCTGTTTTAATTTGACCGTTATTTGAAATTTTAATTAAGTAAGTTCCAATAGATAAACTTGAAACGTTTAACTGTTTGTTAAGAGAGATATTATTTTCAGATAAAACAACTCTTCCTAATAAATCATAAATTTCAATCATTGAGTTTTCTGCGTTTTCAATATTTAAAATAGATTTTGTTGGGTTAGGGTATATAATAACATTTTGTAAATTGTTGTCATTTATACTTAAATTTTCCATTGTTCTAAAAGAAACCTCGTCTCCTTCATCATAATTACCTGCTGAACTATATACAATTTCGTTTTCAGAATCATATAAAACGATAGATCCACCTCCATTTCCTGCACTGTCAAAAATCCTAAATTTGTAACAATCGTGAACTAACTCAAATGTTTCTTGGATATTTTCGTTGTTTTCATATGGGCCTCCACTGTATAATACCTCGCCATTTGAGTTTGTTAAGTCCCAAGTACATTGACTTCCTGCATTATCAGTATTTAAAATCAAATTAACAGTATTTGAAAATTCTTCAGCAATATTGAACTCATAAGCTATTTGGTTATCTGTATTATCATCATCATCTGAGATAGAAATATTAATCGTATTAATTTCCTCAGTTGTGTAAGAAATAGCTGGAAGTTCTATGGATTCGTTTTGTAATGAAAATAGTAAACCATTCCAATTATAAACCTGAGTACTTCCTCCATTAACAGAGTAAGTTATTTCAATATCCGTAAGCTCATTTTCTCCAAAATTCTCAATATTAACAGTTGGAGTTATATCAAATCCACATTGAGGTAAAATATTATTTACATATTTAATCCTAGCATTATTTCCATATTCAAAATTAGAATAGGCAGGGTAAGCTCTAGCTCCAGAAGGTGCATCTTGGTGCGTTTCTGTTATAAAAGCAACTACTTCTAAATTTGCAATATTTGTTGCAACTCCATTATAATTATCTGGAATGCTGTAAGTATATGTTTCATCTATAAATGTTCCTGCCGTTGTTGTCGATATAGTTTCTCCCCATTGTCCAGTTATTAACCAAACTAGTCTATGCATATGGTTGTATTCATCACCTTGGCCTCCACCAGTTTGTGGTCCTAATGTATTATTTTGTAACAATGCAATGTTTAAAAAATTCGTGTTATCAGTGCTATCTGAGGTGTAATATGCCTCTACATGGACAGTTAATAGATTGTTTTGAACATTAATGTCTGCTTCAACTCCAACGTTTACATTAGAGACTTCATCCATTATAATATTAGCTTTTGAATTCCACTCACCTCTTCCTATGGCAGATGCGCCGCCATTCCAGCTACGTCGATTAATACTACCAGAAGGGTAAAATGGCACACCTGCTTCAGCAGCAATTGCTGTTCCAAAAGGAGTTCTAAAGTCTGGATCACCACCACTAGGGTTTGAATATCCACCAACGTGTATATTAATAAGATTAACCCTGCCAGGGTTATTTTCCTGTATTGCTGCAGCGATAGCATGTCCATCTGGACAATAAGTACAATAAATTCCTGTATACTCCTCTAAAACAACATTTTTTAACTCTGGTTCTGTGCTTACGGGAATAGTTTGACCAAATATTGCTAGTGTAATAAAGGTAAACATTGTACTTGTAAATATTTTCATTTTCATTTTCATTTTTATTTTTATTTTTATTTTTATTTTTATTTTTTTTAATAGCCTATAAATATAAAATAAAATTATCTGTTTTAGCTTGTTTCAGTAAAAAAAGTAATCTCATTAAGCAAGCAATTTTTAATAACCCAAATTAGAAGAGTTACTGACATAAGTTTAAAAAAAAAATTTATTTGTAATCTTTCTTTCGGATACAGCATATTTCTTTATGTTTTAGCATATTATTTAATCACGCACTAAAATTAGCTAAATCAAACAAATTAATAACTAGAAACAATTACTTGCTGGATGAGAATAATTATTTCATAATTTTGTGTAGAAAAATTAAAAACTTTATTTTACCTTTCCAAGATATTAATAAAAAAAATTAAAAATGAAAAAGACTTTACTATTATTAGTTGTATTATTTGTAACTTTCAGTATGAACGCCCAATATGTGGTTGAAGACCATGACGGTAATGTAATTACTGATGGAATGGTTGTTGAATTTAGTGATTATGGAGTGCCTAATGGTTCATTGGAATACTATATTACTAACAATGATTCTAATGAAATTTACATGAGAATTGAATTTGTTGATGCTATAAATGCTACGGGAGCTGGTTTTGAATTATGTTTTGGTCAATGTTATATTGATTTGATAGTTGGACAAACAGTGCCTGCTGCACCAGAATTTATAACAATAGCATCAGGGGGAACTACACCTGAAGGTAATCATTTTGCAAATACTATAGAAGGAACTGAAATTCAAGATTATATTTTTAGATTTTACGAAACAGATTCTGAAGGTAACGATATAGGCAATAGCTTAAGTTTTACTTACCGATATAATCCAATATTAGGTATTAATGATGCTAATGAGTTGGATATAATCGTTGCTTCTACTGTTATATTAAATAATATGCAAGTAAATACTGTTGAAGAATTAAATATGGAAATTTATAGCCTCCAAGGAAAATTAGTTAATAGTCAGAAAATTAACATTGGGCAACAATTAATTAATATGTCTAATTTAAGTTCTCAAATGTATATTGTTAAATTTAGTAATGATGAGGGGACATCAAAAACTATTAAAGTTGTTAAAAAATAATCACTTATTTATTATTTAATGTATACTTAAAAACTCTGAGAAATTAATTCCTCAGAGTTTTTTTTATTAGTATTGACTCCCTTTCAAAACTTGATGGTTTAATTAAGAGCAAATCATTGCTGTTTTAAAATCTTTTTTTAATAATCCATACTTAAAAGGTGATTACCCTGGATAAGTATTTTTAGGTCTGTAAAGCAATATAAAAAAGGGCTAAATTTTAAGTCTATTTCTTAGAAAGAAACTGTTAGGTTGGCAGTAACACCTGTATTTTCAGGAACATATCTACATACTCCTCCCACACAAATTAAACCCCCTCTTTGTCGGCCGTAATTAACTCCCAATCTAGTTCTACCTTTAGAGTAACTTCCTCCTACACTATAATAGTGTATATCTGTGTCTCCATAATTCCAATTGTCAGCAATATATAAAGCAAAATTTGAGTTAAAATTATATTCTAAAACTCCTGCAACCCAATTTTTCCTGTCTTTTTCTGCCCATAAATGTTGTAGTACTAATCGAGTAGATTTACTACCTTCAAACTTATAAGTACCTTCTAAAACAGCAATTGAAGCTTTTATATTCTCTTCATCTTCAAGTGCTCCTCCGTAAACAATTCCTTTGTCAACAATAACATTTTGAAACGTTGCTACCGTACTCCATTTTTTGCTTAGTTTCTTCTTTACTTCAATGCTTAAATCTCTAAATAGTTTAGGACCTTTACCGATGAATTTAGCTTCATACCAGCGATTTTCAATATTATATTCAGCATCTAATCCAGCCCAGTAAGAAAAGTTACCAGCTACTTTTGTTCCATATTTTCCTCCTAAAGCAGTCCCATTTTTAATCTTGTAATATAAATCGACTTGAGCACCAACTTCACCAGCTCTTTGGTCATAACTTTCAATAATTAATCTTGGTTGGGCATTATATACATATATATTGGTTAGCATATAATCTTGTTGTTTGGTTAATGCAGGAGTATAGCTAATTAGTTCTTGGTTATAAACATTTCCTTCCGCTAGACGATCTGCATAAAACGAAAAGTTTTCTAATCTTCTAAAGGTTGCGTTAACACCCAAGCCTTTTCTTGCATAACCTAAGTCTACTTGCATAGCGGTACCATCATATAATTTGTTTGATGATATTTGTCCTTCATTTGCAATTACATCTGGACCTTTCGCAATAGCTTCAATACCTCCATAAAAATCACCAGCTACAAAATTAAACCTTCCCCCATAAGCATTTACGTTACTTGGTATGCTATCATTAGTGCCACTACTTTGGTATCTGCCAACATAACTAGCGCCAATACTCAGTTCAATTTCTTCTATTTTTAAAGCTTCACTAATATCTAAATTTGCATCAATACCTTGAGTAATTCCTTCAGAAACATCAAATCCATTTCTGGTTTTTCCATAAACACCAGTAAAATTCAAATAATCTAATGGAGTAAAAATAACACGTACACCTTTCATTGCATTGTTAATTCCAAGTTGACGATCTTCAAAACTGCGTAGTATTAATCCGTTACCAAATTGTTCGTAAAAATAACCAGCTGTAAGATCTAATGTTTTGTGTTTGAAATTTAAGTAATAAGTTCCTATTCCATTATTTCCATTATAAATAGGGGCATAACCTAATAGAGCAGCTGGAAGATATGTTTCGTATTGAGCACCCGCAGTGAATTTACCTAAATTATAGTCTAATCTAAAATAATTATTTGATCTAAATTGATCTTCAGGGGCTATAAAATTAAGCCCTTCATCATCTAAAAGCCATTGAGAATTTGATTCAAATCCTCCAAAAAAATAGCCTCCATCTTGTGCGAATGTGAATCCACTATATAAAATAGCAACACATAGTATTATTTTTTTCATTAAAAAATTGGTTGGTTATGTTATTTTAAATTACTTTCGGAAGAAAGCTCTTTAATTTTTTCGTAAAGCTCATCTTCAGATCCTGGGCTGTATCCAGAATGTCTGGATACAATTTTATTATCTTTAATTAAAATAGTAAGGGGTACAGTAGATGCGCCAAGAGCACGTTTTAAATCGTTGTTTGTATCAAGCAATACTTGATAGTCCCATCCTTTACCATTAATTAAAGCTTTTACTCTTTTTACAGTACGGCTATCATCTACAGATACAGCAATTAATTCTACACCTGTTTCTTCCTGCCATTCATCATATACATCACTAATTGCATCTAATTCTTTAATGCAAGGCACACACCAAGTTGCCCAAAGGGATACAATAACAAGATTATCTTTATTGGTAGCTTCCTGAATATTTAAAGTTTTCCCATCTATTGTTTTTATATCAATATTTGGAATATTGTCTTGAGCGTTTATGTTAAATATTAGAAGTAAGCTAAAAATTAATACTAATTTTTTCATTTTCGTTTGATTTGAGCTGCTAAAATAATTTAAAATTTTAATAAATACTAAAAAAATAGCTACTCCTTATTTTTTTTCTACTAATAAATTCTTTCTTTTTGTAATTTCTATTACTTTTGCTTCAACTATTTTTTTTTAAAAAAACATACTTATGAAAAATGCCTATTATTTTATATTAATTATTGCTTTTGGAACCATAGTGTCTTGCAGTAGATCTGAAGAGAATGTATCCTTGTATCCACCAACAGAAGCAATTATTGTTGACGAACTAGTAAGAGAAGCTTCACTTAGAAATCAAGAAATTCCTTTTAAAATAATTAATGAAGATGGTGATGATTTGTCTTTAGAAGCTACTTTTTATGTAGACGGTGTAGCAATTAATGGAAATATATTTATTTCTGAAACTGTTGGAGAATTTCAAGTTTATGGAGTTTATACAGATAATGGTGTAATTGTAACTACAAATACTGAAGTTTTTAGAGTTATCGTACCAAAACGAAAAGTAGTTCTTGAAGATTATACGGGTACTTGGTGTGGTTTTTGTCCAATTATAACAGCTGCTATAGAAGAAGTTCATGCATTAACCAATGATATTGCTATTGTAGCGATTCATGAAACTGGAAGTGGTGATCTAGATCTTTTAAATTTTCCTCAAGTTGATGAACTTAGAGAAGTATTTGGAGTAACTGGTTATCCTACAGGAAAAATAAATAGAACTACTAATTGGCTTGCTACTTATAATCCAGAAGATGTATTGCTAATGGCAGGTACCGATACAAATTTAGCTATTGCTATCAACTCAGAGTTATCTGACACTAATGAATTAGTAGTTGAAGTTGAAGTTGTTTATGAAGATGGTTCTATGTCTGGTGATAAATTGGTGGTTTATCTTTTAGAAAGTGGTGTGATACAAGACCAGGTAAATTATTTTAATAATGATGAAACAAGCCCTTATTATCAATTAGGAAATCCAATACCTAATTTTGTTCATAATGATGGATTAAGAAACTCTCTTACAAATTTAACAGGTGATGAGATTTCGGGAACTGCAGCATTAATAAGTTCTAGAAGAACTTTTAGTTTAATAGTTCCAGAAAATTATATTAATGAAAATTTAAGTATTGTTGCGATGGTTGTTAGTAGTGATAATTCTGCTCGTAATGCACAATTTGCTGAAGTTGGTGAGAACAAGTCATATGAATAATATGTTAACTTATAACAATAAGCAAAAAAAATCCTAAGCAATATTGCTTAGGATTTTTTTATTTTAGAAATTTAAGGCTTATCCTAAAAATGGGTATTTGTAGTCAGTTGCAGGTACAAATGTTTCTTTAATCGTTCTTGGAGAAACCCATCTTAATAAATTTAAGATTGAACCAGCCTTGTCGTTTGTGCCAGAACCTCTAGCGCCACCAAAAGGTTGTTGTCCAACAACAGCCCCAGTTGGCTTGTCATTAATATAGAAGTTTCCTGCTGCATTTTCTAAAGCTTTAGTAGCGTATTCAGCGGCGTATCTATCTACTGACAAAATAGCACCTGTAAGCGCATATTCTGAAGTGTTGTCTACTAATTCTAGTGTTTCTTCCCACTTCTCGGTATCATAAACAAAAATAGTCATTACAGGACCGAATACTTCCTCAACCATAGTTTTGAATTTAGGATTAGTCGTTACAATAATAGTAGGTTCAATAAAATAGCCCACTGATTTGTCATAATTTCCTCCAGCAATAATCTCAGCATCATCAGCTTTTTTAGCATCATCAATATACGTAGAGATGCGATCAAATGCCTTTTCAGAAATTACGGCATTGATATAGTTTGAAGTGTCCTCAGGAGAACCCATTTTGAAATCTTTGGTGTCAGCAATAATTTGTTTTTTTACAGTTTCCCATAAGTTTAAAGGTACATAAGCACGTGAAGCTGCTGAACATTTTTGTCCTTGGAATTCAAAACCACCTCTCGTAATAGCTGTTGCTACTTCAGCAGCTACTGCTGATTTGTGTGCAATTATAAAATCTTTCCCTCCTGTTTCACCAACTATTCTTGGGTAGGATTTATACTTTTCAATATTATTTCCTATTTCTTTCCAAAGTTTTCGAAAGACATCAGTACTTCCTGTAAAATGTAATCCTGCAAAATTTTTATCTTGAAAAACAACATTTGAGATCTCTTTACCACTTACCGTTACCATGTTAATTACTCCGTCAGGTAATCCTGCTGCTTGAAATAATTCCATGATTACTTGTGCAGAATAAATTTGTGTTTCTGCCGGTTTCCAAACCACCACATTACCTAGCATAGCAGGTGCTGCGCAAAGGTTAGCACAGATAGAGGTGAAATTAAAAGGGGTAAGCGCAAATATAAAACCTTCCAGTGGTCTGTGTTCTAAACGATTCCACATTCCTGGTAATGATTCTGGTTGTTCCTTGTACAACTGACTCATGTACTTCACATTGAATCTAAAGAAATCAATTAGCTCACAAGCAGCATCAATTTCAGCTTGCATTACATTTTTACTTTGTGCAATCATTGTAGCTGCATTCATTTTTGCTCTGAATGGTCCTGCCAATAAATCAGCAGCCTTTAAAAATATAGAAGCTCTATGTTCCCAGCTCATATTTGCCCATTTTTCACGAGCAGCCATAGCCGCATCAATAGCATCACGTACTTCTTGTTCTCCTCCATAATTGGAAGTTCCTATTAGGTGTGAATGCTCATGCGGTGGTGATAGATTTCTTTTGTCATTAGTAAAAACTTGTTTATCACCAATATACATAGGAATATCAACAGTAGCATTGTACATTTTTTTGTATTCTGCTAATAATTCAGTGCGCTCAGGACTTCCTGGTGCGTATGTTTTTACTGGCTCGTTTACCGCAATGGGTACTTCAAAAAATCCTTTTCCCATGATATGTTTTTTTATAAATTTAGTTTTGCAAAGGTACTAATTTCAAAAATAAAACAGAATAGACCAAAAGGAATCTTTTTTGTATTTTCCAGTTTATTTAATGATATCAATTATTAATGTGTACAGTTAGTTTTATACCGAAAACAAAGGGAGATTTTATCTTAACTTCAAATAGAGATGAATCTCCTAACCGCAATAAAATCCCGCCAAATTTTTATGACTTAAATAATACAAGCTTATTGTTTCCAAAAGATGAAATAGCAGGAGGAAATGGGATTGGGGCAAGTGATAAAAAACGATAGATATGTTTATTGAATGGTGGTTTTAAAGCCGATATTCCAAAAGACACCTATCAGCTATGTAGGAGAATAGATACTGAATTATTGCTCAAATAAAGGTTTTTAAAATCATTTATTAAAATAGGTGGATAAAGGCGTTTAAATTGTTTTGTTGAAAAGCAAAGATTTTCGTTTAAAATCGAGTTGTATTTTTGAAAAATATCCATTTTTAATACGTTCAACTCCTTCTTCGGTAATATCAAAACTAATTTGAGTAATGTATTTAAAAGAATTACTCGCCAAATCAGATTTTATTTCTTGAGTGTCTGATGCTACTATAAATTCTTCTTTATCTCCTATAAAAGTAAGTTTTGCGCCATTAAATGTCTTAATAGTTACATTGCTTAGTATAAAAGTTTCTAAAAACAAATAACCAGATAATTCCTGTATTCCAACATTTAATTGACCGTCTTTAGAAGCACCAATTTTCTCTCCTTCTAATTCTTCTGAACTAATCTCATCGGTAGCCTTGTTGTCTAAATTATTTTTTGTTTTATTATTTCCTATGGAAGCTATTGCCTTACTAATGTTATTTAAAAAACTCATATTATTAATTATTTTTTAAAATAAATTTTTATTGTTTTTTACAAAGTCTTCAATTATTTTAAATAAGTCTAAAATATCATTTTTAGTATTGGATGGGTTAATCGTAACTAATCGAACGAATGTAATCTCTTTTATTATCCCAAAACCAATTACCAATTCCGCATATTCATATAATAAGGTACACAGTTTATCTGCAGGGATGTTTTTATAATTAAAGCATACGGAAATTGAATCATCGTAACTATAAAAGGTATAATCTGAATGATCTTTCACATAATTTATAGCAACATCAGCTAGCATAAATTGGTTGTCAACAATAGTTTCTAAACCTTTAGTTCCAATAGATTTCCAAAGTGTCCAAAATTTTAAAGCATTATTTCTTCTTCCACATTGCATTGATGTTTTTCCTAGATTAAAATCATCGCCATCGGTTTGATATAGATAATCAGCTTCTACGGAAAGTGAATCGTATAAATATTTTTTGTCGTTAGTCACTAAAATAGAACAAGTTAAAGGTGTACCTATCATTTTGTGAGCATTAAAGACAAATGAATCTGCAAGTTCTAATCCCTTTACTAAATGTTTGTATTTTTTACTGAAAATTACGCTGCCACAATAAGCACCATCAACATGTAACCAAATATTATACTTTTTAGCAATGGATGCAATTTCTCCAATTGGATCAAAGGCTCCGTATACAGTAGTGCCTGCAGTTGCATTTATGAAAAATGGCTTTCTGTTGTTTTTGATGTCTTCTTGAATGGCTTTCTCTAATTCTTCAGGAATAATTTCACCTTTTTCATTTGTTTTTATTTTCCTTAATTGCTCCGTTCCGATTCCAATAATTGCCGCATTTTTTTTAATTGAATAATGGCATGCTTCAGAAGTATAAGCATATATTGGTTCTTGATAACTTTGGGATCTCACTTCTGGACTAACTTTATCTCTAGCCATTAGCATTGCAATCATATTGCTTACGGAACCTCCAGAAGTAATAGTCCCTCCACTTTTTTTTGGGTATTTTATAATGTCACAAACACGATTGATGATTTCAATTTCAATACCTACTTGTGGTCCCGCTACCTTATAGGTGTACATGCTATTATTTAAGATAACAGCTAGTAAGTCTCCAAGTGTAGCTTTTGGATTTCTTCCTCCAAAAAGTTGATTAAAAAATTTATTAGTTGCTGTTCTAGGCGTATTGAATATAATTTTACTTAATACTTTTTCGAATTCCTCTTCCGAAATAGCTTCTTCTTCTAATGAAATATTTATTTTATCCCATAATGAATTTGCTTGTAAGGGCTTGATTACCGGTTCCTCTATTTCTTTATGCAGTAATTGTGTTGTTAATTTTTGAAATAATTCTAGCTCTCTTTTCACAGGTTTTTTTTTAATAAATTAATTAAGAAGTGTGCAAAGATAATGGTTTGTAAACATTATATTCCTCGAAATAGTTCAATAGTTCAATAGTTCAATAGTTCAATAGTTCAATAGTTCAATAGTTCAAATTAAATTAATTTTATGCCAATAAATACAATTTCAGAATTAGTAAAAGAAATATCAAGCTCTAAAAAACAAGGTATTAAAAATATAATTAATAATTTAGAGATACCTATTAGTGAATTTGAAAAGATTGCTACTTGGGATGAAAATCATTATACCAGAAATTGTATTGCAAGAACTGAAGATTACGAACTTCTTTTATTGTGCTGGCAAGCTGGACAAGAAACCCCAATACATTGTCATAACGATCAGGATTGTTGGGTTTTTTTAATCGAAGGAGCTATCACTGAAAATCAATATAAGAATAATAAATTTGAAATGCCGGTTTTAACAGTGAGTGAATTGATGACAGAAAAAGGGACTTATTTCATTAATGATGATATTGGTTTGCATAGTTTGCATAATTCGAAGAATAAAAGAGCAATGAGTTTACATGTTTATGTAAATCCAATTGAGGAATGTAGTTATTATAGTAAAAAACTAAAGGAGTACAAAACAAAACATTTAAGTTACGATACTCCTGCTATTTTTTAATTTATTGATTATTTATAGTGGTGGAGTTTGCTTTACCCACACCAATAATTCGATCATAACGAGCTCCTAGATCCCTAAAGTAAACTAAAACAGTATATTCATTTTCAGTTTGCCAAAAATTACCTGATATAGCTCCTTCGTCAATAGTTCCGTCTCTGTTTACTAATACGAACTTATAATTATAAAATCCTTGTTTAAATAATCGATTGTTTATATAGGTATCTGAAAAACTATCATATTCCATATAAGTTGATCCATCTATAGTCCAATTATTGAAATTACCGTAAACATGAATTTCTTTATCTGCTATTTCTTCAAAATATTGAAGTGTGAAATACACACGAGCATAATCTGCTTCAATTGCTATGTTAGTATTTGCGTTTAATACTCTTACTTGATAATTACCATTAATATCTGGGTTATAGGTATATGGTCTGTTAAATCTAGCTCCATTTGTGTATAAAAAGTTATTGTAAATATCAGTTAAGTCAATGCGTCTTATGCTAGAGGTACCTGCCCTAATATCTTTATTGTCAAAGTATAAAAACTCATTTCCTCCATCAAAAGAGGCTTCTTTATCATACCTATAAATTAATTGGGAGCCAATAGTGTATTGAGGTTTTAAATTAGTGATTGGGTTGTTTAGGTTACTGTTTTGTAATATTAAAGTTTTAATTGTTTCGTCTGGATTGGTTATTTGTAAATTTGGAGAATCAATAACAAATTGAACTACTTGTTTAGTTTTAATAATTTTTATATCTCTTGCTCTTTTAATGAAAGTAGGAACCGAAACTATATTTTCGACTATCATAAATTTTCTAGAAAAAACAATTTCTCTATTGTCATCAAAAATTGAAATCATATAATTTCCGCTTTTTGTAAGTTTTCTAGTATCTCTATTAGGAATTTTTAAAGTATAATGCGAATAACTTTGCAATGTATTGTATGAGTTTTCGTAATTATAAATTCGAACATCATCAAACCCATTCATGTACTCACCTTTTGTTAAATCACTTAATGCCCAATCAAAATCGTGATGCGTTATTTGATAATAATAGTCTGCTTCATTTCCATTTAAATCATCGAATGAAAGAAAAAGGGCTTCGCCTAACCTTATAATTGGTAATTGACTTTGTTTGGTGTCACCTGCAAACTGTATGGTTTTAATAAACTCAGGCTCTATATGTTCGGCATATTGGGCTATTAAAGAGCTTGAAAAACAAGTAATTAAAAGTATGACAAAAGTTTTTTTTAACATTTTTGATGAGTTTAAGATGTTAAATATAAGCAATTATTACAGCTAAAATAAGTGGTTTTCATATGCTTTTTATTTTAATAAGAAAATTGTAATAAATAGTGTGTGTAGCAACATATTTTTTCTAAATTTGCATACCCAAAAAAGGGATTTTTAAATAGAATTTAAACAAGTATTCTATGTCTAAAGACATTAAGATTAAAAAAGGTCTTAACATCCGCTTAAAAGGTGAGGCTAGCAAAACTCTTTCAAATGCACCTCGATCTAAAACTTATGTTATTAGACCTTCAGAGTTTCACCTTATTACACCAAAGTTAAATGTAAAAGAAGGGGCCAAGGTACAAGCAGGAGATGTTTTGTTTTACTCTAAAACTAATGAAGCAATAAAGTTTGTTTCTCCAGTTAGTGGTAATCTGATAGCAATTCAAAGAGGAGCCAAACGTGTAATTGCAGAGTTAATCATTGAAGCAGATCAAAAAGACACTTATAGAGATAATGGTGTTGTAAATGTAAGCTCCATGAATTCAGATGAAATTAAAAATCATCTGTTGGCAACTGGTTGCTGGGCTTTTGTAAAACAAAGACCTTATGATGTGATTGCTAATCCAGATGTAAAGCCAAAAGCTATTTTTATTTCAGCATTAACTACTGCACCCTTAGCAGCTGATTATGATTTCACTTTGCTAGGTAAAGAAAAGGAATTACAAGCTGCTGTTACTGCTTTTAGCAAATTAACAGATGGTAGCGTTAACGTTAGTGTTGGTAAAAATTCAAAAAGTGTTTTTGAAGGATTAAATGATATTACAGTATATAAAATGACTGGAGTTCATCCTGCAGGAAATGTTGGAACTTTAATTAACAAGGTAGATCCAGTCAATAAGGGGGAAGTTATCTGGACCATAACTCCACAAGATTTAGTAATTATTGGAGCATTATTTTTAACAGGTAAATTTAACGCGAAACGAGTTATTGCATTATCCGGTTCTTCATTAAAAAACCCTAAATATTATACTGCTAAAATTGGAGCTGAGGTTTCTACTTTTATATATGATTCAGGATTAAATGAAGAGAATGTAAGAGTTATTAATGGTAATATTTTGTCCGGTGAAAAAATCGCTCTTAAAGGTCATTTAGGATATTATTCTGATACTATTACTGTAATACCAGAAGGAGATGATTATGAGTTTTTTGGTTGGAATAAACCGGTCTTTGATAAGATTTCTACTTCAAGAGCTTTGACCTTCTCTTGGTTACAACCTAATAAGGAATACAGCCTAAATACCAATACCAACGGTGAATACCGTGCATTTGTTATAACGGGCTCCTATGAAGAAGTTTTTCCTTTAGATATATTTCCAATGCAAATATTAAAAGCTTGTAAGTATCAGGATTTAGACGAAATGGAAGCTCTAGGAATGTACGAAGTCGCTCCAGAAGATTTTGCATTAACAGAATTTGTATGTGTGTCTAAGCAACCACATCAAGAAATAATAAGAAAAGGTTTAGACTTAATGTATAAAGAGATAGGATAATGGGTTTAAAAAGTAATTTACATAGTTTAAAAGAAAAGTATAAAGGGACTAAGTTGGCTCCTGCGTTTAACGCATTGCATACTTTTTTATACTTGCCAAATGAGACTACACATAATGGGACACACATAAAAGCTGCCGATGATTTAAAACGTACCATGAATACGGTAATTATAGCATTGTTACCTTGTTTGGTCTACGGAATGTTTAATGCCGGTTATCAGCATTATTTAGCATTAGGTGAAATTGAAGCTACAAGCGGTTTTTTTGCTGCTACATTTTGGACCTGGGATAATTTAATAGTAGGGATGTGGCAAGTACTTCCATTAGTAATTGTTTCTTATGGAGTTGGATTAGCGGTAGAATTTTTATTTGCTGTTATAAAAGGTCACGAAGTTGAAGAGGGATATCTAGTTACTGGTATGCTTGTTCCATTAATTGTGCCTATTGATATTCCATTATGGATGTTGGCAGTAGCAGTTATTTTTGGAGTCGTTATAGGTAAAGAAATATTTGGAGGGACAGGAATGAACATCTTAAATCCAGCCTTAACCATTAGAGCTTTCTTATTCTTTTCATATCCTACTTGGATGTCTGGTGATAAAGTATGGGTTCATGGAGCCGTAGAAAGAGATCAAATGATTGCAACTGGTGAAAGTCTTAATGCTATTTCAGGAGAGACGATTTTAGGAGCATATGCGCAAAATAACTCTATTGCCTATGATTATTGGGACATGTTTTGGGGACTAATTCCAGGATCAGTAGGTGAAACTTCCAAATTTTTAATCATCATAGGTGCTTTATTTTTAATTTTTACTAAAGTAGGAAGTTGGAGAATTATTGTTTCTACATTAATTGGAGCATTAACGATGGGCTTAATTTTTAATGGGGTAGTTGATGCAGGTTGGATAGGAGATTCTAATAAATTTTACGGACTAATGAATATTCCATTTTGGCAGCACTTAATCATTGGTAGTATTTTATTTGGTGCTGTATACATGGCCACAGATCCTGTAACCGCTTCTCAAACGAATAAAGGAAAATGGATTTATGGATTTTTAATAGGGCTTATTTCTATTATGATTAGAGTATTTAATCCAGCATATCCAGAAGGTGTATTCTTGGCAATATTACTTATGAATGTATTTGCACCAACCATTGATCATTATGTTGTTCAAGGAAATGTAAAAAGAAGGATGAATCGTTTAAAAGTTAAAATTAATTAATTATGGCAATTAATACTGATAAAAATAGTTACACAATAATTTTTGCTATAATAATGGTAGTTGTTGTGGGATCAATATTAGCTTTTGCTTCTCAAGGTTTAAAAGGTAATATTGATGAGAATAAGCGTGTTGAGAAACAACAAAATATTTTATATGCATTGGGAATCAATGAAAATGATGAATCAAGTGTCACATTTGTTTCAAAAAGCAAAGTTGCTGAATTGTTTTCAAAAAACATTACTGAACAACTTGTCATACAAGGAACTAAAGTAACTGAAGATAATGAAGCTTATTTA
Organism: Flavobacteriaceae bacterium; assembly: GCA_018669795.1. Taxonomy (GTDB): domain Bacteria; phylum Bacteroidota; class Bacteroidia; order Flavobacteriales; family Flavobacteriaceae; genus Marifrigoribacter. The sequence continues at coordinate 61,596 of JABHSQ010000011.1, read as the reverse complement.
ATTGATGTAAAAAAGCAAAAGGCTTTAGCTAAAGATCCTTCCTATACTAGAGAGTTGCCTTTGTTTATAAGTGAATCTAAATCTGGAACTTATTATGTAGTACCAATTCTAGGGAAAGGTTTATGGGATGCAATATGGGGCTATGTAGCTGTAGATAAAGATATGGTTATAAAAGGCGTATTCTTTGATCATAAAGGAGAAACTCCTGGCTTGGGAGCTAATATCAATAAGCGTTTTTTTATGGATGACTTTACTGGTGAACACTTAAATAATTCGTCCGGAAGTTTTACAGGAGTAGTTGTTACAAAGGGAAATGGAGATCCAAAAAACATTAATAAAATAGATAATAAAGTAGATGCAATTGCTGGATCTACAATAACAGGGAATGGTGTAACTTCTATGATTAAAGATGAATTGAAGCTTTACATTCCTTATTTCAAAACTTTAAAAAATAGTTAATTTATGGGGCTTTTATCAAAAAAAGACGCGAAATTAATAATGGATCCTTTATCGGATGATAATCCAATTACGATTCAAGTATTGGGCATTTGTTCAGCGTTAGCAATTACAGCTGAACTTGAAGCTTCTATTGTAATGGCAGTTTCTGTAATGTTTGTTTTAGGAATAGGTAACGTAGTGATCTCTTTAATGAGAAATATAATCCCTTCTAAAATTAGAATTATCGTCCAATTAATAGTAGTTGCAACGTTAGTTATTATAGTAGATTTAGTACTTAAAGCCTTTGCTTATGAATTGAGTAAAACACTTTCAGTATTTGTTGGCTTAATTATCACCAACTGTATTATAATGGGACGTTTTGAAGCTTTTGCATTAGCAAATGGACCTTGGCGGTCGTTTCTTGATGGAATTGGAAACTCTTTTGGTTATGGTTTAATCCTTATTCTAGTAGGATTTTTTAGAGAATTATTAGGTTCAGGAACCTTACTAGGCTATAAAGTATTAGGCGATCCAATTGAATTAACTGGTCTTTATGCATTTGGTTATGAAAATAACGGTTTTATGTTATTATCGCCAATGGCTTTAATTATTGTTGGGTTAATTATTTGGGTGCAACGTTCAAGAAATCCATCTTTAATAGAAGACGAATAGATTATTTTTCGATAGCAATTAAATATTGAATTTAGAATATTAAAAAGAATGGAACAATTAGAATTATTTTTTAAATCAATTTTTATTGACAACATGGTATTTGCCACGTTCCTTGGAATGTGTTCATACCTTGCTGTTTCTAAAAAAGTGAAAACCGCAGTGGGTTTAGGTGCAGCAGTAATTTTTGTATTAGCTGTCACCGTTCCATTAAACTGGTTATTAGATCAGTACATATTAAGAGATGGAGCCCTAGTTTGGTTAGGACCTGAATATGCACAATACGATTTAGGTTTTCTTTCGTTTATATTATTTATTGCAACCATAGCAACAATGGTACAATTAGTTGAAATTGTAGTAGAGAAATTTTCACCATCTTTATACAATTCACTTGGTATATTTTTACCACTTATTGCAGTAAACTGCGCGATTTTAGGAGGATCTTTATTTATGCAATCTCGCGAAATTGAAACATTAGGTTTGGCATTAAATTATGGAATTAGTTCAGGAATTGGCTGGTTTCTAGCAATACTTGCTATTGCAGCTATTCGTGAAAAAATTAGATATTCTAACGTTCCTGGCCCATTAAGAGGTTTAGGAATCACATTTATTATAACTGGATTAATGGCAATAGGATTTATGAGTTTTGGGGGTATGTTGACAACGAGTGGTGAAAATGAAGAAGCAACTTCTGAAACTACTGTTTCAAAAGCTGAAGGTATTAAGAAAGAAAAAATTGAATCAACTCACATTGTTGAAGTTTCAACTATAAAGTAGAAATAATATGATTTTAGCAGCAAGTACAATAGGGGTAGTCATAGCAACAGTCGTTGCCTTTTTGATTTTGATATTATTATTGGTATCATTATTATTGTTTACTAAAGAAAAATTGGCACCTTCTGGACCAGTTTCAATAACAATTAATGGAGAAAAAGAAATTGAAGTTTCTTCTGGAGATAGTTTATTGACCACTTTAGGGAATCAAAAAATATTTTTACCATCTGCATGTGGGGGTGGAGGAACTTGTATTCAATGTGAATGTCACGTAATAGAAGGAGGAGGCGAAGCACTACCAACTGAAACACCTCATTTTACAAGAAAAGAATTAAAAGATGGAATTCGTTTAGCTTGTCAGGTAAAAGTAAAGCAAAACATGAATATTACGATTCCTGAAGAAGTTTTTGGGATTAAAAAATGGGAAGCAACAGTAGTTAGAAATTATAATGTAGCTTCTTTTATTAAAGAATTTGTAGTTGAAATCCCTGAAGATATGGGATATAAAGCAGGTGGGTATATTCAAATTGAAATTCCAGCCTGTGAGGTGAAGTTTTCTGATATGGACATTACCGCTCATCCAGAAGAACATGATACTCCAGATAAATTTAAAGCTGAATGGGAAAAGTTTAAATTATGGCCTTTAGTAATGAAAAACAAGGAGACTGTAGAAAGGGCTTATTCTATGGCCTCTTTCCCTGCTGAAGGACGAGAAATAATGTTAAATGTTCGTATTGCAAGTCCACCATTTGATCGTGTCAAAGGCGGATGGATGGATGTAAATCCTGGTATTGCATCTTCGTATATTTTTAATCAGAAAAAAGGGGATAAAGTAATTATTTCAGGACCTTATGGGGAGTTTTTTATCAACGAATCCGATTCAGAGATGTTGTATGTTGGTGGTGGAGCTGGAATGGCTCCAATGAGATCGCATTTATATCATTTATTTAGAACATTAAAGACCAATAGAAAGGTTACGTATTGGTACGGAGGACGTTCTAAAGCAGAATTATTTTATTTAGAACATTTTAAAGCTTTAGAAAGAGATTTTCCAAATTTTAAATTTTACTTAGCATTATCTGAACCGTTAGATATAGATAACTGGAAGGTAAAAAAAGATATTAATGATATCGAAGGAGACGGTTTTCTAGGATTTATTCACAATTGTGTGATTGACAACTACTTGGATCATCATGAAAATCCAGAAGACATAGAATTGTATTTCTGTGGTCCACCTTTAATGAACCAAGCTGTGCAAAAAATGGGTGAAGATTTTGGGATGCCAGATGAGAATATTCGATTTGATGATTTTGGAGGATAATGAAAACTAATATTATAATATATCATAAAAAAACACTTCTATATAGAAGTGTTTTTTTATGATTATTGCCTAGTAAATATTTATCAGATGATATAATTACTACACTACATAGGAGTAGCAATAGTAATCATATGTATTTGCGCCAAGAAACACAAAAATTTAGTTAAGCTTATGAATCAAAAACTTACAAGACAAGAATCACGTAATTTAGCAATGAATTTAGTAGGTGAGGAGTTAGAAAAAGAAGGTTATGAATTTTTAGCTATCAATTCAGATTTTAAAAAAAACCCTCAATTTGTAGTGTTAAAAAATAAAGAAACTTCTTTTGTAGTAGTAAGAGACGTTTCAAGTTCTGAAAAATTGAATAATTATAATCACATCACCATAAAACCAATTATAGAACACGCTATTAAACACAAGGCAAAAGTATATTATGCTGGTATTTTGTTAGGGCATGGATTAGATATTAATCAGCCAGTAATAAACGGAGAAGATTATTCTTTTGTGTATAAGGGATTAATTGAAATAAAATGAAACGAACATATAGAATATTTCACACCTAAGGAAATCAAAAATTCACGAACTCTAATAATAAAACATAAAAATTGTGAGTAAATGACTAATTTCGAACCGTATGGAATCAATTTAATAAATTAAGATAGACAATGAAAAATATAATTTGGATTTTATTTTTTATTTTACTGGTTTCCTGTAAAAATGAGAGGCCTCAAAAATATTTTTTTAAAGGACAGGCCTTTGGAACCACGTTTTCAATTCAAGTATATTCTATAAATGATATTGATCTTGAAAAAGGAATTGATTCTGTTTTTTATAAAGTAAATAAATCGGTAAGTACCTATCTTCCAGAAAGTGATATTTCAAAAATTAATCGTGGGAATACCGATATTATTGTAGATGATATTTTTATCGATAATTTTACTATTTCAGCTGACGTATTTAAAACCACTGGAGGTTTTTTTGATCCTACGATTGGTGTTTTAAGAAATGCGTATGGATTTGGAGATACAAATCCACTACAAGAGATTGATAGTTTAGCTTTGGATTCTATGTTGAAATTTGTAGGATTTAATAAAGTAAAACTTACTTCAGAATACAAAATAGAAAAACAATATCCAGAAATATATATTGACTTTAATGCGGTGGCAAAAGGATATGGTATTGACCTTATTGGGAAGTACCTAGAATCTAAAGGCATTACTAATTACCTTATTGAATTAGGAGGGGAGATTTTAGCTAAAGGTAAAAATGTTGAAAAAAATAAATCTTGGCTTGTTGGAATTGAAAATGTATCTTCTAATTTAAATGATAGAAGTTATTCAAATATCATCGCTTTGGAAAATATAGCAATGGCAACTTCAGGGAACTATCGTAAATTTAGAATTGATTCATTAACAGGAAATAAATACGTACATACTTTAAATCCTATTACAGGGTCAGCTGAAAAAAGTGATATTACTAGTGTTACTGTTTTAGCACCTACTTGTGCGTTAGCAGATGCCTACGCAACTGCATTTATGGCTTTAGGCATGGAACATTCTAAAGTAATATTAGAAACTCTTAATGGAATTGATGTTTATTTTACCTACAACGATCAAAATAATGAAGAGCAGGTATTTGCTACGGAAGGATTAAAAAACAAGTTATTGAACTAATGTTTTTTACAGACAGGTATAATTTCTCCCTTAGCTAATCGAAACTTATTGATGTCTTTATCGGAGAATGTTTTGGTATAATCTACCGCTAACACTTCAAAACCAATGCTGCGAAGTTTATTAAAATAATCATGGCCATATACTCTTACATGATCATATTGTCCAAATATCTTTGCACGTTTTTTTGGGTCTGTTATACTATTGTCTTCAAAAGTAATTTCTCTTGATAAGTCTTGTGGAATTTGAAATATGCCCATTCCACCTGGTGTTAAAACACGATATAATTCGCGCATTGCTTTAGTGTCATCAGGGATGTGTTCTAATACGTGATTGCAAAAAATATAATCAAATTCATTGTCTTTAAATGGGAGCTTACAAATATCTGCTTTTACAGCTGCTAATGGTGAATTTAAATCAGTGGTAATATATTCTAGGTGTTTTATTTTTTTGAAACGATTATAAAATGCTTGCTCTGGAGCAAAATGAAGAACTTTTATTTTTTTACCATTGGAGAAGAAATCGGTTTCATTTTTTAAATACAACCAAAATAAACGATGCCTTTCTAAAGATAAAGTTCCGGGTGCTAAAACATTCTCACGAATGGTTTCATATCCGTAAGGTAAAAATTTTCGATAGGATCTGCCATCTATGGGATCGGTATAGTTGCTGCCTTTTAAAAATAAAGCGATGATAGGTCTAACCCAATAACTTAATTTTATAAGTATGGGTCTTGGGATACTGTTTAGTGCTTTAGATATAATTTTCACTTAGCTGTCAAACCTAAATTCATCTTCTTCGTTACTTTCTATTCCTAAAGCTGTATAGATATAATCAAAAGTTGATAATAACTTCGGCTTTCCATCTACAATTGCTACATCATGTTCAAAATGTGCGCTGGGTTTTCTATCTTTAGTGAAAATGGTCCAGCCATCTGCTAATTGTTCAATACGCTTAGTTCCTAAATTGATCATAGGTTCAATAGCAACTGTCATTCCTTCAATAAATTTCTTGCCTTTTCCACGTCGACCATAGTTTGGCATTTCAGGGTCCTCATGCATAGTTCTACCTAAACCGTGACCTACTAATTCTCTTACGACTCCATAACCTTCTGCTTCACAATATTGTTGAATCGCATACCCCACATCGCCAGTACGTTTTCCAATTTTCAACTCACGAATACCTTTATATAAAGATTCTTTAGTAATGCGAAGTAATTTTTGAACTTCTGGAGCTATTTCACCTATTGCAAATGTATAGGCGTGATCACCGTAAAATTCATTTTTTATGGCACCACAATCAATGGATATAATATCTCCCTCCTGTAATGGAGTGTCGTTCGGGATTCCATGTACTATTTGAGCGTTTGGACTCATACAAAGTGTATTTGGAAAGTCATATAATCCCAAAAATCCTGGAATGGCATCTTGTTCTCTAATAAAATCTTCTGCAAGCTTATCAAGATATAACGTTGTTACTCCTGGTTTAACTTCTCCAGCAAGCATTCCTAATGTTTTTGAAACCACTAGAGCGGCTTTACGCATTAATTCTATTTCTTCTTTGGTTTTTGCTATAATCATATATTGTTTTTAAAAACTGAACCAGTTTTTTTTCTTTTTAGGTTATGGAGCTTTTTCACCTATAATTTTTTTAAATTTCAATCCAAGCTCACACTCCCCCGATATTACAATTGTCAAAACCGACTGCTATGGTTAGTGTTTCAGAAATTATTTTTGAATTATAGTGTAATATTACGAAGAAAATTAATATCATTAAAGTCTTAATTTCTTATAAAACATCAAAGTCTAATAGATAGTTAATCACCTCCATTTTATTTCACTACCTCTGAGTAGTATTTATTTCTTTAATACTATCTTAGTTAAAAAGGTTTTTGACTCTTCAAAATAAATCTTAAGAACATATGCCCCATTTACTAAATCCTCAATATTTATTGAGTTTGTTATTATATCCTTTATTTCTTTAAGTAGTCTACCATCAATAGAATAAATAGCGACTTTATTTAATTGAATACCTTTTTGATTAGATATGTTTATAATTCCAGTTGATTTTGAGTAAATATAAGAATTATAGACAATAATATTCTATAACAACTATTTTTTAGAGTAAGACATCTCATGATTTATTAAACCTTGCATAGATAGCAAACAGACTTTTACTATTTATGTAAAAAATATAGATTAAAAGTACTAAATGAAATATGATTTTTCCTATTCATAAGAATGTTTATAACCAGTTTGATTTAAAATGGCCAATATATCTTTCTCTAAAGTATCTTGTGCAAATTCTACATATCGACCCATTTCTTTGTCGTTCTTATAAAAAATGATGGTAGGTACATATTCTATATTAAATCCTTTTTCTAAGTGGTTAGGCGTCTCCTTTTCTTGAGAAAGCGCTATAACTTCTAATTGATTCATGTCAAATTCAGCTTTTTTTAATACTTTGTAAAGAGCAGCAACTTCTCTTTGACTGTCGCTACACCAAGTTCCCATAAAAACTATAATACTAAGCTCATTTAGCTTTGGCTTTATCAGTTTAATCGTAACGGTATCTAGGATATGATCGTTATAATTTTCTTGATACCAATCTATAAATTCTTCATTCTGTAGTCCTTCTTCATTGATCACTCCAATTAGCATCATATTTTCATCAATAGTATCTGGAACCATTAAATTAAGTTCTGTTTTAATTTCAAGATGATCTGAAATTTCTTTGATATCTGTTTTTTTTTCAGAAGATTGTTTGCATGAAATGATCATAAATACAAAAAGTAAATAGCTTAAATTTTTTATAATTATTTTATTAAAATTGAATGTTGTGTCATTGTTTTTGGTTTTTCTATTCCCATTAAATCAAGAATAGTAGGAGCAATATCACCTAAAACACCATTATTTATTGAACCGTTGTTTTCGTCAATTAGTATTACTGGAACAGGGTTGGTGGTATGGGCCGTATTTGGAGAGCCATCTGGATTCATCATCATTTCACAGTTTCCATGATCTGCTAATAAAATGGTAGTATATCCATTTTTTAAAGCTGCTTCAACAACACTTTTAGTACAAGAATCAATAGTTTCACAGGCCTTTATTGCTGCTTCCATGATTCCGGTATGACCCACCATATCTGTATTCGCAAAATTTAAACAAATAAAATCTGCAGATTGTGAATTAATTTCAGGTATAATTTTATCTCGAATTTCATAAGCACTCATTTCTGGTTGAAGGTCATAAGTAGCTACTTTAGGCGAAGGACAAAGAATTCGACTTTCACCTTTAAATGGCAATTCTCTTCCACCAGAAAAGAAAAAAGTTACATGAGGATATTTTTCAGTTTCAGCGATTCGAATTTGTTTTTTATTGTTTTTTTCCAATACTTCACCAAGTGTATCCTTTAGATCATCTTTGTTATAAATCACCTTGATGTTACTAAAGGTATGATCGTAATTGGTAAGTGTTACAAAGTAAAGCGGGATAGGGTCCAAATCAAAATCCTTAAAAGGTTTTTGTGTTAACACTTCTGTTAATTCCCTTCCTCTATCCGTTCTGAAATTAAAGAAAATTACAACATCATCCTTTTCAATAATACCTATGGGTTGATTTTTTTCAGTTATAATAATTGGATTGATAAATTCATCTGTAATTCCTCGATTATAGTTTTTTTGAATGCTTTCAGCTGCATTAGTAGATTTTTCTCCAATACCAGAAAGTAATAAATCATAAGCTATTTTAACTCTTTCCCAGCGTTTATCTCGGTCCATTGCGTAATATCTTCCAATTACAGAAGCAATTTTACCAGTGGTTTTATCCAGGTGATCCTGTAATTCATTTACAAATCCAGCACCAGAATACGGATCAACATCACGTCCATCTGTAAATGCATGAATAAATACTTTATCAAGTCCTTCTTCGTTTGCGGCACTTACTAAACCTTTTAAATGTTCTATATGTGAATGAACCCCCCCATTAGATAATAAGCCTAGAAAATGAACTTTTTTATCATATTTTTTAGCATAATTAAATGCTTGTTGTAATATTGGTTCTTTTTGGAGTGTATTATTTTTAATGGCTAAATTAACTTTCACCAAATCTTGATATACAATTCGACCTGCACCTAAATTCATATGTCCAACTTCACTATTTCCCATTTGACCTTCAGGCAGGCCAACATTTAAGCCATCAGTTCGAATTTGGGCATGGGAATATTTTTTATAAAGTGAATCTATATAGGGCGTTTTTGCTTGAGCTATAGCAGAAGTTTTATGGTCTTTAGTAATACCCCAACCATCTAGTATAAGTAAAAGTACTTTTTTATTCATAACTTAATTAAAAAACAAAGATAGAAACAAAAAATGTGGAGATATCGTTTATAAAATAGAAATTTATTTTCTTGGCTTTGATATTTAATATTGGATTCCTTTATTTCTTCTATTCTATATTTGTAACCTGTGCATCTTTTTTGATTCTTCTTTATATGAGAACAATACTTAAAATAATTGTGGGTTGATATCTAAAATGTTTTCAGTTTTATATTTAACTATAAATTCTTCTGTAAAACATTCATGCCCCAATATTTCTTCTTCTTTAAGAATACTTTTTATGTCTAATTTTTTATACTCTTTTAGCATTGGTATTGATAATGGTGCATAACTAAAATGCCAAGGCTCATATTTAAAACCTTTTCGTTTTGGATTTTTGGTGTATACTTCATAAAAACCATAAAATTCGGAGTGCCGATCCATCCATACTTTTAGATTACAATAAGGACCATTGCCATAAAAGTTTCCTTCTTTCAAAACACTTTTTGGTTTTGGATAATTGGCATCAATAATATCAATATCAGTACCCCAATGATGTCTGGAAGTTCCAGGAATTGTGGAATATTCAATAATTTTTTCAACAGATTCAATAGGTGTAAGTCCTTCCTGAGTAAATCTTTTATATTTATTTTCGAAAATACTTTTTTGTTTTTGAAAGCTTCGATAAGCAGAAACAACTTCAATATTAATTTCATCTTTTAAGGCAGCAACTTTCATTTTTTCAAAAGCAACCTTAGCTTCTTTATGCATTTTTGAAGTATAAGTGTCACCTATTATAGCTGAGTTTCCTTTTCCTATTAATTGATTTTTACTATACTTTTCCTGAATTAAATGGAACGAACTTAAGGGGATATATGTAAGCGCTAATCCACTTAAAAAAGTAGTTTTCAAAAAGTGGTTTCTATTCATATTGTTTTAAACTCTAGCACTTTAAAAATGATTGTTATTAAATAAATTAGTAAAATTTTAAAATAGTTTCTGTTTCAATTTCATAAGGTTTTTTGTTTTGTTCAAAAATTCGAGCAGAATGAGTTCCTTTTAAAAGAATAGTGTCATTTTTCACTTGTAACCAACTACCTTCTCTTATACCAATTACTGGAATGGTACTTTGTGTATGAAATTCATTAATTCTTGTTTCTCTAGTTTCACCCATATGTTTACTGGAAGGATCTGGATCAAGATAATGCGGATTTATATTAAAAGGAATAATACCTAGCGTTTTAAATGATGGTGGATATATTATCGGCATATCGTTGGTCGTATTCATTGTTATTCCACAAATATTACTACCAGCACTTGTTCCAAGATAAGGAAGTCCGTCAAATATAACTTTTCTTAATACCTCTAGCGTGTTTTTTCTATATAGTTCTGAAACCAATACAAAAGTATTTCCCCCACCAATAAAAATACCTTTTGCGTTATTAACTGCCTCCACAGGATTTTCTAAGGAATGGATACCAATAACTTTTTTTCCAATTTTTGAAAAGGCCTCTTGAGCAATTTCTGTGTATTTGTTATGTGAAATTCCACTGGGTCTTGCATAAGGTATAAATAGAACCTCTTCTGTTTCAGAAAAGAGTTGAGCTATTTCAGGGAACAAATAAGATAAATAAGTTCCTCCATGAATAGTTGATGTACTTGCCACAATTAAATTTTTCATAAATAAGAATTAAAACGTAAATTTAACAAACGATTGCATAATCTTTAAGAGTTTTATAAGAAATGATTTTTTAACTTTGAATAATGAGCAAACAACTACTTTCTTTATTATTCCTTTTGGTATTTAATATAGCAATTAGTCAACAAATAAATTTACACGGTAAGGTCATAAATGATTTTGATGTTGAAGGAATCCATATATTAAATAAAACATCTAGATATAATACCGTTACTAATGAATTTGGAGAATTCGTTATTAGAATACAAGTTCTAGATACCATTATATTTTCTTCTGTAAAATATCAGATTAAAGAATTGATAATTACAGAAGATATTTACCATAAAAAAATAATCAATATTAACTTAAACGAACTAGTTAATGAATTAGATGAGGTGTTTATCGGAAATACACTAACAGGGGATCTTTCTACAGATTTAAAAAATATAAAAGTAGAAGAAACGTTTAATTTTGATGATGTAGGAATACCTGGTTTTAAAGGAGAACCCGAAGAAAAAATAGTACCTCTAGCAGCTGCGGCATTTCCTTTAAGTGTTAATATAGAGGCATTATACAAACATATTGGGGGTTACTATAAAAAATTAAAAATTCAACGAAAGTGGACTAAGGAAAATTTAACAGTTGTAGAAATTATAGATTATTATGGGTTTAAGTTTTTTGAGGATGCTTACCGTATTCCAAATAATAAATTATATGATTTTCTGTTATTTTGTATCGAAACCACCACATTGAATTCAGATTACAATAGACAAAATTTTGCAGGAGTTCTACAAATATTTAATGAAAAATCTAAGATATATGTTCCAAGAATAAAAATAATAAAAAAATAATAGTGTAACTATTTTTTATATAAACAGTCTTATGAATATGAAATTTTTTAAAACTACTCTTGTACTGATTTTATTTCCAATATTAATAAGCTCTATATCTCATAAGTTTTATGTGAGTACAACGAATGTAGAATATGTGCCAGAAATGCAAACAATTCAAATTATTTCAAAAATATTTGTTGAAGATCTAGAAAAAGTGCTTCAAGAAAGGTACAGTCATTTAATAGTTTTAAATCCAAAAAAAGAAACAAAAACTGATATTAATTATTTAAAAAAATACGTTAATCAAAAACTTAAAATTAATGTAAATAATAAGCCTGTTGAACTTATTTATATAGGAAAAGAATACGATATTGATATCGTAAATATGTATTTTGAAATTAAAAATATTTCAGAACTTACCTCTATTGAAATTAAAAATAAAATTCTTTTTGATATGTTTCCAGAACAACAAAATATTATTCATATGATCACACCAGATGCTAACAGAAACATGATTTTAGATAAAAACCATCCCTATGGACTGTTAAAATTTAATTAAACAAGCCTCAAAATATCTCTAAGAAAACTATATTTATGCCTTCATAAAAAAAATAATTATTTAAATATGCAATCATTTAAAACTTTAACTTTATTTGTTTTATTGCTAGCAACTGGATTTAGTTATTCACAAGAAGAAGATCAAAAGGAAGAACGTGTCCCAGGACACTACAATAACAACCCTTTTAAACAATTATATGAAGAGTTTTCAACTCCTAACCAATACAGGTCTGCAAGTGGAGCCCCAGGGCCAGCTTATTATCAGCAACAAGCAGATTATGTTATGGATATAGAACTTGATGATAAAAACAAAAAACTTACGGGTTATGAAACGATTACTTATACCAATAACTCTCCAGATGTTTTGGACTATATTTGGGTTCAGTTAGATCAAAATATGCGTGCTAAGGACTCTAAAAGCCCTTTAATTGTATCTAGTGGTGCAGCTCCAGCAGATATGGCTGGAAACTTTGTAAATCAATACATGGGAGAAGGATTTGATGGTGGATTTAACATACAATCTATTAAGGATAACAATGGAAATGATTTAGACTATATAATAAATCGCACTATGATGCGGATTGAATTACCAAAAAGTATGAATAACGGAGATAAATTTGTTTTCTCTATTCGTTGGTGGTATAACATTAATAATCATGTAAACGGTCGTGGTCGTAGTGGTTATGAAGAATTTGAAGATGGAAATCGTGCGTATGTAATTGCTCAGTTTTTTCCAAGAATGGCAGTATATAGTGATGTTGAAGGTTGGCAAAATAGTCAGTTTTGGGGAAGAGATGAATTTGCTTTAGTATTTGGAGATTATGAAGTAAATATCACAGTACCTGCAGATCATATTTTAGATGGAACTGGAGTACTTCAAAACAGAAAAGAAGTTTTTAGTAAAGAAATGATGACCCGTTATGATAAGGCTAAAAAGTCGTATGATGAGCCAGTAATAATTGTAACTCAAGATGAAGCAGATGAAGCTTCAACAAGTTTTGATGCGAATAAAAAAACTTGGAAATTCAAAGCAAAAAATGTTCGGGACTATGCATTTGCAAGTTCAAGAAGATTTATATGGGATATGATGGCAGTTAAAGTTGGAGAAAGAGAAGTGATGGCAGTTTCAATGTATCCTAAAGAGGGAAATCCTTTATGGGAAGATTGGTCAACTAAATTAGTTGCTAGTACTTTAGAAACATATTCAAGAATGACATTTGATTACCCCTATCCTAAAGCAATTTCAGTACACGCTAAAAATCAAGGAATGGAATATCCAATGATATGTTGGAATTATGGCCGTCCAGAAAAAGACGGAACCTATAGCGAACGTGTAAAATATGGTATGTTTGGAGTTATAATTCATGAAGTAGGACATAATTATTTTCCAATGATTATAAATAGTGATGAGCGTCAGTGGACATGGATGGATGAAGGAATTAATACTTTTGTGCAATATATAGCAGAACAAGATTTTGGCGAAAAATACCCTGATGCAATAGCTCCTAATAAAAAATATCCATCAAGAAGAGGGCCTGCAAAAAATATTGTAAGTTATATGTCCGGAGATCAAAATTCGATTGCTCCAATTATGACAAAAGGATTAAATACTTATAATTTTGGCGCGAATGGTTATTCTAAACCCGGAACGGGATTAAATATATTAAGAGAAACCGTAATGGGCAGAGAATTATTTGATTATTCATTTAAAACATATGCTCAAAGATGGATGTTTAAACATCCATCACCTGAAGATTTTTTCCGTACCATGGAAGACGCTTCGGCAATGGATTTAGATTGGTTTTGGAGAGGATGGTTTTATACCACTAATGTGGTGGATATTGGAGTAGGAGAGGTCAAGAAATACTTTGTTACTTCAAAAATGACTAAAGAAGTTGAAGAAATGATGACCGCTAGGGGAATGAAAGAAAGTGATCTTCCTCCATTGGTATATTTAGTAGAAGAAGGTAGTGATAATTTTGAAGAGAGCATGCGTAGTTCTAGTTTAGACGATGTTTCTTCATTGCAAGAATACATCATGGATAATTTAAGCCCCGAAGAAATAGCAAAACTAAAAAAGCCCAAATTTTTCTATGAAGTAACTTTTGAGAAACCAGGAAGATTACCGATGCCAATCATTGCTGAATACACCTATAGTGATGGAACTACTGAAAGAGTTACCTACCCTGTACAAATATGGAAAACAAGTGATCAGTCTGTAGGGAAAGTAATTGCTTCCGATAAAGAGATTACTAAAATTGTAGTAGATCCAGATGAAGAAACAGCAGATGTAGATACTTCAAATAATACCTGGCCTAAACGTAAAAAATTAGGTGCATTTGATTCTTTTAAAGAAAATAAAATAAAAGGATAGCATTAAATTTAGTTGAGTTAAATTGATATTAAAAAAAGCCACTAATTAAAACTTTATTAGTGGCTTTTAATTGAAAAAATTTTATCTCTTATATTTGATTTATTATTTATAGAGAGAACCTAATAATTTATAAGTCCAATTGATTATATCTTCTTTTTCTTTTTTAGATAACTTTGATTTAGGATGTACAATACTATATTTTTTTAAAGGCATCTCATCACCAGATACAACAGTTGAAATATCATCTAATTTTTCTTCTTTTTCTTCTTTACTTAGGGCATTCCAATTAGAAAAATTCAATTCTTCTCTACCTTTATTGATATGTCTATAAATAAACCAATTTGTTGGAGCAATAGATGAATACCAAGGTAATTTTGTTTCATTAGAGTGACAGTCATAACAAGAGGTTTTTATTTGTAAAGCTACATTTTTAGGTATGTTAGTAGATGCAATTAAATCATTAGGATTAGTAACTATTATTTTAGGTTTATTTACAGGGAGAAATTGTATTGCAACAAATAATAACTTTGTTGCAATTATATAGACTATTATTAGTTTTCTTTTTTTATTTAATTTCAAAAATTTCATTAATTTTTAAATTTAGGTCACTTACAAATATAGAACTTTTATAATAATACAATAGCTGAACCTTTTTTGATTGCTTTGCTTAGTTTCAAAACACTTATATTTGTGATATGATTACATTTCCTTTATTTATTAGTGGAGCAGAGATATTTTTTATCGTTTTTATTGTGTTAATGGTTTTTGGTGCAGATAAAGTTCCAGAAATTGCTAGAGGTTTGGGAAAAGGTATGCGCCAAATCAAAGATGCAACTAACGATATTAAAAGTGAAATTAATAAAAGTGCAAAAAAAGAGGGAATTGATTTAGAATCTCCTGAAAAATTAAAAGATGATTTTAAGCATAATTTCACCAAAGATATATCCCCTGAAATAAAAAACGTGAAGGATACAATAGATGATATTACTGGATCTATAAAGAGAAAGTTTTAATTATTTTACTCTTGTTATCGTTAAGCCGTCACGAATAGGTAATAACACTGTTTCTAGTTGAGGGTGTTTATTTACCATTTTATTATATTTTAAAAGTGCTTCGGTATCTTTATCTCCTTTAATTAATGGTTCTATTACTTTTCCTGTCCATAATACATTGTCACTTAATATAACGGATCCAGTTTTAAGTTTTGGTAGTAAGATATCTAAATAATTGGGATAATTTTGTTTGTCAGCATCTATAAAAATTAGATCAAAAGCTTCTTCTAAATGGGGTATTATAGCTAAAGCATTACCAACATGTTGAATTATTTGATCGCCATAATTGGACTTGTTAAAATATTTTCTTTGTAAATCATACAATTCTTCATTGGTGTCAATGGTGTGTAATTTTCCTTTTGATTGCATTCCCTCTGCTAAACACAAAGCAGAATATCCCGTATAAGTCCCTATTTCTAATATGTTTTTCGGATTGATCAATTTGGAAATCATACTTAAAACCCTTCCTTGAAAATGACCACTTAACATTCTAGGTGCTAAAACTTTTCGCCAAGTTTCGCGACTTAATTCTTGTAATAATTCTGGTTCTTCTTGAGAATGAGAAATCACATAATTATCTAGTTTTTCTGATATAAAATGCATCAAATTAACTCAGTATTTTATTGATTAAATCTTGTTTCTTTTTTTTATTATCACCAAATAACCATTGCAGTACATTATGATCCCATATAGCATCACATTCTTCTGTGGTTAATATTTTTTGTTCTTGTGCCAAATCTAAAATTTTTCCTGGATATGAGGATTGATTTTTACTTTCCATTTCACCCAAAGGATAAGGATCATCTAAGCCCATAATTATTTGCCTTGAAGTTTGGTTTTTTACCATTAATTGTAAAGAACCTGTATCGTGGACTAATGTATCGAAAAATATATTTTTATGAGCAACAGATTTCCTTGGATGTACTTTACCCTCAAATAAATCAGGTCTTCCATCAAATCCTTGAATACGTCTTCCTAAATTCATTTGAGCCAATTGACCTCCATGAGCAAAACAAGTTCTCATATTTGGAAATTTATCAGCATATCCATTTAATGTAAAAAAATGATAAGCATCAGCACATTGAGCTAACATCCATATCAAATGAAAACGCCAAGCAGTATTTTCTAATTTTATAAATTTTTCACCATCATAAGGATGAATTTCTAAAGCAAGATTGTATTTGTTGGCCAATTCAAAAATAGGTTCATTTTCTTTATCAAAAATACACCGCCAAGTACCTATGGTGTCCATATAATGGGTTGGTAGACAAAGTAAATTTAAACCTAATTCCTCCACACATCTTTCTATTTCCCACAAGGCACCTCTTCCATAGCCAGGGTGTACTACAAAACCGCAGGTAAATTTTGAAGGATGATCTTGTTGAACTTTAGCATTAAAATCATTTTGAAATCGAAGTGCTTGCTTCATTTCTTCTAGTCGCAATCCATTTCCATAAAGTTGAGATAGATTTAAAACGACTGCGTGATCAATTTTAAATTTTTCCATCCATTCTAGCTTTTCATTTAAAAAGAAACTAGAGTCTGTTACAGGTCGTTTCCAATTTTTTTGAAGCATAAAATTACGATCTTTATCAACCCAAAAAATACCATTATCTTTCATAAACTGAGGAATTTCTTCTGGATAAGGAAGAAGGTGTGAGTGTCCGTTGATTCTTAATTTTCGTTCCATAAATTGCCGGACTTGATCCGGTATTTTTTAATGTTTGTTATATGATTTTTCTATAAGCATTTAGTTCTGCCGCCATCAACTGGTAAATTAATACCATTGATATACCCTGCTGCTTCACTAGCTAAAAATACGACTGCATATGCTATTTCTTCAGGTTGGGCAAATCTAGTAGCTGGAATAGTACTTCTCATGACCCTACTCGCTTCTTCAGGAGATTTTCCAATCTTTTTACCGACGTTTACCATAATTTGATCCAAACGTTCTGTAGCTGTAGCTCCTGGCAACACATTGTTAACTGTAATTCCAAATGGTCCGAGTTCAGAAGCTAAAGTTTTACTCCAATTTGCAACAGCTCCACGTATGGTATTACTAACTCCTAATCCTTCAATGGGCTGCTTTACTGAAGTAGAGATTATATTAATAATTCTTCCATAGCCATTTTCTTTCATTCCAGAAACAACAGCTTGAACTAATAAATGGTTGCAAAGTAAATGTTGCGAAAAAGTATCCGTAAATTCTGAAAGATCGGCACTAAGTATGGGTCCTCCTTTTGGTCCACCTGTGTTATTTAAAAGAATATGATAATTGCTAGACATATTATTTGATAACGTTTCTTTTAATGAATTTGGATCATTAAAATCAGCTACCATATAATTGTGGTTTTGACCTTGATTATTTGGTAATTCAGAGATTACTTTCTTAAGCTTTTCCTCATTACGAGCAATCAACGTTATGTTTGCACCAAGATTAGCTAATTCCATTGCAGTAGCTTTTCCAATACCAGCTGTGCTTCCACAGATTAATGCATTTTTGTTTTTTAAATTAAGATTCATATATTTATTTCAATAATTAATTATCATATTTAATGCAAATATTTTTAGATTCTGTAAAGAATTTTAAAGCTTCAAAGCCTCCTTCGCGACCTACACCACTATTTTTAACTCCACCAAAAGGAGTTCTTAAATCTCTATTAAGCCAAGTGTTTACCCAAACAATTCCAGATTCTATTTGTTTTGACATTCTCATAGTTCTATCTAAATTACTAGTCCACAAAGTAGCCGAAAGCCCATACTTGACATTATTTGCCATTTCTAAAACATCTTCTTCAGTATCAAAAGACATCATAGTTACTACGGGACCAAAAATTTCTTCTTGATTTACACGACAATTATTATTTGTAACCTCTATAATAGTAGGTTCAAGATAATATCCATTTTCAGATCCGTTAACTATCACTTTATTACCGCCATATAAAACTTCTCCACCTTCTTCTTTAGCTAAATCAATATAAGACATTACTTTATCAAGATGCGGTTTTGATACTAAAGCACCAATTTGAGTAGAAGAAGCAAACGGGTCACCTACTTTTAATTCTTTCACTCTGGAAACGAAATCATTTTTAAATTTTGAATAGATTGATTTTTCTACAAAAATTCTACTTCCACATAAACAGATTTGTCCCTGATTTGCAAAAGATGATTTGACAGTAATTGAAAGCATTTTCTCATAATTACAATCTGCAAAAATGATGTTTGGATTTTTGCCACCTAATTCTAAGGATAATTTTTTAAACATAGGTGCTGCAGTTCTCGCAATTGATGCACCAGTTTTAGTTCCACCTGTAAATGAAATTGCTTTAATGTTGGGATGTTCAACAATTGCTTGACCTACAGAAGGGCCAGTTCCATTAATGATATTTAAAACTCCATTTGGTAATCCAGCTTGAGTACATATTTTTCCTAATAAAAATGCCGTCATAGGAGTAACTTCACTTGGTTTTGCAACAACAGTATTCCCTGCGGCTATAGCCGGAGCAATTTTCCAAGTAAATAAGTACAATGGTAAATTCCAAGGGGATATGCATCCTACAACTCCAATAGCTTGTCTTAAAGTAAAGTTCATGGTTTCTAGTCCAACACTTTCATGTGCTTCACTAGCAAATTGTGTAATGGCATGTGCGAAAAATCTAAAATTACTAGATGCTCTTGGTATATCAACAGTTTTTGCTAAGCTCAATGGTTTTCCATTGTCCAATGATTCTGCTTCTGCAAGCATATCTAAATTATCTTCAATTAGATTCGCTATCTTTAAAAGGATAGCACTGCGCGCATCGATAGTTGTGTTGGACCATGACGGGAACGCTTTTTTTGCAGCTTGATATGCCTTATCTACATCTATTGAGGAAGAAGATGCGATTTTTGAATATACCGCTCCTTTTGAAGGATTGTAATTATCTAACCAATCTTGTGTGTATGGTTCACAATATGATCCGTCAATATAGTTTAGTATTTTTTTCATTCCATAAATATTATAAAGGCTTATATGCCATCACTTTAATTTCTATCACTAAATCTGGATGTGGTAATTGATGAACAGCTACAGTTGTTCTTGTTGGTCCCGTTTCTTTATCAAAAAATTTTGCATAGGCTTTATTATAGCCTGCAAAATCATTCATGTTTACCAAAAAAGTAGACACATCTACGATGTCTTTTAATGAAGCTCCAACTTTTTTTAGATTATTATTAATATTGTTAAGTACTTCGCATGTTTGGACTTCAATATTTAAATGTTTAGTTCCCATTTCATCAATGATATCAACACCTGCTATGGTGTTGTCGGGTCTACGTGAACTAGTTCCTGATACCCATATAAAATCACCTGCTCTTTTAACATGTGGATAAGCTCCTCTTGGAGTAACTTTTTCTTCTAATTCTTTATTTTTCATGGATTATATTTTTTTTGCTGTATCATCATCGTGTAAAATATTTTTTGTCTCATTTAATACCAAACTAAGTTTTTCTTCTAAACTCACAGAATCCGTTAATTTGCCACCATCTAATAACTTTAAAATTGCTTTATCTTGTGCTCTGCCTCTTTTCATAGCCTCAGAATAAGGAATGTCTGCATTAAAAGTTACTAAGGAATATTTCGAATTGTATTTACCTGGATAATGATCTTCAAAAGCTACTTCTAATTTTCTTTTTTTCTGAAATAAAGGGTTTGCGGTATGCTCTTTCATTTCATAAAAATTATCAATAGCAAGATCTGCAATGGCATCGGCATCTACTTTTCTTTCTTTTTGAAATTCAGAAAAAGTTTTTCCCCAATCTCCTTCATACTTTTCAATAAATTTATCTAAAACAACAACATCTTCAAAAGAAGCATTCATTCCTTGACCATAAAAAGGTACAATTGCGTGAGCAGAATCTCCAATAAGTAGTGTTTTTCCATAAGTATTCCAGGGATGACATTTTACAGTACCTAATCGACCTGTTGGGTTTTCAAAAAATTCCTCTGTTAAATTAGGCATTAATGCTTTTGCATCGGGATATTCTCTTTCAAAATAGTTAGAAACTTTTTCTGGAGTATTTAAATTTTCAAAATTATCTTTTCCAGTTTCATGAGCTAAAAATAGGGTAACCGTAAAACTACCGTCAAGATTGGGTAATGATATCAGCATATTTTCCCCTCTAGGCCAAATATGTAGCGCATTTTGTTCTGATCTGAAGTCGCCGTTTTTTGTTGCTGGTATTGTTAACTCTTTATAACTATGACTCAACCAATCAATCGAAAAACTTAATCTAAGATCTTTATTCACAAACATATTGTTTCTAACTACAGAACCTGCTCCATCAGTGCCAAAAATAAGATCAGCATTGTAGGTTATTTTTTCTTTAGTATCATAATCTTCAAAAACAGCCATCGTGTTTTTAAAATTTATAGACTCACAGCTTTTATTAAAATGCAATTTTACATTTGGTAATTTTTCTGCAGTATCAAGTAATAACATATTTAATCCAGGACGCGATATAGAATTGATATATTTATCTTCTTTGCCACTATAAAGACTCATAAATTTATGACCGCTAATATCATGAATCATCCTACCGATCATTGGTATGCATAGTTTTTCTATTTCATCTTGCAGGCCTACCATTTTCATTGCTTTCACTCCACGATCAGAAAGAGATAAATTTATAGAGCGTCCCGCATCTTGACCTACCATTCTTAAATCTGGGCGTTTTTCTACTAAGGTTACATCATAGCCTCTTTGGCCTAAACGTAATGCGAGTAGACTGCCACATAATCCGGCTCCAATAATTAAAACTTGTTCTTTTTTAGTTTTCATGGATCTATATTTATTGTTTTTTTAAAGGTCAATTGCTGCTCGTTATTAATCATCTACTTATTTTTTTATTTTATTATTGGTTTTAGTAAATCTTCGGTTTCTTTGGGTGTAAAAATTTAATTTACTAGTTTTATTAATTTAAAACTTTTTTTAATCGTTGAACAAATTCAAATACATCTTGATAGCTATTATAAAGTGGTGCAGGCGCTACTCTTATAACATCGGGTTCTCTCCAATCACTTATCACACCATTCTTTGTTAGTTGCGTATGTAAATTTTTATTGGCACTCTTCACCTGAATTGATAATTGACAGCCTCTTTCTTCTGGATTTTCAGGAGTGATGATATTTATTCTGTCGTCATTTAATTCGTTAATTAAAAACTCTAAAAAACTAGTAAGTGATTTAGATTTTTTGATGATATTCTTAAAACCTGCAGTTTCAAATAAATCTAAAGAAGCTCTAATTGCAGCCATTGATAGTATGGCAGGATTGCTTAATTGCCATCCTTCAGCACCAGGTATCGCATCAAATTCATGGCGCATATTAAAACGAGTTTGTTTATTGTGTCCCCACCATCCTGCGAATCGATTTAAATCGGTATTGTTAGCATGACGTTCATGAACAAAACAACCACCTAAACTCCCTGGACCACTATTTAAATATTTATAAGTACACCACACTGCAAAATCTGCTCCAGTTTCATGTAAATTAGGTTGGATGTTTCCAACACCGTGAGCTAAATCAAAACCTACTAAGCTATTGTGTTTATGTCCTAAATCAGTGATTTTTTTTAATGGATATAATTGACCGGAATAATAGTTAGTACTTCCAATCATTAATAATGCAATTTCATCACCTTGGTCTTCCATTATTTTTTCTAAATCCTCAAATCGACATAAATTTTCGCCCTCACGGGGTTTCCATAAAATTAATCCATCATTTGAATCATAGCCATGAAATTTTAACTGGCTTTCCATCGCATATTTATCGGATGGAAAAGCATCACTTTCAATAACTATTTTGTACTTGTTTTTTGTTGGTTGATAAAAAGAAACCATCATTAAATGAAGGTTGGTAGTAAGGCTATTCATGATTACGATTTCACTTGGCTTGGCACCCACTATTTTTGCCATAGAATTAGTTAAAAATTCATGATAAGGCAACCATGGGTTTTTAGCATCTGTATGTCCTTCAACTCCAAATTTAGCCCAATCATTAAGTTCTTGTTGTAAATAATTCGATGTTTTTTTTGGTTGTAATCCTAAGGAGTTTCCACAAAGATACACCAATTCTATACCCTCATCATTTGTTGGAATTAAAAACTCTTTTCGGTAGTTTTTTAATGGATCTTCTTGATCTTTTTGGATAACAAAAGCTAAATTGTTTTCGTACATTTAATTGGTAATTTTGAATTTAAACAAAAATAAGAATTATTATTTGTTTATTTGGAGGAAATAAAATCTCAGTTTAATAGAAAACAATAGTAATGAATATTAAAAAATCATTTAATATAAATCGCGAAACTTGGAATAAAAAGGTAGCTATTCATGCAAAAAGCGATTTTTATAACGTAGATGAATTTAAAAATGGCAAATCTTCTCTTAATAAATACGAGCTAACTGCTTTAGGAGATGTTTCAAATAAGTCGTTACTTCATTTACAATGTCATTTTGGCCAAGATACTTTGAGCTGGGCTAGGATGGGAGCAGATTGTACTGGGATTGATCTATCGGATGAAGGTATAAGGTTAGCAAAACAGCTAAACGAGGAGTTGGGTTTAAACTCCAAGTTTGTTTGTTGTAATGTTTTAGATGTTTCAAAATATATAAAAAGTCAATTTGATATTGTATTTACAAGTTATGGTACTATTGCTTGGTTACCTAACTTAAAGCCTTGGGCTCAAATAATATATGAAAGGTTAAAAGTAGGAGGTGTTTTTTATATAGTAGAATTTCATCCTATAGTTTGGATGTTTGATTATACTACTAATCCTCCAAAATTAGCGTATGGTTACCATCAAAAAGAAGCAATATATGAAGAATATGAAGGGACTTATACAGATGAAAAATCAAATATGATAAGTAAAGAATATACATGGAATCACAGTTTAGGAGAAATTATCACTTCGCTAATAGATGCTGGATTAACTATTGAATGTTTAAATGAATATGACGCCTCACCATATAATATATTTCCGGAATTAGAAACAAATAATGAAGGAATGTATGAGCTTTCAAATAAATTATATCCTTTATTATTTGAATTAAAAGCAACAAAAATTTAATTAATGCTTTGAATTTTCTTTAAGTAATTCTGGAAACTTTTTTTGAAACCTTTTTAATCTAGGGATAGATACGTTTTTAATATATGAATTATCTGGATGTAATCTTTCATAATTTTGATGGTATTCTTCACCTTTCCAAAATTTCTGAAAAGGCATCACTTCAGCAGCAACAATTCTGTTTTTGTCTTCTTGATATAAAGCTTCTATTTGATCATTAATAATTTTCTTTTCTTCCTCATTTTGATAAAAAATAATAGAACGATATTGAGAACCTCTGTCATTTCCTTGACCATTTAATTGAGAAATGTTTTGTGACCCAAAATAAATAGTGACCAATTGTTTAAAACTGATAATTTCAGCGTTATAAATAATTTCTACAGCTTCTGCATGACCCGTTTTACCTGTGTTACTTTTCTTATATGTTGGATTTTCAGTATGGCCTCCGCTATATCCAGAAATAGATTCTTCTACTCCTTTTACACTTTCATAAATAGCTTCCACACACCAAAAACAACCACTTGCAAAATAGGCGCTTTTAAAACCATCTTTACGCTCTACTTGAACAGGTTCTGCTGTTTTTTGATTTTTAGAATGAGCGTTGTTTTTATTAGAATTTTGACAGGATGCTGGTAAAATAACTAATAAAATTAAGACAGAAATTGTAAGTGATTTTTTCATGAGAGTTTTTTTGTAGGTTGTAATAATCAAAAATACCTTTCTTTTTACAATAAAAAAAGCCTTCAATTTCTTGAAGGCTTTTTAAAATTATATTTAGAATAGATTAAAGCTTGCTAAACATTTTTGTCATTTTTGCCTCTTCTTCGTTAGCCAAGTCAATATCTACTAATATTCTTCCACTATGCTCGTCTGTAATAATTTTTTTACGACCTGCAATTTCCATTTGTATTTGTGGTGGAATGGTAAAGAATGATCCTCCAGATGCTCCACGATCGATAGCAACAATTGCCAAACCATTTTTAACATTGCCACGAATTCTCTTGTAAGCTTTAATTAAACGCTCTTCGATTTTTTTCTCAAAATCAACAGATTTTTTAATTAATGCTTTTTCTTCTTTTTCAGTTTCAGCTAAAATTTCATCTAACTCCCCTTGTTTGTGAGTTAAATGATCTTGACGTTTTTTAAGACGCTCATTAGTCTCCTCAACTACTAATTTCTTTTGTTCTATCTGTGCTTTAAATTCTCTAATATGCTTTTCGTTTAATTCAATTTCTAAAGTTTGAAATTCAACTTCTTTACTTAAAGAATCGTATTCACGATTATTACGAACGTTATCTTGTTGTTTTGTGTATTTCTTGATAAGGTCTTTAGATTCTTCAATCTGATTTTTTTTATCTGAAACATTATTTATTACAAGCTCAACCCCATCATTTAATTTTTCAAGTCGAGTATTCATTCCTGCTAATTCATCTTCAAGATCTTCAACTTCTAATGGAAGTTCACCGCGAATGTCGCGAATTTTATCAATTCTAGAATCGATAAGTTGTAAATCAAATAAAGCTCTTAACTTCTCTTCTACAGTGATTTCGGTTTTCTTTGCCATGTTTTAAATATAGGTAATTGGATTGGTATTTTTTTGCGATAAAACGATTGCAAAAGTAGTAATTTTTTTGTTAAGGAAAGCAACTAATAGCTCTTTTGTGTATTGCTCACTCTCATAATGACCAATATCTGCCAAAAGAATATTGTTTTCTGCTGTAAAAAAATCATGATATTTGCAATCTGCTGTAACAAAAGCATCTGCTCCTGAACGTTTTGCAGCTTCGATTGCATAGCTTCCGCTACCCCCTAAAACCGCAACTTTATGGATGGATTTATTCATTAATTTAGAGTGACGAACACAATTGGTATTCATATTTTTTTTAAGGTAATTTAAAAATTCAATTTCTGTCATTGGATTTTCTAATTCTCCTGTCATTCCCATTCCAATATGTTTATTTGTATTTTCTAAAGTTATAATTTCGTAAGGAACTTCTTCATAAGGATGAAAATTAAAAAGTGCCTTTAAAACGGAAGCTTCTTTATGTTTTGGAATGGTAATATTTAACTGAACTTCTTTTTCATAATGTAATTCACCTTTAACACCTTTAACGGGATTTGAATTTTCATTTCCAATATAGCTTCCATTTCCTTCTGTAGAAAAACTACAATTGCTGTAATTTCCAATAGAACCAGCTCCAGCTTTAAATAATTGTTCAAGGAGTTTATCTGCACTATCTGAAGGGGCATAAGTGGTAAGTTTTTTTATGGTGTCACTTTTAGGAATCAATATGTTTCGATTTGTCAATTTTAATTTTTTACAAATTATAGCATTTACTCCATTCCAAGAATTATCTAAGGCAGTATGCATTGAAAAAATAGCAATGTTGTTTTTAATTGCTTTAATAACAACTCTTTCAACATAATTTTTACCTGTTAACTTTTTTAATCCTGAAAAAATAATAGGATGGAAGCTTACTATTAAATTGCAATTATTTTTGATGGCTTCATCAACGATGCTCTCAAGAGTGTCTAAGGTGACTAGTATTCCCTTAACTTCAGTATTATAGTTTCCAACAAGTAAACCTGTATTGTCAAACCCTTCAGAGTAAGATAATGGTGATAATTCTTCAAGTATGGAGATGACTTCATTAATTTTCATGTATCTATATTTATTGTTTTTTTATGGTAATCTACTGTTCGCTATTAGTTATCTTCTTGTATGTGAAAAATTTTAACAAGCTCGTTTTGTAAAATATAATTTAAGGTAAATATAATGCATTCCTATTTTGAAATAAAAATTTGAGAAACTCATTTTAATGGGAAGTTGTATTTTTGTAATATGAATATACTTCGGAAGCTCCTTTTGCCCTTTTCTTTATTATACGGAAGTATTTTAGCTTTCCGTAATTTATGTTACGATAAAAGATGGTTTAAAAGTAAATCGTATGCTATTCCTATAATTTGCGTAGGCAATCTTTCTACTGGTGGAACAGGAAAATCTCCAATGATTGAATACCTGATTAGTTTTCTAAAAGAAGATTATAAAGTAGCAGTTTTAAGTCGTGGATATAAAAGAAAGACCAATGGATTTAGAGAAGTTATAATTAATAGTACGGCTGAAGATGTTGGGGATGAACCATTGCAATTTAAACGAAAATTCCCTGAAATAATGGTTGTAGTATGTGCAGATAGACAAGAAGGAATTGAGAAAATAAGAATTAAAGCAGATGTTATTTTATTAGATGATGCTTTTCAGCACCGAAAAGTTAGCGCTTCTACAAATATTTTATTGACCACCTTTGACGATTTGTATGTTCATGATATGGTATTACCAGCAGGAAACTTAAGAGAATCTAAAAGAGGAGCTAAACGTGCAGATTTAGTTATGGTAACTAAATGCCCTGAAAAGCATTCGCATGCTAAACTTCAAGAAATTCAATATTTATTAAATTTAAAACCTACACAAAAAATCTATTTTTCAAAAATTATTTATGATGACTCCATTTGTGGTATATCTAAAACATTACCTTTAAATTATCTTTTGAATAAGAATTTTACCTTAGTTACAGGAATAGCCAATTCAAAACCTTTGGTTGAATTTTTAAAACAAAATCAGTTTAATTTTGAACATAAAAAATTTCCGGACCATCATCATTTCTCTGATTCTGAAATTAAAAATTTTAAAGAAAAAGAGATTATTTTAACTACTGAAAAAGATTTTGTGAGGTTAGAGCCTAGATTAAATAAATTTGCTATTTATTATCTTCCTATAAAAACAGCTATTTTAAATAAACAAGAGAAGTATTTTAAAGAATATATTATAAACGAAATTGAAAATTTTAGCACTAATAATTAACTAATTTTAGGGTTGTGTGTACATATGTATTTAATCCAAAATATTGAGCTAAAAGAGTATTGTTAGCTGTTATTTGATATTTGTAAATTTGAGTTAATGTGTACTATTTTAGATCTTGTGCATTAAAATGATGCATTATAAAGAAGCAAATAAGTGTAAAAAGTAATTTTATTTGGTTTTAAAAAAAACAATCATTCTTAAAGGTTAAAGATACCTATTTCATAGGTACTGAATGAATTAAATCTATTATTCTCGAAGAGTATCCTACTTCATTATCATACCAGCCTATAATTTTAATCATTTTGCCAATAGCCGAAGTCATACCAGCATCAAAAATACAAGAATGATTATTTCCTTTTATGTCTACAGATACTATTGGGTCTTCGGTATATTGAAGAATGTTTTTAAAATGTGTTTCTGAGGCATTTTTAAAAGCATTATTTATTTCAGTAATACTAACTTCTTTTTTTGCATTTATAGTAATATCGGTTAAGGATCCATTAGGAACCGGTACTCTAATTCCACAACCTCCAATTACATTTTTAAGTTTCGGAAAAATTTTGGTTAAAGCTTTTGCAGCGCCTGTAGTAGTAGGAACAATAGATTGACTCGCCGCACGTGCTCTTCTTAAATCACGATGAGGTTGATCGTGTAAACTTTGATCTGTTGTATAGGAATGTACTGTAGTAATATATGCTTGTTCTATGCCACATAAATCATTGATGATTTTAAGCATTGGAGCTGCATTATTGGTTGTACAAGAAGCGTTTGATATAATGATATCTTCAGAATTTATGATGGAATTATTTACACCAACGACAACCATTTTTATAGATTCATCTTGAGGTGGAACGGAAAGAATAACTTTTTTTGCGCCATTATTTATATGATGTTGCAATTGCTTTCTAGTTTTATGTTTTCCAGAACATTCAATAACAAAATCTAAGTTGCTCCAATCTATTTTTTTTATGTTTTTTTCTGAAGAAAAACGAATGGATTGATTAGCGATTGAAATAGTATTGTTTGTAGCTTTTATTTCTTCTTTTAAAACTCCATGAATGCTATCATATTTTAATAAATGGCATAGCGTATGTGCATCTGAAATATCATTAATGACTTTGACCTTTATTGTTGGATGGTTTATTAATAACCTGAAAAGAGTTCTTCCTATTCTTCCAAAACCATTGATTCCTATTTGAATAGTTTTCTCCATTAATATAAAATTAAGTAAGGTGTTTTTGAGCTTTATAAGATGAACGTACCAAAGCTCCACTTTCTACATGACGAAACCCTAACTCTAATCCAATAGTTTCGTATTTTTTAAATTGTTCAGGAGTAATAAATTCTTTTACAGACAAATGTTTTTTGGACGGTTGTAAATATTGTCCAATTGTAATAATATCAAGATTTACGTTACTTAAGTCTTTTATTGTTTGAATAACTTCATCTTCAGTTTCACCAAGACCAAGCATAATCCCACTTTTAGTTCTTTTTGCTCCTTGTTTTTTTAGGTAATTTAAAACCTCTAAGCTTCTTTCGTATTTTGCTTGAATTCTTACTTCTCGGGAAAGACGTTTAACCGTTTCTATATTATGAGAAATAACTTCTGGTTGCACCGCTATAATACGATCGATGTTGGTAGTGTTTCCTTGAAAATCAGGAATTAAGGTTTCCAATGTTATGTTTGGGTTCATTCGCCTAATAGACTTTACAGTCTCTGCCCAAAGTATAGATCCCATATCCTTTAAGTCATCTCGATCTACTGAAGTTATAACCGCATGTTTAATATTCATGAGTTTTATAGATCTTGCTACTTTTTCTGGTTCATCCCAGTCTATTGTTTCTGGTCTACCAGTTTTAACACCACAAAAACCACAGGAACGAGTACAGATATTCCCTAAAATCATAAAAGTTGCAGTGCCTTCAGTCCAACATTCGCCCATATTTGGGCAACTACCAGATGTGCAAATAGTATTTAGGTTGTATTTATCAACGAGTCCTCTTAAATCGGTATATTTTTTACCGGTTGGAAGCTTTACTCTAAGCCATTTTGGCTTCGGTGTAAATTGTTTTTTTTCTGCAGTTTCTATACTCATAATTAAGAGCAAAGATAAGAAGATTACATTTAGATTATGTTAAATATTATGGTATCAATTGGAATGATTTTCTTTAATGATTTCTGCTAATAATTTTCTCGCTCTTAGTAACCTTACTTTTACATTATTAAGAGGTTCGTTAAGTTTTTTAGAAATTTCTAAATAACTCATTTCTTGAAAATAGCGCAGATTGATAACATCTTGATAATGTGGCTTTAATTGTTTGATAAAATGCAATAATTCTACTAGATTTTGTTTGGTAATTAGCTTATCTTCAGGTGTTGGAGAGTCGTCTGGGATTCTTTTTACTTGTTCATCAGAGGTGGTAGAAAATTGAGCAAGTATAGAAGCATTTTTTTTTCTTGTTTTATCGATCTGAATATTTTTGGAAATAGTAATTAACCAAGTGCTAAACTCAAACTCATCCTTAAAAGTATGGATTTTATCAAATGCTTTGGAAAAACTTTCAATTGTTATATCTTCTGCTTCATATTCGTTTTGTACTCTTTTTAATTGAAAACCATAAACATGATTCCAGTAATGATCTAACAAAAAATTAAAAGCAATTTGTGAGCCTTCTTTTGCTTTTTGAATCTGAATTATAATGTCTTTTTTTGATATTTCCACTAAGCTGTTTTTTATGAGCTATTTGAAATAAATGTAGTGAATTGAAAGATAATCAAAATTATTCCTAAAAATCGCAACAATTAAAATTACTACAAGTGCAAACAGGTAAAGTAACACCATAGTTACAAAAGCCTATTTATGAGGTTCTTCAGAACAATTTTCAAATTGTTCAGGTGTTTTTCCACAAAAACCACAAGATTCACCTTCTTTATTTAAAAAAGGACTTTGACTTGCGCAAGTACCACCAAATTCACCATCTTTTTGAGCCCATATCTTTATAGCGATTCCTGCAAAAGCAAGAAGTAGTAATACAATAGTTATTACATAAATTCCCATAGTAAATAATTGAAATACAAAAATACAATCTTTATTGCTTTTTTAATATTGATTTAGCAGTTTTTGCTCTCTTTAATGATGTTTTATAGAATTGTAAAAGATAAATTATCTTCTTTGTTTAGCGATAGATGACTAGTATTAACTATCAACTAGATAATATTAACTTCAGGTTTAATAAAGATTCCAAATTCTTCTTTCACTTTGGCTTGTATTTTTTTAGAGAGAGAAACTATTTCTTTTCCAGTTGTATTTCCGTAGTTAACTAATACTAATGCTTGTTTTTTATGCACACCAGCATTACCAATTCGCTTTCCTTTAAACCCGGATTGTTCGATTAGCCAGCCAGCTGGAATTTTATATTCTGAATTTGATATTTTGTAATACGGAGCTTCTGGATAGTTTTTGTTAAATTTTTTAAACTCAAGATCATTAATAATTGGATTTTTAAAAAAACTTCCGCTATTTCCTAATTTTTTTGGATCTGGTAATTTGGACTTCCTAATTTTTATAACTACTTCAGATATTTCTTTTAAGGTTGGATTTTCTATTTGAAGATTATTTAATTCCTCTTTAATAGCTCCATACCCAATATTTTTATTATGATTGGTCTTTGTTAAATTAAAAATTACACTTGTGATAATAAACGCACCTTTTTCTTCATTTTTAAATATAGAACTTCGATAACCAAATTTACATGCTTCTCTAGTGAATTTTTTTTCAGTATGGTTGTTTAAAGAAATGGCATTACAACTATTAAAAATGTCTTCCAATTCAACTCCATAGGCTCCAATATTTTGAATAGGTGCTGTGCCAACATTACCTGGAATTAATGATAAATTCTCAACACCTCCATAATTATGGTCGATACAATATTCAACAAACTCTTGCCAGTTTTCGCCCGCCATAACTTTAAGAGATACGGTGTTTTTATTTTCAGATATAATTTCAATTCCTTTAATATTTATGTGAATAACTAAAGCATCAATATCTTGAGTTAAAAGCAGATTACTACCTCCTCCTAAAATAAATATTTCGGAATGAATTTTAGATTTTAATACTTTTTTTAAGTCACTAATTGATTGAATAGAGACAAAATACCGTGCCCTACAATCAATTGCAAAAGTGTTGTATGTTTTTAAAGATTTATGTTCTTCAATATGCATTAATCTCGGTATTTTTTTAAGGCTTGTTTTAAAATTTCCACTGCATTTATTAAGCTTTCTTTTTTAAGTACATATGCAATTCTAATTTGATTTAATCCAGCATTTTTAGAAGAATAAAATCCTGCAGCAGGTGCCACCATTATTGTTCTTCCATTATAATCAAACTCTTCCAATAACCATTGTGAAAAATTGTCGCTATTTTTAACAGGTAATTCTACAATGCAATAAAATGCCCCCTTAGGAACTCCAACTTTTACACCAGGAATTTCTTTTAATTTATTAATCAATGTATCTCTTCGATCTTTATACTCTAAAATTACCTCATCAAAATAACTTTGTGGTGTTTCTAGAGCTGCTTCACTGGCAATTTGTGCAAAAGTGGGCGGGCTTAATCTTGCCTGAGCAAATTTTAAAACAGTTGAAATAACTTCTTTATTTTTTGAAACTAAACATCCTATGCGAGCACCACACATACTATATCGTTTAGATACAGAGTCTATAATAATTCCATTATTTACAAGACTTTCTTCTTGTAAAATTGAATAATGAGCTTCTCCATCATACGTGAATTCACGGTAAACTTCATCTGCGACTAAAAATAAATTATGTTTTAATACGATAGAAGCCAGTTTTTTTATTTCTTCTTTTGAATATAAATAACCAGTTGGGTTACCAGGGTTACAAATTATAATTGCTTTAGTCTTTGGGCTAATTAATTTTTCAAATTCTGAAATAGGAGGTAATGCAAAATTATCTTCAATTTTTGAAATTACCGGTACAATATTTACTCCAGATGCAGTGGCAAATCCATTATAATTTGCATAAAAAGGTTCAGGAATTATGATTTCATCACCGTGATCACAAATGGTTCCCATGGCAAATAATAATGCTTCACTTCCTCCAGTGGTTACAATAATATCGTTGCCAGTTACTGGTATATTATTTCGATTGTAGTATGCAGCAATTTTTTCACGATATTCCTCTGAGCCCTCTGAACGGCTATAAGCTAATGTCTCAAGTTGATGATTGGCTACAGCATCCAAGGCAACTTTTGGCGACTTAATATCGGGCTGACCAATATTCAAATAATATATTTCTTTGCCAGATTTAGCTGCTTTTTCAGCGTATGGGACCAATTTTCTAATTGGTGATTCTGGCATTTTTAATCCTTTGGAAGATATTGATGGCATCGTTTTGTATTTAAAAGCAAAGTTGCAAAATAATTCTTAAATTTTAGTTCTATTAAAGAGTCTTTTGATAAAATTACTTATATTAACAATATTAAAACATCTTTTAAAATAAATCGCCAAATCATTCTGTTAAGTATTCTTTTATGTTTAACAACTAAGGGAATTGCTCAAAGCGGGTTTTTTTTTCCTGAAGACAAAAAAAAAGATAAAATATCATTTAAATTAATTAATAATTTGGTGGTAATTCCTGTTGAAGTTAACGGAACAAAACTTACTTTTTTATTAGATACCGGGGTAAGCTCAACCATAATGTTTAGTTTGTCTGAGATTGATTCTTTAGCGCTTAACGATTCAAAACTTATTCGTTTAAGAGGATTAGGAGAAGGAGGTAGTATTCCAGCTTTAAAAAGCAGTCATAATAGAATAAAGATTGGTAAGGTTACAGATATTAACCATACAATCTTTGTTGTTTTTGATAAATCACTTAGTCTTTCCAAACGAATGGGAATACCAATTCATGGAATTATAGGTTACGATTTTTTTAAAAATTTAGTAGTCAAAACAAATTATAATACAAGGAAAATATCTTTGTATGCACCAGGAAACTACGTCGAAAAAGAATGTAAAAAATGTGAAGTTTTTGATTTAACTTTTCATAATAAAAAGCCATATTTAATTGTTACTAATATTGATGGCAATGATACAGATAATTTTACCTTACTTATAGATTCCGGATCTAGTGATGCCATTTGGTTATTTGATGACGCTATTCTTGAAATAAATCTTAAAAATAAATGGTTTGATGATTTTCTTGGTCAAGGTTTGAGTGGAGATATTTTTGGTAAACGATCCAAAATTCCTAAAATGAGTATTGGTAATTTTGAAATGACCAATATAAAAGTTGCATTCCCAAATAAAGAATCGATAGAAAACATTAAACTATTTAAAGAAAGAGATGGCAGTATTGGAGGAGAATTGTTAAATAGATTTACTATTATAATGAATTACCCACTAAAAAAAATAAGTTTAAAAAAGAATAATAAATTCAAGGATCCATTTTATTATAATATGAGTGGATTAACAATTAAGCATGATGGTGTCGTATTGATAAAGAATAAAAGAGATTCTTTTAAAAATAGATCAAATGAGATTGATGGAGCAACAAATATTACCGTTTCCTCTACCTATGATTTTTCTCTTGAACCAAAATATGTTGTTTCAGAAATCAGAAAAGAATCTCCTTCTTATTTAGCGGGCATAAAAGAAGGTGATGAGATATTATCAGTAAATGGGTCACAAGCTTATCAATATAATTTATATCAGATTATTGGTTTGTTTTCTTCTAAAGCTGGTAAGAAAATTACCTTAAAAATTAAAAGGAACAATATAATTCTTAGAAAAAAATTCATTTTAACGCCCGTTTTTTAAACAAAAAAAACGGACGTTAACTTTAGTTAACACCCGTTTTACTCTTAAATATATTAAATTTATTTTGTTTTTTCTAAAACACTTTTTCCATTATCCACATCAGTTGAAAGTACTTTTCCTTTAATTTTTAAAGAAACTATTGGTTGATCTGCATTAGAATAAACAGTTACTGTTTTTCTAATAGGTCCAATTCTTTTAGTGTCATATTTCACTTCGATAGTACTAGATTCTCCAGGAGCAACAGGTCCGTCTGGTTTTGAAGGAACAGTACATCCACAAGATGATTTTACATTACTAACTATCAATGGCGCATTACCTGTATTTGTAAATTCAAAAATTCTTAATCCATCACTCCCTTTTGCTATTTCGCCATAGTCAATAATGTCTGTTTTAAATTCAATTTTTGCTTGTGCATTTACTTGCTGTATTAATCCTACAAAAGCTATTAATACTATAATTGCTATTTTTTTCATATCAAGGTGTTTATTTAATGCTAAAGTAGTTAACTTTAAAACATCTTGCAAAGTATATCATTCACTTTTATAATCATAAGGATATACTTACTTTTGCAAATTACTACTCAAATATCAGACCAAAATGACTTTAGAAGTGAAATATAATGCTCAAAATATTGAAAATAAATGGTACAGCTACTGGATGGAAAATAACTATTTTCATTCAGAAGTTGATGAAAGAGAGCCTTATAGTATTGTAATTCCACCTCCAAATGTGACAGGTATTTTACATATGGGACATATGCTTAATAATACCATTCAAGATGTATTAATTCGTCGTGCTCGTTTACAAGGTAAAAATGCTTGTTGGGTACCTGGGACGGATCATGCATCTATAGCTACAGAAGCAAAAGTGGTCGCGAAATTAAAAGAACAGGGAATTGATAAAAACGATTTATCTAGAGATGAATTTTTAAAGCATGCTTGGGATTGGACTGATGAATATGGTGGAGTAATTTTAGAACAATTAAAAAAATTAGGCTGTTCTTGTGATTGGGATCGTACAAAATTCACTTTGGATGATGACATGAGTGAATCTGTTATAAAAACTTTCGTGAACCTTCATAACAAGGGCTTAGTTTATAGAGGATTTAGGATGGTTAATTGGGATCCAGAAGCAAAAACAACCTTGTCAGATGAAGAAGTTGAATATGTAGAACAAAAAGGAAAATTATACTATATAAATTATAAAATTGAAGATACTAACGATACACTCACAATTGCGACTACACGTCCTGAAACCATATTAGGAGATACCGCTATTTGTATCAATCCTAAGGATGAAAGATTTACGCATTTAAAAGGAAAAAAAGCGATTGTTCCTATTTGTAATCGTGTTATTCCAATCATCGAAGACGATTATGTAGATGTAGAGTTTGGTACAGGTTGCTTAAAAGTAACTCCAGCTCATGATATAAATGATAAAGCTTTAGGTGATAAATATAAACTTGAAGTAATTGATATTTTTAATGAAGATGCTAGCTTAAATAGTTTTGGATTGCATTATCAAGGGAAAGATCGTTTTGTTGTAAGAGATGAAATATATGAAGAATTAAAATCTTTAGGTTGTGTTTTAAAAGTTGAAACCCACTTAAATAAAGTAGGTACTTCAGAAAGAACAAAAGCAGTAATTGAACCAAGACTTTCAGATCAATGGTTTTTGAAGATGGATGAGATGGTGAAACCTGCATTAAAAGCAGTACTGGAAACAGAAGAAATTAAATTATTTCCAAAAAAAATAGAAAACACCTACCGACATTGGTTGGAGAATATTAGAGATTGGAATGTTTCACGTCAATTATGGTGGGGACAACAAATTCCAGCCTATTATTATGGTGACGCTAAAGAAGATTTTGTAGTTGCAGAGAATATGGAAGCAGCATTGTTAATTGCTAGAGCTAAAACTGGAAATTCAACATTGAAAAGTGAAGATTTAAAACAAGATCAAGATGCTCTTGATACTTGGTTTTCTTCGTGGTTATGGCCAATAGCTGTTTTTGATGGAATTAGAAACCCAGATAATAAAGAAATTAATTATTATTATCCGACCAATGATTTAGTTACAGGTCCAGATATTATTTTCTTTTGGGTAGCACGTATGATATTTGCAGGTTATGAATTTAGAAATAAAAAGCCTTTTAATAATGTATATTTTACAGGTATTGTAAGAGATGATCAAGGGCGAAAAATGTCTAAACAATTAGGGAATTCTCCTGATGCTTTAAAATTGATTGAGGATTATAGCGCAGACGCAGTAAGAGCTGGAATGATGCTATTAAGTTCTGGTGCTGGAAACGATTTATTGTTTGATGAAACTAAGTTGGCACAAGGGAAAGCATTTAGTAATAAAATAATCAATGCTTATCGATTAGTTAGCGGATGGGAGCTAAGTAATAGTATTGAGCAGCCAGAGTCTAGTAAAATTGCGTTAGAATGGTATCACTCTAAATTTCAAAGTGCTTTTGCTGAAATGGAAGATCATTTTTCAAAATACCGCCTTTCAGATTCATTAATGACTATTTATAAGTTAATCTGGGATGATTTCTGTTCTTGGTTATTAGAAATGGTAAAACCAGGTTATCAAAAACCAATTGATAGAAAAACATTTGATGCTATTATTATTACTTTTGAGAATAATTTAAAAATATTACATCCTTTTATGCCATTTCTTACTGAAGAAATTTGGCATCAAATATCAGATAGATCAATAGATGAAGCTTTAATTGTTTCAAGATATCCCTCTATAGAAGCAGTTGATGATGCTATTTTAAAAGATTTTGAAATTGCTTCCGAAGTTATTTCAGGAATTAGAACGATTAGAAAAGAGAAAAATATATCATTTAAAGAAACGATAAATTTATCAGTTATAAATAATATTAATGCTACTACATCTTTTGATTCTGTAATCAAGAAAATGGGTAATATTGAAAAATTAAATTACATTTCTGAAAAAATAGATGGTGCTTTAACTTATAGAGTTAAATCTAATGAATATTTTATCCCTATGAAGGGTTCTATAAATATTGAAGATGAAATAGTAAAACTTTCAGAAGAATTAAAATACACTCAAGGGTTTTTGAAAAGTATTCAAGGTAAATTGAGTAATGAACGTTTTGTTAATAATGCTCCAGGGAATGTTGTAGCAATCGAACGTCAAAAAGAAGCAGATGCTGTAGCAAAAATTGAAACTATAAAAAGAAGTTTAGAAGGATTAAAATTATAAAAAAAGCCCTTATAATATTAAGGGCTTTTTTTAAATTTACGTTGCATTTTTATACAAGTCTTATTTTTTTTTGTTTTGGTGAGAACCATCACAATATCCGTTACTATCTTGGGTATTACCACAACCGCATTTTGGTCTATCTGTATTTTTCATATTATAGTGTTGTATTAAAATTCTAAATCTACTTTTATGTCAAAATCATCATAAATAGCTTTGTCTTTTAAGCCATCAAAA
The DNA here is from genome assembly GCA_018669795.1 of Flavobacteriaceae bacterium. Classification (GTDB taxonomy): domain Bacteria; phylum Bacteroidota; class Bacteroidia; order Flavobacteriales; family Flavobacteriaceae; genus Marifrigoribacter. Next base: position 23,642 of record JABHSQ010000011.1, on the reverse strand, counting down.
AATGAGCTTGATCCGTATTTTATATCGTATTTAGTTCGATCAATTTTTAAAGCTGCAGTTGCCTTTTTGCCATAAATTGAAAAATCAAATTCAATACTATTCGTAATTCCTTTGATAGTCAAATCACCTTTAATTCTGTAAGAGTTTTTGCCACTTACTGTTATTTCTTTGAATTGTAAGGTAGCACTTGGATGTTCATTGGTTCCAAAAAAATCTTTTGATTTTAGATGTCCATCAAGCTTCGCTTTATATTCACCTTCTAGATCTGTACACTCCATAGATTTCATATCAATTATAAATGTTCCATCAACTAACTTTCCATCTTCTGTAAAAGTCAATGTTCCTGATTCAAATTTTAAATTTCCTTCATGAGAACCAGTTACTTTGAAACCTTTCCAATGCAAGTTGCTTTTATCGACATTGATGTCTATTTTTTCATTCAATACTGTTGTAAAAGAATAGCTGCCGAAAACAATTAATAGTAATGCTAATAATTTTTTAAATTTGGTTTTAATTTTAAATTTGGTTTATATTTTATAGACTACAAATATGAAAAAGAATATTTTTTTAAAAAATAAACTAGATTAACAAATCAAAATAACTAGCTTACGATTTATTCTTAACTAAATGCGCTTTAATTTTACTTAAAAATTCTTTTGTGATCCCCAAATAAGAGGCTACCATGTATTGAGGAACTCTTTGCTCTATGTTTGGATATTGATTTTTAAAATATATATATTGATCTTTTGCAGATAGGCTAAAATTATTGACAATTCTTTTTTGTGAAGAGACCAGCGCTTTTTCTAATAATTTTCTAAAAAGTGTTTCCATTTTCGGAATATTTTTAAAAATTTCATCTTGATTTTGACAGGTAAATTGAATGACTTCTGTGTCCTCGAGACACTTAACATTAAAGTCCGAAGGTTTTTGGGTTATAAAGCTACTAATATCTGACGACCACCAATTTTCAATTGCAAATGTTACTATATGTTCTTGACCTTTTTGATCAATGTAAAAATTTTCAGTACATCCAGAAATTATAAAGTTGGTGTGGTTACAAACTTCACCTTGCTGAACTATGTATTGACCTTTAAAATATTTTTTATAATTGGTATATGAACGTAAAAAAGTTATTTCTTTTTCATTTAAGTCTACGAAATTTTTAATGTAATTTAAAAAAGGAGCATAATTCATTAATAGGTAGGGTGTTAAAGTTTTGATCCAAATGCCAAATCACCTGCATCACCTAATCCAGGGACAATATAACCCTTGCTGTCTAGTTCATCATCAATTGCAGCAATCCAAAGGTGTGTGTGTTCAGGAAAATGAGATTTAATAAAATCGATTCCTTCAGTGCTAGCAATGATAGCGACAATATGAATATCATCAATGACTCTTTGCTTTTTGATAGCTTCATAAACTGCAACTAAAGACTGACCAGTCGCTAACATGGGATCTGCTAATAATAGGGTTTTACCTTTTAATGAAGGAGCTGCAAAATATTCAACTTTGATTTCAAAATTATTATCTTGATTTGGGTGGTGTCGATATGCCGAAATAAAAGCATTTTCTGAGTCATCAAAATAATTTAATAAGCCTTGATGTAAGGGTAAACCAGCTCGTAAAATAGAACATATTACTATTTTATTAGCTGGGAGAGGGATGTTTTTAATTCCTAATGGAGTAATAATACTCTTGCTGTTGTACCTAACAAATTTACTGAGTTCATATCCTAGAACTTCACCTATACGTTCTATATTTCTTCTAAATCTCAGTGAATCTTTTTGAATAGAAACGTCTCTAATCTCAGCGATAAATTTATTTAAAATAGAATTATTTTTTCCTATATGATGTATCATCATATTTAATTATTTTCGATATAAAAAATAGTGCTTTGCACACTCAATATAATGTTCTTTGGCTTGATCAGGAGTTAAACCTTGTGTTTGAAATAGTGCATTTGTTTTAAAAGCATTAATTAAAGGTGTTTTACTTCTTGGGGTATCTTGATCGTTAGTAGCAATTTTATAAAAAGAATACAAACGCAATAATAAATCTGCTGGAAAAGGATCCTTATGATCGTTAACGCTTTTAACAGCTTTTCTAAATACTATTTCCAATTCTTCAGTTGTCATTGTTTGCTAATATGGTAATTCCTCCTTTTACTTTTTGATTAAGCTTCACATTGATTTTCGTACCTAAAGGTAAAAAAATATCTACACGTGAACCAAATTTTATAAAACCACTATCAGAAGTTTGGAAAGCATCCTGACCTTCTTCTGCATAATTTACAATTCTTTTGGCAACAGCACCAGCGATTTGTCTATGCATTATTTCTCCAAATTCTAAAGACTTAACCACTACAGTAGTGCGTTCGTTCTTTTCTGAGGATTTTGGATGCCATGCTACTAAAAATTTGCCAGGATGGTATTTGTTATACACAATACTTCCACTTACCGGATACCTTGTTACATGTACATTTAAGGGTGACATGAATACAGAAATTTGTAGTCTTTTATCTTTAAAATATTCTTTTTCAAAAACTTCTTCAATAACTACAACTTTGCCATCAACAGCTGACAAAACCTGGCTTGTGTTTAATTTAAAATCTCTTTTTGGGTTTCTGAAAAACTGAAGAATTAGAAACAGTACTATCAAAACAATTATTAAAACTCCTTTTTCTAGGTATTCATTGTCAATTAAGAAGTGAGCAGAGACTGCTAAAATTGCACTTATTAAAAAAACTGTAGTAATAATTTTAAACCCTTCTTTATGAAACATAATTTATTATAATTATAAACAAATAAATAAATGGACTCGCAAATACAATACTGTCAAGCCTATCATAAACACCACCATGTCCAGGCATGATGTTTCCACTATTTTTTACTCCAGCTAATCTTTTAAATTTTGACTGAATTAAATCCCCAATAGTTCCTAAAACAGAAACTAATAATGCCAAAAATAACCAAAATATTAGATTATAAATTGATGTGAACTTAAAAAAAATAAAACTTGCTAAAAGAGCTCCGGCCATACCGCCAAAAAAACCTTCAATCGTTTTCTTAGGGGATATTTTTTCCATTAGTTTTCTTTTTCCAACACCTTTTCCTACTAAATAAGCAAAAGTGTCATTGGTCCAGACAAGTATAAAAATACCTAATATTATTTTTGGTTCAAAAACCTTATTTGTAAAAGGAATTAGTGATAAAAAAACAAAACCACTTATGATGTAAAATATAATACAGAAATAACGTTTTGATTTAAATAAGGATGTTTTATTTAATACCAATATATCTCTAATTAAAAAGAGATTCACTAAAATAGTTACTGATAATAAAATTAAAATTATTGAACTATTTATTTCCTTATAACTTAGAAAATAAAAGGATATAGCAAGAATGATATAAGCAATAATACCTTTTAAGCTTACTAGCTTTAAAAATTCATTTAAAGTAATAACGGCAAGAATAAATAGCAGCCCGATATACCATTCACGGGACATGAATAGTGAAAATAAGATAATCGAAATATAAAGTACTCCCGATAAAAACCGAACAATAACTTCTTTCATAAATTATAAGTCTTCGAGTAGCAGCAAATATAAGTTTTTTGTGCTACTTCCATAACTCATAAAATCCTTTTCTTTATTGGTTTCAAAATCTTGTATCGTGGTAATGTTACTTGGGATAAGGTTTTTACTTTGGTTTTTAATTTTCCGCATCCCTTCACTGATCGTATCAGTTAACTGACTTGTAGTTGCAAAAACTATAAATTTTGAAGGCAATTCGCTTAGTTTTTTTTCTTTTATTTGATTGGAAGAGAATAATATAGATCCATTTTTTGCAATTAAAGATTCACAGGTAGTTAGGAAAAAAGAGTTCTCCTTTTGCTTTTTAAAATTAAATTTATTTGAATTAAATTTAGACCCTAACTGTTGATTAATACAATAAACATCTTCCTTAGCAATTTTATTTTCTTCAAGTATATTATGAAATGCTTCTAATACTTCGTCCATAGATAAACAATAAAGAAATTTACCTCCATTTTTATTGAAAATATAAGTGAATTTTTCATCTATTGGAGCATTATCTTTTGGAAAATAACTGCTTTCTTCAGATTGATTTATGGAAATCGCTGACTTTGCTTTTTTTCCGAAAAGTTTTTTTAGCAGATTCATTTGCTATTTATTGGTGGCTTTGAAAGTTTCTTATGCTTCAAATATATAAAACCTATGTTTAATAGCTATTCTCTTAACTTTATTTAATAAGCATAGTTTGTAAAAAAAAATAAACTATTCTTTGTTTTCCTTTATAATGGCCTCACTTTTATCAGCTTCAGATATTTCAGCATCAGCATCTTTGGAATCAACTTTTATAATGGTATCAACTGATTTAGAATAAGGGCGATCACCAAATATTTTTTGAAGGTTATCTTTAAAGATAACTTCTTTGTTCAATAATACCGTTGCTAGCTCAGTTAATTTATCTTTATGCTTCATTAAAATACCGATAGCTCTTTGGTATTGTTCTTCAATCATTTTTAAAATTTCTTCATCAATAAGTTCAGCAGTTTTTTCACTATATGGTTTTGTAAAACCATATTCGTTTTCTCCTGAAGAATCATAATAAGTTAAATTACCAATCTTTTCATTTAAACCGTAAATGGTTACCATAGCTCTTGCTTGTTTGGTAACTTTTTCAAGATCGTTAAGTGCTCCAGTTGATATTTCGTTAAAGATCACCTTTTCTGCAGCACGCCCTCCAAGTGTTGCACACATTTCGTCCAACATTTGATCTGGTTTAACCAATTGACGTTCTTCGGGCAAATACCAAGCAGCGCCTAAAGATTTCCCTCTAGGAACAATAGTAACTTTTACCAAAGGGGCAGCATGTTCTAGCATCCAACTTACAGTTGCATGACCAGCTTCATGAAAAGCAATAGCTTCTTTTTCTTTTGGTGTAATTATTTTATTTTTCTTTTCTAAACCACCTACAATTCTATCTACCGCATCTAAAAAATCTTGTTTTTCAACAGTTTTTTTATCAAATCTAGCAGCAATTAGTGCAGCTTCATTACATACATTTGCTATATCTGCTCCAGAAAACCCGGGAGTTTGTTTTGATAAGAAATCAGTATCTAATTTTTCATCAACTTTTAATGGACGTAGGTGAACTTCAAAAATCTCTTTACGCTCCCTAACATCTGGCAAATCAATATAGATTTGTCTATCAAATCGTCCAGCACGCATTAATGCTTTATCCAACACATCAGCTCTGTTCGTTGCAGCTAAAATAATTACGTTAGAATCTGAACCAAAACCATCCATTTCAGTTAATAGCTGGTTAAGTGTGTTTTCTCTTTCGTCATTAGAACCGGACATGTTATTTTTTCCTCTAGCCCGACCAATAGCATCGATTTCATCTATAAAAATAATAGCTGGAGATTTTTCTTTTGCTTGTTTAAATAAATCACGAACTCTAGACGCTCCAACACCAACAAACATTTCTACAAAATCTGAGCCTGACAACGAAAAGAAAGGTACGTTTGCTTCTCCTGCAACTGCTTTAGCTAATAAAGTTTTACCAGTACCAGGAAGTCCTACTAATAAAGCTCCTTTAGGTATTTTTCCTCCCAAAGCAGTATATTTTTCTGGTTTTTTAAGAAAATCAACTATTTCTTGTACTTCTTCTTTGGCTCCTTCAAGACCAGCAACATCTTTAAAACTTGTTTTAACGTCCGTATTTTGATCGAATAATTTTGCTTTAGATTTTCCAATATTAAAAATTTGACCACCAGCACCGCCACCAGCACCGCCAGACATTCTTTTCATAATAAATATCCAAATCCCAATAATAATAACAAATGGAAGTAGTGAAATCAATATTTCACTCATCACATTATTATCGGTTTCGTATACTACAGTCGTTTGTAAATTATCTTTAGATTTTATTTTATCCAGGCTATTTTCGAAATTTTGTAAATCTCCAAATTCAAATTGATAAGAAGCTTCTTTTCCATCCGACAGGAAATTAGAGCCTTTTTTATTTTTAGTATGTTTTTCTTTGTCTTTCGCTTCTGGAGTAAGAAATACCTTTGCAATCTTACGATTAACAATTTCAACTTTTTCAACATCTCCATCTCTTAAAAGAGTCTCAAATTCTCCTTGAGTAGTTTTTTGAGGTTGAGACCAGCTTCCGCCACCAAAAACATTCAATCCTATAAACACAATAATAATAGCTCCATAAATCCAGTAACTATTAAATTTCGGTTTTTTTAATTCGGGTTTTTTATTTTCGTTTGCCATTAGGCTTCTTCTTTTTTAGTGGTTGTTTCTATTATAACTGATTTTGCATCGCCCCATAATCCTTCGATATTGTAAAACTCACGAATTTGTTTTTGGAATACATGTACTACTACGTGAACGTAGTCCAATAATACCCATTCAGCATTATTACTACCTTCTACGTGCCAAGGTTTTTCTTGTATAGTTTTACTTACCGTTTTTTGTACTGAATTTACAATAGCATTTACTTGTGTATTTGAATTACCATTACAGATTATAAAGTAATCACATACAGTATTTTCTATGTCTCTCAAATCAAGGATTTCAATATCTTGTCCTTTAACTTCTTCAATCCCTTTTATAATTTGTGTTATAAGTTGATCAGTCCCTTTTTCTTTCTTCAATATATATATATATTTATCCCTAAATATTGGGGTGTAAAGTTATTATTTTTTTGTTTATTGAAACACTATTGTAACGTTATATTAACATATTTTTTATTTACTATGAATATAATCAAACTTAATGCCATTGATTCAACAAATTCTTACCTAATTAATTTAAGTAAGGAGGTGAAACTTGAAGACCCAACTATTGTTATAACAAATAAACAAACAAAGGGGCGAGGACAACATGGGACTAGTTGGCAATCTGTCCCGCAACAAAGTCTTTTGTTTAGTATGTTTAAAAGATTTGAAGACCTTCCTAGTAATAAAATATCTAGTATTACTTATGCAGTTTCATTAGGTGTAGAAAATGCTTTAAAAAAATGTAAAATACCAAATATTGTTATAAAATGGCCTAACGACATAATGTCACGCTCTAAAAAAATGGCAGGAATTTTAATTGAAAACCAGATAAAACAAGGAAATGTCGTTTCTAGTGTTATTGGACTTGGAATTAATGTAAATGAAGAAAAATTTAAATCGCTACCTCAGGCTACTTCGATGTTCTTAGCTACTGGAAATAAATTTGATTTAAATGAAGTTTTACAACTTGTAATTGAAGAAATTTTAATTCAATTAAATAAACTTGAAAAAGGCGAGCATGCTGATTTGAAAATAAAATATGAATCATCTCTTTTTAGAAAAAATATGATTTCTGTATTTGAATTTCCAGGTGGTTATCGTTTTAATGGTAAAATAAAAGGAGTTAATGAAATTGGGAAAATCGTAATTGAAAATGAAAATGAAATTTCAACTTCATATCAATTAAAGGAAATTAAAATGTTGTTTTAAAATTATAAGCCTTCTAAGTTACTTGATAAGGTTTCTATAAATTTTGTGATAGGTCCTTTTATCATCATTGCCATCATAGGATTAAAATCTCCTTCGAATTGTAAACTCACATAAGAAGATAGTTCATTTATAGCCTCAATGTTTCCTATTAGTGTAAATGGAAGTTTATCACTAATAGCACCTAATGTTAATTGAATAGGAGAGTTTACTTCTTTTAGTTCTAATGCGATTTCTGGCATTCCTTTTAAAGCAAAAACAAATGCGTCATCTCTAATAATTTCAAATTTACTAATAGTATCAGGCATTAGCTTTTCAAAATTTTTCACATCACATAAAAAATCAAAAAGTGCTTCTGCAGGTTTTTGAACGGTTACCTTTCTACTTGTTAAATTCATATTGTATTTTTATAATTATTGAAATTAGTAAAATAACACCAATTATTTACCCCAATTTCCTGGATCAATTCTCCATTTTGAAAGAATTTCAGCTTCAGAGGAAGTAATATAGTTAGATTTTTCAGCTAGAAGTAGTAAGTTCTTGTAATTACTCAGTGTATGTAAATTGACATTAGCATTCTTAAAGTTTTCTTCAGCAATTGCAAATCCATAAGTAAATATTGCAAGCATACCTTTAATATTTACCTTAGCTTCTTTTAAAGATTCTACAGCTAATAAACTGCTTTTACCAGTACTTATAAGATCTTCAATGATAATGGCATTTTGTCCTTTTTCTATATGTCCTTCAATTTTATTTTGGCGGCCATGTTTTTTTGTTTCTGGTCTTACATAGCAAAAAGGTAGATTTAAAGCGTCAGCAACCAATGCTCCAATACCAATAGCACCTGTAGCTACACCAACTATTACATCGGGTTTACCGTAAATTTCTTCAATCTGTTTAGCTAAATTTTCTTTTATGTAATTTCTAATAATTGGATATGAAAGTGTAATCCTGTTGTCACAATAAATAGGAGAATTCCATCCAGAAGCCCATTTAAATGGATTTTGTGGTTGTAATTTAATTGCATTAATTTGCAGAAGTAATTCGGCAGTTTTTTGAGCTGTCTCTTTATTTAAAATCATATTGCAAATGTATAAAGTTTTTGTTAAAGACATACCAATAATTCTCTCTACTAAAAAAAATATTGGGAGTCAGTATACTGCAATACCCTTAAAAATCGTGAATTTTAAAAATTTGATCAAACAAATAATAAAAGGAGACCTGCATTATATTAACCTATACCATAAAAATGAAGAGAAACTAGAAAAATTTCTTAAAAAAAAATTACCTGTAGTCCAAGCTGCTGGTGGACTAGTATATAATGACAAAAGAGAAATACTTTTCATATACCGTAATTCTAAATGGGATCTTCCAAAGGGTGTATTAGAAAAAGGAGAAACTTTTGAAAAAGCTGCAATAAGAGAAGTGGAGGAAGAAACAGGAGTGCAGAACCTAGAAATTAGAAGTTTTATTGCAAAAACCTATCATGTATTTAAGCGCAATGGTAAATTTAAATTAAAGATTACTTATTGGTACGAAATGTATACAGAATCTAAAGTAGAATTAGTTCCGCAAGCTAAGGAAGGAATAAAAAAGGCAAAATGGAAAAACTTTGAAAAATCTCAAAAAGCATTACAAGGTTCTTATGAAAATATAAAATTACTTTTTCCTAAAGAGTATTTAACCACCCATCCTAACGATAGGGTATCTTAAAAATATATTTTAAATCGATTTAATTAATAATTTTGTAACAATTACATAAAAAGAACGTTCATAAGTAAATGGCTTGTTAAGCATTGTTTAATTTTAGCCACTTTTATTAAATTATTTATGATGAAAAAAAATCTATTACTAAGTACTCTTGTTTTATTATTTGCATTTCAATCCTGTAAAGACTATTCTAAAGAAGTAACTGCTAAGGGTGAAATAGAATTGATATCACCGCAACAAGTTTACGATGCTGTTTATAGTGAAGATATTATTCAGTTAATCGATGTGAGAACTCCAGAAGAGTATAAAGAAAGTCATTTAGAAGGAGCACAAAACATTTGTGTGACCAATGATGATTTTAATGAAAAAGTTAAAACTTTAGATAAAAGCAAACCTGTTTATGTTTATTGTAATCAAGGTTTGGGCAGCAAACAGGCTGCATTAAGATTAAAAGAAATGGGTTTTACTAAAATTTATGATATGGATGGTGGACTTTTAATGTGGAAGGAACGTAAATTAGAAGTGAGTAATTAAGTAATTAAGTAAGTTGTTAAATGAACTATTTGAAAATAAAAAAGCCCGGTACTAATTTACTAGGCTTTTTTTATTAATGTGTTTGTCTATTTTAATGCTCAAAATCCTTCAACAGTTTCACTTTTCACAAACCTAAAGACTCTCTTGCTAAAAGTTTTTTCGAAACTTTGTAAGTAGCGGAATAAATAAGCCCAGCTTGTACTGTTTTAAAGGTTAAAAATGCTTTTTTGAACCATCTTGGGTCAGTAGCTTTCTTTTTATGATCTACGTGTCCTGAAACCTTATAAGCTTCTCCATTCAAAGAAGGCTTGATTTCATAAATACCAATCCCAAAATGTTCCGCTCGTCCTAGAATGGTTTCGAAATCCGATTCAGAAAAATATTGAATATCCTCTTGGTCAAATCCGTCATTCAGATTTTTCAAATCTGTAAATACATGTTGTTGTAAAAATTCCGCTTGTTCCATATTTATATAGTGGCTAAAAGTTATACCATGGACAAAGGTAAGCTTATTGATTTATACTTTAGGGCAAAGGTGTTTATGAATATAATATTAACATTTATTAATTGAGTTAAAATATTAATCTTAACTGTAACATAAAACCCCTAATTACCTATATTTATTTTTGTGCTCAGTATTATTTTGACATCATTCTAATTCCAACGTAAAGAGTTCTTGGAAGTGAAGGGCCAAAAACAAAATTACTATCTCTGTTTTTTCCAATATCAAAGTTTGATTGATAGGAATTAAAAATATTTTTCACACCACCATAAAATTCTAATTTTGATTGTGTTTTTTCAATTTCAATAGTATAACCAATCTTTGCGCTTAATTCTGAAAACGCATCTGAAGTATACATTTCATCGACCAATTGATTTGGTGCACCTGCAAAATGTGGCATCACCATTTTACCTGTATATACGTAATTTAGGTTAGCATTAAATTTCTTACTTGGCTTAAAAGATAAAGTTGCATATCCATAATCATTGGGTGTTCTTGTAAATTTTCTAATACCTTCAACTCCTTCTATATATTCAACCGCATTATCAAATTCACTCGACTGTATGGTAAAACCTGTTTCAAATTGTATTTTTTTAACGAAATTGGCTCTTAACTCTAAAGTGACTCCTTGCACGGTTGCTCCTTGTCCGTTTTGTTTTTCAAATAATTCACCAAACTCATCTTGTCCGATTGGTTGAAGAAAAAACGCATCATTTAATCTTGTATAAAACCCTTCTAATGTAAAACCTACTATATAATGTTCTGTTGGTTGATCATAATTTATAGAAGCACTATAACTTTTTGACTTTTCTGGGATTAAATTTGGTGATAATGAAACACGTGAAACACCACCACCTGCAAAAGCAATATGTAAATCTGTGTCGAATGCTTGTGGTGCTCTAAATCCTGTTCCATAACTAAGCCTAAATTGTGTATTGGCCTTATATTTGTAAAGCAATGATAGCCTTGGGCTAAAAACTAAATTATCAATCAAGTTGTGTTTATCCAATCTTACTCCAGAAAGAAAAGTTAAAGAAGGCGATACTTCCCAATCACTTTGTAAAAACACACCAATATCTTTGGTAGTTTGGTCTATCAAATAATTATATGTAGAAATTTCATCAAAAACATCATCATACACATATTCGGTTCCTAAAATAAAGGTATTTGTTCCTTTTATAAAATCATATACTTTATGATTAAGTTGAAATCCTCCTTGTAAAGTAGTGACGTTTGAAGTTCCATAAGGAGGGTTTTCAAGATGTTCTTGGATTTCTGGTTCTTGATCTGGGAATATCCCTGTATAATGTTTCCGTTTTGTGTTTTGCCAGGCCGCATATGTTATAAATGAAGAATTATCATCATTAAAATTCATTTGATAGTCGGCACTTCCCATCCAAACATTGGTTGTTCTTTCTTCTGATTGTTGTGTTAAATATGCCGGTTTTTCAACCATTTCTCCACCATACCTATATTCATTTAAATTGCTAATGCTAATTTCTAATTTTTGATTGTCTTTGGGTAAAAAGAACAAGTTTGTTCCAAATGATGTATTTTCAAGTTTTGGTAATTCAGAATAATTATCATCATTTTCATCATACCAATCTCTATCTCTATGGTTAAAAAAGAAGGCAACTCCCGAATTCTTGTTTTCAGAAACCAAAGAGGCATTCCCACTAAAAACAATATCGTCTGCTTTTCCGTTTATATTTTGATAAAAAGAATTTAATTCATACGAGTTTTTTTTTGGAACTTTGGTAATAATATTTACAGTTCCACCTATAGCACTAGAACCGTATAATGAAGAACCACCACCTCTTACAACTTCTATTCTTTCAATCATATTTGTTGGCAATTGTTCTAAACCATACAAACCTGTTAATGGACTAAAAATAGGACGGCCATTAATAAGGATTTGTGAATATCCACCTGCCAGTCCGTTCATTCTTAATTGCGTATAGTTGCAAGTTTGACAATCTGTTTCAACCCTTAAACCTGGTTGAAATTTTAATCCTTCAGATAGGTTACAGGCTTGTATATTATTTAAAGTTTCACTATTAATAACGCCAACAATTACAGCTGAATTTGTTTGTCTTTTATAGGTTTTGGATCCAGTCAATACAATTTCGTCAAGTAAATTTAAATTTTCATTTAAATTAAAGTTTAACTCTAGTTTTTGATTGTTTTCATCTAAAATAACAGTTTTAGTAACTTTTGTATAACCTGCAAATTCCGCTGTTACTGTGTAAGTTCCATAAGGAATCGTATCGATGTAAAAATATCCTTTTGAATTCGTGCTAAAAACTTTAATTGGATCTGTAGATATAGATATGGTTGCAAATTCTTGCTTATTATCATCGACATTCAAAGTTCCGTTAATAGTTCCCGTTTGTCCAAATAAAGGACTAAATATGCCCATTGCAACTAGTAGGGTTAAAGTTATTTTTAAATTCATCGATTCTTATATTGTTTTATGGTGCAAATATAATAAGTTAGATTAATCTAACAAATATATTTTTATTTTTTATTTATCTTTACACTTTAATTTATAATATGCCAACACAAACAAAAGAGAATTATCTTAAAGCAATTTATTTTCTTAGCCAGGAAAATATAGATGTTTCTATTACAGAATTATCAAAAAAGATGAATGTAAGTAAACCAACCGCTAATAATATGGCGAAGAAAATGCAAGAAAAAGGTTGGTTGTTTTATGAAAAGTATAAGCCAGTTAAATTAACTATTAAGGGTAAAAGATTAGGTGCTTTAATTGTTAGAAAGCATAGATTAACAGAAATGTTTTTATCTCAAGTAATGAGTTTTGGATGGGAAGAAGTACACGATATTGCAGAAGAAATTGAGCACATTAATTCAAATTTATTTTTTGATAGAATGGATGAAATTTTAGGATTCCCTACTTTAGACCCTCACGGTTCTCCAATTCCAGATAAAAACGGAAAAGTTTTAAAAGTAAATTATTTGAATTTGTCTACTATTAAACCAGGACAAAAAGTGAGATTATGTGGATTAGAAAATAGCTCTAAAGATTTATTGCTTTTTCTGAATAAGAAAAAAATTAAACTTGGGTCAGTTTTATCAATACTACATATAGAAAAATTTGATAATAGTTTCGAAATTTTACTTGAAAATAATTCTACCATACTTTTAACTTTTGATGTTTGCCTATCTCTTTTGGTTGAGGAATTATGATTTTTTAATTAAACTTAAATTTTTTATTATGATTTCTAAAATTAAATATGCTGGTATTTTTATTGGATCAATAGGATATTTAATGAAAGTCACACATACTGGTTTAGGCTTTTTTCAAGGCAATTTACTAGTGATAGTTGGGCTTTTTTTAATAGCGGCTTATGCTTTAGCCAAACTTTTTAGGAAATAATATTTTATTTATAAAAAAGAGTGCTAAAACTATATGCATGTATTAGTTAGTTCATCTAAACCAAGATAATTGTATTAATTTGTACTAATATTACTTTAAACTACAAATCATTTAATAATTGATAGATCCAGCAATAGTTTGGCAAAATTCTATTGACATTAATTTTTTGGTAAACTCTGGTATTATTAATTTTAATTTACAATTAAAATTATTATTTTTGGATTTAACTTTAAAATTTAAAAATGAAAAATTATTTTTACTTATTGACTTTACTTACTTTCGGTTTTGTTTATGCTCAGGATAATAACGAGCCAGAACTTTGGATTACCTATGAATACACTCCAAAGGCAGGAATGAATCAAAAGTTTGAAGCTGCTATTGCAGAGAAAACAACTCTTTTTAATACTGCTGAAAACGCTGCATATACTGCAGTATTAATGACAGGGGCTGAAGCTGAAAACGGTCGTTATGAGCGTATCATGCCTCGCCGAACAAATGACTGGTATAGTAAATCTTTAAGTACAGAAGAGTCAAATTTTTGGCAAAAAAATGTTGTAAAATACATTCAATCTGGAAAAGGCCCGTATGTGTGGCAAAGAATCAAAAGTTTATCAATAAATTTTGAAGAGGCTCGACCTACTAAATATTTTCGCTCTTTTACTCGTGTTCTTAAAAACGGTAATAATGAAGATTTTTGGCGTTATTTAAAGCGTCATTCCGAAGTGTTGAGAAAAGCTCGTCCCGACGTACAAGAAGCGATTTTTGTTATGAGCTCTGGAGGAAACACCAATACTGTTCGGATACTCACAGCGTTTAATGATCCAAATGAAAGAGAAGGTCAGAGAAAGGAAGGTATCGTAGTAGATATGTATGAAGAAATGTATGGTGAAGGTTCTTGGGAAGATGATTTTCAAAAATACAATGAATGTTTAGTTGAATGGACTCGTCCTACTTATGACTTTATGATGCTACCAGAATTATCTACAAAGCTTTAATACTGTAGCTTTTATAATTTATTTTTTTAAAAAAATGATATTACCCTCCCAAAGTGGAGGGTTTTTCCGTTTAAAGTTGTCGATATTAGAAAATTTAATCAAAAAATTATTCTTGGAAATAATGCCGAGGAGGACAAGTGAATTAAATCGTACAATTTTAGTAGGATAGAATTAAGCTTACTGGAATGAAGGTTTACAGATAATAAAAACTTTACGAAAGAATTAAGTAAGTTGTTCAAGAAATTAAAAAATAAAATGGAAGGTTTTTTCTGCCTTTCGATTGATGTTTTAAATATATTTACAAAAAAATCAATGAAGAACATCTCATCTTCTTTTAAGTTACCGAATGGCTCCGTTTTAAAAAACAGAATTGCAAAGTCTGCAATGAGTGAAAATTTTGGAACACGACACCACGCTCCAAGTAAGGGTTTAATAAATGCATATCAGGTTTGGGCAAAAGGAAATCCAGGATTACTGATTACAGGAAATATAATGGTAGACACAAAGGCGCTTGGTGAAGCGCACAATGTAGTAGTTGAAGATTATAAGGATTTTGAGCTCTTAAAAGAATGGGCTAAATCAGTGAAAGGAACTGGTGTACATCTTTGGCCACAAATAAACCATCCAGGTAGGCAGGCTTTTGCAGCAATTAACAGAGAAACAGTAGCGCCATCTGCGATATCGCTAAATATGGGTAGCGCCTCCAAGATGTTTAAAATGCCAACAGCATTGACAGAAGAAGCAATTTGGGATATCATAAAACGCTTTGGAAATACTGCTAGAATCATGAAAGAAGCTGGATTTACAGGCTGTCAAATTCATGGGGCCCATGGATATTTAGTAAGTCAGTTTCTTTCTCCTAATAGCAATATTCGATCTGATCAATGGGGCGGTTCTCTTTTTAATAGGACGCGTTTTGTTTTAGAGATTTATCGTGAAATTCGACGTCAAGTAGGCTCGGATTATCCGATAGGAATTAAAATTAATTCTGCAGATTTTCAGAGAGGTGGATTTACGGAAGAAGAATCTATGGAAGTAATTCAACTTCTTGGGAATGAGGGAATCGATTTAATTGAAATATCTGGTGGAACTTATGAGAGGCCAGCTATGATTCAGGGAGATCGAAAGAAAAGTACCATATCGCGTGAAGCATATTTCCTAGATTATATTGAAAAAGCTCGAAAATTGATTAAAACACCTTTGCTACTTACGGGAGGGTTTCGTTCTGTTTCGGTAATGGAGAAAGCTTTGGAAGATGGCAGTTTAGATGTTGTTGGTCTGGCAAGACCATTTTGCTTGTATCCTAATTTGGCTAATCAAATTTTTGACGGGTCAGTGCAACGATTTGAAACTCCGATCCCAAAAATTGGTATCAAGTTTTTAGACCAACTTGGTGGTGTAGAATTGCCTTGGTACGAGCTTCAAATTCAGCGTATTGGAAAAGGAAAATCTCCTAAAACCAAGCTGCCAGGAATTTTTGCTTTCTGGTTCAGTCTTAAGAGTTTGTTTTTTAAATCTTTTAGGAAGAATAAATAAGTTTTTTTTTGGAAATATTTTGGTAATTCTATAACTAATGTATTGCTAAATAGCAGGTATTAATTTTTAAAGTTGTTTTTTTAGCTAAGCTATACGTGCATTATATTAATAAAAATTATTTTTTAATAATC
Organism: Flavobacteriaceae bacterium; assembly: GCA_018669795.1. Taxonomy (GTDB): domain Bacteria; phylum Bacteroidota; class Bacteroidia; order Flavobacteriales; family Flavobacteriaceae; genus Marifrigoribacter. The sequence goes on along the minus strand of JABHSQ010000011.1, from coordinate 7,313 downwards.
TGTTTGTTTACGAAAACATTATTTTGGTTAAAAACCCTTACAAAATAAACACCTGATGGATAGTTGGTAATATTCAAAGCATAGGTATTGGTGTTTAAATCTGTTTTAAACAAAAGCTTACCAGTTGTGTCATACAATTCTATTTTTTGAAGTTGATCCTTATCAAAACTTATGTTTATCAAATCATTGGATGGATTTGGATATAAGCTTACAGTGGGTGCAATTAAATCATTGGCACCTAAGGTGCCAACATTTCCATAAAGAAATGCCCAGCTATAAATAAAAATTTCTGGAATAACCTCTGTTTCTTCCCAATATAATACGTCTTCGATCATACAAGCAACTCCAGCGGTTTCATTTCTGAGCACTGCAGAAACATTCATTGTTTCTGAAGTAGGAATGTTGTGATTAAATGCAAAAAAAGCTTCATCAGTTAAAGTTTCTTGGGCGATAATATTATCTTGATTGTCTGTAATGGTCCAGGTAATAACATTTTCTTCTGTTGGCCAAGTTAAGTAGTGACCTGGATGGTATATGTTAACATAGTCTTCAATAGAACCCACATTAACAATTAAGTTCATATCATCGCAACCCACTTGCGCTTGAGTTGTTTGTGTTAGCCCTGTTACAACAAGAAGTGTAATTAAAATATTTTTCATAGTATAAGTAGTTTGTTATTTATAGTGTAAAATTGCAACAATTTTGTGTTAACTACTTCACGGCAACACGTGAAATATTTAAATTCACAGCTATTTGTGAAAATCATCTCTCATTTTTTTAAGCATCCTTTGAAATTTCAATTGCTCTTTTAATAAGTAATACTTTTTTGTATTTGGTCTCTTTGATTGCAAAAAACACATACATTCTTCTTAGTGAAGAACCAATACCGTCAATGCTTAAGAATACTTTTTCAGATATTTCTTTGTTGCTTACTTCTGGATTATCTAAAAGAACGTTTAATACACCCCAATCTGTTTTGTTGAGTTTCCTGTTGATACTTTTCTGAATTCTCACTTGGTTTAGTTCAAAATTACTAGAATCTACCAATAGGTTTAATTTTTCTTTTCTTTTTAGCGTGTTAATTTCTAATAACAAGGAGTCCAGCTCTTTTCTGGTTTTAAGGTTTTTCACCCTTAGCACGTATACAAATAGAATGACAAGCATTATGGTTAGTGATAGTACAAAGTAAATCCTATAGGTATAGGTAAGCCTAACAATTGCACTCTCTTTTTCATTAATGGCCTTGCTTTCTTGTAATTTATTTTCATATTCACTCTTAATAGTTTCTTTTACAATTAGAATTTTATTTTTTTCTAATTGAAAACTGTCTTTATAAACAGTGTGCTTTTCAATCATAAATAATGCTTTGCCTGATTGATTATTGCTTTTATAACACAGATATAATAGTTTGTATAAGTCAGCCTTTATTTCATTGCTGGTCTCTAAATTAATGAGCCCTAGGATCTCTTCAGCCTGATTTTTTGCAACTATAGGTTTTGAATCTAGTAGTAAATACGATTTTAATATTAGCGCCTCAATAATTTTTGAATTATTATCTATTTCATAATTAATCGCCAAGGAAGTGTTTGTATAATCTAGTGCCTGCTCTTTTTTTAGCAATTTGTTATTTGATTTGGCTAGCAGCATATAACACTCAGATAAATCAAACTTATTATTTGTATTTTTAAATTTTTTGATTGCTTTCTTTGAATACTCAATGGCCTGATTGTATTGTTTTTTTTTAAAATATATTTCTGCTTTTTTTAAAAATATAGTTCCAATTTGATTGTCTTTATTAATTTTTTTGGCCACACGAATAGTAAGTGACTCTTCTAAATACTCCATGGCTAAATCCAACTCGTCCAGACGGCTGTATATTTTTCCAATTTCAACTAGTATTCGAGCCTCAGATGTTTTTAATTTTAGATCTCTCACTATTTTTAAAGAGGCATTAAAAGAATTAAATGCCTTTAAGTATTGTTTTTGTTCAATATATATACTCCCAAGATTTGATTGTATGACCGCAATATTTTTTGGTTCGTTGATTATTTCAAACAAACTAATTGATTGTTGTAGTATTTCTGTAGAACTATTTAATTCCCCCTTTATATAGTAGGCATAGGATCTTTCATTAAGGGCAGAGGCCATCTGTTTAACAGAACCTTTTTCTTTGGCTAGTTGATAATGATATTTAGTGACTGGGATAACAGAATCTGGCTTGGCATAGGTATTTCCAAAATAATAATTTTCAATTGCTTCAAATCGTAGAGAATCTGAATTATTAACATTCATCCAAACAGCTTTTATTGAATCAGACAATGCTTGTGAGTATAAGCCATCTATATTCATTATTATGACAAATAAAATCAACAGTTTTTTTATATTCATAATCGGATAATGTTTATTTATTTTTTGAAATTAATAAAAATTGAAGGTAAATAATAATAATTTTATTGCCTCACCTCTATGGGTAAAAATTGCAGATATTTATAACTAAAATTGTTCCCAAAATTAAAATTTATTTTTGGGAACAATGCCTTGGAGCCGGGGAGATTAACCTTCGGTTTTTCTCTTAACTCCCTTTTAGGAAATACAGCAAACTGTCCTTTCAGTCCAAGCGTCCAAAACCAACAAAGCCCTTACAAATAAATTTGCAGGTCTTTTTATGATGTTGTCCACAGCTTTGCTGTGCTTCAAAGTGGAGCCGGGGAGACTAAAACAATGCAATCTATCAATATTAAAAAGCCTAATTAGAATGGCACTTTATATAGTTAAAGACAATTGGCACAAGTAGTTGTATGATTCTATTGATGTTTAACTAGATTGTATGTGATTTAAAGGAGTTGCTTAAATGTTGACTAGATGTTGACTAAGTTTATTTTTTTTATTAAATTTGAATACTTAACATTTATACCATGGCAACTATTAAATACTTACTACAAAGCGAAACCAATAATGCTCCTATTTATTTAAGACTTTCATTAGGCAGAAATAAATTATTCAAACGTAAAACAGGTTTAAGTATTGATTATAGGAATTGGAGTAGAACTACAGGTCTCCCAAAACAAAATGACGAATTAAATAAGAGCTTGGCAATCAAATTAAGAAACCTTGAATCTTTTGTGCTTTCTGAGCTAAATGAATCAAACAGTAAAGGAATTGATATTAATGGTGATTGGTTGATTAAAACTATTAACCAACATTTTGATAGGAGTGAAGTGACAAACTTGAATTACTTAATTGAATATGGTGAGTATTTTATTGAAAATATACAATATAGGGTTTCAGAAAAGGGAACTAAAGGAGTTTCGGTTTCAACAAAAAGAAAATACCGAACTATAGTTAACAAACTCATTTCATTTGAGAATTTTAAAAAAACGAAAATTTTACTAACTGATGTAGATTTGAAGTTTAGAAATGAATTAATCAAATACCTTTCAATTGAAGATAAACTTGGAGATAATACAATTGGGCGTTATCTAAAGTTTGTTAAAAGCATTTGCTTAGATGCTCAAAAAAACGGACAAAAACTAAATGACCAATTAAGGCATTTTAAGGGATATACGGTTAAAGCTCCTAAGGTTTTTTTATCACTTGATGAATTAGGTAAGATAAAGAATGCAAATTTCACTAATGAAAATCATGAAATTGCCAGAGATTGGTTAATCATTGGATTTTACACAGGGCAAAGGGTGTCAGATTTATTAAGAATGACTAATGAATTTATTCAAACTATACAGGATTTTAATTTCATTGTATTAGAGCAAGTTAAAACTGGAAAAATTGTACAAATTCCTATACATTATGAGGTGAAAGTAATACTTGACAAGAGAAATGGGATGTTTCCCCCTGTATATGTAGAAAATATAGATAGCAATAAGGCATTGTTCAATCGCTACCTTAAACAATTATGTGAAATTGCTAAAATTGATTCTGTTGTGGAGGGCAATTGTTTTAATAAAGAAACGAAACGAAACGAAAATGGAATGTTTGAAAAGTATAAATTAGTTTCATCACATATTTGCAGACGTTCTTTTTCAACAAATTTTTACGGAAATCCTAAATATCCGACTCCTTTGTTAATGAATATTACTGCTCATAGTACAGAAAAAATGTTTTTGGATTACATTGGTAAAAAACCTATTGATTATAGTTTAGAATTGGCTAGAATATGGGCTAAGGAAAATTTAAAAACAAATAAAGAGCCAAGATTGCACGTTATCAAAAATGTATCAAACAATTAACTAACTAATTATCTTATGGTTTCTAATATTTTAGAACATCTTGAAAACATCAAAATATTTACTGATTTTAAAAAAACAGGCTTTGATACAATTGAGTTTTTTTGGGACTATATTGATAAAGGAGGTAATATTTATAAAATTGATAAACAGATAACTAAATTTGAATTACCTGATGATCATTACGAGCCTTCAGATGAAGAAATAGAAGAAGCTAAAGAAAGAGAAGAATATATTAGGCATATAAATTTATGTGATGTTTATTTTGAGTCCGTTAATAATCGTATAGTAAGAGAGCTTAGTTATGATAATGCAATAATTCCAGCGACTATTGAATTATCAAAATTATATAATCAAGTAATCATTGAGAATAACAATTTATCTAATTATCTGAACACATCAGAAGAAATATTTAATGAATTTATAGCGTTAGCAAAAAATAATTTACCAAGAAACTTTTTTAAAGCTTTATCGGATTTTCAAAAAGGGGATGAAAAATTAGAAATAAAGGGGAAAGTTGATGAAGTGAATAAAGAAAATCCATATCCAAGAATATTTACTAGTTTAAATTCTTATAATTTGTTTTCTGAATTTTCAGAACAACATGTAAGAGAAGGATCTCTAATGGCAGATTATAGCTTTATTTATAGAAAGATGCAAGAAGATAAACTTATTTATGAAGGTGTAGGTGATTCTGAATATAGAAATTTTTTATTCTATAATTTTAATATTGATATTGAAAAAACAAAGCAACTTATTAATTGCACAACTGAATCTAAAGTTAGTATATATTCAATCTTAAAAACTTCACATAAACCATATTAAATCTTCTCCTAAAAACGTACCCAAATACTACGATTTCATACTTACAAGGGTAAGGTGATTTGTTGATTTTTGCTCTATAATAAACTATAATTATGGAGAAAATGATTCAATTAATTCAAGTTACCCCTCAAGAACTACAAGAGGAAATTTTAAAAGGTATTAAAGCCCAAATAGAAGGTTTAAAGGATTCTTATCAGCCAAAAGAACCTACAGAATATTTAACTAGGAAAGAGGTCTCAGAGCTCCTTAAAATTAATTTGAGCACTGTCTACAATTGGACAAAGAAAGGTAAATTAATACCGTATGGACTTGTGGGGAGGGTATACTATAAAAGAAGTGAGATTGAGGAAGCATTAATTAAATTAAATTAATTTTTGCTATGAAAACAGTAATTATCCAAAAGCAGCTTTTAAATGATTTAAGAACTGCTGCAAAAGAATACAACTGCGTTACCAAACCCAAACTCAATTTAGATGTGTTAGTCTTCTTTTTAAGTTTATTTAATTCTATTCCTAGTCAATATAGAGAAGAAGAACAAACAGATTATGTCTCATTAGATTCTCAATTACTAAAACAACACCATGGAAAGTACAACCAGTATTTTGAATTTCTAAAGGAACATTTTATTGATAAAGTTTCAAATTATGGTGCAGACATAAAACGTTGCAGCATATTCATAATGAAGAATAAGTATCTAAATGATGAAGTGGAAACTTATAAAATTACCAACAAATTGTTATTGAAAAAATTTGATCATCAAGGGTTAACATCTTTACAAAAAGATAAAAATCAATGTTGCATAAAAACCAGACCTCACCTAGTTAAGTTTTTTGATGACAAACTCACCATTGATTCAAAGGCTGCTTATAATGAAATTAAACCTTTTATAAATAGTGAAGCTACTCGAAGAAAGTACTTAACAAGCGCAACTCTAATAAAAGAACTTCACAATCAAGAATGGAAATATTCAATTAAACCAAAATCAGACAACAGATTACACAGCAACCTAACAAGGTCTTCTAAACTTTTAAGAAAGTATATTAAGTATGATGGGAAACCCATAATAGGAGTCGATTTAAAGACCTCTCAGCCATTTTTCTTATGTGTTATCATAAAGGCAATTCTAAAGAGAGACAAAGGCTTGTTAGAGCAAATTAAAGCTACCGATATACTTAATGACTCAGTAATAGAATCACTCTTTAATCTAGAGTTGAATAGACGAGAATTAATCAGTTTTGCTCAGTCAATATTAAATAAGGATTTTTATACTGAATTTCAACATAAGCTTAACATTGATTTTGACGAGGATGGCAAACCCTTTAGAATGGTTTCTAATTACACCCGCAAAAAGAAATATAGAAGCCGAAGCAAGCAGGAACCTAAAAGAAAAGTTATCTTTGAAACACCCAGAGAGCTTGTTAAAGCAGTTGTAATGGAGATATTTTACAGCAAACCTAGAACAACGATTAAAGAAGCTAAGATATTCAGAGAAACATACCCAAGTGTTTCCAGAATATTTAAATGCTTTGATGATCACGATGTAAAGTTTTCTTACCTGCTGCAATATATTGAGGCATATGTACTGTTAGATTATACAGCAAAGAAGATTAATCAAAGTCACCCAAACATGCCTTTATTTAGCATACATGATGCTTTAGTAACAAATGAAGATTGGCAACATATTTTAGAAGTAGAAATGAGTAAGCATATTAAATACATAACTACATTACAACCAAATTTAGATATAGAAGATTGGAAAGAATCTTTAGATATATTAGGTAATAAAAGAATAGTAATATAATTAATTTAAATAGCCCCTAATGTAGCCCCTTTTTACACCTATATTAAAAGATGCTAAATGTTGATTATCAGTAGTTAGCACATATCATAATTCAAGTATAGTGAGTATGAGTAAATAGTTTCCCACCTTCTTTGCTAAAGCATTCATTTAATTATCTATTGAGGTGATCTCTCTTATTGCTTAAGCTCTCCAGTTAAATCACTATCATCTATTCAATTCTATTGCTCCCTCAACTAATGCCCCCAAATCAGGGTTGGTCAATCCCTTGTTACCTCAGCATAGATCTACTCAATTGTAGTCGTTATTATCAGAGAGTTGCCTTATTGCTAACCCCTTATTTCCACTCGAAAGAGTAAACTTAATATTATCCTATTAGGAAAATCCCTTTTTTAGTTAGGGGGAAAACCCTAAATATGATTTGAATGTCTTGTATAAAAAAACCACCC
>JABHSQ010000008.1 GCA_018669795.1 Flavobacteriaceae bacterium | reverse complement strand
GCTACTTATGATGAACATTTAGTAAACACCGCCAAAACAGGAATCACAACAGACCAAGCAACTGCTATTAGCACAAACACAAGCAATATTGCTACTAACGTAACTGACATTGCTACTAACGCAACTGATATTGCTACTAACGTAACTGACATTGCATTGAAAGCAAATATAGTTTCTCCAACACTAACAGGAACCCCTTTAGCACCAACAGCAACTGCAGGTGATAGCTCAACAGCTATTGCCACAACTGCTTTTGTTACTACTGCAGTAAGCACTGCAACATCGGGTAGTTTTGTAGACTTAACAACAGACCAAACCATTGCGGGGAGTAAAACATTTTCAGATAATACTTCAGTAGGTGGAACATTAGATGTAATAGGAGATACATCCGTTAGCACATTTGATTCATCAGGAGCAACTTCTTTAGCAACAGGTGGTGGAGTAGTTAATGTAGCTTCTTCAGGAGTTATGACTACGGTTATAGGAACATTAAATGTTGATGAGGCTGTTACTTTAGATACAACTTTAGGTGTAACAGGAGTAGCAACTTTAAGCGCACAACCTATACTATCAACATTAACGGCATCTTTACCTGTATTTTCTGATGGTAGCAAAGGATTAGTTTCAAATGCTATAACAGGAAGTGGTAGTGTCGTGATGTCAGCAAGTCCAACATTAACAGGAACACCAACATTACCAACAGGTACTATAGCAACTACGCAAACTGCAGGTAATAGCACAACAGCGATTGCAACCACTGCTTTTGTAACGACAGCAGTAAGCGCTTCTGCTGGAGCTACTAATATAAACGGTTTGTCAGATGCATTGGTAGAAAGTAGTTCTATCTATCTAGGTAAGGACCCTTCTGGTACAACTGATAATGCAAACTACAATGTTAGTGTTGGGATAAGTGCTTTAAATTTCATTACAACGGGTGATAATAATGTTGCCATAGGTTTTCAAAGTTTATACGCGAATACTACTGGTTATAGTAATACCGCTATAGGTGATAATGTTATGCGTTTTAATATTGATGGTTTTAGGAATACCGCAATAGGTACCTACTCACTTTACAGAAACACAACAGGACAAAATAATGTCTCTAATGGAGGTTACAGCCTACATAATAATACCACAGGAAGCAATAGTTCAGCTTTTGGGTATAAAGCATTGTATAATAGTACAGGAAGCAACAATACAGGATTAGGCTATCAGGCAGGGGATGTAATTACTACGGGTACAAATAATGTTATCATTGGTCGTGACGCAGACCCGAGTGCTAATACTGCTACCAACCAAATTGTAATCGGTTATAATGCTACAGGTGCTGGAGACAATACTGTGCAATTAGGAAATACGAGCATTACCAACGTGAAAACGAGTGGTACAGTAACTGCTGGAGCAGTTACTTATATAAACAGCGTTGGAACAAATGGACAGGTATTAACAACTGATGGTGCTGGAGCTACTAGCTGGGCAGCAGTAGCTGCAACACACGCCATTGGCGATAGTTATGGAGGCGGCATTGTATTTTTTGTGTATGATGGCGGACAACATGGCTTAATTGCTGCCACTGTCGACCAAAGTGCAGGTATCCGTTGGTATGGAGGTTCAAATACTAATACTCGTGCCAGAGCAGATGGTATTGGTGCTGGTTTAAAAAATACCGCCATCATTATTGCTAACCAAGGCCCGGTTGACGGTAATGCTTTTGCGGCAACTGTTTGCAACGAGTATTCAGTGACTGTAGGTGGTGTTACTTATGGCGACTGGTATTTACCATCTAAATACGAGTTAAACTTATTGTACATAGAAAGAGCTAGGGTTGGCAATTTTTTAACTAGTTACTACTGGAGTTCTACGGAGGGCGGTAACAATAACGCGTGGGGGCAGAATTTCGTCAATGGTAATCAGTACGCCAACAATAAGGCCAACGCAGACTATGTGCGTGCAGTTCGAGCTTTTTAATTATTTAACAATTTATCAATTTAAATAGTACCGCGTAAGCGGTCGGTTTGAAAAAATGGCATTACACACAGAGCTTCCTGTATATAGGGATACGTATAAATTGGTGTTAGAAATTTTTGTAAGTACCAAAAATTTCCCTAAAGAATACAAGTATAGTTTGGGTAGAGATATGGAGCGCGATGTGCTGGTTTTAATGCGCTGTATATATCGTGCTAATAGAGCGCAAGAAAAAACAACTTTTTTAAACGAGTTTTTAGATAATTTTGAAATACTTAAATTAGAAGTTAGGGTTTGTGTAGACTTAAAACTAATGTCTATAAAAAGACAAAGTGTTTTGGCAGATATAATGAACAGTATAGGAAAGCAAGTCGTAGGCTGGAAAAAAAGTGCTACTTCTAACGCCAGAATTGTTTAAAACCAAGGTTTTAACAAGTGTGCGTTTATTTTGAAAAGGCACCTTAGCTATATAGTAAACTATGTAGCAAAATAGCGCTCCTTACCAATCGGTAATGGTTCAGAAATTAAGGTGTTGCATTACTACTGGAGTTCTACGGAGAACGATAACAATAACGCGTGGAAACAGAATTTCAACAATGGTAATCAGAACAACAACAATAAGAACAACACAAACTATGTGCGTGCAGTTCGAGCTTTTCAAACTTTCTTAAAAAAAGACGGCATTTTTGCCGTCTTTTTTATGCACTATATTTATGGTAAAACAGAATATTATTCCTTTAGAAGATTTGTTTAAAGCATATTACAGCTGTCGCAAAAACAAACGAAACACTATAAATGCCTTGGCTTTTGAGCTTAATTTAGAAGAAGAATTAATACAGTTAAAAGAAGAATTAGAAAGCGGCAGGTATGCCATTAGTAGCTCCATTGCTTTTGTGGTAGATAAACCCGTAAAGCGCGAAATATTTGCAGCAAATTTTAGAGATAGGGTAGTACATCATTTAGTAATACAGAAAATGAATGCTGTATTTGATAAGTATTTTATTTACGATAGTTATGCCTGCCGTAAAGCAAAAGGTACTCATTTTGGGATTGATAGAGTTGATGGTTTTATACGTAAATGCTCAAAAAACTATACGCAAAATTGTTATGTGTTAAAGTTAGATATCAAAGGTTTTTTTATGCACATAAATAAAACTATTCTATATACTAAAATTGAAACGCTATTTATTTCAAAATATAACGGCGCAGACAAACAACTGTATTTAAACCTTTGTAAAATCATATTATTTAATGAGCCAGTTAACAACGCTATAATAAAAGGAAAACTAAGTAACTGGGATAATTTACCAAAAGATAAAAGTTTGTTTGCTGCAAAACCCGATTATGGTTTGCCTATCGGAAACTTAACAAGTCAGGTTTTTGCCAATGTGTATATGAGTTGTTTTGATTATTTTATAAAACATCAATTAGGTATTAGATACTACGGTAGGTATGTAGACGATTTTGTATTGGTGCATACGAACAAAGCCTATTTAAAAAGTTTAATTCCTATAATATCCAAATTTTTAAAAACTGAATTACATTTAAAATTACATCCCAAAAAGATTTATTTGCAACATTACAGCAAGGGTGTAAGTTATATTGGAGGTTTTATAAAACCCAACAGAATTTATGTCAGCAAACGTACCAAAGGTAATTTTTATGAAGCCATACATAAACAAAATAAACTAATAGAGTATACATCAAACGCTAGCAAAGCAGAGAAGCTATTGTTTTTAAGTAGTATGAATTCTTACTTAGGTATTTTAAAACATTTTAAATCCTATAAACTACGTAAATTATACATCTCTGCAGGGTTGTCTAAGAAATGGTTCGCATATTTTATAGTGAACACTAATTTTACAAAGTTTGTTGAAATTAAAACACCAAAATATTAAACAGTGATTTTGCTATTTTTCATTTAATAAAAAACCCAATCGCAATTTACGAATCATTTTCTTTTCAAAATTCCAAAAGAATTTAAATTGTCCAAAAAGCCAAGCTATAGTAATTAACAAGAATTGATAACAAATAAAACTTATCAGTACATATAATACCCAATAAAGAACCGGTTGCAAATTATCATTAGTAATCCCTACTATTTTTAAAAATGGTCTTCCTATAATAGCACTGCTACTTCCTGTAATGGCAAAAACTATAAATACCCTTATCATTTCCCATCGATAGGTTAGCTTCCATTTTTTTTCTAACTTTTTAAATAAAAATAAGATAAACTTCAATAGTATAAATGACACCACTAGTGATAGAGCTATGTTAATAGCTAAAGATTCAATTGCAAAAATGCGTACTAACTTATACGAAGAATAAAGCAATCCTATTATTCCTAGAAGAGGAACCGTTAATTGCCAATTCGAACTTATTTCCCATTTTTTTTTAAAATTCTCCAACATGCTTTAGCTTGTATTTTTATCGCTCGTATAATTTTTTATCTCATACAGAATACCTCTTAAAAACAATAAATTAAGGTTTTAAAATACTTTTTATCTGTTCTGCTAGTTCTGTTCCAATTCTATCTTGTGCCTCATTAGTCGCAGCACCAATATGAGGTGTTAATGAAAGTTTAGCATTCATTAAAACTTGTATAGCTGGCGAAGGTTCATTTTCAAAAGTATCGATGGCTGCAAATGATAATTTATTAGATTCTATAGCTTCTATTAAAGCTACTTCATCAATAACTCCACCTCTTGCTGCATTTACGATCGCTGCTCCATCTTTCATTAACGAGAATTCCTTTTTGCTAAAAATATAATTTTTTTGTGCAGGTACATGCACACTGATAAAATCACTTTCTTTCAATACTTTTTCAAAAGATTGGGTTTTAATTTCAAAATCAACTTTCTGACCGTCAAAAAACAAAAATTCAATAGTTGCTTTTTCTAAAAAGGTGTCACTTGCAATTATTTTCATTCCACAGCCTAAACCGATTTTAGCAACTTCTTGACCGATTCTTCCAAATCCTATTATACCTAAAGTTTTACCTCTTAATTCTCGCCCTCCACTATAATTCTTTTTTAATTCTTTAAATTTAGAATCACCACTTAAAGGCATATTTCTATTAGCATCATATAAAAAGCGAACACCTCCAAATAAATGAGCAAATACTAACTCTGCTACAGAGGCCGATGATGCTGTAGGAGTATTAATTACTTTAAGATCTTTGCTTCTTGCGTATTCCACATCAATATTGTCCATACCCACACCACCGCGTCCAATAATTTTAAGACTTGGACAGGAATCAATGATATCTTTTCTAACTTTAGTTGCGCTTCTCACTAGAATTACGTCAATAGTATGCTCATTGATATATTTTATTAACTGTTCTTGTGCTACTGTAGTTGTTATTACTTTAAATCCTGATGACTCTAAGGAATCAATACCAGTTTGTGAAATACCATCGTTTGCTAATACTTTCATAACAATTTTTATTTTATTTTCCGTAAAATCGGAAATCTTATTACTATTATTTTTTTATGCTGTTCGTTCTAATTCTTTCATTACATCAACCAGTACTTGAACACTTTCTAAAGGCAATGCATTGTACATCGAAGCTCTAAATCCTCCAACACTTCTATGCCCTTTTAAACCATTAATTCCTGCCTCTGTCCAAAGTGTATTGAACTGGTTTTCTAAAGAGCTGTCTGTAAGGTTAAACGTTGCGTTCATTTTGGATCGATCTTCTTTTTGACTTACAAAACCTTTAAATAATGGGTTTTTATCAATTTCAGAATACAACAGTTCTGCTTTTTTATTATTAATTTTTTCAATTTCCGAAATTCCTCCAAGATTTTTTAACCACTCTAAAGTTAACATAGATACATAAACAGGAAATACTGCCGGAGTATTATACATACTGTCTTTTTCAATATGAACCTGATAATCTAACATCGAAGGAATGGTTCTAGAAACTTTTCCTAAAATATCTTCTTTTATAATTACTAAAGTTGTTCCAGCAGGACCCATATTTTTTTGAGCTCCCGCATAAATTAAATCAAACTGAGAGAAATCCATTTGCCTTGAAAAAATATCACTACTCATATCACAAACCTTTACAACAGCTGTTTTTTGAAAGTCATTAATTTGTGTTCCAAAAATAGTATTGTTACTAGTGCAATGAAAATAATCTACATCTGAAGGGATTGTGTAATTTTTAGGTATATAGTTGAAATTATGATCTTTAGATGAAGCTACTTCAACTATATTTCCAAGTAATTTAGCTTCATTAATGGCTTTGTCTGACCAAGTTCCAGTATTTAAATATGCTGATTTTTTCTCCAATAGATTAAACGCAACCATTAAAAATTCCATACTAGCTCCACCATGTAAAAACAAAGCTTTGTAACCTTTTCCTTGAAGTCCTAGTAACTCTAAACTTAAATTTCTAGCATTTTCCATTACCTCCACAAAGTCTTTGCTGCGATGTGAAATTTCAATTAATGAAAGATTTAGGTTGTTGAAATTGACAATGGCTTCAGATGCTTTTTGCATTACTGATTGCGGTAAAATACAAGGTCCTGCGCTAAAATTATGTTTTTTCATATGTCTCGATAGGTTATTTTTAATGATTGCAAGTATCTGTTTATTAGTTTGTTGTAGTTTTATTTTATGATACGATTTAATGAGCATTCGACCCTCTTTAACATAATATAAATAAATAGCTTTTTCATTATAAAATTAAATTTCTGTGCAAATATCCGAAAACATTAGCCTTTATATATTGTTTTATCAATAAATTAATTAGGAAGTTTTACTAAAAAATCGATAGTGTCTATACCATCTGCATATTCCCATAAGTTTGGATTCTGCGTTTCACCAAATTTAATTTCATTTTTAATACCCAGATTAGAAACAATACACTGGATGTTATCCTTTTCGGTGATTAATTTTTCGCTAACTGATTCTAAACTATCATAATATTCATAAAAAGTTACCGATATAGGTGATGAGAAGTTAATATCTTCTTTTAGCAATAAAAATTCATTGTCCAATAAATTAACATTACTCATTAAGTAAACAGCTTTGTTATAGTCGTAATTATTGATATACTTGTTGTCATTTATAACTTCTTTCCATATAAACATGGCATTAAAAAAAGCATCAAAGTTATAATCTTTAGGAATAAAAATTTTGGAAACATTTCTACAACCCAAACCAAAATACCTAAAAATATCGTTGGAAAGACTTTTGAGCTCTTCACTTGTTTCCTTGCCAGAAAGAACCGCTACCGAATTTCTGTTTTTTCTAATTATGTTGGGGTATTTACCAAAATAATACTCAAAATAACGTGCTGTATTATTACTGCCTGTTGCAATAACTGCATTAAATTTTTCTAATCTTTCTTCCGTAAACACTATTTTACCTTCAAATTCTGGTTCAATTGCAATTAAATATTTTGTTAAATAGGGCAGCAGTAACTTGTCGTTAGAAGATAGTTTTGCAATCACACGGTTTCCAGAAATCAAAACCGATAAAAGATCGTGGAAACCAACTAAGGGTATGTTACCAGCTAATACGATTGCTATATGATGATTATGAACTTTTTCTAAATCATATTTGGAAGTCCATTTTAATAAGTTTTCTTCGTTTAAAGCATCCTCCCAACTTTTAAATGCAAATTGAATGTTGTTTTCTGTAAACCAACCATTATATGATTTAGATAACTGTATTGCCTCAGTCATTGCTTCAAAGAAGATCTCATTAAAAGGTATATTATCTTTTTTAATGTAATTTTCATTAGAAAACTGACTCATAAAGTTTCCTAATGTTACAAAAGCTTGAATTCTTTTATTTAATTGCATTTTATTGTTTGGTGTTAGGTTTTGAAGTTTCTAACTTTGCAAAGTTAAAAAAAGAAAATACGATGGCTATTATAATAACTGATGAATGTATAAATTGTGGTGCTTGTGAACCAGAATGCCCTAATAATGCAATTTATGAAGCTTCTGATGAATGGAAATATGAAGAAGGAACGGATTTAAAAGGGCTTGTTGTGCTACCAAATGGAAAACAAGTCGATGCAGCTAAAGAACAAGAGCCTATTAGTGATGAGTTTTACTTTATAGCACCAGATAAATGTACAGAGTGTATTGGATTTCATGAAGAGCCTCAATGTGCTGCAGTTTGTCCTGTTGATTGTTGTGTTCCAGATGAAGACGTTGTAGAAATAGAAACTGAATTATTGGCTAAAAAATCATTCATGCACAGGGATTAATTGTTTTTTTTAAGTTCTTTCGCTCTTCTTTTTATCATTATTTTTTCTGTTTCCCATTTTAATTGCTTCTTTTATTGGTAACCTTTTAAAAATAATTTTTTAATGTAAATTTTAAAGATATTTACTTTGTAAAAACCGAAGCGATAAATAAGTGATTAATTTAATTGAAGATGTATATTTGCAGCCATTAAAAAATAAGAAATGAAAGCAGGAATTGTAGGATTACCCAATGTTGGAAAATCAACTTTATTTAATTGTTTGTCCAATGCCAAAGCACAAAGTGCAAATTTTCCATTTTGTACTATTGAGCCAAACATTGGAATTGTAAATGTACCAGACCTAAGATTAGAAAAATTAGAAGAATTGGTGAATCCAGAACGTGTATTACCTGCTACTGTAGAAATTGTAGATATTGCTGGCTTGGTCAAAGGAGCGAGTAAAGGAGAAGGTTTGGGAAATCAATTTCTAGGTAATATTCGTGAAACAGATGCGATTTTACATGTCCTACGCTGTTTTGATGATGATAATATTATTCATGTAGATTGAAGTATTGATCCTATAAGAGATAAGGAGACCATTGATATAGAACTTCAGTTAAAAGATTTGGAAACAGCAGATAAAAAGCTTGAAAAAGTAAAAAGAGCTGCCAGAACTGGAAATAAAGATGCTCAAAAGGAAGAAACTGCTTTAATAAAGGTGAAAGAAGGTTTAGAAGCTGGTATTTCAGTTAGAGCGATTGAACTTACAGACTCAGAAAGAGAAGACTTTATTGACGCTGTCCAGTTTATTACCGACAAGCCAGTGATGTATGTATGTAATGTTGATGAAGCTTCTGCGGTATCAGGAAACGAATATGTTGAAAAAGTAAAAGCTGCAGTAGCCGATGAAAGTGCTGAAGTTATTTTTTTAGCAGTCGGTACTGAGTCAGATATCAATGAATTAGAGGAATATGAAGAACGTCAAATGTTTTTAGAAGATTTAGGACTGGAAGAAGCAGGGTCAGCCAAATTAATACGTGGAGCCTATAAATTATTAGACCTGCAAACCTATTTTACAGCTGGGGTTAAAGAAGTTCGTGCTTGGACTATTCCAATTGGAGCTACTGCACCACAAGCAGCTGGTGTTATACATACCGATTTTGAAAAAGGTTTTATTCGTGCTGAAGTTATAAAATATAATGACTTTGTAAGCTATGGTAGTGAAGCTAAAGTGAAAGAATCAGGTAAACTAAGCGTCGAAGGAAAAGAATATATTGTTGATGATGGGGATGTAATGCACTTTAGATTTAACGTTTAAAATCTTTTATTTTTTTCAACAATTCATTAGTTATTATTGTTAATTACTTTCTATCGTTTAGGTTTTAAATTTTCTACCTTAATTTTATATTAGCCTTGACACCCAAACTATGGCTGAACAACAATATACAGAAGATAATATACGGTCTTTAGACTGGAAAGAGCACATTCGGTTGCGACCTGGAATGTACATTGGAAAATTAGGCGATGGTACTTCACCCGATGATGGGATCTATATACTTTTAAAAGAAGTTGTAGATAATTGTATTGATGAATTCGTTATGGGTGCAGGAAAGACCATCGAAATCCGCATCAAAGATAAAGAGGTTAAAGTTAGAGATTTTGGTCGTGGAATCCCATTAGGTAAAGTAGTGGATGTGGTTTCTAAAATGAATACGGGAGGAAAATATGACTCTCGAGCTTTTAAAAAAGCGGTCGGTTTAAATGGAGTTGGAACAAAAGCAGTTAATGCACTCTCTAGTTATTTTAAAGTAGAATCTATAAGGGATAATAAATTAAAATATGCTGAATTTCATGTTGGTGAGTTAATAACTGATTCCGATATTGAAGAAACCTCCAAGCGAAAAGGAACAAAAGTTAGCTTTATTCCGGATGAGGCTATTTTTAAGAAATTTAAATATAGAAATGAGTATGTTATTAAAATGCTCAAAAATTATGTTTATTTAAATCCTGGGCTTACCATTGATTTTAATGGCGAAAAGTATTTTTCTGAAAATGGATTAAAAGATTTATTGGAGGAGAACATTCCTCAAGAAGATATGTTATACCCTATTATTCATTTAAAAGGGGAAGATATTGAAATAGCAATCACACATAGTAAGTCTCAATATAGTGAAGAATATCATTCTTTTGTAAATGGGCAGCATACCACTCAAGGTGGAACACACCAAGCAGCTTTTAGAGAAAGTATCGTTAAAACTATCAGAGAGTTTTACGGGAAGAACTATGAAGCTAGTGATATTCGTAAATCGATAGTTTCTGCAATTGCAATAAAAGTGATGGAACCGGTTTTTGAAAGTCAGACTAAAACCAAACTAGGCTCTGTGGACATGGGTGGTAATTTACCTACCGTTAGATCTTATATCAACGATTTTATTAAAACATATTTAGATAATTTTTTACATAAAAATACTAAAATCGCCGAAGTGCTGCAACGTAAGATCATGCAAGCAGAAAGAGAGCGTAAAGATTTAACGGGAATTAGAAAATTAGCAAGAGATAGGGCGAAAAAATCAAATCTTCACAATAAAAAGCTAAGAGATTGTCGGGTGCATTTAGGTGATATGAAAAAGGAACGCCGTTTGGAATCTACCTTGTTTATTACGGAAGGAGATTCGGCAAGTGGTAGCATTACTAAAAGTCGAGATGTTAATACGCAAGCAGTATTTTCATTAAGAGGTAAGCCTCTGAATTGTTATGCAATGAGTAAAAAAGTAGTGTATGAAAATGAAGAATTTAATCTTTTGCAAGCTGCTTTAAATATTGAAGAAGGCACTGAAGATCTCCGTTACAATAATATAGTTATTGCTACTGATGCTGATGTGGATGGTATGCATATTAGATTATTATTGCTTACTTTTTTTCTTCAGTTTTTCCCTGAAGTTATAAAAGAAGGGCATTTATATATTTTGGAAACTCCTTTGTTTAGAGTTCGAAATAAAAAAGAAACAATTTATTGTTACACGGAAGAAGAACGAATTAGTGCAATAGATAAGTTAAAACCAAAACATGAAATCACTAGATTTAAGGGCCTGGGGGAGATCTCTCCTGATGAGTTTAAACATTTTATAGGTAATGATATCCGTTTAGAACCTGTAATGCTTGATAAGAGTATTAGCATAGAAGATTTGTTGTCTTTTTATATGGGAAAAAACACACCCAACAGACAAGAATTTATTATTAATAACTTGAAAGTAGAATTGGATAAAGTTGTTGAATAAATTGCTTTATTAAAATATAATAATAATTACGTAGCATAATTATGAGCGAAGAGTTGGAACACAATGATGATGAAATAAATTCTAATGAAAACCATACTGAAGATACCATCACGAAAGTTACCGGTATGTACAAGGATTGGTTTTTAGATTATGCTTCGTATGTTATTTTAGAACGTGCTGTTCCTGCTATTGAAGATGGTTTTAAGCCTGTGCAAAGGAGAATCATGCAGTCTCTTAAAGATTTGGATGATGGTAGGTATAATAAAGTAGCAAACATTGTAGGACATACCATGCAGTATCATCCGCACGGAGATATGAGTATTGCTGATGCGATGGTACAGATTGGTCAAAAAGACATATTAATTGATACACAAGGAAATTGGGGTAATATATTAACTGGTGACAGGGCTGCCGCATCTCGTTATATTGAAGCAAGACTTTCTAAATTTGCATTGGATGTTGTTTACAATCCAAAAAATACCGATTGGCAAGCTTCTTATGATGGTCGTAGAAAAGAACCTATAAATCTTCCTGTTAAATTCCCTTTGTTATTAGCGCAAGGAGCAGAAGGAATTGCAGTAGGTCTATCAACAAAAGTTTTGTCGCATAACTTTATTGAATTAATTGATGCTTCTATTAAGCATTTGCAAGGAAAACGCTTTCAGATATTTCCAGATTTCCCTACTGGTGGAATCGCAGATGTAACAAATTATAATAGTGGTTTAAGAGGAGGTAAAATACGTTCTAGGGCAAGGATCAATAGTTATAGTAAAAACATGTTAGTGGTTACTGAAATTCCTTTTGGAACTACAACTTCATCATTGATAGACTCTATTTTAAAGGCCAATGAAAAGGGAAAAATAAAAATTAAAAAAATTGAAGACAATACTGCTGCTGAGGTGGAGATATTAATTCATTTGCCTGCTGGTATTTCTCCAGATAAAACAATTGATGCATTATATGCCTTTACAAAATGTGAAACTCCTATTTCACCATTAGGTTGTGTAATTGAAGATAACAAGCCATTGTTTGTTGGGGTGAATGATATGTTGAAAACTTCAACAGATAGAACAGTACAGCTTTTAAAAAGTGAATTAGAGATTCAATTAAATGAATTAGAGGAGCAATGGCATTTTGCTTCTTTAGAACGAATATTTATAGAAAACCGCATTTATCGTGATATTGAAGAAGAAGAAACATGGGAAGGAGTAATTTTAGCTATAGATAAAGGATTAAAGCCTCATATTGCACATTTAAAAAGACCTGTTGTTGAAGAAGATATAGTGCGTTTAACTGAAATTAGAATTAAGCGTATTTCTAAGTTCGATATTGGTAAAGCACAACAAAAAATAGATACACTTGAAGAAAGAATCGCCGAGATTGTAAATCACCTGGCTAATTTAATCGCCTATGCTGTTGCTTATTTTAAACGATTAATTAGGGATTACGGAAAAGGTAGAGAACGAAAAACTGAAATTCGTGTTTTCGATGATATCGAAGCGACCAAAGTAGTCATTAGAAATACGAAGCTATACGTTAATAGGGAAGAGGGATTTGTTGGGACAAGCCTTAGGAAAGATGAGTATATAACCGATTGTAGTGATATAGATGATATTATAGTTTTTACAGAAGAGGGCAAGATGATGGTTACTAAAGTTGGCTCCAAAACATTTATAGGAAAAGATATCATCTACGTAGCAGTTTTCAAGAAAAAAGATACACGAACCATCTACAATCTTATTTATAGGGATGGAGCAAAAGGCGCTTCTTATGTCAAACGCTTTGCAGTAACATCAATAACGCGTGATAAAGAATATGATTTAACAAAGGGTACTAAAACAAGTAAATCTTTATATTTTTCAGCAAATCCAAATGGCGAAGCCGAACTAGTTACTGTATTACTAAGACAATCTGGAAGTATTAAAAAGCTAAAATTCGATGTAGACTTTTCAGATATGATTGTTAAAGGAAGGGCTTCTAGAGGAAATATTGTGACTAAATATTCTGTAAAGAGAATTGAACTTAAAGAAAAAGGTCTTTCAACATTAAAGCCTAGAAAAATTTGGTTTGATGAAACAGTACAGCGTTTAAATGTTGATCAAAGAGGGGAGCTGTTAGGAGATTTTACCAGTGATGACCGACTGTTGGTGATTGATCAAAAAGGTATTGTAAAGACAGTGGTTCCTGAGATGACATTGCATTTTAACGATGAAATGATCGTATTGGAAAAATGGGATCCTAAAAAGCCAATTACCGTCATTTATTGGGAGGGAGAAAAAGAACTCTTCTATGTAAAACGCTTTTTAATTGATTCTCCTGATAAAGAAGAATTAGTGATCACAGATCATCCAAAGTCCTATTTGGAGACTGTTTTTACAGATCATAGACCTGTAGTAGAATTGGTTTTTACTAAAAAGAGAGGTAAGGAACGTGAAGAGAATTCAGAAATTAACTTGGAAGAATTCATTTCTATAAAAGGAATAACTGCTTTAGGAAATCAATTAACTAAAGATAAAATAATTGAAATTAACACTAAAGAACCTTTGTTTTATGAATCCCCAGATCAAACTCCAATTGAAGATATGGAAGTGGTAGAAGAAGAAACCGTGCTTGCTGAAACAAAAATTAATGAGCTCCCATTAGAACAAGATTCTAATACGGAAATATCTGATGCTAAAAAAGAGGAGCTAAATGATAAAGCACCGGATCCAGAAACTGATGGTAAAGGACAAATATTCCTGTTTTAAAAGAATTATAAAAATTGTCATGATCATCAAGATTTTAGAGATTTTTCGCTAAAAGACAATATGATTGATACAACTGGTGGCAAGTTCTATTAATAGAAGTGTTCTTCGATTTTCAATAAAATTTCTATTTATTTAAAGACTTTAAATACAATCGTTCCACTTTTTCTCTTGCCCAAGGTGTTTTTCTTAAAAATGTTAAGCTCGATTTAATAGTAGGATTGGAGTTAAAACTATTTATTTTAATCTTTCCTCCCAATTCATGCCAGCCATAAGTGGCTACTAGATGCTCTAAAATTGTTTTTAATGTAATTCCGTGTAATGGATTATTGGCTTGTTGTTCTTGTGTCATAATAGAGTTCGTAATCCTTCATAGACAACTATGCTTACAGCGTTTGCAAGATTGATGCTTCTTACTTTATCACTTTGCAAAGGAATTTTATAGGTGTGATTTAGGTTGTTTTTTATAATATCTGGTGATAAGCCTTTAGATTCTTTACCAAAGATTAAAAACATATGTTCTGTATAATTAATATCCCAGTATAATTTTTTACCATGACTTGATAGAAAAACCATTTCTGCATGCTGATTTTTGTTTAAAAAATCATTAAAATCGTCATAGATAAAAAGAGAAATATGTTTCCAGTAATCCAGTCCTGCACGTTTTAACCTAGCATCCGATAATTCAAACCCAAATGGTTTTATTAAATGTAAATTAGATCCAGAAGCTAAACTTAAACGTCCAATATTACCTGTATTGGTGTGTATTTCTGGTTCGACAAGTACTATGTTTAAAGGCATTAGTCTATTTTGTTAGCAGTTCCTTTTTGTTTGTTAGTGTCACCAACTATATTGTATT
This sequence comes from Flavobacteriaceae bacterium, assembly GCA_018669795.1. GTDB lineage: Bacteria > Bacteroidota > Bacteroidia > Flavobacteriales > Flavobacteriaceae > Marifrigoribacter. The sequence continues at coordinate 125,176 of JABHSQ010000008.1, read as the reverse complement.
CAAAATTATATTCATTGCCTTTAGTTGTAAGTATTTTCATATGGATTGCTTTCTCTTCTGCCATATTCTTAGGATTAATCTTCTTTACAATGTATTCACAATCATTTATCCATCGGATGGAGGAGCTATCCGATTTACCATTAAAGTAATCTATTTCTAAAGTATCATTGCGAGTAAAGGTGGTGCTAAGTACTTCTTTACCAATTAAAGCTTCGTACTCAAAAGTACCTGTTTTAAAGTCTTGGCAATTACGCTCAGGTTCATAGCAGCTGAAAATTAAAAAAGAAAGTAAAAGTCCAGTTATAAATCGCATCGAATAATATTTACTGCTAAAATCCGAATTTTAAGCGATATATCTTAATTTTTATAGGATTTAAAAGTGCCATTTTTAAAGAAAATAACAATTCTATCTATATCCGTATCATTGATTGAGTTTGAAATAACTTCTGAGAAATCAACTTCTTTCGTTAAATGATCTTCTTTTTCTGTAGGAAGCTTATTTTTAGAAAGTGTAAGTATAGAATTAGGAGTGCTTTTAACTGCCGGAAAAGATCCTTTTCCATTTAGTAACCAATACAATTCTACTTCAGGAAATTTCTGAAGCACCTTCATCACGAAATCTAAACTAGGCTTATTTCTACCAGATAGGAGGTGAGAAATTGTAGACCTATTAAAGCTTATTTGATTGGATAGTTCTGTAGCAGAAATATTATAAAAATCAATGATTTTTTGAAGTCTATTTCCAAAATCTGAACTGTTTACCATTGTAATTTTATAAGATGAGTGTTAATGTTTACAAATGTAATATATTAAGTTTAGAATTCAAAGAATGAATGTATTTACCCTTAATATAGTTAAACTTTAGCTTTATTAAAATATATTTAAATGCTTGAAATAGATAAAGTTGTGTAAATAAAAATAATTAATATTATTTTTTAGTGTATTTTGATCAAATAAGCCTTGCTGATTGTTTACAAAACCAAACATTAGTGGCTCAAATTACTGGTTACAGATGTAAACTCCACATTGTTTACCTTTGTTGGAGAACAATTTTTAAAATGGAGATAGAAGCTTGGTATTCCAATAATTTCGAGTCATTAATAAGTGGTAGATATGTTACTCTAGAGCATATAAAACCACTATTAAAAAAGTATGATAATTACTATGAAATTTCTATACTTGGTGTTTCAGAACTAGGAAAAGAAATACCAATGATAAAAATTGGATCTGGCAAAAGAATTGTTCTTGCTTGGTCACAAATGCATGGAAACGAATCAACCACAACAAAGACAATTTTTGATTTTTTGAAATTTGTCACTCAAAAGGACGATTTTAAGGATGAAATTAAGAGCTTTTTAAATGATTTCACGCTATACGTCATTCCTATATTAAATCCAGATGGAGCTAGCTTGTATACTCGAAATAATGCAAATAACATTGATTTAAACCGTGAAGCTCAAGATTTATCTCAAAATGAAAGTAGGGTTTTAATGAATGCCTTTAATAAATTGAAACCGAATTTATGTTTGAATTTACATGGGCAACGATCAATTTTTGGATTGGAAACAAAAAAACCAGCCACAGTTTCTTTTTTGTCACCTTCTTCAAATATGGATAGAAAAGTTACGGACTCTAGGAGAATAGCTATGGAACTGATTGTGGGTTTGAATGAATATTTGCAAAAACTGATACCAGGACAAGTTGGTAGGTACTATGATTCCTTTAATGCTAACTGTTTTGGTGATGCTTTTCAAATGAAAGGAGTTCCGGTAATCTTATTTGAGGCAGGGCATTTAGGTGATGATTATCGGCGAGAAAAAACAAGAGCGTATCTGTTTTATGCTTTCGTCAATTTGTTTGGGATTACAAAGCAAGATAATTTTCCTATTAATTATAAAAAATATTTTTTAATTCCTGAAAATAAAAAGAACTATTATGATTATATTCTAAGAAATGTATTGGTTAATGACAGTATTAAGCCAACTTCAATTGCAATTCAATTTACAGAATCACTAGAAAATGAAACCATAAAATTTATTCCAAAAATTGCTAAAATTGGAGGATTAGATGGTTTTTATGGACATCTTGAAAAAGATGGGGATAATTCAGAAATATTAGTGAATTCTCAAAATAATATAGAAATAGGTTTAAATGTTTTTATTATTAATAATAAAAACGACAAATCATTGATTTATTTTAATGAAAATAATTTCTTACTTTAATTTTTGTTAGTAGATTTGCAAAAAAAATAGGTAAAATAAAAAATGGGAAAATTTAAATTAGACGATACTGATCATAAAATTCTAGATATGTTGATTGAAAACACTAGAATTCCCTTTACAGATATCGCAAAGAAGTTGAATATTTCAGCTGGAACTGTTCACGTAAGAGTTCGTAAAATGGAAGATGTAAAGTTAATTATAGGATCTTCTTTGACAATAGATTATAAAAAACTGGGATATTCGTTTATCGCTTATGTAGGTATATTTCTTAATAAAACATCTCAAACACAATTTGTTTTGGAAAGGATTAATGAAATCCCTTTTGTAACCGTTGCTCATGTTACTACTGGTAAATTTAATATTTTTTGTAAAATACGTGCAAAAAATACCAATCAAGCAAAAAATATTATTTATCAATTAGATGATATTGAAGGAGTTACAAGAACGGAGACCATGATATCTTTAGAAGAAAGTATCAATGATAAAAAACGTTTGATGCATTCTATTTTTAAAGAATTTTAAAAAAAAACAATAAATGATTAAAGCTACCTCTTGTGATGAGCAAGAGTTTTTTATTTAAAAAAAATACTGAATATGAAGATATCTGCTCTTAGCTCAAATGAATACCATTCATATTTCAAAACTTATTTGGATAAAGTTAATGACTTACCATTATTAGATTCTTTAGTCAATGGTAAGCTTGAGACTATTAATTTTTTTAAAAATATTCCAACATCGAAATTGGAATATCGGTATGAAGAAAGCAAATGGACCATTAAAGAGATTTTAATTCATATTATTGACACGGAAAGAGTTTTTAATTATAGAGCCTTGCAGTTCGCACGTTCTGATAATGCTAATTTAGAGGGCTTTAACGAAAATGAATTTGTTCGCAATGCCGATTTAAATACAAGGACTATTGATAGTGTTTTGGAAGAATATAGCATTGTTAGAGCTGCTTCAATTGTATTGTTTAAAAACTTTTCGGAAGACAGTTTGAAACGAATTGGAAAAGCTAATGATAATTCCTTATCGGTTAGGGCAGCAGGATTTTTAATTTGCGGTCACGAAACTCACCATAAAGAAGTAATAGAGGAGCGTTATTTATAGTTTTTATAATATTCAAAAGCTTCAAAAATCAATGAATTAGAAACTTCACAGTTTAATTTATAATTACCAATATCGGTTAATAGAACAAATAAAACCGTGCCGTTATAATTCTTTTTGTCAAATTTTAATAATTCAATTACAGCATTCATAGCTTCCTTGTTAAATAGAGATTTATTAAAATATTTAATAATATGATGGCTGATATCTGATAGTGTTTGTTCTGGAAACCCTAATTGCTTATGGGAGATATAAGTTGTCAATACCATGCCAATAGCAATTGCTTCACCATGTAATAAAACAGGAAACTTGTTTTGGTCTAAACTATAAGATTCAATTGCATGGCCTAAGGTGTGTCCGTAGTTTAATGTTTTTCTTAGGTTTTTCTCAAATGGATCTTTTGTAATAACGTCATTTTTAATCAAAACAGATTCCCAAATCAAATCTTCCAATTCATCCATTTTCAAAATATCAAAACTTTTTACTTTATCCCAGTATTCTCTTGAATGGATTAAACCATGTTTTATCATTTCTGCTAAACCTGATAGCATTTGATTTTTAGGTAATGTCCTTAAAAAATCGGTATCAATTAACGTCATTTCTGGATCGTTAATAACTCCTATTTGATTTTTAAGTAAGCCCAAATCAACCCCATTTTTCCCTCCTGCAGAAGCATCAACCATAGAAAGGAGTGTTGTTGGAACATTTATGAAAAACAACCCTCTTTTAAAAGTAGAAGCAACAAATCCGCCCAAATCTGTAACAACACCACCTCCAAGGTTGATGATTAAACTATTCCTGTCTGCTACATTTTCAGAAAGTTCATTCCAAAGAAGAGAGCAGGTGTTTATGTTTTTGTTAATTTCGCCATCTGGAATTTCTAAAACTTCAAATGACTGATTAAATGATTTTTTTTCAATAAAAAGAGGTAAACAATATTGTTTAGTATTGGTGTCTACTATAATAAAAATATTAGAAGGGTTTATTTCCTTAATTCTAATATTCAGAGAATCCCAATTATTTGAACTACAATAAACAGATCCTTTATTTTTAATAATTTCTTTCATATAATCAGAAATTGAAATATATATTCATTCCAAATCTAATTATATTTTATGTTAAAATCACCATCTGATTCTACTATTTAAAATGAAATTTTATAGCTACTTTATAAATTAACAAAAAGCAAAATTAGTTATATTTGATGTTTAAATATAATATACACTTATGGTTACAAATTCTATTTTCGACAATACAGAGACTGCTTTTAGACTTAAAAGTGATTCTGAGCTTGAACGCGCTTATTTTCTTTTTAAAATGATATCAATTGAGCCCTTGGTTAAAATCGGTACCGCCGCTACAAAATTTGCATTAAATATGCGTTTACCAGTAGAAGGCTTGATTAGGTCTACGGTTTTTGATCATTTTTGTGGTGGAGTTAATGAGAGTGATTGTATGCCAGTTGTCGATAATCTTTATGATGTTGGAGTTTTTTCGGTATTGGATTATTCAGTGGAAGGTAAAGAAGGGAATGATCAATTAGATTCAACATTAAATAAAATATTGGAGTTGACAGATTTTTCTGAAACTAAAAAAGCAATGCCTTTTTCTGTATTTAAGCCAACAGGTCTAGGTCGTTTTGAATTGTATCAAAAAAAATCTGAAAATATTGAACTCTCTGAAGAAGAAGTCAATGAATGGGAGCGAGTTGTAAATAGATTTGATAAAGCTTGTAAGGCAGCCTTAAATGCTAATATTACATTATTAATAGATGCTGAAGAATCTTGGATGCAAAATGCTGCAGACCAACTTTGCGAAAAAATGATGCTTGCCTATAATAAAGAGCGCGCAGTTGTATTTAACACATTACAATGTTATAGATGGGACCGTTTCAATTATCTTAAAGAAGCGCATAGAAAAGCAAAAGAAGGTGGATATAAATTAGGTTATAAAATTGTTCGAGGGGCTTATTTAGAAAAAGAAAATGATAGAGCAGAAGAAAAAGGATATACATCTCCAATGCATAAAAGTAAACAAGCTACCGATGATTGTTTCAATAAGATTTTAAATTATATATTAAGCAATATAGGTGATATAGAATTATTTATTGGAACACATAATGAAGAGAGCGTTTATTTAGCAATGGACTTAATGAAAGAAAAAAATATTGCAATTAACGATTCTAGAATTTGGTTTGGACAATTATACGGAATGAGTGATCATATTTCATTTAACTTAGGGGTTTTGGGTTATAATATTGCTAAATACATACCCTTTGGTCCAGTTAAAGACGTAATGCCTTACTTAATTCGGCGAGCTGAAGAAAACACTTCTGTTGCTGGTCAAACTAGTAGAGAGCTTTCTTTATTGAAAAAGGAAAAAGAAAGAAGAAAAGTATAAATTACTTGATGATAGTTATTTTTTGAATAGTCGCTTTTTTGTTGCAATTTTTAACTGAAATTTTTAGTTTCTCTTTTGGCTTTCCTTTATAAGCTCCTTCTATTACATAAACATCACAAGAATCTAGCTTTGTATTGCTTTGAGAGAATAAAACATCACCCTTTAATAATAAATTAGAAATATCAGAAGTATCTATTTGATTGTTTTTTAGCGCATCTAAAGCTTTGTTTGTGTATACACGCTTTTTTAGTCTAATGTTTTTTAATGTTCTTGAATTCGGGCCATAATCATATTCACAGGAAGCTCCACTTCCACCAATAAAAAAATATAAAAGAATAAGACCAATGGCAAATCCTCCAAAATAGAATGCAAATCGTTTTAAAAGACTCATTTGATAATCAGGGGTTCAATAATTAATATAAATGTGATTCGTTTATTCTTTAAAATATTAAAATATTGAGATCACTATAGGGTATTCCGTACCAATCAGCAACAGCTTTATTGGTTAAAATACCACGGTAAAAATACAACCCATTTTTTAAACCACTATCAAAACGTATGGCATTTTCTAATCCACCTGACTCAGCAATATTTAAAAGATATGGAGTAAAAATATTACTTATAGATATAGAAGCTGTTTTTGGATACCTGGCAGGAATATTAGGAACACCATAATGGATAACTCCATGTTTAATCCTTGTTGGATTATCATGACTAGTGACTTCGGTAGTTTCAAAACATCCACCCATATCTACACTAACATCAATGATAACAGCACCTTTTTTCATTTTTTCGACCATCGTTTCTGTTACTACTACTGGAGATCTATTTGATCCTTTTAAGGCACCAATTGCGACATCACATCTCCTAAGTGCTTTCATAAGATATTTTGGTTGTAGGGTAGAGGTAAATAATGGTCTTCCAGCTTTTATTTGTAAATTCCTTAATCTAGTTAAGGAGCTATCAAACACCTTGACATTTGCACCTAAACCCAACGCAGATCTAGTTGCAAATTCACCCACTGTTCCAGCTCCAATAATAACAACCTCAACTGGCGGAACCCCACTAATATTTCCAAATAGCATACCGTTGCTTATTTCATTGTTTGCCATTAATTCAGAAGCGATTAAAACAGATGCGGTTCCAGCAATTTCACTAAGTGCTTTTACGGCTGGATAGCTATGGGCCTCATCTTTAATAAATTCAAAAGCTAAGGCTGTAATTTTCTTTTTTGCTAAAGCTTCAAAATATTCTTTAGTTCTTGTTTTTAATTGAAGAGCAGTAATTAAAATCGTTTTGGGATTGATGAGTGCTATCTCGTCTATAGAAGGGGGCTCTACTTTCAATATGATAGGACAAGCAAATACTTTATTAGTCTCCTTTGTTAATTCAGCACCAGCTTCATTATAATCAGCATCTGTAAAACCTGCTTTTTCACCAGCTCCATTTTCTATCAAAACTCGATGATCATTGGCAACTATTGCTGCAACCGCGTCAGGAGTTAAGCATATTCTTTTTTCTTGAAAATGAGTTTCTTTCGGAATCCCGATAAATAATTCACCTTTTTCTTTCGGAATTTCAAGGGTTTCTTCTTGAGGCAGTAATTGAGCTTTGGTAAAAGGAGATTTTATTTCAGACATTTGTGAATTGTTAGAAGTACTAAATTACGTAAATAAATGTCAATTAGAAAATTAGATGATTATCTAAATAAATATTTGCTTTGTTGATAGGGACTCTTTTTTGAGAGCGTTGCTCTTCAAAGGGTTTTAATCATCGCAATCTATTTCACAGGTATCATATTTAATGTTCTAGTTCCGTTTTGATTTTTAGTTAGTTGTATTTTGGTGCTATTTACAGGTAAAAGATTAGTTACTTTTTGAGGCCATTCTATTAAATTCCAATGGCTTGAAAAAAAATAATCTTCAATTCCTATATCCATAGCTTCTTCTTCATTATTAATTCTATAAAAATCAAAATGATAGACCTTATCATCTTTAATTTCATATTCGTTTACCAATGCAAATGTTGGACTATTAATTACTCCTTTTACTCCTAATTGTTTTGCAATTTCCTTTATAAGTGTTGTTTTTCCAACTCCCATGTCTCCATAAAAAAGGAGAATCTTATTAGGGACTTCTGTTAGCACTTGTTTTGCAACTGATGGCAAATCTTGTAAATTAAAAATATATTCCATAGTAAACTTAAAAACAAACATACAAATTAATACAGATAGTCAACAAAAAATATCAGTAAGGAGCATTATTTTTTTAAAAAATTAATTATGCCTGCTTTGGGTCTAAAACAATGAATGGAATTAAAACTTCCTCCATCGATATGCCACCATGTTGATAGGTATTTCTAAAGTAGTTTACGAAATGATTGTATCTATTGGGGTAGGCAAAAAACATATCTCCTTTTGCAAAAATAAATGAGCTGCTCATGTTAATAGCTGGTAAGCATATGTTTTTAGGATTTTTAGATACCAATACATCTTTTTCTTCATAAGACAAGCTTTTTCCTGTTTTATACCTTAAATTAGAGCTAATGTTTTTATCACCAATTACTTTAGTTGGGTTTTTAACATTAATAGTTCCGTGATCTGTAGTGATAATTAATTTAAACCCTAAGGCAGAAGCTTGTTGGATAATATCAAGTAATGGTGAGTTTTTAAACCAACTTTGTGTTAAAGATCTATAAGATTTATCTGTGGAAGCTAATTCTTTTATCACTTCCATTTCAGTTTTTGAATGTGAAAGCATATCTACAAAATTATAAACCAACGCGATTAAATCTTCATTTTTATGTGATTTAAAATTGGCTGATAATTTTTTGCCTTGTCTTAAACTTGTAATTTTATGATAACTCCAATTTAAATTTTTCTCTAATCTTTTTAATTGAGTTTCTAAAAATTCCTTTTCGAACATGTTTTTCCCTCCTTCATCAGTATCATTTAGCCAATAATTAGGATAAGTTTTTTCCATTTCACTAGGCATTAATCCTGAAAATATTGAATTTCTTGCATACTGAGTTGCGGTAGGTAAAATACTATAATAAAGCTCTTCACTGCTTTTCTTAAAACTACTATTTAGAAAAGGTTCGAATGCTTTCCATTGATCATATCGTAAATTATCTACCACTATAAATAGTGTTTTTTGTGTTTCTATAACTGGTAAAACTTTCTCTTTAAATAACGTGTGTGACATTATTGGCTTGTCTTCATTGCTATTAAACCAATCTGGATAGTTTTTTTCTATGAATTTGCAAAACTGTATATTAGCTTCATTTTTTTGAGATTCTAAAATTTCAAACATACCAGAGTCATCAATGTTTTCTAGTTCCAATTCCCAGTAAACAAGTTTTTTATACATTTCCATCCACTCCTCATAAGAGTTGATCATGGATAGATCCATTGCTATTTTTCTAAATTCTTGTTGGTATGAAGATGTTGTTTTTTGAGAAACCAACCTTGAATGGTCTAAATTCTTTTTTAAACTTAATAATATTTGATTTGGATTAACAGGTTTAATAAGGTAATCTGCAATTTTAGAGCCTATAGCTTCTTCCATAATATACTCTTCTTCGCTCTTAGTAATCATTACAACAGGAAGATTAGCTTGATGTTCTTTAATTTCGGCTAAAGTTTCAATACCAGTTAGACCTGGCATATTTTCATCTAAAAAAACAATATCAAAATTTTGTTTTTTAATTTCTTCTAGAGCTTCCATACCACTTAGGGCTTTTGTAACACTATAATTTCTTTTTTCAAGGAATATAATGTGTGGTTTTAATAATTCTATTTCGTCATCAACCCAAAGTACTTTTATTTCGCTCATATATGTATATTTGTTAATTAATTGAAATTTTAAAAAGAATTTTCAATGTGTACAGCAAAAATAATTCCGAAGTACCTATTAAAATAATTTTTATTAATAAAAAAATTTAAAGATTGAATTCGCAAAACAAACTCAAAATAATAAACGATCCAATCTATGGTTTTATTACGATACCAAGTCCACTTATTTTTGAATTAGTTGAGCATCGATATTTTCAACGATTGCGTAGGATTTCACAAATGGGTATGTCGTATATGGTTTATCCTGGAGCCCATCACACTCGTTTTCATCATGCTTTAGGCGCCATGCATTTAATGCAAAAAGCGGTTCAAGTACTTCGTTTTAAAGGTGTTGAAATTAGTGAAGAAGAGTCTGAAGCTCTTTATATAGCTATTTTACTTCATGATATAGGGCATGGTCCGTTTTCGCATGCGATGGAGCATAGTATTGTTGAAAACATAGATCATGAGTTTATTTCGTTGCTTTTTATGGACGTATTAAATAAAGAATTTAGCTTTAGATTAACGCTTGCTATTCAAATTTTCAAGAATGAATACCCTAGGAAGTTCCTTTATCAATTAATTTCCGGACAATTGGATATGGATCGAATGGACTATTTAAGGAGAGACAGTTTTTACACTGGTGTTTCTGAAGGATCCATAAATTCACAACGTTTAATTAGTATGCTAAATGTTTTTGAAGACAAAATTGTAGTTGAAGAAAAAGGAATTTACTCAGTTGAAAAATTTATTCTAGCAAGAAGGTTGATGTACTGGCAGGGTTATTTGCACAAAACTAGTCTTGTAGCAGAACAGTTAGTTACTAGACTTTTAAAAAGAGCAAAAGAGCTTAGCAGTGAAGGAATAAAATTAGAAGCAAGTACCGCTTTAATCTATTTTTTAAACTCAACTGTAACCAAAGGGAATATAAATAATGAAATTTTAGATGTTTTTGCTAAGTTAGATGACTATGATATTATATCTGCTATGAAATCATGGCAATCTGAAGAGGATTTTGTGTTGAGTACTATTTCACAAATGTTACTAAATCGTGATTTATTGAGTATTGAAATCCAGAATCAAGAATTTTCGATTGATAAAATTAAAAATGCAAAAAAAGATTTAATATCAAAATACAATATCAATGAAAGTGAAGCTTCTTATTTTGTTTTTACTGGACAAATCACTAATCAAGCATATAGTATGGAAAAAGAGACTATTAATTTATATACAAAAAGCGGAAAAGTGATTGATGTGGCAAAAGCAAGTGATCAATTTAACTTAAAAGCATTGTCTAAAAAAGTGATTAAAAATTATATGTGTTTCCCAAAAACCAATTAATAAACCTTTTTTTCTATTTTTGCATGGAAATGAATATTCTTAAAACAAATAAAATTTGAAATTTACAGCAGCTCAAATAGCAGGTATTTTAGAAGGTGAAGTAGAGGGTGATCCAGAAGTAGAGGTATCTAAGCTTTCTAAAATTGAAGAAGGAATACCAGAAAGTTTAAGTTTCCTCTCTAACCCAAGATACACATCATATATTTATACCACTAAGGCTTCTGCCGTTATTGTAGATAAAAATTTTAAAGCTGAAAATAAAATTAGTGCAACCTTAATAAGAGTTGATGATGCTTATAAGTCTTTTTCAAAATTGCTAGAGTACTATAATCAAGTAAAAATGAATAAGACAGGAATCGAACAACCAGTTTTTATTTCTGAAAGTGCTAATTATGGTAAAAACATTTACATTGGTGCTTTTGCTTATATAGGTGATCATGTAAAAATAGGTGATCATGTAAAAATTTATCCAAATGTTTATTTAGGTGATCATGTAACAATTGGTAATAATGTCACTTTATTTTCTGGAGCAAAAATATATTCCGATACACAAATAGGCAATAATTGTGTTATTCATAGTAGTGTCATTCTTGGAGCCGATGGCTTTGGTTTTGCACCTAATGAAAAAGGTGAATTTATAAAAGTTCCTCAAACTGGAAATGTGATCATTGAAGATAATGTTGATATTGGTGCAGCTACATCTATAGATAGAGCTACTTTAGGGTCTACAATTATCAGAAAAGGAGTGAAGTTGGATAATCAAATTCAGATTGCTCATAATGTAGAAATTGGAAAAAACACTGTTATTGCAGCTCAAACTGGAATTGCAGGATCTACTAAAATAGGAGAAAATTGTATAATTGGTGGGCAAGTTGGAATTGTAGGTCACATAACCATTGGAAACAATGTAAGAATACAAGCGCAAAGTGGAATAGGTAGAAATGTAAAGGATAACGAGACATTGCAGGGGTCACCTGCATTCACTTATAATGATTATAACAAAAGCTATGTGCATTTTAAAAACCTGCCTAAAATAATTAATAGACTTAATACTATAGAGAAAAATATTACGAATGACTAATCTAGATATTAAACAAAAAACAATTGCAAAAGAAGTTTCACTATCAGGTGTAGGATTGCATACTGGAAAATCTGTAAACATGACTTTTAAGCCTGCTCCAGAGAATTATGGATATGCTTTTGTACGAATAGATTTAGAAGGAAAACCAGTTATTGAAGCAGATGCTAATTATGTGGTTACTACAGAAAGAGGTACAAATCTTGAAAAAAATGGAGTCAATATAAATACTTCAGAACATGTATTAGCTGCTTTAGTAGGTTTGCAAATTGATAATTGTATTATTGAACTTGATGCATCAGAGCCTCCTATAATGGATGGTTCATCAAAATATTTTATTGAAATTTTAGAAACAGCTGGTCTTATTGAACAAGAAGCTTTTGTAGAAGAATATGTAGTAAAAGAAATAATCTCCTATAAAGATGAAAAAACTGGTAGTGAGATCATGATCTTACCCTCAGAAAAATATGAACTTACTACCATGGTTGATTTTGGAACTAATGTATTAGGAACTCAAAATGCTTTTATCAATGAAATTTCAGAGTTTAAAAAAGAAATTTCTGATTCCCGAACTTTTAGTTTTTTACATGAAATTGAAATGTTATTAGATCATGGCCTCATTAAGGGTGGAGATTTAAACAATGCTATTGTTTATGTAGATAAAGAGTTATCTCCAGAAACAATGGATAAACTTCGGGTTGCTTTTGATAAAGATGATATAGCTGTTAAACCTAATGGAATTTTAAACAACCTTACATTAAATCACCCTAATGAAGCAGCAAGACATAAATTATTAGATGTTATTGGTGATCTTGGATTAATTGGAACTCGAATAAGAGGAAAAATAATAGCAACTAAACCAGGACATTATGTAAATACTCAGTTTGCAAAAAAGCTCTCTAAAATTATTAAAACTGAAAAAAGAAATAAAGTACCTGTTTTTGATCTAACTAAAAAGCCTATAAAAGATGTTAATGCCATTATGGATATACTGCCTCATAGACCTCCTTTTTTATTAGTAGATAAAATTTTGGAACTTACTGACAGTCATGTAGTTGGGCTTAAGAATGTAAGCATGAATGAACCTTTTTTTGTAGGTCATTTTCCAGGAGCACCTGTTATGCCAGGAGTATTAATAGTTGAAGCAATGGCTCAAGCTGGAGGAATATTGGCATTAAGTGTGGTGCCAGATCCAGAAAATTATTTAACTTTCTTTTTGAAAATGAATAACGTTAAATTTAAAAAACAAGTGATTCCAGGAGATACCTTAATTTTTGATCTTGTTTTAGACGAGCCAATGAGAAGAGGGATTTGTATAATGCACGGAAAAGCTTATGTAAATGGAATATTAGTAGCAGAAGCAGAATTGATGGCAAAAATTGTTAAAACAAAAAATTTATAGATGAATCAACCCTTAGCATACGTACATCCGGGAGCTAAAATCGCTAAAAACGTTGTAATAGAACCATTTACGACAATACATAATAATGTAATTATTGGCGAAGGTACTTGGATAGGATCTAATGTAACTATAATGGAAGGTGCTCGTATTGGAAAAAATTGCAATATTTTTCCAGGATGTGTTATTTCTGCGATACCGCAAGATTTAAAATTTAAAGACGAAGAAACTACTGTTATAATAGGTGATAATACAACCTTACGTGAATATGTAACTATTAATCGTGGAACAGTTGATAGGGGTAAAACAGTGGTTGGTAAAAATTGTTTGATAATGGCATATTGCCATATTGCTCATGATTGTATTGTGGGTGATAATTGTATTTTTTCAAATAACAGCACACTTGCAGGACACGTTACTATTGGTAATTACGTTATTTTAGCTGGAATGACAGCAGTTCATCAATTTTGCACTATAGGTCAACATGCATTTATTACTGGAGGATCTTTGGTTAGAAAAGATGTTCCTCCTTTTGTAAAAGGAGCTCGTGAACCAATGTCTTATGTTGGGATTAATTCTATTGGTTTAAGAAGAAGAGGGTTTAATTCTGAAAAAATTAGAGAAATTCAGAATATCTATAGAACTTTATTTCAAAAAGGATTTAACAATACTCAGGCGGTTCAACTTATTGAAGCTGATATGGAGGCAACAACCGAAAGAGATGAAATCCTTCAGTTTATAAAAAATTCAAAAAGAGGAATAATGAAAGGTTATTTTTCAAATTAATAAATTAAAATAATTATGGCGAGTACTTCAGATATTAGAAAAGGCTTATGTATTAAATATAATCATGATATATTTAAAATTATAGAATTTATGCATGTTAAACCTGGTAAAGGGCCTGCATTTGTAAGAACAAAATTAAAAAGTGTGACTTCAGGAAAAGTAATCGATAATACTTTTTCTGCTGGACATAAAATTGATGAAGTCAGGGTAGAAACTCATAAATTCCAATTTTTATATAATGAAGGGAGTACCTATCATTTTATGAATAATGAAGATTATTCTCAGATTCAACTAGAAAAAGATACCTTAGACAATTCCGGTTTAATGAAAGAAGGAGAAACGGTTACTATTCAAATTAATGCTGATGATGATATGCCGCTTTCAGTAGATTTACCAGCTCACGTAATTTTAGAAGTAACAAGTACTGAACCAGGTATTAAGGGAAATACCGCAACTAATGCTACAAAACCTGCCATTGTTGAAACTGGAGCAAAAATTAATGTTCCTCTTTTTATTAATGAAGGAGATAAAATTAGAATAGATACTGATAAGAGTAACTATCAAGAACGTGTAAAAGAATAATATAATAGCTATAAATGAAATTCTATACTCCCCAAACCATTGAAGGTATCGCAAGAATTTTAAATTGTGATTATATTGGTGATGCTGAGTTTCCTGTTCTTGGAATGAATGAAATTCATATGGTTGCATCGGGAGATATAGTATTTGTTGATCATCCAAAGTATTATGATAAAGCCCTAGCATCTAAAGCAACGATCATATTAATTAATAAAGAAGTATCCTGTCCTGATGGGAAGTCTTTATTAATATCTGATGATCCTTTTAGAGATTTCAATAAATTAACCAATCATTTTAATCCCTTTATTGCAGCTACTGCAACTATTTCAATATCTGCAATTATTGGTAATAATACGGTTTTGCAACCCAATGTATTTATTGGAAATAATGTTCAAATTGGTAACGATTGTATCATCCATTCTAATGTGTGTATTTATGATAATGCAATCATAGGAAATAATGTAACCATTCATAGTGGAACCATATTAGGAGCTGATGCTTTTTATTATAAAAATAGACCTGAGAAATTTGACAAACTTTTAAGTGGGGGAAATGTGGTTATAGAAGATCAAGTAGATATTGGTGCCTTATGTACTATTGATAAAGGAGTAACTGCTTCAACAACCATTGGAAAAGGTTCTAAAATAGATAATCAAGTACATATTGGTCATGATACTGTAATAGGAAAACGATGTTTAATTGCTTCACAGGTTGGAATTTCTGGATGTGTCATCATTGAGGATTTTGTTACTATTTGGGGACAAGCTGGTGTTACAAGTGGTGTTACGATTGGTGAAAAGGCAGTAATTTCTGCTCAAAGTGGTGTTAGTAAATCATTAGAAGGTCATAAATCTTATTTTGGTACTCCAGCTGATGATTTTAGAAAAAAATATAAAGAAATAGCTGCTATTAGGTTGATACCTGAAATAATGGATAAATTAGATAAATTAAAATGAGTACCTCTCCAAAGCAAGTTGTAAAAGATTTTCATCAAGCGAATATTATTAATGATAAAACTATTTTCATAAAGATCTAGTTTTAATTTGGAATATTGCAGATGGATTGTCCATTATGATGATTTAATTGCGTTTTTTTTTTTGAAATCAGAAGGACTTATAATGATTTAAGAATAGAAATAAGTCATTTGTTATAAGACGCTAATCAGGTTACCGTTCGATATAAGTATTATGCTAGCACTCTTGAAAATCCAGAGGAAGAACTTGGAATCTCTCATTTTATAGGGAATATGGGAGGTTAAAGATGATAAAATGTATCGGGGACATTTGCTTAGTCAGCCCCTTACTGAAATGGATGACACTACAGAATCTTACCATAATTTAAAGTGTGAAATGCGCTAAAATTTTTATAAAAAAAGTATATTCGCACTTATAAAAAATCAATAAATATTTCATATAAATGAGTGTTTTAGTAAATAAATCTTCAAAAATAATTGTACAAGGATTTACTGGTGGAGAGGGAACTTTTCATGCGGGTCAAATGATAGATTACGGAACCAACGTAGTTGGTGGAGTCACCCCTGGAAAAGGTGGACAAACTCATTTAGATAAACCAGTTTTTAATACGGTTGCAGAAGCGATTGAAAAAGTTGAAGCTGATACATCTATTATATTTGTGCCTCCTGCATTTGCAGCTGATGCTATAATGGAAGCTGCAGAAGCTGGAATTAAAGTAATTATAACTATTACAGAAGGTATTCCTATTGCTGATATGATTAAGGTTTCAGATTATATAAAAGATAAAGATTGTAGATTGATTGGACCAAACTGTCCTGGAGTTATAACACCAGAAGAAGCAAAAGTTGGTATCATGCCAGGTTTTGTGTTTAAAAAAGGAAATGTAGGTCTAGTTTCTAAATCAGGTACTTTAACTTATGAAGCTGCCGACCAAGTTGTAAAACAAGGTTATGGAATTTCAACAGCTATTGGAATTGGTGGAGACCCAATTATTGGGACTAGCACAAAAGAAGCAGTACAGATGTTAATCAATGATGAAGATACAAATTGTGTCGTCATGATTGGTGAAATTGGAGGAAACTTAGAAGCTGATGCTGCTAAATGGTATAAAGAGAGTGGAAGCAAAAAGCCTATCATTGGTTTTATTGCTGGAGAAACTGCTCCTGCAGGAAGAACTATGGGACACGCAGGTGCAATAGTTGGGGGAAGTGATGATACAGCCCAAGCAAAAAAGAAAATAATGAGGGCACATGGAATTCATGTAGTAGATTCTCCTGCTGAAATCGGAAAAAAAGTAAAAGAAATTTTAGATTAAAATTATAAAGATTAGAATAAAAAAAAGGGCTAATTATTAGCTCTTTTTTTTATGTCAAATTTCTATTTTTCTATCTTTTTCTTTATTGCTAAGCCCATGCTTATATTTTTTTGATATTATTTTTTTGAAAAAAATAAAATTCATCCGTTTTAGTCCATATTGGACTAATAACTTATTATATTAGTGCTTATAATTTTTAAAAGCTAATTATATTATTTTGGAACGAGCATGTTAAAATTGTTTATACTCAAAGGGATGATTAATAACGAATAGCAAGTGACCATTAAAAAAAAATAAAGAAAGACACATGAAATTATTAGAAGGTAAAACAGCAATAATTACTGGAGGTAGTAGAGGAATTGGTAAGTCAATTGTTGAAATTTTTGCAAAACATGGTGCTAATGTAGCATTTACATACAACTCATCTGCGGAATCTGCAAAAGCTATTGCAGCTGAAGTCTCTAAAGAAGGAGTAAAGGTAAAATGCTATAAAAGTGATGCGTCTAATTTTGATAATGCTCAAAATTTAGCTGCTGCTGTTCATAAAGAATTTGGTTCTATAGATATTTTAATAAATAATGCCGGGATTACAAAAGATAACCTTTTGATGCGAATGAGTGAAGAAGATTTTGATCGTGTTATTCAAGTTAACTTAAAATCTGTTTTTAATATGACAAAAGCAGTTCAACGTGTAATGCTGAAACAGCGTAAAGGTTCTATTATTAATATGAGTTCTGTAATTGGTTTAAAAGGAAACGCAGGTCAAAGTAATTATGCAGCTTCAAAAGCTGGTGTTATAGGTTTTACAAAATCAATGGCAATAGAATTAGGCTCTCGTAATATTAGGAGTAATGCTATTGCACCAGGATTTATTGTTACTGAAATGACAGAAAATTTAGGTGAAGAAACTATTAAAAAATATTATGAAAATATTCCCTTAAAAAGAGGAGGGACACCAGAAGAAGTTGCAAACACCTGTGTATTCTTAGCTAGTGATATGTCTGCATATATTACGGGTCAAGTTTTAAATGTTGACGGCGGTATGCTTACGTAAAGTGACTAAATTTAAATTCTAATATTTACCTATTTTTATAAGTGGTCATAAGCCTTAACAAATAATTAAATGACTACACAAACTATTTTATATATTCTTATTGCCATTATAATTTCAATTGTATTGGCAGTTTTTATGTATGGCTATAAAACTAAATTTTCAAAAAATATTGCATGGATTTATGGCTCTTTAAGGTTTGTCACCCTATTTTCAGTTTTATTATTATTGATAAACCCTAAATTTAAAACGGAGACTTATGCTATCACAAAACCTAAGCTTCCTGTTTTAATTGATAATTCTGAATCTGTATCTGAATTAAATCAAGCCATAAACGTTTCTGATTTTGTCGCATCTCTTAAAGCTAATGAAGATTTAAATAAAAAATTTGATCTTTCATTTTATACTTTTGGGAATGAATTTAAAATTAATGACTCCTTAACTTTTAATGAAAAAAATTCTAATATTTCTGAAGCTTTATCATTCATCAATCAATTATTTAAAGATGAAGTTGCTCCAACAGTATTAATTACTGATGGAAATCAAACCTTAGGTAATGATTATGAATTTAGTTCAATAAACTTTAAAAACAGAATATACTCTGTAGTTATAGGTGATTCTACAAAATATATAGATTTAAAAATAGCGCAATTAAACAGTAATTCTTATGCGTTTTTAAAGAATAATTTTCCAGTAGAAGTAATCGTGGTTTACCAAGGTGCAAAAAATATAAGGGCGCAATTTGAAGTTAAAAAAGCCACTACAACTGTGTATAAAAAGAATATTTCATTTACAGAAAATGAAAATACCAAAATATTAGACTTTACCTTGCCAGCTTCTAATGTTGGGTTTCAAAAATATACAGCACAAATCAATCCAATTTTTGAAGAAAAAAATAAAATAAATAACAGCAAACAATTTGCTGTAGAAGTTATTGATCAATCCACAAATATACTTATAATAAGCGATATTGTTCACCCGGATATTGGAGCTATAAAAAGGTCTGCTGAAAGTAATAAACAAAGAAAAGTTACTGTTAAAAAACCTTCTGAAGCTTTATCATTAATAGGTGATTATCAATTAATAATCCTTTATCAACCAAATCAAAATTTTGCTAAAATTTATTCTGAACTCAATAAATTAAATAAAAATACCTTGGTTTTTACCGGAGAACAAACAGATTGGTATTTTCTGAATAGCATTCAGGATAATTATATAAAAGAAGTGACCAATCAATCTGAGAATGTTGTGGGTATTTTAAACCAAAATTATGGTGCTTTTGCAATTGATGAACTTGATTTTTCAGATTATAGACCCTTAATTACTTTATTTGGAACTTTAGAAATACTAGTTCCTCATGATATTATATTAAGACAATCTATCGATGAATTCGAAACAGAAACACCATTGCTGGCCACCACCGAAATAAATGGTACTAGAAATGCGATCTTTGATGGAGAAGGTATTTGGAAATGGAGAGCACAATCATTTATTGAATCTAAAAACTATAAAGAATTTGATGATTTTTTTGGAAAAGTTATTCAGTATTTGGCATCTAATAAAAGAAGGAGTCGCCTAGAAATTTCTTACGAGAATTTTTACTATAACAATAATGCTATTCGTATTTCAGCTCAATATTTTGATAAAAATTTTGTATTTAATTTGAATGCAAATTTATCCATTTTAGTTACAAATATGGATACTAAACAAAACTCTGAATATCCATTATTATTGAAAAGAAACTATTATGAAATTGATTTAAGTAATTTGGAGGCAGGTGAATATGTATTTAAAGTTTCTGTAAATGGTGAAAGTGTATTAACTAAAAATGGAGCATTTACGATACTAGATTTTAATATAGAACAACAGTTTTTAAATGCGGATGTAGCAAAATTATCAAGAATAGCCAGAAATACAGAAGGGAAGAACTATTATATTTCTGATGCTTCGTCATTAATGGATTCTCTTATTAAGGATGATACTTTTAAGCAAGTTGAGAAAAGTGAAGAAAAAATTGAACCTCTTATAGAATGGATATATTTATTAGTACTAATAATCTTATCTTTGTCAACAGAATGGTTTCTGCGAAAGTATAACGGACTCTTATAAAAATCATAAATAAACTAAAAAAAACAAAATGGAAAAATTACCGAAAATTGGAATACCAGTAATTATATTATTAATACTAGTCATAGTTATAGTTGCAAAATCTGCTGTAACAATAGGATCTGGAGAAGCTGGAGTATTATATAAAACATTTGATAATGGAGTTGTAACGAATAAGCCTGCCTTAGGTGAAGGCTTTCATATTATTGCACCTTGGAATAAAGTTTTTATTTATGAAGTAAGACAACAAGAAATAGTTGAGAATATGCAAGTATTATCTTCTAACGGACTAGATATTAAATTAGAGGCTTCTGCATGGTTTCAGCCAGATATCAGTAATCTTGGTAATTTACACCAGCAAAAGGGTCAGAATTATGTATCTAGAGTTTTACAACCAGCGATACGTAGTGCAGCAAGAAGTGTTGTAGGACGTTATACGCCAGAGCAATTATATTCTAGTAAACGTGACGCTATTCAGGTTGAAATATTGGAAGAGACTCAAAATATTGTGTCTGATCAATTTGTGCAATTAAATGAAATTTTAATACGTGATGTTACCTTACCATTAACTATTAAAGGTGCTATTGAACGTAAATTAAAGCAAGAGCAAGAGTCTTTAGAATATGAATTTAGACTAGTAACTGCTTCAAAAGAAGCTGAAAAAGTAATTATTGAAGCGAAGGGTAAAGCAGAATCTAATAGAATTTTAAGTGCATCTTTAACCGATAAAATACTTAAAGATAAAGGGATTGATGCAACGATCAAATTATCGGAATCTCCAAATACTAAAGTAATTGTTATTGGATCTGGTGATTCTGGTTTGCCATTAATATTAGGTAACAACTAACGTTCTAATTAATTTTATAACAAAAAACCGCATTTTATTGGGTCTTTTTGTTTGGCGTAAAACTATTAGATTAGTTTTCAATTAAACTAAAACTTAAACCTCTTACATTAATTTGTAAGAGGTTTTTTTATCCTAAATTGGCAAGTGAAAGCAATGATAACAAATAGAAAATGATGAGTTTAGATACTATGATAGGAATTGTTTAGGAACAATAATATTGATAAGCTGCATATATTCGGGATATATTATATTTTTAAGGAACTTTAAAAAATAGGTCAGATCTAGTCAATAGCATATTAAAATAAGGTCAAAAATAGTTAACCTAAGGATATACTAAAGCATTCATTAGTTGTAAATCAATTATTTAAATGTCTTTTTTTTGCTTATGCAGGCTTAGTTAGTATGTAACTAAAATAGATGTATTTGTTAGATACAAATTGATAGTATGTTTCTGAACCAATGGTTCCACTGAAATTTAAAGCTATTTTATTAAGGAATTTTGGTGTTAATCTTTTTACAAGGCTGCGTTTTCTAGAGTCATCAAGTTCTAGTGCAGTTATTACTTCTTGGTTAATGTTTCTTTCTTTAACTACTTTTAAACCGCTTAACTCTAGTTGCTTGTTTAGCTCATCTATTTCATAATCGTATCTAAAATCTGTAAATAGAAAATGACCCCCTGGTCGCAAAGTGCGATATACTTCCCCTAAAAAACTTTGCATATTTAAGTACCTATGCGATGACTCTACATTAAGTATAATATCGCAGGATTCGTTATTTAAAGTAAGTTTTTGTGCATCACCGTGTATAAAGTTTAAATTGTCTTGTGTATAGTATTTGTTACAGAAAGTAATAGCACGTTTATCTAATTCAACACCGATTGCAGTAGTTGGCTTAAACGTTTTTGTTAAAAAGTTTAAGCCACCACCACGGCCACTACCAATTTCTACAATATCTTTGTCCTTAATAGGAACGTCTGCTGTAAAGTGAGCATAAAGTTGAATGGAATACCTATTTATTTCGTCTTTTTGGTCTAAAGTAATTATTTGATCATTATTACTATAACCATAATTCATAAATAAAACTTCGGCATTTTTATCTACTTTGTTTACATATAAATACCAAATTTTAAATAAATACTCTCTAAAGTTAAATTTTATGCCAGTCATATTTTTTTCCTAGTTGATATACTTGATTGCGTATTTTTTGAGCCCATTCTGAGTCAGAAGCTTTTTTATCTAAAGAGCTATGAGCTATTGGATTTCCAATATTAATTTTTATTATTTTATTTTTTTTCTTAAACATTTCGCCTGGTAATAATACTAACTCTATGTTTTGACTAATTCCAAACCATTTTCTAATTCTATAAACCGAATAAAATAAGTTTGAATTTTTTCCATGAATATAAAAAGGAACAATATCTCTTTTGTATTGTTTAGCTTTTTTAATAAAACTTTTTTTCCAAAAATCATCTTGAATTTTACCAGTAGTAATTCTCGATACTGCACCAGCAGGAAAATGAGTAACTGGAATATTACTTTGATAGGTTTTCTCTAGTGCTGTAATGTGTTCTTTTGATGATTTTCCGTAAACATTTACTGATATGATAAAAGGTTTTAAATGTGGTATGTAATCAAATGCATCATTAGCAATGGCCTTTAAATGACCATACTTGTGGTTTACAATAGATGTTAATATTAAACCATCTATGATTCCAAATGGATGATTTGAAACAAAAAAACATTTTTCGTTTTTAGGTAGATTTTCTAAGCCTTCTATTTTTAGAGTAATATTGAGTTCTTTTAATATGTTTTCCAAAAAACCTCCACCAATGTCATTAGAATATTTGTTTAATAATTCATTGATTTGCTTTTCTTTAACAATTTTAGAAATTAATCGAACTACAAAACTTGGAAGTTTAGTTAAGAGTTTTGAATCACTTTCTTTAATTGATTTCGCAACATCAATGTATTTTTCTTTAGTAAATTGATTTGTCAATGTATCGAATGTGCTAAATTTTTAAATAAACCTAAGAGTTAGGAATAAGAGTTATTAGTAGTTAATAGAGTATTACTTTAAAGAATGCAATTTACTAAATAAAAGATAGTGTGATATTATATTAATAAACAAATAAGAAAAAACACCTTTAAAACAGTTATTTATTTTTTTCTATATAAAACACTAACTTAAAGTAGAAAGTTTGTTTTTCTTCCAAAGTATTATTAATAATATACCAGATATGATAATTAAAACGATAAGCCCTAAAGCAATATTATAATTGCCATACAAAATATTTCCAGTAGCAAACATGGTACTATAAACTAATATACACCCTAATACCATTGCTAAAATTCCTGAAGGAACAGACCATTTTTTAGTAGTTTCTTTTTCAATAAATTCAGTATCATTAAATGTATTTAACACCTTCTTCCAGCCGGGACCACCGGGTGTTGTTTGTTTGTAGAATTCTCTTAAAGTTTCATCCTTTTCTGGTTTAGTTAAAAAAGTTATAACAACCCAAACTATTGTAGTTATTAAAACTACCAAAGGAAATTTTGACCAAGCAGGAAAAACACCTCCTACTAGGATTCCACCGTCAATTTTATGATCGAATAGTAGTGTTTTTAGGCTAGTAAAATTTAAAAGAATAGAAATGACTCCAGAAGCAAACATTGCAGATATTTCACTCCAGGAATTTATTCTCCACCAGAACCAACGCAAAATAAAGATCAAACCTGTTCCAGCACCAAACATCAGAATAATTTCAAATAACTGTAAAGCATTTGTTAATACTAATGCAAGTAAAGCACTAAATAGCATTAATACAACTGTTGATATTCTTCCAACATTTACAAGCTTTCTTTCAGAAGCACTTTTATCAATATGTTGTTTATAAAAATCATACACAATATAGGACGAACCCCAATTTAAATGGGTTGAAATTGTTGACATATAAGCGGATCCCAATGATGCAAGAACTAAACCCATTAGTCCTGGAGGAAGTTTTGTTAACATCGCAGAGTAAGCCAAATCATGTCCTAATTTACTTTCTTCAACATTTGGGAATTCTGTTTGTATACTCGCCAAATCTGGATATAAGACCAATGAAGCCAAGGCTACCAAAATCCAGGGCCAAGGACGTAATGCGTAATGCATAATATTGAAAAAGAAAGTTGCTCCAATAGCATGATTCTCATTTTTTGCAGCCAACATTCTTTGTGCAATATAGCCACCTCCACCAGGTTCAGCTCCAGGATACCATGCACTCCACCATTGGACAGCTAGCGGTATTATAAATATACCTATCAACGCTTCTGTATCAGAAAAATCAGGAAAAATAGAAATTTTACCTACAACATTTTCATGTTTAATTAAATTTGATAAACCTCCAATTTCAGGAAGATTTATTAAATAATAAGCAGCACCAATAGCACCTGCAATAGCGACAAAAAACAACACAAAATCTGTATAAACAACACCTCGAAAACCTCCTAAAGCACTAAATATAACAGTTATAGAGCCAGCAATTAAAACTGTTTGTATGGGACTAAGTCCTAACATTACCTGTCCAATTTTTATAGCTGCAAGTGTAACAGCTGCCATTGCCATAATATTGAAAACTACACCTAAATATACAGACCGAAAACCCCTCAAGAAATGTGCAGGTTTTCCTCCATAGCGAAGGTCGTAAAATTCTAAATCGGTATTTACATCAGATCTTCTCCAGAGCTTTGCATATACAAAAACAGTAAGAAGGCCTGTTAATAAAAATGCCCACCATACCCAGTTACCTGAAACCCCATTATTTCTTACAATATCTGTTACAAGGTTTGGAGTATCTGTTGAAAAAGTAGTAGCAACCATCGAAAACCCGAGTAACCACCAGGGCATATTTCTGTTGGATAAAAAGTATTCAGAAGTACTTTGACCAGATTTTTTAGAAACAATAATTCCTATTGCTAATATAAGCGAAAAAAAAGATATTATTAATATCCAATCTAATGGTGCTAATTTCATGAAAAATTTATGTATTTATTTTAAATAATTGTGCCTTTTCCACCCAATTATCTCGTTCGATTCTTCCAGGAAAAAAATCTATTAATTCTGTAATTTTATGAATATCTTCATTGTTTAGTTTGCTTACTTGTTCGTAATTATAAATTCCAATATCATTTAATCGTTGTTCAATATAAGGACCAATACCATCAAGTTTTATAAGGTCATCATTTTGGTTTTCTAATGCTTCACTAAAATTATTAGAATCAAGTTCTGTTTTTGTTTTTGTATATGTTATATAACTTGTCTTTGCTTTATTTGTTAAGGCTTTTTTTAATTTTTTTCCTTCTATAACCTGTTTTTGTTCTTTGGGAGCTAGATTTAAATATTTTGGTTTTATTTCAGTAAAAAAAGTGTAAATGTTATGATTTTTTTTCAATACTAGAATTTTAATTACTGCTATGCCAACAATGGATTTGGTCTGAATCCAAAAGTAAATCAACAGTACAAATACAGGCCATACTATAAATACACTAAATATGATTATTTTTTTTCATATTATTAAACAGCAACTTGTTAGAGTTTATGTTTCTTAATCTTATCAACCAAATTTATTAAATTTTATCTATCTTATAATACATTTTAAGGATATGTTTTCCACATATTCTTAACAAAACAGAATAATTAAAACATTAGCTTAACCACCCGTTCATAATTTACTTTTTACTTTAGATGTGTAAGGAAAGACCAATTACAATTACCATAGCGGGTATGTTAATTTGTACAGGACCATATATGTTCATAGCATCACTAATAAAAGTTTTGCTATCGTTTTCTCCATAAAATAGCTGTGGTAGCTGAAATTACTCCAAATTCAGCTATAGTAAAAGCTATAGTCATCAAAACAGAAATGTTATCGTAAAGAGTTAATCTGTTTCAGACCATAAAAATTTTACTTTATCAGTTATATAACCTGATCCAAATAAGTGCAAGAATAACTAGCCTAAAAATGTTGCTTTAACTTTATGTATAAATTATTAATTTATTCGGTTTTATGAGATTCATATTTAGTAGTATCTTTAAAAGAAAAATAAGAAATGGCTACCCTACAAAAATCAAATCTATCTTTTTTAAATAAGTTGAATAAGAATAACAATAGAGATTGGATGACGGAACATAAAAAGGAATATCAATCCAATGAAAAAATATTAAAACAATTTTACAGTTCAGTTGAAGCTAGTTTAAATATTACTGATGAAATTTCAAAATTAAAAGTATTTAGAATTAATAGAGATCTCCGATTTAGCAAAAATAAAACTCCTTATAATATTCACCGAAGTGTAAGTTTTAGTAGGGCAGGTGCCTATAGAAGAGGAGGCTATTATTTAAGGATTGAGCCAGGAAAATCTTCGATGGCGGGAGGTTTTTTCTCTCCAGAAACTCATGACTTGTTAAGAATAAGAAGAGAGTTTGAAATGGATGCAACTGAAATTAGAACAATTCTTAATCAAAAAGAATTTAAAAAAGCTTTTGAGGGATTTAATCAAGAAAATAAATTAAAAACTGCTCCCCGCGATTTTAATAAAGAAGATCCAAATATTGATTTAATAAAATTGAAAAATTATTTTGTAGCTCATCGTTTTACAGACGATCAAGTATTGTCGAAAGATTTTGAAGATCGATTAATGCATCATTTTTTATTACTTCGTCCTTACTTTGATTATATGAGTGAGGTATTAACTACAGATTTAAATGGTGTTTCGCTATTGTAGTTAACTTGCACAATGGAACTCCAATAATTGTATATTTTGTTTTAAACGTTCTTTTACAATACCCATCATTCTTTTGTTTATCGCTGATGAATTACTTGTGTATTTTCGATGCTCCTCAATTGTAAATTGACCTATCATAATTCCTTTTAAGGAATTTCTGAATTTCATATTCTTATGTATTGCATTTTCAATATAATGCATGCGTTTTTCAATAGAAAGGTTATAAAAAACATTTTTATGTTTTTTAATATAATGTTTAAAAACTTCCACTAATAAATTATTTTGAAGTTTTGCAATAGGCCGAATCGTTTTGTTCTGAAAACATTCTTCTTCAGACATTAATAAAGTCACTTTTGCATTTGGAATTTCTGGTCTAATTTTCAATAACGAAGTATCGCGTGAATCCATGATTTGAGTTTTATTAAAACTATAATTTTAAACTCTTTTATTTATAGTTAATCAAAATAGTTATGCACCTGTTTTTTAACAATTATTGAAATAAAATCAGTTGATAAATAATACCATTCAGAACAGTTAAAAAATTTTTAAGTATTGAAAAAAAAAGATCCTTAAGATATTTCATTCCTTCTTAGAGAAACTATTTACAAAAGTTATTTTTCTAAAAACTCTTTTTTGCTTTTTAGGGTAGTTTGTTCCTTTCCACTTTTTTCTATATAAGTATTAAATTTCTTTACTTCCTTATTCTGAATTTCTTGGTATTTAGATTTTGCGGTATCAAATTCTTCAGCAATCAATTCGAAATTATCTCTATTTGATCCTGAAACTTTGTCATAAGTACTCGCAATATTACTATACAAATCTCCCATTTTTTCGCGTAATTCTGGCGTTGCAGATGCTACATAATTATCACCTGTAGTAACTACTAATTCTTTTAATAAAGTGCTTAATGCATTATAAGCTTGTTGCGCTTTTTTCTTTCCTTTTGGATCCTCTTTAATTACCTCTTTCGCTTTATCCATCGCACCGTTGATTTCATAAACCATATAGGCTAAATCTTCTACCATATTAAATAGAGTTTCAGTTAAAGCTTCTTGTTCTTTTCTTTCTGCCAGGCTTGTTATGGAATTTTCATCATAGTTAACTTCTATGATCTGTTCGTAAGTGTTCTTTCCTTTGGTAAGCACTATTTTATAGTTGCCAGCAGTAACTCTTGGAGAGGTAAAACCTCCAAATGATAAGGTTTTACCTTGAGCCATTTTAGGGACATTTTTATTGAAACCCCAAGTAATGACATTAATTCCTTTTGATTTTTCAGGGCTAAGATTTGTAATTTTATTCCCTTCCATATCAAATACTTCCATTTTCATTTTACCGAACGTATGTCTTTTTTTTAAATAATAAACAATTCTAGCTGCGCTACTTTTACTTTGTCCTACAAACTGTGTTTCAGTTCCAAAACTTCCTGAAAATCCGCTGTCTTCAAGCATTGTAAAAGGTTTGTTTTTGAAAAAATATACATCTTGAGCAAGTACTTCTTGACTTAGTTCTCTCAATGGACTAATGTCATCAATTATAATAACACCTCTACCATGAGTACCCATTACTAAATCATTTGTTTGCTTTTGAAGTTCCATAAAATGCACTGCTGTTGCTGGCATATTATTCTCAAACTTTGACCAGTTTTCACCTCCGTCTATGGTTACATAAAGACCAAACTCTGTGCCTAAAAATAATAAATTTTCACTCTCATAATCTTCTTGTATGTTTCTTATAAAACCATGAACATCTTCTGATATAATATTGCTCCATGTTTGACCATAATCTATTGTTTTTAAGGTATATGGATTCATGTCTCCACTGGTATGTCCTTCAAAAACTGCATAAGCGGTTCCTTTACCATGTACACTTGCTTCAATATGATACACCCAAGTATTAGCAGGAATACCTACTAAGTTCTCTGTAACATTGCTCCAGTTTTCACCTCCATCTTTTGTTACCTTTACGTTTCCGTCATCAGTACCAACCCATAAAATGTTTTCATCTAAAGGAGATTCGGCTATTGTAAAAATAGTTGTATGATTTTCAGCACCGCTATTGTCAACAGATAATCCTCCAGAACTAGATTGATCTTGTTTTGTAGAATCATTTGTAGTTAAATCTGGTGATATAATATCCCATGAATCACCCATATCCTCCGATTTATGCAAAAACTGACTTCCCATATAAAAACGATCGGGTACAAATGCACTTATTGCCATAGGAGCATTCCAATTAAATCGTAAATCTGGATCTCCTTTTCTTTTCATGGGTTGAACAGTTCGAGTTCTGTTTTTGTCAACATCATATCGCCATACATTAGCTGCACCTTGCATTTCAGAATAGATAATATTTTTTGTTGGATGTTTTAAAACTCTAAAACCATCACCATATCCTACACTATTCCAATCTCTAGCATTAACACCACCTGGAGAAGAAGAAGGGCCATACCAAGATCCATTGTCTTGCAATCCGCCATACACATTATAAGGCGTTTCATTATCTACGCTGATATGATAAAATTGAGACAATGGGAGATTTTCAACTATTTCGAAAGTTGTTCCTCCATCCCATGAGCGATAGATGCCACCATCAGTTCCAGAATACAATACATCAGAATTATTTATATCAAAAACCACATCATGAATGTCACTGTGCATATTTCCTAAAGACTTGAATGTTTTACCTCCATCTCTACTAATAGAACCATTTAAACCGCCCTTTATGACAACATCAGGGTTTTTAGGGTCAATCGTAATTCTTGAAAAGTAAAATGGTCTAACGGTTAGTCCAAAGTCATTATTTAAATGCTCCCAACTATTTCCTGCATCAGATGATTTCCAAAGACCGTTAGTTGCTTTTTCTACTGTTTCTAAAACAGCATATAATATATTATTATCGCTAGGAGCAATAGCCACTGCTATTCTGCCTAGATCCCCTTCAGGAAACCCATTATGAATTTTATTCCATGTTGTTCCACTATCTATAGATTTATATAATGCACTTGTTTTTCCTCCGGAAGAGAAACCCCATCCAGAACGTCTAAACTCCCACATAGAGGTATATAAAACTGAAGGGTTATTAGGATCTATAATCACATCTGCAGCTCCAGTTGATGGGCCAACGTATAGTATTTTATTCCATGTTTTTCCGCCATCTAAAGATTTGTAAACTCCTCGGTCTTCACTATCACTCCATAAGGCTCCTAAAACACCTACATACATTTCATCTGTATTATTGGGATTTATTACAATGGATGAAATACGTTCTGAATTTTCAAACCCTATTTTTGTCCAATTACTACCTCCATCTGAAGATTTAAATAAACCGTCTCCAACAGAAACTGAATTACGTGTCCAAATTTCTCCAGTACCAACCCAAATAATTTCATCTGGATTTTTAGGGTCTAGTTTTACAACACCGATGGATTGTGCATAATCATCAAAAATTGGGCTAAATGTTGTTCCGCTATCACTAGATTTCCATACACCACCACCAGCAGCACCCAAATATATGATTCTTGGATTTGTTGGATGGTTTTCAACATCTATAATGCGACCGCTCATTAAAGCTGGCCCTATATGTCTTGCTTGCATTCCGCCAAAGAGTTCTTTGCCTTTTAATGAAATGTCTTGTGCATAATTTATTAATGGTAATAAAATAAGTATTGCTAAAAAGTATATTATTTTTTTCATTGCTTTGTTTTGATTAAAAAAAATCCCCCAAACAGTTGTTGAAAACAAACTAGGAGGGGGGCTTAAAATTAAAATAATTTAGTGTTATTTCCCTTCTTCAGTTATTATAGCAGCTTCTGGAAAAGCAAACATGTCCATACTAATTTCTGGATTTAAAGTAATATTTTTAATGGAGATTCCTTGTCCTCCCATATTCATAGAAAATGGAAAATAAAGTCCATCTACTTCTTCATAATCACTAAATGTTGTTTTGTTCATTTGTCCTTTCATTGGACCTTGTTGAATTTTTGACTCCGTTACTATTGGAACAAAGTTTTCTGTCTCAAAATAATAATATGTAACATTTGCTACCTCAGTACCATTTACAGTTAAAGGATCTTGAGTAAGCATCAGTTTAAATGTCTCTGTACCTTCAATCGTTTCGTTTTCTAATTTTTCAACGCTATAGCCTTTGTCTTTATAATTTAATAATGCAGATGGAAAATCTTTCATCTGTTTCTTCATATTATCTGTTGTCTCTTGATCACTTTTTTCTGGAGCCATCGTCATAAAATTAGTGGTCCATAATACCTCTCCATCAAATGAAAACTGTGTCATTTCTTGACCTTGTAAATTAATTTTAAATAATTGTTTTCCATCTTTAGTTTGAAAAATAGTTACTGGAATTATCATTCCCTGAGCATCTGCTTCAGCTTCCATTTTTATACCGCCTAATTTTTCCCAATTGGAAATGCCTCCAGTATTTTCAAAATAATTATTGATGATTTCATCTGCTGTTTGAGCATTTAAAGGAGTTAATACTAATATTAATAGTACGATGAATAGTGTTTTAATTGTTTTCATAATTTGATTATTATTTTTTGTTATTATTTAGGACGCTAAATACAAGTGTTTGTTACAATAAAAAAGATATTATTTATTAAAATTTACATCATTTCCTGTAGGGAATTCAAATATTTCCAAATCAAAATACGCAGCAGATGCTATAATATGATCAAAAATATCTGCTTGTATATGCTCATAACTTAACCATTCTTGGTCTTTACTAAAGCAATATATTTCTATTGGTATTCCTTTTTCAGTAGGTTTTAAATGCCTTACCATCTGTAACATATTTGCACTAATCGCAGGAATTTTTCCGAGATAAGCTTCTACATACTTTCTGTAAACCCCTAAGTTTGTTTGGTTTTCTCCATTAATTAATAAAGATTTATCAATGTCCTTGGATTTATTAAATTTATCATTTGTTTTTTCACGATCATCTAGATAATTACTTACCAAATTAATTTTTTTTAAATCTTCAATTAATTCTTTCGTTAAAAACTTTACGGAAGTTTGTTTTATATGAATTGCTCTTTTAATTCTTCTACCACCAGATTCTTCCATTCCTCTCCAATTTTTGAAAGAATCTGAAATCAAACTATAGGTAGGTATCGTTGTGTATGTATTATCCCAATTTTGAACTCTTACTGTAGCTAATGTTATTTCAATAACATTACCATCTGCACCATATTGACTAAATGTAATCCAATCTCCAATTCGTACCATATCATTAATAGTAACTTGTATACTTGCAACAAAGCCAAGTATGGTATCTTTAAAAATAAGAAGTAAAATTGCAGAAGCAGCACTTAAAGTAGTAACACTTATTGTGGAATAACCAGTAATACTATTTATGATTAAAAATGTACCTACACCCCAAGAAAACATCATCAGTACCTGTAAGTAACTTTCTAATGGTTTGTCTTTGAATTTTGGTTTTTTAAATAAGTATTTTTTAAGAGAACGCAAAATACTATTAACAATACTTATACTCAGAAATATTATATATATGTCAATAAATTTTAACATAAATTTAGATAAGACAGGGAATTCAATAAATATTTCGGGAATAAAACTCCATATTATATATAGAGGTAGTGAGTGAGCCAAGTATTTGGGCAGGTCACTTGATATTAAAAATTGATCTAATGTTTTTTTTCTTTTTTTTCTGAAAGTTTTAAAGAAACTAATTATAATTTTTTTTATTAATTGATCAATAAAATACATAGTTCCAAAAAACAATAATACTATAATAATCATATTAAAGATCGCAGCCATATTATGGTTTATTCCATTTTCTGTAAGAAGGGTTTGAAACCATTCGCCATATTTTTGTATAAATTTTTTAATCATGATAAATATTTACGTTCTATATAAAAAGGTCCAAAAGGTAAGACCGAGCATAAAATTACAATTAATAATGTTTGTAATGGCCAATTTATTTTTCTTTTCATTACCAATGCTCCAAGAATATATAAAATAAATAAAATTCCATGAGCCATCCCAAATACGCTTACGGGCTCTGGTATACCAGCTATATGCTTTAATGGCATTGCAATCCCCAATAAAATTAAAAAGGACAATGCCTCTAAAACACTAATTATTTTAAATGATTTTATTGATAAATTCATGTCGTGTATTTTTTTCAAAGATAACAAGGCTTTGGTAATATATATGTTTATTCTTGTTTTCAATACTATTTTTATGAAACCTTTAGAAGATAATAGTTCTAAGTGAATGTTGTTATTTTGAACATGAATTAAGTATCCATCGTGTGTTTTTTAGTTTCTGAAATTGAAATATTCATGAGGCTTGTCGTTCCTTGATCAATGTATTTTAATATAAGTTATTTTGAAAAGTTAAATTAATTAATAGTTTTAGAATAAAATTATAATTTATTTAAGTTTTAATAATTTTAAAAATCCTTAATTTTGGCCTGATAATTGTCTTAGGAAAACGTACAATATTGTTGAATGAAATTTAAATTATTATTTATTCTTTTTTTATTAATAAATTGTGAAGCAATATTATTTGCACAATTTGAAAACTCCAATAACTCGGTTCAATTTGAAGTTGTAGAAGATGACTTTAAAACACCGGATGGTATGGAACTTCCTGCAATTAAATTACCAAGTATTATTAAATCTAAAAACCCTTTACGAATGAATGATTATTCTGGGTTGGGTCTTGAGGAATCAGAATTGCTCGATATAACTCATAAAGATAATTTTTTGGATTTAAAAACGAATGAGGCTCCGAAATACTTCACAAAAGACAAAAAAATAGCTGAAGAATTTGGAAGGGATCAATATTTAGGAGAACTTCGAACGGGCTCATTAAATGTAACAATAATGTATCGTGATCATGAATATGTAGATGGAGATCGAGTAAGAATCTATGTTAACGGTGATATAGTAAAGTCTAGTGTTTATTTATCTGCGGGATTTAATGGTTTTACTTTTCTACTACAACCAGGTTTTAATAAAGTAGAATTTCAAGCATTAAATCAAGGTTCGTCGGGCCCAAATACAGCCGAATTAAGAATATTTAACGATGAAGGCGATGTTATTTCCGCAAACCAATGGAACCTTACCACTGGAAGAAAAGCAATGGTTACTATTATTAAAGAATAATTTATCTATAACTTGTTAAGTTTTCTATACATCCCAAAACCTATTTTAGTTGTGAATAAAGTATTGTTTTTAGCAGTTACATTTTATGGTTAAATTGGTGCCATATAAATAAAGCAAATAGATAAAATACTGGTATTGCTATACGTATCTTTGCATCTTCAAAATAAAATATGGTAACATTTAAAGGTTTAGGGGTTCATAGCAATTATATTAAAGCATTAAAAGAGCTTCAGATAAAAGTTCCTACTGAGATTCAGGAAAAAACCATTCCGGTTTTGCTAAAAACTAAAACAGATTATATAGGTTTAGCTCAAACTGGTACGGGTAAAACCGCTGCTTATGGTCTGCCAGTATTAAATAGTATCGATACTAATTCTGCAGTAGTGCAAGCTTTAATATTATCTCCAACACGTGAATTGGTTCAGCAAATAAAAAAACAACTTTTTAAGTTTACTAAATTTAATGAAGAAAAGATTTTCGTGGAAGCTGTATATGGAGGTGAAAAAATTGAAAAGCAGATGCAAAGGCTACAAAGACCCACCCATATTATTGTCGCTACTCCTGGCCGGTTAATAGATTTAATTGAAAAAGGAAATGTGAACCTTAGAAGCATTAAAACAGTAGTACTAGACGAAGCTGATGAAATGCTAAGTATGGGGTTTAAAAAAGAATTAGATGCTATTTTAAATTATACAAGTGGATCTCGAAATACCTGGTTATTTTCAGCAACGATGCCAGATGAAATACTACGAATTATTTCAAAATACATGGAGCCAAGTGCAGTGAAGGTTAGTGTTAATAAAGAATCTCTTGTAAACGCCAATATCAGTCATCAATATTTAATCACTTCAATCAAAGAAAAAACAACAGTTGTATCTCAATTGTTAGATAAATTTAATGAAGGAAGAGGTATCATTTTTTGTAGAACAAAATTAGGGGTTCAAAAATTAGTCAAAGATCTTAAAGAAGAAGGTTTTTCTGTAGATGCTTTAGAAGGAGATATGCAGCAAAGAGATAGAGATAAAGTGATGAGAATGTTTAAAAAAGGAACTTTACAGTATTTAATTTCTACCGATGTATCTGCAAGGGGTATTGATGTAACTAACTTAGCGTTTGTAATGCATCACCAATTGCCTGAAAATTTAGAATACTATACCCACAGAAGTGGACGAACAGCAAGAGCTGGAAAAACAGGAATATCTTTGGCTTTAATTTTACCAAGTGAATTGCAGCGAATTCACGAAATCCAAAAAGCTTTAGGCATAAAGTTTGAAGAACAAATGTTATAAAATTAATAAGAATTATAATGGCACTATCCAATAACGATATATTTAAAAAATTAAGAGTAGCACTAAAATTAAGAGACGAAGAAATAGTAAATATCTTAGCTTTGGTTGATTTTAAAGTGACTAAAAGTGAAATTGGGTCTTTTTTTAGAAATGAAAAACATCCAAAATATGTAGAATGTGGGGATCAAATTCTTCGAAATTTTTTAAACGGTCTAGTGATTCATCTTCGTGGACCTATGCCAAAAAAATAAAAAAAATAGTTTTTAATTTTAAACCTTTTTAAAATAGTTAACTAAAATTTAGGTTTAAAATTTACTATCGTAGAGGTATTGATAATCTCCTCCTTATTCATTTTCATTTTTCTAAACTTTCCAGTATTAAACATTTCTGCTTGATCCTTATAATGTTTACTAAATTGATTTCCAGATTGTCCTGTAGGAAGAATACTTATGCTATTTTCGATGTCATTAAAATCTATAATACGTCTTGTAGAAGGGCCTGCTTTTACATTATAAATTCCAGTTTTATCTCTCTTATACGCTAAATTATTAATTACTTCAGAAGCACCATTTACTGAAAAAGGACCTACATTAAAAAAATTTCGTAAAAATTCTACAGATCCCAATGGATGGTTATGTTCTAATATATGAACCTTATCCCAAGTCCAATAATTTATATCTTCTCCCAGTTGCATCTTTAAATCTGCTACAGTTTCAGTAATTGACTTGGAAAGAATATTATTTTTTGTTTCTATAATAGTTGGAGTGTTAATGTCATCCCACCAAATTATTTCATCGCTAAACATTTGATCGGCAATAACTCTTTTTATCATATGAGTTTCTTCAAATTGTTGATACAATTTTTTACCCATTTCATCTTGAAAAGTGTTTTTTAAATAGTTGTAAATAAATTTATTATATATAGTAGGTGCTACCTCGTCAAGGTTATTAGATCCATCCCATAATTTTAATTTTTCAATAGCGACTTGTTCTTGATTATTAAAAGAATTGAAATTAATGTTGTTTATAAGCTCTTTTATAATATCAACTGATACTGTTGATTTGACATCATTAATCATTTTTTTAGCAGATTTTTTATTCCAATTATTTTTTGCTTTTAATAAACTTACAATTCTTTTCGCTCTATCTTCAGGTAAATAATAACCAGGATATATCATTCCAGCAATACTATCTGGCTGATTATTTGCTGAATACACATAATTCCAAGGAGGGTTTTCGGCCATTGGATTTTGTGAAAAATCTAAATATTCAATAATATCATCCTTACCCGAAGCACCATCCATTACAAATTTAGTTTTTACATGAGGTAAAAATTTGTATAATTTTGCGGAAGCCCACCAAGCAATATTTCCCTTAGAATCTCCATACATTACATTTAAACCAGGAGCATGAATCATAGATGCCCCAATTTTAAATTCTTCTTTTGAATTTGCCATTGACATCGTGTAAATGGCCTGTAATAATTTATTCTCGAACTTTGTAAATATCCAAGATAAGGCAATAGGTGAACTTTCATTTATGGTAGCTAAAACATCATTTACTATTGGACCATGTCGACTACTTTTATAATTAAAAACAATTTCCTCTTCATCTTTTACTTTTATAGTTTTTGATGTTGAAATATAGGAATCATAACCAGTAGGAGTCATATATTTAGTGGAATCTGTAGGGTGATTCTTTTCCTTATAAAAATTAATATCATCATTTTCAAACATAGTTAACCCATAAGCATGTTCTCTATTATGCCCTAAAAGAGGGAAAGGTATACAGGGTAAAAAATAACCATAAATCTCATGATTAGGAGTTACTATATGCGCTTCAAACCAAATTGAAGGTTGTGAAAAACCAATATGAGGATCGTTTGCAAATAGTACTTTTCCACTTTCTGTTTTATCGCCGCTAATTACCCAACTGTTACTTCCTATAAAAGGTGGGATGGGAGAGGTGTTCATGATGGTATTTATATTTGAAACCATTTTGTTATAGCTTTCAATATCTTCTTTTGAATTTTTAATAAATAATGTTTCAGAATTGATATCAATATTTAATGCTTTTAAATATTCTTCGCCTAATTTATGCTGCAAGGAACTCATTAGTGGATCTGTTTTTTGTGCCATGGCAAAGCTAAAAGACATATATCCCAATACATTATAGATGTCTTTCATTACAAAATGCTCTTTTTTAAGACCTATTAATATGTGTTCTATCGGTGTGGGGCCATCATCTATAAATTGATTAATACCTTTTAGATAAGAACTCATCAATAGATAAATTTCACTATCAGGATCTAAATTAGCTACAGATTTTTCAGAATATTCTTCAATACCAAGGCTTGCGAAGAATTTATCGTTTTCAATAAGGTTTTTTCCAAATAATTCAGCCAGTCGGCCAGGTGCAATTCTTTTCATTAATTCCAACTGCCACAACCGATCTTGAGCTTGAACATATCCGAGTGTTGTTATAGCATCTTTATGGCTGTTGGCATAAATATGAGGGATTCCAAAATCATCAAAATATACTTTGGTTTCTTTTTCAATGCTAGTTAATAAAATTTCACCTGAATAACTGGGTTTTAAATGATGGTAATACCAAAAACCAAAAACGGTTATTAAAATTACTACAATCAAGAAAAATTTTAATAATATTTTGAGATTTCGCATACGTTAAGAAGGATGTTTTATAATTCAAATATAAGTTGAAAATTTTGAACCTTATTATTTTATATTTAGTAATTATTTGATGGAAAATTAAATGAATTACATTAAATTCAACCCGATAAAAATTATAACATGAACAAACAATTAATATTTGTAAAACGTCCAGAGGGATTGCCAGAAAGCAACACTTGGAATTTAGAGGAAAACGCCATTATAAGGCCAAAAAATGGAGAAGTCTTGATACAACATCATTATATTTCTTTAGATCCTGCAATGCGAGGTTGGATGATGGATAGAAAATCTTATATACCTCCAGTTCAAATAGGTGAAGTGATGCGTTCTGGAAGTATCGGTAAAGTAATTGAAGCTAATAACCATCCAGATTTTAATGTCGGTGATTGTATTGTAGATTGGGGAGGTGTTCAACAATACTATACTACAAATGGAGAAAATTGTTATAAAGTAGATGACTCTATAGTTCCAATGCCAAAATACCTAGGAGCATTAGGGATGCCCGGAATGACTGCTTATTTCGGTATCTTACAGGTTGGTAAAATTAAAAAAGGGGATACAGTGTTAGTGTCTGGAGCAGCTGGAGCAGTTGGATGTTTAGTAGGTCAAATTGCAAAATTAAAGGGATGTATTGTCATAGGAATTGCAGGTGGAAAAGAAAAATGTGATTACTTATTGAACGATTTGGGATTTGATGAAGCCATTGATTATAAGTCGGAAAATTTAATAGAAGCTCTTGATAAGAAATGCCCTAAGGGTATTGATGTGTATTTTGATAATGTAGGAGGAGAAATATTGGATGCAGCATTAACTAAATTACGATTAAATGCTCGTGTAGTCATTTGTGGAGCAATTTCTCAATACAATAATAAAAACGATATTGTAGCTCCAAAAAATTACTTGTCTTTATTAGTAAATAGAGCAACTATGCAAGGTATGGTCGTTTTGGATTATGCAAGTGAATATGAATTCGCAGCAAAAGAAATGGCTATGTGGATGATGCAAGGAAAAATAAAAAGTCGCGAAGATATTTATGAAGGAATTGAAAACTTTTATGAAACATTTTTACGATTATTTTCAGGTGATAAAAAAGGTAAATTGATTTTAAAGATTAGTTAAAATTAAATTAGAAGCGTTTTATTTAAAAAAAATATAATATACTAATAAATAAATAGCAATTTTTTACAATCAATATATATATATTGTTCTGACTTTTAAGGCTATAGAGTCGTTAGTATTTTTTTTACATCAGTTTTTTTTTATTAAAAGTAGATTATCCGTTACCTATATTATAAAAAATTAGTACATTCGATTTTAAATAAATTTAAAACAACATTATGACATTAATTAAAAAGAACTTATTGTACTTATTCATAATAGGAGCTAGTATATCTAGCTTTGCACAAGATAATACTGCAGAGTCTGATACTGAAACTACAAAAACTGAAATTAAAATAGGTGGGAAAGTAGGTTACAGTCTAGGAAGTTTAACCAGTAGTACCGAAAATATTTTTACAGATGATTATGAATCGATAAGTGGTATTGATTTTGGTTTAACTTTTGAGTTTAAGTTAACAGCGCTTATTTCTATGCAAACTGAATTAAATTATACACATCGTGGAGGCGAGAGAAATGGTTTGCAACCAGTTACAGCAAATGAATTAAGCGAAACATTAAATAGTTTTTACCCTTTTACAGGATTACCGCTGATCACAAATGCAAACCCTTTGTATGCTACTTTTGATAGTGAATCAGATTTGCAATATTTAGAAGTACCTGCATTGATTAAATTTGGTTGGGGAGATAATTTAAGGTTTTCTGCAGCTATAGGTCCTTATGTTGGAATCTTATTAAAAGCAACACAAGTAACTAGTGGTACAAGTCCATTTTATTTAGACAGTGAAGGTACAATGCCAATATCTGATGCTGTATCACTCGACGCTAAAACAAATATAAAGGATGATTTAAAAACTGTTAATTTTGGAGGAACTTTTGCGATAGGGATTAGTAAAAATATTGGTGATATGGGTCAATTATTTGTTGACGCAAGAGCATCTTACGGTATTAATTCTATTCAAATTAAAGATGAATATGGTGAGAGTAATATTGGAGGAGTTATTTTATCATTAGGTTACGCATACAAACTGCAATAGTAATTACTTGAATTCTTTTTGCTATTCATTTTTATAGTAAATGATACTTTTTAGTACTATTAATAAATAAAAAAGCCTATATCTTCAGATGTAGGCTTTTTTTATGACATACATTTTAGTAATTCATTTTAAGTTGTTTTTTTAAATTAATTATAAAAGCATAAAACTCGATAGAATTTTAATACTTTTATGCACTTAATGAAAGAACAATTAGCATATTTTAAATCAATTTTTGAAGGTGAATTTTACTTCAGTAAACTGCATCAATATTTATATGCTACCGATGCTTCGGTCTACCGAAAGCTACCTTTGGCAGTCGCTTTTCCAAAAACTATTAATGGCATCAAACAGTTAATTGACTTTGCAACTAAACACCATACTTCTTTAATACCGCGTACCGCAGGAACTTCATTAGCAGGACAATGTGTAGGTGATGGAATTATTGTGGATGTATCGAAATATTTTACAAAAATAATCTCATTAGATAAACATAATAAAACGATACGCCTTCAGCCAGGTGTTATCCGAGATGAATTAAATGACTATCTAAAGCCATTCGGGCTTTTTTTCGGACCCAATACCTCAACATCAAACCGATGTATGATTGGAGGTATGGTAGGAAATAACTCAAGTGGAACAACTTCTATTCAATATGGAGTTACAAGAGATAAAGTTGTAGAACTTAAAACTATTTTATCCAATGGCGATGAAGCAACGTTTAAAACCTTAAATAAAGAGACTTTCGAAGAAAAAAAGAAATTAAAATCTTTAGAAGGAATTATTTATAATTCAATTTATAAGGAGTTAAAAAGCGAAGAAGCTCAGTTAGAAATAATTAATAATTTCCCCAAACCAGAAATTCATCGTAGAAATACTGGATATGCATTGGATGAATTGATTAAAACACAGATTTTTAGTGATTCAGACAAGCCAATTAATTTAGCCGCATTATTATGTGGAAGTGAAGGCACCTTAGCTTTTACGACTGAAATAACTCTTCAACTAGATGATTTGCCACCGCTAAAAACTGCTATGGTAGTTTCACATTACTCAAGCTTAGAAAATTGTTTAAACGATGTTTCAACAGTAATGAGTCATAACCTTCATACCTGTGAGATGATGGATGATATTATTCTGGAATGCACGAAAAAGAATGTGGTTTATAATGAATATAGAAAATTTGTTGAAGGAACTCCAAAAGCATTGCTACTTCTAGAACTTAAAGCAGATGAAAAAAATGATTTAAAAGCGCAAGTTGACGAATTATTAATTTCATTAAAGAATTCAAAATTAAGTTATGCATATCCAACTTTAAAAGGAAATGAAATTAACAATGCATTAGAACTTCGCAAGGCAGGACTAGGATTATTAGGTAATATGGTAGGTGATCATAAAGCAGTTGCCTGTATTGAAGATACTGCTGTATCACTTATTGATTTACCAAATTACATACGTGAATTTGCAGCACTGATGAATAAATTTAATCAAAAAGCAGTTTATTATGCACATGCTGGAGCTGGAGAGTTACACTTAAGACCTATTTTAAATTTAAAGGAAAGGGAAGGAATTCAATATTTTAGGGAGATTACTACAGAAGTTGCAAAATTAGTTAAAAAATATAGAGGTTCATTTTCTGGAGAACATGGCGACGGTATTGTAAGAGGAGAGTTTTTACCGCTAATGATTGGAAACATAAACTATGAACTGTTAAAGCGAATTAAAAATACATTTGATCCCAATAATATTTTTAATCCAGGAAAGATAATTGATGCTTTTCCAATGGATAAATCGTTGCGTTATAAAGAAGAAAGAAATGAACCTATAATTGATACATTAATTAACTTTAAAGATTCTGAAGGAATTCTCAGAATGTCGGAAAAGTGCAATGGGAGTGGAGATTGTAGAAAAACAGAACATTCAAATGGAGTAATGTGCCCAAGTTATCAAGCTACAAAAAATGAATTGCATACTACACGAGGAAGGGCAAATGTCCTTCGTGAAGTTTTAACCAATAATGATTCTTTAAATAGGTTTGATTCACAAGAATTAAAAGAGGCGTTTGATTTATGTTTGAGTTGTAAAGCTTGTGGTTCTGAGTGTCCAAGTAATGTTGATATTGCTACTGCAAAAGCAGAATTCCTATACCAATATCATAGATCTAATAAAAGAAAATTTTCAGATATTTTATTTGGAAAAAGTAGTTATTATAACAGTATTGCTGCTAAGTTTCCAAGAGTGTCAAATACTGTTTTTACAAACAAGATGACAGGAGCAATTATTAAGAATATTTCGGGTATAGCACCTAAAAGAAGTCTCCCTATAATTTCATCTAAGCCTTTCAGTAAAATAACGCAAGATGCAGTATGTCAAAACAATACATTTATTAAAGAAGTAGTTTTATTTGTGGATGAGTTTAGTAATTTTTTAGATGCTCCAATCGCTAGAGATGCATTTTATTTGCTTAAAAAGTTAAA
Source organism: Flavobacteriaceae bacterium (assembly GCA_018669795.1). Taxonomy (GTDB): domain Bacteria; phylum Bacteroidota; class Bacteroidia; order Flavobacteriales; family Flavobacteriaceae; genus Marifrigoribacter. Next base: position 82,622 of record JABHSQ010000008.1, on the reverse strand, counting down.
TTATAAAGTAATTATTATAGATCATTTGGACAGTGCAAGGGCATTATTATCCAAGGGCTTCCTCAAAGAAGCGCAATCCATAATAAATAAAAATATTGCTTACTTGCATGAAAATATTTCAGCTTCTATACCAATTTTAGGTATAGAACCATCTTCAATCTTAGGATTTAGAGATGAGTATCTTCGATTGGCAAAAGACCATAAAATTGCTAGTAAAATATCAAAGCAATGCTTTATAATTGAAGAATTTATTGCTTCTGAAATCCAATTGGGTAATATTAAATCTTCTCAATTTTCTTCAGAAAAAAAAGTAATTAAAATCCATAATCATTGCCATCAAAAGGCATTGAGTAATCAAAAAGTAACTTTTGATATTTTAAATCTTCCTTTAAACTACAAACCAACTATTATTACTTCGGGATGTTGCGGTATGGCAGGAAGTTTTGGATTTGAAAAAGACACGTATGAAGTTTCTATGCAAATTGGAGAATTAAAGCTTTTTCCAGCTATTAGAAAATTTGAAAATGAAACTATAATTTCGGCTAATGGAACCAGTTGTAGGCATCAGATTAAAGATGGTACTAAGAAAGAAGCTTTTCACCCAGTTACTATTTTAAGAAAAGCATTAATGTAGTTTATCCTTTATGTATTCATTTTAAACTTAACAATTACAGGTCTCTTTTGGATATTGCAATATTAAAATATACATTTGTTAAAAATACATAGATGGCGGGAAATACCTTTGGAAATATTTTTAAACTTACAACTTTTGGCGAATCACACGGTGAAGCTATTGGCGGAATTATCGATGGTTGTCCAGCTGGTTTGGAGATTGATTTTGATGTAATAGCAATAGATATGGCTCGCAGAAAACCCGGGCAATCAAAAATAACAACTCAACGTAAAGAACCAGACCAGGTAAAATTTTTATCAGGAATATTTGAAGGTAAAACGACGGGAACTTCTATTGGTTTTATTATTGAAAATACCAATCAAAAATCTAAAGATTATTCACACATAAAAAATGTTTATAGACCGTCTCATGCTGATTTTACTTACGATCAAAAATATGGACATCGCGACTATCGAGGAGGTGGAAGAACTTCTGCAAGAGAAACTGCTTGTAGAGTTGCTGCTGGTAGTATTGCCAAGCAGCTTTTAAATGGTATTAAAATAAATGCTTTTGTATCTTCAGTAGGAGCTATTCGAATAGATAAGCCATATCAAGAATTAGATTTCAGTACCATTGAAAATAATGTCGTTCGTTGTCCAGATGAAGAAGTTGCTCATAAAATGATTTCTAAAATTAAAGAAATTAAAAAAGAAGGTGACACTATTGGTGGCACAGTAATGTGTGTTTTACAAAATGTTCCAATTGGTTTAGGAGAACCAGTATTTGATAAGCTTCATGCACAATTAGGAAAAGCAATGTTGTCTATCAATGCTGTAAAAGGATTTGAATATGGAGCTGGATTTTGTTCGACAACCATGAAAGGAAGTGAGCATAATGACCTTTTTAATAAAGATAGGACTACAAAAACCAATCTTTCGGGTGGAATTCAAGGTGGTATTAGCAATGGTATGGATATTTATTTTAGAGTAGCTTTTAAGCCCGTTGCAACGCTAATTAAAAAGCAAAAAGCCCTAGATACACAAGGAAATATAGTTGATATGCAAGGAAAAGGAAGGCATGACCCTTGTGTAGTGCCTAGAGCAGTTCCTATAGTGGAAGCTATGGCTGCATTGGTATTGGCAGATTTTTATTTACTAAATAGAATTAATAAAATATAATAGCCAAAATTTATTTGATTAAAAGAATTTTATGAAAAAACTAGCTTTGCATTGGAAAATACTTATAGGTATGGCTTTAGGAGTCATCGTTGGATTATTAATGACCAAGGTAAATGGAGGTATGGGTATCGTACAAGACTGGATTAAACCTTTTGGAAATATATTTATTAATTCATTAAAACTAATTGCAATTCCTTTAATCTTAGCTGCATTAATTAAAGGCGTATCCGATTTGAAAGATATTTCTAAGCTATCAAAAATGGGAACTAGAACCATATTAATATATATTACCACAACTATAATTGCGGTATCTGTTGGTTTAATACTTGTAAATACCATAAATCCAGGAAAATCTATTTCAGAACAAACTAGATCCGAAATGGTAGAAAATTACAGTAGAAATACAGTTAAATATCAAGAAACAGCTCTTAAGCAAAAAGAGTCAGGACCTTTACAAGCATTAGAAGATTTAGTGCCACAAAATATATTTGAAGCCTCTACAAGTAACAAAAATATGTTGCAAGTAATTTTCTTTGCAATTTTCTTTGGTATCGGATTGATTTTAATTCCTGAAGAAAAGGGAGCAATCGTTAAAAAATTCTTTGACGGTTTTAATGATGTTATACTAAAGATGGTCGATTTAATTATGTTAGCTGCACCTTATGGTGTATTTGCATTATTAGTAGCTTTGGTTGTTGAATCTCCAAGTGTTGACCTCTTTAAAGCATTAGGTTGGTATTCAGTAACCGTCGTTTTAGGTTTAGTAACTATGATTGGAATTTATATTTTAATCGTAGCATTCTATACTAAAAAGAATCCTAAATTCTTTATCAATGGAATATCACCAGCCCAATTATTAGCCTTTTCAACAAGTTCTTCTGCAGCAACTTTACCTGTTACTATGGAAAGGGTTACGGAACATTTAGGTGTAGAAGAAGAAGTTGCAAGTTTTGTTTTGCCAATTGGAGCTACTATAAATATGGACGGAACAAGTTTGTACCAGGCAGTAGCTGCAGTTTTTATTGCTCAGGCATTTGGTATGGATCTTAGTTTTGGAACACAATTAGGAATTATTGCTACCGCAACATTAGCTTCTATAGGAAGTGCTGCTGTTCCTGGAGCAGGTATGGTGATGTTAGTGGGAGTTCTTGGTTATGCAGGAATTCCTGAAGCAGGGTTAGCATTAATTTTTGCTGTAGATAGACCCTTAGACATGTGTCGCACAACGGTAAATGTCACTGGTGATGCTGCTGTGTCTATGATTATAGCTAAATCTATTGGTAAATTAGGAGACCCAGAGTTAAAAGACTGGGATGATCATTATGAAGATGTAAGGTAAAATTACTATAAAACAAGAATCCCGAATATTAACTACATAGTTTTCGGGATTTTTTTTTAAATTAAAAAATCTAGCTTTTCTTGTGAATATCCATTTGAGGATAGGGAATTTCGATACCTGCTTTGTCAAGTTCAATTTTACAAGTTTCCATTATTTCATAATAAACAAGCCAGTAATCTTCTGTTAATGTCCAAGGTCTCATTTTAAAATTAACAGAACTATCTGCTAATTCTCCTAATACCACTATAGGTGCAGGTTCTTTTAAGATATTTGGATGGTCTGTCATAATATTCATTAGCAAATCTTTTGTTTGCTTGATGTCAGCATCATAACTAACTCCCATAGTAATATCAATTCTTCTCGTTTTTTCTGTTGAATAATTTGTGATGTTTCCATTTGAAAGAGTGCCATTCGGAATAATCACTTCTTTATTATCAGTTGTATTTAATTTTGTTGTAAAAATCTCAATTTCTTTTACAGTACCCATTTCGCCTTGTGCTTCAATAAAATCACCAATTTTATAGGGTTTAAATATCATTATCAAAACTCCACCCGCAAAATTTGAAAGTGATCCTTGCAAAGAAAGACCAACTGCTAAACCTGCTGCAGCCAATATAGCGGCAAAAGAAGTCGTATGAACACCTAATTGCCCAAGAATGGCAATGACTAAAACTACTTTTAAACCACCAATGATTAAATTAGACAAAAAACGTTCTAAAGTTTCGTCATAATCTAAATGATCCATTGCTTTTAAAAGTATTTTTTTTACTTTTTTAATAAGCCAAGAGCCAATAATCCATATTAGTATTCCACCTAGTAGCTTTAGGCTATATTCAGTTCCGTAATCAATAAGCAAATTTTTCAATTCGTCTAGATCAATATTATTCATAGTAATAATTTTAATTAATTTTATATTACTCCAAAAAAACAATAATTATTTATTTTATGAACTATAAAATTTATCTTTTAGTTCTGGTGTCGGAATCATACAACTTACTTTTTTTCCAAACCATTTGTAACGGTTTTTAGCAACTAAATCATAAATCCAATTTCGTATAAATTTTGGAACAATCATAAAACAAAATAAAAGAGGGTAGGCTCCTGAAAGTTCTTTAGCAATATATAATGCTGCGGATGATTTGATATAATAGTTGTCATCATCAATTAGAATAATAGAATCGGTATCTTTCGAATTAATACGGTGTTTTTTTAGTGCTATTTCACCAAAATCACTTTGTATTGGCGCAAACTTAAAAACTTCTTTTTTATCATTTCTAATAATAAAATTAACGGAAGAATTACATAGGTTACAAACACCATCAAAGAGAATTATTTTATGTTTTGATTTAGTATTCATTAAATTTTTTCTAATTCCGCTAAGTTAACTTTTGTTTTAAAGCTTCCATAGTTTACAAAAGCTTTCTTTTTTTCAATCTTATCAATAGTCCCAATTGCAATGCCGTCTATCATTCGTACTTTATCTCCTAATTTTAATAATGATTTAGGCTTTGGTGCTGGTGTTCTTTTAGCTTCTTCTTTTTCTATTTTCTTCTTTTTCCTTATAACGGCAACTTTCTTTTCTAACTCCTTTTTAATAACTCGCTGCTTTACTTTTTGTACTTTCTTTATTTCTTTTGTTTTTGGAACTGTTTTTTTAATTTTACTGTTTTCTACCAAAACCAATTTAAAAAGTTCATCCATTAAAGATTTTTTCTTCTTATTATTTAGGTATTGCTTCGAGAGTGTATCTAATCTTTTACCTAAACTGATTAACCGTTGATTAGAATCAAATAATTCTTGGTAACTTTCTAATTTACTTTGAACCCTATTATTGGTTTCTTCCAACTCTTTGCTATGTTCTTTTGCTATTTGTTCTTCCGTTTTTAAAGATTCTGACGTTTTCCTTAATTCGAAACGTTCTTTTTGAAGATTTGCAATGCTTTTATCAAAACGTATTTTACCGCGTTCTACTTTCTTTTTTGCTCTATTAATTAAACTATAAGGGATTCCATTTTTTTGAGCAACCTCAAAAGTAAAAGAACTTCCAGCTTCACCAAGATTTAATCGATACATAGGTTCTAGTGTTCTATTGTCAAATTGCATATTTGCATTTGTTGCAAAAGGTAATTCATTTGCTAACAATTTTAAATTGGCATAATGGGTAGTGATCACACCAAAAGCTTTGCGTTCATAAAATACTTCTAAAAATATTTCTGCTAAAGCACCTCCCAATTCTGGATCACTACCAGTACCAAACTCATCGATAAGGAATAATGTCTTTTCTTTACATTTTTTTAGGAATTGATTCATTTTTTTTAAACGATAACTATAGGTACTCAGTTGGTTTTCGATAGATTGATTGTCACCAATGTCCGTTAAAACTTTATCAAAAAAACAGAATTCACTAAGTGGATCTGTAGGTACTAAAAGCCCACTTTGTAACATAACTTGTAATAAACCAACAGTTTTTAAAGTAATGCTTTTACCTCCAGCATTAGGGCCTGAAATAACAATAATCCTATTATCTGAATTTAATTCTATTGTTTGAGGGAATGTTTTTTCTTTTCTTTTTTTATTTGCCAATAAAAGTAAAGGATGGTAAGCGTTTTTTAGATAAAGCCTTCTATTATCTGACAATAAAGGTAAGACTCCATTTATTTGACACGCGAATTTTGCTTTCGCATACAATACATCTATCGTTGTTAAATAATCTTGATAATGCTTTAATAGTGATTTATATGGACGAAAATATTCAGTTAAATTTTTTAAAATTTTCTTTATTTCTTCCTGTTCTTCATACATTAGATTGCTTAATTCATTGGAGTACTCTAATGTTTCTTGAGGTTCCATATAAACAATACTACCTGTTTTAGAGTTTCCTAAAACGGTACCCCTAATTTTCTTGCGATACATTGCTTTAACAGCTAAAACTCTTCGATTATCAACGATAGATTCCTTTATGTCATCTAAATAATCTTGTTTAATATAGTTTGATAAGGATTTTAAGAATGAAGAATTAATTTTTCCTTTTACATGCTTTAAACGCTTTCGAATTGTAGATAACTCTGATGATGCATCATCACGAATTAGTCCGTACTTATCTATTATTTTAAAGATTTCTTCAGAGAATAAAGGGTTATAGGTGATGCTTTCTGAATATGAGTTTAAGTAAATATAGAATATTTCAAATTTTTTAAAAAATTTAATTAGCGTTTGTGTGGTTAAGGTAACTGATAGAATACGCCTAAAACCTAGGACCTCTAGGGAGCTATTTTCTATATCCAATAGGAATAACTCTTTTTCTATAGCTTCAAAACCATGATTAGGAATCGCATTATCACCATTTAATGAAACTGTAAATTCCTTTACTCTTGACAGCTCAGGATTAATTTCTTCCATCTTAGAAAAAGGAACGATAGATAACACTTTTTCTTCACCCAATACAGTAATACAAGCTGAAGCTACTTGTTGTAAAACCAGTGGGAATTCTAAACTTTCTAATGTCTTGCTATGAATATTAATCATTCTTTAATTAATTAATGTAATTTATAAATAAACAGAAATGGTTAATATTGTCATCGTCAGTATTAAAAGAATAATAACTAGTGGAGTTACAAATTTTAACCATTTATCATAACCTATATTTACAATTGCCAATGATGCTAGTATTAGCCCAGTAGGATTAATAAACGCAAATAAGCCCATTCCGTATTGATAGGAATTTACAATATGTTCTCTTGCCACTCCAACACCATCTCCTAGTGGTGACATGATTGGCATTGTTAATACAGCCATTCCAGATGATGAGGGAATGAAAAATGATAACCCACCATAGATATATAACATGGTGTTTATAAAGAAACCTTTACTCATCCCATTTGTTAAATTACTCGAATAATAAAGCAGCGTATCACTAATTAAACCATCTTCCATTAATATGGTAACGCCTCTTGCAATACCAATAATAAAAGCAACACCAAGTAAATCGGTTGCGCCTTTTACAAAAGTATCTACAAAAACCCGTTCATTAATTCTTGAAATAAAACCAATTAATAACGCGCCGACAAAGAAAACAGATGTCATTTCTAAAAACCACCAATCTAATTTAGAAACACCATATATCATTACTATAAAGCAAAGAACAAATACAATTAATATCAATCGCATTCTTAATGTTAGTTTAGTTGAGTTGTCATTGGACACTATACTTCCAAACATTTTGTCTATTTCTTCTTTTTGACTGTAAATTATAGATTTTGTTGGATCTTTTTTTACCTTTTGAGCATACCAAATAATATAAGTAATACATATTAAAAGTCCCAATGCAAGCATAACAAATCGCCCATTAATTCCGACAGTCCAATTAATTCCTGCAGCATCAGAAGCAATTATAGTACTAAAAGGATTTACTGTAGATGCCATTGTCCCCATTGAAGAACCTATGTAAATTGATGCTAAAGCAACTATTGCATCATATCTAGCAGCAAGGAATACAGGGATTAATATAGGGTAAAACGCAATGGTTTCTTCTGCTAAACCAAAGGTTGTTCCGCCAATTGCAATAAGAGTTGTTACTAAGATTATTAAAACATACTCTTTTCCTTTTAATACAGTAGCTAGCCATGAAATTCCAGCTTCAAAAGCTCCAGTAGAATTTACAATACCAATAAGACCACCGATAATTAATACCAAAAGAATAATATCAGATACTGCTAATATCCCTAATAAAGGAGATTTAATAAATGCTAATAATCCTTGGGGACGGGGTTCTAGCTTTAGGTAAGTGCCAGGAATACTAATTGGTTTCCATAAATCACCATTGGTAAATTTTTCTAATGGAATTTTAACTTTTAAATCATTTAAAGTCTTTTGACTAGCGACTAAGGTAATGGTTTCTGTTAAGTGGGTTCTTGTGAAAGTTTCTGTTTCTTTATTATAAGAAAGTCTATCATACTGTCCAGCTGGCACAAACCATGTTAATAAAGCTACCAAGCCAGCTATGATTAATAAAACAGTTTGAGCTGTAGGAAACTTTGATTTATTATTTTTTGAAGCCAAAGGTTATAATTAAAATAATTAATAATTAGTTATCTTTTCTTTATTAGTAATTTTGTTCAAAAGTACTAATTATGACTGTAAAAATGGAGGCAAGTTGGAAGGAACAATTAGAAGATGAATTTTCTAAAGAATATTTTAAAGATTTAACTCAATTTGTCAAGCAAGAATATATTTTAAACGAATGCTTTCCTCCAGGAAACTCAATTTTTTCTGCATTCAACCGAACACCTTTTGATAAAGTTAAGGTGGTAATTATTGGTCAAGATCCATATCACGGTTTGAATCAAGCTAATGGTTTGTGTTTTTCGGTAAATGATGAAATTTCTCATCCACCATCTTTAACGAATATTTTTAAAGAAATTGAATCTGATTTATTAATCCCTTATCCTAAAAGTGGAAACTTAGAACGATGGGCAGATCAAGGCATATTACTTTTAAACGCAACACTTACAGTAAGAGCTCATGAGGCTGGTAGTCATCAAAAGAAAGGCTGGGAACAATTTACTGATACTATTATTTCATTACTATCAGAGAAAAAAGAAAAAGTAGTTTTTTTATTATGGGGTGGATTTGCAAAAAAGAAAGGAGAAAAGATTAATAGTGATAAACATTTGGTTTTATCTTGTGGTCATCCATCGCCTTTAAGTGCAAATAGAGGGTATTGGTTTGGTAACAAGCATTTTAGTGCAACGAATACATATTTAAAAGAAGTGGGAATACAACAAATAAGTTGGTAATAGAAAAAATTCTATTCGTCTTCTGGCATATGAGATTCTGGATCGTTAGTGCTAAATTGAAGTAACAAGTAATTTGCTACTAATAGTGTTCCAATAATGATGAATGCTATTTTCATAATTGTTAGATGTATTATTTAAAAAAGGGTTGCGTTTTTTTTTAATATTTTTTTAAGAAAAAAATGCAATAAATTATGGGTCAGAATTTTAGCATCAATTAATTCTGATTTTAGAAATTTTTATTGATTCTATTGATTGTTTTCTGCATTGATATAAGCTATCAAATAAGATCCGCTTTCAAATCTACAAATAGCTGCTATAGTTCCTTTTAATTTCTTTATGTTTGGTAATCTGAGTTAACAGCAACGTGAATTCCCCTAAATAAAACGATGTTTTTATAAATACTTGAACACTCTTACGTGCTAACGTTTATAAAATTTCTTCTGTTAGAATTATAGCTATGTCAATCTCCTTATCTCTATGAGTAAGGTTAAAATGTTCAGGAACACCACCAATAGTATTTTTTTATTCTACTAATTTATCCAGCGTGTATTTTATAAGTTTTTCCACAATCATATCAGGGTCTTTACTAAATGTTCCATTAGCTCTATTAGCGATAATTGCATTTAATGATAATGCTTGGTGTCCTAATAATTTTGATAAACCATAAATTGCAGAAGTTTCCATTTCTAAATTTGAAACTCTAATTCCATTATAACTAAAAGAATCCATTTTATTATTTAAACAAGGGTCTTCAATAGCCAATCTTAAAACTCTTCCTTGTGGACCATAAAACCCTCCTTTTGTAGCAGTCATTCCTTTAAAAGTTTGCTTGCTTTCAAATAATTTTTCTAGTTCATTATTATTATTGAAAACAATAGGCTTGGATTTATTTGAACTCCATTGGGTATGATTAATAAAAGCTGCTTCTAATAATGGGTTTGTGATGCCGGCAATTTTATAAAAATGAAGCATTCCATTTAAATCCAAAGCATGAGTACTAAGGAGAAAAGAATCGACTGGTATATCAGATTGCAATGATCCTGAAGTGCCAATTCTAATAATTTTTAAGCTTTTTAGATGCTCTTTTAGTATTCTTTTTTCTAGATCAATATTTACTAAAGCATCCAATTCATTTAAAACGATATCAATATTACCTGATCCAATTCCGGTAGATATTACCGTTATACGTTTTCCTTTATAAGTTCCTGTTTGAGTTTTAAATTCTCTTTTCTGTATTGAAAACTCAATATTTTCAAAGTGTTTAGTTATTTTTTCAACTCGATCTTGATCGCCAACAAATAGGATAGTGTCAGAAATTTGTTCTGGTTTTAATTTTAGATGGTAAACACTTCCATCTGAATTTAATATTAATTCTGATTCTTTTATTCTCATATTACATTATTATATTAAACTGATCATCATCGATAAGCTCTTTAAAAGCATAGTGCTCGCTAATTGTAAATTAGGATAAATTTTATTATTTAATTTCCTGATTTTTTAATAGTTGGATGGAAAGCTTTAATAGCTGTGAATTATTTAGCCACCAACTCTTTTTACTTTAAACCCTTTATTTTTGAGAAAATCCATAATTTTATCACGATAATCTCCTTGTATAATAATTTGTTCATTCTTAAAACTTCCTCCTACACTTAACATTTTTTTAATTTCTTTTGCTAATTGTTTAAAATCTGAATCTGCTCCAGTATATCCTTCAATGATGGTAGTAGGTTTTCCTTTTCGTTTTTCATATTTACAAATCATAGGTTCCTCTTGCAGCCAAATTGAAGAATCTTCGATTTGAGCGTCATTATCAGTATGCTGATGTTCTGGGAATAAGTTTTTTAATTGATCTTGAAAATCCATTATTTCATTCCTATTTCACGCAAACGCTGATTTAAAAACTCACCTGCTGTAATGTCATCAAAAGCTTTGGGGTGTTTTTCGTCAATACATTCTTTTAAGCAGTTTAATTTCATTTCACTTCGAGGATGCATAAAAAATGGTATAGAATAACGAGGGTTTTTCCATTCTTCTTTGGGAGGATTCACTACGCGGTGAATGGTTGATCGCAGTTTATTATTAGTATGCCTTTCTAACATATCACCTACATTAACTACTAGATTACCAGCTTCCGGTTTTGCTTCAATCCATTCTCCATCATTCCTAAGAACTTGTAAACCTCCAGCAGATGCACCCATTAATAAAGTAATGAGATTGATGTCTCCGTGTGCTCCAGCTCTTACTGCTCCCTTAGGTTCGTTTTTAATAGGAGGGTAGTGGATGGGCCTTAAAATACTATTGCCGTCAGTAATCCATTTATCATAATAAAACTCATCCAATCCGATGTATAATGAAAGTGCTCTTAAAACATACATACCTGTTTTTTCCAGTAAACGATAAGCTTCTAATCCCACCTCATTAAAAGATGGTTGTTCGCTTACATTTACATTATCAGGGTATTTTTCAATTAAATTTGCATCATTAGAAGGTTCTTGACCAAAATGCCAAAACTCTTTTAAATCCCCTTCTTTTTTACCTTTAGCGTGTTCTTTGCCAAATGATATATAGCCTCGTTGTCCCCCCAAACCTTCCATTTCATAGTTCTTTTTTACATCTTCAGGAAGTGCGAAAAAATCTTTGACTTCCCCATAAAGTTTATTCATTAAATCATCACTTAAAAAATGATTTTTAACAGATGCAAATCCAATTTCAGAATAAGCAACTCCAATCTCTTGAACAAATTTTTCTTTTCTAACAGGATCATTCGAAAGAAAGTCTGCTAAATCAACACTTGGTATATTTGTCATTTTTATAAATTTTAATAAAACAAATATACCAAATTAGCCTAAGAATAGAAATGATAAAAAATGAAAAGAAATAGTTTGATACACTCGGTTTTTTTCTACTTTTGAAACGTAAACATTTAGAGATGAAATCTGATACAACAACTACTATATATTTTGATTACGACCGAGGTAAACTAGATGATGAAACCTTATTAAATTTATATAAATTAATGCTTAAGCCTCGTTTAATAGAGGAGAAAATGTTAATTTTATTACGTCAAGGGAAAATATCCAAATGGTTTAGTGGGATTGGTCAAGAAGCGATATCAGTTGGATTAACTGCTGTTTTAGATACGGATGAATACATTATGCCGATGCACCGTAATTTAGGAGTGTTTACTGGGCGTAACATACCTTTAGACAGGCTGTTTTCTCAATGGCAAGGGAAGGCTAGCGGCTTTACCAAAGGAAGGGATCGTAGTTTTCATTTTGGCACACAGGAGTATAATATTGTGGGTATGATTTCGCATTTAGGTCCACAATTTGGAGTAGCAGATGGGATTGCCTTAGGAAATAAATTAAAGAAGAATAATAAAGTTTGTGCTGTATTTACTGGTGATGGAGGTACAAGTGAAGGTGATATTCACGAAGCCTTAAACGTAGCATCTGTTTGGCAATTACCCGTGTTATTTTGCATAGAGAATAATGGTTATGGCCTTTCTACTCCTAGCTCGCAACAGTTTAATTGCGATCACTTATCAGACCGTGCTCAAGGATACGGTATGGAATCTCACATTATTGATGGTAATAATATTTTAGAAGTTTATACAAAACTACAAGAAATAGTTGCAGATGTTCGTGAGCATCCACGTCCTGTACTATTAGAGTTCATGACATTTAGAGTTCGTGGGCATGAAGAGGCTAGTGGTACGAAGTATGTTCCAAAAGAATTATTGCATTCTTGGCATTTAAAAGATCCTTTAGAAAACTATACCGCTTTCCTAAGAGATGAAAATATACTTACAGACGAAATTGAAGCAGTCTGTAAGCAAGTTATTATGAAGGAAATTAACGACGGATTAGAAATTGCTTCTGCAGAACCAGCCATTGAATCATCTGTAAGTGAAGAGTTAAGTGATGTGTTTCAAGTATTTAATTATAAAGAAGTTAAAGAAAATGATAATCGTGAAAAAATTCGATTAATTGATGCGATTTCTGAAGGATTAAAACAAAGCATGCAACGTCATGATAACTTGATTTTAATGGGTCAAGATATTGCAGAATATGGTGGGGTTTTTAAAGTAACCGACGGTTTTTTCGAAGAGTTTGGAGAAGCTAGAGTTCGAAATACTCCTATTTGTGAGTCGGCTATTGTTTCGGCAGCAATGGGGCTTTCTATCAATGGTTATAAGACGATGATGGAAATGCAATTCTCAGATTTCGCAACTTCAGGTTTTAATCCCATTGTAAATTTATTGGCCAAATCTAATTATAGGTGGAACCAAAAGGCAGATGTAGTAATTCGAATGCCTTGCGGCGCAGGAGTAGGAGCAGGTCCTTTTCATAGTCAGACCAATGAAGCTTGGTTTACTCATACGCCAGGCTTAAAAGTAGTATATCCGGCTTTTCCTTACGATGCAAAAGGATTATTAACAACAGCCATTGAAGATCCAAATCCGGTCTTATTTTTTGAACATAAGGCCTTGTACCGAAGTATACGACAAGAAGTTCCAACCGACTATTATACCCTGCCTTTAGGTAAAGCTTCGCTTTTAAAAGAAGGAAATAACATTACAATTATTACGTATGGCGCGGGTGTTCATTGGGCTATAGATACCTTAGCAGAACTATCAGATATTTCAGCTGATTTATTAGACCTAAGAACCTTAGCACCTTTAGATACAGAAGCGATTTATACTTCTGCTAAAAAAACTGGAAAAGTAATTATACTACAAGAAGATTCTATGTTTGGAGGAATTGCTTCCGATATTGCTGCTATGATTATGGAAAACTGTTTTGAACAATTAGATGCTCCTGTTAAGCGTGTAGCTAGTTTAGATACTCCAATTCCTTTTGCAGCAAATCTAGAGGCGAATTACTTATCGAAGAATACATTTAAAACAGATTTATTAGATTTAATAGCCTATTAATTAGTGCTTGTTTTGTAATATTAACGATCCTTTAAGCGGTTAGATATTTTAATTGCTGTGTATAAAAGCATTAATTTAAATTTATTGCAATAAGTTCTTGAGAGCTGAATCGTCTGAATGATATGAATTATATGTTTTAGATACTAATGCTTTTAACCAATACAATCTCTACATAATGTATTACTTTAGCATTTTAAAATAAAAATTAAAAACAATGAAAACTATTAAAAAATTTGGAATTTTACTTTTAACAGTATTAATCGTTGCTTGTAGTGATGACGATAGTAATGGTGATACCCCTGATGCACCATCGTCTACTTACTCAATTTCTGTAACTGCGAGCTCTGATAACGATTATACCCTTGTAGGAACTGACGCTAATGGAGGGGTTAACGGTAATGACCCTTCAATAACAATTAGTGTAGGAGAGACAATTAGCTTTAGTGTAAATGCAGCTAGTCATCCATTTTATATCAAGACAGTTCAAGGTGGCGGAACAAGTGATCAGGTAAGTGGCGTAAGTAATAATGGAACTACAAATGGTGTTGTTAGTTGGGCACCTGCAGCTGCTGGAACTTATTATTACCAATGTTCAGCTCATAATGGCATGTATGGAGTAATTACAGTTCAATAACAGGAATATTCTCTTCAGTAATTGACTCATAAGGTATTCAATTATAATACCAGATTAATATCGTACAATTTCCACATATACAACCTAATCGTTTGGCTGTTAAATTAACAACCATTGGTGAGCGCAGTGTTAGAAGTGAACATCCCTGGATATTTACCGATAGCATCGAAAAAATTAACAAGGAGGGAGCTTCAGGAGATATAGCGATTATATTTAGTCACACTAAAAACAAAGTGATTGGAGTGGGTTTATACGATCCTGATTCTCCTATACGTATAAAAATGCTTTATCACAATGGGGCTGTAAAATTAGAAACCGAATTTTTCGCTAAGCAAATAAATAAAGCTTTTGAGTTGCGAATTCCATTATTGGCGACTAATACCAATAGTTACCGACTTCTATTTGGAGAAAATGATGGCTTTCCGGGACTAATTGCAGATGTTTATAATGAAGTTTTGGTTGTTAAGTTATACACGGCCATCTGGTTTCCGTATTTAGAAATTATTTTAAAGGAATTAATAGAAGTTAGCCAAGTAAAAACTGTAGTTCTACGATTGAGTAGATCTCTTCAGCAAATGAATAATACCTATGGACTTTCCGAAGGACAAGTAATTTTTGGAACCTTAAGCAATGAAGTCATTCCCTTTATTGAACATGGAGTTAACTTTTCAGCAAATGTTATAAAAGGACATAAAACAGGTTATTTTTTAGACCATCGGGATAATCGAAAAAGGGTAGGAATGCTTTCAAAAAATAAAACGGTATTGGATGTATTTTCGTATGCTGGAGGCTTTTCGGTTCATGCACTGGCCAATCAAGCAAAAGAGGTAACAAGTGTAGATATTAGCAAACAGGCCTTAGCTTTAGCCATTGAAAATGGAAAATTAAACTCTTTTAAAGGCACTCATAACACCTTAGCGGGGGATGCTTTTGAAATCCTTCGAGAGTTAATTTCTAAAAAACAAACTTTTGATGTTGTCGTAATAGATCCTCCTTCTTTTGCAAAAAGTAAAGATGAAATAGAGATTGCAAAAAAGAAATATAGACAATTAGCAGAATTGGGATTTCAACTGACTGCAATGGGGGGGATGTTGGTTCTTGCCTCTTGTTCTTCAAGAATTGTAGCCGATAGTTTTTTTCAAATAAATAAAGAAGTTTTAGATCATCAATCGCGTCCTTATGTACTTCAAAATAAAACCCAACACGATGTGGATCATCCAATAAGTTTTAAAGAAGGTGCCTATTTAAAGACTGGTTTTTACCGTTTTTTATAAAACATTAATTAGCTCAACTATTTTTTTTATTTATTCTAGATAAATAGATAATAATAAAAATTGAACAAATAGAACATACAAAGAAACCAACAAATAAAGGAAGTACGGTATCTGTAACATACCTGCCAATAAAAACACTAATGGATACTGCCATTAGGGTAGAAATTAAGCCTGTAATTGCAGAAGCTATTCCAGCAATATGTCCAACTGGTTGCATAGCCATTGCTCTTAAGTTACCAAATAAGAAACCAATTGTAAAAAACTGAGCTGCAAAAAATAGTAATAACACTTCAATCGATGGGTTTTTTGTTTGAGAAAATAGCAGCACATAGGTCAAAGAAACCAACATAAATCCAAGCATCGAAAAATCAATGATTTTCTTCATTCCTAATTTCATAACAAGTATCCCGTTTAAAAATATAGCTAAGCCCATTGAAATGGCAAGACCTGCAAAGATGTATGGGAATTCTTCTTTCAGAAAATACTGATCTTGAAATACTTGTTGCGAACTACTTAAATACACCATAAATGAGCCCATTACAAATCCAGATATTATGGTATAGCCAATAGTATTTGGGTATTTAATTAATTCCTTAAAACCATCTATAAATAGATTTTTAGTGAATTTTATACGGTTTTCCAATAAGAGGGTTTCCGCTTGTCGTTTCCAAAACCATAAGGCAATGATGGAACAAAAACCAATTTGAGTGTAAAAAATTGCTTGCCAGCTAAAATGGTCCAATACATATTTGCCCATAGCAGGGGCTATAATAGGTACCAATAAAAAAATGACTGCAACAAAGGACATCACTTTTGCCATTCGGTCACCACTATAAATATCTCGTATAATAGCAATGCTAATGGTTCGGGGAGCAGATAGACCAATACCTTGCAATATTCTTCCAAAAATCATTAGCTCCAAACTTTCAGCAAGTACACAAACAATACTAGCGATAAAGAATACTCCAAAACCTACAAATACCATCGGTTTTCGGCCTAGACTATCTGATATTGGACCAAATAGTAATGGACCAAAGCCCAAACCTATAAAAATCATGGTGATCAATAATTGATTGTCGGTAGCATTATTAGTATGAATTGAAATTCCAATAATGTCCAATGCTGGTAACAAGGCATCAATAGCAAATGCTACCACTGACATTAATGAAGCCATCATCGCTACAAACTCAATTTGTGAGCTATTTTGTTTTTGCATTGTGCAAAACTAAGGTATTTAATTGTGTTATCTTAATAATACTGGCTATCGAACCTAAAGTATATATATTTAAACGATGACCTATAACTAGTCTTATAAAACACTTTTTTATGTTTAATGTAATTGTAATTAAAGATTATTTTTTTATGATGATTTTATAGGTTTTAGAATTATTTTGTTTAGAAACTCTCAAAAAATAAATGCCATCATAAAGTGTATGTATTTCCATGATGCTTAAGGTACTTCCCTGTAAAATTTGATTGTTTAAAATAACTTGCCCCAATTCATTGATCAATTCTAATTTTAAATTTTCAGGAACCATGTTCGATTGAATTGCAATAAAATCTTGAGCAGGGTTTGGATAAATTACCAAATTAAGGTTGCTTTCGTCGAATGATTCAATTCCTAAAGAGGAATCGTAATTTGTAGTATCTTCATTAATTGTATTTACATTTGTAGCCACTACATTGCCATAAAAAGTAGGTCCAACTGCATATGGATATGCTGAGTTATGGTTTTCATCTACGGTCGCATAATAGGCATAAATACCTTCTGGATATTCTGGTGTAATTGCGAAACGGCCATTGTGTTCATCTAAATAAAAATCTTCTGTATGGGATACATAATTATAATCTTCTCTAAAGTATCCTTCAAAATAGGTATTATCTACATCAGGACCATTTACTCTTGTAGTTGCACCCGGTAATTCGTAGCTGGAATTCATTTTAACAATTCCACCAGCACCATCTGCATTTGCAAAACCATAGGCTCCGTAAATTGGAAATCCGTCATATGCAAAACCTATTAAAGGAGAATGACTTTCAGTATCAATTACATATAAGCCGTCTGCAGGGTAGGTTTCACAAATATTTGATACTATAATTAGGTCTAAATTAAATGCACTTGGATTTTGATGATGGTGATAATTACCCATAGCTGGATGGGCTTTATTACAATCAAAACCTCCCATTTCTGCAGGTATTGCATCTCTATTCCAGTCTTGAGTGCCATTAGGTCCTCCTGGACAGGGTGGGTATCCACCTGGAGGTCCTCCACATAGATTCATGGTATCATTATTCCATGCCACACCGTCTCTATAATCAAACAAGGATACCCCGTTTATAAATATGCCAATATTACCTCCATTTGTTGCGGTAGGTGTTCCTGTATTTTCAATTGGCGTTAATGGTAATTTATAAATAGCATTTTGGTTTTGTGCTAGTGAAGGATTGCCATCTAAAAATGGACCGGTTATATAGGCTGGAATTCCTGTTGCGGTAATATATACCCAATCCTCAGAGAAGTCAACAGATTGAACGTTTGCCAATACACCATCCTCTATAGGAGTTGAGTTTCCTTGTATATAATGACGTCCAGTAATTCCAGTTTGGTTTTGTATAGGCGCTGTGATTATTGGGTTGGTTTGCGCTACCGTAATTATTGTAAATGCAAACAGCGCAATAAGGCTTAATACTTTTTTATCCATCGTTTAAATTTTAATTATTATTAATTAGTTTGTGTTTCTCTAGGGTAAGAAAAACGTTTATTATATAAAAATTTTTGATCGGTTAAGGTTCTTAAAAAAACAAGTAAGTCTACTTTTTCTTTATGTGTTAGTATTATTTGTTCTTGTAATTCATTAGCTAGCGTAGGACTATGTTGAACTTCGGAAGTGTAATGGTTAATTACCTCTTGTAGGGTTTCAAAACGACCGTCATGCATAAAAGGTTGCGTAAATTGAATATTGCGTAATGTTGGTACTTTAAATTTTAATGAATCTTCAGGTTTTTTTGTAACCATCATTCTTCCAAAATCATTTAAGGTGCTGTCGACATTTAAACCATTGTTTTTAAAATCGTTGCTGCTAAAAAGTGGTTCTTTATGACAAGAAGCACAATTATTTCTAAAAATTTTTAATCCAATTTTTTCTTGTTCAGTAAATTTACCTCCAAGTTCATTTCTAATGTATTTATCATACTTTGAATTATAGGAGTTTAGCATCACTACAAATTGAGTTAATGCCAATAGTATTTTCTGACCTGTCACAAGACTGTCTTGGTATGCTTTCTGAAATAAAGAGTTGTATTTTTCAGACTTATTTAGCTTTTCAACGATTATAGCTAAAGAGGTATCCATTTCATTTTCGCTAGAAATAGGGGCCAAGGACTGAACTTCTATGTGGTTGACTCCTCCATCCCACATAAATGAAGTATTCCAAGCTAAATTCATTATTGATATCGAATTTCGAGTACCTATACGTCCTTCAATACCATGGCTTAAGTCATGGTCAACATGAGTAAAACCAGTAGCTTGTAAATGGCAGGATGCACAGGAAATTGTATGATCTCTTGATAATAAAGGGTCGTAGAATAAATGCCGTCCCAACTGAAATTCTTCTTCTGTCATTGATAATTTAGAAAAATTATAAACAGGTTTTGGCCAATACTCAGGATATTCAAAAAATACTTCTTCATTTTTAACCAATACAAAACCTAGGCATATAAATATTCCTATAATAAAGCTCATATTTCTTATCAATTTATTCATTTAATGAAAATAAATTCGGAAGTATATCAGCGATTTCAATAGCTTCTTTCCCAGGAATCATTACCTGGTTTAGATTACTTATGTCAATAGAATCAAATAATATAGCAATATCAAAATCAATTATAAGTACATTATTAATTGCATTAGTAATAGTTACACTTTTAAATCGGGTAGCAGCAAATGGTTTTTTATAGCCTCCAATGTGAAATTGAAATTTGTTTTTTCTAGTGCTACAGCTAGGACTTTTTCCCTCTATCTTAAAGTTAATATAACCACTTTGCCAAGACCAATACATACCATTAGCAGGATCTAAAGAACCAGAAAGTGCTCCTGAAGTATTCATTTTTTCGTTCACTCCTATGTTAAATAATAATTGATCTCCTGTTTTATAACTGATGTTTTCTAGAAGTATACTTCTACTTTCAACATTAAAAATACTTACTAAGAAATCACTATTTGGGAGCTGCTTGGTTTTACCTTCTTTTGTTAAAATTTTAAAATCTGTTAGGTAAAATTTTATTTTAGAAAACTGAAGTGAATCATTGTTTTTTGAAACATACCAAGAGTCTTTTTTTAAAACTTTTGTTTTAAAAAATGGGTTAATCTCTATTTTCAAATGATTTCCTTGTGCAAAAAGAATGCTATTCGCTAATAATAAAACTAAAGTAACTAGCTTTATCTTTTTTGATGTAATCGTTTTTATTGTTTTGCTTTTTAACATCTACTGTTTTCCTTAATGATTTAGATGGTATTTTTAAAAAATACTTGCGGATCAATTAAAAAAAAGAGCTTTTTATGTTTATATATATTAATATCTATAGATCTTTTTGAATTTTTCTAGGTGCACTTCCGTTTATTAGTTTACAGGATATAAGGTGTTTTTATGTACCTATTAAAAATTAATTTTACACTAAAATAGTTCTTATCAAGTCAGGTCACTTCGAAAAAAATACCCCTGTATTCTGAAATTTTTTTATAAAGGGTTGACCATATTTTCTAAAACTTCCCAAACGGTATTAGCAATTATTTTATGACCTTCAACGGTTGGATGAATACCATCACGTTGATTTAATTCAGCGATGCCTCCAACATTTTCTAAAATAAAAGGAATAAACTTTAAATTATTTTCTCTCGCTAAATCAGAGAAAACACTTCTGAATTCAGAAGTATAAACCTTACCCATATTAGGGGGCAATTCCATTCCGGCTACTATAATTGTTGTATTGGGATTTTTATCTTGTACCTCATCAATAATTACCTGAAGATTAGCGCGTGTTTCAGTTAATGGAATTCCGCGTAATCCATCATTTGCGCCCAGTTCTAAAAGGAAAATATCAATGTCTTTATTAAGCACCCATTTAATCCTGTTTTTTCCTCCTGCTGATGTTTCACCACTTAATCCAGAATTGATGACTACATACTCTAATCCCAAAGAATCTAATTTATCTTGAAGTAAACTTGGAAAGGCATCATTACTGTCTTCTAAACCATAGCCTGCTGTTAGACTATCTCCAAAGCAAAGAATGGTTTTTTTTGAACTTGTTTCTGCTTCTTCTTTTTCTATAGGGGTCAACGTGACCGATTCATTATTGTTTTTGATAGGATTTGAATTGCCACAAGACATCAAAACTAAAGCGATCAAAAAATAACAAAACTTTAAGAATTTAGATACAATTTGAGTGGGTAGATTTAAAAACGTTTGTATATTTTTAGCCTTGTTCATATTCGTAAAATAAATTTAAATTTATATGCCAAAGATATTAAAGATTAATGGGCTAGAAAAAACATATACTAGCGGTTCTAAACAATTAACAGTTCTACAAAATGTGTCTTTTGATGTTGAAAAGGGACAGACTTTTTCTATTGTTGGACCTTCTGGAAGTGGAAAAACTACCTTATTGGGTTTATGTGCTGGTTTGGATCAACCAAATTCGGGTACCGTTGAATTGTGTGGTTTTGATTTAAATACGTTAAATGAAGATGATTGTGCACAATTGCGAAATAGAGAAGTTGGTTTTATTTTTCAAAACTTTCAATTATTACCGACGCTTACCGCACTTGAAAATGTAAGTGTGCCCCTAGAATTACAAGGCGCAAAAGATGCAACAATAAGTGCAAGCGCATTATTAAAAAAAGTAGGATTAATGGATCGCATGGATCATTATCCATCACAGTTATCAGGCGGAGAACAGCAACGGGTTGCTTTAGCAAGAGCTTTTTCTAATAAACCTTCTATATTATTTGCTGATGAACCAACTGGTAACTTAGATGAGGAAACCGGAGAAAAAGTAATTCAATTGCTATTTGAACTTAATAAAGATGCCGGTACAACCTTGGTAATTATTTCCCATGATTTAGAATTAGCCAATCGAACACAACAAATATTAAAACTTAAAGGTGGAAAAATAATAACTAACGAACCCACTACTTCATTTTGAGCAATTCTAAATTTAATTCAAAAAACAACATCGCTTGGCTTTTTAAAATGGCATGGCGAGATGCAAAAGCAAGTAGGATACGTTTAATTCTTTTTATGGCCTCCATTATTTTGGGGATCGCTGCGGTCGTCTCTATTCAGTTGTTTGGAACTAATCTGGAGGACAATATACAGGTACAGTCTAAAACTTTAATGGGTGCTGATTTTATTATTGATAGCCAACAAATACCAAGCAAAAGAGCACAGTCCATTATCGATTCTTTAAAACCAGATGCCTCAGAGGTTAATTTTGTTTCCATGATTGCTTTTCCAAAGAACGGAGGTACTAAATTGGTTCGTGTTAGAGGTTTAGAAGGCGGTTTTCCATTTTATGGCAGCATTGATACACAACCTATTTCTGCGGCAAATAATTATCAAAAATTAGGTGGAGCTTTAGTAGATGCAACTCTTATGTTGCAGTTTGATATTAAACCTGGTGATTCTATTAAAATAGGGGAAGTAACTTTAGCGATTATTGGATCTTTAAAAACCATTCCAGGTAGTTCATCAATTTCTTCTACCGTAGCACCACCAATTATTATTCCTAATCGTTTTATTGCCCAGACTGAACTTTTACAATTTGGGAGTCGCAAAGAATATAAGTTTTTTTATAAATCTCCAACTATAGATTTAACAGTTTTAGAAAAAAAGCTAACTGCTGCATTAGCTATTGAAAATGCTGGCCTAGATACGCATTTAAGTACTAGTAAGCGTTTAGGGCAAGGGTATGCTAACGTTAGTAAGTTTCTTAATCTTGCAGCTTTTATAGCCTTGTTATTGGGTTGTATTGGTATTGCTAGTTCTGTAAACATATACATAAAGGAAAAACTAAAAGCAGTAGCCGTATTAAAATGCATGGGTGCAACCCGAAAACAAAGCTTTTTAATTTTTCTTATACAAATTTCGGCCATAGGTATTATTGGAGGGTTTTTAGGTAGCCTTATCGGGATAGTTCTACAGGAACTTTTTCCTTACCTATTAAAAGAATTTTTACCCTTTGATATGCAAGTCAGTATCGCCATTAAGCCATTACTTATGGGAGTTTTGCTTGGTTTTTTTATGTCGGTATTATTTGCATTATTACCACTTATACGTACCTGGTATGTTTCGCCTTTGGAGGTACTGCGCATCGGTGGTACTCCTCAAATAAAACCAATTAAAGCACGTTCAATTATTTTTAGTTTGATCATCGTTTTTTTATATTTATTTTCCTTTTGGTTACTCAGAAATGCTTTATACGCACTAACATTTGTTATGGGTATTTTAGTGACTTTCACAATTTTGGCTGGTATTGCAATAGCATCCATGAAAGCCGTTAAATCTTATTTTCCTAAACGAGCAGACTTTGCGGTAAGACAAAGTTTATTAAACTTATTTCGACCAAACAATCAAACCTTAGTATTATTAGTTTCAATTGGATTGGGTACTTTTTTAATAAGTACCTTATATTTTACCAAAGACATTTTATTATCCAAAACCGAGGCTGATCAATCTTCTGAAAATATAAATCTCATTACATTAGACATACAAACAGATCAGCTTGATGGAATTGTAAAAATATTTGATGAGAATGATTTAACTATTACTGATAATATTCCCTTGGTAACTATGCGCATGCACAGTATTAAAGGAAAATTAGTGAATACTTTGCGCAGCGATAGTACTAGCAAAGTAAGAACTTGGCTTTTAAATCACGAATTTAGAGCTACTTACCGTGATTCACTTATCGAATCGGAAGAAGTGATAGAAGGGGAGTGGACTTCAAAACAGAGTGGAGAAAATCCAATTCAAATTTCAATTTCTGATAATCTTGCTGCAGATGCCAAAGTGACTGTTGGAGATCCTATTGTTTTTAATGTACAAGGAGTGCTTGTGGAAACGACCATTGGTAGTATTCGGAAAGTTGATTGGGGACGTGTACAACTCAATTTCACTGTTTTATTTCCAAAGGGTGTATTAGAAAATGCACCACAGTTTAATGTATTAACTACCTATGTAGCTGATGAATCAAGTTCTGCAGCACTGCAACGAGATTTGGTGGCAAGTTTTCCAAATGTTTCTATTATAGATCTTAGGCAGGTTTTTAGTATTGTAGAAGATATATTAGATAAGGTTTCTTG
Organism: Flavobacteriaceae bacterium; assembly: GCA_018669795.1. Taxonomy (GTDB): domain Bacteria; phylum Bacteroidota; class Bacteroidia; order Flavobacteriales; family Flavobacteriaceae; genus Marifrigoribacter. The sequence goes on along the minus strand of JABHSQ010000008.1, from coordinate 58,494 downwards.
GATTATCAATTTCATGGCTTTCTTTAGTATTCTTACCGGAATTATTGTCTTGATAGGCTCGGTTCGAAATAGTAAATATCAACGAATTAAGGAAAGTGTATTGCTTAGAACTTTGGGCGCTAAAAATGTTCAAATATTAAAAATATCTGCATTAGAATATTTGTTTTTAGGAATTTTAGGTAGTTTAGTTGGAATATTATTGGCATTGATAAGTAGTTTATTGTTGGCTATATTTGTATTTAAAGAACCTTTTGTACCTTCTTTAATTCCGTTTTTGGTGTTTTTACCTGGAATTTCATTGTTGGTATTGGGGATTGGATTAAGCAATATTAGGACTGTTTTAAAAAGTTCTCCATTAGAAGTGCTGCGAAGAGAAGTATAATAATTATAAAACTAAATTCCGTTTTATAATTCTGAAAAACTTTAAAAATGAACGTAATAACACTATAAAATTATATGGTGCCAAGGGTTGTCATAAATCAAAATACTGTAAATTATAACTAGACAAACTACCTTGCCCTATCAATTTTTGGATGTAGAATAATAGGAACAACATGCGGTAGAACTGCGTGATCTTTATGAAAATATAAAACTTAATTTTCCGACGATTACTATTGGTAAAAAGAAATAAAGAAATCTAGATAAAGAAGAATTAGAAAAATATTTAAATAAATTAATACCGACAAAGTAAAATAATAAAAAGACAAATAAAAATGGAAAAATATAAAAAAGCATATATAGCAGGCGGTTGTTTTTGGGGAATGGAAGACCTTTTTAGAGTTCGTCCTGGCGTTTTAGATACCGAAGTTGGATACCAAGGTGGAGTTAACGAACATCCAACTTATCAGAATCACCCAGGGCATGCGGAAGGTATTGAGATTACCTATAATCCAGACGAAACATCTTTTAAGTTACTATTGGATTATTTTTTTAGAATCCATAATCCCACCACAGAAGATCAGCAAGGAAATGATAGAGGTTCCAGTTATAGGTCCACTATTTTTTATCAAGATGAAGAAGAAAAAAAGGAGGCGGAAGAATTTATTAACTTAGTAAATACTTCAGGACGCTGGGAAGCAGATGCGGTAACTACCCTAGAGCCGTGTGTTACTTTTTGGGTAGCAGAGCCAGAACATCAAGATTATTTACTAAAAAAACCGCATGGTTATACATGTCATTTTGAAAGGTTTGGTTCTTTTATTTAATCTATCCTGTAATACTGAAATGAAAATAGGGTAGGATGTAGGTTTTATTTTTTACTGAAGCTTTTTTAAGTGCTGTTAGAAGCGCAATTGGACTATAATAATTGAATAATTAAAATATAACATCATGCAACTTAATATAGATAATAGATTTACTAAAACATTACCAGCAGATCCAGTTCTTGATAACACAAGAAGACAAGTGAAAAATGCTTGTTTCTCTTATGTGACCCCTAAAAAACCGAGAAAACCAGAAATGCTGCATGTTTCACCTGAGATGCTTTTCGCCTTAGGTTTGTCTGAAGAAGATGCAACTAGTGAAGCATTCCTAAATATATTTACAGGGAATAGTATATTGCCGAATACCACACCATATGCCATGTGCTATGGAGGACATCAATTTGGTCATTGGGCAGGGCAATTAGGAGATGGGCGTGCTATTAATTTAGCTGAAGTTGAGCATCAACACAAACATTGGACACTACAATTAAAAGGAGCAGGGGAAACACCCTATTCCCGTACCGCAGATGGTTTGGCAGTATTGCGGTCTTCTGTTCGAGAGTATTTGTGTAGTGAAGCGATGTATCATTTAGGAGTCCCTACAACCAGAGCATTGACATTGGCATTGACTGGAGATGAAGTAATGAGAGATATGCTATACGATGGAAATACAGCTTATGAAAAAGGAGCTGTTGTTTGCAGAGTAGCACCAAGTTTTTTACGCTTTGGCAATTATCAACTATTAGCAGCAAGACATGATGAAGAGACATTAAAAACACTCGTAGATTATACAATTAAGTGCCATTTTTTAAAATTGGGAACGCCTTCTAAAGAAACGTATTTACAATTTTTTGAAGCTATTTTAAACAGTACTTTAGAAATGATTATTCATTGGCAACGCGTTGGTTTTGTACATGGGGTAATGAATACAGATAATTTATCTATTCTTGGGCAAACGATAGATTATGGACCCTACGGTTGGTTAGAAGGGTATGATCATCATTGGACACCCAATACGACAGACACTCAATTTAAAAGGTATCGATATGGAGCGCAAATGGAAATAGGTCATTGGAATTTGTACCAGCTGGCAAATGCCTTATACCCATTAATTGGAGAAGCAGACGACTTAGAACGTATTTTGCATAGCTATCATGAGAAAGCAAAAAAGCACTATTTAGTAATGATGCGAGGTAAATTAGGTTTATTTGTGGAGGATAAAAGTGATACAGAATTAATTGGAAACTTAGAAAGTATCTTGCAATTAACAGAAACGGATATGACGATTTTCTTTAGAAATTTAAGTAATTTTTCTTCGGAAGCCTCTTTAGAAGGATTGAAAATTATTAAAGATGCTTTTTATATACCAAATGAAATCTCCAGTTCCATAAAGCAAAAATGGAACTCTTGGTTTATGCACTATGCAGAACGTTTACAAAAAGAAGAAGTTCCTTTTAAAGAACGTAAAAAGAAGATGAACCAAGTAAACCCTAAATATGTATTCCGTAATTATATGGCTCAATTAGCAATAGATGATGCTAATAAAGGTGATTTTAAATTAATTGATGAACTATTTCAATTATTTAGAAAACCCTATGAGGAACAAGCAGAAAAAGAGAAATGGTTTGTAAAACGTCCAGAATGGGCAAGATATAAAGTGGGTTGTTCGATGTTATCATGTAGTTCTTAATGGTTTTATTGTTTTAATTTTGATAAAATGAAGCTGCTTAAGTAAGCTGAATTTTACTGCTAAAACAGTTTTATACTTTATTTAAAAGTATGGCGTTTCTCATCTGTAGAAGATGCGTTTAGTAATTGGTTAAATGTTCTTATGGTATTAAAATCGTTGGATATTGCATTAGAAATTGCAATTCCAGGAATACCAGTTTTCACTATATATGCAACATCTTTTGTGGTGATTCCTCCAAAACCAATAATTGGAGTATCGGTTTTTAAAGCTTCTGTGATTGCAGTATAACCATTTAAACCTAAAGCTGGATTTAAATTAACTTTAGTTATATCATTTCTAAAAGGTCCTAAACCAATATAATCGACTACCTTACTAATTAATGTTTCACAATCTTGCAAGGTATTAGCAGTTACACCAATAATTTGCCAAGTGTATAAATGCCTTCTAGGTATTATAAGAGAAGTATTTTTCTTTTCAAAATGAACTCCATCTGCTTTAACTGCTCTTGCTATTTTGTAATGCTCGTTAATAATTAACCTAGTCTGAAAGTAAGATGTTATTTCTCTAGCCTCTGTAGCTAGCTTTAAAATATTTTTTTCTGAAACATTTTTTAAACGTAATTGCACTAATTCTGCACCAGACGCACATGCTTTTTGAATGTTTTCCAGGTGGGCTACTGGAGTGTTTCCTTGAGATATATAATGGAGTTTAGGTATAATCATGCCTTCGTTTATAATTGGATACGCATTTCTAAAATTTAAATAAAATTGATTGATGTATTAATCTCAGCAAAAATGATAAATAAAAAACTGTTTACACGTTAAAAGAAAAAGAATCCAATTAAAACAAATAGATTTCAAAGTTAATTTTTAAAATTGATTTATTGGTCATATCTTTGTAAACTAATAAGTATTAATAAATTAAATTACATTACAATGAGTAAAGGAACAGTAAAATTTTTCAATGATGCCAAAGGATTTGGTTTCATCACAGAAGAAGGAGTAGAAAAAGACCACTTTGTGCACATTTCTGGGCTAGTCGATGAGATTAGAGAAGGTGACGAAGTTGAATTCGACTTACAAGAAGGAAACAAAGGATTAAACGCAGTAAATGTAAAAGTTATCTAATATAAATCCATATATTTTCAAATAAACCTCATCAATTTTGATGGGGTTTTTTATTATATAATAATATGACCTACAAAAAGAGGAATTTGTAGATAAAATTTCAACAAATTAATTCGATATACAAGTGCTTTATCTTTTCAACTAGATTTTCTAAAAAGAATAAATTAAGTATGAGTGAAACCAATCCTAATCTCGATATTGAATCTTGTATCAAAATACTACAAGAATTAGTGGTAGACACCAATCAACTTTTCGAATTACCAGAAGCACAAAGAATAGCACTTTATAAAGTTGCAGGTGAATTATCTAGACCAAATAGGGATGAATTTCAACGCAGAAGAAAAGATGCAAAAAAGGCTGTTAAACGCAAAATGATTGCAAAAGATACCCACGCCAGAAAAACAACAGGTATTCGTTCTGCTCGTGAATCTGCATTATTTGTAGCTCCAAAATTATTAACAGCAACTTTAAAACCATCTGAAACTTTAGAATTAGAATCACCAAGAAACTGTTATATTTGTAAAACGGTTTATACTAAGCTACATCATTTTTACGATACAATGTGTACAAATTGTGGCGATTTAAATTACATAAAACGTTTTCAAACCACAAATTTAAAAGATCAAGTCGCTGTAATTACAGGATCTAGATTAAAAATAGGCTATCATATTACATTAATGTTATTACGTTCTGGTGCTACTGTTGTTGCGACAACTCGTTTTCCAGCTGATTCTGCCATTCGATTTTCTAAAGAAGATGATTATAATCAATGGAGTGACCGTTTGCATATTCATGGATTGGACTTACGCCACATACCAAGTGTAGAGATTTTTTGTAATTATATAGAACAAAAATACGACCGATTGGATATTCTAATCAATAATGCCGCACAAACTGTAAGGAGGCCATCAGGCTTTTATTTTCATTTAATGGGAAATGAAAAACTACCCATCAACCAATTACCTATACTGGCACAAAATTTATTAAAAGATCACGAAAGTTGTTTAGAAGAATTGTCAAATTTAAGTATTGGTATTTCAAAAACGAATAAGAATAATGTTTTGCCTGTCACTTGGCATGGACCAGAACCAGGTATTGGCTTGCGTAATTCAGCAGAATTATCTCAAATACCCTATAGTTTTGATAATTCGCTGCAAACAGCTGAAGTATTTCCAGAAGGGGAATTAGATGCCGACTTACAACAAGTAGATTTACGAAAAACTAATAGTTGGCGCTTAAAATTAGGTGAGATTGAAACTACCGAAATGGTAGAAGTACAGTTAGTAAATGCGGTAGCACCTTTTGTATTGTGTAACCGTTTGTCCAATTTAATGATGAAAGAAAATACAGGTAAAAAGCACATTATCAATGTTACAGCAATGGAAGGGAAGTTTCATAGATTTAAAAAAATAGATAGACATCCACATACCAATATGGCTAAAGCAGCCTTAAATATGTTAACTCATACTTCGGCATCCACTTTTGCCAAATCTGGCATTTATATGAATGCTGTTGATACGGGTTGGGTAACCGATGAAGATCCTGCAGCATTATCTAAAAAGAAAATAGCTATTCACGATTTTCAACCACCATTAGATATTGTAGATGGCGCTGCAAGAGTGATGGATCCTTTAATTGATGGGATTAATACAGGTAAACATTGGTCAGGTAAATTTTTGAAGGATTATTTTCCTATAGATTGGTAGAATTGATTGATATTTTTAATGCGCATGACTATGTTTAGTAAAATATTTAATTAAATAGGAGTGAAGTGGAAAATTTATAGAATGGTATCATCTCTTAGTGTTTTTTTATTAATCACTAAAAATGTGCTTATGGATTCCAATTTTAAATTAATACAAAAAAACAATTCGCTTATCTTTGCGCCAAGAATAAACTATGAGTTTTACACTATTATCTTCGCCATTACAAGGTTTTACCGATTTTCGTTTTAGGAATGCACAAAACAAATATTTTGGAGGTATAGATACTTTTTATGCGCCTTATATTCGTTTAAATGGTAAACTGAAGATAAAATCCTCTAACGAACACGATTTATTGCCAGATCATAATACTACTTTAGAAGTGATACCGCAAGTTATTACAAATGATGCCGATGAGTTTTTATTTGTTGTTAAATACATACAACAATTGGGTTACAAAGAACTCAATTGGAATTTAGGCTGTCCTTATCCAATGGTAACGAATCGTGGAATGGGTTCCGGCTTAATTTGTGATCCAAATAAAATAGACGCCATTTTACATCGTGTCCACAATGAAACTAATATTTTGGTTTCTATGAAGATGAGAATGGGTTATGAAAACAGTGAAGAAATACTACACACTTTTCCTGTTTTAGATAAATATCCACTAAAAAACGTTGCGATACATGCACGTATTGGAAAACAATTATACAAGGGTGATGTAGATTTGGAGGCATTTCAAAAATGTATAGACCTAGCAAAACACAAATTATATTATAATGGAGATATTACTTCTGTGGAACAATTTAAAAAAATGAAAGACCAGTTCCCAAGTATTGATCACTTTATGATTGGTCGTGGTTTAATTGCTGATCCCTTTTTACCGAGTATGATAAAAAATGATGTAACCGAATACCCTCCAAATCGTTGGGAGATATTTGAAGCTTTTCATGACGAAATATACCAACAATACGATGCTGCTTTATCTGGTCCAACCCCTATAAAAATGAAAATGTTAGGTTTTTGGGACTATTTTTCACAGTCTTTTTCTAATCCTCAAAAAACCTATAAAAAGATTAAAAAAGCAAGCAATCCTATAAAATATAGGCAGGCTGTAAAAGAAATTTTAAATAGTGAGATAAAACATTAAAATGGCTTCTTCTTATAACTTGATAACCATACTCTCCATGCGTTAATGAATTTATTATATTTGATAAAATTAAATAAACTTAGGAATAGTAAGTAGTTTATAACAGATATTATTAATTATTTAAGGAAAACAATAATGAAACAAACCTATAAAGTTGAAGGAATGACTTGCAATAATTGTAAAGCTTCCGTAGAAAAATATATTAATGCTTTAGAAAACGTAACCCATGTTTCTGTTCACCTTGAAAATGGAGAAACAGAAGTGACAATGGATAAGCATATTAGTACTGAATTACTAAAAAAGGCATTGCCAGAAAAATTTACTTTATCAGAAAAGCACGAAAAAAATGTCTTTTCATCCAATATAACTATTGATGCTGAAAAAACTAAATTAGAACAATTAAAGCCACTACTGCTAATCATTTTTTATATCACAACGGCAAGTCTGCTTATTCATTATAAAGATTGGTCTTGGAACGAATTTATGCTTGATTTTATGGGCTTATTTTACATTGTGTTTAGCTTCTTTAAAATGTTAGATTTAAAAGGTTTTCCGGAGTCATTTAAAATGTATGACCCTCTAGCAAAGCGCATTCCAATTTATGGATGGATGTACCCTTTTATTGAAACTGTTTTGGGTCTAATGTTTTTAATGCGATTTAAAGTTGATATCGCTTTAGTTATTACACTTATTGTTTTAGGAATTACCACTATTGGAGTACTAAAAACACTTTTATATAAAAAACACATTCGATGCGCATGTTTAGGAACAGCTTTAAAATTACCGATGACAGAAGCAACATTAATTGAAAACACGATTATGATGGTAATGTCAATATTAATGCTGTTAAATATAGTATGAGATAAATATATATTTTATTCTTATATTAACCATTTAATATAATATGAAAAAACGACTAAATTTTTTGTTTTATTTTTTTAGTGCCTTACTATTTAGTCAGGATTATGTGCCATTATTGGATGATTATAATGAATGGCAAGTCACAAATTGTTACTTTGGATGTTTAACCGATTTTTATTATACCGATGGTGATACTATTACTGATGGGTATAATTATAAAATATTAGATGGCTATCATTTTATTTCAAGAAGCATTTTGTTGAGAGAAGATATTTTAGAAAAAAAAGTGTTTCTAAATTTTATACAAGAAACTGGAAATACTGAATATTTATTATATGATTTTTCTTTAAATATTGATGATTCTATTGATATGAAAAACCCAATTTCTCCATTTATTGAAAATGCAGGTTATTATAATTTAGATTCGATTATTTCTAGACCTTTAGTTAATGGCAATGATTATCGTCACTTTTATCTTTCTCCATCAGAATCTAACATTGTTAGTACAACAAATGCAATTTGGATTGAAGGTGCTGGATCATTATCTCTAATTAATGCTCCAAGTGGTGATCCAGATATAAATGGGGTAGGACATTTAAGCTGTTTTTATAAAAATGGAGATTATTTTTATGCTAACTTGGATTCTATAGATTCCTGTGAACCTACTATTATTTTAAACATTAATGAAAGTAATTATCCTCTTTCTAACATAATAGTCAGTAATAATAACATGTTAAATAGCTGCCATTTAATTAATTTAGAAAATATAAAGCTTATTGATATATACGATATAAATGGAAGAAGAGTAAATAGTTATCGTAATTATGGAAATAAAGAACTTAAATTTGATACATCAGTTTATCAAGCTGGAATCTATTTTATTATTGTTTACACAAATCAATTTAAGAAAAAGACAATTAAAATCATAATTGAATAGTTATTTATACCATTTAATATTTTATAAAATCTGGTGATTTATAACAATAAGCATTTATAGATCATAAAATTATTAAATAGTAACTATTTTAGAATGTTCCATAAAATAGGACTTAAAGCGTTTTAGTATTGGATGCATTTTTTCTGAGTAGAGTACAAATTGACATTTATTGATACTTTGAGTAATCGACATAATAGCAGTGTAAGAAGATTTTTGAACTAAAAATTCAGCATCGTCAATACTAAATATCATTAATTGAGAAGTACTTACACCATTTAACGACATTAACTTATTCATCGTTTTGGGCGTGGAAATAAGAATGTCAATACCCTCAAAAATTTCTGATTTTTGCATATCAATATGAAGTTGTTCATAGCTTGCATAAACTCGCAAGGAATTGTATTTAGTGTGTTTTATAAAAGCATCATATAATTCTAAGGCTTTTTCCCTGTCTTCAACAAGAATAACAGCTCTTGGTGCATTTCCAACCATCTCACATTTTAATTTTTGTAAGGTAGTAAGAATAAGCGTGGTTGTTTTTCCACTATCTTTTGGGGCCGTACAAAAAAGATTTGCACCACTTTTTATTACAGGAATACTTTTGCTCTGAAAAGAAGTGGGTGTTATTATTTCTAAATCGTCTAGCTTCTCACGTATATCGGAATGTAATTTTTTAAAAGGCATAAAAATTAAAGCGCTAACAGTTTAGAATAAAATTCATTATAATTTGAGCAAATATACTATTAAATAGACGGAATTATTTTTTCTATGAAACGTTTACTAGTAGTAATACTAATTTCAGATTTTCAATCACTAACACATCGTTATGTACTATAAAATTCCTATTATAAATTTTGTGAAGTGGCTAGTTGATAAAGAGGGAAAGTTTGTACATTTACGTTTCAACAACTATTATTTCAATCTATTAAACTAATATGACGACCAGCAGACTTGAAGCATTTACGGATGGTGTATTAGCTATTATTATTACCATCATGGTTTTTCAACTTAAAGCACCTGAAGAAACAAATTTAGAAGCCTTATTTCCAAAAGCAGGTGTATTTGTTAGCTACTTAATAAGCTTTATATATGTTGGGATTTATTGGAATAATCATCATTTTTTATTTCAATATATAGAAAAAGTAACCGGTAAAATTTTATGGGCAAATTTACATTTTCTGTTTTGGCTATCGCTAATTCCTTTCACCACTTCTTGGGTAGGCGAAAATCATTTAGATGATTCTCCACTTGCACTATATGGCTTTACGCTTTTAATGTGTGGAATATCGTTTGTTATCCTACAAATGGTTATTGTTAGAGAGCATGACAAATATTTTGAATCAAAAATAATTATAAATTTAAAAAATTACCAAAGAGTATCACTATTAATTTATAGTATAGGAATACTATTATCATTTTATGCTCCTGTGGTTGCAGTTTTTTTTTATATAACTCCAGCTATTTTAAAAATATATTCTCAAATCTACCATCAAAAAAAACTTTTATAAACTATGAAATATTTAAAACACATTATAATCATCTGCTTAACAATAAGCTTTTTTAGTTGTTCTGGTCCTTTAACTGAGAGTAATAACAACAGCACAGTAGAATACCAGTTAGACAGTCCTTTTCAAATACAATTAGAAGGGGATGCTGAAGGAAAAAACAAATGGCTATTAGCTTCAAAAATAGAACCAATAATCACTTTAATTGATCAAAGTACTATTTTTAAAGATGGTAAGAAGCTATATAATTTTAATTTTAAAGTAAATACCGATGGTGAAAAAGATGTGGTGTTGATATACCAAAATGATGGTATTAAACTAAAGGTCTTTCAAGTAAAAGTTATCGCAGGAACTATGGGACGTATTCTTGGAGATTAATTGTGAATATTTAAAAATTATAAAAATATGCTCTACATTAAAAGTGTTTTATCTACTAAAATGTTTCCCTTGTTCTAGTATTAATAAGTTAAAATAACATTCTAATTTTTTTATAAAATTGAAAACTTTTAAAATAATTAAAACCAAGTCTATCTTTATACTGATGTCTTTTGTAATGATCAGCCTATATTCCTGTGGCTTACAAGTTGAATCGTCAAAAAAGCCTTATACGTATAAAATTGAAGATCCTAACGGCATAGGGAAGTGGTATATGGGACGTGAGATTGCTTTTGTTATGGGATTTGAAGGCATGCAATGGTTAGATCGACCTGAGAGAGAAGCAGAAGAAAATGTAACCAACTTACTTAAAAACATGAATATTCAACCTGGAGATACTCTTGCTGATATAGGAGCAGGTTCCGGTTATCATGTTTTTAAAATGTCGCCAATTATAAAAAATGGACTTATTTATGCTGTGGATATTCAAGCGGAAATGTTGAAAGAAATACAATCTAAAATAGATACTCAAAACAATAATAATACAGTAATTGTTTTAGGTACTGAAAGAAGCGTAAATCTTCCAGAAAATTCTGTTGATAAGGTGTTAATGGTCGATGTATATCATGAGTTTAATTATCCATATGAAATGATGCAATCGATTAAAAAAGCATTGCGATCAAATGGAAAGATTTACTTGGTAGAATATCGTGGAGAAGATCCTAGAGTTCCAATAAAAAAAATTCACAAAATGACACAGAATCAAGCAGTCAAGGAAATGGAAGCTGCAGGCTTTAAACTCCTTCGAAATTTTGAAAATTTACCATGGCAACATTGTATGGTATTTGTAAAAACCTAAGAATTTTGTTAAAGAAAAGACAACAATATCCTCAAGAAAAAATTATCGATACAGATTATTTTATTTACTGTTTAGAAGCGGTTCATAACATAGAATCGGATAAGGTTACCGAAGCACAAAAAAATCTAGAACAATTGACCATGCAATATGGAATAGCTAGTATTTATAAAACATGCGACACTATTGAAGGTCTAGAAACTAGCTTAAATGAATTGCTATCGGATGATCATAACTTTAAAGACTATGAGATCATTTACTTTGTTATAACTGGTGAAGCAAATAGTATTTGTTTAAATAACTACTATTATAGTCTACAAGAAATTGCAGAAATGTTTGAAGGAAGATTAGAAGGAAAAATTTTACATTTTTCAAATGCAAAAGTTTTAGATTTAGATAAAGAAGAAGCTCAATATTTTTTGGATATCACTAGCGCAAAAGCTATTTCTGGTTATGGCAATGAATTTAAAGGAATAACTAGCTCAAATCTTGATAAAGCATTCTTTAATTTATTTAAAGAAGATGATAATTTAATAAATATTTTAGAGGAGCTGCATCAAAGACATTATAATGTGTGTAAATTACTTGATTTTAGATTGTATTATTAAACTTAATTAATTTATGTCAACATCAATATCTCAAAAACCAACGACAAAAGCCATCAATGTTTTAGGTGGGCCTTTAGAAAATTGTTCCTGTAATCCCATAACTGGATATTTACGTGATGGATTTTGCAATACCACACTAGACGATTATGGTACACATGTGGTTTGCGCTATAGTTTCAGATGAATTTTTGAAGTATTCTTTATCTAAAGGCAATGATTTAATAACTCCAAAGCCAGAATGGGATTTTCCAGGATTAAAAAATGGTGACAAATGGTGTTTATGTGTTTCACGCTGGAAGGAAGCAGTAATAGCTAACGTTGGGCCTAAATTAGACTTAAGCGCCACTAATTATGTAGCTTTAAAATATGTGTCTTTAGAGTTATTAAAAGAATACGCTATTTGATACTATTAATTAGAACTATATGTATAATAACCCTGGGATAATATTTCTAATAGATTTAGTATGACTGTGGGATATTTTACATACTATTCAATTATAGCTATCAAATAAAACTATAAGTATATGAGCCGTAATTTCTTTTAACATAATTGTTGACGATATAGACCTAAAGGCACTATATCTAAAATTATGTGCAAATAGCCTGAAAAAAGGCTATACAGAAACTACTATATATGTACTATAATTAATATTATGTCAAATAGAATATTTAAGCTGCCCTTTGCTATCTAATCCTGAATACAGTTTATATTTTAATTCTACTATTTGTGTTATCTTTGAGAATACAATAAATGCTGTTTTAAATAGGCTTTTTCTCTTTAAAAATGCTTAAATAAAAAAGATGTCCAAATTACCACCAGCATATAAATTTATAGACCTTTCAGATTATGGTCGCCCCATAGCTCGTCATATAGCAATGTCTCTCAAAGAAACCAGTTTTACTCCAGTTCAGGTTACTTGGCTTTTTATTATTTCAGGACTTATTGCAATTGCGGGAATGTTTTTTGGTTATTATTACTTAGCAGCTTTCTTCTTAGTTCTCAAGTCTATTCTAGATGCTGCGGACGGTGAATTGGCTCGAATAAAAGAAACTCCTTCTTATACCGGTCGTTTTTTCGATTCTATAGCCGATATTTTATTAAATGCCTTGATATTTTACACACTTTATATTATCTGTGATATATCATTTATATATGCATTTCTTGGCTTTTTTGGCATACAATTACAAGGAACATTATATAACTATTATTATGTGATTCTTAGAAATAAGGTAAATGGTGATACCACTAGCAGAATTTTCGAGACAGACACTCCTCAGGCCCTGCCGGGTGAAAATCAAAGAACTGTAACTATACTTTTCAAAATTTATAAACTCCTTTATGGGTTTTTCGATAAGATTATATATCGCCTTGATAATAATGCACCTCAAGGTAAAAAAATGCCCAATTTATTCATGACAGCTGTTTCCAGTTTTGGTTTAGGGTTTCAATTGTTGTTAATTGGAATTTTTTTAATCATGGGATTGAAAGAATTTATAATTCCCTTCTTTCTTTGGTATACCCTAATGGTCTTCATCTTTATAGCCATTAGAAAACTATTGAACTCTTAATTTTTCAAAAGAAACTCAATATAAAATTGAACTTTATTAGTTGTTTTATATTAGACGATCATCTAATATAAAATAGATTTACTTAATTCGTACGTTTCGACTTTCTATACATATAATTTGGATAAATGCTACGTTTGGCAAAACGATTGAGTTTATTGCTATTAACCATTTTAATATAGATTTGTTTTGTAACACCAAAATATTCATATGTTGATCCATCTAGAAAAGTGATTTCTAATAATAAGCCCTTATGCTTATAATCTTCAATATCTGAATTAGTGATGGTCTTTGTATAAACACCTAAATTAGATTCTTTTGTTTCTGGCGCAATACTCACAAGAAAATGGTAACCATCAATGATTCTTCGACTTTGTACCTCTGCTTCTTCCTGTAAAGGATCTCCGTTTAGAAACTTGTCTGGATGCCATTCTTTAACTAAATTACGGTAACTCTTTTTTAAAGACTTTAATTCGACTTCCTTTTCTACTCCAAAGAGTTTCTTGTATTCATTTATACGCTTCATATCACAAAATTATTTGAGGGCGCAAAAGTACATCTTAATATTAAATGAAATGCGAAAGTTTATAAAAAATATATTGATTAAAGTAGTGTTACCCGAACCTTTTTCTTTTTCAAGCGCGTATTGTTTAGATTTAAAACTAAATCATCGGCCTTAGCCAATGGAACAGCAACAAAAGCACAATCTTGTTTAAGTTCAATAGTACCTAATTCATGCTTATCTAACTTGCCTTGTTTAAAAAATAATCCCGCAATATCTCCTTTGGAAATTTTATCTTTCCTACCACCTGAAATAAACAAGGTTTGCCAGTATTGTGGTTTGTATGGTGCTTTTTCAGAAATATCAATTCCTTTTACGTTTAGTATAAATTCAGGTAACAACTGATCCTGCCATTTAAGAACATAAGCAGTTCCTTTTGCATTCACCCTAGCTGTTCTTCCATTTCTATGAATAAATTCCTCCTTATGTATCGGTAATTCGTAATGAACAATAAATTTCATTTCTGGAATATCAATACCTCTTGCAGCTAAGTCTGTAGCTAATAATACTTGAGATGATCCGTTTCTAAATTTAATTAATGCACGTTCTCTTTCTTTTTGTTCCATTCCGCCAGAAAAACATGTATGACTAATTTTATGACGTTCTAAAAACTCACTAACTTCACTAATACTATCTCTAAAATTACAGAAAATAATTCCAGGCTCATTTCCAATATGTTCCAATAAGCTTAAAAGGGTTTTTAATTTATTTTTATCTGGAGAAATGACTGTTTTAATAGCTAATTTTGAAGGTGTATTTTGATTTAAATAATTAATCGTAGTTGGTTGGTTTAACTTAACAAATACAGGAACACTAACTCCCTGTGTAGCAGATGTTAAAATACGTTTACTTATAGCAGGCAATTGATCAATAATAGACTTCATTTGATCTTCAAAACCTTGTTCTAGGGACTTATCAAATTCATCTAAAATAAGGGTTTTAATACTTTCCTTTGAAAAACGATCGCTATTAAAATGATCCAAAATTCTACCAGGTGTTCCAATTAAAACAGCAGGATTATGTTTGATTTCAATTTTATCTTTTGACATAGGTCTTCCTCCATACACCGCATTGACTTTAAAGCCAGATCCCATCGTACGTATTACTTGTTCTATTTGAATGGCTAATTCTCGTGTAGGGACTAATATAAGTGCTTGAACTTCGTGGCAGTCCGAGTCTAAATATTTTAATAAAGGTAAGGAGAAGCCAAGTGTTTTTCCAGTACCTGTTGGAGATAATAAAACAGTATTTGTAGTGGTTTCTATGACAGCAATTGCTTCTTGCTGCATCGGATTTAACGTATGGATATTTAATTTTGTTAGTATATCCTGTTGATCTTTAATATTATTAGCCATAATTACTTCTTTTTATGCTTTTTTGTAGAATCTGTCTTTGTATTTGCTGAACTAGTTTGTGCCAAGTAATTTGCCAATATTTTTTCAACCAATTCTTCTTTGGTTAAATGATGAAATATTGTTTTTATTTTTGTTTTAAATTCTTCAGATACTTCTCTATTTATTTTTGTTTTAAAAATTTTTCTTGCCCATAACAAACCATTATTTTCTTCGATACTTTGAACATCTGCTTTAATGAATTCATTAAATGTAATACCCAATTCATTTTCAAATTCTGGAATTTCTTCAAGCTCTTCTTTTTGTATAATACTCAATGAAAGTCCCTTCGCTCCTGCTCTAGCTGTTCTACCACTTCGGTGGACATAAGTATCATAGGTATCTGGTAAATGGTAATTAACAACGTATGAAATTTCTTTAACATCAATGCCTCGTGCTGCTAAATCCGTTGCAACTAATATATCTATATAACCTTCTCTAAATTGTCTCATAATTCGATCGCGAATCGTTTGAGCTAAACTTCCGTGAATTGCACCAGAGGAAAATTTATTTATAGCTAGTTTTTTTGCGAGTTTATTAACAGCAGCTTTGGTTTTACAAAATATAATACCGCGTTCCCCTTCTTTAGAATTTAAAAAATGCATTAATACTTCTAGTTTCTCTATAGGTGCTACCACCATATATTGATGATCGATGCCTTGATGACCAACAGTTCCCATATCTGCTTCTATATGCACCACATGCTTTGACATATAATTTTGCACTAATTGTTTTATAGTACCGGGCATAGTAGCTGTAAACAATAAGGTTCTTCTAAATTTAGGAATGTCTTTTATAATAAGGTCTAAATCTTTCTTTAAGGCACTTACCATTTCATCAGCCTCATCCAACACTAAATACTTTAAGTCTTTTAGGGAGATCGCTTCACGTTCCATTAAATCTAACAAACGTCCAGGAGTTGCCACTGCAATATGAGTAACAGTTTTTAACCGTTCTATTTGAGGTTTTATAGGAATACCACCGCATACCGATGCGATAGTTATTTTTGGACAAGAAGCAGCGAAAGAAACTAAATTGTTGTAGATCTGTTGTCCTAATTCTCGTGTAGGTGCTAATATTAATGTCTGAACATTAGTGTTGTCTAGATCTATTAGTTGTAATAATGGTAGTCCAAAAACAGCTGTTTTTCCTGTTCCTGTTTTTGCTAAAACCACCAGATCTTCCTTTTGACTTAATATAACAGGTATCGTTTTTTCTTGGATATCTGTTGGAGTGGATATTTGTAAATCGGCTAAACCTAGTTGTAATTGTTCATTTATTCCTAAATCTGAAAAGGATTTTGACATCATATTAATTTTCAGTAAAGATAGACACTCTTTTATAGGGAATGCCACCAAAAATTGGTTTGTTATTATTTTCAAAAATTTAATACTACTCGTATCGATATTCTATTCTTGAAATAATTGAATCAAACTTTATTGTTTAATCGTTTTAAAAATAAAAATAAAAAAAACCCATCAATTGACGGGCTTTTGTATTTATGTTTTAAAGTAAATATTAGATAACTTTTACATCTACTGCGTTTAAACCTTTGTTTCCTTCTTTAAGTTCAAAAGTTACTTCATCACCTTCACGAATCTCGTCAATTAAACCAGAAATGTGTACAAAATGATCTTTTTCAACACCTTCTTCTGTGATAAATCCAAATCCTTTAGTGTCGTTGAAAAATTTTACTGTTCCTTTACTCATTGCAATTAAATTATAATTATTAATATTTATTATTCGGCAATTATAATAATATAATACAAATATTCAAGCAATTAGTTTAATTATTTATGATAAACTGACTGTTAGCAATTTTAATGAGTTATTTTTGAAATAAGCAGTGTTTTTTTTATTTTACTATGGTAACTTTTACTGCATTCATACCTTTCATTCCCTTTTCAAGTTCAAAAGAAACTCTATTTCCTTCGGTTATTTCATCTATCAATCCGCTTACATGACAGAAATATTTTTCTTGATTTTCTCCATCTACAATAAATCCAAATCCTTTAGAAGTATCAAAAAATGATACCGTTCCAGTTCTTACAGGATTTATTGCTACTCTATCACTTTCAAGTGTTTTCGGAACACTAACTTCAATACTTTCAATATCAACTTTTAATTTTTCTGAAGGATCTGGTGGTGTATCGGTTAAATTGCCAAAATGATCTACATAGGCAAACTCAATTCCTTTTTTCCCAGTTTCTTTAGCTTCAGCTTTGCGGGCTTCCATTTTTTTTCTCTTATCTTCCCTTTTTTTCAAACGTTTTTTCTCCTTTTCACTCTTGTTAAATGTTTGCTGCGATTTTGCCATTCTTAATTTTTTAATTTAGCTCCCTCAATATTAATAATAATTAATCAGAAAAATAAATATACTTCAGATTAATTATAAATAAAATTTAAAATATGATTATAATGGTGCTATTATTAAAACTTTTGTCTTCTATTTTTAAATCTAAAATAAATTACCAACTTCTTTTTTGTATTTATAAAATAAACTCCTGTAAATAATATTATTGCAGCAATTATAGATTGCAATGTTATTTGTTCATCTAATAAGTACCAACCCAATAATAATGCTATAATAGGGTTTACATACGTTGAAGTTGCAACTTTTTCAGGAGAAACAACTTTTAGTAAATAATTAAATGAAGTAAAAGCAACAATGCTGCCAAAGACAATTAAAAGAAACATAGACCATAAAACTGATTCACTCCATTGAACTGGACTAAGCCATGTTTCATCTAATAAAAAACTTACCATAGCTAACATTATGCCACCTGTCAGCATTTGATAGCCAGTATTTACAAAATAATTAGATGGAAGGTCTGCGGTTCCAACAAATAAACTGGCATAAGCCCAACTGATCATACATAAAAAAATCAATCCAATGCTTAAAGAGCTGTTTTCATTTGTGATAATATGATTTTGATTAACTAATAAAAAGACACCCAACATTCCTAAAGCGACACCAATCATTGACATTGCTTGAATTTTTTTACCTTGAAGAATTCTCATTAAAACTAATATAACAAGGGGTTGAGCAGAAATCTCAAGAGCAGCGAATCCACTATCAACATATTTTAAAGTCCAAACAACTAATCCATTTCCAAATGTGAGAAATAAAAATCCTGCAATTGCAGTATTAAAAAATTGTTTTCGGGTAATTCTTATTGGTATTTTTAAAATTTTAGCAATACCAAAAATTAAAAAGCTAGAAACAATAAATCTTGTTGATGCCAACATAAATGCAGGTAACTCTGTAACAGCAATTTTATTTAAAAGATAAGTAGATCCCCAGATTACATAAATGGCAAAAAAAGCGAGTGCTATAAGAATTTTATTTTGAGGCTTATCCATTTTTTCTATTAATACAAATATAAACTCAATCAATCATAATAATTTTTCACAAAATAATTTATCGTACTTAATTATTATAATGATTATAAGACGTTGAATATAACTAATGCATAAAGGTAAAAACGAACAAATCTAAATAAACCAAACAATAAGTAGTTTTTAAATTTATAATGAATTAACCCTGCAGCAATGCTTGTAATAGAAAAAGGTATTGGTAATAATGCCCCAACAACAATTAAAAATCCACCCCATTTTCGAATCATTTTCACATGTTTCTCCATCTTAACTTCTAAATAATTATAAACAGAAGGCATATTTGAAATTGTTTTTCCAATAAAAAATGAAATAATCCCACCAACATATGATAAGACAGCAAGTATGGTTAAGGAAAATACTGGCATTTCAGTATTACCTGCCCAGGCTATAAATATTTCTGGAGGTATTAGCCCTAAAAGTGATTCAGAAGCAAAGAATACAGCTAAAATAATAAGTGGATTAAAGGTGCTAATAGAAGTAAATAAATCATTAAAATCAATAAAAAATTTATTAATTAACCATAATGCGATGATAAAAATGGAAATTGGCAGTAAAGCTTTTACTAAACTAGTTTTTACAAACGAATAAAAACCAGTATAAGAATAATATTGGTGAAGTAATCTTAATTTAGATTTTTTTATACGTTGTTTAGGTCTTGAATTCATAATGATTTTAGCAATTTTTAAATCAAAAAGAGCACAAATATAACATATATTTATAGTTTTTATTTTACAATAAGTATGTATTAACAGTTAATTATGATGATGATAAGAAACAATTAAAATTATAAGCTGTAAACCATATAGTTAGTTTCTCCACCAAGGATATATTTCTGCAGAATCAGTTAATCCAATTTCTATGAATTCCCCTATTTCAGGAATCACTAAATCAACTTTTAATCCTTTAGATTTTTTTAAAAGCCTTTCAACAGGGTCTGTCCAAGAATGAGACGCTAACTTAAATGCACCCCAATGTATAGGCATCATTTTTTTAGCTTTTATATCCAATCCAGCTTGTGCTGTTTCTTCAGGGAACATATGCACTAATGGCCATAAATTATTATATTGCCCACATTCCATAAATGCAAAATCGAATGGACCATACTGATCTCCTATTTCTTTAAAATGAGCTGCATAACCACTATCTCCACTAAAAAATAAATTTTCATCATCTGATTGAATAATCCAAGAACACCATAATGTTTTTTCTCTATCTGCTAAACCTCTTCCTGAAAAATGTTGAGCCGGAGTACATCGAATAGTTAATTCGTCATATTTAATTTCTTGCCACCAATCTAATTCAATAATTCTTTCTTTTTCTATACCCCATTTTAATAAGTGAATACCAACACCTAAAGGAGTGTAAAACATATTGACTTTATCTTTTAGTTTTTTAATCGATTGGTAATCCAAATGGTCATAATGATCATGGGTAATTAACACAGCATCTATATACGGTAGTTTTTCTATTTCAATTGGTAATTTATTACTAAAACGATTGTTACCTAATAATGGATTTGGTGCTGGTACATTACCAAACATAGGATCTATTAATAAGTTCTTACCTTTAATTTGCAACAAGAATGTAGAATGCCCAAACCAAATAAACCTTGCTTTTGAATTATAATTAGCAATAGTAATAGAATCAATTTTTTGAACAGCTATGTTTTTATTAGGTTTAGTATTGGAATTTGATTTAAATAAAGTCCACATTGCTTTAAATGAATCTTTAAAACTCATTTCCATCTTAACACCATCATTATTTACAAATTTACCGTCATTATAATGCTTAGATTTAGCAAATACCTCTTTTTGCTGTTTTGAAGCTACTCCACCAAATTGAGGACTTAAATTAATAAATAATACTCCGATTATTATTAATAAAGTAATTAGACTTAAAAAAATATATAACACTTTTATAAATATTGTTTTTATAAGTATCAAAAATTAAATTTCAATTTTAAACTTGTTAATTTTATCAGTCAAATCTTTTTTTAATTCATTATTTGAAATGTCATTTCCAGAAAAATTATCATAAAAAGAGGGTAACGAAAAATCTACAATCAAATTAGCTCCCATGCGCGGGAATCTTTCTTTAGCAATTTGAAGAACTCCTATTCCTCCTCTAGCTCCGGTAGATGTTGCCATTAAAAGCATAGGTTTGTTATTCCATACTTGTGAATTTATTCTAGACAGCCAATCAAAAACACTTTTAAATGCTGCAGCATAAGAACCGTTATGTTCTGCTAAAGAAACTACAAAACCATCTGCTTGATTAAATAGCTCACTTAATCTTATTGCTTCCGATGGGATGCCATCAATAGTTTCTATGTCTATTCCATATAAAGGAATGTCAAAATCATTTAAATCTATTGTTAGGGTTTCCGTATTTTCTATTTGTTTAGCCACATATACTGCTAAAGTTTTATTAATTGAATTCTTACTATTACTACCTCCTAATGCTATTATTTTTTTCATGCTTAGATATCATAAATACTCTTTGTTAAAATAAATTTATTCTTCTTCTTTTGGCGGAAAACCATGAATTTCTTCGTAAACATCATCAAAATTTTCACGTAAATAATTGCGAAGTTTTAATCGATAATCATCTTTTAACCAAAAAATAAAATTATGTGTACTTCTACTAATACATTTTGCATAGCGTTCAATTCTATTATCAATATCTTCTCCTAATTTTTTTGCGAGACTTAATGCATCATAAACATCTTCGCTGTTTTCGATACATATAAGCGCATGTTGTACAATTGATCTTTCTAAAATTACTTTTGAAGACTCTCCTTTAGCTGTAGCTAAAGAATAAGTAGATTTAATATCAAAATACACCTCTTTTGAATTTGAAAATAACTCCCGTATTTCTGGAGGCATATCAAATCTAAAATTATTTTCTATGTCTTCGTCATCTAAAATACGTTCCACAAAATAATCTGGTGATCTGAAAATGGTTTGCCAATCTAAATTTGCTCCCCAAGCTCCAAAACGATAACAATTATTACCCAAATCAATTACGTTAAACGAAGATTTATTATTTAAAACACGAGATCCTCTACCAATCATTTGATAATATAAGGTTAATGATTTTGTAGCTCTATTTAATATAATGGTGTCTATTGTTGGTTCATCAAAACCAGTTGTTAAAATACTTACAGATGTTAAAATAGCATCGGGAGTTTCTTTGAACCATTTTATAATTTCTGCTCGTTGTTTTTTAGTAGCTGTATTGTCCAGATGTTTAACAGGAAGTCCAGCAGCACGAAACGTATAATATACTTGGATTGAAGTATTAATACCATTATTGAATATCAACGTCTTTTTTCCCTTGGAATGATTTAAATAAGCTTGTAATAAGCTGTCCATCATTGTATTAGTGGTGTATAAATCCTCTGAAGATTTTACTGTATAATCACCATTTGATCCTACTTCCAAGGCAGTTAATGCCATGTTGTATTGAAATATTTCAGCTCTGGCCAAAAATTCATTTTCAATTAAGTTTTCAATAGTTTCACCAGAAATTAATTCATCGTAATTGTCCTTCATAGGTAAGTTCTTGTTAGAACTTAAAGGTGTAGCAGTAACTCCAAGAATAAAAGATTTGTCAAAAAATTTAAAAAGTTTTATAAAGGAATTATAATGTGCCTCATCAATAATTACCAAACCAATATCTGATATATCTAATTTACCTTCATTTAAACGGTTGTTCAAAGTTTCAACCATGGCAACAAAACAGCTGTAAGCACCTTGGTCATCAAGATTTGCAGTACTATTCACTACTTTATTGTTAACTCCAAAACTAGTTAGCATATCTGATGTTTGACGGCATAACTCTAAACGGTGAGTCATCACTAAAACCTTTTTATTATGATGCTTTAAATATTGCCTAACGATTTCAGAAAATATTACTGTTTTACCTCCACCCGTTGGTAATTGGTATAATAAGTGAAAATCATCTGGAGCAGTTTCAAACTTTTTAAATATCTTGGATATCGCTCCTTTTTGGTAATCGTATAACTCTTTATCAGATTTTTTATCGTGTACTGCTTCCAATGATATGATTATTAGTTGATTATTTATTTTTATTTCGCTTGTTGAAATTTTTATCGCCCTTAGTTTTAGGTTTTTTATATTTCTTTTTTATGGTTCTTTTATAAGAACCTCCTAGGTTGTGTTTTTTGTTTTTATCACTTTTTTCATGAAACCCTTTTCCTTCACCGGTATCTTTTAAAGGATTGTATCCCTCTTTAAGCTTAGGTTCTTCATCATAGGTAAGCTTTTTTGAAATTTCAATTTCTGAAGGCATTTCAATAATTGGAATCTCTAAACCCATCAGTTCTTCAATAGCTTCTTTAGTTGGTTGTTCTGCTTCTGTTGAAAACAATAATGAGGTTCCTTCTTGTTCTGCCCTACCAGTACGACCAATGCGATGCATATAGTTTTCAGGAAATGCAGGGGTATCAAAATTTATAACGTGTGAAATTAAATCTAAATCCAACCCACGGGCCATAATATCGGTAGTAACTAGTATCCTGGTATTATCTTCATTAAAGTTTTCAATAGAACGAATTCTATAATTTTGAGTTTTGTTGGAATGGATTACCGCAACTTCAGTGGTAAAACAACCTTCTAATTCCTCAAAAAGCAAATCGGCACTTTTCTTATTTGAAACAAACACTAAAATTTTACTGTAAACTTCGTTATCTTTAAGTAGGTATTTCAATAAATTAGCCTTGGTATAAAAGTTAGGTACTGAATAACAATATTGCGAAATGTTATCCAAAGGTGTGCCACTAACAGCTACTGAAATTGTTGTAGGTGCCTGAAAAAAATCATGAATCAACTCATTAACGTCAGCTGTCATAGTAGCAGAAAACATTACATTTTGTCGCCTATTCGGTAATAGCTCAAAAATATTAATAAGTTGAAACCTAAAACCTAAGTCCAACATTACATCTACTTCATCAATCACTAATTTTTTGATGGATTTTAACTGTAAAGCCCTGCTTAAAACCAAATCATATAACCTACCAGGTGTTGCAACAATAACATCTGCTCCAAGAGCAACCGCTTCTTTTTGACGATTGATATTTACACCACCATAGACTCCAGTAACACGAAGGGTCATATATTTAGAAAATTTTTCAATCTCCTCAACGACTTGTATTACTAACTCCCTAGTCGGTACTATCACTAATATTCGTGGCTGTAATTGATTTGAAAAAGTAAGACCTTGCAGTATCGGTAACATATATGCAAAGGTTTTACCTGTACCTGTTTGGGCAATACCTACCATGTCTTTTCCAGATTGAATAAGGGGGAAAGATTGCGATTGTATTGGAGTAGGATTTTCATATCCTAAATCTTCAATTGCGAATTGCAATTGCTTTGATATTTTAAAACTTAAAAAAGATTTCATCCTAAAAAATTTTTGCAAAAGTACTACTTTAATAAGCATATTAAACTACATCTTAGGTTAGATGTTTTAATTGTAACTTTGCAACTCTAAAATATATATAAATTGCATTCAAAAAATCTTCATAACGACGCCTACCAATTTGATGAATTAATAAAGAGTCATCCAAAATTAGAACCCTTTGTTTTTATAAATGATCATCAAACTCATACCATAGATTTTTCATCTAGTGATGCAGTGATAAACTTAAATAAAGCATTATTAAAATATCATTATCATATTTCTGACTGGGATATTCCGAGCCATTACTTGTGTCCTCCTGTTCCTGGAAGAGCTGATTATATTCATTATTTGGCTGATTTATTAGCAGAAAATGAGTCTCCAAAAAACATCAAAGGGCTTGATGTTGGAATGGGAGCTAATTGTATCTATCCGATCTTAGGAGCACAAATTTATCATTGGGATATGGTTGGAGCAGATATTGACCCTAACGCTATTGCTTCTGCAAAAAAAAATATTAAAAGTTTAGAGAAATTAAAAAAACATATAGAAATTAGACAACAATATAATAATGCAAATATTTTTGAAGGAATAATTTCTGATAAAGAATATTTTGATTTCACCATGTGTAACCCGCCTTTTCATTCTTCAAAAGAAGAAGCGAGTAAAGGAACATTAAAAAAATTAAGAAATCTTGAGAAAGATGATCAACCCTATCAAACAAAAAAAGAAATCATTCTTAATTTTGGTGGGCAAGCTAATGAACTTTGGTGTAATGGTGGGGAAGCATTATTTATAAAAAGAATGATCAAGCAAAGTATTGCTTATAAAACACAAGTGGGTTGGTTTACAACTTTAGTTTCAAAAAAAGAAAATTTATCCAAAATCTATAAGCAATTAGATAAACTTAAAGTGACGCGAAAAACAATTAATATGACACAAGGTAGCAAGAAGAGTCGATTTGTTGCTTGGAAGTTTTAATTAATTTAACGTTTAACGATAATAAACTCAATTTGAATACTAATAACTTTAGGCCGTTTGAAATAAATTAATGAAACGTATTTACAGCAATCAATGGGCAGATTATGAATTAATTGATGCTGGTGATAACAAAAAATTAGAACGTTGGGGAACTATTATAACCATTCGCCCTGATCGAAATGCTTACTTTAAGCCTGTACTTCCTTTAAAGGAATGGAATCAAAAAGCACATTACGAGTTTGTTGAATTAACAACCAATACGGGAGTTTGGAGTTCGTTAAAAAAAAATTTTCCTGTTTTTAATAATAATAAAGTTGAAAATTGGCAAATTTCTTTTAATAAATGTGTGTTTAACTTGCGTTTAACAAAATTTAAGCACCTTGGTATATTCCCTGAACAACAGATTAATTGGGAGTTTATTAGTAATCATCTTTCTAATAACTCTAAGTTTTTAAATCTCTTTGCATATACTGGAGGAGCTTCTTTAATAGCAAATTCTAAAAATAGTGATGTTTATCATTGCGACTCCGTAAAACAAATTATTACTTGGGCCAAAAACAATATGGAAAGTTCCAAACAAGAAGGAATTCATTGGGTTCTAGATGACGCTTTAAAGTTTGCAAAAAAAGAAGTAAAAAGAGGTAAAAAATATGATGGTATTATCATGGACCCACCAGCATTTGGAATAGGTATTAAAAAAGAAAGATGGAAAATAGAGACAAAATTTCCTGAACTGGTTGAAATAGCAAGTGAATTATTAAGTAAAAAAGGATTTTTGATTATTAATACCTATTCTCCAAAACTAAAAGAAGAACTTATTAGAAATACAGTTCAAACGTATTTTCCGTCAAAAAATATCGACATTAAAAAACTTTCATTAAAAACAACAACCGGAAAGATATTAGAATATGGTGAGTTGACTAGAGTTTATTAATTAAACAATTATCTTTGCAATACATGAAAGCTGCAACTTTAAAAGAAGTAAAAACAGAACTAAATTACAAATCTCATAGTGAGTTATTAGAAATTTGCCTTCGTTTATCTCGCTTTAAGAAAGAAAACAAAGAACTATTAACTTATTTATTATTTGAAATTTCAGATGAAGAAAAATACATCGAAAGTATCCAAAGAACAATCGATGTTGAATTTGATTCCATAAATACAGACAGCTATTTTTACATGAGAAAAAGTATTCGAAAAATACTAAGACTTTTAAAAAAATACATTCGTTATTCACAAAATAAAGAAACGGAAGTTGAACTCCTACTCTACTTTTCAAAAAAGTTAAAGCAATTTTATCCTTCTATATTTAAGAGTAAAGCCTTGGCTAATTTGTTTCAAAGGAATATGGATTTTGTAGAAAAAAAAATTTCATTACTACATGAGGATTTACAATATGATTATCAACAAGAGATTGATAGATTAACCAATAATTAAACAATTATGATATCTATATACCATAATCCTCGATGTAATAAATCAAGAATTTGTTGCTCAATGCTTGAAAGTTTAAATATACACCCACACATAATAAACTATACCAAAGAGCTCTTTACCGAAAATACTTTATCAGAAGTAATTCGGTTATTAAAGATTAAACCAATAGAACTAGTTCGCAAAAATGAACCCGAATGGAAGGAACATTATAAAGGGAAAGAATTATCGAATACTGAAGTTATTAAAGCTATGGTAAAGTATCCAAAATTAATTGAACGACCAATTGTTGTAAATGGAAATAAAGCAGCTATCGGAAGACCTATGGAAGCTATTCAAGCTATTTTATAATTAAATGCCATAAAAAAAGGGATGTGAAATAATCACAACCCTTTTTTTATATATACTATTAAACTTTAATTCTTTTCTTTTCTTTTAGCTTCACGGCTTAATTTCCACCTTTCTAATAATGCACCACCAATCCAGTAAGGAAGTATGGATACTAAAAATATCATTAACCAAAACCCAATTGTTACAATAGTTAAAAATGCTAAGAAACCTAAGTATTGGTCAAAATCAAACATAATAAAGAGTGTTTTATATAACGGTTCAAATATACCATGCTTTTTTGAAAAAAAATAATAAATATTGTAAATTATTAACAGGAAATAAACAATTTTAGTTGAGTAAAATTAGCCATTTGCTTACCTTTGTAACTCTTCAAATACTATATTATGATCTACAGAATTGAAAAAGATACTTTAGGAGATGTAAAAGTCCCTTCCGACAAACTCTGGGGTGCTCAAACAGAGCGATCTCGTAATAATTTTAGAATTGGAGCCACAGCTTCAATGCCTTTAGAAATAATATATGGCTTTGCATATTTAAAAAAATCTGCTGCCTATAGCAATTGTGAATTAGGAGTTCTTTCAGAAGAAAAAAGAGACTTAATTGCTGCAGTTTGTGATGAAATATTGACCGGTATGCATGACGATCAATTTCCATTAGTTATTTGGCAGACTGGTAGTGGAACTCAAAGTAATATGAATTTAAATGAAGTTATTGCAAACCGTGCACATCAATTAGCTGGTAAGATCGTCGGAGAAGGTGAAAAAACATTACTTCCCAATGACGATGTAAATATGTCTCAATCTTCTAATGATACTTTCCCAACTGGAATGCACATTGCTGCTTATAAAAAATTAATTGAAGTTACGATTCCAGGTGTTAAACAATTACACAATACTTTATATAAAAAATCAAAAGATTTCAAAGATGTAGTTAAAATTGGACGAACCCACTTAATGGATGCTACTCCAATTACTTTAGGACAAGAATTTAGTGGATATGCCTCTCAACTTGAACATGGAATTAGCGCTTTGAAAAATACCTTATCACACCTATCAGAATTGGCTTTAGGTGCTACAGCAGTTGGTACTGGTATAAATACTCCTAAGGGGTATCCAGAAAATGTTGCTGCTTATATTGCAAAGTTTACGAACTTACCCTTTATAACTGCTAAAAATAAATTTGAAGCATTAGCAGCTCAAGATGCAATTGTAGAGTCTCATGGTGCTTTAAAACAATTAGCAGTTTCTTTAAATAAAATTGCAAACGATATTCGATTGTTAGCTAGCGGACCTAGAAGTGGTATTGGTGAAATAACTATTCCTGCTAATGAACCTGGCTCATCAATTATGCCCGGAAAAGTTAATCCTACTCAAGCAGAAGCTTTAACAATGGTTTGTGCACAAGTAATCGGTAATGACATGGCAATTAGTGTTGGAGGAATGCAAGGACATTATGAATTAAACGTATTTAAACCTGTTATGGCTGCTAACTTTTTGCAATCTGCACAATTAATTGGTGATGCTTGTGTTTCATTTGATGTAAATTGTGTGGTTGGTGTTGAACCAAATCTTGAAATCATCAAAAAACAATTAAACAATTCGTTAATGTTAGTTACCTCACTGAACACTAAGATTGGTTATTATAAAGCTGCAGAAATAGCTAATACAGCTCATAAAAATGGTACTACATTAAAAATAGAAGCAGTTAGATTGGGTTATGTTACTGAAGAGGAATTTGATTTATGGGTAAAACCTGAAGATATGGTAGGAAATTAGTATTTATATTAAATATTCTAATACATTTTAAAACAAGGATAAGTTTTTTTAAAGCTTATCCTTGTTTTATAAAATACTTTTTGTAATTGATATATGCTACTGCACTCAATACAAAAACAAAAGCTGTAAAATACCAAACAAAACTAGGAGTAACTGGTACATCACCACTTGCATAAGAATGCAATCCTGTTAAATAGAAGTTTACACCAAAATAAGTCATCATAATAGATGCATACGCCACTACAGAAGCAAAGTTAAAAGTCCATTTACCTCTTAAACCTGGTACCAAATGCATGTGAATAACAAAAGCATAAATCATAATACTAATCAATGCCCAAGTTTCTTTAGGGTCCCAGCCCCAATATCGTCCCCAGCTTTCATTAGCCCATTGACCACCTAAAAAATTTCCTATAGTAAGCATAACTAATCCTACTGTTAAAGCCATTTCAGAAATAATTGAAAGCTCTTTAATATTTAATTTCATTTTTTTGAAATTCTTTTTATTGGTAAGCACCATTAAAAGTAACGAAGTCAATCCTAAAATCATACCCAGTGTAAGAGGACCATAACTACCTACTATAACTGCAACGTGAATCATTAACCAGTAGCTATCCAAAACAGGCTGTAAATTAGAAATAGCAGGATCTATCCAGTTTTCATGAGCTACCCACAATATAATAGCTGCGACAAATGCGGTAGATGCAATGGTTAAATAACTTTTTTTACCCAATGCCAAACCAAAAAATACGGTAGCCCAACCTACATAAATAATAGATTCATACGCATCACTCCATGGAGCATGTCCACTTATATACCACCTTGCTATTAATCCTAATGTAAGTAAAACAAATAAGATCCAAATGGAGTATTTAAAAAACTTAACAATCGCATTAATATTTTTATTTTCTTTAAAAATTTGAAGAATTATAAAAGCAAACATTAGTATTCCAACCACTGCAAAATATTTGTACAATCGATTAAATATATCCACTTTGTTATATAATACTTCAGCATTTACTTTATTCTCTGTAGGCATCACACTTGCTCCAAATTTGTTTTGAAACTTTGTAATTCCTTCTAATAAATCATCTGCAGTATTGTAATTCCCATTTTTTCTAGCTTCTCGCAATGTTTCAAAATAATAAGGAAGTATATTTTTAGCAATGGCAGAATCCTTTTTACTATAATTTACCTCGGTCAATTCTGGATAGGAAACCCAACGGTTGTTCTCATCGTCCTGAATTGGGAAAATTTTAAACATACTACCACTTAGCGCTTGATTTAATAAGTAAAAGTTTTCATATGCTTTCATGAAATCTTTTTGAAACTGATTTTTATTGATAGTTTTAGATGCTTCTTCAATATAGGGTCCTAATTTATTATTTCCATTTTCAGCAATTAAATCCATTAATGAGAAACGACTAACACCTTTATTAATGCCTATGATTTCTCTAATACTATCATTCTGCCACTTTAAAGACATGATAGGTACCTCCAACCATAATCTCGGAAACTCAACCATTGAAACAAAAACTTGATTCGCATCAAGTCCAGCATAAGAGTTTTTTCTACTAATCTTTCTTAATAATTCACTAGCAAAAGTATTTACTGGTTTCATTCTACCATCATCTTGAATTACCAAATGGCCAAATTTAGCTGCGTGTTCTTTACTAACTGCATTCGCAACAATAATTGAATCTAACTTTTCTTTTGAAATTTTAGTCCTATGTGAATTTTCATTTTGCGTAAACCCAGTAAAAGAAATTAACACCAGTAGCATGGTAATTAAAGCTGTTTTTTTCTTTTTTACTTTTTCAAGCATTCTTTTTAAATCTGCAAAACGAGTATTTTTATCAAATAAAATAGCCATTAAACCAAAGTATAATAGGGTATAACCAATGTAAGTAATCCAAGTACCCCAAAAATCATGGTTAACTGAAAGTATGGTTCCTTTTTCATCTCCATCAAAAGAAGATTGAAATAAGCGATAGCCTTGCTCGTCTAATATATTGTTCATAAATATATCGTAATCATAGAATTCAGTATCACTTTTATTTACGGTAACCTTACTTTTAAATGCTGAATAATTTTTTAGAGTGCCAGGATATTTATCAGCTATAAAATCATTTAATGTTATACTAAATGGAAGTTTATATTCTTTTGAACCATAAGCTAAATAAATCTTAAGTCCGGCTAATTCAGTAACTACTGGGCTTTTAGTTACTCCTTTTCCACCAAGTACATATACTGTTTCAGACTCTCCATTTGAACTTATTTCAAAAGTAATAGCACTCATATTAGTGGGTTCATCTTTAGGTGCTTTAACAATACCAAAATCGCCTGGCATAACAGGATCAGGTATTACAAAAGACATGTTTGCAACTTGGTAAAGAGATCGTAAATTTAAAGGCTGAATCGAGTCACTTAATAATTCACCTTTCTTTTTATCAGCCATGCGCATCCATTCGCCTCCAAAGGGAGAAGCAATTGAATAGATTCCATCATTATAAATTAAATTGATAGCTCCTTCGGTTTGGTTATTAAAGGAAACTAATACATTATGAATATTTAAAACCTCCCCTTCACCTATCCAATGATCATGACGCTCTCCATCACTTGCCTCTACTAACTTTAAATAATTTTTACCTCCTTCAGCAGGAATAACACTTTCTTTGGCATTATTTATATAATCTTTATATTTAATGGTTACTTCTTGGCCATTATAATCGGAATTTATTTCAAAATAGTTATTTAATTTTTCAGATAACCTTACAAGAATTGGTGATATAGTTCGCCTTTGCTGAACACCGTCAACTTCATAATCTCCATCAATAAAAGTTGTTATATAGGCATCTGAAGAAAGCATGGTATTTTCAGTAGCACCCTCACGAATATGCATCACACCTTCAAAACTTATATATCTGGTAATAAAAGCGCCTATAATAATTAAAATAAATGCTAAATGCAGTGTTAATGTTGCCCATTTTTCTTTTCTAAATAAGCGATACTTACCTATATTGCCTATGAAGTTAATCATAAACATTACCATTATTGCTTCAAACCACCAAGCATTATAAACCAACTCTCTAGTGTAAGGTGTTGGAGAAGTTTCAGCAGAGGCATCTAAAAATGTTCCTGTTGCCATTGCAGCTGCAAAAACAATAAATAAAACAGCAGTTAAACGTGTAGAAAAAAGAATAGAAAATATTTTCTTTATCATGTAAGATTAAATTTTTACAAATTTAAGTAATTATCTGATAATTATTAATGATTATAACTACAGTTTTGGTTTGTTTTGAAAGTTATTTATAATCATAATAATACTAATTTTTAAAGTCCTAATTTTTTAGTTTTGCTATAGTCAAATTCAAATAAAAAACTATATTTTTAAACTAAAAATGTAGTATTATCTCAAAATGATATCCCTAAATTTATCTTCGCTTAATTCTATATAAATATCCTGAATTAGACTAGCTATAGCTTCACAAGTTTAATATTATTTACAGAAGATATATTAAATAAATTAGAGGAAATTATTGCATAATTAATGTTTCATTTATTTAGCAAGCTTTTAACTTTTAAAAATTATTATCTTCGTACTATGAAATCCATCGTTTTATTAGGAGCTGGTAATGTTGCTACACATTTGTGTAAGGCAATACATAACTTATCAGATTTTAAAATCATACAGGTTTACAATCACAGTGAAAAATCATTAATCTATTTTCCTTCAACTTTACATAAAACCTCTTTATTAACTGAAATTAAAGAAGCAGATCTTTATATTATTACTGTTCCTGATGATGCCATAGTTACATTTTCAGAACGTTTACTTATTAAAGGTAAATTAGTAGTACATACTTCAGGAAGTGTTGCTATGAAAGCTCTTTCAAGTAAAAATAGAAAAGGTGTTTTTTATCCATTACAAAGTTTCTCCAAAAACAGTGAAGTAGATTTTTCTAAAATCCCAATTTGTATAGAAGCTGATAATGATGTTGATTTGGACTTATTAAAACAGTTAGGAAGTTCGATTTCTAAAAATGTGTTAACGGTTTCTTCAGAAAAAAGAGAAAAAATTCATCTAAGTGCAGTAATAGTTAATAATTTTGTGAATTATTTATATCAGGTTGCTAATGATTTAATGCAAGAACAATCTTTATCTTTCGATTTATTAAAGCCATTAATCTTAGAAACTGCAAATAAGATTACTAGCCTTTCTCCTGCTGAAGCCCAGACAGGTCCGGCCAAAAGAAATGATAAAAAAACGATTGAAAAACAGTTGAATCTATTAAAAGAGAGTCCGTATAAAGATATTTATCAAGACCTAACAAATTCAATTTTAAAAAAATATAATAATAAGTAATTTATGAGTTATCCCTGATAATTGATTTAATACACTAACGTTTATAATGTATCAGCATATTAAAGACTGTCAGTCAGCTCAAAGCTAGTTAAATTATCTGAAGATTTACTTTTTTGCAAAACAAAAACTTTCATATCTTTCGCTTCTAATTAAGAAATAAAAAAACAAATTATGGGAGTAGGTGCAATGGTGTTTTGGACAATAGGAATTTTATTAGTTATGGCAATATTTATTTATCTTAAAGAACGGGCTTAATAAAAAGCAACACTCTATTATTTTGAGGCTGTTTAGAATACAACAATATAGCATTCTTAGGTTTTAAGTTTGTATTTTTTTTATAACTGGAAAGCTAAAAATTAATCTACTAAAGTTAATTTTATCTTTTGATTTTGAAAGTAGTTATCATTAATTAAATAGCTTCTTTTTTATATATTTGTTACTGCTAATTAAACGGGATAACATAAGCAATTCATGCCTATTTTTTTACGCATATGTTATACATTACAATGACAACAGAAATATATTCAAAATAGTAATAATCAATACAACAGCTAAACGACATGAGTTACAAAAAATACCTCAATAAAATTACCACCTTAATATTTGATGTAGATGGTGTATTAACCGATGGATCTATTTTGGTAACCACCAAGGGAGAGATGTATCGAAAAATGCACACAAAAGATGGATTTGCATTAAAAACAGCTGTAGATAAAGGGTTTAACGTTTGTATTATTTCTGGAGGAAATAATGAAGGTGTGCGATTCAGACTAAAAGGTTTGGGTATAAAAGATATTTTCTTAGGTGCTCATCATAAAACTGAAACGATGAACCTCTATTTGGAAGAAAATTCTATAGGTAAAGAACAAGTGCTTTATATGGGTGATGATATTCCAGATTTACAAGTAATGAAAGAGGTTGGTTTACCATGTTGTCCACAAGATGCTGTTCAGGAAATTAAAAGAGTATCTAAATATGTTTCACATAAAAAAGGTGGAAAAGGTTGTGTTAGAGATGTTATTGAACAAGTACTAAAAGTTCAAAACAAATGGTTAGACAGCTATAGTGTAAGTGCAACATACGATTAATCTATACAAAAAATATCCTTTGAATTATTTAAGATTAATAGGTTATCAAAATTTATTGATTTTAATTTTGATACAAGCCCTAATTAGGTATGGTTTGTTTATCCCTTTAGGAGCGGATCTAACTCTTAATGATTTTCTTTTTACACTATTAATGATCGCTACTTTTAGTATCACAGCTGCAGGAAATATTATCAATGATATTTATGATTTAGAAATTGATAGTATCAACAAGCCAGAAAAAATTATTATTGGTAAGAAGGTTACTGAAAAGAATGCAAATTATTTTTTTATTATATTTAATATCATTGGTGTTGGTTTAGGTTTTTATATTTCAAATCAAATCGGAAAACCCGAGTTTTCTGGTCTTTTTATAGTCATCTCTTCCCTATTATACTTATA
The DNA here is from genome assembly GCA_018669795.1 of Flavobacteriaceae bacterium. Taxonomy (GTDB): domain Bacteria; phylum Bacteroidota; class Bacteroidia; order Flavobacteriales; family Flavobacteriaceae; genus Marifrigoribacter. The sequence goes on along the minus strand of JABHSQ010000008.1, from coordinate 23,748 downwards.
TTCCACTTTTATAAAATCGATTCTCATTTTTGCTAATATAATTCTAGCTGCTTTGTTTGCTTTTAGTCTACTAATAGTTGGATTATTTGATTTACTACCAGCTATTACATTCCTGAATCAAGAACATCAATCCTTTATTTTTAGCATCTTATTAAATTATTCATTTTTTGCTTTTTATATTATTTTAATGAGAGAAATTGTAAAAGACATCGAAGATATTGATGGTGATAAAAATGGCAATTTAAGCACACTTCCAATTATTTTAGGAAGAAAAAGAACTTCTTATATTGTTTTTGGGATGAGTGTTTTAGCTATGTTTGGGACCGTTTATTATATTTATATTCATTTATATGGTTATACTTACGCAATTGTTTATTTTTTACTATTTACTTTAGCTCCGCTACTCTATTTTAGTATTAAAATTTGGGATGCAAAAAATAAAAGTGATTATACCTTTCTTTCAAAACTACTGAAAGTTATCATGCTTTTGGGTATGTGTTCTTTGTTGTTGTATACTTTTGTAATTATTTGAATTAATTCTGATTAAAAAATTGATATGCTTTCTGAAAAACTAAAAAATTATAACATAATTCTTGCATCTGGATCGCCAAGAAGACAACGTTTTTTTAAAGAAATGGATATTGATTTTACCATACAATTAAAAGAAATTGAAGAAATTTATCCAGATAGCTTACGAGGAGTTGAAATAACCGATTATTTATCCAAATTAAAAGCAGCTGCATTTCAAGATTTATCTGAAAAAGATTTGCTCATCACCAGTGATACTATTGTTTGGCAAAGTGGTAAAGCATTCGAAAAACCTAAAGATGCATCGGATGCTTTTAGGATGATACAATCATTTAGCGGTAGCATGCATAAAGTATTTACTTCGGTAACATTTACAGGAAAAAAAAATCAAAAGACGATAAACGACACTACGAAAGTTTGGTTTAATGTACTTACAGATGAAGAAATTAACTATTATATTAAGACCTATCAACCCTTTGATAAAGCTGGAAGTTATGGTATTCAAGAATGGTTAGGTTATGTAGCTATTAATAAAATTGAAGGATCTTTTTTTAATGTGATGGGATTACCTACTCATTTAGTTTATAAAACATTATTAGAAATTGCTAACAAGTAAACATCCTTTTTTTTCACTTGTTAAAATATCACAAAATAATTTTAGTATTTTTATCTTTTAGGTATATTTGAGAATTACGAATAATACTATCCATGAAAAAAAACAATTCAGTATTCTTTACTTTATTTATAAGTATATCTTTCTTATTTGCACAACAACCAGATAAACCAACAACATCTGAAATATTTCATAAGCTACAAAAATTAAACTTTTTGGGATCTGCCATGTATATCGCAGCACATCCAGATGATGAAAACACGCGAATAATTTCCTTTTTATCAAATGATGTTCATGCAAGAACTGCCTATTTATCTATGACTAGAGGTGATGGTGGTCAGAATTTAGTGGGGCCAGAGATTAGAGAATCATTAGGAGTTATTAGAACTCAGGAACTTATTGCTGCAAGAAAAACGGATGGTGGACAACAATATTTTACTAGAGCGAATGATTTTGGGTATTCTAAATATCCGGAGGAAACTCTTGAAATTTGGAATAAAGAAGATGTATTAAATGATGTAGTTTTAAACATCAGACGTTTTCAACCAGACATTATTATCAATCGATTTAACCATAGAAACCCAGGTAGTACTCATGGGCATCACACCGCCTCTGCAATGTTAAGTTTTGAAGCTTTTGATTTAGTTGGAAATGTGAATAAATATCCTGAATCTGCTGAAAAATATGGTACTTGGCAACCAAAACGATTGTTTTTTAATACTTCTTGGTGGTTCTATGGATCTAAAGAGAACTTCGAAAAGGCAGATAAGAGTAATTTAGTGGAAGTAGAAACCGGAAATTACTATTCCGATTTAGGCTTATCTAATGGTGAAATAGCTGCATTAAGTAGAAGTATGCATAAATCACAAGGATTTGGTAATACGGGTTCTAGAGGAAGTCAAACAGAATATTTAGAATTTCTTAAAGGAGATTTCCCAGAAAATAAAGTAAATTTATTTGATGGTATAGATACTACTTGGTCTCGCATTGAAGGTGGAAAAGAAATTGGAGTTATACTGTATAGCTTAGAAGATAGTTTTAATTTTAAGGAACCTTCTTTGATGGTTCCAAAATTATTGGAAGCATATAAGCTCATTCTAATGCTTTCGCAAGGACATTGGAAAGAAGTAAAATTAGAAGAAATAAAAGAACTTATTGCAGATTGTGCTGGACTTTATTTGGAAGCTGTTGCTGATCAACAAAATGCAGTTAATAATGGTGAAGTAAAAGTAACCATTGAAGCAATTAATAGATCCAATTCAGACATTGAATTAGGATCGGTAAATTCAATGTTTATTTCTTTTCCAACTTCATTAAAGCCTTATGAACTTAAAAAAAATAAAAAAATAATTATTGAAAGTGTAGCAGGTACTTTTAATTATCAAAATTATAGTTCTCCTTATTGGTTAAACAAAAAAGGTACTATCGGTATGTACCATGTAGACGATAAAAATAATATAGGTCTTCCTGAAAAAATGATGAGTTTTCCAATTGTTTTTCAGTTAACTATTAATGGTACGTATTTAAGTTATAATAGAAATTTAGTATATAAATTTAATGACCCTGTTAAAGGGGAAGTATATCAACCATTTGATGTATTACCTATAGCAACTGCAAGTATTCAAGAGAAAGTAATCATATTTTCAGATAATAATGCAAAACAAATTCCTGTAATAATAAAAGCAGGAAGAAATCATTTAGATGGATCCGTTACACTTCAATCACCACAAGGATGGGTGATTTCTCCTGAATCACAAACCTTTTCAGTTTCAAAAAAAGGAGATGATGCAACCTTGCTATTTACAGTTACTCCTCCTAAGGATCAAAGTGAAGGAATACTAAAACCCATTGTGACAGTTGGAAATCAATCTTACCAAAAAGAATTATTTACCATAGATTATGATTACATTCCATTGCAACAAATATTAATGGATGCTGAAGCAAAAGTGGTTCATATAAGTATAGAAAAAAAAGGTAAAAACATCGGTTATATTAAAGGAGCTGGAGATGCAATTCCAGAAAGCTTAGAACAGATTGGATATCGAGTAACTTCTATAAACCCCTCTGAAATAACTTCTAAAAACTTAAATCAGTTTGATGCTATTGTCGTTGGTATTAGGGCTTATAATACAGTACCTGAATTAGCTTTTAAACAACCTGAATTAAATAGTTATGTCGAAAACGGCGGCACATTATTAGTTCAATACAATACCAGTCATCGGCTAGTTACTAATGAATTTGCTCCTTATCAATTAACGCTTTCAAGAGATCGGGTCACAGACGAATTTTCTGAGGTTACTTTATTGGCTCCTGATCATCAAGTTTTAAATTATCCCAATAGAATAACAAGAGCAGATTTTAAAAATTGGGTGCAAGAAAGAGGCCTTTATTTTCCAAATAAATGGGGCAAAGAATTTACACCAATTTTAGGAATGAGCGATAAAGGTAGTAAGCAAACAAAAGGCTCTTTATTGGTTGCACCCTATGGAAAAGGATATTATATTTATACAGGTATAAGTTTCTTTAGAGAATTACCGGCAGGAGTATCTGGAGCTTATCGATTATTTGCTAATTTATTGTCAATTGGTAAGTAATTAAAATTTTAAAACTAAGCTTATGAAAGACGAAAATTTAAAATTTATATGGAAAAAAAGATATACTTGGGTTCTTATTATCAACGTAATTTACATCGTCCTCTTTTATTTTTTAATGGTGAACTTCTCATAATATGCAAGTAATAGATTGGATTGTACTTATTGGAACGCTATTATTTATTGTACTATACGGAACTTATAAAACACGAAACAATAAAAATGTCACTGATTATCTAAAAGGTGGTAACTCATCAAACTGGTGGACTATTGGCATAAGTGTAATGGCTACTCAAGCAAGTGCTATCACCTTTTTATCAACTCCTGGTCAAGCATATCACGATGGAATGGGATTTGTTCAGTTTTATTTTGGACTTCCTATTGCAATGGTAATTATTTGTATAGTATTTATACCCTTGTATGATAAGTTAAAAGTTTTCACTGCTTATGAATATCTAGAAAGTAGATTCGATTTAAAAACGAGGAGTTTAACAGCAATTCTATTTTTAATTCAAAGGGGACTCGCTGCAGGTATTACTATATTTGCACCCTCAATTATACTATCTGCAGTGTTGGGATGGGATTTAGTAACTCTAAATGTGATCATCGGGTCATTGGTAATTATATATACGGTAAGTGGTGGAACAAAAGCTGTTAGCATTACTCAAAAGCAACAAATGGCTGTCATTTTTGCTGGAATGGTTATTACTTTTTTAATTATATTAAATTATTTACCCCAAGGGATTTCATTTACAAAAGCTTTAGAATTAGCGGGTGCAAATGGTAAACTTGATATATTAGATTTTTCTTTTAATCTTGATAATCGATATACTTTTTGGAGTGGTATCATTGGAGGAACTTTTTTAGCACTCTCCTATTTTGGAACAGATCAAAGTCAAGTCCAACGATACTTAAGTGGTAAATCGGTAAAAGAAAGCCAAATGGGTTTAATTATGAATGGTCTATTAAAAGTACCGATGCAGTTCTTTATTTTGTTAGTTGGTGTAATGGTATTTGTTTTTTATCAATTTAATGAATCACCTTTGAACTTTAATCCTACTGCAATAGAAGATGTTAGGAATTCAGAATTTGCTTCGGAATTTCATCAATTAGAAATTGATAAAAAAGAAATAGAATTAACTATAAAAGACAAACAATTATTATATTTTAATTTAGAAAATAAAGTAGATAAAAAGAATATTTCGAATGAAATCACTCATTTGAATACTCTTGAGAACGGATTGAGAGCGCAAACAAAAGAATTGATCTTAAAAGCAAATCCAGATGCTGAAACCAATGATAAGGATTATGTTTTTATTCATTTTATTTTAACAAACCTACCTCGTGGTTTAATAGGTTTATTATTAGCAGTTATTATAAGTGCAGCTATGTCGAGTACCGCTTCAGAACTAAATGCTTTGGCTTCTACAACTGCTATAGATTTATATAAACGAAATGTAAGGGTTAGGGATGAAAAGCATTATGTCAAAGCTTCGAAATGGTTTACCTTATTATGGGGTCTTATAGCAATATCAATTGCTTGTGTTGCACATTTGTTTGATAATTTAATACAATTGGTAAATATTATTGGTTCTATTTTTTATGGAAATGTTTTAGGGGTATTCTTATTGGCATTTTTTATTAAATATGTAAAAAGCAATGCAGTTTTTTGGGCGGCAATAATTACACAATTAATTATTATTTATTTATGGTATATTGATTTAATGCCTTATTTATGGTTAAACTTAGTTGGTTGCTCCATTGTAATATTTATTGCAGTTGTATTTCAACTTATTATTAGCAACAGAAAATAATAATATAATTTTAACTATTACTTAAAATGGTATGTCTCATTTATGAATAGCTAAAGGTTATTTTTTTTAACAGAAAGACCATTTAAAGCATTTTTATAAATATCTTCATACAAAGGAACTATCATTTTAGTTTCAAATCTTTTGGCGATTAATTTAGCTTTCTTTTTAAATTTAAGCAGCATTTCAGGGTCTTGCAGTATTTTTATTGCATTTTCTGACATTTCATCAACATTACCTACATCACTTAAAAATCCACTTTCGCCTTGTATATTAACTTCAGGTAAACCTCCTGCGTTACTTGAAATCACAGGAACTCCACAAGCCATAGCTTCTAAAGCTACCAAACCAAAACTTTCATGTTCAGAAGGAAGAATAAACATATCACTAAAACATAATATTTTATCTACTTCATTGCTATTACCTACAAAAAGTACCTTTGAAGTAATTCCCTTCTTCTTGCATAATATTTCTAATGATTTTTTTTCTGGTCCATCTCCTACAATTACTAATTTTGCAGGCATTTTCTGTTGAATACGATCAAAAATCTCTATAACATCATCAACGCGTTTAACTTTTCTAATATTACTGATGTGAGTAATAATTTTTTCATCTGCACAAGCAATTAAATCACGTTCGCAATCTGAAAATGAGTTATCTAATTTTTTTGTGTCTATAAAGTTTGGAACTACGTGTATTTCTTTTTTTATGTCAAATAAGCGAAGTGTATCGTCTTTTAAACTTTGAGAAACCGATGTAACTGCATCACTATTGTTGATACTAAAAGTTACTGCAGGTTTGTAAAATGGATGATTCCCTACCAATGTAATATCTGTGCCATGAAGCGTTGTGACCATAGGTATAAAGATGTCCTCTTCTGCTAACATTTGCTTCGCCATATAACCAGCATAGGCATGTGGGATTGCATAATGAACGTGTACCAATTCTATTTCATGCAGTTTCGCCATATTTACCAATTTGCTTGATAAGGCTAGCTCATAGGGTTGGTAATGAAAAAGAGGATAACTTGGTACCGTAACCTCGTGATAATGCACATTACTATGCAATAATTGCAAACGAACCGGTTGTTTATAAGTAATAAAATGAATTTCGTGACCTTGTTCAGCCAAAGCAATCCCTAATTCAGTGGCTACAACTCCACTTCCTCCAAATGTTGGATAACAAACAATAGCAATTTTCATATAAATACCCGGTATCGGAATTTTAAAATATTAATTTGAGTTTTCTGCTTAATCTTCAATGGCTTGATATATATAATCTTGAATATCACTTCTTAAATTATTTTTAATAATCTTTCTATTTCCAGCATCTGGATAAGTTCTATTTGATAAAAATACGTAAATGATCTCTTCTTCTGGATCTGCCCAGGTAAATGTTCCTGTAAACCCACTATGACCAAAACTATCCATTGAAACACAACCACAAGTAGGACCAATATCTTCTAATTGGGGTTTGTCGAAACCAACTCCTCTCCTTACATCAACATCACAATAATTACAGGTATTAAATAAATCGAGTGTTTCTGGTCTTAAATAAGTAATAGAACCATAACTACCCTTCCAAAGATACATTTGCATAATTTTAGCGATGTCATTTGCATTACTAAACAAACCAGCATGTCCACTTACTCCTCCTAAAATAGCTGCTCCTTGGTCATTTACAAAACCTTGAATTTTCTGCATTCTAAAATAGTCATCTTCCTCTGTTGGGGGTATTTTATCTAGAGGAAACTTCTCTAAAGGTAAATAGGTTGTATTATTAGCTCCTAAAGTTTTATAAAAGTGTTGTTGAACCAAATCTTGCATTGGTTTATTATAATAGTGTTCTAAATATTCTTTAAGAATATAATATGGTAAATCACTGTATTTATATTTTAACTTCGGATATAAATCGCTTTCTATTATCTGAAGATAAATTGAGTCTTTCATGTCATTTCGCGCATATAAATCATTGGCCACTTGAATACTAAATTCTGCAGATTTATTTTTTGAATAATACTTAAGATCAGGTTGTTTTAAAGAGTCCAATGTGTTTATATAAAATGGAATCCAAGCTTTTATACGAGCATAATGAGACAACATATTTTTAACTGTGATGTCTTCTTTGTTAGACCCTATATAATCAGGTAATAGTTCTGAAATTTTAGTGTTTAAGTTAATAGTTCCATTATCTACTAATTCCATTATCATTGGTAATGTCGCCAAAATTTTGGTTAAAGAAGCAACATCGTAAACATCATCTTCTGAAACTTTTATTTTCTTAAGTTGAGTGTGATGTCCAAAAGTTTTATGGTAGATAACTTTTCCTTTTCTTGCCACTAAAATTTGAGCGCCTGGCATCATATCTCCTTTCAGGCCTATAATTGCTAATGAATCTATTTTATTTAACTTGATAGAATTAATTCCAACACTTTCTGGAGTTCCATATTGCAGCCTATTCTGGTTTCTTGTGAAATTAGTTGTATTTAATGGAAACTTTTCTCCTATAGATACTGGTAAAGAGCCTTTAGCAGTTATAGCACCAAAAATTAATTGGGCAGAAAGTTCTTGAGAAACTTTACTATTTTGATAAGACATTATAATACCATCTATATTTAAAGATATTTTAAGATCTAATAACGCATAAGGTCTTGCAAATACATCTAATATCACTTTGTTATTTCTAGCAATTTCGTACAATCTTGTTAACTTTAATTCAGTAAATTTATATGCCTTCCAAGGATTTGCATTCGATTTATGAAAACCAATAATCGTAAGATCGTATTTTTTTAATTTTTTATTGTATTCATCTGCGGTCTTAGCTTTTACCCAATCAACTTTAGCATATTTTTGTAATTGACTTAAAAAGTGTTCGCCTGAATCATCACCAAATTCAACATAAGCGATTCTAGTATTCTCTAATTTTTTAATAGGAATAATTAAACGATCGTTTTTTAGCACCGTTAGTGCATTTTCCATTGCTTTTTCATAAAGTACTTTATCCAATGGAGTATTTAAATCTTCCACTAAATTATTCATATCAACAGGCTGATAATTGTTTAATCCAACCTTATATTTTGCATATAATATCTTTTTAACTGAACGTTCTAAACGAACTTCAGCTATTCTTCCATCATTATAAGCATTCATAATGAGTTGCTGTGCTTTTGGAATACTTTCTGAAATTAATAACACATCGTTTCCAGCTAAAAAAGCAGCTAAATCTATTTCTCCAGGTTTTTTAAAATTAGAAGCTCCTTTCATATTTAATGCATCAGTAAAAACCAAGCCATTAAATTCCATATCTTTTTGCAATAAATTAGTCACAATATTTTTAGATAAAGAAGAAGGAAAATTAGCTCTAAGTTCTAATGAAGGTACGTTTAAATGAGCAATCATTACACTACTTAAACCTGCTTCTATTAATCTCTTATAGGGATATAACTCTATACTGTCTAAACGTTTTTTTGAAAAAGAAATGGTTGGTAAGGTTTTATGCGAATCCTTTTCAGTATCCCCATGTCCAGGAAAATGTTTAGCATTAGCCAATATTCCAACACTTTGAATTCCGCGCATATATGCTAACGCTTTTTCTGTAACGTTATCACGATCTTCTCCAAAAGAACGATTCCCAATTATAGGGTTGTTTGGATTGGTATTAATATCGACAACTGGTGAAAAATTAATATGCATACCAATTCTTTTGGTATGCTCACCTATTTGTTTGCCTATCTTATAAATTATTTCATTATTAGTAATGGCACCCAGTGTCATATTCCAGGGATAGGCAAAAGTAGAATCCAAACGCATTGCTAGACCCCATTCTGCATCCATTGCCATAATTAAAGGTGTTTTTGAGATGTTTTGATAATGGTTATTTAACTTTGCTTGGCGTTTTGGGCCTCCTTTAGAAAAAATGATTCCTCCAATATGTTGGTTTTTAATTAAAGAATCAATTTTATTATTTTTTGATTTTGGGTCACTAGAGAAAACATCTACCATAAATAATTGTCCAACCTTTTCTTTTAGAGTCATCGCATTATAAATACTATCTACCCATTTTTTTTGATTTAATTGATCGTTTTCAACTAAAAGAGGGTAAATCTGTTGAGAAATTCCAGTAAATGAAAAGAATAGAACTAATAAGATTGAAAATAGTTTGTTCATAAAAGAAAGTTAACAAAAACTATGCTAGAAATCTATTGTGCCAACTATCTTTTGCAGGAACTTCCCAATTTTCAATATAGTCGATTTTTGTATTAACTAAATTATTAAATACCACAGTATTTTTAGACACCGATTTTGCTTTGGCCATTTTTTTAAAATCGCTTAAAGATTTATGCGCAATAAAATCTCCGTTATAATAAGTAACATTCATTTTATCCATTAAATCAATTTCAAATTCTTTTTCTAAAGATTGAATAAAACCCACAGAAGCATCAATACTACAACCTGAAGCTGAAGCATTTTCTTGATTTAAACCTAAAACAATAAAACGATTGTATTTAATTTCATACCCTGCATCCAAATCTTTTCCATGGGCAGTCCATTGGTTTAAAAAATCGATTATTTTCGGTTCTATAATTCCAATTTCTATTTCGCTTAGTTTTCTATTAGATTGATAAATCCATAACCTAGAATCATCTGGTAAATCATTAAAATCTTTTATCATTATTATAATTCATCTGCATTAATAATCATTTCTGCTATATCCAATACTTCTACTTCGCCTTCTTTCTTTTTAAATTTCACTCCATCGGTTACCATTGTATTACAAAAAGGACAACCAGTTGCAATTATAGAAGGTGAAGTTTCAATAGCTTCTTCTGTTCTTTCAATATTTATTTCTTTTTCACCGGGTTCAGCATCTTTAAACATTTGTGCACCACCAGCACCACAACATAAACCTTGAGATTTACATCTTCGCATTTCAATAAGTTCTACTTCTAATTTTTTAAGCAAATCTCTAGGCGCTTGATATTCATTATTTGCTCTACCCAAATAGCAAGGATCGTGATACGTAATTCTTTTTCCTTTAAACTTTCCCCCTTCAACTTTTAGTCTACCTTCATTAAGAAGGGCTTTTAAAAATTGAGTATGGTGCATTACCTCATAATTCCCTCCTAAATTAGGGTACTCATTTTTTAAGGTATTAAAACAATGAGGACAAGTAGTAACAATTTTTTTAATTTCATAACCATCCAAAACTTGAATATTCATCATTGCCTGCATTTGAAATAAAAATTCATTCCCTGCACGTTTTGCGGGGTCTCCTGAACAACTTTCTTCAGCTCCCAATACAGCAAATTCAATATTTGCCTTATTTAAAATTTTTACAAATGCTTTTGTTATTTTTTTTGCTCTATCGTCAAAACTTCCAGCACAGCCCACCCAAAATAATACTTCAGGTTGTTTACCTTGAGCTAAAAGCTCAGCCATGGTTGGCACTTTTAATGTATTACTCATTTTTTATATTTTTCTTTGCCAATATTGTGTTCTTCCCAATATAGAAAACCCAATATACCCTCTTAATTTTAATTTATTAGTACCTATCAATTCCATATAACATTTGTAAGATTTTCCATTATTTGGATCTAATATTGTACCTTTATTATATTCATCATCATCTTTAATTAAGTTTTTAATGATTATTAAACCAATAATTGGTTTGTTATAATCACCGTCTTCACATTGGTCACAAACTGAATCTAAAGAGTCTTCAAATAAATTGATAATCTTTCCAAAATAAATATCGTTGATATTATAAATTTCAACTACAGATATTTTATCACCGGTTAAATCATCAAATGTTTCCCACTCTCCAATAATTGATTGGGCATTTAATATGGAATAAAACCCAGATAAGAATATAATTATGACGACCTTTATATTAATCATCAAAAACTTTTATGGTCACTTTTTTTTCAACCAAATCAGTAAATTTACCCTTAAATTGAGTTGCTTTTACCAAATGATTATCTACCCAATGATAATTACCTCCTCGTGGTTTTCCCATTAACATAGAATGATAATTAAAACCATTTTTTTCTAGCCAAGTTTCAGTATATTCTCTATGCTCTTCGGTTCGTGATGTGAAAAAACAAATAATATGTCCTTCTTTATACCATTTGTTTAATGTTTCTAAAGCGTCTGGATAAACTTTTGCAGTTAACATTCTTTCTGGCTCTTCATTTGGAATATCGTCACAAATAGTACCATCAATGTCTATCAGATAGTTTTTAATACCATCAGGATGTCTTGGACTAACAAATTCACCATCTATTACTTTACTTTGTAACTTTATTTTTACATGTTCTTTTTTCATATTATTCGCTTTTCCAATTCAATCGATCCATTTGATTATAGGGCCAAGGGGCACCGTTATTTTCAATATTGGTCATTGCTATATTAAGTTCATTAGGTGCTGCGGATTGCTCCATAACTAGATATTGACGCATATCCATTATAATAGATAAAGGATCTATGCTTACAGGGCAAGATTCAACACAAGCATTACAAGTAGTACAGGCCCAAAGTTCTTCTTTGGTTATATAGTCTCCTAATAATTGTTTATTATCTGGTATAAATACTCCATTGATATCAATATTTTTTCCTATTTCTTCGAGACGGTCTCTTGTATCCATCATGATTTTTCGAGGAGATAATTTTTTACCAGTTTGACTTGCTGGACAATTACTCGTGCAACGCCCACATTCTGTACAAGTATAAGCATTTAATAATTGCGTTCTACTTAAATCTAACACATCACTAGCTCCAAATTTTGCAGGAACACTAACTCCTTCCGCTTGAGCAGCAAAAGGATCGGCAGTTGGATCCATCATTAACTTTACCTCATTTGTTACTGACTCTAAATTTTTAAATTTTCCTTTAGGTGATACGCTTCCATAATAAACATTTGGAAATGCCAATAAAATATGTAGATGTTTTGAAAAGTATAAATAGTTTAAAAAGATAAAGATTCCAGTAATATGCAACCACCAAGCAGAACGTTCTAAAATAATTAAACTGTTTTGTGAAAGGTTTTCGAAAAGTGGTAACAAGAAACTACTAATTGGAAAACTTCCCGCTTTTGTATAATGTTCAGCCCCTAAAATTTGAAGTTGTAAATCGGAAGCATTCATTATTAAAAATAATGACATTAAAACCATTTCAAAATACAAAATGATATTGGCATCATTTTTTGGCCAACCTTTCATTTCTGGGGATAAAAAACGTTTTATTCTTTTTATATTTCTACGAATCCAAAAAATAATTACACTAACTAAAACTAAAAAAGCTAGCAGTTCAAAAGAAGCAATTAAAATATTATATAGCGTACCTAAACCAGAGAAAATACGGTGAGTACCAAAAAGTCCATCAATGATTATTTCTAAGACTTCAATATTAATAATAACAAAACCAACATATACAACTACATGAAGTATTCCAGCTATTGGCCTAACAACTATTTTAGATTGGCCCAATGCAATTCGAAGTACATTAATCCAACGTTCTTTTTTATGATCTGAAGCATCAACTTTATGCCCTAATTTAATATTTCGAATTATCTTTTTACTATTTTTTATAAAAAACCCCGAACCAATAAGAAGAAGAATTAAAAATAGAATATTGGGAATGTATTGCATCAACTATTTCTTTTCGGTTACTTTAGGCTTATATTCTTTTGCTTTCTTTCCGAAAACAGAAATATGAAGATAACGTTTTGGGTTTTCTTTTAAATCTCTTAATAGCTCTTCCAATTCTTTAGAGGCAGCTTCTAAGTTATCGTAGAGTTTTTCGTCATTTAAAAGTTTGCCAATACTACCTTCTCCTTGATCAATTTTCTTCATAAGTGCATCAAAACTTTCTAAGGTAGATTCCAAATTAGAAGCCATTGCTTTAATATTTACTTGTGATAATGAATCTGAAAAACTAGCTAAATTACTAGTAGTTGTTTTAAGGTAGGAAAACGTACTATCAAGTTTTGGTTTGTTTTCAATTAGTAATGAGTTTAAATCTGAAGAAACTCCTTCAAAAGATTTCATTGTTTTATTTAAACTTGCAATCGCATCTTTTAAATTATTTTTAGTGTCATCATTTAATACTGAGTTAAAATTGTAAAGTAAAGTATCAAGGCCAGAAAGTGTTTTATATATTCTATTCTCCAATGGTTTTAAACCAGAAGTTAATGATTCTAAAATTCCTTGTTCAATTTCACCTTTTAAAGTATCTCCACTTTTAGCAACGTTATTTTTATCTATTGTTGGAATAATAGCTAGGGCATTACCACCTATTACACTGGTGCTATATATACGGACAATACTATTTTTTGAAAATTCAAAATCTTTTTTCAATTTAAAAGTTACTAATAAACTTCCTTTTTTATTTTCAAAATCAATATTTTCAACTTGTCCTATTGCGTAACCATTTATAGTTACAGGAGCAGAAACAGCAAGTCCTGCCACATTATTATAGGAAACATAAAATGTTCTTTCTTTAGAAAAAAGATCAGATCCTTTAAGAAAACTATAACCATAAATTAATAATAAAATAGAAAATATGGCAAGTAATCCGGTTTTAACTTCTTTAGCTATTTTCAATGATTTGTGTTTTTGATTAAAAACAAATTTATAAATAAATTGATGAATTAGGATTATTTGTCTAAAATATTTAAAACATCAGAAAGTTTTAATTTTTTACCTTCTTTGAAAACCACTATATAACAGGAATTATGTCCTTTTTCCTCCGCAATTTTTTTCATAAGCTGTATTTTATTATAATCTGATGTTTTTCCATAATAATATTTAAATAACTTATCCTCCTCTTCTCTTGAAACACCCATCAATCCTTTAAAGTTATATGACTTCAAGCTTAATTTCTTGCTAGAGGCTGCAAGTTGTACTTTAAAGGTGTAGCCTTCAAATTTATTATCTTTAACAGTTTCAATATTTTTTTTATGTATAATATCTCGTTTGTTAATATCTCCAGTCTCTAATGATAAACTATTTTTATAAGTTATTATTCCTTTTGCAATTTCTTTAGCCATTTCTTTTTGACCTTTTAAAGAATTTAGATAGGCACCCTCTTTTTTATTGGTTAAAAAACCTGTTTCAACTAAAATACTAGGCATATAACTTTTATAAAGTACCATGAAGCCAGCTTGTTTAACGCTTCGGTCTTTTCTCTTTAAATTATTAGTGAAATTATCTTGTATTAATGATGCTAATAATATGCTTTGATCTAAATATTCTTCTTGCATTAAAGTCATACCTATCAATGATTCAGGGGAATTTGGGTCAAATCCTTCATAATTTTCTTTATAATCATCCTCTAAAAATATCACTTCATTTTCTCTTTTTGCAACTTCAAAATTTGCTTGAGTTCGATGTAAGCCTAAAACAAAAGTACCAGCGCCATAGGCATTATTTGTAAAAGCATCACAATGAACAGAAACAAATAAGTCTGCATCTGCTTTATTTGCAATAGGTGCTCTTTCGTGTAATTTAATAAACACATCTGTTTTGCGAGTATAAATTACTTTAAAATTAGATTCTGCTTCTAAAATTTTTCCAACTTCAAGAACAATATTTAAAACAATATTTTTCTCTTTATAGCCATTTCCTATATTACCAGGATCATTTCCTCCGTGTCCCGCATCTAAAACTACAATGAATGGCTTTTCTGTATTATTTGTAATAATATTAAACGAATATGAAGTAAGAATGACTGCTATTAGTAAAATAAAATAAAATAATTTGTTTTTCATGAGCATTTCCCATTTGTTATTTATTCTTAACGTATTGATTATAGTAGTATTGTTAAAAATTTCCTTTTAAAAAAAATCACATAAAAAATATGCTTATTTTTGAGGTTGTAACTCTAAGAAACTAGATGTACAATACAAAGCCAAATTTACAAAAAAAAGGTATCGTAGCATTGCAAACTTTTAAGCATTTTTTATTAGCAACATTTTCACTGCTGCTTTTATGCAACACTTTTTTGTATTCTCAAGAAACTCCTACTAAAAACAAAACTATAATCCCTATAATAGAAGTAGAAGATACTATTAGTATCAATCAAAATTTAATTCTTTCTGAATTTAATGAAGCAATATTAGATACTGTTAAGCCTGATACTATTAGATCTAAAGGAGAAATACTTACAGGAGTTATTAATTATTTTGGTGAAGATTATGTCTATATAGACAAGCTGGAAAACAAGGTTTATATGTATAATGAAGCATATATAACGTATGAAGATATGCGTATTGAAGGTGGGTATATTGTTTTAGATTATAATAAAAATGAAATTTATGCTAAAGGAATCGATAGTGCTGGTGTTTATTCACAATTACCAGTATTTACTCAAGCACAAAATGAAGTAATTCCAGATTCTATCCGATTTAATATGAATACAAAAAAAGCATTAATTTATAATTCTAGATCTGGACAAGATGAAGTAAAATACAAAGCTGAAGTTTCAAAAAAAGTTAATGATTCAGTTTATTTTCTTAAAAACATTAAATTTACAACGGCTACGGATATTGAGAATCCTGAATATTATTTTTATACACGAAGAGCTAAAGTAGTTCCGAATAAAAAAATTGTTACCGGATTTACAAATATGTATATAGCCAATGTTCCTCTGCCATTAGGGCTGCCTTTTGCATTTTTTCCATTAACTAAGGATAGAACATCAGGTTTTATAATACCAAGTTTTGGAGACAATAGAGATCGTGGTTTTTTCTTTCAAAATGGCGGGTATTATTTTGCAATTAGTGATTATTTAGATTTAACTATTATTGGAGATTATTACACTAATGGTAGTTATGCAATAAGGGCAGAATCTTCATATGCATTGCGTTATAAATTTAAAGGAAATTTAAGTTTACGCTTTGAAAAACTAATAAATGGGGAGCGTGGCTTCGATGGTTTTAATGAAGGTTCTGTTTATAATATTAGATGGAATCATAATCAAGATGCTAAAGCAAATCCAAGTTCTCGATTTGCTGCATCTGTTAATCTAGGAAGTAGTCAATATTATAATGAATCGATAAATCAAACAAACAACGCAAGTTCTTTAATAAATACACTAAGTTCTTCAGTTTCCTATTCAAAAACATTTGAAACAATTCCACAAATTAATTTTTCTCTTGCCGGAACACACTCTCAAAACACCAATACAGACGCAATTAATATGTCACTGCCAAATTTAAATACTAGTATATCTAGAATATTCCCATTTGAACCCAAGATTGGTTCAAAAAAGGGAATTATAGAAAATATTAATTTACAATATAATTTAGCTGCTGAAAATAGAATTCAAACAACAGGTGATGAATTTTTTACTTCAAAAATGTTTAACAATGCAAAAATTGGAGCAAGACATTCAATACCAATTAGCACAAATTTTAAAATATTTAAAAATATAAGTTCTTCGTTAAACACTACCTATCAAGAGACATGGGCGTTTAATACTATTAAAAAATATTATGACTCAGAATATAATGCAGGAGAAGGAGGGGTTATTCAAGATACTATAAAAGGATTTGATAGTTATCGTACTTATAATTTTTCTACTAGTCTTGGAACTACCTTGTATGGAATGTTTAATTTTGGAAAAGGAAAAAAGATTGAAGCATTGCGTCATGTATTTAGACCATCTTTAAGTTATAATATTAATCCTTCCTTTGATCAATTTTATAATAGTTATGTTGATCCTACAGCAAATGAGCAAGTTGTAGAATATTCACGTTTTGAACAATCATTATATGGAGCCCCCGGGAATGTAAGATCAAGTAGTATTGGAATGTCTATTAGTAATACAATAGAAGCAAAAGTGCGAGACAGGGATACTACCCAAGTTAAACCAAAAAAGATGATTTTATTAAATAACTTAAATTTTAATACTGCTTATAATATTGCTGGAGACTCCTTAAATTGGAATCCATTAATCTTTTCTGGAAGTATTCCAATTGTAAAAAAATTAGATTTTAACTTTAATGGAGCGCTTGACCCTTATGCTTTAAATAACAATAATATTAGAGTAGATGAATTCAATATTAATAATGGCGGAAGCCTCTTTAGATTAACTCGTGCTAATATTAGTATTAATTATACATTTTCTAGTAAAGATTTTCAAGGTAGTGAAGATGATGATTTTGAAACCAATACATTTAAAAATGGAGGTCGGCCAGATGATTTGTTTGGAGATTCCAATCCAATAAATGACCTAAGTGAATCCGATAAAGATATTTCAAATTCTGATTATAATTGGTATAATTTTTCAATTCCCTGGGATTTAAGAATGGCTTATACTATTACGTATGCAAATTCTACTAGACAAAATGAAATATCTTCTCAATCTATTATGTTGAGTTCAAATATAGAATTTTCACCAAATTGGAAGGTTGGCATATCATCGGGTTATGATTTTAAAAACAAAGGAATAACCTTAACTCAATTTCGATTTCAAAGAGATTTAGAAAGTTGGAGGTTAAGTTTTAATTGGACTCCAATTGGCAGCATTCATACATCTTGGTATATGTTTATAGGTATTAAATCTTCTATGCTTAGTGATATTAAATATGAAAAACGTAGAGAATCAGATAAAAGAATATAATTAAATAAAATCCTGTTTTCACAGGTAATTGATATGAAAAAAATTATTTTTACTAAAGACGCTCCAGCTCCGATCGGGCCTTATAATCAAGCAGTATTATCAGGTAATACTTTATATACATCTGGTCAAATAGCTATTGATCCAAAAACTGGAGAATTAATGATTGGTTCTATAAAGCAAGAAACTCAGTTAATAATGGAAAATTTAAAAGCTATACTTAAAGAAGCTGGTATGACTTTTGAAAATGTTATAAAATCAAGCATTTTTATAAGTGATATGGATAATTTTTTAGAAATTAATAAAATTTATGCTTCATATTTTCATGAAGAAACTGCTCCTGCTAGAGAAACTGTTGAAGTTTCTAGATTGCCAAAATCTGTAAATATAGAAATATCAATGATTGCTTTATTTTAATTATTTGAACTTCCCGCCTCAAAACTAACTGGTTTCTTATCATCTGGAATAAACTCTTCTAATTTTATTTCTATTCCAAATAGTTTATTCATAAGTTCCTTAATGGTATCAAAATCTACTTTGTAAGAAATACCTATACCCTGTTCAAATGTTTGATCTTCACCAATAAATTGTAATTCTGCTTGACGATTAAAAAAGTTAATTCGCAAGCTACCATCTTTATTTACCAACCATTGTACATCGACATCACCAGCAACTCTTGAATCATTAATTTTACCAACAGGAATACCAACTTTTCCATTTACGACAATTCGTTCAGTGATTTTAGTAGAGAATTTCACACCAAATTCATCTTGAGTTTCAATTTCTTGAGTATCTATTCCCATATCATAATAGGGTGTGAAATTTATAATCGCATCGTCATCTGTTAATATTTGAGCAAGGATAGCATTAACACCATCAGTAACTGTTCCAGAAACAGCACTTTGTCCAGCTGTATCACTAATAAAAGAACCTGTTGTCAATAAAAATAAAGCTTGCTTTTCTCTCTCTTCAGTAGTTTGAAGTCTATATTCCAATTCACTTCTAACAGAAGAACTTACATCAGGAAAACTAATGTCAAATAATAAATTTGGTCGGGTAATGTTATTGGTTAAATCTATAAAAACTTCAACAGGTATCTTCCTGTTAACCGTTGGGTCATCTAGTAATGCAGAAGGATTTGCTTTAGTTTTATAAATAGCTTTTAAGTTTAAATTTGCTTTACTAGCTAAACCATCCCAAGTTATAGTACCCCCTTTTTCAACTTCAATTTCTTTTCTTATAATTTTTCCGTATCTAAAATCATAAATACCTTCATATACTATAAAATCACCCCACATATTAAATTTTCCTAAGGTATTTATTTCTATTAATAAAGTTCCTGCTCCTCTCCCTTTTAAAGCTGACTTCGTATTTTGATCAATAACAATCTCGATTTCTGCATTTTTATTAATATCCAATTCAAAATTTAATTCAAGTCCTTTTAAATTGTCGGTTACTATAGTTTCTCCACGAAGTTTAGCTTCTTTTTCCTTAGGAGATAGAAATTTTATAAAAGAAATATCTCCAATAGTTTCAGTATTACTTAATGGTATTTTAAATACCGTATTCATTTCAGTAGCAGCATTAATATCTATTATTAATTCTTTTATAGGACCATGAATATGTGTAGTCCCATTTATAAAAGCCGTTCCATAATAGGATTGGTTTTCATCTGCTGGAGTATCCAATACTAATAAATTAACTGAATTTACGCTTAAGTCTAATTTCCAATTTCCGAAACCTTTATGTGTTGCATTTCCCCTTAGAACTCCTTTTGTTAAATATTTGGTGTCGGTAATAGTAGTTTTAAAAATCTCTAATTTTTCTTTTGTTACAATAAGATTAGTAGTGCTATCTAAATTAAAATCAATATTAAGGTATGGCACCTTTAAACCACTATTTTTTAAGATAAAATTACCAAAAATATCAGGAGAATTCAATTTTCCAGAAACCTTTCCTTTTCCTGATATTAAGCCTCTTATATTTGTAATTACACTACCTCCAAAAGGACTAACTGCTCCTAGATCAAATTCATTCAATTCTATATCTAATTGTATTTTCGTTTGACCACTAGTCTCTTCAATATAACCAATAGAATTTATAGATTTAAGATTGTTATTAGTAAGAGATGTATTTATATCATATCGAGTTAGCTCATTGTTTCCTAAAATATCAATTACAAAATCCCCCATTTCTATATCATTTACATCAATATTGTCAATAATAATATTAGAACTAGGATAATAAACACCTTCTTTTTGAAGAATGCTTAAATTACCATTAATATTTCCTTTAAGTCTTAGGCTATCAACTTTAGGAACTAAATTACCTATATTGACATCTTTAAATTGAACTTTTAAATTTTTGAAAGTGCTATCAGTTGTAGCTCCTGTAAATTGTATTAATTCATCATTATGATTTAATGTTATCGAATCGAATTTTATATTTTTAAAACTATTATCAAATACAATTTTATTATTTTTATCATCCTGCTCATTTAAATACCAGTTGTTCTCATTATAAATAATGTCAGATTTTTTTACTCCAACTACAGAGTTTCCTTCTCTGTCAATAGTATAGTATAAAGATAAATTAAAATAATCTTTATTTTTACCTCCTGAAAAATTTGTACTTACATAAAGTGTATCATTTATAGTTTTATTAATAAAATTAATGTCTTTTAAGTTATAAAAACCATTATCTAAAGTATCTACTGAAATATACGTGTTATATAATGGATTAAAATTATCTAATTTAAATTTAACTTTTCCTAAATAATTATTAAAAACTATCATTTCGGGAGACTCAAAATCAAATTTTATTTTAGATTCATTTGAATAAACAGATCCTTTTATTCTGGTATCATTCCCAAACTCTAGTTGAGGAACAAATATTCCAATTAGTTTATTATAGATTTCAAAATCAAAATTAATGTATTCATTTTTAGTTATTTTCTTTGGTTTAAAGTTTGCATAAATACTTCCTACACCGTTAATAAATAAATCTGGAATATCTTCAATTAAAAATTCTCCAGAAATATATCCAGTCATAATATCTGGAGAATTAATATCTATAACTCTTTTTAATCCATCTTTTTTTGAAGTAATCAAGAAATCATTAAAATAAAAATCATTATTTTCAGTTTGATAAAATGTTTCTTTAAAAGAGATAGATCCATAGGTATTATTTAAATTATTCCCTATCATATTCATGTCAATTTTACCAACAAAAACTGATATGCTATCACGCTTCATTAAGTTTAATTTGTTTAACTCTGCGTATTCTATATCTGTTTTAAAGTCGAATCGATTCAATTTTTCAGATATATCTATCAATCCATTAAACGTTAACTTTAAATTGGGATCGTCAATATTTAATTCTCCATCAAACAATGGGTGTTTAAAATTTCCAGAAAGCGTAATATTTTTATAATTATAATTCTCAAATACAAAAGAGTTAATTTCTCCTGTAACTTTAGCATCTAATGATTTTTGGGTGAACCCCACTCCTTTAATATTTAATTTTGAAGTAATGTTTCCTAAACTTTTAGTATTTGCAAGAGATCCTAAATCAAAATTTTCAAAGTCTATGTCTCCACTATATTCTGCTTTTTCCTCCTCGTTTAAATGATGGATAGTAGCATTTATTTTTGCGGAACCTAATGCGCTTATCAAGATACTTGATGTTGTTAAATAAGTTTTCGTAAATGTTGTACTCCCATTAAATTTAATGGTGCCTAAATTGCTAATTTCTTTTGGAAAAACCTTCCCTAATACTTTTGGCATTAATCCTTTAAGTGAATTGTAGTTTAATGAAATCGAATGATTGTTTGCATAAATAGCAAAATCATTTTTATTACTTAATAAATCAATAAAATTATAATCACCGGTAATTTTAATTAATCCACTTTTAATTTGACCATTTGAAAAGGTCAAATTATTTAAAGTGCCCTCTATATCTCCATCAATTAGCAGGTCTTGATTTATACCAAATTCATTATAAAATGTATTTAAATCGTTGGTAGAAATTTTTGCTTCATTAAAATGAATATTAAGATCTACTTTGTTTACAAAATTTGATAGTTCTCCCTCTTTATAATTCATTATAATAGCGCCATTTATGAAAGAATCATCAGTTTTAAGCTTTAATTGTTTTAATGATATGGAGGTTAAACTATAAGAAAAAATTCCAGCTAGATTTTTAATATCAAGACCTCTTTGCGATTTTAACGATAATTGCTTTATAGCTGTATTAACATTTGGACCTACAATACTGAAAATTTCACTTTCTATATTAATGTTACTAAGATTAAAAACTTCTGATTGTTCTAAATTTTCATTAGTTATTTTTACATCACAATCTGAAAACTTTATATTATTTGCCTTTAATACAAATATATTACCGCTACTAGGGCTAGTTGAATTAAATTTATTAGCAAAAATGGAAACGTTATCACTTTTTTCACCTTTGTAGGTTTTTATATAAAATTTCGCTTTATTCAATTCAATAAAACCGAAATACAAATCACCTTCTACAAGATTTTTTAAACTTAGTAAATTGGTGTTAAGTGTTTTAACATAAATTAATGTATCGCTATGATGGTCTTCTATATAAACATCTTTAATGTCAACTTCGCCCTTCCAATTAAGCCCTAAACGACTAATGTTGATGTTAGCACCAAAGTTTTCATTTAATTTTGTAGTAACTTTTTTTGCAATATAAGTTTGAACAGTAGGCATGGATAGTGTGATGATAATAAATACTATTATCAAGAACAAGATGCTAAGAATCCTTTTTATTATTTTTTTTAGTTTTTTGATACGGTCTTAATGTTTTATTTTTACAAAAAATAAATATGCACTCTTAATTTGATAGCAAAACAGACATACATTTTAGGCATTGAATCATCCTGTGATGATACTGCTGCAGCCGTTATAAAAAACGGCACTATATTATCTAATGTTGTTGCGACACAAAGTATTCATAAAGAATACGGTGGTATTGTTCCAGAACTTGCCTCTAGAGCGCATCAACAAAATATTGTACCTGTCGTACAACTTGCGTTACAAAAAGCAAATATCGACAAAAAACAGCTAAATGCCATAGCTTTTACAAGGGGCCCAGGATTGATGGGTTCACTTTTGGTAGGCACCTCATTTTCAAAGTCTTTGGCGATGGGATTAGAGATTCCTCTAATTGATGTAAACCATATGCAGGCACATATTTTAGCACATTTTATAAAATCTGAAGCACATACAACTCCAACATTCCCTTTTTTAGCATTGACAATAAGTGGTGGTCATACACAAATTGTTAAAGTAACTAATTATTTTGAAATGGAAATAATTGGTCAAACTTTAGACGATGCTGTAGGAGAGGCTTTCGATAAAAGCGCAAAATTACTTGGACTACCCTATCCTGGTGGACCGTTAATCGATAAATATTCAAAACTAGGCAATCCAAAGGCTTTTCCTTTTCCTAAACCCAAAGTAGGGCCTTTAGATTTTAGTTTTAGTGGATTAAACACTTCTGTATTGTATTTTGTAAAAAGAAATGTAACAGAAGCCCCTAATTTTATTAATAAAAAT
>JABHSQ010000015.1 GCA_018669795.1 Flavobacteriaceae bacterium | reverse complement strand
TACACTCTTAAATTCTTTGTATCCTTGAGTTTAAATAAAAAAAGAGTAACCATTTCTGATTACTCCTTAGTAGCGGGAACTGGACTCGAACCAGTGACCTTCGGGTTATGAGCCCGACGAGCTACCTGCTGCTCTATCCCGCGATATAATCTAAAATAATTTAATAGCTTTTAACTTTCGGTTCATAATGCCGACCAAATCATTTCGGACTGCAAAGATACAATCAATTTGGAACTTGACAAGTTTTTATTTTAATATTTTATACCTTTACCTTCCATAGTTTTTTAAAAAAAACCTTATGACAAAACGAAAACGTATTTTACTGATTATCATTGGAATCGTATTAATTGCTTTGCTAATCCTAAGTTTTTATGCTAACTCGATCATTAAAAATAAAATTGAGACTTTATTAAAAGAGAAAATACCCGAGCATATAGAACTCCTTTATAAAGATATAGCTGTTCAATCACTAACAGGTTCGATTTCTGTTAAGGAACCGAGTATTATAATAAAAGTAAAAGATAGTGAGCATATCCAAACTCAGTTAACTATGAAAAAGTTAGTAGTTGGTAATGTTAGTTATTGGGATTATTTAATCAATGATCAAATACATATCGAGAAGATTGAATTTAAAGATTTAGAAACTATTTATTTTAAAAATCACTTGAATAAAGCAAAAGATGCCAGTTCCTCAAAAAAAGAAAGCAAGCTACTAAGCTCAATTAAAATTGATAAATTAAATATTGAAAACGCTTCAGCTATTGTTTATGACGGAACAAAAGACTCCATATTAGTATCCTTAAAAAATACTACTATTTCTATTAAAGATATAGTATTAGATGAATCGTCCAAGTCTAATTTAATTCCTTTTAATTATAAAACCATAAACATAGCAGCAGATTCTATTTTTTATAAAACTAGTAACTATGAAAATATCAACTTAAACCATCTCTTGTTTGAAGACCAAACATTAACACTTCATGGCTTTCATTATAAAAATAAATATTCAAAAAAAGAATATGAAAGCCTTTTAACTATCCAAAGAGATTATTACGACGTAACTGCTGAAAAATTAATTATCAATGAGCTTGCTTTAGGTAAAGAAAACGATTCTGTTGTCTTTAAAACAAATCTAATTTCTATTGATAAAGCAAACGCAGCTATTTATAGAGATAAGTTTGAAAAAAAGGAAGACCTTAGGATAAAAAAACTATACAGTAAGGTTATAAGAGAATTGCCATTAAAGCTAACGGTAGATTCCGTTTCAGTAAAAAACAGTAGCATTGAGTATTCAGAGAAGTTACTCAGAGAATACCAAGCAGGCCTACTTACCATTAAAATTATTGATGCTGGAATCACAAACGTTAGCAATACCTATCCTTCTCCTGAAAGAACAGTTATTATTGTTGATGGAATTTTCATGAAAAACACCCCATTCACAGCAAATTGGTCTTTTGATATTAATAATAACGATGATCAATTTAAATTTATAGGTAAAGTTGGGAAATTAGAGCTTTCTGATATGGATGTGTTTCTAACTCCCCTATTAAATGCTGAAGTTAAAGGAGAAGTTATAGAAACTAATTTTACAATTAATGGCAATTTTGATCAATCAGTAATAAATATAAGTCAAGAGTATAAAGATGTTGAAGTAATACTTTTAAACAAGAAGAAGAAGAAAAAGAAACTTTTATCTACTGTGGCTAATGTTGTTATACATCATAATAGCGGAAAAAAAGGCACTCTTTTTCACAATGGCACCACTCAGGCTACAAGAGACCATACAAAATCGTTTTTTAATTATTTAGCTAAAAATTTAATAAATGGTGTTAAAGTAAACTTTATTAAAAAAAATAATTACGTAAAAAAAGAAAAAATAAATTAGTTTATTGAATCAATTTCTTCAGTGACTAATTCCCAATTTTCCATTAACTTTTCTAAATCCTTTTTCTTCTGTTGGTAGGTATTAAAAAAGTTAGGATTTAATATCGTTTCATCGTAATTAATAGAAAGCTCAAAATCTATATCTTTAATTTCCTTTTCAAGTTTAGATATAGATGCTTCTGTTTTACTAAGCCTATTGTTTAAAGATTTAACCTTTTTTTGATTTACATAATTCTCTTTACTCGATGATTTATTTTCTTTTTCAGCAGCAACAGTTTTAGTTCTCTTCTCTGCTTCCCGCATATTTTGAATATTTCTCTGATCTAAATAATAATCTATATCTCCCAAATACTCTTTTATATCACGATCCTTAAATTCATAAATTTTGGAAGTCAATCCTTGTAAAAAATCTCTATCGTGAGAAACTAATAATAAAGTCCCTTCAAACTTTATCAATGCTTCTTTTAAAACATTTTTAGACTTAATATCGAGGTGATTAGTCGGTTCATCCATAACCAACACATTAAATGGCTGTAGTAATAATTTTGCCAATGCTAAGCGATTACGTTCTCCGCCCGAAAGCACCCTAACATACTTGTCAACATCATCGCCTCTAAACAAAAAAGATCCTAAAATATCTCGTACTTTAATTCGATTTTTCTCATTAGCAGCATCAATCATAGTGTCTAAAACGGTCTTAGACCCATCTAAATAATCAGCTTGATTTTGAGCAAAATATCCTATCTCTACGTTATGCCCTAAATTTAATTCTCCAGTATAGGATACATCTCCAACGATACATTTAGCAAGCGTTGATTTACCTTGTCCATTTTGTCCAACAAAAGCTATTTTGCTATTTCTTTCTAATAACAAACTCACATCGTGAAGCACCTTTTTATCATCGTAGTTTTTAGAAACATTTTCTATTTCAATAACTACTTTTCCAGGAACCACAGAAATCGGAAAACTCAAAGACATCACACTATTGTCGTCTTCATCAACTTCGATTCTATCAATCTTATCAAGTTTTTTAATTAAAGATTGAGCCATGGTTGCCTTAGAGGCTTTTGCTCTAAATTTTTCAATTAATTTCTCCGTTTGCTCTATTTGCTTTTGCTGATTTTTTTGAGTTGCTAATTGTTGCTCCCTCAATTCTTTTCTCAACACTAAATATTCTGTATAAGGTTTATTATAATCGTAAATTCTACCAAGTGAAATTTCAATAGTACGATTGGTGATGTTATCTAAAAACATTTTATCGTGAGACACAATAACTATTGCTCCTGCATAATTTTTTAGAAAATCTTCCAACCATAAAATAGATTCAATATCCAAATGGTTTGTGGGCTCATCTAACAATAAAATATCATTGTTTTGTAATAATATCTTTGCCAACTCAATTCGCATTCTCCAACCTCCAGAAAAAGTATCTGTAGCCATATTAAAATCTTCACGCTGAAATCCTAAACCTTGCAGTACACGTTCTGTATCTCCTTGGTAATTATAACCTCCATGAATTTCATATTGATGCTGAACATCATTTAAATCTACCATTAGTTGATGATAGCTTTCACTTTCGTAATCGGTACGTTCCGCTAGTTGATGATTAATTTTTTCTAACTGACTTTCTAATTCTTTAATTAACATAAAAGCTTCATAAGCTTCTTCAAGTACCGTTCTACCTTTTACAAAATCTATATCTTGTTTTAAAAAACCAATAGAAATTTCTTTGTCGGAAGCAATTTGTCCTTTATCATATTCTTGCTCCCCCGATAATATTTTTAATAAGGTAGATTTTCCAGCACCATTTTTACCAACCAATCCCACTCGATCACCCGAGCGCAATTGAAAAGTAATTCCTGAAAATAAATCGTCTCCTTGAAATGAAACGGTAAGATTATGAATATTGAGCATCTAAAAAATATTTTTGCAAAGATGCTTATTTTTTTTTCAATAAAAAGCACCAATTACCATTTGTAATACCTTTTTATATTCATCTCTTTAGGAAGCTCTAAATCGTTTTCAATATAATTATAAAGGCTTTTAGCTAATGATGGGGCAGATGTAATACCTCGAGTTCCTAAACCATTAAAAAACACTTTATTTTCACAATCTAACAATGTTCCTAAAAAAGGGCGTCGATCTCTTGTTGTGGGCCTAATTCCAGCAACTTGACCTACAACTTCAAAATTACAGTTTATAATAGCTTTTAGTTTATTGATCATTTCCTCTTTCGCATTTTGGGTTGTTTTAACAGTATGATCTTCTCGATCATAGGTTGCACCAACCTTATACAAATCGTTAGTCAATGGGATAATGAAAAGAGAAGTTTTCAGCATAGAATAAAGCTTTAATTCTGGCGAATTTATAATTATATATTCTCCTTTATTTGGAATAACTAAGGGCTCATTACTAATTTTTGTTTTACTTGGGAAATAAGGATTGTCTTTGGCAGATACCCCTTCACAAAAAACTATTTTTTTCGAGATAACATCTTTATAGAAAACTTTATCAATACTTACCTGAAGTGTATTATAATCAAAAGCTTCATTCTTTAGTTGATTATTTTTAAGGAGGTAGTTTTTATAGTTTTCAATCAACACAATTGGGTTAATCTTACCGGTATTATTTACTTCACCAAAACCAAATGGTGCATTGATATTTAGATTATTATTTTTAATTATTTTAGGTTTTAAAAAGGTTTCTAATTCCTTTTTATCACTTGCTACCATCCAATTATTTTGTTCTTCAATACTCTTAAAAATTTTAAGCATTGACATTTTTTCAAATAATGGAATTCCTAATTTAATCGCTAATTTTTTATAAAATTTAATGGAAGTTTTTATATGTTCTTTAGCATTCCAAACTGGAGTAAACCTTTTTAACACAACAGGGTTAATAACCCCTGCAGAAACTTTAGTTGAAGCAACATCACCAGTATCATATACTATAAATGTTTTGTTATTTTTTTCTAGTTCTTCACAAAATGTGATTCCAGCTATTCCTAATCCTACAACGATATAGTCAATTTCTTTCATTTTACAAATATACTTTCTTCCTCATAAAAAAAGCCCTGAAACTAAAGTTTCAGGGCTTTTAATTTATTTATAAAATTACTTTATTAGTAATTCCACATATCAATTTCAATATTTCTAATCACTTCTTTAATTCTATCAGATTCCATTAATTGCATCAATGCATTATCATTGATATAATCGTTAATCTGTCTATCACCTAAGTCATTGTCTTCCTTATATATAACAGA
Source organism: Flavobacteriaceae bacterium (assembly GCA_018669795.1). Classification (GTDB taxonomy): domain Bacteria; phylum Bacteroidota; class Bacteroidia; order Flavobacteriales; family Flavobacteriaceae; genus Marifrigoribacter. The sequence continues at coordinate 117,360 of JABHSQ010000015.1, read as the reverse complement.
ATTAAATCTTCTTGAATTTAATAAATGATCATACGAAATAGGCCTGGAAGTATTTTTTCTATTAAAAGCTTTCGCTTTATGAAGCACATCTCTAGTTGAAGGGAACCAAATCCAAAACAACTCAACTTTAGTATCTGATGATTCATCAGGAAATGCTTTTGCACGTGCTTCATTTGCAACAGGAGCTATTCCTAATAATCGGTATTTAAGATCACCCGAACGCTTATCCAAGTACCAAGTGCCACGTATTCTCCACTCTTCAATATCTGCAGCATCCAACGTAAACTTACGAATATATTGAGGATCTATAGCTTCACCAGCATTGAATTGAGAAATACCTAAATCTGTAGTATCGGAATATACCAAAGATGCTTCAATATCATTCAATGTTCTCTTTTCAGTAAAATAAGAATCCGCATACAAATGCTCTATTCTTTTATTTTTAATATTTTTAATTAAAACATCGTATAAAGAACGTCTTTCAGCACCAATGTTATTGGTGTCTATTGGATAATATAATGGAAAATTTACCCGCTCATCAAGATCAATAATTTCCCAAGTAGATTTAGACCATAAAACATCACGATCATCAATATACCCATAAGGCAATGGTTTATCATTGTCATAAGCTAATTGATCTTCAGTTTTTACACCAATCTCCTCTGGAGTTTTTGCATTAAGCACATTCAATTGTGCAAATACACTAACTGATGTCATTAATAGACAAAAAATACTTAAAACAACATTTTTAATATTCATAAAATAAATTTTTATCCTAGTTTGCTAATTCAATAAAAACTGGAGTAATCCTAGGTAACTTATAACTTGAGTTTCCTGCAATTTTTGCATTTATATCAAATATCTGAACTGTTTCTCCTCTTTTTGCTCTTTTTAAAGCTCCTTTTGCTTGTTCATTTAATTTATTGCCAGAAACTGTAACTGTAGGTTGTCCAGCAACTTTAAAGCTAAACCCTGTTACATTAAGTTTAAGATCAAAATCAAAATCTAACAACATAGCTCCAATACTTGAAATCTCTAAACCTTGACGTTGCATACGTACAGGCCCTCCATTACCATCTTCACCACGAATGGTGCCAGTTGGTCTTGGTATGTCTTTAATTCTAAATATTTTACTAGATGGGAATGATTTCCCATCAATAGTACCAGTTACATTAATTTTAACTTCCCTGCCTTTTACAGTGGTAACATCCATAATATATGAGCTACCAGAACCTCTTGATAATCCAGGAGCGTTTGCATTCACGTTATTATTGGGAACTCCGTCCATAGAAATGGTCATTGGATTTTTTACTCCTCTATAGACAACATTCATCTTATCTGCAGAAATCGTTGCAGAATTAGGAGGAGATATCGTTGAAAATGATCTACTTACAGGTACATCCGTTTCTTTTCCATCTTCTAGAAACACTAATTTTCCTTCTAATTTGTGTTCACCTGCATTACCTGCACTTACAGCTAAAACAACTCTACCACCTTCAAAAGAAAAATCTTTTCCTTGTTCTAATTTTCTACCGTCTAAAGTTAATTCAGCCCTGTTTGGGACAGTTTTGTCATCTATACGACCTAAAACGATAGCTCCATCAAATACTTCACCTGTATAATAGGCAGATTTTGGCGACTCTAAAAGTGTAGTATATTGTGAAAACGATAAGGCTGAAGCTTGCTGACCTGCTAGTATTTTAGAAAGCAATTGACTACTGTTCGATTTAATATCAGTTTGTAACTGAGTTAACTTGGTCAAAGAAGCAATCAACGGAAAACCTTCAAAATTATAGTTTAGCCAATCTACTTTCTCTCCATCTCTATTTAAAATTGGTTCTGTAGAAAAGTCATTTTCTATAGATACTCCCAAAGCTGGATATTGTTCTCCAAAAAGTGAAAGCATTCCAATTCGATAATCGTTCATTTCAGACAAAAACTCTTTACCTCCCGGCTTTAATTTATCACCTTGAAAGAATTTTGTGTCTAAAAAATCCGGTTGATCTTGCACTTCAAAATTATCGATATCATCAGCTTTTACCGTTTTCATCATTTCAGATTTAAGTTTCTCTAAATAGCTATCAAGCTTTCTAGTGATGACAACTGCCTGATCTGCCTTAGCTTTTACTGCTGCATATTGTTCTGGTTGATCCTCAGCCTTTATTGCTAAACTAGACATAAAAGCTTCGTTTCGTGATTGAGTTATTGTATTTGCTATAGTAAGCTTAGTGTTTAATAATCCAAAAGCAGATAATACTTCTTTTGACATATTTAAAGCTAACATTGCAATGAAGACCAAATACATTAGGTTAATCATTTTTTGTCTTGGGGATAGTTTTCCTCCTGCCATTTTAATTTCTTTTTAAGAATTAATATTATAATTACAGTTAAAAACCGCCTTAATTTTTACTTCCCATTGCAGATAACATACCGCCATAAACTCCATTTAATGAAGAAAGATTAGTTGTTAAATTTTCCATTTGATTTTTTAATTGTTCTGTATTTTCAGCCACTTGATCATTCATTTCAACTTGACGACTAGAAGATTCTACTTGAACTTTGTACAAACTATTTAACGATTCCATTTGAGCAGCTGCTAATGCCATTTCTTCACCATACTTCTTAGTAGAATCAATTGCGTTAGTAGTTGGTACCATGTGTTTTGCTGTTTCTTCAAAAGAACGAATGCTTTCAGAAAGACTTTCCATTAATTCAGAATCGATATGAGCACCTTTAAGCATTTCGTCTAATTTTTTAGACAAGATACCCTCCGCGTCTGGATCACCATCTTTGTTTCTATCTTTTCCCATATTTCCAGCTAATTCCGGATATACTAAAGACCAATCTAAGTCATCGTCTACGGGTTCAAATGCAGAAACGGCAAAAATTAAAGCTTCCGTAATTAGTCCCACGGCTAATAATATCCCACCATTAAGTGGTCCTATTTCCCAGTGAAGAATTTTAAATAGCGCTCCAATAATTACGATAGAGGCTCCTAAACCGTAGGCCATATTAAATAATTTCTTTGTAGATTTTGATTCTGCCATAATAATTTTTAATTTATAAGTTAAGTTTGGTTTTAATTTTTTTTGAGGTTTAACGAGCGTCTCCTAATTTTTCATTTAATACAACGTCAGTACCCATATAATCTTGAACATTTCTGAAACCAATGTAGCTTCTAGAAGAATCAGCATATTCGTAATCTCTAGAACTTACCTGTAAGAAATAAGCGATATCTTTCCAAGATCCTCCACGTAAAACTTTACGCAAATTTCCTGTATCGTTTACATTTGGATTCATATTAGATGAAATGTCATAAGAAGAAGGCTCATAAGAAGAATCTACCCATTCAGATACATTCCCTGACATATTATAAAGACCATAACCATTAGCTTCATACGATTTAGCTTCCACTGTATATAATGCTTGGTCAGCTGCATAATCTCCACGTAATGGCTTAAAGTTGGCTCTAAAGCATCCACGATCATTTTTCGTATAAGGCCCACCCCAAGGATATGTAGCAGATTCTAGACCACCACGGGCAGCATATTCCCATTCAGCTTCACTAGGTAATCTAAATGCATTTATTTGTTGACGTCTTCTAGATTTTTGATAAGAGTTTTTATATAGCGTTCTCCAAACAGAAAATGCTTTAGCTTGTTTCCAACTAACACCTACTACAGGGTAATCTCCATAAGCCTGATGCCAAAAATAATCATTGTGCATTGGTTCGTTATAAGAATAGTTATAATCCTTTATCCAAACAGTAGTATCTGGGTAAATATTAATATCTTCTTTAATGATAAAATCTTTTCTACGCTTACTATCGTCTCTTGCAGCAGCTTGCATATCCATATAGGTATACTGGAAATTTAACTTTGTAACATCAATAGTACGTTGTCCATTATATGCTTCTTCAGAGGGAATGTACATAGTATCCATTACCTCACTATAGTATTCATCTGGGTAATTAGCAGTATCCCATTGAATGTCTATATTATTATTAATTTTTCTACCTGCATAGAAATCATCACCCATCCCGAAATAATTATCATACATGTATTGATCATATGGAGTCATTTCCTCATTCTCTTGATCAACAAAAGCAAATTCTCCAATACCTTCATCACCTGCCGTAGCACCAACTTCATCTGCTAAAATAGCTAATTTTAATCGTACCGTTGAATCACGAACCCAATAAACGAACTGACGATATTCTGCATTGGTAATTTCAGTTTCATCCATATAAAAAGAACGAACAGTCACTGTCTTAGTTGGGGCATCATTTACAGCTACAAAATCATCATCTGATTTACCCATAATAAACGCCCCTCCAGGAATAAGTGTCATACCAAACGGCTTCTCTGGATTCCATTGCTTTCCTATAGTTCCTACCAACTCTCCACGATCACTCGTATTACAACTATATAAGATAAGAATAATCGCAATAAATGCAATAAGCTTTTTCATAGGTATTTAGGTTAAATTATCGAAAATTTGAGGGCGCAAACCTATTTATAAAAATTTTAAAAAACAACATGTTTATTAAAAAACCCTTCAATTTTTCGATATTAAATTAGTTTGTTTGTAATTATAATTCATTTTTTCGGCGGGCTTTCATCCACCTTTCAGGTATTTCCTGATTACAAGCACTCAAATAATCGCCATAAGTGCAAGGTAATAACGTTTCTCTTTTTAATTTATTATCAATATTTAAAAAAAAAGGCAATTCTATCCACCATCGCCCAGTTTTATTACTTTTTTTAAATATTAATATATCATCTTCAATTGGCACTTTGTAAATTACATACTGTGTTTCATCACTGAAATCATCATCAGAAACTCTAAAATTAAATCCTTCAATAAAGTACCAAAAAATTTGTGCAATTAACATAGCGGCACTTTTTGAATTTTTAAAGTCTTTTAATTCATATACTCCGAAAGATGTTACTTTATTACTAATTCCAGCATATCTAGAAATTGCACATATCTCTCTACCATCAAATCCATTTGGACTTCTACTATTTTTATAACTTAAATCAGCGCTTTTTATTGTTCCAATATCTAAAAAAACCATGTCGGAATCTCTTAAAACAGGCTCTACCAAGGTAATATCTGAAATAACTTCTCCCAATCGGTAACCATCAAAAAATAATTTCTCCATGAGTTGGATTTCTTCTGGAGAATTAAAATAAGATTGATACCCAATATTGCTGTAGTTAAACAAGCTATAAGGCTTATCTACAATTATTTTTCCAACAAAAGATTTATTAGTCATTGGCTGTTCCGCATCACCTAAATCAAATTTACTGTCTATATTGGTAATATTTACCATATTTCCTAAAAAGTCATAGGACCTATATTGAGAATAAGCTAAATCTTGACTTCCACAAAGTAAAAGCGGTATAATTTCTTTCTTAAGGAGCTCCTCCATTACGGTCTTCATTGCAAAATGACTGTCTTGTACAGATTCTCCTTGTTCAATATCACCCAAATCGATGATTCGATAAGGCCAATTACCCGGATATAAAGAATACAGTGATTTTCTTATTTCATCAAAGCATATTTCTTCTCCAATAAAATCAACATCATTCCTGTTTTCCTTAACTCCAAGAAGTGCAAATTTGACATTCTCTAGAGCTGGTAATTCTTCAGTATTTGAATAAACTGCAATGATTTTCCCAAGAACACCATTTGGCAATACTTCTCTATGAGCAAGAACAGTTTTAGAAACTGGAGTAAGGAATTCTATCATTATTTTTTCTTAGCTGCTGGTTTTTTCTTAGCTGCTGCCTTTCTCTTTGGTTTCTTTTTTTCAAATATATCCAAAGCCTGTTCTAAAGTCATTTTATCAGCATTCGTTGTTTTAGGAAGTTCGATTTTAGTTTTTCCTTTTATAAGATTAAAACGTCCCCAACGTGCTTTTTCTAATCGAATACCTTCATCAGTCCAATTATGTATCAATTTATCGATTTCCTTTTGCTTTTTAGTTTCAATTAATTCAACGATATCAGCATCGGTAAGGTTATCAAAATCATATTTTTTATTGACATTGATAAACATATTATTCCATTTTATAAATGGTCCAAATCTTCCTGTTCCTTTTTGCACCGACAATTCTTCATACATATAGATAGGAGCATCTGCTTTTCTTTTTTCTTCGATAAGCTCTATTGCTTTATCCATATCTACATCTAGTGGATCCATTTCTTTTGAAAGCGAAATAAACTTAGAATCAAACTTAATATAAGGACCAAAGCGACCATTATTTATTTGAACTTCAAAACCATCATACAATCCAAGATCCTTCGGAAGTTTAAATAAATCCATTACCTCTTCAAATGTCACTTGATGTAATTGCTGATCTGGACGAAGGCTTGCAAATTTCTTTTCCTCATCATCTGGAGCTCCTATTTGAGCCATAGGGCCAAATTTACCTAAACGCACTAAAACTGTTTTTCCAGATTGCGGATCCTTACCTAAAACACGTTCTCCACTTTCTCTATCAGCATTTTCAGTTACATTTTCAATTTGCGGATGGAATTTTTTATAAAATTCATTCATCATATCCGTCCACTCTTTTTTTCCTTCAGCTATATTATCAAAATCTTCTTCAACTTTGGCTGTAAAATTATAATCTAATATATATTCAAAATGTTCAACAAGAAAGTCATTTACAATCATTCCAATATCTGTTGGCACTAACTTTCCTTTATCAGAACCAATTACTTCAGTAAGCATATTATCTTTTACATTATCCGTTAGGCTTAATTGCAAATAGCTGCGCTCTACCCCTTCTATTGTCCCTTTTTCTACATAATTACGATTAATAATTGTCGAAATTGTTGGTGCATAGGTAGATGGTCTTCCTATCCCTAATTCTTCCATTTGCTTAACTAAAGATGCCTCCGTATAACGATAAGGCGGTCTTGTAAATCGTTGTGTAGCTGTAATATAATTTTTTAACAAGGTGTCGCCAACTGTTAATTTTGGCAACATCCCTTCTTGCTCTTCATCTTCTAAATCGGTTCCTTCTAAATAAACTTTTAGGAAACCATCAAATTTGATCATTTCTCCATTTGCTACAAATTGCTCCGAAACTGACGCACTACTATCGATCTTCACATTAGTACGCTCTAAATGAGCATCACTCATTTGTGAGGCAATAGTACGTTTCCAAATTAGAGAGTATAGTCTTTCTTGATCATAATCACCACTTATAGTATGTCTTGACATATCTGTTGGACGAATTGCTTCGTGGGCTTCTTGAGCTCCTTTAGCTTTACCTTTAAAAGTTCTAGGGGTACTATATTCTTTACCAAAGGAATTTGATATTTCTTCTTCAGCAGCTTGTTTTGCATCGTTAGAAAGATTAACACTATCCGTTCTCATATAGGTGATATGACCCGCTTCATATAATCGCTGAGCAATGGTCATTGTTTTTCCTACTGAATAATATAATTTTCTGGAAGCTTCTTGTTGAAGTGTTGATGTTGTAAAAGGGGGTGCTGGTGATTTTTTTGCTGGTTTTTTTACTAAATCTGAAACATTATAGCTAGCTCCTATATTCTTAGTTAAAAAATCACGTGCTTCCTTTTCAGTTTTAAAATTCTTAGGAAGTTTTGCTTTAAACTTACTTCCAGTATTAGTTGTAAATTCTGCTACAATTCTAAAAGAAGCAAGGGGTTTAAAGACTTCAATTTGGCGTTCGCGTTCAACAATTAATCGAACCGCTACCGACTGAACCCTTCCTGCCGAAAGCCCTCCTTTAACCTTTCTCCATAAAACAGGAGATAATTCATAACCAACCAACCTATCTAATACCCTTCTTGCTTGTTGTGCATTGACGATATTGTAATTTATTTTTCTTGGATTTTCAATCGCTTTTAGTATGGCTGTTTTTGTGATCTCATGAAAAACAATTCGCTTCGTATTGCTCTCTGTTAAATTTAAACTTTCTGATAAGTGCCAAGCAATTGCCTCTCCTTCTCGATCCTCATCACTGGCTAACCAGACCATTTCAGCTTTTTTAGCTTCCGATTTTAATTCTCTTACCAGACTTTTTTTATCGCTAGGTACTATATACTTAGGCGTAAAATCTCCGTCTACATCTACACCTAATTCCTTAGAAGGAAGGTCGGCAATATGACCAAAACTTGAAGTTACTTTAAAATCTTTTCCTAAAAATTTTTCTATTGTTTTTGCTTTCGCCGGGGACTCAACAATCACTAAATTCTTTGCCATATACAGTTTTATTTGGTCAACAAAAGTATATGAATTTTTTAAAACTCAATTTTTTAAAACCAAAAATAGTAAATTTATTATGATATACCAATTGTTGTATTGTACTGAAAAGTCTTCGTTATCTCCAACAAAATCAATGATTTCTTTATAAAAACAGCAAATAGAAAAATACGCGAAATACGCAGTAAAAAATAATCCAGCAAAACAAAATATTACACCTAATTAGCAATTATAGTAGTTGTTTTGAAACAAAATTATAAAAAATAATACTGCCATTATGTCATAAATATCAATTAAATTGTATCTTTGCGGTGTCTTAATAAAAGCAGGCTTATTAATTGACAATTAATTTTCCGTGCAATTAATAGGCGAAGTATAATCTTATAACGATCTCCGCTTAGCGAAGAAACCTATGGAAAAAATTATTAACGAAGAGAAACAAGGCGAAGCTTTAGTTCTAGATACTAATAAAAAAAATACCCGTAACTTATTCATAGAAAGCTATGGCTGTGCAATGAATTTTAGTGATAGTGAAATTGTCGCTTCTATTCTAGCTAATGAAGGTTTTAATACTACTCAAAACCTTGAAGACGCCGATTTAGTTCTTGTTAACACATGTTCTATTAGAGATAAAGCAGAACAAACCATTAGAAAACGTTTACAAAAATACAATGCTGTAAAAAAAATAAACCCAGGAATGAAAGTGGGTGTATTAGGATGTATGGCAGAACGTTTAAAGGAAAAGTTTCTAGAAGAAGAAAAAATAGTAGATTTAGTGGTAGGACCAGATGCTTATAAAGACCTTCCTAACTTAATAAAAGAAGTGGACGATGGCAGAGATGCTGTAAATGTAATTCTATCTAAAGACGAAACTTATGGAGATATTTCTCCAGTACGGTTAGGAGGAAATGGAGTGACTGCATTTGTAAGCATTACAAGAGGTTGCGATAATATGTGTACTTTTTGCGTAGTCCCTTTCACTAGAGGAAGAGAAAGAAGTAGAGACCCTCAAAGTATAGTAGAAGAAGTACATGATCTTGCACAAAAAGGGTATAAAGAAATCACTTTATTAGGTCAAAATGTAGATAGTTATTTATGGTATGGCGGAGGGCTTAAAAAAAATTTCAAAAAAGCTTCAGAAATCCAAAAAGCTACAGCAACAGATTTTGCTCAACTACTCGACTTAGTTGCAACAGCAGAACCTAAAATGCGTTTGCGTTTTTCTACATCCAATCCACAGGATATGGAGGTTAACGTATTGCATACCATGGCTAAATATAAAAACATATGTGACTATATACACTTACCTGTTCAAAGTGGTAGCACCAGAATATTAAAAGGAATGAACAGACAACATACTCGTGAAGAGTATATAAAATTGATTGATAACGTTCGTAAAATTTTACCAAACTGTACGATATCTCAAGATATAATCACCGGTTTTCCAACAGAAACCGAAAAAGATCACCAAGATACTTTGAGTTTAATGGAATATGTAAAATATGATTATGGGTATATGTTTGCATATTCTGAAAGACCAGGAACTTTAGCAGCTAGAAAAATTAAAGACGATGTTCCAGAAGAAGTTAAAAAAAGAAGATTAGCAGAAATCGTTGCATTACAAAGAGCGCATTGTGCATTTAGAACAGAAGCTTTTGTGGGTGACACTTTCGAGGTATTAATTGAAAAAGAATCTAAAAAAAGCAATCAACACTGGGCTGGGAGAACATCACAAAATACCATGGCAGTTTTTCCTAAGAAAGATTATAAAGTTGGAGAATTTGTAATGGTAAAAATATCGGGTTGTACTAGTGCCACACTTATTGGCGATGGCATTGGTTATCCTGACGATAATTAATGGATAACCAAAAATAAATAGAGATTAACAAAAATAAGATCCCCGCCTTCGCGGGGAAGAATTATGGAATCAGTACAAGCAACAAAACAACGTTTCGGAATAATTGGAAATGATCCAAACTTAAATAGAGTAATCGAAAAAGCAATTCGCGTGGCTCCAACCGATATATCTGTTTTAGTAACCGGGGAAAGTGGAGTTGGTAAAGAAAGTATTCCTAAAATTATACATTCTTTATCGCATCGTAAGCATGGCAAATATATTGCTGTTAACTGTGGCGCCATCCCTGAAGGAACTATCGACAGTGAATTGTTTGGCCATGAAAAAGGAGCTTTTACTGGAGCAACTTCAACTAGAAATGGTTATTTTGAAGTTGCAGATGGAGGGACTATTTTTCTAGATGAAGTAGGAGAACTTCCACTTCCAACTCAAGTTCGTTTGTTACGTGTTTTAGAAACTGGAGAATTTTTAAAGGTTGGTTCTTCAAAAAATCAAAAAACCGATGTTCGTATTGTTGCTGCTACTAATATTAATATGGCAGAAAATATTAGCAAAGGTAAATTTAGAGAAGATCTTTATTACCGTTTAAGCACTATTGAAATTAACATACCTCCATTGCGAGAACGAGCAGAAGACATTCATTTAATTTTTAGAAAATTCGCATCAGATTTTGCTCAAAAATATAAGATGCCAACGATTAGATTAGATCAGCAAGCAACAGATTTACTATTAAAATATCATTGGGGAGGAAATATTCGTCAGTTAAGAAATATAGCTGAACAAATATCGGTTTTAGAAAAAGATAGAACCATAAGCTACCAAACGTTGCGAAATTACTTAAAAGATGTTGGAAGCAATCTTCCAGCCGTTATTGAGACTAAAAAGAAGGAAGGTGATTTTAGTAATGAAAGAGAATTACTTTACAAAGTGCTTTTCGATATGCAACGTGATTTAAATGATGTAAAAAAATTAACTTTAGAGTTAATAAAAACTGGCAACAATACTAAAGTACAAGAAGAGCACTCTAACATCATCAACAAGATGCATAGCGATACTAAAAATTCTGAAGACAGCTTAGCAGACTTAGTAGATCAAGACTTTGAAACACCCATAGAAAATATAAAAGTCCTTGGCATTTCTGAAAACCAACCAGAACAGTACAATCAAAAATCAGACTCTTCAAATAACTACGCATATGCAGAAGATATTGAGGAGGAAGAAAATTTATCTATTCAAGAAAAAGAATTGGAATTGATTAAAAAATCACTTGAAAAATACCACGGAAAAAGGAAAGATGCAGCAGAAGAATTAGGGATTTCAGAAAGAACACTTTATCGAAAAATTAAACAATATAATTTGTAAATTAGTCTCATACTTGTCTAAACCAATGAAAAAAATAAAAATAATTATTGCTTTAATTTTAGTTTCTATTGGTTTTATTAGTTGTGGAACTTATTCTTTTACGGGTGCCGATATAGATTATACGACCACAAAAACGTTTCAAGTAAATTATTTTAAAAATAACGCTCCCATTGTAGAGCCAGGAATTGATAGAGATTTTACTTTAAAATTACAAGACCTCTTGCTAAATCAAACTAATTTAGATTTGGTAAATAGTAGTGGTGATTTAATTTTTGAAGGTGAAATCGTAGAATATTACATTGCACCTATTACAGCAACATCAGAAATTACCGCAGCACAAAACAGATTAACAATTATCATTAATGTTCGTTTTTACAATACAAAAGAAGAATTAAAAGATTTTGATCAGCGATTTAGATTTTATTACGATTATCCAGGAAGTTCGCAATTGGTAGGATCACAAAAGGACGAAGCAATTAATGTTATTTTTGAAAGAATAACACAAGATATATTCAATGCTTCATTAGCAAATTGGTAATTAAGCCCTATTTAAGGGAATTATGAATACAAAAAACTATACATATCTTCTTGCAAATCCACAAGAAATAAGCAAAGAACGTCAAGTTGAATTATCTGATGTTATTGAAGAACATCCTTATTTTCAATCTGCAAGAGCATTGCAATTAAAAGGCTTAAAAAATTCGAACAACTATTTATACAATGACTCTTTAAAATTAACCGCTGCTTATACTGCAGACAGAAACATTCTTTTTGAATACATTACCTCTGATCATTTTATTCAAAATGAAATATCGGGAATCATTCAGCAACATGACGAATCTGTAATTGAAATGGAAGTTGTTTCAGAGAATATTTCGGAACAAGTAAGTGTCGAAATTGACAATCAAATTAAAGTAGAATTAAAAAAAGCAGAGGCTATATTAAACCCAGATTTATTTCATAGAAAAGAAGATTATATTAAAGGAATGATGGAAGCAAATGAAGTGGAAACTAATCCTTTTATTAAAGAAACACTAGGAAATGAATTAGAAGAAAATCAGCCTTTAGACTTTACAAAAGAAGATGGACATTCTTTTTCTGAATGGTTAAAATTAACTTCGGCAACACCCATCATTCGAGAAGAAATTAAAGAAACTCCTTCAATAAATAAGCAGAATTTTGACTTGATTGATAAGTTTATTCAAGATAGACCTAAGATAAAACAAGGACTAAACACATCTAACGTTGATGCTAATAAGGAAGCGCAAGAAAATCTTGCAAGCCAATATTCACAGACACCTGAAGCACTAATGACCGAAACTTTAGCCAAGGTTTATTTGCAGCAAAAGAACTTTAAAAAAGCATTGCAAGCATATCATATTTTAAGTTTGAAATATCCCGAAAAAAGTGGTTACTTTGCAGACCAAATTCGAGCAATAAATAAACAGATTAATATAAAAGACTCATGAGCACGTTTACAATATTCATAGGACTAATAATTTTTATAGCATTTTTATTAATAGTAGTAATTATGGTACAAAATCCTAAAGGAGGTGGATTATCTTCCTCTTTTGGAGGTGGTGGAACACAACAATTAGGAGGAGTTCAAAAAACAACAGATTTCTTAGATAAAAGTACTTGGACTTTAGCTACTTTATTATTAGCATTAATATTACTTTCTAACATCTCAATTATGGGAGGTCCTGGAAATGCTGGTTCTAAAGCTTTCGACGAAAATGCTATAGAAAACGCCTTAGCACCAGTAGATGCTGCGCCACAAAAAACAACTGAAGATAGTAACTAGTACTATTTTACATAAAATATAAAAATGCCAGCTTATGACAAGCTGGCATTTTTTATGGGTACTTGTCACCTATTTTCAAGTGGCATACTTTTAGCGTATAGACTATCATAAATTTATAATTAATAAAAAAACACTGATAATGGCATTAAAAATTCAACCTCTTTCAGATAGAGTTTTAGTAGAACCTCAAGAAGCGGAAACAAAAACTGCTTCAGGATTATACATCCCAGATTCTGCAAAAGAGAAACCACAACAAGGTAAAGTTGTTGCAGTAGGAAAAGGAAAAAAAGATCACGACATGACAGTAAAAGTTGGCGACCTTGTTCTTTATGGAAAATATTCAGGAAGTGAGTTAAAACATGAAGGTAGCGATTACCTTATTATGCGAGAAGAAGATATTCTAGCAATTATTTAATTAAAGTTTAATCAAAAAGACTTCCAATTTCTTGGAAATATAAAAATTAAAGATTTTTAAAATGGCAAAAGATATAAAATTTGATATTGAAGCACGTGATAGTATAAAACGTGGAGTTAATGCATTAGCAGATGCAGTAAAAGTAACTTTAGGACCTAGAGGACGTAATGTAATTATTGGAAAGTCATTTGGTGGGCCTCAAATTACCAAGGATGGTGTAACGGTAGCAAAAGAAATTGAGTTAGAAGATCCTCTTGAAAATATGGGAGCTCAAATGGTAAAAGAAGTTGCATCAAAAACCAATGATTTAGCTGGAGATGGTACTACTACTGCTACAGTTTTAGCACAAGCTATCGTTAAAGAAGGTTTAAAAAATGTTGCTGCAGGTGCAAACCCGATGGACTTAAAAGCCGGAATCGACAAAGCAGTTGCTGCGATTACCGCCAACTTAAACAAGCAAGCTAAAAAAGTAAATAACTCTTCAGGTATGATTAAGCAAGTTGCTTCTATATCTGCCAATAACGACGGATTAATTGGTAACCTAATTTCTGAAGCATTTGGAAAAGTAGGTAAAGAAGGAGTGATTACTGTTGAAGAATCTAAAGGAACTGAAACGTATGTGGACGTTGTTGAAGGAATGCAATTTGACCGGGGTTACTTATCTCCTTATTTTGTAACAGATAGTGAGAAAATGCAAACTGAAATGGAGAACCCAATGATTCTTCTTTATGACAAAAAAGTTTCTACAATGAAGGATTTACTTCCTATTTTGGAGCCAGTTGCTCAACAGGGAAAATCCTTATTAATTATCGCTGAAGACGTTGATGGTGAAGCATTAGCTACTTTAGTAGTTAATAAATTAAGAGGTTCTTTAAAAATTGCCGCTGTTAAAGCACCAGGGTTTGGCGATCGACGTAAAGCAATGTTAGAAGATATTGCTATTTTAACTGGAGGAACTGTGATCTCTGAAGAGTTAGGTTTTACATTGGAGAATGCAACTTTAGAGATGTTAGGAACTGCTGAAACGGTAACTATCGATAAAGACAATACGACGATTGTAAAAGGTGCAGGAAACAAGAATGACATAAAAGCTCGAGTAAATCAAATAAAAGCTCAAATTGAAACTACTACAAGCGATTATGATAAAGAGAAACTTCAAGAAAGACTTGCTAAATTAGCTGGTGGAGTTGCTGTTTTATACGTAGGTGCAGCTTCTGAAGTAGAAATGAAAGAAAAGAAAGACCGTGTGGACGATGCATTAAATGCAACTCGTGCTGCTGTAGAAGAAGGAATTGTAGCTGGAGGTGGTGTTGCATTAGTTAGAGCAATATCAGTTTTAGAAAAATTAAATGCCGATAGTCTTGATGAAAAAACTGGAATCAATATTGTAGCAAAAGCTATTGAATCACCTTTACGTACAATAGTTGAAAATGCTGGTGGAGAAGGATCCGTTGTTATTAATAAAGTACTGGAAGGAAAAAATAACTTTGGTTACGATGCAAAATCTGATAAATATGTAGATATGCTGAAAGCTGGAATTATCGATCCAAAAAAAGTAACTCGTGTAGCCTTAGAAAATGCAGCTTCAGTTGCTGGAATGATATTAACTACCGAATGTGCTTTAGTAGACATTAAAGAAGATACGCCTGCTATGCCTCCTATGGGCGGTGGCGGAATGCCAGGAATGATGTAAGACATCAAAACCAATTATAAAAAAAGACCTCTAATATTAGAGGTCTTTTTTTTTGGTTTATTATTTTTCTAATTCTCGTGATCTTCTATAATTTCATCACTTCTATATTTACAACAAGGATGCACCGAAGCATAGGCTTCATCGGTAGCTATGATCTCTAAAGTATCATGACCAACTGCTGCAATTCCTTCTTGAATTTGGATTAAATCTGTTTTACGTTCATCATAAACAAGATTTAACTCATGAGTTTCTATATTCCAAACAGCAGATTTTACTCCTTTGGTTTTAATGGATGCTTTTTCAATTCGATCTTTACACATTAAACAAACTCCATCTACTTCAATAGTTGCTTTTGCATTTTTATTTTGTGCACTAAGGGTAATTCCTATAAATAAAAATAGTCCCAATAAAATTATTCTTTTCATTTTCATTTTTTTTAATTTATTTTATAACGTAATCCTGCATAAAAACTAACTCCAAAAATTGGGCCGTATACAAAGGTAGTATCAAAAGTATCCTCAAAAGGATTTTCACTGTTTAATATTGGATCCGATTGTTTTTCGTTTGTTAAATTTTCTCCTCCCAAATATAACTCAAAAGAAGTAGAAAATACTTTTGTGATTTGAGTATTTAAAGTAACTACTGTTGGAGTTTTTTCAGGTAATTTATATGCTATTGGGTTTCCGTAAGTTGAAGAAAAACGTTGTTCTCCTAACCAATTAAAGGTGGTATCAAACTTCCATTGCGCACCTTTATCTTTTCTTTTTGTTTCATACGAAACATTCGCAAAAACCCGATCTTTTGGAATTAAAGGATTGTCTAGCTTTCCATAACTATAACTATAATCAGTTTTTACATCGTAATATTTATAAGCTGTTCTAACATCTAAGCCTTCAGCAATATTAATACTTAATTCCGCTTGAAAACTATTTGCATAACTTTCTCCCTTTAAATTATAAAAATTCACTTCCCGTGGGTTCTCCCAATCCACTACAATTTGATTTACAAAATCGGTTCGGTAATAATCAAAAGTTACTTCAGATTTTTTTCCAAAAACAGTAAATTTTTGTGAGAATGACACTCCATAATTCCAAGCAATTTCTGGGTCCAAACCATAAACACTTCCGTTGGTGTCTAAAATGTTAATTGCTCTAGAAGATGCAAACATTTTTTGATTTTCAGTAAAAATATTAGCACTTCTTTTACCCCTTCCAGCGGAAACTCTAAATGCTGAATCGTCCCAAGGTGTGTACCTTAAGTGTATTCTTGGAGTTAAAAAAGTTCCCAGTAAATTATCCGTATCAATTCGCAATCCAGCAGTAAGGTTTAAATCACCTAAATTATCATACGAATATTCAAAAAATGCTCCTAATGAGTTTTCAGTACGTTGATATACAGTGGTATTTACGAGTTCATTATAGTCATCATAGGTTGCACTAATACCCGTTTTAAACTTGTTTCTAGAATCACCGATAATAGAATTAAAAATAGCATTAGCATACACACTATTATGAGTAATATTATACACGTTAAATCCAAAATAAGAATCTTGCACATGATTGCTATATGCTGCTTGAACTCCCATACTTTGGTAAGGAATTTCAGGATTTACATAACCAAATTTTGCGGAAGCTTCAAAACGTCTTGTATCAATTTCACTACCCCAATAATTAGTTGTAAACTTATCTGTTTTAGGATCAAAATCTATTTGACCTGTTTGTTTTTCATCATTTAAAAACTTAATATTTATAAAACTTACGAGGCCTTTTTCATTATTTATATATTGCCAACGGTTCATCAAGTTTAGTTGTTCTTGTAATGGCATATCTAAAAATGAATCTTGATTTTTATCAAATTTTTGATTTCTTAAATTCCCATGCACATATAGTCCAGTATCCCATTTATCTGAAATTTTGCTATTTAAATGGGTATTTAATTCCATTCGTCCATTTGCATTGCCATAAACATTGACAAATAATCGATCGTCAGTTGAAGGTTTTTGCAGCTCTGCATTAATTTGACCAGCAATACTTTCAAAACCATTTACAACACTTCCCGCTCCTTTGGTAATTTGAATACTTGATATCCAAGTACCTGGAATAAAACTCAACCCATAAGCTTGTGAAGCACCTCTTATGGAAGGAATATTTTCGGTAGTTATTAAAATATACGGACTGGTTAAACCTAACATTTTAATTTGTCGAGTTCCTGTAATTGCATCTGCAAAATTTACATCGATGGAAGGATTGGTTTCAAAACTTTCAGAAAGATTACAGCAAGCAGCTTTTAACAATTCTGAACTACTTACGTTAATCACATTAGTAGCAGATAAAAAAGATCTTGTAGACGCTTTTTTTCTAGTACTAATTAGCACCTCATCTAACTGCCCTTTTGCTGTTAAGGTATGTTTTATCGGTTTCGTGTTTGAAATTAGTAGTGTATCGGTTTTATAACCTACATAACTAAAAACAAGTTTTTTATATTCCTTTTTATACGGAATCGTAAAGGATCCATCTAAGTCGGTGATCGTTCCCACAGAAGTATTTAACCAAAATACATTAGCTCCTGCTAAACCAATGGTTTCGTTATTTTCATTTTTTTCTAATAGTATCCCTTCTATTTTATTTTGAGAAATGGATAACAATGGTGTTAATAATAGTATAAATAATAGGTATTTCATTTTTTAATTTTTTCTTATAAATAGGTTGAAAATTAAAAACAGCTATTGCTTTTAATAAAACTTAAAAAAAGAAAAATCAAATGGTAAATACCTGATAAAGAACAGGTATGTCTTTACCTATAGGTGGAGGTTTGTAATTTGCATAAAAAAGAAGCGCTTGAGAAGTATCACTTAATTGTTGAAATACAAATACAGAAACGAAACTTGAAATAAAAGGCACATTTATTTGAACATCAATTAATGATAAAGAATAATTATCATCAGTAGCTACATTTTCGTATTTATTTTTACAACAATGGTGATTTTCTTCCTGCATTTCATTATCACACTTTTTTGCATACATTTCCATACCGCAGCTAAGATTCTTCTCACCTAATGTAATGGTAGAAATAACTTCAAAATCTCCACAAAAATGTTTAGCATAGGTAACACCTGTGCTACTCGCTAACATTAAAATGGTCAGTACTATTGAAATTACTTTTTGCATATAGAGCGAAATTACAACATAAACTTCAAAAAAATCAATTTAACGTTCTTATTTAACTTAAATTTAAATTTTATAAAAACAAAAAAAATGGAATTAAAACATACATAATCAATGATTTAATGAAAAAATACTCACTATAAAAAAGTGCGATTAAATTTTTAGAACCTGAATAAAAAAACAAGAAACAAAAAATACTACATATAAAATTGAAGATAATTTCACAATACTCCTAATTTAAAAAACACACAAATTAATACTAGAGAAATAATTGTATTGAATATATTTAAATCTTAAAAAATAGCAGCTTTTTATTAACTTTGCTTTTAAATATTTTTTGATGCACTATAAAAATATTCAGGATAAAATTAAAGAAATTATAAGTCATGATAATTTAACCATCAACAATCGCCTTAGTGCAGTTTGTGAGATTCTTCAAAACAGTATTGATTATTACGATTGGGTTGGATTTTACTTTGCCAATCATAAAGAAAAAACCTTGCATTTAAAAGCCTTTGCTGGCGAACCAACAAATCATACAGTTATCCCTTTTGGAAAAGGTATTTGTGGTCAAGTAGCAGTCTCTAATCAAAATTTTATAGTGGAAGATGTAAAAGCACAGGATAACTATATTGCCTGTAGCATTCATGTAAAAGCTGAAATTGTAATTCCTTTATTTAAAGATGGAATTAATGTAGGTCAAATAGATGTTGATTCTAATTCCGCTGCTCCTTTTTCAAAAAAAGACGAACGTTTTTTAGAATGGATTAATGAACAAGTAGTTACAATTCTTTAATTTTTCAAAAACTAAATCTGTATTACATTCCGGTTCTTATCGCTTCAACTGGATCTAGTTTTGATGCTGAAATGGCTGGAATAATACCTGCGATGAGTCCAATAATTGCAGATATTGCAGTTCCGATAAACATGTTCCAAGGAGATAATACAAAATTAAAATCACCGGTAAATGTAGATGCGAAAATCGATACCATAAAAACCAATATCAATCCAATTAATCCACCAATTACCGAAAGGATAACTGCTTCAAATAAAAACTGAAATAAAATAAACTTATTTTTTGCTCCTAATGACTTTTGTATCCCTATCAAATTGGTTCGTTCCTTCACACTAACAAACATAATATTAGCAATACCAAAACCTCCTACCAACAATGAAAATGCACTAATAACCCATCCAATTCCATTCATGGTCCCCGTAATTCCATCAATTATATCTTTAAAGCCCTCTAAGCGATTGACAAAGAAATTATCAATATCATCGGGTTTTAATCCTCTTGCCATTCTAATTTTTTGTTTTAATAAAGCGATATACCCCGCATTATCAATTCCGCTTTCTGGTTTTACAATAATTTGTGGAAAAGTAGATTTATTATTGTCTCCAAATATTTTTCTTGCCATATTTACTGGAAAGAAAACCGCAGTATCCTTTGACCCCCCAAATAAGCCGGAACCTTCTTTTTTTAGCACTCCAATTACCACAAATTTTCGCCCATACAGTCGTACTTTTTTACCAAGCGCTATGGTGGAAGGGAATAATGTTTTGGCTATTTCATCTCCAAGAATAATTACAGGAGTTCCGCTATTGGATTCAGATTCGTTAAAAAAACGTCCTTCTGCAATTTTAAGCGCTTCAATATCATAATATTCATAAGTAACAGCGCCAATTTCTACATTAGAAACTGAATTCTCTTCATGCTTTATAGAAGTTGACGGCACATTTAAAGAAAATGAAGCCGCCTCCGTATCCGGCATATACCTGCTTATATATTCATATTCATCATAACTTACATCCGGAAATTGTTGTCGTTTCCAACGAGGAATATCAGAGGGCCCAAAAGAAAAACGCATTACAATAATGGTACTATTATCTAGAGAACTAATACTATCATCAATTTCCTTTTTAAGAGAATCTACCGCGGCTAAAACGGCTATTATTGAAAAAATACCGATGGTAACTCCTAATAATGACAAAAATGTACGCAGCTTATTATTTTTAAGTGCGTTGATGGCAAAATTGAAACTTTCTTTTAATACACGTAGATATATAAACATCTTTAAAATTTAATATAAACTTCCTTTACATTCAAAGTTTTGAAACATAATTTTTAGCAAAATCCTAATGGTCTTTTTCTGTCAAAAAAGTTTCACTAATATAAGACGTTTTCTATTAACATATGTTACAAGTTTAAGAGGTAATTATGTACTTTTGCAAATGTATCTTTCAAAGATTAAAACCTATATTTTCCATGAGCAATAAAAAAATCACCTCTGCATTAATTTCTGTTTTTCACAAAGAAGGATTAGAACCTATAGTCAGAAAATTAAACGATCTTGGAGTATCTATCTATTCAACTGGTGGAACTCAAAAGTTTATCAACGATTTAGGAATCGATGTAATACCTGTTGAAGATGTAACTGATTACCCTTCCATTTTAGGCGGAAGAGTTAAAACATTGCACCCAAAAATTTTTGGAGGCATTCTAAACAGGCAACATCATGAAAGTGATGTTTCTGAAATGAAAGCTTATAACATTCCACAATTGGATCTTGTAATTGTAGATTTGTATCCTTTTGAAAAAACAGTTGCTTCGGGAGCAGATGAAGCTGATATTATTGAAAAAATTGATATCGGTGGTATTTCATTAATTAGAGCTGCCGCAAAAAATTTCGCTGATACACTTTGTGTTTCTTCTATGGAAGATTACAACGAATTATTAAATTTGATTTCAGAAAATAATGGTGAAGTTTCTTTAAAAGATAGAAAACAATTTGCTGCAAAATCATTTAATATATCATCACATTATGATACTGCAATTTTTAATTATTTTAATAAAGATCAACGCATTTCTTCTTTAAAAATTAGCGAACCAAATAGCAAGGTTTTACGGTATGGTGAAAACCCACATCAAAAAGGGTTTTTCTTTGGAGATTTCGATTCAATATTTGACAAACTACACGGAAAAGAATTAAGCTATAATAATTTATTAGATGTAGATGCAGCGGTTAACTTAATGGCAGAGTTTACCGGAGAAGCCCCAACGTTCGCAATTTTAAAACACAACAATGCATGTGGGATTGCACAACGCGAAACAGTATATCAAGCTTATGTTGATGCTTTAGCTGGCGATCCTGTTTCAGCCTTTGGAGGAGTTTTAATTAGCAATGTTGAGATTGATGAAGCTACATCTGAAGAAATTCATAAATTATTTTGTGAAGTGGTAATCGCCCCTTCTTTTTCTGAAAATGCTTTAGAGGTATTAAAAAACAAAAAAAATAGAATTCTTTTAATTCAAAAAAATATTGAATTACCAAAAACCACGGTTAGAACTTGTTTAAATGGAACTTTACTACAAGATAAAGACAATTTAACAGACAGTCTTGAAAATTTAACCTATGTAACTAACAATAAACCAACTTCTAACGAGTTAAATGATATGGTATTTGCTTCAAAAATTTGTAAGAATACAAAATCTAATACCATCGTTTTAGTAAAAGACAAACAGTTGTGTGCTAGTGGGACAGGTCAAACATCAAGAGTAGATGCATTAACACAAGCGATTCACAAAGCTTCCTCTTTTGATTTTAATTTAAAGGGATCTGTAATGGCAAGTGATGCATTTTTTCCGTTTCCAGATTGTGTAGAAATTGCAAATAACGCTGGAGTAACGGCTGTAATTCAGCCAGGTGGCTCTATTAAAGATGGATTCAGTATTGATTATTGTAATACTCATTCTATGGCAATGGTATTTAGCGGAATACGACATTTTAAGCATTAATTTTTATTACATTTGTAAAGCATACGTTTAATTTCAATACATCACTATAACATATGGGATTTTTTGACTTCTTAACTGAAGAAATAGCAATAGATTTAGGCACTGCTAATACTTTAATTATACATAACGACAAAGTTGTAGTTGATGCTCCTTCTATTGTTGCGAGGGATCGCAACACTGGAAAAATAATAGCGGTAGGTACCGAAGCAAACTTAATGCAAGGCAAAACCCATAAAAATATAGAAACCGTAAGGCCTTTAAAAGATGGTGTAATTGCCGATTTTGATGCTAGTGAACAAATGATCAATATGTTCATTAAAGATATTCCAGCACTTAAAAAAAAATGGATCACTCCTTCGTTAAGAATGGTTATTTGTATCCCAAGTGGTATTACTGCTGTAGAAATGCGTGCGGTAAAAGAAAGTGCAGAAAGGGTTAATGGAAAAGAGGTTTATTTAATTCATGAACCTATGGCTGCTGCTATTGGTATTGGAGTTGACATCATGCAACCTAAAGGAAATATGATTGTAGATATAGGTGGAGGAACTACTGAAATCGCAGTTATTGCTCTTGGTGGAATTGTTTGTGATAAATCTGTTAAAATTGCTGGTGATGTTTTTACCAATGACATTATCTATTACATGAGAACTCAACATAACTTATATGTTGGAGAACGTACTGCTGAAAATATTAAAATTCAAATTGGTGCTGCAACTGAAGATTTAGATTTGCCACCAGAAGATTTACCGGTTCAAGGACGTGATTTATTAACTGGAAAGCCTAAACAAGTACAAACTTCCTATAGAGAAATTGCAAAAGCATTAGATAAATCAATTTTAAGAATTGAAGATTCGGTAATGGAAACATTATCGAAAACACCACCAGAGTTAGCGGCAGATATTTATAACACCGGCATTTATCTAGCAGGTGGAGGATCTATGCTTAGAGGATTGGATAAACGTTTGTCTCAAAAAACAGATTTACCAGTTTACATAGCAGAAGACCCTTTAAGAGCTGTAGTTCGAGGTACTGGTATCTGTTTAAAAAACTTAGCAAGATTTAAAAGTGTATTAATTAAATAACAATCAGTTGATTATATTTAATTAAATAAATAAATAACGCTTATGCAGCAGATTATATTTTTCTTAATTCGGAATAAAAATTTTCTATTGTTTATTGCATTGTTTTCTATTTCAATTTTTCTAACGATACAAACTCATTCTTACCATAAAAATAAATTTGTAAACTCATCTAATGCTATCACTGGAGGCATTTATTCTATTAAAAGTTCAATTACCGATTATTTTAATTTAAGAGAAAAAAATAAAATTTTAATAAATGAAAATACTAGGATTAGAAAACAATTAGAATCTTATAAGAGCAAAGTGGTAAATCAAAATATTGATACCAGCTCAATTCTTTCAAAATATTATTTTGTTTCTGCAAAAGTAATTAATAATTCATTTTCAAAAACAAAAAACAAACTTACCATAAATAAAGGTAAACGAGATAGCATACAATTAGATTTAGGAGTTATTACCTCCAAAGGAATTGTTGGCATCATAGACAATCTTTCAAATAAATACGCAACTATTCAGTCAATCTTAAATACTAATAGTCAGATAAACGCGAAATTAAAAAATGTAAAACATTTTGGTTCCTTAGTTTGGAATGCGGAAGATCCTAATGTTATTCAATTAATTGACATCCCTAGATTAGCACCTGTAAAAATAGGAGACACTATTGTTACTGGAGGGAGATCTACCATATTTCCCGAAGGGATTTTAATTGGAGCAGTGATCGATTTTGAATTAACTGAAGATGAAAACTCACAGAATTTAAATATTCAATTATTTAATGATATGACGAATTTGGAACATGTATATATCATTAATAATATAGATACACAAGAGATTATAAACTTAGAAAAAGGATTAGAAAATGTTGAATAACGAAATTTTCATAAATATAATCCGATTTATAGTGTTAGTATTAACACAAGTTTTACTATTAAATCAGATCGATTTTTTAGGCTATATAAATCCATATATTTATATCTTGTTCATTATAGTTTTCCCTTTTACGGGTAATAAAAGTTTATTGATTTTTTTAAGCTTTATTCTTGGCTTAACAATTGATTTTTTTTTAGATTCTGGAGGAATCCATGCAGCTGCTTGCGTTTTTATAGCCTATATACGACCACAAGTTTTAAAATATTCATTTGGAATTAGCTACGAATACAATACTATAAAAATTAGCAATACTGATTTTATCAAACAACTTATCTATGTTGGATCGATGGTATTGCTTAATCACATTGTATTATTTTCATTAGAAATATTTAATACAAATCACTTATTATTATTATTAAAATCAACACTATTTTCCAGTATCTTTAGTATCATTATCATACTAAGTGCAATTACCATTTTTAGCAAAAAACCAAGGTGAGAAAATACCTATTTCTACTTATTGTTATTAGTACCGGAATTTTAATTTCCACACGACTTTTTTACCTTCAAGTTTACGATACTTCTGCTCAAATTTCATCACAGAATAACGCTGTTAAAAAAATATTTGATTTTCCTCAACGAGGATTTATTTTTGATAGAAATGGAAAAATATTAGTTTCGAATCAACCGTCCTACGATGTAATGGTAATTCCTAAAAATGTTGAAACTCTAGATCCGAATTTAAAGCAAGAATTTTGTGATTTATTAAAAATAACTTTAGAAGATTATGACAGAATTTTAGAGAAAGCAAGAATTTATTCCCCAAGATTACCTTCTGTAGTGGTAGCTCAATTCACAAAAGAGGAGTATGCTTATCTTTCAGAAAAAATATGGAAATACAAAGGCTTTTACATTCAAAAAAGAGCTTTGCGAGATTATCAAGTATCAAATTCAGCTAATGTTTTTGGGTATATCGCTGAGGTCAACAACAGTATTATTAAAAAAAATCCCTATTACCTAATGGGTGATTTAATTGGTAAATCTGGAGTAGAGATGGAATACGAGGAAGTTTTAAGAGGCAAAAAAGGTGTGAAATACCTACAAATGGATCGTTTCAATAGAGAAATAGGACCCTATAAAGAGGGGATTTACGATACCATACCTATTAATGGAAAAGACATAACACTTACAATTGACGCTGTTCTGCAAGAATATGGCGAGCGGTTATTAATAAATAAAAGAGGAGGTATTGTTGCTTTAGAACCTGCTACTGGAGAAATATTAGCATTAATAACTGCACCTAATTACGACCCTAAATTATTAGTAGGTAGAGAGCGCTCTAAAAATTTCACAAAACTATGGTACGATACTATTTCCAGACCTTTATTTGATCGAGTTTTACAAGGAGAATATCCTCCTGGTTCGCCTTTTAAATCTTTAACTGCATTAATAGGTCTGCAAGAGGGAGTTATAAATACTTCAGAAAAAATACCCTGTTATGATGGGTATAATTATGGTGGAAACAAAAAGTTAGGTTGTCATCCTCATAGGTCTCCATTATCAATGGTTGGAGGGATATCAAATTCCTGTAACACTTATTTTTGTAGCGTTTATAGACGAAGCATTGAAAGATATCCAAGTCCACAAGAAGGAATGGATAATTGGAAAAAACATTTAGAGAGTTTTGGATTGGGTAATTATATAGGATATGATTTACCTCCAGGTAAAAAAGGGTTAATTCCTTCTTCAGAATTTTATAATAGATGGTATAAATATCCTAAATACAAGTGGTATGCAACAGCGACTATATCAAATGCAATAGGTCAAGGAGAAGTGATTTTAACCCCTATGCAAATGGTTAATTTTACCGCCGCTATTGCAAATAAAGGTTGGTATTACAAACCGCATATTCTAAAAAAAATAAGCAATATAGATACTATTTCATCAAAATATACCAAACGGTATAATACCACTATAGATGCTCAATATTTCGAACCTGTTATTGAAGGTATGTTTGATGTTTATAATGAAGGTACTGCAAAGTACATCCAAATTCCTGATATTGAAATATGTGGAAAAACAGGAACTGCAGAGAATTTCACTAAAATTGATGGCAAAAAAGTGCAACTTACGGATCATTCGATTTTTATTGCATTTGCACCTAAAGACAATCCTAAAATTGCAATAGCTGTGATCGTTGAAAATGGATATTGGGGCTCTCGTTGGGCAGGAAAAATTGCAGGACTTATGATTGAAAAACATTTAAAGGGAGAAATTACTCGAAAAGATATGGAAGCATATGTTTTAAATGGAAGTCTTTTAGAGGAATATGAAAAACCATATTCTGGAAAACCATTTAACATCAATTATTAATGCTAGGATCTAAAGGAATAAAATTTGATTGGGCAACCATTTTTATATACATAGTATTAGTCAGTATTGGATGGATCAATATTTATTCTGCATCTTATAATACTACCTCAACCGTTTTTTTTGATTTCTCACAGATTTATATAAAGCAGTTGATATGGATTAGTTTAAGTTTAATACTTATTCCTTTTATTCTAGGAGTAGAAGCAAAATTCTACGAACGATTCTCGAGTGTTATTTATATGATCTCATTAATCTCATTAATAGGCTTATTTTTTTTAGGTAAAAATGTAAATGGAGCTACTTCTTGGTATTTTTTAGGAGGATTTAGCATTCAACCGAGTGAATTTGCAAAAGCTGCAACAGCTCTAGCTTTAGCCAAATATGTAAGTGATATACAAACCGATTTAAAATCTTTTAAGAATCAAATCAAATCGTTAATTATCGTTTTTTTACCAGCATTAATAATTATACCTCAACCTGACCCTGGAAGTGCATTAGTTTATGTAGCTCTCATTTTCCCTTTATATAGAGAGGGACTACATTTCATATACTTATTATTGGGCTTTATAGTTGCTGCCCTTTTTGTAGCAACTTTAGCATTTGGAACTTTGTGGGTAGCTATCAGTATATTGATAATTGTAGCGATTATTTATTTTAAAAACAATAAAAACAAACCATCTATTTTTAAACATGGAATTATTGCAGTTGCTTGCATAGGCTTTTCAATTTCTGTAAATTTTATTTTTGAAAATGTTTTAGAACAACGACATAGAGATCGATTTAACATTGTAATGGGCAAAGAAGTTGATACTAAAAGTATTGGATATAACACCAACCAAAGCGAAATAGCAATAGGTAGTGGAGGCTGGACAGGCAAAGGATGGCTTCAAGGAACACAGACAAAAGGGAAATTTGTACCAGAACAAGATACCGATTACATATTCAGCACCGTTGGAGAAGAATGGGGATTTTTAGGCAGTATTGGTGTTGTTATTCTTTTTATAGCATTAATTGTTAGGCTATTGATTTTAGCAGAAAGGCAAAAGTCACAATTTAGTCGAGTCTATGGCTACAGTGTTTCTGCTATATTGTTTTTTCATTTTTTTATAAATATTGGAATGGTTTCTGGGCTATTACCAACTATTGGGATACCATTGCCTTTTTTTAGTTATGGTGGCTCAAGTTTATGGGGTTTTACAATTCTGCTATTTATATTTATTAGACTAGATGCTTCTAATTATATTAACCGTTAGCACCTATCAAGGTATAGGATTAGAAAACCAATAATAACTAAATATAAATATGTTTTATATTCATAAAAGTTTATGAAGCCGTTTTAACATCCATTGCATCTCTTAAAGCGTTGCCTATCAAAACAAATGCAGTAACTAAACTCATAATAGCAAGTCCCGGAATTACAGCTAGATAAGGTTTTCCTAGAATGATATAAGAATAATGGTCCTTAATAATACCTCCCCAACTTGGCATTGGAGGTTGAACACCAATACCCAAAAAGCTAAGTCCACTTTCAATTAAAATAGCTCCTGCAAAATTAGCTGCAGAAATAATAATTACTGGTGCCATACTATTAGGCAATATATGTTTTGTTATGATTCTAAAATTATTAAAACCTAAAGCGCTAGCGGCAGTTACATATTGCATTTGTTTTAAACCCATAACTTGTCCTCTAACCACACGAGCCACTTCAACCCACATTGTAAGACCTACAGCGACAAAAACCTGCCAAAACCCTTTGCCTAAGGCAAGCGTAATTGCTATTACTAAGAGTAAAGTAGGGATAGACCACGTTACATTAATCAACCACATAATTACAGCATCTACTTTCCCTCCAAAATAACCTGCAATAGCACCCATAGTAACACCAATGATCAAAGAAATAAAAACCGACACAAAACCTATGGCTAAAGAAATACGAATACCAATAAGCATCCTACTTAGAAGATCTCTACCGTATTTATCGGTCCCTAATATGAATTTTTTTTCTGAAATATATAATGCTGCAACCTCATTTATAGTTCTTGCTTTTGGAAATAAGGAAAGGTTAAATTCTTTTTCTAGACCTTGATTTCCATCATTATTGTATTTAATAATTTGCAATGAGTTATTGACAATACTAAAATTAGAAATAGGAATTTCAGTAGCGTCACTATGCTTTCCGAAAAACAATGCTGAAAAGAAATTATTTTTATTTCCAGCCGAAGGAATTGTAAGCATTTCTACTTTAAAACCTGGCGACTTAGAATGGATAGACAAATGCATTTGATTTGCATTTTTCGAATTATCAGGCGCTAACACATAAGCAAACAAAGCAACTAAAATACCTAGGCACAAAAAGATCAAACTAAAAACGCCCCAACCGTTTTTTTTAAACTTCTGGAGCGTTAATTTTGTTAAAGATGTTGATGTATTTTTCACTTGACTAATTTAGTCATTAATATATAAAATATTAGTTTTTAATAGTAGCTACTTTAGCCCTTTTAATAGTATTTATTTCAAGGTCTTCTAATACATTTACAGCTTCTTCTACATAAATATCTTTACTTAAACTTTTATGCCATCTCTTTCTTTTTTCAGTAAGACTAGTATCTTGCTTCATTAATTTAACTTCATGAGGAAGAGATTCATAACTTAATTTATTGTTGTACTCATCTATTGGGTCAAACTTTTTAGTATCTTTTATTCTATTTTCTAAATCTCTTTTGTAATCATCATAATTTAAAGTTGCTGTTCTAACATCTCGACGGGTTTTAATCCATTTTGCATTTTCATCGATCAATCGCAGTTGCTCACTTTTTAACATTCTTTCGTTACTATTTTTAATAGTTTTCTCATAATCGATATACCCATTCCAAACTTCATAATCTGCTGCTTCTATTTTATCGTAAGGCAAGGGATTATCATAATCACGTTCTCCTATATCTATATAACTATAACGGTCTGGCATCACTACATCACTTTTAACTCCTTCTAATTGTGTAGACCCACCATTTACACGGTAAAACTTTTGGGTAGTTAACTTTAAGGATCCCATATCTCCCATGTCATTTTTACGGAGCCATTGATTTAAATCTAATAAATTTTGAACAGTTCCTTTTCCATAAGTTTGTTTAGATCCAATAATAATAGCACGTTTATAATCTTGCATTGCAGCTGCTAATATTTCAGAAGCAGAAGCTGAAAGCTCATTTACCAATATTACTAAAGGTCCGTCCCAAACAATTTCATCATCCTTATCTTTTAAAACTTCTTTTTTATTACCCGAAGAACCTACTTGTACTATTGGTCCATCTTTGATAAAAAGTCCAGCCATGTCAACGGCTGTTCTAAGTGACCCACCTCCGTTACTTCTTAAGTCAATTATTAGACCATCCATTCCTTCTTTTTTCAAACGAACTATTTCTTTCCTAACATCACTTGCTGCATTTCGCTCTTTATAATTTTCCATATCGAAATAGAATTGAGGAAGGTTTATTAATCCAAATTTCTTATCATCTTTTTTAATTAAAGTAGATTTTGCATAGGTTTCTTCAAGCTCTACAACATCTCTCATAATAGTTTCATCTTCTATAGAACCGTCAACTCTTTTTATAGTAAGTATAACTTTTGTCCCTTTTGGTCCTTTTATTAATTTGACAGCGTCATCCAATCGCATTCCCACAACACTAACCGCTTCCTTTTCATCCTCTTGCCTTACTTTCATTATTAAATCCCCTACTTCTATATGTTCACCACGCCAAGCTGGACCTCCACTAATTACATCTACAATTTTTATATAATCGTTTTTCTTTTGTAGCCTAGCTCCTATTCCTTCTAACTTTCCTGACATCGCTAACTCAAAACGATCTCTAACTGTTGGCGCAAAATAATTGGTATGAGGATCAAATTCTTCTACCATTACATTTAGGAAAATAGCAAAATAATCTTTACGCTCTAATTCATTTATAAAATCAAAATATTCATCCAATGACTTTTTAGAACTTTCTCTTGCTTCCGTTTCTAATTCAGATAAACTTTTGGGTTCTTTTAATTCAATTTCTTTATTATTTTCATCAAAAGATTTCTCTTTATCATCTTTGACTAAGTCATCATTCCCCTTAATTAAATCGTAATAATTAGATATTGTTGTAAACTTTAATTGTTTTCTCCAACGATCCTTAAGTTCTTTTTTGTTTTTTGGATAGCTAATGTCTTCATAATCCACATTTATTAATTCGTCTATTGTATAATCAAAAGGTTTTTCTAAAAGTTTAGGATATATATTTTCTACTTCCAAAATTCTTTCTGAAAGACGTGTATACACCAAATTATAAAATGTTATATCTTTTACTTTTATTTGATCATCAATATCAAATTCATATTGACTAAATTCTTCCAGATCTGAAGCTAGAAAATATCGTTTTAATGGGTCAACGGCATCAATAAAGTTTTTATAAATATTTTTTGAAAAATTATCACCCATATCTTTAGGACTGTAATGCCCTTTCCCCAATACAAATGTGATTAAATCTATAAGTAACTTGTCTTTATCTGGATCGTTAAACTCCTTGGTAGTAAAACTACATGAAGCAACTGCTACAAAAACAGCAAGAAGTAAAACTTTAAAATTCTTTTTCATAATTTTCATATCTCTAATTTTTATCCTCGACTAAATTATACAAAATATCGTGCCAATTAGCTAGATTAGATACTAATTTTTTGTTAAAGCAAATTCTAAAAGACATAAGATTTTAATTTACTACATCTGAAATAATTATTATGTATTTTAGCTTTTGTTTTAAAACCATAACATGACTTCGAAAAGGCCTTTAATACTCGTAACAAATGATGATGGAATACATGCTCCAGGCATTCGTTTCCTAATTAAAATCATGAATACCTTTGGAGATGTTATAGTTGTTGCACCAGACTCTCCTCAAAGCGGTATGGGACATGCCATTACTATAAACGACACACTTTATTGTGAAGCTATTCAAGTAATTAAAGATGAGCCACAAAAGGAATATAGTTGTAGTGGAACTCCTGTTGATTGTGTGAAAATTGCAATTAATAAGATTTTAAAGCGAAAACCAGATTTATGCGTAAGTGGTATTAATCATGGCAGTAATTCCTCCATAAATGTAATTTACAGCGGAACTATGAGCGCTGCTGTTGAAGCAGGAACTCAAGGGATAGCAGCCATTGGATTTTCTTTATTGGATTACTCAATAGAAGCAGATTTTAAACCTTCCGAAAAATTTATCAAAAGTATCGTTTCACAATGTTTATCTAACAAAATGCCTAATGGTGTAGTTTTGAATGTTAATATTCCTAAGCTTTCAGAAAATAAAATAAAAGGAATAAAGATATGCAGGCAAGCGAATGGTCATTGGGAAGAAAAATTTGATAAAAGAACCAACCCACTCGGTAGAGATTATTATTGGCTTACTGGTACATTTGTCAATAATGACAAGGGAGAAGACACCGATGAATGGGCGCTTGAAAACGGTTATGTGTCAGTAACACCTACGCAATACGATTTAACAGCACATCACGCAATAAAAGACATAAACAATTGGGAACTTTAAAAAAAGAAGTATTTATTGGTTTGATTATTGGACTCCTTGCTAATATCGCAGGCAGTTATTTGTATATTTATTTTTTTTCAACTTATAATTTAGAAGAAACAATTCAACATGCTTTAACAAAAGATGTATTAGGAAATATCATCGCATTAGGTGCTCTTTTAAATTTATTTGTTTTCTTTATTTTTATTAAAAAAAATCAAATTTATAGAGCAAGAGGTGTTGTACTTGCTACAGTGATTAGTGCAATAGTAATACTTATTGCCAAGTTTTATTAATATGAAACGAGCATGTTACCATTTTTTAAGCTCAAAGAAATGACGAATAGCGAACTGCATGTGACCATAAAAAAGTAATAACAAACACATGAAATATTATATCATAGCTGGAGAAGCTTCAGGTGATTTACACGGAGCTAATTTAATGAAAGCTCTTTATCAACAAGATTTAGATGCCACCATTCATTATTGGGGAGGTGATTTAATGCAACAAGCTGGAGGAACTTTAGTGAAGCACTATCGCGATTTAGCTTTTATGGGTTTTATTGAAGTATTGTTCAATTTAAGAACCATTCTTAAAAACATCACTTTATGTAAAAAAAACATCGATGCATTTCAACCCGATGTACTAATTTTTATAGATTACCCCGGATTTAACATGCGAATCGCTAAATGGGCGAAGAAAAAAGGAATCAAAACTCACTATTATATTTCACCTCAAATTTGGGCATGGAAAGAAGGTCGAATTAAAGATATAAAACGAGATGTTAATGCTATGTATGTAATCTTGCCATTTGAAAAACCTTTCTATGAAGACAAACATCAATTTCCTGTTCACTTTGTTGGGCATCCTTTAATTGATGAAATTTCAAACAAACAACAAGTTACCGGCGCTACTTTTAGAAAAGAAAATGGATTGGATCAACGGCCAATTATAGCCATACTTCCTGGTAGTAGAAAACAGGAAATTTCAAAAATGCTAGAAGTAATGTTAAGTATAGTTGAAGGTTTTAAAGATTATCAATTTGTAATAGCTGGCGCTCCAAGTCAAGATGAAAGTTTTTATCAAGCCTTTATTAAAAACCAAAACGTTCATTTATTACTAAATAAAACCTATGATTTATTAAGTCTTTCTTATGCAGCCTTGGTTACATCTGGAACCGCTACTTTAGAAACTGCTTTGTTTAAAGTTCCGCAAGTGGTTTGTTATAAAGGAAATCAAATATCTTATGAAATTGCAAAACGAATTATCAAATTAAAATACATTTCATTGGTAAATCTTATTTTGGATAACGAAGTAGTAACCGAATTAATACAATCTGATTTTAATAAAAAGCGACTTAAAGAAGAACTCTCTAAAATTTTAATTGATTCCAATAGAGCAGCTTTATTTATAGCCTATTATGATTTAGAAAAAAAATTAGGAGGCATTGGAGCAAGTAAAAAAACTGCTCAACTAATTATTGAAGCTGCAAAAAAATAAAAATAACCCTTTTTTAGTTAAACTACTACATCCTTAAAATTTAATATCAACTCCTTATTTTGAAAATATACTTGTGCAAAAGCAAGAGGAGTTTTGTAGCTTTCTAATTGATTCCAAAAAAATATAGTATATTTATAATACTCCTCAATTATTTTTAAGTGATCCTTAATTTTAATTGAAATGAAATTTATAAATTTTTCTGTAATAAAATTTGCTTTCTTTTTAACGGCAGGTATTATAATTGCTCACTTCTATCCAAACACATTATACTTTTATTTAGCTATATCATTATATATAGGTCTTTTAATAATAGGGTTTATTAGTAAAGAACACTTATTTCAAACTATCTATTTTGGTATTGTCACCTATGCTTGTATTTTCT
The DNA here is from genome assembly GCA_018669795.1 of Flavobacteriaceae bacterium. GTDB lineage: Bacteria > Bacteroidota > Bacteroidia > Flavobacteriales > Flavobacteriaceae > Marifrigoribacter. The sequence goes on along the minus strand of JABHSQ010000015.1, from coordinate 83,256 downwards.
TATTAGGCGCTATAACCTATCAAATTAATCTACCAGAATTTCAAAATAATCATTATTCTCAAAATGATTCAATGGATTTAAAAGAAAACATTCTTCAATTAAAAATAAAAGAAGTATTAAAAAGCGACACTTATAATTCAAAATATATTACTGAGGTTATTGCCATTAACAATAACTATTTTGATGGAAAAATACTATTAAATATTAAAAGAGATTCTTTTGAAAAAATGTTTAATATTGATGACCTATTATTGATTTCTTCAAAACTTAAAAAAATTTCTGCTCCATTAAACCCTCATCAATTTGATTATTCCGCCTATATGAAATCACTGGGAATTTATAACCAGGTTCATAGTAGTCAACGAACCATTTTAAACCAATCAAAAGGCAATCCAACATTACGTGGACAGGCAGATAAGGTTAGGAGTTACCTTATACAAAAACTAAAAAAAAGCCCATTGACTCCCAATGTAATAGCGATCGTACAAGCATTAATTCTTGGTCAAAAAAAAGACATCAACAAACAACTATATAATGACTACTCAGCTGCAGGAGCTATACATATTTTAGCCGTTTCAGGAATTCACGTAGGAATTATATACTTTATATTAATAGCGCTTTTAAGGCCTTTTAAAAATCTATTTAAAAATGAATTAATCATTTCTATCATCATGGTAATAAGCCTATGGGGATTTGCATTTTTAACAGGTTTATCACCTTCTGTAATAAGGGCGGTAACTATGTTTTCATTTTTTGCCTTTGCAAAAGCCATCAATCGGGAAACAAATGGTATTAATACCCTATTTCTTTCTTATTTTATATTGCTTATTATTAACCCTTTATGGTTATTTTATGTAGGCTTTCAACTTAGTTATTTAGCAGTTTTCTTTATTCTTTGGTTGTTACCGTTATTTAATAAAATCTATTACCCTAAAAATTATTTTGTTAAGAAAATTTGGGACATTTTTACAGTAACACTAGCTGCTCAACTAGGAATTATTCCCTTGAGTATCTATTATTTTCATCAATTTCCTGGATTGTTTTTTATAACCAACTTAATCATATTACCTTTTTTAGGAATATTATTAGGGGGTGGGATTATATTGATATTTTTATCAATGTTCAATATACTCCCAGACTGGTTCGCTTTATCCTATAACTTTTTAATAAAATTGATGAATTCTTGTATTCATTGGATTGCAAATCAAGAATTATTTTTATTTCAAAACATAACTTTTAGCCTATCTAAAATCTTTGCAAGTTATTTACTTATCATTTCTATTATACTATTTTGGGACTACCAAAACCGAAAAAGCAATCTTTTTTTTGCAGTTGGTCTCTCTATTTTATTTAGTGTTTCTATTTTTGATAACTATTCAAATTCTAAAAATGAATTAATTGTATTTCATAAAAATAGACAGAGCATTATTGGAAATAAAAATAGTTCTATTTTACATTTATATAAATCTGATGCTACTTTAAACATCAGTAATTCATATCCTATTAAAGCTTATAAAATAGCCAATGGAATAATAGAATATTCAGAAATAAAACTCCCACAGGTATTTAAATACAATGAAAAATTAATTTTAATACTAGATAGCTTAGGAGTATATCCTAATAGTTATAAAATCGATATTGTTCTTTTAACCTATAGCCCAAAAGTTAATTTAAATAGGATGCTAGACCGTCTTCAACCTAAAATGATAATTGCAGATGGAAACAATTACAAATCATATGTAAACCGTTGGAAAAAAAGCTGTAATGAAAAAAATATTGCTTTTCATTTCACAGGAACTGATGGAGCTTATATTTTGAAGTAATGAATACTGGTAAAAGAAACGAGGTCGCTTAGAGCAGAGTCTCAGCAAAAGTAGCTAATAGAATAAAGACTTGTTTATATAGAAAAACAATCAACGTATACTAAATAAAAAAGTTTTAAATATTGTAAGCTAAAACTATTTAAAAGTATTTTTAAAATTCTTTTGATATTCTTGCCATGATTCGCTAGTTGTTAACTTTTTATAATCATCATTGGCAATCATCTTTAAATATAACTCTAGTTGTTTCGGGGTTTTATAACCAACTACAGGTTGAATTAAATCACCATTTTCTGCAAAAAAAACAATCGTAGGATAGCCTGAAATTTTTAATGCATTTGCTAAAAAGTGCTGTGAATTTCTACCTTTTCTTCCTTCTTGATAGTTTGGATTGGTATAGTTAAAATCTTGATACATGATCTCTTCGGTACCTTCTGCGTTAAACTTAACTGAATAGTAATTTTCGTTCACAAATTTGATAACATCTTTATTCCCAAAAGTATTTTTATCCAATAATTTACAAGGCCCACACCAATCGGTATATACATCCATAAATATTTTCTTTGGAGTTTCTTTTTGAGCTTCTAAAGCATCATTCATAGACATCCACTGAATTTTATTTTGGGCATGTAACTGAAGACTTCCGGAGAATATAAAAGCAATAAGTAATAAGTTTTTCATTTTTAAATATATTATAAGCCTTTCATTACTTTAAAAACGCCCCAAAAGGGGCGTTTATTGTTATTTATGTTGGCATTTTGTTTAATTACCTAACTCCATGCATTAATTTTTTAACTATTGGGGTTAAACTCATAACAATTAGACCTGCAAGTATCGGTATAAATGTAAATAATAAAAAGAATGTGCTCATGGAATATTCCGAAGTAATAGTGTCAATCATTCCACCCATAGAACCAGCTGCTTTATTACCAAGTCCAATAGCTATATACCAAAGACCAAACATCATACCAATTTTTGTAGCTGGAACTAATTTAGAAACATACGATAATCCAACAGGAGATAAACTAAGCTCTCCTAATGTATGCAATAAATATGCTAAAATTAACCAAATTACACTAACAGATGCTGTCTGTGCGCCTTGAGGAATACTTGCAGATCCGTAAGCTAATATTCCAAAACCTAATCCTAGTAATATTAATCCTACCCCAAATTTAACTGTTGCAGGTGGATTGAATTTACTTTCCCATATTTTAGAAAATAAAGGAGCAAAAGCAATGATGTAAAATGAATTTAAAATACCAAACCATGAAGCTGGAATTTCTGTTGATTCTTCATTAAATTGAGTATATAACATCCATAAAACTAAAATCCATATGATAAGGAAACTCAATCCTAAAAATGTATTTGATAAGGCATATTTTTTAAATGTAATTTTAAATAGCTGCAACAATACATAGGTAATAATTATTAATGGAACTACAGTTAGTAATGTATTTGCAATTCTAAATATAAATGCAGAATCACCTTCTAATACTCTATTTGTATAATCTGCAGCAAAAATAGTCATCGATCCACCAGCCTGCTCAAAAGCAGCCCAAAAGAAAACAGTGAAAACAGCCAAAATACCAACTACGGTATACCTGTCACGTTGTACTTTATTTGATACTACTTTAGCAGCGGCTTCCTCTTTTGTATCTTCAACAGCATCCGGTACATCTACTTTTTTTGTAGGCGGTAAACCTACATTTCCAAAAATTCCTTGAGCAAACCAAAATTGCAACATTCCTAAAAACATAAAGACTCCAGCTAAACCAAACCCCCAGTGCCATCCAACTGTTTCACCAATATAACCACATAGCATAATACCTAAAAAAGCTCCTGCATTTACACCCATATAAAATATGGTAAAAGCTCCATCTTTTTTATCCTGAGCATTGATGTATACACCGTTAATAATTGAAGTAATATTCGGCTTAAATAAACCATTACCAGCTACCAAACAACCGATTCCTAAATATAAACTCCAAGGCGTATCCATTGCCATAGAAGCATGACCTAAGGTCATAATTAAAGCACCAAGAGCCACAGCATATCTATATCCCATAAACTTATCAGCTATTAAACCTCCTAATATTGGAGAAAAATAAACCAACATGGTATAGGTACCATATAGACCTAGAGCTTCTTCTCTAGACCAAGCCCAACCGCCGTCTAATAAAGCAGAAGTTAAAAATAACACCAATAAAGCACGCATTCCATAATAAGAAAAACGTTCCCACATTTCGGTAAAAAACAAAACGAACAATCCACTTGGATGTCCCATTAATAATTTCTGATTCATTTCTGAACCTTCAAATTTAAACTTCGCTACATCCATTTAATTTAATTTTAAAATTTATATTAATTACAAAAGCCTAACATCGCAAGTAAGCCTAAATTGATTATTGTTTATCTGCCAATTCGAATCCTTCATCTTCATCGTAATGCATTTCTATTTCTTCATCTTCAACTCCATGCGTAAGGATTTCTAATTTTTTTCTTATCATTAACATTAAAATACCGAATATTACACAAAAGACTGCAATCCCAGTAAATATTGCAAATGCGCCAAGACTTTCAGACCATTCTCCTAATAATCCAGCAAGCTTACTTCCAAACCCTGTCATTGCAAAATAAACACCCATCATAATAGACGCATATTTTATAGGTGCTAATTTTGTAATAAATGATAATGCCACTGGAGACAAGCATAATTCACCAATAGTATGAAACAAATAAGCCAATACTAACCAATACATTGCTGAAGTTCCTGTAGATTCAAGCTGAGCTGTTGCTCCAGTCATAAAAAAGAAACCAGTTCCCATAATTATTAATCCTATGATCATTTTATATAATGAAGTAGATACTTTTCCTTTTAATTTTCTATTTGCCCAATATGTTGCTACTGTAGTCCCAAGGAATATAATGAACATAGCATTTAATGATTGAAACCAAGATGCTGGAATTTGCCAACCCATTAACATTCTATCGGTCTTTTCCATGGTGAAAATATTCATTAAGCCCCCAGCTTGTTCAAAGGCTCCCCAAAATACAATTACTAATAAAAATGAAATCATTAAAACTAGAACTCTATCTTTTTCAATTTTAGTTAATGGTTTTTTTAAGAGTGCTTTTTCTTGGTCATTTTGAGAATCTCCTAAAAAGTTTCCTACTTCTTTTAAATATTTCTGTCCAAGAACATATTGTAAAATTCCTAGAAACATTCCTATTCCTGCAAGTCCAAAACCATAATGCCAACCGTACACTTCTCCAACATATCCTACAATCAAACTAGACAAAAATGCTCCTACATTAATACCTATATAAAAAATAGTAAATCCTTTATCCCTTCTAATGTCTCCTTTTTTATAAAGGCCACCTACCATAGTTGAAATATTGGGTTTTAGCATTCCTACTCCACAAACAATTAAAACTAGTCCTGTATAAAATGCCCACATTGCTTCAATTGCTAGAATGCTGTGTCCGAATAGTAATAATATTCCTCCTACAAGTACTGATTTTTTTTGTCCTAACAACTTATCCGCAATTATTCCACCAGGAATAGACATCACATAGACCATCATGGTATACCAACCGTATAATGCTAAAGCTTCTCTATTTGTCCATCCTAATCCTGCATTGACAACATCTGTCTGAGAAATTAAGTATAATACAAGAATAGCTCTCATCCCATAATAAGAAAAACGTTCCCACATTTCTGTAAAAAAGAGTACAAATAACCCTATTGGATGTCCAAATAATTCTTTTTGATGTGGTTGAAGTGTAGTTGTTGACATATATTTATCTTATTTTTTTGATTTGCCAAGTTTACTAAAATTTAACGAATTTACCTTGTTTTTTTTATTAAATAGATACTATTGGTCAAGAAGAAAAATAAAAAGAGGTCGTTTTAAATACTATATTTGTTTTTTATAAATTTCAAATTATGTTACAACCTGTTTCGGGATTTTCAAAAAAAACAAAAGACGAGAAAATTGATTGGTTAGTCTCCTCTTACCTCAACAATGACTCTGATTCAAAAAATGTTTTAAAACAATATTGGAATAATGATAAAAAGCTCCAAAAACTACATGATGGTTTTATAGAAAACACCATAAGTAATTATTATTTGCCATTTGCAATAGCTCCTAACTTTTTAATTAATGGAGCGTTATTTGCTATACCAATGGTCATTGAAGAAAGCTCCGTTGTTGCTGCCGCAAGTAATACTGCAAAATACTGGTTAGAAAGAGGAGGTTTTCAAACAGAAGTGATCTCAAGCACAAAAAACGGTCAAATTCATATCAATTTTTACGGCGATGATGTGGCAATTCAAACTTTTTTTTTAGAAACAAAACCTACTTTAATAACTAGTATTTCAGAAATTGAAAAAAACATGAAAAAACGTGGTGGAGGTTTATTAGACATCGTTCTTATAAACGCTACTGATTCTCTTGAAGGTTATTATAAGCTTCATTGCACTTTTGAAACCAATGATGCAATGGGTGCTAATTTTATTAATACTTGTTTGGAGGAAATCGCTAAAACTTTAGAAAGCACATCGAAATTGCATGCTGATTTTATTTTAAAAAATGAGTTTCCAGAAGTAGTGATGAGCATACTTTCTAATTACGTCCCTGAATGTTTGGTTAGGGCTCAAGTAAGCTGCCCAGTTGAAAAAATGTCCGCAAATGGAATGGATGGCAAAACATTTGCATCAAAATTCGTTAGAGCAGTTGAAATCGCAAAAGTAGATAAAAGAAGAGCGGTTACTCATAATAAAGGAATTATGAACGGAATCGATGCTGTAATATTAGCTACAGGAAATGATTTTAGATCTGTTGAAGCAGGCATACACGCATACGCATCAAAAGATGGTAATTACACAAGTTTAACGGATGCTAAAATAGAGAATGGTGATTTTATTTTTTCTATAGAAATTCCTTTATCTATAGGTACCATTGGAGGTTTAACAGCTTTACATCCATTAGTGAACTTTGGTCTTTCTTTATTACAAAAACCATCTGCAAAAAAATTAATGCAAATTATAGCGGCAGCTGGTTTAGCACAAAATTTTGCAGCATTACGTTCCTTAGTTACTACGGGAATTCAAAAAGGACATATGAAAATGCATTTGGCTAATATTTTAAATAATTTAAATGTAAGTCAAGTAGAGACAGTAAAAGCTGTCGACTATTTTAACTACCATACGGTCACTCATAGTTCTGTAGCTAATTTCATTAAACAACTAAGAAAATAATTTTGAATCAAAAATATTACAGCAACGGAAAATTATTATTTACAGGTGAATACTTAGTTCTTGATGGGGCAAATGCTTTGGCTTTTCCAACTAAATTCGGACAATCTATGTCGGTAACAAAAATTAATGAGCCCAAAATAATATGGAAAAGCTTTAATTGTAATGATGAAATTTGGCTGCACTGCGAATTTTTAATAAACGAAATAGAATTACCTCAAAATAAGATTGGCGATGAAAAAGATCGATTAATTTCCATATTAAGAGAAGTTAAAAAATTAAATCCTAAATTTCTAAATGAAACAAATGGATACTGTATTATTACTAAACTAGATTTTGCTAGAAATTGGGGATTAGGCAGCTCTTCTACTTTAATTAGCAATATTTCAAAATGGACAAATGTTGATCCTTTTCAGCTATTAGATGCAACTTTTGGAGGAAGTGGCTATGACATTGCTGCCGCGCAAAGAAACGCTCCTATTTTATACGCTAAAGCTCTAAATGAATACCATATAACAGAACTTTCAATTAATTGGGGTTTTACCAATCAGATCTTTTTTGTACACTTAAATAAAAAACAAAATAGTAGGAATGGGATTTTTAAATATCAAAAATTAAAGAACAACAATCAAGAAGTTATTGGAAGAATTAATGAACTGACTAAAACTATTTGTCATTGTCAATCGCTTTTAGAGTTTGAATTAGTAATTGATGAACACGAACAACTAATTTCAACAATAATTCAGCAAAAGACGGTTAAAGAATTATTGTTTAATGATTATAATGGTAGTATTAAAAGTTTAGGAGCCTGGGGTGGTGATTTTATTTTAGCTACTGGTAGTCAAAAAAACTGGAATTATTTTAGAGAAAAAGGATTTAAAACAATTCTTTCTTTTAAAGAAATGATACTATAAAAAAATCTATTATTAATAGAACGTTGCTCTATTGTCTTCAATATCTGCTTTATTTCTCAATGCATTAAAAGCATTTGTATCAATAGATGCAGCAGAACTATTATTTAATTGATTTGCGAATGCTGAATAATTTTGTAAATCTGGCGCATTATTTACCGCTTTAACTTTAACCATAAATACACCTTTAACACCATCTATCAATTTTGAAGTTTCTCCTAGCTTCAATCCAAATGCAGTTCCAACTACTTTAGGTTCAGTACCTGCACCTGCTATTGTTGGATTTGCCATTGTAATAGCATTTACTGTTTTTGTTGAAAGGTTTTGACTGCTTGCAACTTCTTTAATATCAATACTGAAAATAGAAGCTCTTATAAGTTTAGCTTTTTTCTCGTTACGCAAAATTGGCGTAACTGTTGCAGAAGCCTCCGCTATACTTTTTAACCCTTTAGGATTTCTTCTTGTAAGTTGCGCAATTACATACCCATTAGTTGTATTTACACGCTTTATATCACCAATATTAGTGTCTTTATTAAATGCCCAAGTAACAATACTTCTGTTTTCTCCAACACCTGGAATATTAGCGTCCAATTCTCCAATTTTATTTACAGGACTTACTGATAATCCTTCTTCTTTTGCTAATTCACTAAAATCAACATTCTTTGCGGTAATTTCAAATTTTGTTGCTTTAGAGAATACGTCATTAATTGTTTTTTCTGAAGCTTCAATCTTCTTAACGATTAGCGCAACTTTAATAGCTTCTTGAATGTTTTTTTGATCATCAATTTCTATAACGTGAAATCCATAATTTGTTTCTACTACCCCTATATCTCCAGTTTTGTTTTCAAAAATATAATCATTAAAAGGCTTTACCATTCTTCCTGGCGAAAAATACCCTAAATCTCCGCCTTTATCCTTATTTGAAAGGTCTTCAGAAAATTCAGTAGCTAAAGTATCAAATTTATTGGGGTTTCTTTTGATGACTCTTAAAATACTATCAGCTAATTTTTTTGCGTTTTCTTTTGTTCTTATTACATCTTGAGGTGCCGTAGATAAGCCAGAAAATCTTATTAATATATGTTTTGCTTTTGCAGAGTCAGCCATTTGGGTTGTTTCAAAAACTCTAGCTATATTGTAAGTTTCATTATCCTTATAGGGTCCATAAATTTCATTTAAATTTTGAGCCATAATATCATCTGCGATTTCAACAGGAAGATCATTTTTTAAATACCATCTATCTGAATAAGTAATATCTGAATTAGCATTTACAAATTCCGAAATGTCATCAGTAGTAGCAAAATCAGTAATTAACTTTGAGATCTCTAATTTAGCAATCTCGTCATCCTCTTCTGAAGGATTTTCTAAAAATGACACATATTGTATATCAACTTGGGGATCTACTTCATAATCTTTTGAATGCGCTTTTACATATGTTTTAATTTCTTTATCTGTTACAGGCACATCATAATCTGCAATATTCGAATAAGGTATTTGCAAAAACTCTATATCAATATTATTATTTTGAAAATGATATTCTTGTTTGCCTTCAGCAAGTGTAGTAATTAAACCACCTTTAATTAAATTAAAGTAATTTTTTTCCAATATGGTATTAACGGTGTTATTTTCAAAATCTAACCAAGCTGAATAAGCTTGATTATTTCCTGTTTCTGAAGCAGCTTTTATACTAGCAATGTATTCTTGCATTTTTAAATCACTAAACGCTCCTAATTCATTTTGAAAAGCTGGGTTAGAAGTTAATGCAGTTTTTAATGAATTACTAATCTGAGCTTTTTCAGCAGTAAGTCCTAAAGATTCATATTGTTCTTCTAAAATAACACGTCTTAACTCTCTATTCCATACAATATTCATTGCCTGGTTTACAAGAGAGTTTGGTCCCAAAGAACGTTGAACTACTTCTACCTTTTTCATGAAATCTTCACGAGGTAAATCTACACCATCAATTGTTGCTACAACACTCTCGCCTTTAGTAGCCGTATTACCGTTTCCTATCACTCCACTTAACACAAAAGAAAAAAGCGCTAATGCTATTATAATAATTAGGAATATTCCGTGTTTTCTAATATTGTTTAAAATTGCCATTTTTAATTCTTATTTTACCTTTTATTATTAATAATTAAATTTAAAAAGGTTAGTTAATCTTTATTAAACATAATAACTTTATTAAAAAATGTTTAAAATAAAGAGTTAGTTTCGGTTATTTCAGTGGGCGAAAATACTATTTTCCTACAGTAATAAAAAGGTTAAATTGAAAAAATGAAGGAAAATTGAAAATTCTAATCAACAGGAGTGTATTTTACTTCTACTAGTTCGAGTTTTGTGTTAGAAACTTCTAAAATATTAAATGTATAATCCTGAAGTACAATCACTTCATCTTTCTTTGGAATATCTTCAGTAAAACTAACAATCATTCCTCCTAAAGTTTCATAATTTTCATTTTCCGGAAGGTTTAATTTATAGGTTTCATTTATATAATCTACATCCAATCTAGCAGAAAACAGATATATACCATCATTTACTACTTTTTCTATAAGCACTAGTTTATCGTGTTCGTCTTCAATTTCTCCAAACAACTCTTCTACAATGTCTTCAACTGTAAGGATACCTGAAGTACCTCCATATTCATCAATCACCACCGCAATACTTTTACTTTTTTTAGTAAGAATATTCAACACTTCTTTTATAAGCATCGTTTCTGGCACAAATACTACTGGTATTAAAACACTTTTTATAGTAGTTGGTTTCTTAAACAACTCAAAAGAATGAACATAGCCTAAAATATTATCAATATTTTTATTGTAAACTAAAATTTTAGAAAGCCCTGTTTTTATAAAAAGTTCACTTAGTTCTTTTGGAGACATATCAATAGTTACTGCAATAACTTCGGTTCTTGGAATTAATACCTCTCTTGATTTTACTTCTGAAAAATCCAATGCGTTTTGAAATATTTGTATTTCACTATCAACTTCATCTTCCGTTTTAACAGTTTCCATTTGTTCAGAAATATAATTTCCTAACTCAACCTTGCTAAAACTTAATTGCACTTCGTCACCATCGGTTTTAAATACTAATTTTAATAATTTGTCTGTTATCCAAATAACAAATTCAGAAATTATTGAAAATATTATGTAGAAAAAATAAACAGGTAAGGCAAAAAACTTGACTAAATTATTAGCATATATCTGAAAAAAAACTTTTGGTAAAAACTCAGCAGTTAGCAAGATAACAACTGTAGAAACTATAGTTTGAATAAATAATGCCAAAAAACCATTAGGCTCAATAGTTAGATAAGTAGCTATATAACCCATTAACAAATCTCCCATAAAAAACCCATAAATAACCAAAGCAATGTTATTTCCAATTAGCATGGTTGCAATAAACTTAGAAGGGCGTTTTGTTATTTTCTGAAGAATTTTTGATAAAAATCCATCTTGTTGTTTTTCAATAGCAATATGAACTTTATTAGAAGATACATAGGCGATTTCCATACCCGAAAAAAAGGCAGATAAAATCAACATGCTTAAAATCATAATAATGCTATAATCCATCGTAACAATATATGTATATATACAAAAATAGTGTATTTATGATTTAAAACTATTCTTGCTTATTACTGTTCTCAATTTTTTTTCTAAATTTTCTCTTGAAAAAAAACATGCCAAGTGCAACAACAGCAAAAAATATAAATAAATAGGCGCGATTTCTATCTGTTCCCCATTCGGTAATTGCTACATAAATAGAAAATAAAGCCATTATTATATATAAGTACTCAAAAAGAAGGTATAATTTATTTCCCATTAATTGTTTCGTTTTTATCTATTAATTGTACTCCTTGATTTTTTCTAGAAAGAAAAGTTGTAAATTCTTGATTGGAATCAAATTGTGAACCATCATTATAGGAACCATCGGCAAATTTTATTTGATACGATTGATTGGTGAAAATCCATTTATTTATTTGATCCCAATATAATTGATTCGCATTTACAATAGTGCTATCAGAGGTTGTAATAGTAACATTCCCCCTTAAATCTACCAAACCAGTTGATTTATATTCTACAGCATAATCTGATGTCACAGTGCTTTTTTCATCTTCGTCCCAAAAATACAAGGTAATTCCTTCAGGAAATTCTCGATACGGAAATTTAAAATTTGAATAATCCTTTAATAAAGGTGCAATTAAATTAACTGTTACTTTACCAGAATCTGTAAATTTTAAGTTAATCGTTTTTCCTACAGCAACGGGTTCATCATCTTTTAAATTCATTTTCTGTATATTTTTATAGTTTCCTTCACAAGAAAAAAACGCAATGATAGCTAATATTATCATTACGCTTTTAAACATATATTTAAATATACTCATATTTTAATAGGTCAATCCATTATAAGTTAGGCACTTTTACACTTCCCCCAATCCAGCAATTAAAACTAATAGTTTTACCAGCCATTCCATCAGTAAAGATATCACTTTTACTAGGAGCTCTTTGTCTATAACTATTAGCTGCTGCTCTTGCTTCAGATTTAATTGAAGCATCAACAATTACAGCTTTATCTGCCATATTTGCTGCTAACCAATTAACCGCTCTTTTTTCGAAAACTGAAGTACCACAATCATTAGAACTCTTAGAATACATTTGAGCAATTCTCAAATAACATCTGCCGTTAGAAGGATTGTATTTTAATGATTTATTATAATAAGATCTTGCCGAACGGTAAGAACCTTTATTCCTTTTTAATTCAGCAATTCTAAAGTAAATTCTTGATTTTTTTGAGTTATTACTTTGCATTTCAGCAGATTCTTCCAAATATTCAATTGATTTTGAAATATTCCCTTTATTTCGTTCTAATTGACTTAGATATAATTTAGATTCTGAGGTCGGCGCTAAATTATCTAATTGCTTAACAAGTTTTAAAAACAAAGGCTCTTCTGTACATTCCTTAACTGATAATCTGCTCGCTGCTTTCTTTACCCAATCAATATCATCTTTATTTTCTTCAAAATCTTTTGAATATAAAGGAACTAAGTTTTCACAATCTGCTAGTTTTCCTAATTTACCTTTAAGACTGCTTGTTACCATTCCATAGGCATTTAAATTAGTTCCGTAACCTTTTAATTTTTTAGCCTCTTTAGTAGATAATTGCTCACCAGCTTCTTGTTTATCATATAATTCAGTTGCCTTTGTAGCTAGTATAATTTTTTCATTTTCAATTTTTAAAAATAGGATTTCATATAAATCAAATACATCCTCAATAGGTTTTTCTCCGGATTCATGTAAATCTACCGCTAACGAAAAGTAAGTATATAAACTTTTAGGGCTTGTAAAAGTAGCTGCATCGTCCTTATAAGCATTGTCAAATGCTAAATACTGTTGCATTTTTGTACCTATTGAATTATTATATTTTACTTGCGCAATTTTTGCAAGTGTTTTGCCTTTTTTTGTTTTAGTTGGGAAATAAGACATTTGATCCTCATAAGATTTAATTAAATCATTAATCTTAGATTTATCGCCTTCTTTTACAAAATACGAAAACATTTTTGCACCGTATTGATAGGTAGCTAAACTAAACTTAGGACATTCATTAATAACTTTATCATAATAGGGAAGAGCTCCCACATAATTTTTTGCCTTTGCAGGCTCTACAAATAATGATAATGTTTCATAGCAATCATTTGGTGCTTGTGCAAACATTTTATTTCCAAATCCTATAACTATAAGAGTTAGGAGTAAAGTGACTTTCATTTTTATCATTTCAAATTTTAATTTATTAATCAATATATCTTTTTTCAAACCATTTATCATTTAATGAAAGGCTTATAAAGGTATTAAAAAAGTTTTCTTTAACCAATCCATTTTTAGTTGTTCCCTTTGAACCTAATTCAAAACCAACATTAACATTGGAGAATAACCTTCCGATAGGTAATCCTATACCAAAAGATATGCCATATTCATTTATATCTTCTCCTCTTAAATTAATTCCTGTTTCTTCATACCGCACTCCTAACCTATATATTGCTCTGTACCAGTAATTTGTGAACGATGTGTATCTTGGGATAAAAAAACCGCCAATTCTAAATTTATTTGCATCAATAAATTCTACACTCCCAAAATTTAAAGTTGGATCATCATAATTACTAGTTTTAGAATTTGTGTATTGTCCACCAATAAACCATTTTTTTGGACTTCCAATACCTGCTCCAATAGTTAACTGCGATGGGAAAGTCACTTCTATATCATCAAGCCTTTCTTCTCTGTCATCAATCGGAATTACTACACCGGTAGAAGAAATTAAAACACTAGTAATATTTTGAACTCTTTGAACTTCAAATTTAGTTGCTGGGGAATATGTAGCTGAAGTGGTTAATTGTAAATCTTCAGAAATCATCGTTTTATATTCAGCTCCAAAATTAAAATTAAACCCTAAAAGATCACCTTTTTCATTCTTTCTAGTACCTAATAACAATCCTTCTTCAGCTATTATTGATTTTCTCTCTATATTTCCAAAATTGTAATTTGCATCAATTCCTATATTAAAGTTAGGAATTACTTGATAGGCAAAGGCTAAAAACACCTTGTTCATTCCTCCAGTTCCCGTGTACTGTGTATTTGTAGTATCGGTAATAGATTCTAATTTATACCCTACAGCTGTGTAAGGCAAAATACCAAAAATTGCGCCAAATTTACCCATAGGAATTCCCATTGCTAAATAATCTAACGTAGTTGCTGACGCATATTGTGAAGCTGTTTCGTTTTCCTGTTTAACATATTTATAACTACCTCCAGAAGTGAAATTTACTAACCTTAAATTTGCAGCTGATGCAGGGTTTTGAATATTTAAGTGGATGCTATCTGAAAAAATATTTAACCCACCCATTGATCGATTTTCGGCAGTTCCTTTAAACTTTACCTCACCAATACCAAAATATGAATAAGGGGAAGTTGTGCCATTTTGGGCTATAGAAACCCCATATACGATTAGCATTACTGCAAAAACAATTTGCTTTAACATTGAGTTTTGTTATTTTGTAATATGTAGTTTAATCCTTCCAATAAAAAATTAGAGTTCGCAAAGATGTCATTTTTTAAGTTATCCACCAAGTAATGAGCCCCTCCTCCTGTTAAAATAATTGTTAAATCTTTGTGCTTTAATTGATACCTAGTAATAAAACCATCGACTTCATTTACAACTCCCTGCACCACACCTATGTGTATAGATGATTTTGTGGTATTCCCTAAAGTTTTTTTAATAATTTTAGGTTTTAACAAAGGCAGCTTATCTGTGTAATTATGTAGCGCTTGATATCTTAAATCAATGCCAGGCGAAATGGAACCTCCTAAATACTCATTTTTAGAATTTAAAAAATCATAGGTAATACAACTCCCAACATCAATGATAAGTGTATTTTCTTTTGGATATTGAATAGCAGCCGAACTCACTAAGGCAATACGATCTACGCCTAATGTTTCTGGGGTTTTATATTGATTAATAAAAGGAATTTTTGTTTGATGATCTAGAATGATTGTTTGATATTTCTTCTGTATAAATAAAATCTCTTTTTCTGAAAAATCACCAACAGATGAAATTATTACATCATTTATCTTAGGGTAAGTGTTAGAAAGTTCTTCTAGCGTCGATATAAAATCAACTTTTACACAACTCCTTTTAATAGTAAGTATCTCGTTATCAAATACTGCTAGTTTTACAAGGGTATTCCCTACATCTATAATTAAATTCATTGTTTTTTAGTAAAAGAGCAAAGGTACAATTTGTATTTATACCCTTTTGTTAACTGATTATTAAAACATTTGAAAACAAATATTTTTTTTTCATTTTTTACTTTGAACATTGCAAAATAGGTTTATATTTGCCATCGCTTAATAGCAGGTGCCTTAGCTCAGTTGGTAGAGCAATGGACTGAAAATCCATGTGTCCCTAGTTCGATTCTTGGAGGCACCACTTAAACCCGAAACATCCGTTTCGGGTTTTTTGTTTTTTTATTATAATAGTTCTAATACTTCACCTACTTTAATAGTCAATTTTACCTCACCAATTCTTACTCTTATTAATCGTAAAGTGGGAAAACCTATTGCTGCAGTCATTTTTCGTACTTGCCTAAACTTCCCTTCGGTTAATGTTATCGAGGCCCAACTTACTGGCCCATGACGTTCGTCTCGCACTCGTCTGTTTTCAATTGACAAATGTTTTGGATCTTCAATTAATGACGCTTTGCAAAACTTTGTAATGTATTTCTTTCCTTCAAAACCAATTTCAACACCTTTTGTTAATTGTTTAATCGCTTCCTTAGTGATGACTCCATCTACTTGAACGTAGTATTCTTTTTCATATTTACTACTTAATACTTCATAACTTACTTTTCCATCTGTGGTTAATATTAATAGACCTTCAGAGTCTCTATCTAACCTACCAATAGCCATCGTTCCTTCAGGAAAATCATATAAATTACCTAATAGTTTATGGCGCTTTTTCTTTTTTCCATTAACTATAAACTGACTTAAATAACCATATGGTTTATGAAGAATAAAATGACGATGTTTTTGTATTTCAGTCAAAAAATAATTATTTATTTTAAAATAACAATTTCGTTGCCAAAGTTACAGAAAACGATTAGAAATTCTTCTTTAAACTTATCTATAAACTATTTATTAAATCTAATTAGCTATATTTAAAAAAAAAATGGATTGGTTAAGACTCCTTTAAATTTAATTTCAAAAAATTAGAATAACATGAAACATTTAGATATAATTGGCCCAGGAATATTTTTAATATTCCTTTGTTTATTTTCCTACTTATTATTAGGTGAGATAGGTCCTATAGTAATTGGAGGTGCAGGCACTGGTGGATTCGTTCTGTATTTAAAAACTGGATATAAATGTAATTTTGACACATCAAAAGTCATTATTCCTTACTTGTTAGCGGTAGTTTTTTTTATTATTCATGTCTATGAAGAGTACTATTTTGGTTTTAATCAAATAGCTACTCAATTAAGCGGTAGAGAAGTTTCACAGCAGAGTTTTTTAACTTTTGCTGGTTTCTTTGCTCCTGCTATGTGGGTTACTGGAGCTATTCTAATTATAAAGCGCTGGTCAATAGGTTACTATTTTCTAACATTTTTCTTTGTTGGCATGACGGTTGCAGAACTTGCACATTTCATTTTTCCATTTATCCTATACGGAGAATGGGAATACACTGCAGGTGTTGCCACTGCAGCACTTCCGTTAATACCTGCTTGGTATGGGTTAATAATAACTATCAGAGAAACAAGAAAATTAAAAAATGAAAATTAAAATAACACTCATATACATGTCTTTTCTAATAACACCTATACCTGTTTTTGCTCATACGAGTTTTGAATCAAATCGAGGAATTATATCTAATTTGATTTCACTAGGAATAGTTTTGATTTCGATTATTTTATTTATTTTGTTTGATAAGTTTCAAAAACTAAATAAAAAAAACAAAAGAAAATAACAAGACAGAAAAAGAAATTAAGCGCTTTAGTATATATTTAAAAAAAGTTTTGCTGATTTTTTCTTTTAATATTATTGTAAAATTTACCTATTATATTATATCTAATTATACAAGAATATGCAGAGTATAACACATCTTTAAAAATAGAATCTTAACTATATCTAAACAGATAAAATATGAATACATAATATTATGGGAGACAATACTTATTACGACCCAAAAGATTTACGAAAATTTGGAAAAATAACGGAATGGAATGAGGAGTTAGGAACAAAATTTTTTGATTATTACGGAAAAGTTTTTGAAGAAGGAGCACTTACAGCTCGTGAAAAATCATTAATCGCTTTAGCAGTATCTCACGTGGTTAAATGCCCTTATTGTATAGATGCTTACACCAAAGATGGTTTGCAAAAAGGAATCACAAAAGAAGAGATGATGGAAGCCGTTCATGTAGGAGCTGCTATTGAAAGTGGTGCCACCTTAGTACATGGTGTTCAAATGATGAATAAATATGATAAATTAAGCATGTAAGAAGTAAAACTAGTTTATGACTTAAACCATTTATTAATTTTCTAAAAAATATTGCTTAAAGCAAGCTTTTAATCCTAATGCACACAAAATCTCTTAAAAAACAAAATAAAGAATTAGCAAATGCTCAGAGGCATTTAGAAATCCTATCTAATGGGATTTTTAGTGATCAAGAACTTCCTACTTTTGCAAAAAAAATTGAAGAAACTGGTCAATTTCCATTGCGTCCAAAAAAACTAGAAGTACTCCAAATTAATTTAGGTTATATGTGTAACCAAGTTTGTGAACATTGCCATGTAGACGCAGGACCTGATCGCAAAGAAATTATGACTAAGAAAACTATGTTACAATGTTTAGAGGTTATAAAAAACACAAATGCCACTACGTTAGATCTTACGGGTGGTGCTCCCGAAATGAATCCAAACTTTAGGTGGTTTGTAGATGAAGCCTCAAAAACTGGGATAAAAGACTTTATAGTTCGTAGTAACTTAACGATCATTAGGGCGAATAAGAAGTACTACGATTTACCTAATTTTTTCAAAAAGTATAACATCCATATAGTAAGTTCAATGCCACATTGGACAAGAGGCAAAACAGACAAACAAAGAGGAAGTGGTGTTTTTGATAAATCTATCAAAGCATTACAGGATCTTAATTCGCTGGGATATGGAATGCCAAATAGTAATCTAAAACTTGATTTGGTTTACAATCCCAGTGGCGCTTTTTTACCAGGAGATCAAGTGAGTATGGAAAGGGATTTTAAAAATGCACTTCTAGAAGATTTTGGCATACAATTTCATAATTTATTTACCATTACTAACCTACCTGTTTCAAGGTTTTTAGATTATTTAATTGCCTCCGAAAATTACGAAGATTACATGTATAGTTTAGTCGATGCCTACAATCCTTCAGCGGTTCAAAATGTTATGTGTACCAATACAATTTCTGTAAGTTGGGATGGCTATTTATACGATTGTGATTTTAATCAGATGTTAAAACTTAAAGTAGCAAGTTCCGTAAAACACATTTCAGAATACAATGAAGAAGTATTAAACAATAGGACTATAATTACTTCACAACATTGTTATGGATGTACTGCAGGTGCTGGAAGTAGTTGTCAAGGAACTGTTATTCCTGCCTCTGCAGGAATCTCATAAAATGAAACTAAAAATAATATCCATACTGGCTTTTTTTTTAGTGATTCAAATTGGTGTTGCACAAGAATCATTAAATGAAGTTTTAAAAAAGCATCATAAAAGTGATATTCCATATATTTCTGCAACGGAACTAAGGATGCAGCAATCCAAAAATGAAGTAATAATTTTAGACAGTAGAGAACTCCAAGAATATAAAGTTAGTCATATTGAATCTGCTATTTCAGTTGGTTTTGATGTTTTTTCAATGGAAAATATTTTTAAGTTTGTCAAAAATAAAGAAACTCCTATTGTCATTTATTGTACTCTAGGAATACGGTCTGAAATGATAGCTGCTCAACTTAAAAAAGCGGGTTATAAAGATGTTAAAAGTCTTTATGGTGGGATTTGTGAATGGAAAAATAAAGAATACAAGGTGATCGATTCAACCCAACAAAAGACCAATAACATTCATACATATTCTAAACAATGGAGTCGGTGGTTATTAAATGGAAACCCTATTTATTAATATGACAGCATCAAAAAATGCATTAATAATTTTTACTCGCAACCCAGAACTTGGAAAGGTAAAAACACGTCTTGCCGCCACTATAGGAAATCAATCGGCCCTGGAGATTTATAAATTATTAATCCATCATACTGTTAAAATAACCTCCACAATAAATGCAAATAAATATGTTTTTTATTCAGAAAATATTCAGAAAAATGATGCTTGGAATCCATCCATTTTTAAAAAAGAATTACAAAACGGAAAGAATTTAGGAGAACGAATGCAAAATGCATTTGATTTACTTTTTAAAAAAGGATATCAAAAAATAGTCATAGTTGGAAGTGATATTTACGAACTTAATTCACAAGATATAGAAGATTCATTTATCTCTCTTAAAACGAGTTCTTATGTTATAGGTCCTGCTAAAGATGGCGGATATTACTTATTAGGCATGAGGCAATTAAATAAAAATATATTTGAAAATAAAAATTGGGGAACGGATACTGTATTCAATGATACCATCGAAGATTTAAAAGAAAATGTAGTAGTTTTATTATCTGAAAAAAATGACATTGACATATATGACGATATTAAAAACATGGAAGTTTTTAATCAATTTTTAATAAAAAAATAATTAACATAAATACTATGAAAAAACACATACAAGAAGCTGTAGCTTATTTAAAAGAAAAAGGGTTTGACACTCCTGAAATAGGGATAGTATTAGGAACAGGACTAGGTAAATTTGTTGATGAAATAAATAAAGAAACTTTTGCTAGCTATAAACAAATTCCCAATTTTCCAACTACAACTGTTGAATTTCATCAAGGAAAGTTAATTTATGGAACTTTAGAAGGAAAAAAAGTGGTTGTGATGCAAGGTAGGTTTCATTTATATGAAGGTTATTCAGCCTATGAGGTTACATTCCCAATTAGAGTAATGCATGAATTAGGCATTAAAAAACTATTGGTAAGTAATGCAGCAGGAGCTATCAATAAAGGTTATAATAAAGGGGAACTTATGCTAATTGATGATCATATTAATTTACAAGGAGGCTCCCCACTCGCATTTAAAGGGATCGAAGAAATGGGAAATCGTTTTGTAGATTTAAACCAACCCTATGATGCAATCATGAATAAAAAAATAGAAGTTATTGCTAAACAAAATAATATTACCATTCAAAAAGGTGTTTACGCAAGTGTTATGGGCCCGCAATTAGAAACACGTGCAGAATATCGTTATTTAGGAATTATCGGAGCAGATGCTGTTGGAATGAGCACCGTGCCAGAAATTATTGTGGCAAATCATTTAAATTTACCAGTGTCTGCAGTTTCTGTGATCACCGATGAATGCGACCCAGATAACTTAAAAGCTGTAAATATTCAAGAAATTATTGAAATTGCTGAAAAAGCAGAACCCGATATGATCTTGTTATTTAAAGAGTTAATTAAAGAATTATAAAGAGAATTTAATATGAGCTATTTACAAACTACTCACGACGTATATAAAGATGCTGCATTGACACCCGATATTGGCTTGTGTTGCACCACCAATCCAATTTGGGAATTACCTGGATTAAAAATACCGAAAATAATGCAAGAGATGAATTACGGTTGCGGGAGTACTGTAAATGCTCGCGATTTAACAAACAATCCTAAAATACTATATGTTGGTGTAGGTGGCGGTATGGAACTACTTCAGTTCTCCTACTTTTCTCGCCAAAAAGGAGGAGTTATTGGAGTCGATGTAGTGGATGAAATGCTAGAAGCCTCAAGGAAGAACTTTAAAGAGGCAGAAGCATTAAACCCTTGGTTTAAAAGTGAATTTGTAGATTTAAAAAAGGGCGATGCCTTAAACCTTACAGTTGCAACCAATACTATCGATGTTGCTGCTCAAAACTGTTTATTTAATATTTTTAAAGCGGAAGATTTAAAACGTGCTATTGAAGAAATGTATCGGGTTTTAAAGCCAAATGGCAGGTTAGTAATGAGTGATCCTACGTGCGAACAACCTATGAACGATGAATTAAGAAATGATGATAGATTGCGTGCCTTATGTTTAAGTGGTAGTTTACCGATCAGTGAATATATAAAAGCATTGACCGATGTTGGCTTTGGCACCATTGAAATTAGGGCTCGCAAGCCGTATCGTATTTTAGATCCTAAAAGCTATCCTACCAAAGAATTAATTTATATTGAAAGCATTGAAATAGCAGCAATTAAAGATCCTGTCTTACCTGATGGCCCATGTATATTTACTGGGAAAGCAGCTATCTATTATGGAAAGGAAGATTATTTCGATGATAAAAAAGGACATGTTTTATTAAAAAATCAGCCTATAGCCATATGTGATAAAACAGCAGGGCAATTAAAAGATTTAGACAGAAATGACATCCATATATCTGAATCTACTTTTCATTACGATGGTGGTGGTTGCTGCTAATTAATTATTAATGTTAAGATTGATTATATTTTTCCGACTTAATAATCAATAAAGAAAGAATAAATTTTATGGGTTTTAGTATTTTAATGCTATCAATGGCACTGGTTTTCAATTCAATTGACGTTTATAAAAAGGAGTTGAATCGACCAGTTTCTGAAGTTGAAATAGTGGAAGTTTTTAATCATTCCGATTGGAATGTTCTTCTTCAACAACATGTTTCAGAAAAAGGAAATGTAAATTATAAGGGTTTTAAAAAGGATGAGCTAAAATTAAAATCCTATTTAACTTCTCTTTCTAAAGACATGCCTAATGATTCTTGGTCTAAAGATGGAAAAATGGCTTATTGGATAAATGCGTATAATGCATTTACAATTCAACTAATTACAAACAACTACCCAATTTCAAGTATCAAAGATATAGAAAACCCTTGGGATATTGAATTTATAAACCTAGGAGATAAAACGTTTTCTTTAAATGAAATTGAACATGAAATTCTTCGGAAAATGAATGACCCTAGAATTCACTTCGGTATTGTATGCGCCTCTGTATCCTGCCCAAAATTACAAAATGCAGCTTTTGAAGTTTCTAATTTAGATAGTAAATTAAATAGTGCGACAAAAGAGTTTTTAGCAGATCCAATGCGAAATAATTTAACTGAAAATAGTATTGAAATATCTAAAATATTTAAGTGGTTTGCTAAAGATTTTAAAAATGAAGGTTCATTAATAGATTTTTTAAATAAATATGCTGAAATTACCATTTCACAAAATGCTAAAAAATCTTATAAAGATTATGATTGGAATTTAAATGAATAAAATATCCATTATTATTCCAATATTAAATGAATCGAAAACCATCGTTTCACTATTACAGTATTTAATTAAAAATTCTTCTAGTACTAATATTTCTGAGATAATTGTTGTTGACGGAGGAAGTAAAGATGAATCTTTTAAAATGGTTTCAGATTTTAATTTATTGAATGATAAAGTAATTTTAATGTCTTCAGAAAGAGGTAGGGCAACCCAAATGAATTTGGGTAAACAAAAAGCTACTGGAACTATTTTATATTTTCTTCATGCCGACAGTTTCCCTCCCAATGGTTTTGACCAATTAATTATTAACGAGGTTAAAAAAGGGAATCTAGCTGGTTGTTTTAAAATGGAATTTAATCATCATCATTGGTGGTTAAGATTGGCTTCTTGGCTCACAAAATTTCAATGGAGAGCATGTCGCGGAGGTGATCAAAGTCAATACATCACCAAGGAATTATTTAAAGAAATTGGAGGTTTTAATGAAAATTATATGATATATGAAGATAATATCTTGATTAATGAACTTTATAAAAGAAATCAGTTTAAGGTAATTCAAAAATCAATTGTTACTTCAGCCAGACTATATGAACGAAGAGGTATCTGGGCCCTGCAATATCATTTTTTGACCATCTATTTAAAACGTTGGATGGGAGCATCCGCAGAAGATATTTATAACTATTACAAAAAACATATTGCTTCTTAATTATTTGTCAAATAATTAGCTCTTATGATACTTTATGCAGGTTTGTTTTGGGGAGTAAACATATGATTATCAAACCCTCCTACTTTTCATGGTCGATAAACCATTTCCACAAATATCCACCAGCGAACCATTCTTCATTCCATAGTTCTTTATCTGAAAAATTGATATTTCGATAAGTAAATTCAGTAAACAATAATTTATTGTTTCTCTTTTTTCTGTTTGTTCTCACAAAAATTAAAAGATCCACCTATACTAAAATTATATTGGCCAAAAAAGAAAGATTGGCTCGCACTATCAGATTCATTAGAAGTGGTCCTAATATTTGGCATATTAATATAACCACCTTTCAGTTCTGTTTTTATAATTAAATGTTCGAAAAATGTAAAACCAACTCCAAAAAGTGCATGTAAACCGTAACCGGCTAAATTAAATTGATCATAGCGATCGTTATTTAGTAAAAGAGAATTTGTTTTAGGATATATAAAACCAATACCAGTTCCATAAAAAAGGTTCATTTTTATACTTTTATGAAGTGTAAATAAATCATCAAATCTCCTAATCTCTGCATTAATATAGTTTAAACCATCTGTATGCTCAAACTCCAAAAAAAACTTTTCTAGTAAAACTGTTTTATTATTATAAACTCCGTCATAGATGGTCCCTGAGTTTTCAATCTCTCCAGATAGCTTTACAGGCTGACCAGATCTAGCAACATATTTCATGTGATCAATACCTAATGATACACTGTAATTATTTTTAAAATAATATCCTAATCTTAAATTATACTGTGGTATTGTAATAGAATTAAATCGAAAATAATTTTCAAAAGTAAAAGGGGTTTGTCTATCTGCTGCTTTTACACTTTTTAATTCAAAATTGTAATTTTCTCCTTCAAATTTAATATCAGAATTTGAATACCAAGACCAATTATAGCCCCAACTTAAAAAAAAATCACCTTTTTTGTGCGCCTTGTTTATGGGTGTATTTATATCTTGAGAATAGCTATTAGTGATGAAAATCACCAGCGCTATAATTGAATAAAACTTCATTGATTAAAATTAATATTAAAAAAAGATCAAGAGACAAAACTAATCAAAAATTAAAGTTTATAACTTGAAGTTAAGTTAATATTTTGTGAGAAATATGGGGGTATTAATTTTTTAACAATTCAAACCTTGGAGAGCGATAATTAACAAGTGGTTTATGAAATAATTGTTCGTTTAATTATAAGAACTCTATGTAAGCCTTATAAAGCTCATGCTCAAACTTTAAAATTTCAATATCTTTTTTATTTTGAAGAATCTTAAATTTTAAGAGTAGTAATGGAGAGACTCCATCCATTTATTTTTACTAGTTTAAATTCCTTTGTGGTTGTTTTAACATTTTCTAAAAACATATTAGTTAACTTTGGATTGCATAAAAAAAATTATGGCTACTGAAAAAAAACCAAATCTAATTAAATGGAGCTTAAAATACTCAATCAGCGCAGCGGTTGCAGGAATTTTATGTTGTGTTGCACCTGCTGTTTTGTTCATGTTTGGTATAATGGGTGGTGTTTATGCTATATCATTTGCTGATTTTTTTTATAAAGAAGATGGAAGCTCTGGAATGGGAGCTTGGATTTTAAAAGGAATAGCACTATGTATAGGTGTTTATGGTATTTTTTCTTTCAGGAAAAAACAAAATCAATGCGCAATTGATTTGAAAAGCAAACGAAAAAATTTTATTTTATTAATTGTTATAATTTTATTTTTAGGTGTTGGACTATTTTTATCTCTTGAAAAATGGTCCTCCTGGTATTTTGATAAGCATATCGTTCCAGCGCAACAAAAAGAACTCAAAATTTCTATATAAAAACAGTTGAATAAAACAATCAAGGTCATCATTCCAGCTTACAATGAGGAAAACGCTATAGTTAAAGTCATTCAAGACATTCCGTCGATTGTTGATGAAATTATTGTAGTCGATAATAATTCTTCAGATCAAACTGCTAAAAATGCACGAGAAGCAGGAGCTAAAGTCCTAACCGAACTAAAAAGAGGGTATGGTTATGCTTGTTTAAAAGGTATGGATTATATAAAAACCCTTTCAGAAAAACCAGCCATTATTGTTTTTTTAGATGGAGATTTTAGTGATTATCCAGAAGAACTAACTAAATTAATAGCTCCTATTATAAATAACAATATTGATTTTGTAATTGGCGCAAGAGTTTCAGAATTTAGAGAGCAGGGATCTATGACAAGCCCACAAATTTTTGGAAATTGGTTAGCAACAATTTTAATGTCTCTTTTCTTTAATTCAAAATTTACAGATTTAGGACCTTTTAGGGCCATTAAATACGATAAATTATTGGCCTTAAAAATGGAAGATAAAACTTATGGATGGACAGTTGAGATGCAATTAAAAGCTTTAAAAAACAACTATTCATATTTAGAAATTCCTGTAAAATATAAAAATAGAATAGGAGTTTCAAAAGTTTCAGGAACTATAAAAGGCGCTATATTTGCTGGTGTTAATATTTTATATTGGATATTTAAGTATTCATTTAAAAAATGATTTTAGAAACCATTATTATTGTTGTTTATTCTATTGCCTTGCTACTAATTTTCTTTTACGCTTTGGCTCAACTTAATTTGTTATTTAATTTTTTAAAAACAAAAAAACAGAATTTAAAGAGCGAAAAATTCGACTTTTCTAAACAAGAAGAAATCCCTTTTGTAACCATACAGCTTCCTGTTTATAACGAATTATATGTAATGAAAAGGTTACTAACTAATATTTCCGAATTAGAATACCCAAAAGATAAATTAGAAATACAGGTGTTAGACGATTCTACCGATGAATCTTTTGAAACTACTGCAATTCAAATAAAAACGCTTCAAAAAACTGGCTTAGACATTCAACATATCACTAGATCAGACAGAAAAAATTATAAAGCAGGTGCTTTAAAAGAAGGTTTAAAAATTGCCAAGGGAGAATTCATTGCAATTTTTGATGCTGATTTTATTCCTCAAAAAAAATGGTTACAGCTAACCGTTCCTTTTTTTAAAAACTCAGAAATTGGAGTTGTTCAAACTCGTTGGGGACATTTAAATAGAAATTTCTCCATATTAACCAGGGTTCAAGCTTTTGCTTTAGACGCACATTTCACCCTAGAACAAGTTGGCAGAAATAGCAAGGGACATTTTATTAATTTTAATGGAACAGCGGGTATTTGGAAAAAAAAATGCATCCTCGATGCAGGGAATTGGGAAGGAGATACCTTAACAGAAGATTTGGATTTAAGTTATAGAGCACAACTAAAAAATTGGAAATTTAAATATTTAGTCGATGTTGAAACTCCAGCGGAACTTCCATTAGTAATTAGTGCAGCAAGGTCACAACAATTTAGATGGAACAAAGGAGGAGCGGAAAATTTTCAAAAATTAATTTGGAAGGTTTTAAAAGACAAGAAACTATCTAAAAAAACTAAAATGCATGGTTTGCTTCATTTACTTAATAGTACTATGTTTTTAAATATTTTAATTGTTGGAATATTAAGCATTCCTATGCTTTATATTAAAAATGAATATGAACATCTAAAATATTACTTTTTTGCGATGAGCTTTTTTGTAATAAGCACACTTATTTTCTTTATCTGCTATTGGTATTCTTTTAAAAGTATTTACGGAGAAGGCTTTAAACAATTTATAAAATATATTGGATTATTTTTTATGTTTTTCACTGTTGCAATGGGATTCTCGTTTCATAATTCCATAGCTGTTTTAGAAGGACACTTTGGTAAAAAAAGTGAGTTTATTAGAACTCCGAAATTTAATACTCAAACTTTGAAAGGTGCTTGGAAAAAAAACAAATACATTTCAAAAAATATTTCACCCAATGTAATTATTGAAGGTTTGCTGGCAATTTATTTTGCCTTTGGGATGTATAGTGCATTTATTGTTGGAGATCAGGGTGGTGACTTTGGGTTGTTCCCTTTTCATTTAATGCTTTGTATTGGTTTTAGTTTCGTATTTTTCAAGAGCCTAACAACTAAAGTTTAAATCCTAATCTACAAGTTAAATAAATATAATTTACTTATTATATTTTACTAATTTTAAAATCTAAATGCAACAAGAGTTAGATGCTATAATTTTAAATTTTGATTCAGAAAGTTTATTCTTTCTAAATCTTACACTCGCGGTGATTATGTTTGGAGTTGCTCTAAACATTACGATATCAGATTTTTTAAGAATCGTTAAAAACCCAAAAAGTGTATTAATTGGAGTTTTATCTCAATTTATATTACTTCCAGCTTTCACTTTTTTACTAGTAACTATCATACAACCACTTCCAAGTATTGCTTTAGGGATGTTTCTGGTTGCTGCCTGTCCAGGAGGAAATATTTCCAATTTCATGACCCATTATGCAAAAGGAAACGCAGCGCTTTCAGTTAGCCTAACAGCTATTTCAACACTTTTAGCAATTGTCATGACTCCATTAAATTTTCAATTATGGTCTGGACTTTATGGACCTACTTCTAATTTAATAAATACCATTTCATTATCACCTCTAGAAATGGTTAAAGTAATTTCATTATTATTAGGAGTTCCATTAATTTTAGGAATGTTGGTTCAAAATTACTCCCCAAAGTTTGCATTAAAAACGGCACCTATTTTTAAAATAGGATCTATTTTATTTTTTATGGCACTTATCATTTTAGCATTATCAAAAAACATTGACATTTTTAAAAAATACATTCATTATGTTTTTATAATTGTATTAGTTCATAACATATTAGCATTAATATTGGGGTATAGCGTGGCTAGTATCGCAGGCCTTTCTAAAAGAAATAGACGTACTTTAGCCATTGAAACCGGAATACAAAATTCTGGTTTGGGATTGTTATTAATTTTTAGTTTTTTTAATGGTCTTGGTGGAATGGCTATTTTAGCTGCATTTTGGGGAATATGGCATATTGTATCCGGACTTACTATAGCAATTTTTTGGTCTAAAAAAAGAATTTAAATCGCATTTATTTTGAAATTACTTTGGTTCAGTTTTGTTCAGTTTTACCTCACAGTAGGTTTTAAATTTTATTATAAAAAAATCGATGTGGTTTACCAAGAAAAAATACCAAAGAATCAAGCTGTTATTTTCTTATCCAACCATCAAAATGCATTATTAGATCCTCTATTAGTTAGCATTAGTAGTACTCGAAAAAATTATTTTCTTACAAGAGCAGCGGTTTTTAAAAACCCAACAGTTGCAAAACTGTTAAATAGTTTACAAATGCTTCCTGTTTATAGAATGGTAGACGGAGCAAATACCATTCAAAAAAATAGAGCGGTTTTTACTTTCTGTAGCACGTTACTTAATCAAAAAAAATCGATTATATTATTTCCAGAAGGAAGTCATTCCTTAAACCGAAAAATTCGTCCTTTAAAAAAAGGGGCAGCTAGGATCATTGAAGAGACCTTACAAAAATATCCTAAAAGAGAAATTATAATTATACCTGTTGGAGTAAATTATCAAGCTCCTACTGAGTATGGAGATTCCATGTCTGTTTATTTTGGTAAGCATATTTCTCCCAATAAATTTTGGGATGGCAAGCAGCTTGACATGCAAGAATTAAACAAATCTATTTCTGCAGAACTTAAACAACTAACTACTCATATAGAAAGTATTTTAGACCATGAAATAAGCTTAAAAAAACTAAATGATTTAAAGGTAGATTACACCTTACCTGAAGTTGTAAACGATTGCCTCCAAAATGATTTTTCAAATCCTGGAAATAAATTAAAAGAGCCATCAGGTTTGTATTCCTTTTTTATTTTTTTAATAAAAATATTTTATTTTTTACCTTATCTTATTTGGAGGAAAGTTACATTTCCAAAAATAGCAGAAGACGAATTTATTGGAACTTTCAGGTATGTATTCATTATAACATTAGCACCTATTTATTTACTTCTATTAGTCCTTGTTGCATTCTTGGTTTTAGGAAAAATAATCGGAACCACCCTTTTAGGAATAGGAATCATTTTACCCTTAATTGCACTTCGTGTAAAATAAAAAAAAACTCCCTTTTCAAGAAGCCTTCAAATACTATTTTCAACAAGAAACTACCAAGTTACTTCTAGGGCTAAAGGCGCTCCATTTCGTTCTACAATCACCATTGTTTTTTGTCCTTTTTCAAATTTTGAAAGTGATCTCATATAACTCATCATATCGGTTATTTCGTATTCACCAACTTTAATTACAACATCACCTTTCATCATTCCAGCACGTTGAGCTGGTCTTTCTTCACTTACACCATCAATACGCATTCCTTGATCATCATATAAATAATCTGGGACTACACCCAAGGTAACTTTAAAATCAGGTGTTTCTTCGCTTTCATTTTTTGTTTTTCTAAATGCTAACCTACCATCATTATCTAAGTCAGTAATGACATCCATTATATAAGTTGAAATAGCATCCATTCCTTCATAATTTAGCTTTTCTGCATCATCACTTGGCTTATGATAATCTTCATGTTGTCCTGTAAAAAAATGCAGTACTGGCATATCGGCTAAATAAAATGAAGTATGATCACTTGGTCCAACTCCAGATTCTTTTTCGATAATTTTAAAATCGGAATTATTAGCAAATAATGTTTGACTAAATTTAGGAGAAGTACCAACACCATAAACGGCAAGTGATTTATCATCTTTTAATCGACCCACCATATCCATGTTAATCATATAGTTCACTTTTTTAGTATCGATAGTTGGGTTTTTCACGAAATAATTAGAACCTAACAATCCCATTTCTTCTCCCGAAAATGAAATAAACAAGTAATTATTATTGGTGTTCTTTCCCTTAAGACGTTTTGCTAAATTCATCATTACTGCAACACCACTTGCATTATCATCTGCCCCATTATGTATTTCTGCCCCTTCACCTCTATACAAAGAACCTTCATTACCAAACCCTAAATGATCATAATGAGCTCCGATAATAACCGTATTTTCTGCCTTATTATCGATATAAGCAACTACATTTAAACCCGTAATCGTACTATCCCCTTTATTTATATTATAAGTAGCTTCCCCATGTGGATTGGTTTTAGGTTTAAAAGTAAATGGTTGTAAATAACCATCTGTACCTTTTGGTGCTAATCCCATGTTTTTAAATCTTTCAGCAAGATAATTTGCAGATTGTTTTTCTGTTTCAGATCCAGTTTTTCTACCTTCTTGAGAATCGTCTGCTAAAAAATACACATCATCTTTTATAGAAACTTCCTTAACAGGTTTTTTGGTTTCACAAGAAAACACCAGAAATATTGCCGTAAATAAATAAAATACTTTCATCATTAATTTTTTTTAATATAATTTATTAGAAATAACCAAAATCTTTATTAACAAAGATACTAAAGCGTTATTTTTACACAAAATTAATCTAATTATGAAACGAATACCAATTTTATTAATTGTTTTATTCATATTCGCTTGTAAAGAAAATAAAATTGAAGTTTCCACCACCAAAGAAACACCAAAAAAAAATTCCTTAATCTTCCCTGAAGAAACTCATTTTAAATCACTACGTCAAGTAACTTTTGGCGGTGATAATGCAGAAGCATATTGGAGTTTTGATGATCGACAGTTAATTTTTCAATCCAATAATAAAAAATGGGGATTGGCATGTGATCAGATGTTTTTAATGAATGCTGATGAAACTTTTAATGGAAATATTCCACCAATGGTAAGTACCGGAATGGGGCGAACAACCTGCGCTTATTTTTTACCAGACAATAAAAGTTTTGTTTATGGCTCCACACATTTAGCAGATAAAGCATGTCCTGAAGTTCCTTTGCGCAAAAACGGAAGGTATGTATGGCCCGTTTATGATAGTTTCGACATTTTTGTTGCCGATTTAGAAGGAAATATTACTGGACAATTAACCGATTCACCTGGTTATGATGCAGAAGCAACAGTTTCCCCTAAAGGAGATAAAATTGTGTTCACTTCGACTAGAAGTGGAGATTTAGAATTATATACGATGAATCTTGACGGAAGTGATGTGCAACAAATTACTGACGAATTAGGCTATGATGGAGGTGCTTTCTTTTCTCCAGACGGAACCAAATTAATTTTTAGATCATCAAGACCTAAAACAGAAGAAGAAGTTAGTAAATACAAAGGCTTGTTAGCTGAAGGGTTAGTTGAGCCTACCAATATGGAACTATATATTTGCAATGCTGATGGTAGCGGCATGAAACAATTAACGAATCTAGGAAATGCTAACTGGAGTCCGTTTTTTACACCAGATGGTAAAAAAATATTATTCTCTAGTAATTATGAAGCCGAAAAAGGATTCCCTTTTAATTTATACATGATTAATGTAGATGGGAAAAATTTAGAGCGTATTACGCACGGAGAAACATTTGATGCTTTTCCAGTTTTTTCAAATGATGGGAAACATTTAATATTCTCATCTAACAGAAATAATGGTGGTGGACGTGATACGAATCTATTTATAGCAGAATGGCAAGATGAATTCTAGTGAATTCTTAATTTTAATTTTGAATGACTATTTTTAATGTTGTATTATTTTTAATAAAACATACGATATTATTATTTGTAATAAAGGCTATAAGTGCTCATAACTTTAAAAAATAATAGAACAACTATACTGCTGGTTTTTCTATGCATGTTATTTTATATAGTTTTTGCTTATGACTTAGATCGAAGTGATTTTATAAAACTCATCACTCTTTTTGGAGCATTATTTTTTATTTCTTATAAAATCATCCAAATAAATCAAGATCGTTTTTGGTTGTTA
Organism: Flavobacteriaceae bacterium; assembly: GCA_018669795.1. GTDB lineage: Bacteria > Bacteroidota > Bacteroidia > Flavobacteriales > Flavobacteriaceae > Marifrigoribacter. The sequence goes on along the minus strand of JABHSQ010000015.1, from coordinate 50,833 downwards.
GCAGGAATCGGAATAATTTTTAGATTACTTTTTATTGCAGTACTCCCTAATTTATCTCAAGATTTTTATCGTTTTATTTGGGATGGAAGATTAATTACTCAAGGCATAAGTCCTTATTTATTTACCCCAGAAAACTATATAGAAGACACTTCAAACTCATTTGTGACTATTGTTAATCAAGCACAAGAACTTTATAATGGAATGGGTAGTTTAAATAGAAGTCATTTCAGCAACTACCCAGCTATCAATCAGCTATGTTTTGCAATTGCTTCAGTTTTTGCAGGGAAAAGTATTTTAGGGTCGGTGATGGTGGTGCGAATTATACTAATTTTAGCTGATATTGGAATCCTATGCATAGGAAAGAAATTGTTAGTAAAACTTCATTTAAATCCAAATCAAATTTTTTGGTATTTCTTAAATCCTTTTATCGTTATAGAACTAACTGGCAACCTTCATTTTGAAGGAGTTATGCTATTCTTTTTAATTGCTTCTCTATATTTATTACATCAAAAAAAATGGCTTGGATCTGCTGGTTTATTAGGCATATCAGTTTCTGTAAAACTAATTCCCTTACTTTTCCTTCCTTTATATTACAGGTGGTTTTCAACTGATCTTAATAAAGGTTTTTTTAAGCTTGCTGGTTTTTATTTCATAGTATTAGGAACGGTTATTTTTACTTTTACTCCTTTTTTATCCGCTCAATTTATTAGCAATTTTTCTAAAACAATTTTTCTTTGGTTTCAAAATTTTGAGTTTAATGCCAGTATATATTATATAATTCGTTGGATGGGTTTTAAGATAGTTGGATGGAATATGATTGCTATCATTGGAAAGATTCTTCCATTATTTGTGATCCTATTTATTTTACTCTTTACATTTCTAAGAAAGAATAAATCAACTCAACAACTTATTACCTCCATGCTATTTGGAGTTTCGATATACTTTTTATTTTCTACAACCATACACCCTTGGTACATCGCCACTCCCTTATTGCTTTCCGTTTTTACAAAATATAAGTTTCCGATAATTTGGAGTTTGGCTGTAATTTTAAGTTATAATGCTTTTGGTGTTGATGGGTTTTCTGAAAATTTATACTTAGTCGCTTTGGAGTATTTAACGGTAATTGGGTTTTTTATTTGGGAGTTAATAAAACTGAGAAAAGAAACTGTTTTTTCTTCAAAATTATAGCATCAACTCTTATTTAATATAGTAATTGAACACTAAGTCTTTTTTATCTATTTTTACAATAATCAAAATACCTTAAATTATTAAAAAACTATATAGAAATATCTTAATTTTCATTAGCACTTTTCTGCTAATTCTTTTAATTTCTTTAATTGGAATACACTATTATTTTAATAACCATAAGGAGAAACTTATTGCTCAAATAGAAAAAACACTTAATGAAAAAAGTAATGGAGAAATTCTTTTTGACTCCATTAACATAAGCTCTTTAAAAGAATTACCTACCATAAAAATAAAAATTTTCAACCTTACATTAACTGACTCTTTATACGCTCAACATAAAAGAAAAACGCTATTTATAGAAGAATTAAGTGCCTCATTATCGATTGTTGATATATTAAAAGAAGAGGTAAAAATCACATCGATTTCAGCAAAAAAAGGACATGTTTCTATTTTTGTAGATGAGGATCATTTTAGTAATGTTTATGTTTTTAAAACCAAATCTAAGAATACTGAAAAGGCAAAAAGTCTTAACATTATTGACAATGATGTTGCTTTTTTAATGGAAAGTATTGAATTTACGTTCATTGAAAAAATTAAAAACAAAAGAATAACAGCGCACTTAAATAAAGTAGATTTTAATATTGATCTAAAAAAATTGATAATCCCAAAAGTAAACTTAGATGTTTTTATGAAAGAAATGGGGTTGAATTTAAAAAACGGAACTTTTTTTAATAATGTTAGGTGTGTGGGCAGTTTTCAACCAATTATTAACACTTCAGAAAACACCCTCATAGTGCCCGAATTTGAATTAAAAATAGGAAAACAAAATTTTGATATTTCTGCATTTATTAATCTTAAAAATAAAAATTTTAAATTCTTATTATCGTTAGAAAAGACCAATTATAATGAAAGCGTGCACTTATTGCCGGATAATATTAAACAGAAATTAGAAGGACTTGCTATTAAAAGACCTTTTAAGGTAAGTGCTGATATTTCAGGAAAGTTTGTTTATAAGAATAACACCTTGGTGAAATTAAAATACGAAACTAGTAACAATGAAATTTTCTATAAAAAAGACAGTTTGCATTTCAAAAACATATCCTTTATCGGAGGGACTAAAAACAGAGTATTTAAGGACAGTTCTATAGTAGAAAACAGAAAAAATCTCACAAATACTTTTGAGTATCTTAGAGGTGAATATAATAATATACCATTTAAAATAAAGGATCTCACCTTAGTAAGTGAGTTTTCAAAATCCAAGTATTTAACTACAGGTTATGAAGTTGAAGGCGAAATTAATTATTTGAATACTATCATTAATAGTGCAGATTATAGTTTTTCGAATGGTAATTTTAAAATAACTGGAAATTATAATGGCACTATTAATTCTATTTTAGATGTCATAAACTTTTCCGAAGTTAACATTAAAAGTAAAAAGTTGATTATAAAAAGTAAGCATGGTCCAAATCGTTACAATATTCCAATTTTAGAATTATATATCGATTATAATAATGCTGAAATAAAAGAACTTATTGTTGATTTAGATTCAAAAGATAACATAATTATTAAAGGAGATATTAAAAACTTTGGTTCATTATTATCTAACGACACAGCCAATCCTACTTATTCTAAAATAGCTATTTCGTCCAAGTATTTAAATTATCAATCCTTAATAAAAGCTTTTGGAACTAATAATAAACAATCTAAAAGTAAAAATATAGCTCAAATTAAACAATCCATAAACATTCTAGCAAGTAAATTCAACCCAAATCTCTCCTTCAATTTACAACAATTAGATTTTTTTGATATTTCTTTTAGCAATATTATTATTGATGCTCAATATCAAGACCAGCATCTTTCTATAAAGAAGATAAGTGGAAATTACAAAGAAAGCAATTTGATTGCAAAAATAAATATTGATTTAAGTCCCAGAAAAAATAAGAATGACTTAGAAACTTTACAAATGGATTTAAATCTAAATGCAAATGGGAAAATTGAGAATTGGGTAGAGATATTAAATTATGAGAAATTCTTTTTTAAAGATGCTGATTATAAATTGAACGTTCGTTTTAAAGACGAAGCTAGAAACCTAAAAGAATTGATTAATAATGCTAAAATTGATCTAAATGTAAGCAAAGGAAGCCTATTTTATAAATCTGAAAATCTAATCCTACCTTTTAATAATATATCCTTAAGTATAAAAGACAAAAATGCAATATTAAATGATTTTGAACTAAGCTTACCAAATAATCAAGCAATTCATTTAAAAGGTGAAATTGATAATTTTATTGAAATTTTTGATGATTCTATTTCAACAAAAAATGTAAGTTCTTCTATTAGTATAACTTCAAATAATATTAATTTCAGCAATTTCGTAGACACTTTTAATCCTGTATCAAAAAAACCTAAGAAGCAAAATAATTTAAAACTAATTTTAAAAGAATTGCATTCAAAATTTAATCCAACCTTAAATTTAAAACTGGAAAAACTTAGTTATAAGAATACAAGCTTAGAAAAGGTAAATGCAAGCTTATTTTTTGATGACATCAATACGTTAAACTTAAACAATGCTTATTGTTTTTATTACGATAAAAAAATGTCTATAGATGCAAAAATCGATATGAGTAAGAACTTACAAACTCCTTTTAAAACCAATTTTAAAATAGATGATTTTGCTATTGAAAATCTACTGTATACCTTTAATGGTTTTGGTTTTAAACAGCTAGATGAACCCACTAAATTAACTGGCATTATTGATCTAGACGCTAGCTTTAAAGGTATAATGAATGATTCAATTGGTGTAAATTACACTTCTCTTGAGGCAGCATTAAGTTATAAAATAAAAAAATTAGATATCATTAACTTTCAACCTATAATTGATGCAGGAAAAATAGTTTTTAGTAAAAAAAGATTGGATGTAATCAAATTTGCTAATATTAATAGTACCATATTTTTAAAAAATAATATCATTTCTATTCCAGAAACAAATGTGCAATCTACAGCCTTTGACTTTTTTATTGAAGGGGATATTGCCAAGTCTTCTTTTACCGATTTATGGATTTCCATACCCTTATCAAATTTTAAAAAGAGAGATTTAACAAAAGTTCCTAGTAAAAAATCTTTTGATGAAGCTGGAAGAAAAATATATTTAGAAGTTCAGTCTAAGGATAAAGAGGGATTGGGTTATAACATACATTTAAGCGAAAAAAAGCATCTAAAACCTTCCAATGAAAATTAAACAATCTTCATTTTTTGTAACAAAAAAGAGGCATTCATATTCTTACAAATACCTGTTTTTAGGGTATAATCAAAATAAAGTTCGTCATTAATAATCTCAGCGTCAAAATAATAATTTTGTACTTGAGAAAGTTCTTTAGAAATTTCACAAAGGCTTAAATCATGAGTTGCAATAATACCCGTTGCGTGAAAATCTACTAATCTTTTTACAAATTTCCTAGAACCTTTGGCTTTATCTGTGCTGTTGGTTCCTTTTAATATTTCATCAAGTATGATAAAATATTTTTGATCTTTTATCTTATCTACAATGTGTTTTAATCGTTTTAATTCGGAAAAGAAATACGATTCATCATCACTTAACGAATCGCTGGTACGCATACTTGTAATCAATTTTATAGGAGTATATTCAAAGTCAGTTGCACATACTGGAAGTCCAATATTAGACATTACTATAGCTAAGGAAACAGTCCTTAAAAAAGTACTTTTCCCAGCCATATTAGCTCCTGTAATAATAAAAAACTCTTCTTTATTTATGGTTACGGAACTTGTAATTCTTTTTTCTTCAGCAATTAAAGGATGACCTAAATTTTCAGCTTTTATGGTTGTAGCATGATCAACAATAGTTGGAAATGTAAAGTTAGGATGATTAAATTGAAAATTAGCCAAGGAATTTTGAGCATCGAAAAAAGCAATAACTTCAAACCAATTATGAACCTTCTCTAAATAAGTGTCAATCCATTTTTCAATGCGATAACAATGGTTCAAGTCTCGTAACGCAAAAGAATTTGCAAATACCCCTATTATCATATTATTTCGTTGATCAAAAGCGTCCAATATTTTTGAAAGTTGCAGAAATATTTGAGAAGCCTTTTTGTTTTCTGTTTTTATTTCTGCCTGCTTTTGTTTTAATAATTCAGAAGTAAAAGTTTCATTTTCTATAAAAGCCAATAATTGGTGGTATTGCTTAAAGGTTTCTTTCGCTTTATTAGCATAAAGATATAAAGTGTTAATTTTTTTTATATAAATACCGGTAATGGTCAATCCTACAAAAAACCAAATAATAATTAATGAGTTGGGAATAAAACTTAAATAACTCAACACAAACATCGCTAAAGATATTCCACCAAAAACATTTGGCAAATAACCCATAGATTTTGGTGTAAAACATTGATGGTTTTCCAACCATTTAACAATAGTTTCAGTACTTTCATCAACTTTAATTAAACTTCCAGCAGCCGAAAATTGTTGCCGCCATTTAGCTAAATTAGAAAGTTCTTTTATCGCATTTTGTTTTTCAATAATAGTATTAATAGCGTTCTGGCTTAAAATTGCAGCTAATTTTTGTTTTCCAGTATTAATAGTAGTTCTATTTAAGTATTGAAAAAAAGAACCTTTACCAAACAAATCAATATCATGACTGTAAAAATGAGTTGAGTTTTTAAACTGTTCACCTTCTTCTAAATCGGATAAGTCTCCATTTAAGACATTGATTTCAACTTGATTGATTTTAATTAACTGTTGTTTTTTTTGTTTTAATAATTTTAAATCTGAATAAATAGTTACCAAATAAAAGAACAATGCAATTCCAATCATTAAAACAGGAATAATCACCTTTATATTTCCAAAGAAAAACCAGCTAAAAAATAGGATGGCTAAAAACACAAATAACCGCATCATGCTAAGTTTGAAAAGCTTTTTATTTAGTTGGACTAATTCATTCTCAAACAACTGTTTTTGCACTTTATAAAACGATAATGGCTTGTTTAAAATCATAAAGCAAACCTACTAAGTTTTTAAAACTATTCGGTTCAATTTTAAAAAAATAATTTTCAATTTCAATCTTAAATATCAAAATTAAGACTGAACTATATTAGTTAAAAATTTGCACTTTTAAAGGACTGTTTCTAGTGTACTAAAATTCGTTATAATATAGCTAGTTAGTCTTAAAAAAAAACAGCTGTTCACCCTAAACTAATAATTATGTTAATTTTTTAATTTTAATTTAATAAAAATGTTAAATTTTTATTAAATTATTAAAACATATATATTATATTGCTATCAACAATTTTATTAATTTATTAATTAAACTTTATGAAAAAAAATGTAAAAAAGTTTTTTGATCTTCCAAAAACTATCAACAGTAAGCTACCAATGAATAATTTTAATTCAATGGTTGAAGGTTCAGAACACAATGTTGCAAAATGGGTAGGAACTTTCTATACCGTTTCTGCACTTGTTATTTTAGTCAGCTCATTACTATATGTGCTTTCTCCTATTTGGAGTGGTGGTATGGGTGAAGGGATTGGTATGTTAGGCACTGTAATTTCAATGCTTATTTGGGTTTATGCTGCATTTCCTATTGCACAGGTCATAAGATCTACAGGAGATAGCTTAGCTGAATCTAAAAGTGGAATAGTAAATTTTGTATTTAGAGACTTAGCAGTAGCTAATATTAAGCTACTAGGTTATGTTACGGCATTAGTTGCCTTATTCGGCGCAATTTGCATGACAATAGCTTGGGCTACTTCTCTTAGTATTTCCGAAAGTTTTATGACAGACTGGACTGTTAACATTGATTACGCATATGCGCTTCCAATGGCGGCTGTAGCGGCATTGACAGAACTTCTTCATCTTCAATTTATTGGCAATATTTTTGCTGATTGGTCTAGTTGGAACCCTACGTCATCTGCTGGTGAAGCTTGGAGTGTTAATGGCTTCTATGCTGTATTATGGCAATATGTAGGAGTAGTTGCAATTTTAGCGAAGTTATATGTTTCTATAGCAATATATTATTTCTTCTATGGAATTATAAGCAGTTTAGTTAAATGGATAAAAAGTCCATATTTACCTTTTAGAACAAATTAATTTAATAAAATATATTAATTAATTTTAGGCGCGATTTTAATAAATCGCGCCTTTTTTTTATCTTATTAATATTTAAGTTATTAACAATAATTTATTTTTTAAACTTTATGTTCGCTTTTGTCTGGAGCATTCTTTTTATTTCGTTAAGTTTCATTAAAGCTTCTACGGGAGTTAAAGTATCAATATCTATGTCGAGAATTTCCTCTTTAATTTGCTCTAATAAGGGATCATCTAATTTAAAAAAACTCAATTGTATTTCATCTTTTGCAATTGATTTCATCTCTTCTGTAAGCTCTTCAGAAGAATGGGACTTCTCTAATCTTTTTAGAATCTTATTTGCACGGTCTAAAACTGCTTGAGGCATACCGGCCATTTTAGCTACATGAATTCCAAAACTATGGTGTGAGCCCCCAGGAACTAACTTTCTAAGAAAAAGCACGGTATTCTTAAGTTCTTTTACGGAAACATTATAATTTTTTATTCTATCAAATGTTTCCGTCATTTCATTCAATTCATGATAATGAGTTGCAAACAATGTTTTAGCTCTTGAAGGATGCTCATGTAAATATTCACTAATTGCCCAAGCAATAGAAATTCCGTCATAGGTGCTGGTTCCTCTTCCTATTTCATCTAACAAAACCAAGCTTCTTTCTGAAATATTATTTAAAATACTTGCTGCTTCATTCATTTCTACCATAAAAGTAGATTCTCCCATCGATATATTATCGCTGGCTCCAACCCTCGTAAATATTTTATCAACAACACCCAATCTTGCTTTCTTAGCAGGAACAAAACTTCCAATTTGAGCTAATAAAGTAATTAATGCTGTTTGCCTCAGTATAGCGGATTTACCACTCATATTAGGGCCGGTAATCATAATAATTTGCTGCATTTCCCTGTCTAAATACACATCATTTGCAATAAATGGAGTATCGGGAGGTAATTGCTTTTCTATAACTGGATGTCTTCCTTCTTTTATATCTATTTCGAATGTATCGTCTAATAAAGGCCGCGTATAATTAGACTCTTTAGCTAATGAAGCAAATGAGCACAAGCAATCTAATTCACCAATTAAGCGAGCATTTTGCTGTACTTGACTTATAAATTGAAGCATCCATTCCACTAATTTGCTAAATATATCTAATTCTAAAGCTGCTATTTTTTCTTCTGCACCTAATATTTTCGATTCATATTCTTTTAACTCTTCGGTGATATATCGCTCTGCATTTACTAAAGTTTGCTTGCGAATCCATTCCTCAGGTACTTTATCTTTATGCGTATTTCTAACTTCTATATAATATCCAAAAACATTATTGGAAGCAATTTTTAAAGATGAAATTCCAGTTCTTTTGGTCTCTCGTTTCAACATTCCATTTAGATAATCCTTCCCTCCTTTTGCAATACTCCTTAGCTCATCTAATTCTTCTGAAACCCCTGCGGAAATTGCATTTCCTTTTTGAATTAAAACTGGAGCTTCTTCCTTTAATGTGACTGATATTTTTTCACGTAGTAACTTACAGTTGTGTAATTGTTCTCCTATAGTTTTTAATGATTCATTCTTTGCTTTTTGTGCTTTTTCTTTAATAGGAAGTATAGCTTCTAATGAATTTTTAAGCTGTACTACTTCTCTTGGACTTACTTTTCCAGTAGCCACTTTTGATATGAGTCGCTCAATATCTCCAATTCGTTTGATGTTTAATTTTACATTATCTAGCACTTTTGAATTCTTCAACAGATAGCTCACCACTTCATGACGACTAATAATTTTGTCTTTATTTTTTAATGGAAGTGCCACCCATCTTTTTAACAACCTTCCTCCCATTGGAGAAATAGTTTTATCAATAACATCCAGAAGAGTTACGGCGTTTGGTGATGTTGAATGGTAAAGCTCTAGATTACCAATCGTAAAACGATCCATCCAAACATATTCATTTTCTGCAATTCGAGAAATTTTTGCAATGTGCTGTAATTTGTCGTGGCGTGTTTCAGATAAATAATGAAGTGCAGCTCCTGCCGCAATGATTCCTGAAGATATATCTTCAATACCAAAACCTTTTAAGGTGTTGGTTTTAAAATGATTATTTAAAGTGTCAGTTGCATAATCTGTTTGAAAAACCCAATCTTCTAAATGAAATACATGGAAATTGTCACCAAAAGTTTCTGAAAATAATTTTCTTTTTTGTTTTGAAAACAATATTTCAGAAGGATTAAAATTTTGAAGTAATTTATCAATATAATCTGAAGAACCTTGAGAAGTTAAAAACTCTCCCGTGGAAACATCTAAAAATGAGACACCAATTTCACTTTTCTTTTTTGATGATGTATTAAAATGTATTGCTGCTAAAAAATTATTAGATTTGGATTGAAGAATATCGTCATTCAATGCTACACCAGGAGTAACCAATTCGGTAACTCCTCTTTTTACAATCTTCTTAGTCTGTTTGGGATCTTCCAATTGATCACAAATTGCAACTCGACAACCAGCCTTCACCAATTTTGGTAAATAGGTGTTTAAGGAATGATGTGGGAATCCTGCCAATTCTATCTTTTCTCCATTTCCACCATTATTCCTCGCAGTTAAGGTAATATTTAATATTCCAGCAGCTCGTATGGCATCTTCGCCAAAAGTCTCGTAAAAATCTCCAACCCTGAATAACAATAAAGCATCTGGATGCTTCGCTTTTATGCCATTGTATTGCTTCATTAATGGAGTTTCTGTTTTTGCCATAGCCACTTTTACTGAATAAGCTAAAGTAAAGAAAACTACATTTTATTTGAAATACTTTTCTAAGGAATTCTTTTCTTTTATCAACAAAAAGAATTTAAATAAATCTAACGATTAAAGAAATTTTATTTCAATCAAGAATTGTAATTAAAAAAATTACTTTTGCTTTATGAAAAATAGAAAGTTAAAAAATAACGAGTTAGATAGAATCAATAATGATGTGTTTAAATCTTCTAAAAAAACTCCTCTAATTATAATCCTAGATAATATTAGAAGTCTAAATAATATTGGTTCTGTTTTTCGCACTTCGGATGCTTTCTTAATTGAAAAAATTTACCTCTGTGGTATCACAGCGCAACCTCCACATAAAGATATCCATAAAACTGCCTTAGGTGCAACTGATAGTGTGGAATGGGAATATACTAAAAACACCATAGATTTAATAAATAGGTTAAGATCTGAAGGAGTTAAAGTAGCAAGTATCGAACAAGCAGAAGATTCCATTTCGCTTGAAAATTATCAAACGCATCCCAACACCACCTATGCCATTGTTTTTGGAAATGAAGTAAAAGGAGTTTCTCAAGAAGTCGTTTCAGTAAGTGATGCGGTGATAGAAATACCACAATACGGCACCAAACATTCCTTAAATATTTCGGTAAGTTGTGGAGTAGTTGTTTGGGATTTATTTATCAAGTTAAATCTTAATAACACTCAGTAAACTCAATCGACTCTGCTCATTTCATCATTAATTCTTTCTAATGTAACTTTCTTGATTTTTTCTTTATGATGTTTTATCTGTTAACCTTAAAATATCTCCAAAAACACCTCTTGCAGTAACTAAAGCTCCAGCTCCAGCTCCCTGAATAACTATTGGATTTTCTCCATAACTTTCTGTGTAGATTTCAAAAATAGAATCAGCCCCTTTTAAGGAACCCAATGGTGATTGTTCAGGAACTGATACAAGTTTTACATCTAATTTTGCTCCATTCTCATCTGCTAAATTCCCATGTAAATCACCAATATACCTTAATACATGTGCTTCTTCTTGAGCTCCTTTTTTATTTTCAAATATTGGATTCATCTCTTTTAAAGATTTTAAAAACTCAGGAGTTTCGATATCCCGTAATTGTTCGGGAATTAAATTTTCAATGTTCACATCACTTAATTCATTATCCAAGTCTAATTCTCTTGCTAGAATTAATAATTTCCTAGCTACATCATTCCCACTTAAATCTTCTCTTGGATTTGGTTCTGTATAACCTAGATCCAAAGCTTGTTGCAATACATTTGCAAATGACACATCGTTAGCAGAAAACGAATTAAATAAATAGCTTAAAGATCCAGAAAAAACACCCCGAATACGAATAATGTTTTCGCCAGATAGGTGTAATAATTTAATGGTATCTATTAATGGCAAGCCTGCTCCAACATTAGTCTCATACAAATATGATTTTTGATTCTTTGCAAGCGTTTTCCTTAACTCTTTATAAAAATTTAAATCGATTGTATTTGCTATTTTATTTGAGGACACTAAATCAAACCCGTTTTCAATTAAAGCAGTATAATTTGACACAAAATCTAAACTTGAGGTATTATCAATAGCAATTAAATTTTCTAAATGATTTACTTCTGCATACTCATATACATCACCAATTGTATAAATTTTTCCGTCTTTTAGCAATTCATCTTTCCAATTTTTATTAATTCCTTTATTGTTTAAAAGAACTTTTTTTGAATTAGCAATTGCAAAAATATTTAACTTGATCCCTTTTTGTTTTTCAATTTCTTTAGCAGAAGTAATTATTTGATCGATTAAAGCGCTCCCAACTAAACCGTGACCAAAAATTGCTAAATTTATTTTTTTTGAAATCCCAAATATTTCACCGTGTATCACATTCAATGCTTTATATAATTGTGATTTTTTTACAACAATACTAACATTTTCACCAGTTACTGTGTTGCTAAACAATATAGGTGTAACTTGATTTTTAATAAGTGCATTAAATGGCTTATGAAAACTATTCAATTCTTGACCAATTATTGAAATTACAGAAACATCACTCATAATACTAATTTTATTAATGTCCTGAAAATAGATATCATTTTCAAATTCTTGCTCTAAAGCAATGATAGCTTTTTTAGCCTTTTTTGCGTCAATTACCAAACCAATACCACGCTCTGAAGATCCTTGAGAAATAATACTAACACTAATATTTTGATTACTTAAAGCTTTAAATATTCTGGCATCAACTCCTACTTTACCCAACAAACCTCTTCCTTCCAAATTAACTAAGGCTACATCGTCTAAAACAGACAATAATCTAATCCCTTTAGAATGACTTTTTGAAGTAATAATTGTTCCATTATCATTTGGATTAAATGTATTAAGTATTCGTAATGGAATATTTTTCTCAATTAATGGTATTATTGTTTTTGCATGTAAAATAGTAGTGCCAAAATTTGCTAATTCATTCGCCTCCGTAAACGATAAATTATCAATTTTTTTGGCATCTTTAACTAAATCTGGATTAGCAGTATAAATACCATTTACATGCGTGTAATTTTGTAATTCTTCTGCATCTAGATAATTTGCTAATAAAGATGCTGTATAGTTACTACCGTTCCTTCCTAAAGTAGTAGTCTTATTATTAATAATATTTGAAGCAATAAAACCAGTTACAATGTTAACAGATGTTCCATTATTTTGTTTAAAATATTCAATAACATTTTTTTTAGAAAGCGCTTCTATTGGTTTAGCATTTCCATAAGTATCATTCGTTTTTATAAGTGTTCTCGTATCAGTTATATTTGCATTAATGCCTTTACTTTTTAATATTGATGAAATTAATTTCGCTGAAATTATCTCACCTTGAGACAATACTTCATCTTTAATTTTTCGGCTATAATCTCCTAATAATTGTACCCCTTCAAATAAATCTTCTAGTCTAGCAAACTCACGAGTAAAATTAATATTTAGTTCTCCATTTTGATATTCTTTAAAAGCTTTTAATTGCTCTTTATAACATATATTAGTTGCTGCTTTTTCTAGGATTTCTTCTAATTCGTCTGTTGATTTACCTCTCGCAGACACAACAACAGCAATATTTTCGTTATTTTTTAATTTGCTTTCTATTATAGAAATTACCGTTTTTAATCCTTCACCGTTAGCTAAAGATTTTCCTCCAAATTTTAAAATTTTTAATTTTTTTGATTTTGATTTTGCATTAAATATATTTTCAATGATTTTTTCGAGTTGACTGAATTCTATAAAAAATGCATCGTGACCATGTATTGAATTAATTTCGTTATAAGTAACATTAGGATGGGTTAATGCTAATTGTTTTTGTGTTTCTCTATTTTCTTCAGCAGTAAAAAATAAATCGGAGTCAACCCCTATAATAGTTATTTTTGATTGTATTATATCTAAAATATTTCCCTGTAGACCACTACCTTTTGTCACATCGATCGTGCGCAACAATTGATTCATTAGTTTGTAAGCAGATAATTGAAATCGTTTCTGGAGTATATCACCATGATGTAACAACCAATTTTCTACATTAAACAATGTAAGTTCTTTATTTTTTGAACGTTGAAATCGAGAGTTAAAAGATTCGGGAGTTCGATAACATAACATCGCATGCATTCTTGCGTCATGAACTGGATTGCTGGAGTTAAGTAAAAACTGTTCTTGAATTTGACAATTTGCCATTAGCCAATCAGTAGATTTCCAATCTGTTGCAACAGGAATTAAATGTTTTGTTAAATCAGGGTTTAATACTGCCATTTCCCAAGCAATACCTCCTCCTAAAGAGCCACCAATAATAGCAAATAAATTATTTATTTTTAATTTTTCAAGACCTATTAAAAATAGTTTAGCTATATCTCTTGCAACAAAATCTTTGTAATTTTCAATTAGATATCCATCAAATCCATTACCGGGAATATTGAAAGATAGGACTGTATATTTATCAGTATCAATTACTTTGTTTTTACCAACGATATTAGACCACCATCCATTTTTTCCAGATACATTACTATTTCCAGTTAATGCATGATTGATCAATACGACAGGAGCAATACCCAGTTTTTTTCCAAACAACTGATAACTGAGCTGGATGTTATTGCATTGAGCACCACTTTCTGTAGTGTAACTAAGAATATTTATAAATAACAAATTACTTTTCATCTTATTTTTATATTGTCAAGTTGATTACAGTCCTTACCTCTTTAACCTTTCGACTGCAAACAAAGTGATATTTATTTAAACCAATACTTCATTTGAAATTTTCGAAAATGCCGCTTGCAAATCTGCTTTTAAGTCATCAATATCTTCCAATCCAACTGACAAACGAATTAAATCTTTGGTTACTCCAGTTGCTTCCTGTTGCCCATTTGTTAATTGTTGATGTGTTGTACTTGCAGGATGAATAATCAATGATTTTGTATCTCCAATATTGGCCAATAGCGAGAATAATTTTGTAGTATCTGCAATTATTTTTGCTGATTCAAATCCGCCTTTTACGCCAAAAGTTACAATTCCACTTTGTCCTTTAGGTAAATATACGTCAGCTAATAATTTATATTTACTTGTTTCCAATCCCGGATAATTTACCCAAACAACTTCTTTTTGATACTCTAACCACCTTGCCAATGCCAATGCATTTTTACTATGCTGTTTGATTCTAATTTCTAATGTTTCTAATCCTTGAATAATTTGAAAAGCATTAAACGGACTTAACGCTGCGCCGTAATCTCTCAATCCTTCAATTCTAACCTTAGCAATAAAAGCAGCTTCTTTCAATACCTCATTGTATACCAAGCCGTGATAACCAGCTGATGGCTCAGTAAATTCTGGAAATTTCCCATTTGCCCAATTAAAAGTTCCTGCATCAATAATTGCCCCTCCTAATGCGGTACCATTGCCATTGATGTATTTTGTAAGCGAATGAATTACAATGTTTGCACCATATTTTATCGGATTCAATAATGATGGTGTAGCTACAGTATTATCAACGATTAAAGGTACTTTAGATGCTTTTGCTTCAGTTGATATTGCTTCAATATCTAAGACATCTAGCTTAGGATTTCCTAGGGATTCAATAAAAAATATACGGGTGTTATCTTGTGCTGCATTTTTAAAATTTTCTGGGTTTGACGGATCTACAAAAGTTGTTATAATTCCGTGTCTTGGTAGGGTAACATTTAATAAATTATAAGAGCCTCCATACAAACTATTAGAAGCTACAATATGATCTCCAGCTTTTAACAAGGTCAATAACGTTGTTGCTATTGCAGCTGTACCAGAAGCGGTAACAACGGCTGCAATTCCACCTTCTAATGCAGCTAATCGTTGTTCTAAAATATCATTTGTTGGATTGTTAATTCGGGTATAAATGTTTCCAGGTTCTGCCAATGCAAATAAATTTGCCGCATGATCCGAATCATTAAATACGTAAGCTGTAGATTGATAAATAGGAACCGCTCTTGTTCCTCCTGTTTTTTGGACATCGTGTCCAGCATGCAATGCATTGGTTGCAAATTTTTGTGTGCTCATTTTTTTTTAATTTTGAATTAATAAATTGATTAAATCAAAAGTCAAAATACGTCGTAAACGACGTAACTTTAAAAAAAAATGTTATTAAGAATATATAGAAATTACTGAAAGTAATTTCTATTTGGTTATCTATCTAGTTACTGGAAAACCAGTAAAAAAGTAGAATTTAGCACCTTCTTTACGAATAAAGGGTTGCTAAGGCATCAAAGGGTCTAATCCCTCCGCCTTTCTTGATAACAGTTTCAATAAGTGTTTGAACTTTGAATTACAAATATTCAGTCACAAAAAGTTAATAAGCAAGCTTTTTTGTCTTTTTATTTTTCACTAGTGCATTTTATTTATTTAAATTAGCCTTATATTTAGTTTTAATTACTTGAGCTACTGGTATATTATCTATTTTGCTTTCCAGCCAAGAAATTATATCTAAATACAAAAAAGCTCTTCGTTCATAAGGATGATTTTCGTATTTTTTCAATGTTTCATGAAGGCTTTTAAATGCCTTTTTGATATCGTGAGGATAAATATTTTGCAATCCTTTTATAAATTTTATCATTTCTCGTTGTACCTCATACAAATCGTCCATTTTAATTAAAAATTTATAGGTACTCTTTAAAAGAGTCTCAAAATGATAATCTAATCCCGCCTCATAATGTGCGAATAAATTTAATATTCTAGAAAAGCAAAGTAAATCTTTCCTTATAGAAAGGGATTTATTTGAAATTATTTTTTCTAAATATTCAATGCATTTCTTATTATTTCCTGCACCAAAATGAAGGCATGCAAACTTATAATAGAAAGTCATAATGTAATGCTCATCTATTCTACTTTTAAAATATTTCAAATTGGATTCAATAGACGGAATTATAACTAACCCATCCTCAAAACTACCATCGATAAGATGAATATTTGTTTTATTTAAATTTAAATAAAGAAAAGACAATGCTTCTATATTTTCATCCTTAGGAAAGGTTTTACTTACTATTAAATCTTCAAAATCTGCAAGTGTTATTTCAAATTTTTTTTTGTTTTTTGCAAAAAACAAAGATTCTAGTAAGTAATTATTTCCTTTTAAAAAAAAGACAGGATTCAAATTAATCATTTTTGGATTTTTGTAAAATAAATTCACCCATTTTAATGAATACTTATAGCAATTTAGAAAGTCTTGCATTAAAAAACTATACCATAAATAGGCTTTATACAACCATAATTTCTCGCGAAACCCCATATTATTTAAATGTACTTCAGGTAAATATTTTTTAAAATATTCGGTTATTTTTTTACGTTCTTCATCATTTTTAACATAACCCGATTGCAAAATAAAACTATACAGTTGTAAAGATAAATTTGACAAATTACTTGCAATACTATTTAGTTCGCTTAACTCACTTGCTTGGTAAGTTAGTTCATCTGCTCTTGTACTGATGCTCCTCGTTATGTATTGCGATTCAATTACTTTCTCTAATTCAACAATTTCATAAGCTAAATTTTTTTCTTCGTTTTGAATAGCTATAGCTTTTGCCTTATCCAAAATAGAAAGGCTTTGCCTATACAGGCCTTTATGGTATAGTATAGATGCAAAATCTAATTGTTCTCTAATTTTAGATCTAATATTTTGATGGGAGGGATTTAATTTTAAGCTAATAAGAATCTGCTTATATAAATGGGTTTTTACATTGGCCAATTGCTGTTTATTGACAATTCCCATTTTTAAAATTAACGCTTCATCATAGGCAGGTAACTTTTCTAAAACAGTAAATAAGTTTAAAAATTTGGACTCTGTATTCCCATCTATTCTTCCTACATAGAGCTTAAATTGGCGCTTTTCAGATTTAGTTAATGACTTAATTAATAAAAATAAATTATCTTTTTGTTCTTTAGCCATCTTTAAATAATGATTACAATTTATTGATTTTTAATATATTAAAAATCGATATTTAATTTGAACATCGTAATTTAATACTAATAACACAATGCTTACAGTATTCTAAAATATACATTAGTACTCTAATAAGAAAACAAAAGTATAGAAAATGTCCTCGAGTAATATTAAAATTTTTGACACAACCTTACGTGATGGAGAACAAGTTCCAGGCTGTAAATTAAACACCCAACAAAAACTAGTTATTGCAAAACAATTAGATTTACTAGGGGTAGATGTTATTGAAGCTGGTTTTCCTGTTTCTAGTCCTGGTGATTTTAAATCTGTTGAAGCTATTTCAAAAATGGTAAAAAATGCAACTGTTTGTGGGCTTACTAGAGCTGTAAAAAAAGATATTGAAGTTGCAGCTGAAGCGCTACGTTTTGCAAAAAAACCAAGAATACATACTGGTATTGGAACTTCTGAATCACACATTAAATACAAATTTAATTCAAATAAAGAGGATATTTTATACAGAGCTTATGAAGCTGTAAAATATGCAAAATCATTTGTTGAAGATGTTGAGTTTTATGCTGAGGATGCTGGAAGAACAGATAATAAATTTTTAGCAAGAGTTTGCGAACAAGCCATCAAAGCCGGAGCTACCGTTTTAAATATTCCTGATACAACAGGTTATTGTTTACCAAGTGAATATGGCGCAAAAATAAAGTACCTAAAAGAAAATGTAAAAGGAATAGAGCATGCTATTCTTTCATGTCATTGTCATAACGATTTAGGATTAGCAACTGCCAATTCTATTGAAGCTATCATAAATGGAGCTCGTCAAATAGAGTGTACAATTAACGGAATTGGTGAGCGTGCTGGAAATACAGCCCTAGAAGAAGTTGTCATGATTTTAAAACAACACCCTTATTTAAATTTAGATACCAATATAAATACACAATATTTGTATAGAATAAGTCAATTGGTAAGTGATAGTATGGGAGTTTATTCCCAACCAAACAAAGCAATTGTTGGAGCCAATGCTTTTGCTCATAGTTCTGGAATTCATCAAGATGGTGTGATTAAGAACCGTGAAACTTATGAAATAATCAATCCTAAAGATGTTGGAGTTACTCAATCTGCAATTATTTTAACTGCAAGAAGTGGTAGAGCAGCTTTGGCCTATAAAGCAAAAAATGTAGGTTACGAATTAACGAAATTACAGTTAGATATTGTTTATGCTAGTTTTTTAAATTTTGCAGACCAAAAGAAAGAAGTCAATGATGAAGATATTCATCAAATCATAGAATCAACTGCCATCTCTAAACAAATTTTATCCGCTTAATTATAAAATATTTCCGGCTTATCGGAAAAAAATATGGGACAAACACTTTTCGATAAAATATGGGATCATCACTTGATAGATACTATTAAAAATGGCCCACAAGTATTGTATATAGATAAACACTTAATACATGAAGTAACAAGTCCGCAAGCTTTTAATGAGTTAAAAGAACGATCTATACCTGTGTTTAGACCCAATCAAATTGTTGCAACGGCAGATCATAATACTCCAACAATAAATCAACATTTGCCAATTAAAGATACTTTATCAAAAAATCAATTAGATCAACTGTATACAAACTGCATAGACAACAATATTACCTTGTACCAATTAGGGCATCAATACAATGGAATTGTTCATGTGATGGCTCCTGAGTTAGGAATTACACAGCCAGGAATGACTATGGTTTGCGGGGATAGCCACACCTCAACACATGGTGCTTTTGGCGCTATAGCCTTTGGCATTGGCACTAGCCAGGTAGCACAGGTTTTTGCAAGTCAGTGCTTACTACTAACAAAACCAAAAAATTTACGAGTGACTGTTAACGGAGAGCTACACAAAGGGGTGCTTTCAAAAGATGTAATTCTTTACATCATTTCTAAACTAGGTACCAACTCTGGTACTGGGTATTTTTGTGAATATGCTGGAGATGTTTTTAAAAACATGAGCATGGAAGGAAGAATGACTGTTTGTAACATGAGTATAGAAATGGGTGCACGTGGAGGAATGATAGCTCCAGATGAAACTACTTACAACTATATTAAAGGAAGAAAATTTGCTCCTAAAGGAATTGAATTTGATAAAAAAGTAGCCTACTGGAATACATTACCTTCAGATAATGATGCTATTTTTGATCAAGAATATACTTTTGATGCAGCAGATATTGAGCCAATGCTTACCTATGGAACCAATCCCGGAATGGGAATTAAGATTACAGAAACTATTCCTGTAAACGAAAATGCTTCTTTCAAAAAATCATTGGAATATATGAATTTTGAAGTAGGAGCTTCTTTAATTAATCAACCTATAAATTATGTATTTATAGGGAGCTGTACCAATTCTAGAATTGAAGATTTTAGAGTTGCTGCTAACTATATTAAAGGTAAACAAAAAGCCTCTAATGTGACCGCATGGTTAGTTCCTGGAAGTAAACAGGTAGAAAATCAAATTATTGAAGAAGGATTAAAAGATATTTTTGTTGAAGCAGGTTTTGAACTAAGACAGCCAGGTTGCTCTGCTTGTTTAGCAATGAATGATGACAAAATACCCAAAGGTGAATATTGCGTTTCTACTTCTAACAGAAACTTTGAAGGCAGACAAGGACAAGGATCTAGGACAATTCTAGCAAGTCCTTTAGTTGCTGCAGCTACAGCCATTGAAGGAAGAATTATTGACATTACTAAACATTTAAATTAATGGAAAAGTTTATAAAAATAACATCGAAGGCAATTCCGTTAGCCATAGAAAATGTTGATACAGATCAAATTATTCCAGCTCGTTTTTTAAAGGCTACCGATAAAAAAGGTTTTGGAGATAATGTGTTTAGAGATTGGAGGTTTGATAAGAATGGAGAATTAAATACTGAATTTTCATTAAACAATACTTCCTACTCAGGAAATATATTAATAGCAGGAGATAATTTTGGATGTGGTTCTAGCAGGGAACATGCTGCCTGGGCACTTGTTGGCTATGGTTTTAAGGTAATTATTTCTAGTTTTTTTGCAGACATCTTTAAAGGAAATGCACTAAACAACGGGCTTTTGCCTTTACAGGTATCACCTACTTTTTTAGCTGTTTTGATGAAAACTGTTCAGGAGAATCCAGCAACTGAAATTGAAGTTGATTTAGAAAATCAAACAATCTCGCTTTTAGAAAAAAGTGTTTCTGAAAGCTTTGAAATTGACTCATACAAAAAAACATGTATGATTAACGGCTATGATGACATAGATTATCTGTTAAGTAAAAAAGAAATGATTGAGGCTTTTGAAGCACAAAGAGTACAATTAAAATAAATTTAAAAATATTATATTTCCGTTTTTAACCGGAACAACTAAAAAAATGAAATTAAATATAGCGGTATTACCTGGAGACGGAATTGGACCGGAAGTAACCAATGAAGCTATAAAAGTTTTAAAAGCGATCGCTTCTGAATTTGAGCATACATTCATTTTCAAAGAGGCCAGTGTTGGTGCTATAGCCATCGACACAACTGGAAATCCTTTACCAGACAAAACATTAGAATTGTGCATGGCTACAGATGCCATTTTATTTGGTTCTATAGGGCATCCAAAATATGACAATGATCCGTCTGCTAAAGTAAGACCAGAACAAGGTTTGCTAAAACTAAGAAAATCATTAGGATTGTTTGCCAACATTCGTCCTGTAAAAGCTTATGAAGCACTTTTTGATAAATCTCCGTTAAAAAAAGAAATTATTTCGGGAACAGATATCAGTATATACAGAGAACTAACAGGCGGAATTTACTTTGGTGAAAAGCATCTGAGTGAAGACGGAAATACCGCTTCAGATTTATGCCAATACAGTCGGTTTGAAATTGAAAGAATAGCACATTTGGCTTTTAAAGCTGCTCTAAACAGAGATAAAAAAGTAACCCTTATAGATAAAGCAAATGTTTTAGAAAGCTCTAGGTTGTGGCGAAAAGTAGTTGGAGAGGTTGCTAAAGAATACCCAACTATTACACTAGATTTCTTATTTGTAGACAATGCAGCCATGCAAATGATTTTAAACCCAAAACAGTTTGATGTAATTCTTATAGAAAACATGTTTGGAGATATTATTAGTGATGAAGCAAGTGTTATTGGAGGATCTATAGGCTTATTAGCTTCGGCTTCTATAGGTAAAAAATATGCCTTATTTGAACCTATTCACGGATCTTATCCGCAAGCAACAGGCAAAAGAATTGCCAATCCAATTGCTTCAATTTTATCTGCTGCTATGTTGTTAGATCATTTTCAACTATTTGAAGAAGCTGCTCTAATTAGGAAAGCTGTAGATAAATCTTTAAAGTTAGAAATTACAACACCAGATTTAAATACAAAAACAGATATGGTTTCTACTTCTAAAGTTGGGGATTTTATTGAAGATTTCATAAACAATCCTAATGACACTAATGTTAATTTCACAAACATGCACTTGGGTCAATCAACCATTATTTAAACATAAAGTTTATTCAATAAACAGTTACAGCAGCTTTTTTAGACTTTCTGTATAAAAAAGAATTGAATATATTTCTTTTACCAAAATTGTTAATTGATTTGCTATTCACAAATTTATTGAACAAAATTTTATTTACACCAAAATATTCATAGGTATTCCCATCGGTAAAGGTAACTTCCATCAACATACTTTTATGATGAAAATCATCAACTCTAGACTCTGTAATAGTAGTTTTATAGTCTTCAAAATTAGCCGCTTTGGTTTCTGGAGCGATGCTTACTAAAAAATGATATCCATCAATAATTTTTAAACTTATCTCCCCGGCTTCTTTCTTTTTGTCATCTATAAAAAATGATTTTGAAATAACAATGATTTCAAAATCATTTTTTATACGATTTACAACTTTCTAAAAAAAGCATTAAAATTATGAATACTATATTTTCAGATAGCAGTTTGCAACAATTCTACAATATATAATCTGTACTAATAAAATTAGAAGTTTTCTTTTCTAACAATTCTTTTAGTATGGCATTATTTGAAGGATTATCTTTTGACGCTACAAAGGTTCTAATAGAAAAAGAACGCAATGCATCATGAACACTTAATGTGCTTACCGCAGAATCTTTTCTACCAGTAAACGGATACACATCTGGACCACGTTGACAAGAACTGTTTAAATTCACTCTACAAACTAGGTTCACTAAACTATCTATTAATGGAGCCAGAGTAGCTACGTCTTTCCCAAACAAACTAACCTGTTGACCGTAATTAGAATCTGCGATATCATCTAGGGGCTCCTCTATATCTTTAAAAGAAATAATAGGCACTACAGGACCAAATTGCTCTTCATGAAAAACTTTCATCTCCTTATTTACTGGATATAAAACCGCAGGAAAAATATAATTATCTGTAGTTTCTCCTCCTTTAGCATTTAAAATATGTGCTCCATACTTTTTTGCGTCATCTATTAAATTTTGAATATACGCTGGCTTATCTGGTTCAGGTAGAGGTGTTAACTTCACTCCTGACTCCCAAGGGTTTCCAAATTTTAGTTCGTCTACTTTGGCCGAAAAACGTTTGTTAAATTCTTCTACAATATCTTCATGAACGTACAATACTTTTAGAGCGGTACAACGTTGTCCATTAAATGCCAATGAACCTGTAATACATTCATCTATAGTTACATCTAAATTGGCGTCAGATAAAACAATCGCAGGGTTTTTTGCTTCTAAACCTAATACCAAACGCAATCTATTTACTTTTGGGTGTTGCGTTTGTAATGCTTTTGCAGATGTACTATGACCAATTAAAGCCAAGACATCTATTTTTCCAGACTTCATAATTGGCGTAGCTAAGGCTCTTCCTCTACCATAAATAATATTTACAACACCTTTAGGAAAACTATTTTGAAAAGCTTCTAATAGTGGAGATATTAATAAAACTCCAAATTTAGCAGGCTTAAAAATTGCTGTATTTCCCATTATTAATGCAGGAATTAACAGGCAAAAGGTTTCATTTAACGGATAATTATAAGGGCCTAAGCATAAGACTACACCTAATGGACCTCTTCTAATATGAGCATTTACACCGCTGTTTTTTTCAAACTTGGCACTGTCTCTATCCATTTGTTTGTAATCTTCTATGGTATCGTAGATATAATCAATTGTTCTGTCAAATTCTTTTTCTGAATCTGGTAAGGTTTTTCCAATTTCCCACATGAGTAGCTTTACAATCTCTTCACGCTTGGTTTTCATCTGTACTACAAACTTATTCATGCAAGCAATTCTGTCTACAACTTTCATTGTAGGCCACAAGCCTTTTCCTTTATTAAAGGCGTTACAAGCAGCGTCTAATGCGTCGTTAGCTTGTTCTTTACCTAACTGTGGAATACTCCCTAATAATGTTGGCTGATATGACTCTGTAGATGAAATTGTTGAATATATGTTAGCTGTTTCTCCAGACCATGACTTTAATTGACCATCAACTAAATATGTTTTCTGTTCAATTGTTTTCTTAATATTGTATTGATCTGGTATGTTCATTGTTGTTTTTATTAAAGACATTCTTACTAAATTTAAAGTAGCAAATTTACACTTCTCTATACCAAAAATTGAAATAAATCAGGTTTATCATTTAAATAATCACCATAAAAATTATGACGTTTCATTCTTGCAATAAGAGGTTCTAAATCTTCTGCTTTTTTTAATTCTAAACCAACTACAGCTGCTCCTTTATACCTATTTGTTTTCTTTGTGTATTCAAAATGAGTGATATCATCATCTGGTCCTAAAATATCAGCAACAAATTCTCTTAATGCTCCTGCTCTTTGAGGAAACCTAATAATAAAATAATGTTTGATATTTTCAAAAAGCAATGCTCGTTCTTTAATTTCAGCGGTTCTAGTAATATCATTATTACTACCACTAATTATACACACCACATTTTTACCGACAATCTCTTCTTTATAAAAGTCTAAAGCCCCTACACTAAGGGCTCCTGCAGGTTCAACAACAGTAGCTTCCTTATTGTATAAATCTAAAATAATCTGACATATTTTTCCTTCAGGAATGGTGATCATATTATGTAAATTTTCTTTACATAATAAAAAATTAAGATTTCCAACACGTTTAACCGCAGCACCATCAACAAAATTATCAATCGTATCTAATACAATATTTTTACCTGCTTGAATTGAAGCAGACATAGAAGGAGCTCCTTCTGGCTCTACTCCAATAACTTTTGTATTAGGTGACAACTGCTTAAAATAAGAAGAGAGCCCAGAAGACAAGCCTCCTCCTCCAACAGGAACAAAAATATAATCTATGGGTTCTTTAAATTGTTCTAGAATTTCTAAACCAACAGTAGCCTGACCTTCTATTATCTTTTCATCATCAAATGGATGTATGAAAGTCTTTTGCAGTCTTTCACTTTCTATGGTTGCTGCATATTTTGCATCATCAAATGAATCTCCAATTAAAACAACTTCTATGTATTGCTCACCAAACATTTTAACTTGATTTATCTTTTGTTTAGGTGTCGGAGAAGGCATATAAATTACCCCATAAATTTTAAGTAACTTACAAGATAATGCTACTCCTTGAGCATGATTCCCTGCACTTGCACAAATAATACCTTTGGTACGTTGTTTTTCTGTTAATGATGAAATCTTATTATAAGCTCCTCTTATTTTATAGGATCTAACTTGTTGCAGATCTTCTCGTTTAAACAAAATAGTACTCTGGTACTTTTGAGAATATTGATCATTTTTCACCAAAGGTGTCTTTAAAGCAACTTCTTTTAAATTTAAAGCAGCTTTTTCTATGGCTTCTATTGTTGGTCTATATGTAACTTCAGTTTTCATGAAGGTTTTAGGATAAAACTGTTACTTGTTCTACGTCTGTTTTAATAACTTTCATTGCAGTCATTGCACTGCGTAATGATTTCCCAATTTTTTCGATAGGATGATTTCTAATGGAATCATTTACTTGAATTAAATCTATATTACTAACATTAGTAGAAGATGAATAATGCTTCCCTATTACCGATATATCTATCGTTTTCATGAAATCTTCTAATAAAATTTTGCAAGAATGGTCAAACAAATAGCAGCCATATTCTGCTGTATCTGAAATAATTCTATTCATTTCAAAAAGTTTTTTTCTAGCCACCGTATTTGCAATAAGCGGGAGTTCGTGCAACGATTCATAATAAGCAGATTCTGCAACGATTCCTGATTTCACCATGGTTTCGTAAGCAAGTTCCACACCAGATTTCACAAAAGAAACCATAAGAATACCGTGATCAAAATATTCTTGTTCGGAAATTTCACTGGAGCTTGCTTCCGTTTTTTCAAATATAGTTTCTCCCGTTTCTGCTCTCCATTTTAATAAGTTAGCATCCTTATTAGCCCAATCTTCCATCATGGTCTTGGAAAAATTTCCAGACATAATATCATCCATATGCGTATTATATAGCGGAGTTAATATTTCTTTTAATTCTTCAGACAATTGGTTGGCCTTAATCTTAGCAGGGTTTGATAATCGATCCATCATATTGGTAATCCCACCATGTTTTAAAGCTTCTGTAATGGTTTCCCATCCATACTGAATGAGTTTCGCAGCATAGCTACCATCAATTCCCTCTTCTATCATTTTATTAAAGCACAAAATAGATGCAGTCTGTAAGACTCCGCATAAAATAGTCTGTTCGCCCATTAAGTCAGACTTAACCTCAGCTATAAACGAAGATGCTAACACCCCTGCTTTATGACCTCCAGTTGCTACTGCATATGCTTTTGCTTGATCCCACCCTTTGCCTTCAGGATCGTTTTCCGGATGGACCGCAATAAGTGTAGGCACACCAAAACCTCGTTTATATTCTTCCCTTACTTCGGTACCTGGACATTTTGGGGCCACCATAATTACGGTAATATCTTCTCTAATTTGTTTTCCTTCTTCAACAATATTAAACCCATGGGAATAGCTTAAGGTTGCTCCCTTTTTCATTAAGGGCATGATGGCATTTACAACACTTGAATGTTGTTTATCTGGAGTTAAATTTAATACTAAATCTGCATTAGGAATTAGTTCCAGGTATGTTCCCACTATAAAGTTATTAGATCTTGCGTTTTGATATGACTGTCTTTGTTCTTCTATTGCTTGGTCGCGTAATGCATAAGAAATATCTAATCCCGAATCTCTCATATTTAATCCTTGATTTAAACCTTGAGCTCCACAACCAACAATTACAATCTTTTTTTGTTCCAATTTTTGAACGCCATATTCAAATTCTGAAGCATCCATTAATCGACACATTGCTAATTGTTCCAGTTGGTTTCTTAAAGAAAGGGTGTTAAAGTAATTTTTCATTTTATATTTTTTAATTGTTGTGTAAAATTTCTGAAATATTCATTCTTTCTTTTGTAATCGCTACCCTACCTGACCTTACAAACTGCATTAATCCAAAGGGTTTTAATTCATTATATAATGCATCGGTATCCTCTTTTGTTCCTGTTTTTTCAACCACAACAAACTTCTTTTCTATTTCTAATATTCGTGCATGATTAACACTGATTATTTCTTTAAATTTAGATTCGTATACATTTTCAATATCTATTTTATATAGAGCAATTTCTTGAAATATCGTTTGGCCTTCTAAGTGGTAAAATGCTCCAACAACATCAATTTGTTTTTCTAGTTGTTTAATTATTTTTTCAATGAGATTTTCAGATTCTTTAACGACAATAGTATATCGATGAACATTTTCTATTTCGGATTTTGAAGCAGTGATGCTTTCAATATTTACATGTCTTTTAGTGAAAATTGTAGTTACACGATTTAATAATCCAACAAAATTTTCAGTGTATATTGAAACTGTGATTAGTTCTTTTTTCATCTGTTTTTATCTTAATTTAACCTCCGAAATTGACGCTCCAGATGGAACCATAGGAAATACATTATTTTCTTTTTCTACACACACTTCTAAGAAATATGCCTCTTTAGAATCTATCATATTCGAGACAGCATCAGTCAATTCTTCACGTTTAGTTACTCGAGTTGCTTCAATATGATACCCCTTTGCTATGGTTATAAAGTCAGGATTAGTCATCTCTGTAGAGGCGTAACGCTTGTCAAAAAATAATTGTTGCCACTGACGTACCATCCCTAGAAATTCATTGTTTAACACCACAATTTTTACAGGAACTTTAGACTGGAAAATGGTACCTAATTCTTGTATAGTCATTTGATAACCTCCATCTCCAATAATTGCAACCACTTCTCGATCTGGTGCTGCCATTTTTGCTCCAATAGCAGCCGGAAGCGCAAAACCCATGGTACCTAATCCTCCGGAAGTGATATTACTTCTTGTATTTTTAAATTCTGCATAACGACAAGCAATCATTTGGTGTTGACCCACATCAGAAACTATTGCAGCCTCCCCTTTAGTTTGTTTATTTATTTCTTTTAGAACTTCACCCATAGATAAACCCTCCTTGGTTGGATTAAGGTCTTCCTGTATTACTTCTTCAAACTCAATAGCATACAAATCTTTGAATTTTTGATGCCATTTAGTATGCTTATTTGTTTTTAATAAAGGCAAGAGTTCTTTTAAACTTTCTTTTGCATCTCCTAAAACAGCTACATCTGTTTTTACATTCTTGTCAACTTCTGCTGGATCAATTTCGAAGTGAATTATTTTAGCTTGTTTAGCATAACGATTTAAATCCCCAGTCACCCGGTCATCAAAACGCATCCCAATAGCGATTAACACATCGCATTGGTTAGTTAATACATTAGGGGCGTAATTACCATGCATACCAACCATCCCTATATTTAAACAATGAGCTGTTGGTAATGCAGATGCGCCCATAATTGTCCAAGCTGAAGGAATTCCTGCTTTTTCGATTACTGCTTTAAACTCTTCTTCTGCCCCCCCTAAAATAATCCCTTGACCCCATATTATCATAGGTTTTTTAGCGGCATTAATTAAATTCGCAGCAGCTTCAACCGACGATTTTTCTGTAATAGGTATAGGACTATAGCTTCTAATATTTTTACACTTTTTATACTGAAAATCAAATTCTTCAAATTGAGCATCTTTAGTAATATCTACCAAAACAGGTCCAGGACGTCCACTTTGAGCAATATAGAATGCTTTTGCCATGACTTTAGGGATTTCTGAAGCTTTGGTTACCTGACAATTCCATTTAGTTACTGGAGTAGAAATACTAATAATATCTGTTTCCTGAAATGCATCTGTTCCTAAAAGATGAGAAGCTACTTGTCCTGTAATACAGACCATAGGTGTAGAATCTATCTGGGCATCAGCAATTCCGGTAATTAGATTGGTAGCACCAGGTCCAGATGTTGCAATAGCAACACCTACTTTTCCTGAAATACGAGCATATCCTTGAGCTGCATGGGTAGCTCCCTGTTCGTGTCGTGTTAATACGTGATGAATTTTATCTTGATATTTGTATAGCTCATCGTAAACGGGCATAATAGCACCTCCAGGATAACCATATAATACATCAACACCTTCAGCTAATAAACATCTCACTACTGCCTCGCTTCCTGATATGCGTTCTTTAGGCTGCTCTAAATATTGATTTTGTTTTACTATTTGTGTTTCCATATTTTATTTTAAAATTCATCAGTTACACATCCTTTTGATGCAGACGATACTGTTTTTGCATATTTATACAATACACCTCTGTCAAATTTTAATTCAGGTGCTTTCCATTGTTTTTTTCTGTCCTGAAGTTCTTCTTCTGAAACTTCCATTTGAATTGAATTACTTTCTGCATCAATGGTAATAATATCACCATCTTTTACTAAGGCAATTGCGCCACCATCTTGAGCTTCAGGAGTAATATGACCAACAACAAAACCATGAGTACCTCCAGAAAATCGTCCATCTGTTATCAATGCTACATCTTTTCCTAAACCAGCTCCCATTATTGCTGCAGTTGGTTTTAACATCTCTGGCATTCCTGGGCCACCTTTAGGACCTTCATAGCGAATTACAATTACATCTCCTTTTGCTACTTCACCATTACTTATTCCATCATTTGCTGCATATTCTCCTTCAAAAACTTTTGCTTTTCCTGAAAACTTCAAACCTTCTTTTCCTGTAATTTTAGCAACACTACCTTCTGTAGCAAGATTACCATATAACATTCTTAAATGTCCAGAAATTTTAATCGGATTTTCAAGGGATTTAATAACTTCTTGGCCTTCTTTTAAATCTGGAACATCTAATAAATTTTCTGCCATTGTTTTCCCTGTCACTGTCAAACAATCGCCATGTAACAATCCTTTTTTTAGAAGGTATTTCAATACTGCAGGAATTCCTCCAATAGCATGAATATCCTCCATTAAATATTTTCCACTTGGTTTTAAATCGGCCAAAAACGGTGTATTATCACTTATCTTTTGAAAATCTGCTAAAGTAAAATCTATTTTGGCTGCTCTTGCTATGGCTAAAAAATGAAGGACAGCATTTGTAGAACCTCCTAAAATAGTAACCAATCTTATGGCGTTTTCTAAAGATTTTCTTGTGATGATATCTAAAGGTTTAATGTCTTCTTCTAGCAATAATCTTAATGCCTCTCCTGCTTTTACAGATTCTTCTTTTTTCGCATCACTTAATGCTGGATTAGAAGAATTAAAAGGCAATGTCATTCCTAATGCTTCAATAGCTGATGCCATTGTATTAGCAGTGTACATTCCTCCACATGCACCAGCACCTGGACAAGCTTTTTCTACAATGCTTTGATACTCTCCTTCAGTCATTGTACCAGCAACTTTACTACCCCAAGCTTCAAAAGCGGAAACAACATCTAGCTTTTTTCCATTATGACAACCTGAATCGATAGTACCACCATAAACCAACATACTTGGTCTATTTAAGCGAATCATGGCCATTAATGCTCCTGGCATATTTTTATCACAACCTACAACTGTTATCAAACCATCATAACTCATAGCTTGTACTACAGTTTCTATAGAATCTGCAATAATATCACGTGATGGTAATGAGTACCGCATTCCTGGTGTTCCCATAGAAATGCCATCACTTACTCCAATAGTGTTGAAAATTAATCCTATTACATCCTCATTTTTAGTGCCTTCTTTGACCAGTTTTGCTAGATCATTTAGGTGCATATTACAAGGGTTTCCTTCGTAACCTGTGCTTGCAATTCCAACAATAGGCTTGTAAAAATCTTCTTTGGTTAATCCAATGGCATGCAACATCGCTTGAGCTGCTGGTTGCGTTGGATCTTGTGTAACTGTTTTGCTATATTTATTTAATTCTTTCATTTTGAAATATTGTGGTATTTTTTGAGTGTTCAAAATTAATTTTTTGTTATTTGATTTTATTTTATTCATGGTAATTATATTTAAATTCATATCCCATTATTATCTGTACTCAAATGTATGTCAGTATGTTAATTAATTTATTCTCTGATAGCCAAAAAAGTTTATTTATAAAAAAAGCCTTCCGATGTGGAAGGCTTTTTAAAAATTTATTAATTTTAATAGCATTCCCTCATAATTGTGAAATAATCACAATAACAATAATAGAAATGATATTTATAAGTTGTTTCTTCATCTACAATTTTATAAACTGTTTATAATTAAGGATACAAATAATCAAAATTAAATCTGAATTAGCAAATTAATTGATGAAATTAATTTTTTAATTTAAAAAAAATTAATCTGTCTAAGGTTTTGAAGTATCTAAAAAATGGCTTATCCCATTAATTATTCCAAATTTTATAACTGTTCCCAACGGACCAAAAATTAAATTATCATAATTGAAATCTTCTAATTGGATCGTCTAATAATATCTTAGTTTATAATTTCCTTTAATACTTGAAGATAATCCAATCTGTTATCAACAAAATCCATTTCAGAAATATCAATAATTTTAATAGTATAACTATGCTGGTTTCTTATAAAATCCATATATCCTTCATTAATTTTTTGAAGATAGGAAGCTTCTATTTCCTGTTCAAAATCTCGACCTCTATTTTTAATATTTTCTAATAAACGTTCTGTATTCTGATATAAATATACATAAGCATCAGGCTTAGGTAATTCTTTATGCATGATTTGAAACAACTTTTTATATAATGTAAATTCTTCTTTTTGAAGTGTGATTTTTGCAAAAATCAATGATTTATTGGCATCATAATCACCAATAACATTTTCTTTAACTAAATTGCATTGTTTTAAATCGTCTAAAAGTTGTTGGTATCGATCTGCTAAAAATGCCATTTCTAATGGAAACGCAAACCGGTCTGGATCTTTATAAAATTTAGGTAAAAAAGGGTTTTCTTTAAAACGTTCTAATATTAATTTAGTATTAAAATCGGAAGCCAATTGAGCTGCTAGACTTGTCTTTCCTGCACCTATATTTCCTTCGATAGCTACATATCTAAATTTAGAAATATCAAAATCTAATATCGGGTTTCGCAACCATTTAGAATATTTAATCACCTCATCACTATCGTTGGTTTCTTCTAAAAGTTCAGAAATAGTTTTATTCAACTTTGGATGAATAAAATCTTGTGAAATTACTGCTAAAGGTGCTAATACAAATTTTCTGTGTTGTATTTCTGGATGGGGAATAATTAGATTTTTTGTATTTATAATTTCATCATCATAAAACAACATATCAATATCTATCGGTCTAGATGAAAATCCGGATTTTTCTTCCCTAACCCTACCCAATTTAGTTTCTATAGAAAGGATAGCATCTAGAACAAAATCTGCTGATTGATTACTCTCCAACTGAATAACACAATTTAAAAAATCATCGCCTTCAAAACCCATTGCAGGTGTTTCAAAAATGGGGGCAATTTTTTTAATAGCACCTATTTCTTCAAAAATTGCATTTACTGCCAATTGAAGGTTTTTAAATTTATTGCCTAAATTACTTCCTAAAGAAAGATATATTTTGTGAGTTGTTTTAATGGAATTCTTTTTTAACTTGAAACACAAAATTAAGTAAAAGCTTTATAAGTATCTTTAAAAAACTTAAAATCTTGTGTCGAATCTTATATAAAAGATCAGTTTTCTGATCAACGAATAGTTCTCATTCTAGCTGCAACAATTTTAAATCCTCCTGATTTTTTATTAGTTAACTTTAATAGTTACTACAAAACCTTCATTACTTCTTACATTAAAAATGGTGTTGTCTTCAAAGATTAAATACTGCCCTTTAATTCCTTTTAAAAACCCTTCAAAATTTGGTGTTTTTACTAAATTTAAACTTTTTGGTTTCTGAGGATACTGTAACACTGGAAAATCCATATGAGTTACTTTGTTATTTTCAATAAAATAAGGTTTTGCTTCCTCAGGGATATATTGTTTTAATTTATCTCTCCATGCTACTAAATTTTCATCAGCTATTTTATTGGTGATCATAGTCCGCCAATTAGTTTTATCACCAACATAATTTTTTAATGCAACTTCCGTAATACCTGCTAAATACCTATTTGGTACTTCAACAATTTCAATTGCCTCATGAGCACCTTGATCAATCCAACGTGTTGGAACTTGAGTTTTACGTGTAACACCCACTTTTACATTACTACTATTTGCCAAATAGACAATATGTGGTTTTAATTGTACCGCTTTTTCATAATCTAAATCTCGATCTTCAATATTTAAATGCGCTTTACTTAATTCAGGTTTTATGATCCAATCTGCTGCTTGTGGAATTTTATAAAAACAATCGTAACAAAAACCCTGACGGTATATTTTTTTTGTTTTTCCACAATTTAAACACTGATACCCCTCAAAATTTATCGTTACTTTTTTATCAAGCAATTGATTGACATTCAAAAAATCATCCTTAAAAACTAAATAGTATTGTATTGGGTAGCCTAATTCGGTTTGCATTTTTGTGAGTACACCTTGGTAGTTCATAAGTTTTCACTAATTAATTAAATAGGCCATATGAAATATCTTAATTCTTGATTTCATTTAAAAACAAGTTTTAATTACAGAGGTTTCATAGAAATAAAATGATTATTTTTATTCCATAAAGATACATTTTAAAAATGCCGTTACCAATAGTAAATTCTATAGCCACTTGGTTTTTAAAAAAAAGAATACATCAAATAGATTTATTCTTAAAGTACCCTATTGATGTTCAGGAAGAACTTTTAAAAGGATTGATAAATAAAGCTAAGCATACTGAAATTGGTAATCAATACGATTTTAAAAGTATTAAAACTTATACCGATTTTGCTGAAAGAATTCCAGTAACTACCTATGAAGACAATGAATCTAATTATGAAAGAGCGAGAAAAGGAGAAAGCAATATTTTCTGGCCAACACCAATAAAATGGTTTGCTAAATCTAGTGGAACTACCAATGCAAAAAGTAAATTTTTACCGGTAAGTAATGAATCCCTAGAAGAATGTCAT
This sequence comes from Flavobacteriaceae bacterium, assembly GCA_018669795.1. Classification (GTDB taxonomy): domain Bacteria; phylum Bacteroidota; class Bacteroidia; order Flavobacteriales; family Flavobacteriaceae; genus Marifrigoribacter. The sequence continues at coordinate 16,940 of JABHSQ010000015.1, read as the reverse complement.
TATGCAGCAAGCAAAGATTTGTTATGTTTATATTTAAACAACAATCCAGATTCCGAATTATTTCTTGGAAAAAGTTTGCGTTTAGGCGGAAGCAAGGAATTATATAAAGAAAATGGAACTGTATTTGGTGATCTTTCTGCTATATTAATAGACAACATGCCTTTTTGGGCTGAATTTAGTAGCACTCCAAGTAATGAAGTTTCGTTAATGCCTGATTGGGAAACTAAAATGCAAGCCATTGTCGATGAAACCATAAATGAGAATGTGACCAGCCTTTTAGGAGTTCCATCTTGGGTATTGGTTTTATTAAACCAAGTGGCAGAAAGCACTGGGAAAAATAATTTATTTGAAATATGGCCCAATTTAGAAGTCTATTTTCATGGAGGCGTTAGCTTTGACCCCTATCTAGAACAGTACAAGAAATTACTGCCTAAGAATAACTTTTTGTATTATGAAACCTATAATGCTTCCGAAGGTTTTTTTGCAATTCAAGATAGAAATAATAGTAAAGAATTGTTATTAATGTTGGATTACGGAATTTTTTATGAATTCATTCCAATGGATACTTATGATAGTATGGAAGAAATTATTATTCCCTTAAGTGAAGTACAATTAGATAAAAACTATGCCATTGTTATAACTACAAATGCAGGTTTATGGCGTTATAAAATTGGAGATACTATACGATTTACATCCATTAACCCTTACCGAATAAAAGTAACTGGGCGTACCAAACATCATATTAATGTTTTTGGAGAAGAATTAATCATTGAAAATGCAGAAGCAGCATTGCGAAAAGCAGCTAAGTTAACCCATTCTGAAATTATTGATTATACCGCAGGACCTATTTTTATGGAAGGAAAAGAAAAGGGTGCTCATGAATGGATTATTGAATTTAAAAAACACCCATATGATATCGATACTTTTAATCAATTATTAGATGCTTTTTTACAAGAAGTAAATAGTGATTATGAAGCAAAAAGATATCGTAATATTACGCTAAAGTTCCCGAAAATACATACTGCTAGGAAAGACCTATTTAAAGATTGGTTAAAACAAAATGACAAATTAGGAGGACAGCATAAAATACCTCGTTTATCTAATTCTCGAGAATTTTTAGAAGAATTACTAAAAAATAATTAGCTGTTTTATGCTTTGCTATTTTTTTTGCTTCTTGCGGATCCTATGCAGCAAAAAAAAAGAATTCTAAAACGTCATTTGTGGCTTATACTTTAAAGAACAAAAATAAATTTAAGAAACTGCTTTTAATTTCTTAATGGTCGATTTATTGAGTTTTTGTTCTACATATTCTCTGGAAACTTCTAATGTTTTATCATTTCCATCAGGCATTTCAAACATGGCATCGGTTAAAACAGCTTCACAAAGCGATCGCAGACCTCTAGCTCCTAGTTTATATTCCACCGCTTTTTTTACGATAAAATTTAAAGCCTCTTCAGTAATGGTAAACTTAACATCATCCATCGCAAACAATTTTTCATATTGTTTAATTATCGCATTTTTAGGCTCCGTTAATATCGCTCTTAAAGTTGCCTCATCTAAAGGATTCATGTAAGTTAATACAGGTAGACGACCAATAATTTCAGGAATCAATCCAAAGTCTTTTAAATCTTTTGGTATAATGTATTTTAATAAATTATCTCGATCCACTCCATCTTCTTGCATAGAAGCACTAAAACCAACTGCTTGTAAATTTAAACGCTTAGAAATCTTACGGTCTATCCCATTAAAAGCACCACCTGCAATAAACAAGATGTTTTCTGTATTTACTTCGATAAATTTTTGATCTGGATGTTTACGCCCTCCCTTTGGAGGAACATTTACAACGGTACCTTCTAATAATTTAAGTAAAGCTTGTTGTACTCCTTCACCACTAACATCACGAGTTATAGAAGGATTGTCTCCTTTGCGTGCAATTTTATCTATTTCATCAATAAATACAATTCCATGTTGTGCTTTATCTACATTATAATCGGCAGCTTGTAGTAAACGAGTTAAAATACTTTCCACATCTTCCCCAACATATCCTGCTTCTGTTAATACGGTAGCATCTACTATAGCTAAAGGCACATTTAACATTCTAGCAATGGTTTTTGCCATTAATGTTTTTCCTGTTCCTGTATCACCTACAATAATGATGTTACTTTTTTCTATCTCTACATCATCATCCGTGTTTATTTGCAACAATCTTTTATAGTGGTTATATACAGCAACCGACATTATTTTTTTAGAATAATCTTGTCCAATAATGTATTCGTCCAAAAACTCTTTAATAATTCTTGGCTTTTTAAGCATTAATTCATCTGACAAATCACTATTTGACGAATGTGTTGGCTCTTCCGCAACAATCCCATGAGCTTGCTCTATACAACGATCACAAATATGTGCATCTATACCAGCAATCAATAAATTAGTATCTGGTTTTTTACGACCACAAAATGAACATTCTAATTCTTCTTTTGACATAATCCTCTTCTTAATTATATTTCTGCAGAGGCAAAAACATTATAAATTTTATTGTACTATTTTTTCAATTATCGCACTAAGATCTCATCAATCATTCCATATGCTAGCGCTTTATCGGCTTTCATCCAATAATCACGATCACTGTCCTCATATACCTTATCATATTTTTGTCCAGAATGTTTAGCGATAATATCATATAATTCTTTTTTCAAGGCAAGTATTTCTCTTGTTGTAATTTCTATATCACTCGCTTGCCCTTGTGCACCACCTAATGGTTGGTGTATCATTACTCTTGAGTGTGTTAACCCACTTCGTTTTCCTTTTGCTCCTGCACATAATAAAACGGCACCCATAGAAGCTGCCATACCGGTGCAAATAGTTGCAACGTCAGGCTTAATAAATTGCATTGTATCATAAATACCCAGACCTGCATACACACCTCCACCTGGAGAGTTGATATAAATTTGAATATCTTTAGAAGCATCTGTACTCTCTAAAAACAATAATTGTGCTTGAACAATATTAGCAATTTGATCATTAATTCCTGTTCCTAAAAATATGATTCGATCCATCATTAAACGTGAAAATACATCCATTGCAACAACGTTCATCTGACGTTCTTCAATAATATTTGGTGTAAATCCCATTGGATTCATACTACTTGTTATTGCATCGTAATACATGCTATTAATTCCTTGATCTTTGATTGCGAATTTTTTAAACTCTTCTCCGTAGTTCATATATTATATTGTTTTTTTATAAAAAAGGTGTTGAACATCAGTCATTCAACGGCCTAAATATACTTATTTTATCCTTGAATTCCGAATCAAGTTCGGAACGAAAACTTCAAAATTATCGAATTATTTTTTAGAGCGCTTTTAATTTAACCATGCACCTCTTTAATAAATTTATCATACGCTATTTCTTTGGTCTTTAATTTTGTTGTTTCCTTAAAGAAATTTAATAGTTTTTGACTATTTAATTGTTCTGAAAGACGCTTTACCTCTTCTTGATTAGACATAATGCGAGCAGCTATAGAATCCAATTCCTCTTCAGAAGGATTTGCTTGACCATATTGTGCCATTTGCCCTTTTATTAAATTTTTTGAATGATCTTTTAACTCATCAAATGAAACTTGAATGTTATTATCTTTTCTGATTTTTCCTTCGATTAATTGAAAACGCAATCCTTTTTCACTTTTTTCATATTCAACTTTTGCTTCTTCCTCAGTCATTGGGCTTTTACCAGAAGACTGAATCCATCTTGTCAAAAACTCACCAGGTAGATCAAATTTAGTATTGGAGATTAAAGATTCAACAACCTCATCCATCAATTTTTGATCACTTTGCTGAACAAATTGCCTTTCTGCGTCTTCCTTAATTTTTGCTTTTAATTCCTCTTTTGTTTTAACCACATCTTTCCCAAAAATCTTATCAAAGAAATCTTGGTTTAATTCAGCCATTTCACGTTTATTCACTTCTTTAATTTGAAAATTTACATCAATATCTAATCCGTGAGCATCATCATGAGAAACATCTAAATAGGTTTGATTTTGGTGATCATCTGCAAACAATCCTTTGGTCTTTAAAACAAGAACATCTCCAACCTTAGCTCCAATGAATTTTTTGGCTTGTGTTTTTCCTTTTATAATTTCTAAAGGGAAAGAAGTGTTTTTATCAATTCCTTTTTCTTCATTAATAAAAACTCCAGTTATTTCATCATTCTTTTCAACTTCATTTTTAGCAATTAATTCCCCATATTGCATGCGAATAGAAGTAACCTGATCATTGATCATTTTATCATCTGCAACAATATTATAATGAGTAATTGCTTTTTTACCAACAACATCTACTTCAAATTTTGGAGATAATCCCAATTCGAAATCAAAAGAAAAATTTGGTGTATCCCAGTCTGTTTTAGTGTCATTTTTTGGAAGTGGATTTCCCAAAACATCTAATTTTTCTTCAGTAAGATAGTTATGTAATGCTTCTTGAAGAATTTTATTAACCTCTTCAACTAATACCGCTTTACCATATTGCTTTTTAACCATCCCCATTGGCACATGTCCTTTTCTAAAACCAGGAATGTTTGCTGTTTTACGGTAATCGGTCAATATCTTTTGAACTTTACCAGAATAGTCTTCTTCTTTAACTGCTACGGTTAGAACCGCATTTAAACTATCAATGTCTTTTTTTGTGATCTCCATTTTCTTAAATATTTTTACCCCCTATTTTTGGGAGTGCAAAAATACAAAATGAAAGCCCTCAATACAAGTATTTTAAGAATTGATTAAGACTGTTGTCTATCTTCCTTAAGGAAGGAATGTAATACCGATTGCAAAAATGACAACAGCAAGCTAAATAACAATGCCCACCAAAACGATTCTACCGTAAAACCACCCAAGAAATTTGCAGCTATTAAAATGATACACGCATTTATTATAAACAAGAACAATCCTAAAGTAATTAGGGTTGCTGGTAAGGTTAAAAAAATCAACAGAGGTCTTACAAAGCCATTAAGCAATCCAATAACTACCGCTACCCATACCGCATATGCATAACTGGTAACAGCTACTCCTGGCAATATATTTGCTAATAATAAAACTGCTAGTGCAGTTAGTAATAGTTTTAAAATCCACTTCATGATTTTTTTTTATAAAGATATAAAGTTATATGATTTATTGATTTGTTAATTTAAACAACTGAAACTTATCCCTTTCTTTTTCAAAATTAAAAACATGAATGTTTTCTGATTGATTCGGACTGCCCCAATTAGTGTATATTGTTACCTTAAAAAAGGTAGGTTCCGGTTTTTTATTTCCCAAATAAGTAATATTTATAAGCCATCCTTCTGCACCCAAATAATCAATAAAAAACTCTTTACTTGAATAGCCTATTTTTTTTTCGTTTTCTATTAGCTCTTTATTTGAAATTAAATTATGTTCAAATACGTAAGATTGCTTATCCGGATTTACAAACTCAAGATTAAATTCTGCTTCGGAGGTATTCCATTCAAAAATCAAACGGATATCTTTTCTAAATTCGCTAATGGTGTTATTTGGGACAAATGATTCTTTAATCCCTGCTTGATTTTTTCGATTGTAATAAAGCCATTCCATTTCATTAAAAAGCAATTCATTTATTTTTTGCTCACTATCCACTTTTTGTTGAAGCATATAACCCATATACATTCGCCAAGCTCTTTTAAATTTGTTGTTTTTTATATAAACGTTAGCTAAGTCACGGTAGGATTGAGCATAAGCAGGACGTAATGTAAAAACCTTTTCGTATATTTTTTCTGCTTCCACGTTCGCATTTAAATGATCTATTTGATAAGCAATTGCCTTTACAATTTCTGGATTTTTTTGATACTTAATAAGCAACTCATTTAAGATATTAATTGATATGTCGCGATCGTTATAGTAAGCATTAAAAAGTCTAGCAATTTTTATTGTTTCACTGAAGCTATCTGGTTGGGGTTGTATATTATTTTGATAATAATCAAATGCTTTTTGTTTATTGTTAAATCCTTTTAAAATAATAGTTTTATTGCTATTCCACATTTCTTTTTCAGAAATAACAAAAGCATCATTGTTATAAATTGTTTTATTGGTGTATTGTTTAGCGATGTTCTTTTTTTCTTCAATACTGTTAATTAATGCTCCTATTTTTGTGGTAATTACAATAACTCCTCCAGCGCCTAGACTTCCATAAAGATTTGTTGCTGCTAAAGATTTAAGAATAAATATATTTTCAATAGAAGCAAAATTTATTGGAGGTTCATCAGTAAAAATAACACCATCAACATCCCATAAAACAGGAGCATCATAAAAAATAGAAGTCTTAGTTCTAATAGCAAGTTTACCTGTACTGCGATCTAATCTAACACCAGCTACCCTTCCGTCGAGTGCCTCGGTTAGCGAAGCGTAAATCAAATCTATTTTATTTCCTCCAATATAAACAACAGAATACCCTGCTGCTTCTTGGTTCACCAAGCCTTTCGAAGTTGAAAAACGCTCTTTAGATTTATTATAATCACTCTCTTTATTCGTTGATTTAATAACTATTTCATCAAGATCATTAGCTTTAACAACCATTTCAATATTTAAAACACGTGTAATGTCTTCTGTTAAAATAGTAATTATTTCAAAACCGACATAATTATAGGTTATGACATCCCCAATATTAGCTTTTATTAGGTAATTTCCTTTCTCATCTGATTCTGTCCCTTGCTCATTATTATTCACAATGATATTAACATTGGGAAGTGCTACGTTTAAATAAGTTACTTTTCCAGAAATATTTTGAGATTTTTTATTCTGTGCAGAAAGTGTTAGACCAGTAATTAGGAATAAACATATAATTATAAGCTTTTTTATATTGATAGTCATTGTTGAATTTGTCTTTGAAATATTAAAAAAGTTACAATTTTTGATAAGAAAAACAACTACCCATACTCTTAGTGTTTGAAAATTCATCTTCACTCTATATCGATATAAAATTCATCACTTCATTATAAAAATCTTTAGGATTTTCAGCATGCAACCAATGCCCAGCGTTTTCTATTGTTTGAATCTCTGAATTTGGAAACTGTTTTTTAATTAAAAACTCATCTGCTTTTTCAATATAATTAGAGTTTGCTCCTCTTAAAAACAAGGTTTCTTTAAGATATATTGAATTTTCTGAAAGTAATTTACCCACCTCTTCAATATTTTCAATTAGCACCGGAAGATTAATTCTAAGTGCTAATTCATCTGGATGTTTCCAATACAAGTTTTTAGCTAAAAACTGTCTTACTCCATCGTTTTTTATATACTCTGAAATAACTTCGTTAGCTATTTTCCTTGTTTTTACTATTGAAAAATCTAATGCTGACAACGCTTTTAAGATATCTTGGTGATGCGTAGGGTATTGTTTCGGTCCAATGTCTGCTATTATTAATTTTGAAAGGTTATCGGGGTAATTTACAGCATAGTTCATCGCTGTTTTTCCTCCCATAGAATGACCTAATAAGATGAAGTCTTCTAACTTGTAAAAATCACAATATTTTTTTAAATCTTCAGTTAAAAAATTATAATTAAAAGATTTACTGTGAAAACTTCTTCCATGATTTCGCTGATCTACTAAATGGACTTGGCAGCCTTGTTCTGAAAATCGCTTCCCTAAAGATTTCCAATTGTCACCCATTCCTACAAACCCATGAAGAATGACAAATGGTTTTCCTTCTCCCAAAATATTAGAATGTAACAACATTAGCTCAATTTTTGCAAGTAGCTTTTAATAACATTTTCCATCCCTAAATAAAGAGATTCACATACCAGTGCATGCCCAATAGATACTTCTAATAAGTTTGGAATATTTTCTTTAAAAAAACGAATGTTATCTAGTGATAAATCATGTCCAGCGTTAATTCCCAAACCTAATTCATCAGCTCTAATTGCACATTGAGTGTAAGGTTCAATAGCTTTTTGATCTCCTAAACTATATTGCAGGGCAAATTCTTCGGTGTAAAGTTCTATACGGTCTGCTCCTGTTTCAGCTGCACCTTCAATCATAGCTATATTTGGATCTATAAATATGGAAGTTCTAATACCTTGTTTTTTACATTCAGAAATTATTTCAGACAAAAAACTTTTATGCGCAATAGTATCCCAACCTGAATTAGAAGTAATTGCATCAATTGCATCAGGAACTAATGTCACTTGAGTTGGTTTGATATCAAACACCATTTTTAAAAATGAATCAATAGGATTTCCTTCAATATTAAACTCTGTGGAAATAATAGGTTTGATATCATAAGCATCTTGATATCTTATATGTCTTTCATCTGGTCGAGGATGTATAGTTACCCCTTCAGCTCCAAATTTTTGAACATCTATGCCGGCTTGTAAAACACTTGGAGTATTAGCTCCTCTTGCATTGCGTAAAGTTGCAATTTTATTAATATTGACACTTAGTTTTGTCATGATTTAAATTTAGAATGTCAAAAATACAATTTGAACTATGTATTTAAAGCTATTTTTTAACTAATTTGCAAAAAATAACATTTGTGAATACGCAAGAATACATAATTAACGACATTGCTCCTTTTAATATAGATACCAACATATTAGAAGTTCAAGATATTTTTAACCAATTAACTTATTCTCATGTTCCAGTTAAGAATGATGGAATTTATATTGGTTGTATTTCTGAAAATGACGCACATTGCTTTGAAGGCACAAAGCAATTGAAAGATTATTTATATGCTTTGGAAACATTTTTTGTAAGAGAAAAAACCAACTGGTTGGATATTTTGGAAGCGTTTGCTTTACACAACAGCAACATTATGCCTGTATTAGGAAAAGACAATGCCTACGTTGGCTATTATGAATTAAGTGATATTATGTCGTTATTTAATAACACTCCTTTTTTAAATGAAGCTGGTGGTATTATTGTAATTGAAAAAGAACAACGCGATTATTCTTTTAGTGAAATATGTCAAATTGTAGAATCTAATAACGCTAAAATATTAGGTGTTTTTATATCTAAAATGGATGGAGATATGGTTCAAGCTACTATTAAAATTGGTTATATTGGAATGAATGCAATCGTTCAAACTTTTAGGCGATACAATTACCTTGTAGTTTCTAACCATGAAGAGGATCGTTTTTTAGAAGATTTAAAAGACCGTTCTAATTATTTAGACAAATACCTTAGCATATAATCTGATGAAATGAGCATGTTAAAATTTTTCACACTTCAGGAGATGACTGAAACAATAAGTATAGACACATGAAAATAGGTATCTACGGGCAGTTTTATCATGAGGATTCTGAAATTTATATTCAGCATATATTAGATGCACTTCAAAGCAAAAATATTGAAATTATTGTAGAAGAAGCATTTTTAAAAAGCATTAATAAAAATAAAGACATTTCGAAAAATTATTCTAAAATTTCTTCTTTTAAAGAAATAGACGCTAGTTATAATTTTTTTCTAAGCATAGGAGGTGACGGCACTTTATTAAAATCGGTTACCTATGTTAAGGATTTAGGAATTCCAATTATTGGAATTAACACTGGAAGACTTGGTTTTTTAGCAACCATACAAAAAGAAGAAATTACAGATAGCCTATATCAAATTTTAAATGGTAATTATTTTATTTCGAAAAGAAGTTTACTTTCAATTTTCACCAATCCAGAAAACGAAAATATTTCATCATTAAATTTCGCCTTAAATGAAATAGCTGTCAATAGAAAAAATACAACTTCTATGATTAAAGTAGAAACTTTAGTCAATAATATGCATTTAACTTCTTATTGGTCTGATGGTCTTATTGTTTCTACTCCAACAGGATCTACCGGTTATTCCTTAAGTTGTGGAGGACCCGTAATTGATCCTAGCACCAACAGTATGGTCATTACGCCAATCGCACCTCATAATCTTAACGCTAGACCATTGGTTGTTCCTGATAATTGCACCATAACATTAAAAGTTTCGGGTCGTGGAAAATCACATTTAGTTTCTTTAGATTCTAGAATTGCTACTTTAAAAAATAACACTATTATAACCATTAAAAAGGCACCATTTTACATAAAGCTTGTTCAACTTTCAGAAGATAGTTTTATAAAAACTCTCCGAAAAAAATTATTATGGGGTGAAGACAAAAGAAATTAAACAATAAATCGTTTTAATTCTTGTTAATCAACTGAGACTATTTAAAAGATTGTTTTTAGATGCCAAGTTTATTATTATATTTGCAGACTTTTAGTTTTATGAAGTTAGTTACAGTTATATTTTTAGTGTTATTTACTCCGTTATTTATGCAGTCTCAAACTTATGAGGTTGGAGGGTTTTTGGGGATGGCAAATTATATTGGAGATGTTGGGAAAACAACATACATAGCACCTAAAACCTCAGTTTTTGGTGGTCTTTTTAAATGGAATAGAAGTCCAAGACACTCATTTAGAGGAACAATTTTATTTGGTCAAATAGAAGGTAACGACAGTAAATCCAATGATGCTAGGCGTAAAGAACGTGATTATAAATTTGAAAACAGACTTATGGAATTATCCGTTGGCTTAGAATATACATTCTGGGATTTTAGCATGTACAGTGGGAAACCAGCGCAGACTCCCTATCTTTTTACTGGATTAACATACTTTAGATATAATTCTTTAGTTAAAAGAAATGATGATGTTATTATTGAAGATGGAAAAGTAGGATCTATAGCAATACCTATGATAATTGGATACAAAGCAACGTTAGGAACAAAATTTGTAATTGCAGCAGAAATTGGAGCTCGTTATACATTTACAGACAACCTTGACGGTAGCAACCCAAATAAAGTAAGAGAAAATCAGGATAGTTTAAGTTTTGGTAATATAAACAATAACGATTGGTATGTGTTTACTGGAATAACTTTATCTTACACATTTGGAAGAGAACCTTGTTATTGTAATTTCTAAATGAGTCTATTAAAACAATTAAACCTTAGCAACCTACCAAGCCATATAGCAATAATAATGGATGGTAATGGCAGGTGGGCTAAAAATAAAGGATTACTCAGAAACTTAGGGCATCAAGGTGGTGCAAAAACTGTTAGAGAAATTGTGGAGGTTTGTGCAGAAATTAATGTTAAATATTTAACACTTTATGCCTTTTCTACCGAAAATTGGAATCGACCAAAACTTGAGATTGATTTACTGATGAAGCTTTTAATATCATCCTTAAAAAAGGAACTTAAAACGCTACAAAAAAATAATATTAAACTTGTTACTATTGGAAATATCGATTCTTTACCAACTAAGGCTTCTGCCGAGCTTAAAGACGTTGTAGAAAAAACAAAAAACAATTCAAGACTTACCTTAACTCTTGCATTAAGTTATAGCTCTAGAGAAGAATTAATAAAAACTATTAAAGAGATTAGTCTTAAAGTTAAAAATAACCTAATTTCGCCCGAAAATATTGACGAATCGGTAATTAATAATCATCTTTACACCTGTAATTTACCAGATGTAGATTTATTAATACGTACCAGTGGTGAACAGCGTATTAGTAATTTTTTACTTTGGCAAATTGCGTATGCTGAGCTGTATTTTACAGAGACACTTTGGCCAGATTTTAATAAAGAAGACCTTTTTGAGGCAATATTAAATTATCAAAACAGAGAACGAAGATTTGGAAAGACAAGTGAGCAACTTAAATAATAATCCACTATTACATACCTATAAAAAGATTTATTGTATCCTACTATTTACAATACTTTCTCTTTTTACTATTTCTGCACAGCAATTACCGCTGCAAGGAAATAAAAAATACACTATAAAATCATTAACTGTTTCTGGAGAACAAAGTTTTAATGAAAAAACAGTAATTGCTTTTACAGGATTAAAAGTTGGAGATCGTATTTACATCCCAGGTGAAAAACTTAGTGAAATAACCAAAAAACTTTGGGAACAAGGTCTTTTTAGTGATATTGCATTTTATGTAACTAACATTGTTGAAGATGAAGTTGATTTAGAGCTGCATATTGTTGAACTTCCAACAATTAAGAGTGTAACAATTGTTGGGGTTAAAAAAGCAAAACAAAAAGAAATTATTAAGGATAATAATTTAAAACCTGGAGTAAAAATCACTAAAAACCTTATCACTACAACTAAAAACTATATTAAAAAGAAATATAGGGAAGATGGTTATTTTTATACAGAAGTTGATATCACTTCAGTACCCTATGCAGATTCTTTAGGAATTGAGTTTTCTAGACATCTTACAGTTACTGTTAACAAAAACAAAAAAGTTAAAATATCATCTATTGAGATAGAAGGAAATAAAGAGATGTCAAGCAGTAAATTAAAAGCTGCAATGAAAGATACTAAAGAAAAATCATTCTTTCGTATTTGGAAAAGATCAAAATTTACTGAATCTGGCTATGACATCGATAAAGAGTTAATGTTAACAAAATTTAGAGCTAATGGTTTTAGAGATGCTAGAATAATCAATGACTCAATATTTAAAAAAGATGATAAAAATATTGTTCTAAGAATTAATGTAGAAGAAGGTAAAAAGTATTATTTCGGTAGCATTAATTTTATCGGAAATAGTGTTTATACCAATTCACAATTAAAAAGAGTTTTAGGTATTACTGAAGGCAATGTCTATAATGGAGTATTACTTCAAGAACGTATTGAAGATGCAGCTAATCCAGAGGCAAATGATATAACAAATTTATATCAAAATAACGGATATCTTTTCTCAAGAATAAACCCGGTTGAAGTTGCAATAAGAAACAACACGATTGATTTTGAAATTAGAATCCATGAAGGTAAAATAGCTTATTTTGATCATATTACTGTAGTAGGTAATGATAAGACTAACGACCATGTAATCTATAGAGAAATTAGAACTAGACCAGGTCAAAAATACAGCAAACGAAATGTTGTTAGAACTATTAGAGAATTAGGACAGCTTGGTTATTTCGATGCTGAACAGATTTCCCCTAATTTCAATAATGTAGATCCAAACAATGGCACTTTAGATATGGAGTATGCTGTTGTTGAAAAAGGATCTAGTCAAATAGAGTTACAAGGTGGTTATGGTGGTGGTGGATTTGTTGGAACATTAGGTTTATCTTTTAATAATTTTTCTATCCGAAATATTTTTAATAAAGATGCATATCACCCTTTACCTATGGGAGATGGTCAAAAACTTTCAATTAGAGCTCAAGGAAGTACTTTTTATCAAACTTATAGTTTATCATTAGTTGAACCTTGGTTAGGAGGTAAAAAACCGATACAATTAAGTACCTCTTTTTCTCATACAATCCAATATTTTTATGATTATAGAACTAGAGATGTAGATAAATCTCGTCGTTTTTTAATTACTGGTGGTGCTGTAGGTTTAGCTAAAAGATTAAAATGGCCGGATGATTACTTTACACTTTCTCATTCCTTAAGCTACCAACACTATAACTTAAAAAACTATAATACAGGCTTGTTTACATTTGGAGATGGAGAATCAAATAATTTAGCTTATACCATTGGAATAAGTCGAAATAATACTGCGACTAATCCTATTTTTCCTATGTCTGGATCTGAGTTTAGTGTTACTGCGAAAGTAACGTTACCATATTCTGCATTTAGCAGTACAGATTGGGAATCCTTAAATAATGAAAGAAATGAGTTAGAGGAGGTTGGCCCTACAGATCCTGGATTTGTAGATGCTACTGAAAGAATTTCTGAAATAGATCAAGAAAAATTTAAGTGGCTGGAGTACTATAAATTAAAATTTAAAGGAACCTGGTACACAAAATTAGTCGGAAAAATGGTTTTACGTCCAAGTGCAGAGTTTGGATTTTTAGGAGCATACAATCCAGACAGAGGAATTGTTCCGTTTGAGCGTTTCTTTTTAGGAGGTGATGGTCTAGGTTCATATAGTTTAGATGGTCGTGAGGTAATAGCATTAAGAGGTTATCCTAATCAATCTTTATCTTCTATAGATGGAAATGCTATTTATAATAAATTTTCTTTAGAACTACGTTATCCAATAACTTTAAAACAATTAGCATCTATTTATGCACTAACCTTTTTAGAAGCTGGCGCTTCTTACGATAATTTTAGAAATTATAATCCGTTTCAATTAAAGAGGTCTGCTGGCTTAGGATTACGTATATTTATGCCTGCATTTGGGTTATTAGGAATTGATTTTGGTTACGGGTTTGATCCTGTACTAGGTGGTTTACAACCTAATGGATGGGAAACACACTTTATAATTGGACAACAATTTTAAAAATGACATGATATTTTTTTAACATACAATTAACAACTATGAAAACAAAAAAGTTATTATTTATTGTTATTTTATTTTTTTCTTTTATAGCAAACGCACAAAGAGGAGTTCGAATTGGATATATTGATATGGAATATATTCTTGAAAACGTTCCTGAATATAGAGAAGCATCTACTCAATTAGATGGAAAAGTTCAGCGATGGAAAAAAGATATAGAAAAGAAAAATGATAAAGTTGAGCTTTTAAAAATTAATTTAAGTACTGAAAAAGTTTTACTAACTACTGAGTTAATTGAAGAAAGAGAAGAAGATATTAGAGTTTTAGAAGATGAAATGTTGAAATACCAACAGGATCGTTTTGGTCCTAATGGTGATTTATATATTCAAAGACGCCAATTAGTCCAGCCTATTCAGGATCAAGTTTTTAATATTGTTCAGGAAATTGCTGAGAACAAAAAATATGATTTTATTTTTGACAAATCAGCAGATATTGTGATGCTTTTTTCAGCAGATAGACACGATATTAGTGACATTGTATTACGTAGTATTAATCGCAGTGCTAAAAGAGAAGAAGTTAGTTCAAAAAGAGATAAAAAAGAAGTAGAGCGTAAAGAAGAGCTTTCTTTAGAAGAAGACAACGCAGTTTCAGAAAGAGAACTAGCAATAGAGGAGAAAAAAAATGATCGTGAAAAAGAAATGGAAGAACGAAAAAAAGTTCGTGATTCCATACGTGCATTAAAAAAAGCTGAATATGATGCTCGAAAACAAGAATTATTAGACGAAAGACAACGTAAAAAAGATTCAATTTTAGAGGTTAGAGCAAATAGAAATAATCTAGAACCAACAAATAACAAAGAGGAAAATGATAATAAATAAGGTGATGGAAGCATTGAAAATAGAAATACAAAAGATAATTAATAAATAACAGTTAAATTTTAATACAATTACAATGAAAAAAATGAAATCATTATTCGTGGCAATCATGCTTTTTATCGGAGCTACTAGTTTTGTTAATGCACAATCTAAAATTGCACACATAGACACTCAATCTCTAGCAGAAGCTATGCCAGAAATGAAAGCTGCACAAAGTCAATTGGAAAAACTTCAAAGAACTTACGATACAGAAATAAAAACATTATCAAAGGAATTTGAAACAAAACTTAAACAATACGAAGTTGAAGCAGAAAGTAAAACTGCTGAAGTAAATGCAAAACGCGCAGAAGAAGTGCAAGGAATGCAAGCTAATATTAACGCTTACAGACAAGGTGCTTTGGAAGATTTACAGAAAAAACAAGAAGACTTAATTGCACCAATTCTTGAAAAAGCTAGAACTGCAATTCAAAAAGTAGGAAGATCTCAAGGTTACGAGTATGTATTGGATAGTAGTAGTTTATTATTAGCTGAAGGTAAAGATCTTCTAGTTGATGTTAAAAAAGAATTAGGAATTTAATTTCTAGTTTTAATAATATTTTTCAAAACTGCTCTCCTTTTGGTGAGCAGTTTTTTATTTTTATATAATGAATAATAATCCTATTGGCCTTTTTGATTCTGGAGTTGGAGGTACTTCCATCTGGAAAGAGATACATCATCTTCTTCCTAATGAAAGCACCATCTATTTAGCAGATAGTATCAACGCACCTTACGGTTATAAAACTGTTGATGAAATTATTTCATTAAGTATTAAAAACACCGAATTATTATTAAAAATGGGAAGCAAACTAATTGTTGTAGCTTGTAATACTGCAACAACAAATGCCATAGAAATATTACGTGAAAAATTTAATGTACCGTTTATTGGAATCGAACCAGCAATTAAACCTGCAGCATTAAAATCAGCTTCAAAAAGTATTGGAATTTTAGCAACCAAAGGAACTTTAAATAGTATACTCTTTTCTGAATCTTTAGATGAATACAAAGAGCATATAAAAGTTACAGAAATTATAGGTGAGGGTTTGGTTTCCTTAATTGAAATGGGTAAAATAGATGATTCAGAAATAAACATACTATTAAATAAATACCTGCAACCCATGCTTAAAAAGGATATTGATTACTTAGTTTTGGGATGTAGTCATTATCCTTATTTAATTCCTCAATTAAAAAAAATACTGCCTAAGCAAGTAAAAATAATTGATTCAGGTATTGCAGTAGCAAAGCAAACAAAAAATGTATTGATTCAGAACAATTTATTTGCTAATACCGATCTACAAACTACACTCTGTTTTTACACCAATACAAACACTAGTACGCTGGAGTTTCTTTTAAATGAAAGTTTAAATAAGATATCTATAAATATAAAAGCCTTTTAAAGTTTCAATAGTGTGTTTTTTATTAATTTACTGCTGGACAATTACAATCATAAGGTTTAGCGTTATTTGATTATAAGCAAACATAATATGATGGGCATATATAAGTTTTTTTTATGCTCATTGTTTCTATTTTCTATCTTTTAAGGGTAAAATGCCCTTTAAATATTTTTTTAGCGGCGTTTTCGGTATACTCTACTCTAAACCAGTAATCACTTGAAGGCATTGGTTTTCCGTTATAGGAACCATCCCAACCTTCAGAAAAGATACTTAATTGCTTTAAGAGTTTACCATAGCGATCAAATATATAAATTTTTGCTGTAGGGTCACCATTGGCAATACCAATAATATTCCACGTATCGTGATATCCATCCTCATTAGGAGTC
>JABHSQ010000001.1 GCA_018669795.1 Flavobacteriaceae bacterium | reverse complement strand
CTGTTAAAGAACCACCGCCTTTTACAACATCTTTTAAAGACTCTGGTAAATCGTTCATACGTTTAGCGATATCGTCATCGTTGATCACTTTAGCTGAACGCTCTAATAATCTTGAGTGGAGGTAAAATACATCACCTGGGTACGCCTCACGTCCTGGTGGACGACGTAATAATAATGATACCTCACGGTAAGCTACCGCTTGTTTAGATAAATCATCATAGATGATCAATGCTGGACGACCAGTATCTCTAAAATACTCTCCAATTGCAGCACCTGCGAAAGGAGCATAAACTTGCATTGGAGCTGGATCACTCGCGTTTGCAGCAACAATAGTTGTATAAGCTAATGCACCTTTTTCTTCTAATACTTTAGCAATATTTGCTACTGTAGAAGCTTTTTGTCCAATTGCAACATATATACAATATACTGGTTCCCCAGCATCGTAAAATTCTTTTTGATTTAGAATCGTATCAATACAAACAGTTGTTTTACCGGTTTGACGGTCACCAATTACCAACTCACGTTGTCCTCTACCAACTGGAATCATAGCATCGATCGATTTAATTCCTGTTTGAAGTGGTTCTGTTACTGGCTCACGAAAGATTACACCAGGTGCAATACGTTCTAATGGCATTTCGTAAGTTTTACCTGTAATTGCTCCTTTACCATCAATTGGTTCTCCTAGCGTATTTACAACACGACCAGAGATACCCTCACCTACATTAATAGATGCGATACGTTGCGTACGTTTTACGGTAGAACCTTCCACAATATTTTTAGAGTGGCCTAACAATACCACACCAACATTATCTTCTTCTAAGTTAAGTACAATTCCTTCTAATCCGTTTTCAAATTCTACTAATTCACCGTATTGAACATTAGAAAGCCCGTAAACACGTGCAATTCCATCACCTACAGTTAACACACTTCCAACCTCATCTAATGAAGCTGTAGATTCGTAACCTGATAATTGTTTCTTTAATATTGCTGAAACTTCAGCTGGTTTTACTTCTGCCATTTTACTGATATATTATTCAGATTTAATTCTGAAATTTATTTATATACTTTTACTAAATTCTCGTTTTATCTTTGCTAGACTGTTTGAAATACTAGCATTGTATTGTAAATCTCCAATTCGAAGAATAAACCCTCCAATTATTGATTCGTCAATTTTACGTTCTAAAGTTACTTTATCGCTACCGGTAAGTACTTTTACTTTAGCTAGTACTTTTTCTTCTAATTCATTAGAAAGAGGAACTGCTGTAGTTACTTGTGCTAATTTTACTCCTTGAGCTTCGTTGTATAATTCAATGTATTTTTTTGAAACTTCAGCTAATATACTGGTTCGTTTATTTTCTACTAATACTTTAATAAGTGATTTTGTAGTTTCTGATTGGTTTTCAAAAATTGCAAGCAAGGCTTCTTTTTTATCATTTACATTTATTACAGGATTACTTAATACATTCTGTAATTCTTTACTTGCCTCGATAGTTGAGAACACACATAGCATATCTTCAAAAACATCGTTAGCTAAATTAGCTTCCGCTGTTTCTTGTAAGACCGCTTTTGCATATCGTATTGCTGCTCTACTTTCGCTCATTATATATTAATTTAAAGTAGCCTCTCCTAACATGTCTTCCACAATTTTTAATTGCTTGTCTTTGTTGGAAAGCTCACCTTTTATGACTTTTTCAGCAATTTCAACAGATAAAGAAGCTACTTGATTTTTTAAGTCAGCCATAGCAGATTTTTTTTCATTTTCAATTGCTTCTTGCGCTTGAATAATCATTTTATCTGTAGTTGCTTTTGTTTCTTCTTTAGCATCTGAAATCATTTTTGTTTTAAGATCACGTGCTTCTTTTATCATCATTTCTCTTTCTGCTCGTGCTTCTTTTAAAATACGCTCATTGTCTGCTGTAAGGTTTTGCATTTCCTTTTTTGCATTTTCAGCAGATGCTAAAGCATCTTTTATAGATTGCTCTCTATCATTTACAGTACCTACAATTGGTTTCCACGCAAATTTTTTAAGAACGAAAAATAAGATTGCGAACGATATAAATGTCCAAAATAACAATCCAACATCAGGAGTAACTAAATCCATTTCTATTTATTTTTTATGATATTCTTTAATAAAAAAACTAAAAAACAGGTGCAACCAACCGTTGCACCTTGTTTTGTTTTACTTTGCAATAAGTGATACAACCACTGCGAAAAGTGCAACCGCCTCAACGAAGGCGATAAGTACAATTGCAGAAGATTGAATTTTTCCCTGCATTTCTGGTTGACGTGCAATAGCTTCCATTGCAGATCCACCAATTTTACCAATACCTATACCAGCACCAATTGCTGCTAATCCAGCGCCAATTGCTGCAAAAGGTACGTAACTCACTGCTTCTTGTAATAATAATAAACTCATAGTTCTAAAATATTAAAAATTAATTAATGTTCATGTTCTTCCATTGCCGATCCTATATATAGGGCCGACAACATGGTAAATATATATGCCTGTATGGCAACTACTAATACCTCAATAATACTAATAAAGAATGAGAATGCAATCGAGATTGGTGCAATCCAAATACTTTCAAATATAAATATTAATGAGATTAAACTTAATACAATAATATGCCCTGCTGTAATGTTAGCAAATAAACGAATCATTAAAGAAATAGGCTTAATAAAGATCCCCATAAACTCAATAGGAGCTAAAAATAATTTCATTGGAACCGGTACGCCTGGCATCCAAAAAATATGTTTCCAGTACTCTTTATTTGCAACAATAGTTGTAATAACAAATGTTATTAATGCTAATACTAGTGTAAATGCAATATTTCCACTTAAGTTAGCGCTAAAAGGAAAAAAAGGGATTAGCCCCATCATATTATTAATCCAAATAAAGAAAAATAATGATAATAAGAAGGGCATAAATTTCTTGTAGTTTTTTTCACCAATATTAGGAATTGCAACTTCGTCTCTAATAAAAACAACTAAAGGTTCCGTAAATTTTGCAATGCCTTTAGGCACTCCATTTTTATGGTAGGACCTTGCAGACAGGCCAAATATAAATACCAATAAAATGACAGAGAAAAACATCGAAAACACCAACTTTGTAATAGAGAAGTCCATTGGATAAGAATTTTCTGGATGATCTTCTGTATTTAGTGTAAGGTATGAACCTTCTTCATTAGCTGAATCATTTGCATAATAAATTTCTTCATGAAATTTTACAAAATTCTGACCGTTCTTTTCTACCACAACATTGCCCAAATCATCATGCTGAAACTCACTTGACATAAATGTAACTAATCCATTTTCTGTCCAAAGGATAATAGGTAATGGTATTGAGATAGCATGACCTTTCCAATCCATAACATGAAATTCATGTGCATCTTTAACGTGATGCATGATCATATCTGTTACATTAAATTCTTCTTCTATTTCTGAATCTTTGCTGTCGTTCGCTATATCTATAGCAAAACTTGGTGTTGATGCTAAGACAAAAAACAGTCCTAAAATAAGATTCTTTATGATGTTGAATTTAGTTGTTTTCAATGTAATTCTTTTGTGTTCCTAAAATTTTGTGCAAATCTACTAACATTAAATGAATTGGCAAACCATAATCTATATTGATTAATCGTTTTTTAAAAAATTATTTAAACTAATCATTTCAAAAATTAGAAAGATAAAATATGAAATAAAGAAATTTATCACCTCAGGAACTACATTGTCTGATTTTTCAACAAATAGAGGTAATAAAAAAACTAAAGAAAGCGCCATCTTAACAAGTGTTAAAACTAAAAAAATTGAATATGCTTTTGCACTTCCTTTTCCTACTTTATAATTTAAATAACAAAAAATAGTTAAAACCAGCACGCTATTAAATAGGTAAATTGTCCAAATAGGTATAAAAAGAAGCATTTCAGGAAATAAAATATGGAAGACAAGACAATGTATTCCAAATGCTATTAGGGCAAAGATGATTAGTTTAATAGTAAACCCTTTAATTTCTTTATTCACTTCTTATGATCTTCTTTATTTGAAAAGTCTGTCACTTGTTTTATTACATAATACAAAGCAATTCCTATAGAGACTAAACTGCATATTATGGTAAATACCGAATATTTATTTGGATAATATTCATCTAATTTAACCCCTCCAAAAGATCCAATCCCAATAATAGCTGTCATTTGAAAAGCAATGCCCGAGAACCTAGCGTATGTATTAACTCTGCTGTTCTTGTTCTGTTTTTGGATTTTGGTTTCTTTGTGTTCTGTCAAAAGAGTGGTTTTGAGTTTTTATATTTTCTTTTTTCTCTTCTGAAGAAGATAATTTATTTGCTAAATTAGACCTATTCCCCGCTTTCATCAAACAAGTTGCATTAAATGTAGCTCCAGGCTCTACCGCTAGTTTTCCTGTAACAACTTCACCTTCTATATTTGCTGTTGCTCTTAGGCTAAGTGTGCCTTTTATATCTAATATCCCTTTTACCTCACCTTCTATGTCGGCATTTTCACAACTTAAGGCGCCTATAATAACTCCTGTTTTACCAATTACCACTTTTGAAGGGGTTGTTACATTTCCTTCAATTATACCGTCGATTCTAAAATAACCATTAGAGGTTATATTCCCTTTAAGTTTAGTTCCATCGTTAATGCGATTTTGACCAGTTCCTGGAGTTTCGGATTCTCTCGGTTTTTTATCTGAAAACATTTTATATATTATTTTTAGTTTTTTAGAATGGAATCTCTTGCTTATTATTCTTTTGACTTTCTCAAACAGGGTTGACTACATGGCTCATCCTTTTCCACTTTTAATCTAGGTCTATCTTTTTCTTCTTCTTGAATTAATGTTTTGGAAAAGTCTATGGCTAAATAATCTTCTAGGTTTTTGTGAATTTGAATAATTGCATAATTCTCTGAAGAAACCTCGAAATGATTATTCTTTATCTTATCCTTTTTTCTTTCACTTAAAACATCTGCGAATCCTTCAGCTCCTTGCCTAGAATTTAGCCCGTGTGTCATCACAAAAATAGTGTTAGGAATATAATAATCTATTGATGTTGACATTTCAGTATAGCCATTACTTTCAATTGCTTTATTAAGTTTTTCTTGCAGTTTTTCAGCAGCTTCACGGTCTTCACTGTTAAAGCTATAAGCTACTTTCCAGCGTTCACTTTTACTGTCAGATAAAAATACTTTATTCGCTATTTTGGGTAGTAGTTTATTGTAAAGGGCTAATGCTTCTTTACCTTCTTCTGAACTAGGATAGTTTAAGGAAACAAAGGCTAATGCTCTTTTGTAAGATTTATATCCTTGTTGCCGACCTATAGCGTTTGCTTTTAATAATTCGAATTTTGGAATTATAGGGTTTCCAAAATAAATAGAAATACAGGTTTCACTCGTTTCTATTACTTTTTGGTATTTAGAGGCTTCAAAATCTTTATATAACTCACTATATTTATATTCTGGACTTGATGCGTCTGTAGCTAAAATTGCATTAGGATTTAGCAATATCTCCGCATATCTAGAATCGGGATATCTGGTTATAATCTCATTTTTATATAGAGCAGCTAGTATTTCATTTCCTGTTAATTCATTAATTTTATGCAAGTTATATAAGGTTGGTAATACCAATCTTTTTTCAGGATTAAATAAAAGTAAAGCTTCCAATCGTTCAGTCGCTAAATCGTATTCTTTAAACTTTTCTTTATAAATTAACCCTAATTGATAATAAGCAAAATCTCGGTCTCTTATAAGGCTATCTATTGCTTTTTCATCTTTGGGTATTAAGGCTAGGTAAGTTTCTGGTTTATAAAGATTATTTTCGGCTATTGGCGAAGCTACTTCGTCTCCAAAATTTTCTAGTTTAGATATTTTGTCTGATAACCTCCAGTTATCTTCTAACCTTCTCTTACCCCACCTCTTTTCAAATTCTTGCTTTCCAAAAGCGATTGTTGTTGAGTTATAAAAATAAAAACTACTCCCTCCAGTTTTATCTTGAGACTTTTCTTTATTTGAGGTGAAGAATTCATTATTAGAAATGTTTTCTTCGTTTTCTATTCTTGCCAAAGAGTCTTCAATAGCTTTTTGTTTAAGTTGAGTGGTGTAAATTGAAAAATAACTTAGCTGCTGAGCTTCCGTCATATTAACTAATTTTAAGACACTATCATTTTCAAATGCTATGTCTTCATATTTTATAACGTCATCAAGATTTTCTCGTTTCTTTTTTATTCTTCTCCATGATCTTGTTCCTTCATCAAGATTGGTTAAAGTGCTATCATAATAGGCCCCAGCAAATTTATAATACCTATCATCAAAATAAATCTCTGCTAAGGTTTGATAGTTTACAGATTGCATTACCCTATCTTCTTGATAGGCCTGAATTGATTTATTATAATATTCCACAGCTAAATCTATACTGTCGTTTTTTCTATAGTATTCCCCGATTTGATTGTAAATTTTATCAAGAAATGGTCTATTTTCACGATTTTCTTCCAAATCAAATAAAAGCGCTAAAAAAGCAACACGATCTTCGTTTGTGAAATCAAAATTCCTTGCTTTTTCGATATAAGCATTGATCATATATACGCGAGGAGATTTTCTGTTTAATGCTATAACTTTATCAAACTCCAAGTTTGCACTATCTGTTTTTTCTAATTGATCGTAAAGTTGTCCTAATATGTATGTATATCTCCCTTTAAGCTCATCGTCTTTAACATTTTCTGAAGCATACCTAATATAAGGCATTGCCGCTTCAATTGAATCTAAATTAATATAAGCTTGAGCTAAAATAGCGGAAGCATCTGCTAGGTCTTTCTTGCTTATCTCTTTATTTTTTTTCATTTTAAGCAGGTTCTCAATTGCTATTTCTTCGTTATTTAAACGAATCTGAGTCTTTGCTCTCCAAACTTTTGCTTGATTAATATTGTTACTTATAGGGTGCGTCTTTAAAATAAAATTAAAAGCATCAAGTGCTTGTACAAAACGACCGTCAAAATATCTTGCTTTCCCTAAAAGAATATATGCTTCATCTATTTGTGGATTGTATTCTTTGCCTTCTATATATATAGAATGCATTTGAATGGCTTTTACAGCTTTTTCCTCAGCTATATTAAAATTTTCATTTACACTTTCGACATTTGAAGTAATACTTTCTTCTATTAAAGTATTACTTTCTTCTATTTCTATTCGCTCTATAGGAAGAGTTTCCCAAAAATTATCTCTATAAGTTCTTGCTAATTGCTCTTTACCTGTTTTAAAAGCAATATTCCCGTTATATAATATATTAAATTCCGAAGTTACAGATTGCTTGGTTCTGCTTAGAAATGTATTTTTTTTACGTGAACAGGCAGCCATAAATAATACGACCATTAAAAAAATTGTGCTTTTTATTATTCCCTTCAAAATATTTTTATTTTATTATACAATACTGAAACTTAAAAGCTTCGCATTTAGTGTACCCGCCTCAATATTAACTGTAAAAATACGTTTCTTTTTAAAAAATATAGGATTATTAACTTAAAAAAATAATATCCGAGCATAGCAAATTTTAAATTTTTAAAAGAAGAGCATAGTTTAAAATTATAAATCCTTTGTATTTTTACAAAAAAAAATACTGAGATGAATGCAAAAGCTAAAGAAGAAAATATAATTGTAACCATTGTTGTTGATGAGGAAATAAAAAATATAAAAATGTCAAAAAAGGAGACTGTTTTAGAGGCTGCTTTAAGAAATGACATTGACGCTCCCTATTCTTGTCAAGGAGGCGTTTGCTCATCTTGTGTTGCTAGAATCACTGAAGGGGAGGTTGTTATGATGCAAAATCAAATACTAACAGAAAATGAAATAGCTGAAGGGTTAATTTTAACTTGTCAAGCACACCCAACTACTGAAACATTAGGTATTGATTATGATGATGTTTAGAAAATAATTATTTCTTTAATTTTAAAACTGATTCCACCTTTTTTACTATTTCTTCAGGTTTTATCGTTTCCATTGCATTTTCATACTCTTCGGGATAATTATTCCCATAAATTGAAGTCGGTATTAATGTATATTTATTGTTATCTGCTAATAAACTATTATCATTTGGTTGCCCAAAAGGGGCAAATCCGGCAAATGGATGAGTAACCCCCCAAAGAGAAATTATTGGGATTCCATACATGGCACCTAGATGACCATTGCCGCTATCCATTGAAATCATTACATCTAAATTTGATATTAATGCTAATTCTTCTGTAAAATTTAGTTTCCCAGCAGTATTAATTACAGACGTAAACTCATTTTCAAAAGTGTCTAGTTGATTTCTTTCTTTAGTGCCTCCGCCAAATAAAACTATTTGATATTGATCTTCTTTATTTAAATCTGCAATTACCTTTTTTATTAACTCTAAAGGGTACATTTTACTTTTATAGGCAGCAAATGGAGCTATTCCAATAGCAATTTTATTTTTTTTACCTACGAGCTTTAATATGTTTTTATTGTACTCTTTTTTTGGTGATGGTTTAAAATTAGTTAAGTCTATGGGAAACCCTAGTGTCTCAAAGACATCTGCATATCGCTGATGAGTTGTTTTTAATTGCTTAAGGGTTTTGTTTTTTACCCTGGTTAGCGATTTTTTTTCTTTTCTACCTTTATTTAGAGTTGCCGTTTTTTTTCCCAACAACTTTAAATACAGGGTAATAACTTTAGATCGAATTATATTATGTAAATCTGCTACAGCATCAACTTCTAAGGAATTTGCTTCTTTTGAAAGCTTTAAGAGCCCCATAAAGCCTTTATGTTTATCGTTTACATCAGCTTCAAGAAAAACTACGTTTGTAAAATCTTGAAAAAAAGGCTTAAAAAAAGCCCTGGACAGAATGGTTAATTGAACCTCTGGGTAGGTTTCAGAAAAAATGCTAAGCACAGGTACTATCATAGCGACGTCTCCCATTGCTGAAAGACGAATAACAAGTATGTTGGTAGGTTTTTTCAATTATAGAAATTATTCGCCTTCGCTCTATATGATATTAAAATTTAGTAAGTCGATATGTTTATTTTTCTCCTCTAAGTACAGGGTTCAATTCGTCATCGTTGTACATTTTCATTTGCTTGTAAACTTTCATGTACTTATCGCCTTTTTCAATATCGTTTAATAATTGATCAATGGCGATGCTTAAATCTACTCGTTGCTCAAGCAGTATGTTTAGTTTAATTTGACAAGCGTCTCTATGTGCTTTGGAAGCATTTCCCCTAGTTGCTTCTTCATTCATATGGTATACTTTTAATGCTAAAATTGAAAGACGATCTACACCCCAAGCTGGGCTTTCGGTATTAATGGCAGCATTTATTTTAGTAGGTACGCCTTTATTATTTTCTAAAAAATAACTATCAATATATTCTACCATATCTGTACGGTCTTGGTTAGAAGCATCAATTTGTCTTTTTAAAATCAAAGCGCTTAGGGGATTAATATTAGGATCACGAATAATATCCTCATAATGCCATTGTACGGTATCTATCCAACATTTTCTGTATAGTAAATGTTCTAGGTTTTGAGAGTTAGAATCGTATGGATTACTAAAAGATTGATCTACGTTATCAATAACATGATAGGTAGCTATAACTTCTTTAAAAATAGCGTTTGCTTTTTCTGAAAACATATCTTTTTATTCTTTAGTTGGTTTTTTCTAAAATGTGGATTTTTCAACAGTTCCGTAAATGATTGAAGAATTACTTTTTTTGCGATAATCACTTAAACCTATTACTCCTTTAGGCGCAAAGATATAATATTTTGTAATAATATTTAACAAATGATAGTTAGCTCCGTATTGCTTTAGCTTATATGACGGATCTAAATATAATAGGTCTCCGATATTGCTTTTAATAAGTTCATTACCATCTTTTTGGAATACTTGATATTTATTATTTGTCTCTTGAAAGATTGCGGGTGCTATAATTAATTTTTTAGCTGCTCAAGATTTTATAAGGATATTGCAGGTGTTTCTGTAATTGTATTTAGATATCTACTAAATTCATTTTATAAAAAAAATTACAAATGGAAATGCAAATACCAGCCATAAAAATAGTTCTGAAATCCATTTCTTAGAATTAGTTTCTATAAAATTAGCAATAAAAATTGAAATTGGCACCAATAAAAACATGAGTTCACTTCCGTTTTTACGGTTAGTTAAAACAATTAAAATCAGTCCTATCAATAAAGAAAATAGAAGAATCCAATATTTGGATTTTTCTTTTAAAGGGGTATTTGAAATATTGATTGATTTATATATGACACCAAATATCCCTAATGCCAAAATATAAATAGAGGAGATTATTGTTTTTAATGAATAATATGGGGTAAAATCAAAACTAATTTGCTCCTTATATTCCAGAAACCACCAAAAGTTATCATTAGCTATTATATGATAAACAGTTGTTAGAATAAAAATTGAAGTAAAGCCTACAAAAGGTATAAATACAAATTTATAGTTTTTTGATGCTAATTGAATAATTGCTATAAATAAAATGATAAAAAATAAAATACTCCAAAAATAAAATAGCGCTGCTATTGAAATCCAAATGGAAGCATCCAATATTTTTTTTTCACTGTTTTTTTTCGAACTTATACTGAGGATCCTTCGCAAAGCCAACAATAAAAAAAAGAAAGAAAAAGCAGGATTCAATTCTTTAAAAAGCAGCGGAATCGTTAAAATAAAACAAGAAAATAAAAAAAGTGCATAGGAGTTAGATTGAGTAAGTCGGTTCTTTTTAATAATAAAACTCAAAAGTAAAAAAAGTAATAAAAAAATAGTGTTTTGAGTTAATAACTGGACTATGCTATCATAATTAGTTGCCTCATTTAAATCATAAATAATATTAAAAAAACATCCTGCAAACAAAAGTAGGCTCACTACGATAAAATGGAATGGTCTAGAATTACTGAAAAAACTTGTGAGCATGGTTCTTAATTTATATTTTTGCAATCTTAAATCATAAAGATATGACTTGGTCGGGTTTTTTTGGAGGAATTCAAGATTTTTTTGAAAATGTGGCATTTGCCCCTTTTAATGCACTTCGTGCTTTAGAACTATCAAACTGGTGGGCTGCAAATATTATGACATGGATTTTTATGACAATTTGTGCAGTTGCTATTGTTTATTGGATTATAAAACTTCAAAAATATGATGCAACAGAGGGTAGTGATGATAAAAGCATTACTGCTCATGAATATTTAGGTTAAATCATAACCTATATCCTTGCGGTAATTCATCGCATCGAAATTTAGTTTTTCTATATTTCGGTACGATTTTTTTAATGCTTTCTTGTAATCCAGGTCCATTGATGTTATAGCGAGAACACGTCCTCCATTAGTAACGATTTTATTGTTTTTTATTGTTGTGCCTGCATGAAAGACGATAGAGTCTTGAATCTTTTCAATTCCTAAAATTAATTTACCTTTTTCATATGCTTCTGGATAGCCTCCAGAAACTAACATTACTGTAGTAGCAGCTCTTTCGTCAATTTCTATAGAAGTTTTATCTAACTCTTGATTGAAAGTAGCTTCAAATAAATCCACTAAATCGCTTTTAATTCTAGGCAGTACTACTTCGGTTTCTGGGTCTCCCATTCGCACATTGTATTCTATAACAAATGGCTCCTTATTAACATTTATTAAACCAATAAAAACAAATCCTTTATAAGCTATATTTTCTTTTTTAAGTCCACTAATCGTTGGAATAACTATTCTCTCTTCTATTTTTTTCATTAATATATCATCGGCAAAAGGAACGGGTGAAATAGCTCCCATACCACCTGTATTTAATCCAGTATCTCCTTCTTCAATTCGTTTATAATCTTTAGCAGTAGGCAATATTTTATAATTTTTACCATCTGTTAAAATAAAAACACTCAATTCTATTCCGTCTAAAAACTCTTCAATAACAACAGTTGAACTTGCTGCTCCAAATTTTGAATTAGACAACATATCTTCTAATTCATTCTTAGCCTCATCAATATCATTAAGAATTAAAACTCCTTTTCCAGCTGCCAATCCATCTGCTTTTAAAACGAATGGTGGATTTAGTGTTTCTAAAAATAATTTACCTTCTTTTAAAGTTTCTTTTGTAAAACTTTGATATGCTGCTGTAGGAATTTGATGATCCATCATAAATTCTTTAGCACGTTCTTTACTTCCCTCCAATAATGCGCCAGCTTTTGAAGGTCCAATAAGCATTATATTTTTTAATTCTGTTGTTGCAAGAAAATAATCTGCAATTCCATTTACTAATGGATATTCAGGACCTACAATGACCATTCCAATATCATTATTAATCACACAGTTTTTTATGGCTTCAAAATCATTTACCGAAATTGATACATTTGTTGCAATCTCTGATGTTCCTGCGTTTCCTGGGGCTACAAAAAGTTGATTACACCTCTTACTTTGTGCTATTTTATGAGCAAATGTATGCTCTCGACCTCCTGAACCTAAAATTAAAATATTCATTTTTGAAAAGTATATTAAGCTGTCAAAAATAATTGTTTGTAAATTGATGCCCTAATTTTACTGCGTTGAATTTGTTGGAATTGACTCTAAAGTTAAGCGGGTTTACTATTAAGTATAGCTAAAAAGCATTTACAGGATATTCAAGATATTCCTTAGGATAAATATGACGCTCTTTAATATTTTTAAAAAACAACTATTTTCAAGCATTAACTTGGCTAAGAATTATTGATTGTTTTTATAAAAGAAACTAAGGTTGCTTAATATGCCTTATCATCTCCTCCTAAAGTATCGAAAACTGTTTTAAATACTATTCGTAAATCCATTAAAATGGACCAGTTTTCCAGATAATATATATCATATTTAACCCTACTTTTAATAAAGTCATCATCTTCTACTTCTCCTCTAAATCCACTAACTTGAGCCAAGCCTGTAATGCCTGGCTTTATAAAGTGACGAACCATAAATTTATCAATCTTTTCTGCATACATATGTGTGTGACTTACCATATGGGGTCTTGGACCCACTACTGACATTTCGCCTTTTAAGACATTAATAAACTGGGGCAATTCGTCAATACTGGTTTTTCTAATAAACTTACCTATTCTAGTAACTCTTGGATCCCCTTTTCTAATTTGATGGAGATGAGCCTCTGGATTGGGCTTCATAGATCGAAATTTATAACAGTAAAACTCTTTATAATCCAAACCGTTTCTTTTTTGTTTAAAGAAAACTGGGCCTTTAGATTCAATTTTTATAAGAAAACCTATAAGTGGTGTTAACCATGATAATATTCCAATAATTACTACTAAAGAAAAGAAAATATCAAAACTCCTTTTTATAAATAAATTAATTGGTTCGTCTATTGGGATACTTCTTAAAGATAAAATTGGTAAATATCCGTAGTATGTAAAGTCTAACTTCTTGGAATAGATTTCTTTATTATCCGGCAAGAATTTTAAAATTTTTAAATTATTATCAGCGTAATCTATTAAACTAAGTAACTCCTTATTATTCATTTCTGCTAAAGAAGAATAAATTTCATCAATTTCATTTTCAGAAATAAAAGAAATGACATCATTTATGCTAATTTTATCTTTTTTATTTAAATCAAATGTTTTTATAAGTTGATACCCATAATCAGGATTGTCATTAAAATATTTTCTTAATTGATCTGTTTTTTTATTTAATCCAACGATAACAACCTTTCTTAAATTACCTTTAAAAACTTTTCTATACTTTTTTAGTAAAAAGAAAATTGTAAATTTTATAATTGTAATTGATAACATTACAATCAGAACATATTTTATAACACTCAAAGGTTCAGTATCTAAATTGTTGAAGAATCCAAAAAAAGCAAAAACCAATAAAGTAAATATTATTGATTGTTTCCCAATTAATGAAAATATTCGCGTAAGACTTGTATATCTAAAAATCTCATAAAAGCTTGAGTATAATGTTGAAATTATCCAAGAAAAGGAAATAAATAAAGTGAAGTTTAATAAATCTGATTTTTCATGAATGATATTATTTGCAAAAAATCCTATTATTAATAAATCTATTAAATAAGAAATTGGCCTTAAAAACCCAGAATATCTTCCTCTTTTAAAAATCATTTGTTACTTTCTAATATGGTTTGAAAAATCTTTATGTTCACTTTTCAATAATTCTTCTGATGTTAAATTTTTAAAGTATTCAAATGTTCTTTTCATACCTTTACTTCTGGATATTTTTGGTTCCCAATTTAAAATCTCTTTAGCTTTTGTAATATCAGGTTGCCTTTGCAAAGGATCGTCAGTGGGTAAAGGTTTGTAAATTATTTTTTGATTTGTTCCAGTTAATTTAATAATTTCTTCAGCAAATTGTAGAATTGTTATTTCATTAGGATTTCCAATATTAATTGGATAAGCATAATCACTTATTAATAACTTAAATAATCCGTCAATTTCATCATCAACATAACAAAATGACCTGGTTTGAGAACCATCTCCAAAAACTGTTAAATCCTCACCTCTAAGTGCTTGCCCCATAAATGCTGGAATTACCCTTCCGTCATTTAGTCTCATTCTTGGACCGTAGGTATTAAAGATCCTTGCAATTCGTGTTTCTACCCCATGAAAACGATGGTATGCCATAGTAATAGATTCTTGGAAACGTTTTGCTTCATCATACACTCCTCTTGGACCAATAGTATTTACATTTCCGTAATATTCTTCTGTTTGAGGATGTACTAATGGGTCACCATAAATTTCAGAAGTAGAAGCAATCATTATTCTAGCATTTTTTTCTTTTGCCAATCCTAGTAAATTATGTGTTCCCAATGACCCTACTTTTAGAGTTTGTATTGGTATTTTTAAATAATCTATAGGGCTTGCAGGTGATGCAAAATGTAAAATATAATCTAAATCTCCTGCAACATGAACAAATTTAGAAACATCATGATGGTAAAAATCAAAATCTGGATTTTTAAAAAGATGCTCAATGTTTTTTAAATCGCCTGTAATTAAGTTATCCATTCCAATTACAAAATCTCCTTCATTAATAAATTTATCACATAAATGAGATCCTAAAAATCCTGCTGCACCCGTTATTAAAACTCTTTTATTCATAATTTTAAATTATCTACCTATTGAGGTATATATAAACCCTTCTTTTTTTATTTCTTCTACATCATATAAATTTCTTCCATCAAAAATAATACACTGTTTTAATAATTGCTTTACTTTATTAAAATCTGGAGTTCTAAAAATACTCCATTCTGTACAAATTATTAAAGCATCTGCATTTTCTAATGCTTCATACATAGAGTTACAGTAGTTAAGTGTTTCTCCAAATTGTTTTTTAATATTCGGCATGGCTTCAGGATCATACACTGATAATGAAGCTCCATTATTTAGTAATTTTTCCATTAAATAAATTGCAGGTGCTTCTCTAACATCGTCTGTTTCTGGTTTAAAAGCAAGACCCCAAACTGCTAACTTTTTATTAGATAAATCGCCATTAAAAAAGTTTTGAATTTTTGGGAATAATATTGTTTTTTGCTTTTCATTAACTTCTATCACTGAATCTAATATTTTAAAGTCATAAGATTCGTCTCTTCCTGCTTTTTGAAGCGCTTTTACATCTTTTGGGAAACAAGAACCGCCGTAACCTATCCCAGGAAATAAAAATCGTTTTCCTATTCTAGAATCAGTACCCATACCAATTCTTACTTTATCAACATCTGCACCTACTTTTTCACAGT
The DNA here is from genome assembly GCA_018669795.1 of Flavobacteriaceae bacterium. Taxonomy (GTDB): domain Bacteria; phylum Bacteroidota; class Bacteroidia; order Flavobacteriales; family Flavobacteriaceae; genus Marifrigoribacter. The sequence continues at coordinate 62,304 of JABHSQ010000001.1, read as the reverse complement.
AATTAGCAATTTCATTCATAAAGGTTATTTTGGTAGCTAAAAATGCATTTGCTGCGTATTTTGTTAGCTCTGCAGATTTTTCATCCATAATAATTATTGGATTTCCTGAACGAACAAATGGCTTATAAAGTCTCTGCATAAGTTTGGTCGCTTTTTCACTAGTAGAACCTATTACGATTCTTTCAGGCTTTAAAAAATCATCTACAGCATAGCCTTCTCTTAAAAATTCAGGATTTGAAACTACATCAAAATCACATGATGCGTTTTTTGCAATGGAGTGGTGTACTTTTTCTGCGGTTCCAACAGGGACCGTGCTCTTATCAACAATAACTTTATAATCGGTTATTTTTTTTCCAATCTCATCTGTAACTCCTAGTACATAAGATAAGTCGGCAGATCCGTCTTCATCTTCAGGAGTTGGGAGCGCTAAAAAAATAATTTCTCCAAAACTTAATCCCTCATCAAGAGAAGTTGTAAAGTTTAGTCTTCCAGCTTTAATATTTCTTTCAAATAAAATGTCTAAGTGTGGTTCGTAAATTGGAACTACGCCACTTCTCATTTTTTCTACCTTATTTTTGTCTATATCAACACAAATTACTTCATTCCCGGTTTCTGCTAAACAAGTTCCTGTAACTAATCCTACATATCCTGTTCCAATTACTGCTATTTTCAAATTAATGATATTTTAATTACTATATTTTTTATAAATTGTTTCGATATTGACTATATTTTTTTCAATATTATAATTTAAATTAAAAGAATCAAACGAATTTAATTCGAACTTTTTTCTTTTTTTGTTATCATTATAAAGTTCAAAAATACGATTTGCCATACTCTTAATCTCATTTTCTTCAACAACATATCCATTTATCTCATTTTTTACTAGGTCTCTATTCCCATCACAATTTGTAACTATACATGCTTTTCCTATAGCCAAAGCTTCAATAATCGAATAAGGTAGACCTTCATATCTAGCCGTAGAGAGATATAATTCGCTTTTTGATATAATTTGGAAAATTTTTTCTCGAGCAATCCAGGGGATTAAGGTTACGTTATCTTTTAGCTTGTATTTTATAATTAATTCTTCTACTTTATTTTTATTAGGACTATACTCACCGACTCCTAATAACACAAGATGAATTTCAGGAATCATTTTTTTTAATTCTTTGATTACTTTAATCATCATTTCTATATTTTTTTGAAACGAGGGTCTTCCTACACTACAAATATACTTTTTAGGGAATTGACTTGAAATTTTATCTTCTGAATTAATAGTTATTGGGTTAATACTATTGTTAAACAACTCAGTATTTTGTTTTTTATAACCAACTTCAAATAAGCCTCTATTTAATTCTGAAGTAGAAGACGCAACGAGAATAGATCTGAAACTCTTTAAAGCCTTTTCTATTCCTAAAAAAACAATTCTTTTAAATCCTTTTGGGCTGCTTAAATATGAATAGGCTTGAGGTGTATGCAGTACCTTTATTTTATAAAATAGTGAAGCTGTTCTTGCAATAACACCTCCTTTAGCACTATGAGCATGGATTATATTTGGTTTTTCAATTTTTAATATTTTTATGGTATTGTAAATTGCCTTTAAGTCTTTAAATATTGATATTTCTCTTTGTATTGGCAGTTTATATTCTTTTAATGGCTTACCGTTTTTATTTATATATATGCTCTTGGTGTCATGTTCTCCATGTATAATTATATTTTCAAATTCCTCTGGGTTACAGTTTTCTAAAATTAATCTTAAAGAAACGTCTACTCCTCCAACAGAGTTTAGAATATGAATTATTTTAATTTTTTTTATGAATTTTAACTTCTGATTCATCGTTAGGATTAATTTGAAATACAATTAAAATAAAAATTAAAGCAAAAATTGAGGCGCCTAATTGCCTTTGAAAAAAGCACTCTATAAATGCAAAAATAAAAATTGACACCCCTAATGAAAGTTTAAAAAATGAATGCCTATAGTTAGTAACTAAATACAATAATAAAGACACAAACAAAAGTCCCGGTATAAGACCGCTACTAAGAAAAAAATCAAAAAATTGATTGTGAGGATTAAAATTCGAATTAATAAAATAATTTCTTTTTTCTGGATCTTCTATTTGCTTATCATAGCATTCTAATAACAAGTCTTTGGTATTATAAAATCCTAATCCTATAATAATAGAATCTTCATTGTGAAAAATATTATAATTACATTCCCAAATAACAACTCTAGGTTCCCATGCCTTAAAAAGTTCAATATAACTTTTGTTGCTTCCACTATTCTGGGTATAAAAAAACCTTTCAGATAAATTTTTATTTAAAAATAATGCAGAAGAAAATGTTATTAGAACACCAAAAAATAAAAATAAATATTTTTTCTTATTACTAGAGTAAAATATTTTTAAAAAAAATAAAGAAATCAATATAACGATCACGATTCTTGATGAAATTAGTAAAACAAATAAAATACATATAACAATATTTGCTAAATACCATTTATTAATATCTTTATAATTCTTACCTATTAAACCTATAGAAGCAACTATACTAATCAAACACAAAAATCCTAAATACAACCTATCTACAACCAAAACATCATCAATATGTGCTCCTGATGCAAAGTTAAAAGCACCTTCTGAAATATAAAAACCGTAAAGATTTATTAAAGAAGCCACCATACAAAATAGCACTGATATGATTATTGCTTTCAAGATTTTTTTTGTGTTTTCTAAGGGAAGGAATAAAACTATTATTAGAAAAGAAGACAAAACCTTTCTGATAATAGGGATGTCTTGTTGAAATTCATTAAAAATAATACTATTGAGTAATACCATTAAAATAAGTAACCCTAAAATAATAAAAGGGATCGATTTTAATTTCAGTAGATGTCTTTTTTTTATTACAAAAGGGAATAAAACTATTAGTGCTATTAAAATTAGATTAGGCGCTGCAGTCGCATATTTGTCTAGGGGTAAAATAAAACAAAAAAATAAAAATAAATATGGGTAAACACTACTAATTACAGCTTTCATTCTATTTATTTTAAAAATTAAAATTAACGCGTCTTAGTTATAAAAAATCTTCTAATATATTTTAAAAATGAAAAAGAGGATATAAAAATAAACTCAAAAATATTTATAAATTTTAATTCTAACCCTTTTTTAATACTTTTTTGTTCTCCCAACTGAATTTTCCACAAAGCCGCACTTAATCCAGATTCTCCATAACTATATTTTCCAGTTATAGAGTTAACCAGGCTTTTATTATACAAATAACAATTATATCCAGAAATTATTCTTAAAAAATATTCTAGATCTTCTGCATAATTCATTTCCTCATTAAAATAACCTACTTTTTTAATAATTTCAGATTTAAATATAACAGTTGGCGTCTTAAAGAAATTTTTATATAATAAAAGTTTTGGGCTAATTTTCTGTAACCTTTTAATTTTAAGAAAAAAGAACCTATTAAGATTAACTCCGTCCATATTTGTTGCTAAAAAATCTATCTCTGAATTTTCTGCAAATACAGTAAGTTGAGTTTTAATTTTTGATTCTTCCCAGGCATCATCGCTATCCAAAAAAGCAATAAACTCTCCTTGAGCATTTTTTAAACCAATATTTCGGCTTGACGAGACGCCTCCATTTTTTTTATAATAGTATTTAATTAGTAAGCTTTCGTTTTCGGAAATAAAATTATTAATTAAATCTTCAGAAGCGTCTGTTGAACCATCATTAATAATTATAATTTCAAAATTATACGAACCTAACTGATTGGTTATTGATTCAAGTGATTTTATTATAGTTTTTTGTGAATTATAAACTGGAATTATTATGCTTATTAGCTGACTCATTAAAAGATGATTGCTTTAAATTTGACCTCCCAAAGATAAGTTTTTAATTGTTTAATTGTTTCTTATTTTAACTACTTATGATAATACAAATAATTATCTTTATGGATTAATTAAATTAATAAGACTATATGAAGATATTTTTCGAAGGTTTTTACGGATTTAAAAATGCTGGTGACGACGCTTTTGTTGAAGTTTCATCCTGGGGAGCTGAAAAATATTGGAACTGCAATGATAATTTTTTTTCAGGAGCTTCATTACCAGAAACAACACGTAAAATAAAAACGCCAAATATTAAAATTAATGCACCAGGTTTTGATAGAATTACTCTTTTAAAGAACCTTAAAAACACTGATTACTTTATTTCTTCCGGTGGTTCTACTTTTTCTAAATTACCAATACATAGTAATAAGTCTTTAGCTTCCTATTATAAGTTAATAAACAATAATTTAAAATTAGGAGCTATTGGAGTGTCTATTGGTCCTTTTAAAAACAGTCAAGAAGAAAAGAAAGTTATTAAGTATTTGAAAGGCTTATCTTTTTTATCATTGAGGGATAAAAGATCTTATGAATATTCAAAAACATTGAATCTAAATTACGATCCTGTAAAGGCTTTTGACTTAGCTGCTTTGTTACCAAGCGTTTTTAAATCATCTAACAGTACATTGAATGAGTCTTTCACCGAAAAAAAAAGCATCGGTATTAGTATATGCAATTGTGAAAGTTATTATGGTGGTGATTTAAAAAAAGAAATCAATAGAAATTCCTATTTTAAAGAATTGGTTAATTTGATAATAACTAAAACAAATGCTCATTTAAAAATTTTTATTATTAATGGTAATTCGAAAATTGGTGATCTCAAAATTTCAAATGAATTAATGGATGGAATTAGTCAAGAACGATTTTCAATAATACCTTATTTTGGGAATGTTAAAAAAACCTGGGATGCAATTTCTAAATGTAATTTAATGATATCTACAAGGTTACATGCAAGTATTTTTGCTTGCTATGCGAATGTACCTTTTATATTGATTGAGTATCATAAAAAATGTTCTGATTTTTTGAATGATATTGGACAACAAGAAGAATATAGGGTTTACGATGCTGATGTTTCACCAAAAGAAACTTTAAATATAGTTATAAATATACTCAAAAATAATTATAACAAACCAACTCATTTACTAGAAACAATAGCACTCTCCAAGAAAAACTTTACAGGCACATTGTTAAAATAAGATTTAACTTATTATAATTAGCGGTGTTTCTGTAATTGAGAAAAAGAAGTTTTACAGCCATAAATATATCTTTTAAATTATTTATCGATACTTTTAACATCCTTATAAATTGTGTTATTTTTTATTAAATTATTGTCAAATAAAATTAAAATAGCAAAACAGATCCAAATCCCATAAATCCTAAAACTATCTATTTGTAACCAATTTATAAAAAACCCAATAAAAGAGACTAAAAGAACCGTTCCTAAGACATTTTTTTCATCAGATTTGTTTTTAATTATGTTTAAACATGAAAGGAGTATTAATAGTATTAAAGAAAGGAAAATTAAAAATCCTATTAAACCAGTCTCAGTTAATATTCTAACATATATATTATATCCAGGAGGAAAATTTGATATCTTTTCATTTTTATAAAACAATCTAAATTCATAATTATTTAAAGTTGCCCAACTAGGATAGTGAAACCTATTATGAAATGTTTGCTGTCCAAATCCTACACCAAATAAAGGGTTTTCTTTAAATACTTGTAAGGATGCGTATTGTATGCCTAATCTTGATTGATTTGAAACATTTTTAGTTAAATTAGACTTAAAATCTATTGTTTCAATTTTTTCTTTAAATCCTTTTATGATTCGTTTTGAATTAAAAAATACTAATAAACTTAGAGATAATACTATGGTAGAAGTAAAGATGAATAGGTGATTTCGATACCTAGGCTTTCTTAAAATTATAAACAGAAAAACAAAAAATTGTATAAAAATAACGATAAATGCAGTTCTAGAACCAGATAAGAAAGCCAATGCTAAAACTAATAGTGTTGGGATAATTTTTTTAATTCCTTTTGGTGTTAATAAAAAACTAAACATCCACCCGGAAATCATTATTAAATATTCCGCTAAAAAAGGAGGTTCGTAACAAACAGATGATAATCTTCCACCTAAGTGAATTTTAGCATTTACGAATGGAAGGTAATTAAACAACTCTAATACAGGTAATAAATTTGTTTTATCATATAAAGAAATTAGAGCTTCAAAAAAGCTATAAGAAGAGACTACTATTAATGAAGCTAAGAAAACATTTCTTATAGAAACTAGTATTTCTTTAAAAGACATTTTATTTAAAACATTATAATAAAATATAAAAAATAATATTGTGGATAATAAAATAGATAAATACTGCCTTATAAACCTTATAATTCCACTTGTTCCTTTAAAGTCATTTTGAATAAGCGATGGAGAGTTAAGTAGTGTTGCTAAAAAGCACCAAAAAATAAATAATACTAAAACTTGAAACAGCAAACTTTTATATGGAAAAATAATTTTTTTTCTTAAAATAAAAGTGACAAATAAAATTACCATTCCTGGAATAAAAAAAAAAACGGAAGCTTCTTTACTAAACTCTCCTAGGAATGATAGACCTTCAAAAGAGTTAAATGGGATAAAAAAAACACCCATAAAAAAAAGATATTTCAATATTTTATTTAATATTTTCATTTAAAAATTACTTCTTATAATTTAAATAAAAGGAATGTGCTATAATATAAAAATAAATAATATTTGCAATAACAAATATTAAACTAAATGACACAGCATTGTTCTTATTTAATAAAAATGGTGTAAAAACTAGTAAGCTTAAGGCGGCAAAAATATGAGATACAAAAAAGGGTTTTGTAACTTCTATAACTTTTAAAGCTATAGCTATTGGTTTTATAATAATCAATGCTAACTGAATTAAGTAGAATATTATAAATATTATAAGTCCATTCCCAAATTTATCTGAATACATTATATTATAAAAATATAAACCAATAGGAAGTGCTGCAGCAAACAATATAAATATTCTTAAAGTGTTTTCTTTGTAATATTCTTTTAAAGACGGAATAACTTCCGCAATTAAATTCTTTTTAACCTTTGAAGAAAAAATTGGAGTATAATAATTTTCGATTGTAAAAGCTAGAATATTAAATATTCCTAAAAGATTTTGTATGGTCCTTACTTTTCCAATGACTAAATCATCAATATTAAAACTTTTTGCTATTATATAAATTCCTTGGCTGTACCCCCAAAAAGCTATTCCACCTAATATTAGCCATTTAGAGTAATTAATATGTGTTTTAGCAACATCAATTATAAAAGCAAATGAAATGTTTTTATAATTAACATTAAATACTTTTTTAAAGCAAAAGAAAGATAAAAGACTTAAAACAACAAGTGAAAATGAAAACCAATAAGCTTTTAAAATTTCATTTAAATTTAATTCATTTTTAAAAATAAAAAGGAAACCAAAAAATAATATATTTAATAAAATTGATGATAACATTGCATATATTATACTGATATTATTGCTGCTGAAAATATATTTTTTTAGAATTTCAAACAATGTCATAGAAAGAGAAACAAACAAAAATGATACATAAGAAACTCCCTCTATTTGATAAGATAAAAAAGTATATAGTATTGTAGAGATTAGTAAATTAAAAACAATATTTAATAAAATTATTACTATTAAATAGTTTTCTTCATTATTACTCCATTTTTTCTTTAAAAAAATCAATATCGGGTTAGAAAGTAGTAATGTTAAAAAAATATAAGTGAAATATAGATAACTATAAACGACAACAAAAGAACTAAATACTAAAATGGATGCTAACTTTGCTATTACTAATATTGAGCCAAAATTGATAATAGAAATAAAAGCTTGATCTACAAGTAATATGTATTTACTTTCTTTATAAAATAATTTTTTAAGTTGATTCATTAATAATAATTAAGTATTGCTCAATGATTTTTTATTAACTTAAATAAACGTTTTTCAAATAGTAAAATAAGAGAATTATCATTACTTCTCCATTTTTTCTATTTATAACAGTTGCGATTAATTCTATAAAAGTTCCAAAGACACTTAAATTTGTTTTTTTGAATTTGCAATTTCTCTTAAATAGATATAGGTGTATTTAAGAAATGAAAATAAGAAAAATATAAATAAAAATAAAAAAGGAAAGAAAACTATTCTATTACTTCTAAATTTTGTGTTTTCTTCTATAATTTTTGGCTTATTAACTACTACTACAATATCTTTTGAGTAAACCAAAAAATTATTTAGTACTGCATTAAGACCTTGCAGCTCATTTTTTCTCTCAAACATCTCAGACATATTAAAGTTTTTATCAACTACAAATATTTGATCAGAAGGAGATGTTAAGGATTCATTTGTTTTGTATGCATTGATAACATTATTTATCTGTTTAATGCTTATTAAATTATTCTCTATTTGAAATTTAATATGCCTTACAGAGGAAACCTTTATTTCCTCTAATATTTTATTACTATTAATATATTCAATTATTTTTTCAAGAGTTTCTTGATTTGCATTATTAGAAAGAGTTAGTTTAATGGTATGAAAATAATACTCTGATTTAAAGGTTTCATAGGACTCTACATCATTATCATTGAATTCTAGATTTCTTAATAAGCCTTCTAGTTTTCGATCATTTTCTTTGTACCTCTCGATAATCTCTTTAAATCTAACAATTGGAGTAATCTCTATTTTCTTTACTTGAATGCTGTCACCTATTAATCCCATTTCTGAAAAAAATAAAGAATCTTTTTCAATAACTTTTGCGTTTATTAAATCTATTTCGCTATAGACATAATCTACTGTGTCGAAATTAATTCTGACTAATACGGTTGCTTTTTTATTATAATCATAATCATCTTGAGTTAGATATCCTAAAACTAACCCTAATATAATAAGTGTAGTTATAAAAATCCATTTCTTTATAATAAAATCAATGAGATCAAATAGCAAGACAATCCAGCCTTTAATTTTTTCTTTAAACATACTAAATAGATTTGTTAAATCTATCTCATCACTTTTTTGTTCTTTCATAATAGAAGGTATTAATGTTGTTTTATATTAAGAGACTTTAAACTTTTTTTTCAGTCTATAACTAAGTTTGCAAACACAATATTGTATTTAGTGTTGTTTAAAGGACTATAGATAAATCTTTTAGCAAATGTAGGATAAAAGTCTGTTTTCACAAGGTTTGTGTTATTTAATTACAATCCATTTCCACATATCTTGAACGTATAACTCATTATCATGAGATTTTATAATATGAAATATTTTATACCTCCCTTTTTCAAGCATATATTTACTAATATTAATAGAATAGCCGCTTTTTTCAAAAGATTTTCCCTGATTTGAATTATCAACTAAATCTTTCCCAGAAACATATACAAAATCATCTCCTTTTTTTAAAGCTATTATTTTTGACCCACGTTTTAAATTAACTCCTTTCTTAAACATCCAGCCCTCTAATTTAACTCGTCTCTCTGCTAAAGAAATTGTTATTAGTTCCTTATTTTCTAAATCATAGTAGTTTTTGCCATTTACTGTTTCGACATTGCCTAAATAACTTGTGTCTCGTGCGGTTTTTTTTGAATTATAAATTAATTTTTCAACTGTGTCGTCATTTATGAATAAAGAATTTGGCTTTAAATTATATTCTTTATTTATAAAATCAGCTAACAGATTACTTGTTTTTATCATTCCTTTATAATTTAAATGTTGGTTTTCTGAAACTTTTTCCCCCATAATATATGTAGCACTAAGCCCACCTAATTCTTTATTTATATCATAAAATTTAATCTCCTTATATTCTTTTGCATAATTATATATTTTTAAAGATGTATTGTCAATACTATCTTTTACTTTATTGTAGTATTCTTCATAAACAGGTATAGTAAATAATAATAAGTCAAAATTATATTCATCGGATAAAACAATAATTTTTTTTAAGTATATTTTTTCAGCCTCAGAGAAATAAATATCTTTTTTTATAAACATTCTTTTTTTATACCCTTCAATGCTTGAAGAATTTAAATGCCATAAAATTTTATTGTGATTATAATTTAATTCTTTTGCTGATACTGAAAATCTATTTTGTAACGACTTTGAAACACTCTCTAAATTCGTCCAATTTTCATGAAACCTAAAAAAATTAAACATATGATACCAATTGTTTTTAGGATCAATTAATTTAATTTCTTTATATTTTGGAATCCCAAACCGTTTAAAATACTCTCCTTTCATTCCCTTTGAAAGCATTTTGTTTTTTGAATTAAATAATTTATTCGAAATATTATCGGAGTGAACTAATGGGAAAAGTTCTAATCCGACAACTTTTGGAGATTGGTATTTGAGTATTTCTAATAAATTATAATAAATTTGAGCTATTTGAATACCTCCGGCATGAACTTTTAAACTGTTTACATTACATTTAGCATCTATTATATTGGTATTTATTCCCTTACTTAAATGAGAATTGCCAATAAAAACAATGTCAACTGAGTTTTTATCTGCTTCGTATAAAGAATTAAAAGAATTTACTGATGCATTAGTACTGTCTAAAAAGTAAGAATCTATTGTTAGTAACAAAGATGAAATTACAATTAAAAACAATACTATTTTTATAACAATACTTTTCATTTTTTAAAATTGAAAGTAAATAAATTCTTGAATATTCTCATCTCCATAAACACCAAATAAAACTATAACAATTACGATACTTATATAAAAGCTCCATCTAAAAATTAAACCTTGTTTATTTAACAATTCTATTAAATTATATTTTAAGTGTAATAATTCACCAGCAAATAACAATAAAATTGACAAAATGATAACTTTAAATTCGTTGGTTTTTAACCCTATTAAATAGGTTTCTTTATTAAAAACATCTCCAAAATTAAAGTCTGTGAAAATTCCATTAATGATATAAAAAGAATCATTTAAAGTGTTTGCTCTAAAAAACACCCATGCTATACAAACAATAAAAAATATGATAAACCCAAAAAACAAATGGTTTGAAGTGTTTTTAGTGTTTAACCCCAATTTATTAAATATAGGTTGTTTTATTTTAAATGTTCCTTTTTCAACCATTAAAACCAATCCATGTATCGCTCCCCAAATAATAAAAGTCATTGCAGCTCCATGCCAAAGTCCACTAATAACAAAAACAATAAACAAATTAATATAAGTTCTAATTTTTCCTTTTTTACTCCCCCCTAGTGGGATGTAAACATAATCTCTAAACCAAGTTGATAATGAAATATGCCATCGCCTCCAAAATTCAGTTAATGACTTGGAAATATAGGGACTATTAAAATTTTTCATTAAATCAAAACCCATTGTTCTTGCTAATCCGATTGCGATATCAGAATACCCTGAAAAATCACAATAGATCTGAAACGCAAATAAAATCGTGGCATAGGTAAAGCCTACGCCGCCATAATCCTCTACATTATTATAAACTTCATTTACATAAACAGCAGCTCTATCAGCTATCACCATTTTTTTAAATAGTCCAAATGCAACTAATAATATTCCAGATTTAACCAGTTTATAATTGAAGTTATATGTTTTATAGAACTGAGGTAATAAATGGGAAGCTCTTTCTATAGGTCCAGCAACTAATTGAGGGAAAAAGGAAACAAATGCAAAAAATGCTAACCAGTCTTTTGTAGGTTTTAATTGATTTCTATAAATATCTATGGTATAACTTAAGGTCTGAAATGTATAAAAACTTATTCCAACCGGGAAAATGATATTTAGAGTATTAATATTTAATGTTTTGCCAAATAAACTAAAAGATTCAATAAATGACTCTATAAAGAAATTCGTGTATTTAAAAAAAAATAAAAGCCCTAGATTAACGAACAAGCTTAAAAAAAGTAGTTTTTTTCGATTACTTTTATTCTCTGTTTGGTTTAGTTTTAAACCAACAATATAGTCTATAAATGAACTGAAAATAATTAGAAATAAAAACCTCCAATCCCACCAGGCATAAAACACATAACTTGCTATAAGTAAAAATGAGTTTCTTAATACTATTTTTTTTGAAACTATCCAATATATTATTATTACTATTGGAAAGAAAATCGCGAAATCTAATGAATTAAAAAGCACCTGGTTTTTTTATTAATTAATTTAATAGTGTTGCCAAACTTTTCTTCCAATCGAACACCGCTTTATTAAACGTGTTTTTATATTTTCTCGTGTCCAAAACACTATAACTTGGTCTTGCAGCAAATGTAAGGTAATAGTCTGTTTTTGCAAGATTTGATTTCGTTAATTGATTGGTTTGTATTAATATCTCTTTTGCAAAATCATACCAAGTTGCTTCACCTTGATTGCTAAAATTATAGATACCATAGTTCTTGCTATTAATCTTTATAATTGTAAGTATTGCTTCGGCTAAATCATTCGCATTGGTAGGTGTTCCTGTTTGTTCCGTAGTTACGGTTAATAGCTTTCCTTCTTTTGCAAATCGCAGAACAGTATCGTAAAAATTCTGCCCGTATTGAGAATACAACCAGGATGTTCTTAAAATATAATAGGCTTGGCAAATTTCTTGTACATATTGTTCGCCCTTTAATTTAGAAGCACCATAAATATTTAAAGAGTTGGTGCTGTCTTCTTCGCTATATGGGCTTCCTTTTTTACCATCAAAAACATAATCTGTTGAAATTTGGATAAGTGTGGTATTATTTCTTTTACAATGACTGGCCAAGTGTTTTACTCCTTCAGCATTGGTTAAAAAAGCAGTTTCTTGGTCACTTTCAGCTTTTTCTACATTCGTATAGGCTGCAGTATTGATACAGTAATCAAAACGATTGTTTTCAAATATATTCGAAACGGATTTCTCACTTTCAATATTTAATAGTTCTCGACTAGCAAACAAAAAATCAAATTCAGGATAATTAGCAGCAGCATCTTTAATACATTTCCCCAATTGTCCCTTAGCTCCTGTTATTAATATTTTCATTCTGATGTTGCTTCTAAAAAAGTAGGGAGGATTTGATCCTTTTCTGAAAGGATAAATTTATCTTTTGGAAGATGCCAATCTAAAGATAAGGTTGCGTCGTTATAAATGATACCTCGTTCTGAATCTTTATCATAAAAATTATCACATTTATAAGCAAATTTAGAAGTAGGTGATAATGTTATAAAGCCATGAGCAAATCCTCGTGGAACAAATAATTGCTGTTGACTAACATCATCTAGAATTATAGAAAAATGTTTCCCAAAAGTCTCAGACTCTTTTCTAATGTCAACTACAATATCTAATATACTGCCTTCTAAAACCCTAACTAATTTCGCTTGAGCCATTTCACCAACTTGATAGTGCAATCCTCTTAAAACCCCATAAGCAGAAGCAGCTTGGTTGTCCTGTACAAAGTTTACTTTTTGCCCTGTTACTTTTTCAAATAACACCTGATTATACGTTTCGTAAAAAGTACCTCGCTCATCTGTAAAAATAGTCGGAGTTATTACAAAGCAATCTTTTAGTGGTGTATGTTCAATTTTCACTTAATATTCTTTTATTGTAAATGCTTACCGTAACCACTTTTTAATAAAGGCTCGATTAATTCATTTAATTCGTTTTTTGTAATGTATCCCATTTCATGAGCAGCTTGTTCGATGCTACCAATTTTTAAGCCTTGTCGTTCTTCAATTACCTCAACAAATTGTGATGCTTGCATTAAGGAGGCAAAAGTTCCTGTGTCTAGCCAAGCGGTTCCTTTGTCCAGAATGCTTACGTTTAATTTACCCATTCTAAGGTATTCGTTATTTATATCGGTAATTTCTAATTCACCCCTATGACTTGGTTTCATATTTGATGCTATTTCGACTACATGATTGTCGTAAAAATAGATTCCAGGTACCGCATAATTAGATTTTGGTTGCAATGGCTTTTCTTCAATTGTCAATGCTTTTCCGTTATCATCAAATTCTACCACACCATATCTTTCTGGGTCTTGAACGTGATAAGCATAAATAATACCTCCGTCTGGGTTGTTATTCGCTTGCAGTAATTCCTTTAAACCAGATCCATAAAAAATATTATCTCCTAATATTAAAGCAACTTTATCAGCTCCAATAAAATCCTTGCCAATTATAAAGGCTTCTGCTAACCCATTAGGTTGGTCTTGTGCCGCATAGGTAAACTCACAACCAACCTTTTTACCATCTCCTAATAGTTTTTTAAATAAAGGTAAATCTTGAGGAGTAGAAATAATTAAAATTTCTTTAATTCCTGCATACATTAAGGTTGATAATGGGTAGTAAATCATAGGTTTGTCGTAAACTGGCATCAACTGTTTACTTACCGCTAAGGTGATTGGGTGTAATCTTGTCCCAGAGCCTCCTGCTAATATAATTCCTTTCATCTCTCTATATTATTTTATAATTGGTCTTTATTCTCTAAATACCATTCAATAGTTTTTAAAATGCCGCTTTCAAAGTTTTCATCGGCTTTCCAACCCAATTCACTTTCAATTTTATCAGCATCAATAGCATATCTAAAATCATGTCCTGCACGATCTTGTACAAATGCCATCTGGTCTCTATAAGGTGTTTTGTTAGGGACTAATTTATCTAATAAATCACAAATGGTATAAGCAATATATAAGTTTTCTCGTTCGTTACGTCCACCAATATTATAAGTTTCCCCTAATTTCCCTTCCTCTAACACCAGCTTAATTCCTCTGCAGTGATCGGTCACGTAAATCCAATCTCTAATGTTTTTACCATTTCCATAAATAGGAATTTCTTGACCCGAAATTGCTTTTCTGATAATCGTTGGAATTAATTTTTCTTTATGTTGATGAGCTCCATAGTTATTTGAACAATTGGTGGTAATCACAGGCATTCCATAGGTATGAAAATAACTTCTAACAATAAAGTCTGAAGATGCCTTAGAAGCGCTATAAGGGCTATTTGGGGCGTATGGAGTTGACTCTAAAAACAAACCTTTTTCGCCCAAAGTACCATACACCTCATCAGTAGAAACATGTAAAAATCGAGCGTCCTTGTATTCTTCTTTTAATTGATTGGGGTCATTCATCCATAATCGATACGCGCTATGCAACAAGTTAAAGGTTCCGACAATGTTGGTTTGTATAAAAGCTCCAGGTCCTGTAATGGAATTATCCACATGAGATTCTGCTGCAAAATGAACTACTTTATTGAATTGATATTCTTTAAATAAGCTATTTATCAATGCTTCATCACAAATATCTCCTTTAATGAAATTATAATTTGTAAAGTGAGATACTGCTTCTAGGTTTTTTAAACTCCCTGCATAGGTCAAATTATCTAATACGTAAATTTGATCTTCCGCATTCTCAATAATCAATTCTACATAGTTAGAACCTATAAAACCCGCTCCTCCTGTTATTAATATTTTGTTCTTCAAAATAGATTTTATTCTAAAATTTGATTTAACATTTTCTCCGTTATCAAGTATGTTGGTTTAACTCCTGAAGTTCCCAATCCTCCTGATGCTAATGTACCTCCTGTTTTTAATGGATTATCGGAAGCATAATATGCATACCGAACTTTTACTTTGGAGCTAATACTATGTCTGATTTTTGATGCTGACTGAATTGCTTTTTGATAATGTGCTCCCTCCATTTCAAGACCTACCACATTCCAAGTAGAATTATTAAAGAATTTCAAAATGTCTTTGTTTTGAAGCGAAGTTCCTAAAACAGTAATCATTGCTCCTTTACTAACATTAACATCCTCTCCTTCAAAATGAGATTTTTTAAGCATATTTTTAAAAGGATAATTATCCGCAGTACCTTCAAATACATGTGACGAAGGAATCATAATATCTCCTTTCCCACCTTCTAAAATACCTGCTTTTCCCATTATAGAAACTGAACGAACATCTAAAAATTGTGTTTCCTTTTTTGAAATCTTATAAGGTTTTAACAACTCATCCATCGTTTCAAAAGCCTGTTCTCCAAAAGCATAATCCATTACAATAATAACGGGTTTGTCATCATTAGCCTCAACTAAAAGTTTAGTAGGAAGCTTAGCGGTATCTATTATTTGTACATTGATATTGGTTCCGCTGGTATCTTTTATATAAATCAATCCATTCTCTGAAGCATATTTCATTACTTTTTTACGAAGTAATGAATTCTCAGAATCACTCAACATTTCATAAATCTCCATTGCGCTGTGCTTTTTAAATTCCGTTGTCAATGCTAAAGGACTATAAAGCGTGTTCATTACACTATGCATATTGGCACTTATAATGTGTATGGGTCTTGCTAATAAATTGGTTTCATCTAGTTTTTTCTTAATGGCAGAAGCCCATATTTCGCCATGAATATGGTGTCCTAATCGTTCTCGTAAAACAGGACTAAAAGTTACAATTCGTTTGTTGTCGGTAGTGACTTCTTGTATCGCAAGATTGCCTAAATAATAAATAATTTTTAAAAAACGGTTAGGATCTGTTTTGGTAGCAAAATTTGGATACGCATCACTAACTTCTTCAAAGGTTCTTCCTAAGAAATTAGCGGTATGTGTTAAAGCAATTTCTTTCTCTTTTTGATTTAATTTTCCTTTTTTAAGAACCGCACTCTCTAGTTTTTTCCAATCTCTATTTACGTCATTACCATCGTTGATTAATACATGAGACATAATTTTATGAGACTCAATAAACAAGAAGGTGAGGTGTGTAAGTACATCATATATTTCAGAACGTCCACGAGTTACTTCAATATTCATTTGTTCCTCATCAATCCGATAACAGTTTCTTCTTCTTTTAGAAGGAATTATAGGTTCAAAATGTGAGTTTTTATAACCTTCATCACTTGTTAGGTTGATAAAACTACATTCTTCAATACCGATTGGTAATCGATCTATAACATATAACAGTCCCTCTAATTCCACTTTATCATCAGCTATAGAGCCATATATTTCAGGTCTAAGGGTAAGCAAAGACTCTCTTAACGTTTCTCCAGAAACTCCCATAGGCTTGTAAAACCCACGATTAAAAAGGTGTCGCATGGTAATATATAATCTTTCAATGGCTCCAGAACTTTCTTGAGCTCGCGTTCTTTTATGTGTTATTATCATAAATAATATTTATGCAAAAATACTATAATCTATTTAAAGACAATAAAGAGCAAACAATTCCAATTTTATAAACCAAGAAGTTGATCGGCAATCTTGCGATTGTCAGAAAGTCTAGGCACTTTATTCTGCCCTCCTAATTTTCCTTGAGATTTCATATAGGCATTAAAACTATCTTCCTTTAAACTGGAAATCTTTAAGGGCTGAAGTACCTTCCCTTGAATCAAATCTCTATAATAGGTGTTTTGATTCTGCATGCTTTTGTCCATAAAAGCAGCAATTTCGATGAGGTTTTTTGGAGCCGTTTGAAACTCGATTAACCATTCGTGATAAGGCAATTCGTCTTTTGTTGGATTGATTTGAGGAGCTACGGTAAATTCTGATATTGAAAACTGAAAATTTTGCATCGCTTCATTAATAGCTTGTTCTACTTCTTTCCCAATTACATGTTCTCCAAAAGTGGAAATAAAATGTTTAATTCTTCCTGAAACTATCACTCTGTATGGTTTTGTGGTGGTAAACTGAACCGTATCTCCAATGTTATATCCCCAAAGACCTGCATTGGTAGAAATAATCATTACATAATTGACTCCTATTTCAACTTCTCCAATGATCAATCGTTTTGGATTTTCATCATAAAATTTGGAAGCTTCTATAAATTCATAAAAAATTCCAGAATTTAACTGCAATAGCATTCCTTTTTCTTTTTGAGAATCCTGAAAAGCAAAGAATCCTTCAGAAGCTGGATACAATTCTATACTGTCTATTCTTCTGCCTATCATTTCTTCAAATTTTGCGCGATAGGGCTCGTAGTTAACGCCTCCATAAACAAAAAGCTGAAGATTTTTAAAAAGATCACCTACTTTTCGATTAGAAGATTTTTGAAGCTTTTCATAATACATTTGAACCCAAGAGGGGATGCCGGCAATAAGTGTCATATTCTCATTTTTGGTTTCTTCAACAATCGCATCTACTTTCGCTTCCCAGTCGACTATACAGTTGGTTTCCCAGCTTGGTAGCCTATTTTTTTGTAAATATTTAGGCACAAAATGAGCAACAATACCTGATAATCGCCCAATATTAATTCCGTTTTTTAATTCTAATTCTGGACTTCCTTGTAAAAAAATCATTTTACCATTTACAAAATCTACATTCCCTGTTTCTTCAATATAACACAGCAAGGCATTTTTTGCTGCTTCAATATGAGAAGGCATCGATTGTTTTGTAATTGGAATGTATTTTGCTCCAGAAGTTGTTCCTGATGTTTTCGCAATATAAGTAGGCTTTCCTTTCCATAAAACATTCTCTTCACCATTTACGGTCCTCTTAAAATAATCTTTTAAGTCTTCATAATCTCTTACTGGAACATGTTTTACAAAATCTTGATGTGTTTTTATGGTATGGAAATTATGGTCTTTCCCAAAGGAAGTTTCTTTTGCTTTAGTTATTAAATTCTGAAATGTTTTGTGCTGGGTTTCTATTGGGTTAGAAGCCCATTTTTGTATTTTTTTAGCTGTTTTTTTAGCTAATATTTTTGCGCCTAAAGATTTTAAAAACATTATTTATTCGAAGTCTATAAAATTAGTTGGATCAATAGGATAGCCATCACTCCACAATTCAAAAT
Organism: Flavobacteriaceae bacterium; assembly: GCA_018669795.1. GTDB lineage: Bacteria > Bacteroidota > Bacteroidia > Flavobacteriales > Flavobacteriaceae > Marifrigoribacter. The sequence continues at coordinate 43,667 of JABHSQ010000001.1, read as the reverse complement.
GTAAATGAGGTCCTGTAGATAATTCTCCTGTATTACCTGCTGCTGCAATAACTTCTCCCGCTTTAACCAATTCACCTTGCTCTTTTGTGAGCACCGAATTGTGTTTATAAACTGAAATTAAATTATTGGTGTGTTCTATAATAATTACATATCCCGTTTGAGCGGTCCATTCAGAAAAAATTACTGTGCCGTCTGCAGTTGCTTTTACCGGCGCATCTTTTGAGGTAACAACATCGACAGCATAATGTTTGTCTTTAGTGTTAAATATTTCAGAAATGGTTCCTTTAACTGGAGGAAATAACACAAAATTTATTTCAGAATTACTTATTAAAGGATTGTACTTATCTTCTAATGAAACCTTCTCTCTTAATAATGAATCTTCTTTTGACGGTATTAAGTCCAACGCTGATATATCCATTTCTGCAGCTTCTATAATAGAATCTTTATTAAAATATACGATTGCAACATCACCTGTTAGTACTTTTTTTATAGAAGAGTAGTACTGTTCGTTAATCTCTATTGCTTGTTGTAAGGAGTCTGTTTTATAGGCAAGTTTTGTTGCTTTTATCTTTAATGACACCGAAGAATAGCCTGGTATATATTCTCTTAAAGGAGAAAACGCAATGATAATGGTGGTCGCAGTAATTAATATCAATGCAGAAATTATACTAAAAACAAATACGTTTAGACGGTTCAGTTTAAAGGTAAAACGTTCTTCAAAAGTGTCTTCATTAAGAACCACTAAACGATACTTGTTTAGCAGTTTGTGTTTTATCTTTTTAGATCTCTTTTCTTTTTTCATAAGTATCTATCCTAACAGCAAATATAAAAATTAGAACTGTTTAATTGTTTTAATAATATAAGTTTAAGCTGTAATTGCATTTTATAGCTAAATACAAGCATAAAACGATAATTCTAATGAATTCTTATTACATTTGTATCTTAAATCTAAGATAATGAATTTAGCGATGTTACCTTTAATGATTGGATGGCCACAAATAGTGTTAATTGTAGTCGTAGTATTATTGTTGTTTGGAGGAAGAAAAATTCCAGAATTAATGCGTGGTTTAGGTAGTGGTCTTAAAGAATTTAAAGAAGCTTCAAAGGATGAATCAAAGGATGAATCAAAGGATGACAATCATTTAGACGAAATAAAATAATTCGCCTAATTGTTTATTTTTGCTGATTTAATTATAGATTCTAACTCAAACTGAAGATTCCTTTTTCGTTCTGCTGGAGCAAAAGTAAATCCTTCAATTATTAAATATCTATTATTTTTCTCATCTTTTACTGCATAGTTTAGAAATGGTCCTGCCATAAATTCTCCTTTTACATCCCAAACACCTTTTGTTTTATAGGCAAAATTTCCGTCTAATTCTGTAATGTAAAAATTAGGAGAATACGAATAATCTGTTCCAAATCTTCCATTGTCTTCGACAGGTAAATGATAACCACCTATAGAATCTCTTATCGTTAATATTTCTCCCAAAGCAATACTATCGTTAGAAATTAAATTTAAAGGTACTTCATAAATTAAAATGTTGGTAGATCCTGTTTTTTTAAGATCTTTTCTTAGCCAATAAAAGTCAGAACCCTTATGAGCTATTCTATAAGCAGAAGGCATTTTTATATTCAATCCAAATCGCTCCTTAAGTGAATCTATTACCAGAGGGGAAATGGAGGTTCTTCGTTGGCGTTCCTTAATTTCAGATTTAAAAAATGCCTCAATAATTTCTTCTTGTTTTTCAGCTATTAATTTAATTAAGCCCTCTTTTGTTTTTGCGGTAATAATAGCGCCTGTCTGTGGTTTTGCATACTCATTAGTTACTAAAGTGAATTTGTCTTCTTTCCCAATAGTAACGTGTAAAAAAAGGCGATTGCTTTTTATAAATCCAGAAAACGTAGATGGATCCATTTGATTGATAGAAAACAAAGGTTCTACTTGTGGTAATCCTTCTGTAGAGGCTGCAAAATAATTTCTAATTTCTTCTCCAACACTATCGTCCCACAATTCGTCTGTAATTAAAATTTGAAGAGAATTAATGTTTCCTACAGATTTTTGTTTGTAAGCCTCTTTTGTTTCGTTGTTATTACAAGATACAAGTGCAATTAAAGCGAATAAAGTTATATAAATTGGTTTCATTTAAATTGGTTTTCAGAAGATTAGCCTTTAGAAATTTTTAATTTCATGCCGGGTTTCAGTTTGTTACTGCTAATATCGTTCCAAATTTTAATATTTTGAACAGTAACTCCTGGATATTTTTGAGAAATACTCCATAAGGAGTCTCCTTTTTTTACGGTATATAGTTTTACATTATCTTTAGTGGTCGTTTTAGTAATTCTTGTTTTAGTGGAACTAGCAATTAGTTTTCTTGGGTAAATGGTTAGGCGTTGGTCTACTTTTAGATTGTTACTTTTTAGCCCATTCCATTTTTTTATCTGACTCACACCAACTCCATGTCTTTCAGCTATTTTACCTAAATAATCGCCGCTCTTAACTCGATATCTAATTCGATCTGGCTGTTCTACATATGCCGGAATGTTAGCGGCTGCTTTACTGTTTTCTTCTTGAGCCAAGGCGTAAATCGCTTCTTCGTTAGCTGCAAATTTACCTATAGATTCAGCTGGCAATCTAAGGGTGTAATTTTTATCTTTTATATAAGGGATAATTCCCAACTTATAAGAAGGGTTTAAAAACTGAACTTCTTCAATAGGTAAATTTACCACTTTTGCAACTTGCTCAAAGGTGATTAATCTTTTAACCTGAATGGTGTCGGTAGCTATTTGGTGAAATTTAGGGCCATTGCTTTTAAATCCATGTTCTTCGGCAAATTCAAAAATATACATCGTTGCTAAAAAAGCGGGTACATATCCAGCTGTTTCTCTTGGTAGTCTATTTCGGATTTTCCAGTAATTAGTTTCACCTCCAGAACGGCGAATTGCTTTTGAAACATTTCCGGGTCCAGAGTTATATGCTGCTAAAGCTAAATCCCAATCATTAAAACTTTTGTGAAGGCTCTTTAAGTATTTTGCAGCTGCTTCAGTTGACATTTCAGGATCGGCTCTTTCATCCACATAAGAGCTCACTTCCAATCCAAACATTTTTCCAGTCGTAAACATAAATTGCCATAATCCTTTTGCACCTGCTCTAGATTTTGCAACAGGATCTAAAGCAGATTCAACGACTGCTAAATATTTAATTTCTAAAGGTAAATTATGCTTGTCCAATTCCTGTTCAAACATAGGAAAGTAGTAATCACTTAAAGCCATTAATTTGGCCATAGCGCTTCTTCTGTTTTTTAAATAATGCTTAATTATGTTCTCTAAAGAAGGGTTGTATTCAACATTAAAAGGAGTTCGAGTATTGAGTTCTTCTAAACGTTGTTTAAGAAGTTCGGTAGGAAGCTCCTTGTATTCTGAAGGCTCTACAACTTCGTTTGCAATACTACCATAAACTTCTTCGAACCTGCTTGAATCGTATAGTTCTTTCATCCACAAACTATCGGCAGTTCTTGCGGTAGATTCGTCTTTAAGATCAAATATTAAAGAATCTTTATTATGGGCATTAACCACAGGAGCACTAAAGTCTCCAGTATTAGTTAGTGTCGTAATTGTATCGAAAATCTGGATGGTTTTAGTTGGAAGGTTGTTACTCACAACTTTTAAGCTGTCTTCTGATTTAGGTTCATTTTGAGCATAAAGAGCTAAACTAGTAAAAAGCAAAAAAGAGACAAGAAAGGGGTATAAACATCTGTATATCATATAATAAAGAACAAACTATTGTGTAAATAATTTTTATAAATGTAGGAAAACGCTAATAAAAGACAAAAAAAATCTGTTTTTTAATTCTATGAACTCTATTTTTTAGATGAGTTTAAAATAGCCTGAATTCCAGGAAGTGTTTTACCTTCTAACATTTCTAACATAGCGCCACCACCTGTTGAAACATAACTTACTTTATCGGTCAAGTTAAACTGTTTTACGGCTGCTACAGAGTCTCCTCCTCCTACCAATGAAAAAGTGCCGTTTTTGGTTGCTTCTGCAATTGCATTTCCTAACGATATGGTTCCTGTTGCAAACTTTTTTAATTCAAAAACACCAACGGGTCCATTCCATAATACCGTTTTCGAGTTTAAAATAACCTCGCTAAATAGGTCGTTGGTTTTAGGACCAATATCCAATCCCATCCATCCTTCAGGAATGGTGTTGATAGCTTTTGTTTTTATATGGGCATCATTTGAAAACTGATCTGCTATGATAGCATCAATCGGTAAATGTACTTTTACATTTTTCTCTTCAGCAATCTTTAAAATGGACAATGCCATTTCTTGTTTGTCGTCTTCAACTAAAGAAGAACCAATACTTCCTCCTTGTGCTTTAATAAAAGTAAAGGCCATCCCTCCACCAATAATTAAGTGGTCTATTTTATCTAAAATGCTTTCTATAATCGTAATTTTTGATGAAACTTTTGCACCTCCGATAATCGCAGTAACTGGTTTTTCACTATGGGTTAACACCTTACTGATATTCTCAATTTCTGAAGCCAAAAGCATTCCAAAACATTTGTTTTCTGGAAAAAACTTAGCAATAACCGATGTGGAAGCATGAGCTCGGTGTGCAGTCCCAAAAGCATCATTAACGTAGATATCTCCTAGTTTTGAAAGTTCTTCAGCAAATTCTTCATCTCCTGCTTTTTCCTCTTTATGAAATCGAAGGTTTTCCAATAATAATAGCTCACCGTTTTCTAATTCAGCAACCACTTTCTGTGCTTTTTCCCCAATACAATCTTCAGAAAACTGAACCTGTACACCTACAATCTTACTAACTTCCTTGACAATATGCTTAAGAGAAAATTTTTCTTCAATACCGTTAGGTCTTCCTAAGTGAGACATTAATACACAACTTCCTCCGTCTTCCAAAACTTTAATAATCGTGTTTTTTGCCGCTAATATTCGAGTACTATCAGTAACCTCTAAAGCTTTATTTAAAGGAACATTAAAATCAACTCGGATTAAAGCTTTTTTATTTTCAAAATTAAAATCGTTAATCGTTTTCATGTGTCTTTGTTATTGTTTTTTTATGGTCACCTGCTGTTCGCTATTAGACATTCCTTTAGTCTGTAAAATTTTAACATGCTCATTTCGTATATTAAATTTCGGACTGTAAATATACCATTTTTGAAAGGTTCTTTTTAACTAAAAACCGTAATATTGTGTATGGATTTTTCCGAAGTAATAGGCCAACAACATATAAAATCACATTTAATAAAGACCGTTAAAAATGGACGGATTCCACACACTCAATTGTTTGTTGGTAAATCGGGTTCTGGTATTTTACCGCTTGTCTTAAGTTATGCTAAAGAAATTTTATGTCATTCGTTTACTAAAGGAAGTGATGAGTTTATTGCCTGTAAAAATAAGATTGAAAAATTAGCGCATCCAGATCTTCATTTTGTGTATCCGGTTAACACTAATGAGAATATTAAAAAAAATCCTATTTCAGATAATTTCTCTTCAGAATGGCGAAAATTTGTTTTAAAAAACCCTTACGCATCCTTATACAATTGGTATCAATTTATAGGAATTGAAAAAAAACAGGGAAACATAAGTAAGCTTGAAGCAGTTTCGATTTCAAAAAAACTATCATTAAAAGCTTATGAAGGTGGTTACAAGTTGATGGTAATTTGGATGGCCGATAAAATGAATAATGAGTGTTCTAATCAATTATTAAAATTGGTAGAAGAACCCCCTGATAAAACAGTGTTATTGCTTTTAACTGAAAACGTGGAACATGTTTTAGGAACTATTCAGTCGCGTTGTCAAATATTACACATTCCGGTTTTATCTGAAAAAAAAATTTATACACAATTAACTGCTAATCATCAAGTTAACCCAAATGAGGCTAGAAAAATAAGTCATCAATCCAATGGTGATTTTAATAAAGCATTACACATTATAAAAAACGATGGTGATGAGGTGTTTTTTGAAAATCTATTTGTTTTTTGGGTAAGAACTGCATTTAAAGCTAAAGGTAACAAAAGTGCAATTAATGATCTATTTGATTGGAGTGAAGAATTAGCAAAAGAAGGTCGCGAAACACAAAAGAAGTTTTTAAGTTTTTGCTTAGAAATTTTCCGTCAAGCAATGCTTAAAAATTACAAAACAGATTCATTGATCTATTTTGAAAGTCATGATGGAAAGTTTTCATTTGATAAGTTTTCGGCCTATATCCATCAAAATAATATTTTTGAAATTAAGGATGCTTTAGAGAATGCAGCATATCATATTGAGCGAAATGGAAATGCTAAAATAATATTTACAGACTTATCCATACAATTGACTCGCTTAATTCATAGAAAAGAATTGGTTTAATTTCATTTTTTATTAAGAGCGAGGTACAATCGAAGAATCTTGCTTATTTTTGATTCTGTTTCGCTTCAATCGTTCTGTATGAAAGAATCAAAGTATTACGTTTTTCTATTGTCTTTTATTTACCAATAAATTCGATTTATCAAAACTGGCTTAAATAAAAGCCTCCTAATAATAGTTTTTTATTATCCTATCAGCTTAATCCTTATATAAGTAAAAAGCTCCTTAAAACGTTTTAATTTATCTTATTTTCGTTTTTTATAACAATAAACTAGAGAAGAATACTCTTTAGTTTTCAAAGCTGAAAGATTAGATTGCAACCCAATAAGAAACGCTTTTATTAAATTTTGTTTCCCTGTTTTATTTTTTTCAGAAAGAAGACTTACGTAAAACGAATCAAAAATCATTGGTTTCGTTTTTAGAAGCATAAGATTATTAGAAAAAATCTTCTTCATCGCGTTTCTAGAAAAATGCCATAAATGGCGTGGAGCATCAAAAGCTGCCCAATAATTTTTGTAATAAGCAGCATCAAACGAATTGTAGTTTGGAAGAGCTATTATTAATACTCCATTTGAATTTAATAAGGCTTCTATCTTTTGAATGGTTTCATCTAAATTAGGCACGTGCTCTAAGACATGCCACATAGTAATTACATCAAAAGTTTTTCCTTTAAAATCCGCTATACTTTCTTCTAAATTGATTCCTTTTTTAGAAGCTAATGCTCTTGCTTTTTTATTGGGCTCTATTCCAAAAATAGATCTGTTTTCAGATTTAATATGTTTTAAAAAGTCCCCTGTTCCTGCACCAATATCAAGAATGTTATTAGCGTCTTTTTTTAATGAAGTGATTAAATTTAATTTATGCTGTAAGGCTCTTTTTTTTACAGATTGATATAAAAAGGAAACAATCCCTTTCTTGTTATCGGTATGAGAAATATAATCATCACTCTCGTAATATTTAGAAAGTTGGTTTGCTTCTGGCTGAGGATTGGTTAGAAGCATTTCCTTTTCCGAATCATAAATTAAAGTAAACTCTTCATTGGTTACTAAATAATCTTTAACCCTTAGCGGAAAATTTTCTTTTTGTAGCTTCATTTTATGATGATGATTTTTTGCGTAAAATCAGTTGTTCCACGTGAAACATCTATAACTAAGTTATTAATTTGGATGCCTCTGTGTGTGAAAAAATATGATTAACGTCCCATATAAACTAATAATACAGAGATGTCATTTGGAGAAACTCCACTGATTCTAGAAGCCTGTGAAACCGTTACAGGTTTCACTGCTCTTAGTTTTTCTAAAGCTTCATAAGAAAGAGATTTTAACTTTGAATAATCGAAATTTTCAGGTATTCTTATACCTTCTAATCGATTTAATTTATCAGCATTTAATCTTTCTTTATCTATATAACCAGCATATTTGATCTGAATTTCGGTTTGCTCTAAAACTTCTCTATCTAAGTTATTTTCTAAAATGTAATCATCCACCTCTTTTATTTTTCGCATATCATCCATCGTAATATTTGGACGAGAAAAAGGTTTGTATAGTTTATCCATTTGCTTTACTGTAGCAGAATCTTTTGCTTCTAGAATTGGATTTAAAATCTCATGACTGATGCTCTTATTTTTAAAAAAATGAATAAAAGCATGAGATTCTCTTTCCTTTTGTTCCATAGTCTCTAGGCGTTCTTTTGAAGCTAATCCAATATCATAAGACTTAGATGTTAATCTAAAATCAGCATTATCTTGCCTTAATAAGGTTCTATATTCTGCTCTAGAAGTAAACATTCTATAAGGTTCTTTTGTTCCTTTAGTAATCAAATCATCTATTAATACTCCAATATAAGCTTCATCTCTCTTTAATGTAAACGGGTCTTTTTCATGCACTTTTAAATGGGCATTTATTCCCGCCATTAAACCTTGAGATGCTGCTTCTTCATATCCAGTAGTTCCGTTTATTTGACCAGCAAAATATAATCCAGCAACTAATTTTGTTTCTAGTGTATGTCTTAATTGTGTTGGCTGAAAATAATCATATTCAATAGCGTATCCATGTCTAAAAAACTTTACATTTTCAAAACCGGCTACTTGTTGTAATGCTTTAAACTGAATGTCTTCAGATAGCGATGTAGAAAAACCGTTGATATAGTATTCTACCGTGTTCCAACCTTCTGGCTCTACAAATAGTTGATGCCTGTCTTTATCTGCAAATCGATTTATTTTTTCTTCAATTGAAGGGCAATACCTTGGTCCACTACTTTTAATAGCGCCATTAAACATCGGTGATTTATCGAAGCCTTCTTTAAGTAATTCATGAACAGTTTCGCTCGTGTAAGACATATAACACAATCGCTGGTTGGTTAGTGGTTTGGTAGACTTTAAGTAGGAGAATTTTTCTGGTTGCTCGTCGCCAGGTTGTTCTGTCATTTTTGAAAAATCTAAAGAGCGCCCATCAACTCTAGGAGGAGTTCCTGTTTTCATTCTTCCAGATTCAAACCCATAATTTAATAGGTCTTCAGTAATACCTGTTGAAGCTCTTTCACTTGCTCTACCTCCACCAAATTGTTTGTCTCCAATATGTATAATCCCGTTTAAAAAAGTACCGTTAGTTAATACAACCGATTTGGATCTTATTTCAATTCCCAGCGATGTTTTAACTCCAATAACTTTTCCGTTTTCTATTAACAGACCAGAAACCATTTCTTGATAAAAATCAAGATTTTGAGTTTTTTCCATCATATCCCGCCACGTTTCTGAGAAACGCATACGGTCACTTTGAACTCGAGGACTCCACATTGCGGGCCCTTTAGACTTGTTTAGCATTTTAAATTGTATAGCCGTTTCATCAGAAACAATTCCGCTATATCCTCCTAATGCATCAATTTCACGAATAATTTGACCTTTCGCAATTCCACCCATAGCAGGATTACAAGACATCTGTGCGATATTTTGCAAGTTCATTGTAATCAACAATGTTTTTGACCCTAAATTAGCCGCTGCAGACGCCGCTTCGGAGCCAGCATGTCCAGCACCAACAACTATAACATCATATTCGTTTGGAAACATAGTATTTAGTTTGTTTTATATGTTTGGTCGCACAGAACATCCATATAAATTATTTATTTTTAATTAAAATTTAGTTATAAATGTTTCACGTGGAACATTGTTTTTAAAAATTAATGATGGTCTTGGTTTTGCAAGAGCGTGCAAATATAGTTAAATAACTTACAATCAGTTTGTTAAAATCGTATTAAATTGATTTTCAGTAAACTATAAAAAAATTCTTTGGGAAAGCGCTGCATCTTCTTTGCTTCTCATTAAGTCAGCGTCTTTTTTGGTTTTATCTTTATAACCACAATAGTGTAAAATACCATGAATAATTACACGATGTAATTCATTTTCAAAAGAGGCATTAAATGAATTGGCATTTTCTTTAACTCGTTCTACTGAAATAAAAATATCCCCATTGATCTGGTTTCCTAAACTATTGTCAAAACTAATAATATCGGTTAACGTATCGTGTTCTAAAAATTCTAGGTTTAACTTATGGAGGTATTCATCATCACAAAAAATATAACTTACTTCTCCCTCCTCAAAATTTTCGTTTGAAATAATAGCAGATATCCAGCCAGCAACTTCTTCTGAATTTTGCAGATTAAATGGGGTCTCTGAAAAAAAATCAATCATCTTTATTCTTAAAATATTCTTGCACTTTTTGTTTGTATTCTAGCCGCAAAGGTAGCGCCTCTCGATTTAAAATTTCGGTAGTGTTGAAATACTTTTTAATATCTTCTGAACTAGCGCTAACATTGTTTTCAAAGCTCTTGCGGTTTGTTTTAGACTCCCGTTTCATTTCTTGGCCTTGTTCGAAAGTAGCTTTGTCTAATTTTAATAATTCATGCTGAAGGTTTTGCATTTTCTCTAATGTATTTTGATCAAAACCTTTCTCTAATAACTGTTGTTCGATATTTTCCATTTCACGAACTAAATTTCCAGCGTTTCCTTTATTGCCAAGTTGATTTGTTTTATCTTGTAATTGTTGACGAAGCATTTGTTGTTCTTTAAATATTTCGAATAGTTTACCGTTTAAATCTTCTTCATTTCCATAACCTTCTTTTCCTTTTTGTTTTCCATCTTTACCGTTCTTTCCGTTTTCACCAGATCCTTCTCCCTCGCCTTCTCCTTCACCTTTGCTTTCTTTTCCTTTTTCACCTTTTTTACCAAGACCTTCTTTCATTTTTTTGTTAAGGCCTTCTTGTTTTTTTATAATATCTGGTAATTGAAACCCTTGTCCTTCTCCTTTTCCCTTGCCTTTTCCTTTTCCTTTTCCTTTTCGCGGTATACTCATTTCATCTTGCATACCCCCTAAAATATCACTTAGCAAAACAGCTAATTCATTAGCGCCAGTAAATGTATATCGTTGACTTGAAACTCCTTTTCTAATTTCATTTTCAGCCAAACGCTCTAAGCTCTTATCTAAATTATAGGTAACGTCTGTTAAAGATTCATTTATTTTTCCTCCAAGCTTTGGCTGTCTTAATGACAATGCAAATAGACTGTCATCCACATGTTGAAAATTTAGTTTTAGGTCATTTTGCTTAATTAATTTTTTTCCAAATAAAGGGCTTCCGTAATCAGTAATCTTAAATTCCTCCATTAAATCTTCTTGCTCAAAAGAGAAAACCACTAAATTATCTAATATTTGGCGTAGCATTTCTAAATCTTCCTTTAGTGTTTCCATTTGACCAGATTGCATTTGCATCTGCATCTGCTGACCCATTTTTCTCATTTTTTGAGCTGCTTTTTTCTGACTTTTAGAAGCTTCTTTCTGAGCTCCTTTGTCTAAATTATCACTCGCTTTTTCTTGTTCTTCTTTAACTTCTTCTTCTCCCTTTTTATCATCGGGAATATTCATAGGTTCTTTTAAATCCTTATTGTCTTTTTGAAGTTCTTCTTTCTCCTTTGTATATTCTTCAAACTTTTTACTTAGTTCTTCTTGAGCTTCTTTTGTGTTTTCTTCTTCAGGAGCGTTAGCTAGTTTTTCTTGTTTTTCTGCTAGTTTATTTAATTCTTCTGTTAGTTTTTCAGCCTTTTTACTAACATAATATCGTTTTGTTAGCTCTACTAACTGTTCTAAGTTTTTTTCTTGATTTTTATTTTGCTTAGAAAGCTTTTCTAAGTTTTCAGTTAGTGCTTCTTTTTTAATTTTATCTTGAAGCTTTTCAAGCTCGTCTAAGAGTTTTTCATTTTTCTTTAATTGCTCTTCATTTTCTTGAAAGCGTTCTTTTAATTGTTCCTTAAAAGAGTCTTTTTCTTTATTTTCTGGTTGAAAATTCTCCAAACTCTCTTTTAATTTTTTTGAGAATTTTTTCATCATTTCTTCCTGTTGCTTCTGCTTTTTAAGAAATTTTTCAAGCTTCTTTTTATCGTTCCAGTTGAGTTCGTTTGTTTCTTTTTGATTTTTTGAGATTTCTTCCAGTGTTTTGTCTTGTTGCTTCATATTTCCCAAAGACTTATCCAATCCTACAATGGTTTTATTTTGGTTTTGAAGCTGTTCGTTTTCAATTTCGTTCTGAGTTAACTTTCTGAAAGAATAAATTGCAGACTTGCTGGATTTATAATTATGGATAGCGTCGTTATCAAAAACTTCAAAATAATAATCGTAAGATATCCCATCAGTTAGTAATAAATTACCTGGAAAATCATACACAAACTGATCAAAATTTGTTGCCTTTAATTTTAGGAGTAGGTTTTGTTTGTTATCTTCTTCTAATGAAGGATAATATACTAACTGTAATTGAGTAAGCCCATAATCATCCGACACGTTTCCTAAAAAATACATTTTTTGACTATCGGTACTGTCTTGTTTGGAAGCTACTTTTATTTCTGGATATTCATCTCTAATTACCCCTAAAGTAAAAGACAAATTCTCGTATTCTTTTAGGTTTTTATTGGAAGTAGTAATTGTGTAATCTAGCTTATTGTAAATTCCTTTTTGATATCTATAAATTCTATCTGGTCCAATACTACCGGTTTCTGCGTCTTTAATTACAGTAAACATATAGCTAGAATCTTTTGTTTTTAAATTAACTTCTTCTGTGTTTTTAGTGGAAATATCCCAAGTAACTTTTGTTCCTTGAGGAACTAATGCGTTTCCAGAACTTTCTAAAATCTCATCCTTTTTTCCTGTGTAAGAGGGATAGTCTAATTTCATTTTAAAATTAACTAAAGAGGGTGTTTTTATAACATCCAGCGTATATTCTTTAGAGCTAACTTTGTTTGCTTTTAAACTAAAATCAATTGGATTTATAGGTTGTAGAAAAGTGTATTCAAAAACTCCGGGAGCAAATTGTTTTAAGTAATAAGTTTCATCATTAAAAGAAATACTAGCATTTTTAGGCGCATACACTCCAACCGTCTTAATTTTTAGCGTATAGCTTTTATTTTCTATGGCAGTTAATGAATTATTTAAAACCTGGAACGCAAAAGGTGCTGGTGGCTCATAAGCAGTATTATAATTTACAACTCTTTTATAGCTGCTTGAAAAAATATCTTTTTTTCCTAAAGCGATAAACAGTAAAAATATAATTATAGGAATTGCTGCGTATTTTAGGTATTTGTTATTCGTTTTAAAACTAATGGCTGTTTTAAAGGGGATCAGTTGTAAATCGGAAGATTTTTGATCAATACTTGCTAGTAAAAGTTCGGATTCTCGTTGGTTTTGATTCAACTGAATAACATTTAAAAGCTTATCGCTAACTTCAGGAAAATGATTTCCAATTAATTTAGAAGCCTCTTCGTTAGTTATTCCTTGTTGAATATTAAAAAGTTTTAATAAAGGCATTGTTATAAATCGAACAAACAAAGCGGTTTCTACCAATACAAATGTCCAAAATAAAATGGTTCTTCCAAAAGGATTTAGCCATAAATAATATTCAATAAGCAAAGTAATAATAAGGTATAAGAGGCCTATTGCGAAAAAAAGAATGGTTCCTTTTATTAATTCGCTGGTATAGTATTTCTTAATAAATTGTTCCAGCTTTTTCTGGATCATTGAAAAACTACTCATTGCTTAATCGCTATAGATATATAACATCGAAAATACTATATTAATTTTAATCTGCCTGTTAATATTTTGTTGTAAAAATTAAACCAAATTATACTTTTAAAAAGCTCAGCAGGTATTGTACCTTTGATCCATCATTTTTAAGAAATATTTTATGCCTAAAAAAGTTAGAGTTCGTTTTGCGCCTAGTCCTACCGGACCTTTACATATTGGAGGAGTAAGAACCGCCTTGTTTAATTATTTATTTGCTAAAAAACACGGAGGAGATTTTGTTTTACGTATAGAGGACACCGACCAAAACAGGTATGTGGAAGGGGCAGAAAACTATATAGTAGAGGCGCTAAATTGGCTAAACATACCATTTGATGAAGGTGTTGGAAAAGAAGGAAAATATGGTCCTTATCGTCAAAGTGAACGAAAAGACATGTACAGTCAATACGCTGAACAGCTTATTGCTTCTGGAAATGCTTATTATGCTTTTGATACTTCTGAGGAATTGAATTTTCACAGAAAAGATCATGAAGAAAAAGGAAAAAATTTTATATATAATTGGCATAATAGAGAAAAATTAAACAACTCTATTTCATTATCTCAGGAAGAAGTGGCTACTAAAATTAAAAATGGAGATGATTATGTGATTCGTTTTAAAGTATATCATTCTGAAGAAGGATCAGATAGCATTATTTCAACACAAGATATTATAAGAGGCCCAATATCGTTTAAAAAAGAGCTTTTAGACGACAAAGTATTGTTTAAGAGTGATGGGATGCCAACATATCATTTGGCAAATATTGTAGACGATCACTTTATGGAAATCACTCACGTAATTCGTGGTGAGGAATGGCTTCCTTCGGTTCCATTACATATCGCTTTATACCAAGCTTTAGGTTGGGAAATTCCTGAATTTGCTCATTTACCTTTAATTATGAAACCCGTTGGCAAAGGAAAATTAAGTAAGCGTGATGGTGATAAAATGGGGTTCCCTGTATTTCCAATTCAATGGAAAGCCAAAGAGGGCGAAATGTTTTCTGGTTATAGAGAAGATGGTTATTTCCCTGAAGCACTAATAAATATGCTAGCCTTATTAGGTTGGAATCCTGGTACGGAACAAGAAATATTCAGTTTAAACGAATTGGTAAAAGCATTTGATTTAAGTAGAGTTAACAAAACAGGAGCTAAATTTGATCCAGAAAAAACAAAATGGTTTCAACATTATTATCTGCAAGCAAAAGATAATGAAACTTTAACAAGTTTATTTTCAAAACTATTGGAAGACAAAGGTATTGTTACCAATAAGAAGCTTTCAATTATAGTAGCATCTATAAAAGAACGAGCAACTTTTGTGAGTGATCTTTGGGAGCAAGGAAGTTTCTTTTTTGAAGCTCCAACCACTTATGACGAAAAAGCTTCAAAAAAAGCATTTAAAGAAGGAACTTCTGAAATAATGACCGAGGTATTGGGTCTTTTAAATGAATGTGAAGAGTTTACTTCAAATGAAATTTCAAACAAAGTAAAGGGATGGCTTAGTGTTCAAGAAATTGGATTTGGGAAGGTGATGATGCCTTTAAGACTTTCGCTTGTAGGAGAAATGAAAGGGCCAGATGTATTTAATATTGCGGCTATTCTTGGTAGAGAAGAAACAATTAGTAGAATAAAAAAAACAATATCTTTTTTATCTTAAAAGGAAAATATTCTAGCTATGATAATTAAAGAGCTATTTTCTTCAACCTTATCGCATTCTAAATTAAAGAAGTTTTAAAAGCGATAAGAGCAAGCTTTTTTCGTATCTTCAACATTGATTTTTAATCTAAAAATATTTATTATGAGTTATATAGGATTGCCTATTATTATTATTGGACTGTTTGTTTTATTGCTTGCTTCTTTTTTTATAGTAAAGCAACAAACCATTGCTATTGTTGAACGATTTGGAAAGTTTTCTAGAGATTATGGTGCGGGAATTAATATAAAAATTCCTTTTGTTGATAGAATTGCTGGGCGAGTAAATTTACGTATTCAACAACTAGATGTTATTGTTGAAACAAAAACAAAAGATGATGTTTTTGTTCATTTAAAAATTTCAGTTCAGTTTCAAATAAAAAGAGAAGACGTATATAATGCCTTCTATAAATTACAAAACCCTCACGAACAAATTACAGCTTTTATATTTGATGTTGTTCGTGCCGAAGTACCAAAAATGATATTGGACGATGTATTTGTTAAAAAAGAAGAAATAGCAGTTGCAATTCAAAGAGAATTAAAAGAAGCAATGTTAAATTATGGTTATGACATTGTAAAAGCTTTGGTAACGGATATTGATCCTGACCAATTGGTGAAAATTGCAATGAACCGTATTAATGCTGCTGAAAGAGAAAAAGTTGCTGCGCAACACGAAGGAGACGCACAACGAATATTAATTATTGAAAGAGCGAAAGCTGAAGCAGAAAGTAAGCGATTACAAGGATTGGGTATCGCTGATCAACGTAGGGAAATTGCAAGAGGCCTTGAAGACAGTGTTGATGTATTAAATAATGTAGGGATTAATTCTCAAGAAGCTTCTGCATTGATTGTGGTTACTCAACATTATGACACCTTGCAATCTGTTGGAGACTCCACTAATTCCAATTTAATATTATTGCCTAATTCACCTCAAGCAGGAAGCGATATGTTAAATAATATGATAGCATCCTTTGTTGCGAGTAATCAAATTGGAGAACAAATGAAAAAAGAAAATGAAGCTAAGGGGATTGTGAATAAAAAGAAAAAGTTGCCTAAGCCACCTCAATCAGATTTTGATTATTAGATAAATTAAAAAATAACCTTCTAGTTTTAGAAGGTTATTTTTTTTGCTTCCAACACTAATAACTCGTCTTTATCCTCCAGTGCTTTTGTTACAAACTCTTTAATTTCTGGGGTGATTTCTGGGGTGATTTTTAATAATACACCTAAGCTTATCATCGTTACAATTCGAGTACCTACTTTTTTAAGAGCAGTTCCAAAGAAAGGTGTTAATTCATCATAAGAAATGTTTGTGGCTAATTCTTGTTTTTCAATAGGTAGTTTTGTGTATTTTTTACCAAAACGCATGATTTCATTGACGGGTGAAACCTGTGGTATTTGAGCTTGTTCCACTTGTATTTGAGTTGGTTTTTTCTTTGCCCAAGAATCTCGCAATCCTACTGTTTTATTAAAAACAATGTTTTCTGAAGTAGTATCATCATCTACATTAAAATACCCCAATCGTTGAAATTGAAAACTATCTCCTTTTTTTGCAGAAGCCAAACTAGGCTCTACAAAAGCTTCTGTAACCTTAAGAGAATTTGGATTTATGAAATCCATAAAAGTTTTGTCCTTATGGCTGTCTGGAGCTTCGTCTGTAAACAAACGATCGTAGGATCTTATCTCTGTTTTTAACGCGTGAGCAATTGAAACCCAATGAAGCGTCCCTTTTACTTTTCTAATACTTGCTTCCGTTCCTCTACCGCTTAAACTATCAGCATCGTAAGAACATAATAGTTCAGTTATGTTTCCTTGACTGTCTTTTAAAACGGAATCTGCTTTAATGATATATGCATTTTTTAAACGCACTTCTTTTCCAAGGCTTAATCGAAAAAAGTTATTATTCGCTGCTTCTTTAAAGTCTTCTCTTTCAATATAAAGTTCTTTAGAAAAAGGAACCTCTCTAAATCCAGCGTTTTTATCTTCAGGATTGGTTTCCGCTTTTAACAATTCTTCTTTATCTTCAGGATAATTGGTAATTATTAATTTTACGGGGTTTAAAACTGCCATTACGCGTGGAGCAGTCTTATTTAAATCTTCTCGAATACAAAATTCTAATAAAGATACGTCAATCACGTTTTCACGTTTTGCCACTCCTACTGCATCAATAAACTTTTTTATTGCATTGGACGTATATCCCCTTCTTCTTAATCCAGAAATAGTTGGCATTCTTGGATCGTCCCACCCATTTACTACCTTTTCTTCTACCAATTGAAGCAACTTTCGTTTACTCATAATGGTATAGCTCAAATTTAAGCGTGCAAATTCTCGTTGTTTTGGAGCTAAAGGAAGTTCTCTTAAGTTCTCGCTATAAACCTCGTCTCTAAACCAATCGTAAAGCTTTCTATGAGGTTTAAATTCTAAAGAGCATAAAGAGTGTGAAATTTGCTCAATATAGTCGCTTTCGCCGTGTGTCCAATCGTACATTGGGAAAACACACCAATCATTTCCTGTTCTGTGATGTGTTTTCTTTAAAACACGATACATAATAGGGTCCCGCATCAGCATATTGGGATCTTCCATGTCAATTTTTGCTCTTAATACATGGGTCCCTTCGCTAAACGCTCCTTCTTTCATTTTTGCAAAAAGATCTAAATTTTCTTCAATAGGTCTATTTCTATATGGGCTATTGGTCCCAACTTGAGTTGGGGTTCCTTTTTGATTTCTCATTTCTTCACTTGATTGTGAGTCTATATACGCTTTTCCGTTTTTAATAAAGCGAATCGCCCAATCATATAGTTTTTGGAAATAATCTGAAGAATATAATTCCTGATCCCATTGATAACCCATCCAGGCAATGTCCTTCTTAATCGCGTCTACATATTTTTGTTCTTCTTTTGCTGGGTTAGTGTCATCAAACCTTAAGTTAACCGGTGCATCATATTTTTCCCCCAGTCCAAAACTAATACCAATTGCTTTGGTGTGTCCAATATGTAAGTATCCATTTGGTTCTGGCGGAAAACGAAAACGTAAGTTTTCTTTTGGCATTCCGTTGGCTAAATCTTCTTCAATGATGTGCTCAATAAAATTGAGAGGGATCTTTTTTTCTAACATCTTAATCAACTAATTTAATATTTACAAATGCCCACCACAAGTTAAGGATTTGTAACTTTGCAAAAATAGTTGAAATGAGCACGATACAATTAAAAAATATAAAAATTTATGCCTTTCACGGCTGTTTACTAGAAGAGGGACAGATTGGATCAGATTATTTAGTAACCCTTTCGGTAAGAGCAAACCTTGATAAGGCATCTAAAAGTGATGAATTAACGGATACTGTTGATTATGTGTTGCTTCAGAAAATAGTGGCGGAACAAATGGCTATTCGTTCTAAATTACTAGAACACGTAGGAAAGCGTATTGTTGATAAGATATTGTTTGATGTTCCGTTAGTTAGTTATGTAAAAGTAACGGTAGCAAAAGTGAACCCACCAATAGATGGTGATGTAGCAGCTGTTAGTGTAACGTTAGCCACAAAAAGATAAGTTATTTTTTAATTGAAAAAGTTGAACTTTATATTATATTTGCTATCTCTAAAAGATATTCTTTATTGATTAGGAATTTAGGGCGTCGTGGCCGAGTGGCTAGGCCGGGCTCTGCAAAAGCTCTTACAGCGGTTCGAATCCGCTCGACGCCTCCAAAAAGCTTCAGTATCTTACTGGAGCTTTTTTATTTTTCAAAAGTTTCTGGAATATTCTCTATTCCTTCTTGGATATTGTCTGGAAAAAGACCCTGAATTAATAATAACACTCCAAAACCTATTATTAATATACTTACCCATTTTTTTGTCTTGATAATAAAACGAGGTGTAAGATTACTTTTTAATTTTTTAGCGAGAAATATTTTTAATAAATCGGTTAAAAATAAAGTAATTATAGTGACAGATAAAAACAATAAAACTCCATTTTTATGAGTAGTTACTGCTTGTGCGATAATAATAGTTGCTATCCAAGCTGCTAAAACTCCAAAATTAACAAAGTTTAACAAAAAACCTTTTAAAAAAAGCCCGCCATGGTTTTTTTTGGTTTCAACAGAATAATATTCTCTTGCTATTTTAATAAATGATTTTGAGGTTCGTATATAAGAAATAACACCAAACGCAATTAAAACACCTCCTCCAAAAATAAGTAAAGCGGGGTCGTCTTTTACTTTATCGAGAATTTGACTGGTGCTATAAAAAGCAATTATGATAAAAATTACGTCTGAGAACAAAGCGCCTAAATCAAAAAAAACAGCAGCTTTAAAGCCTTTAGTTATACTTGTTTCAATTAAAGTAAAAAACACGGGGCCTACAGCAAAAGCTAATAAAAAACCATAAAAAGCAGCATATACTAAACCATCAAACATAATACTGCAAAAGTACTAAATACATTTGAGAAGAGTTTTGAGAAGAAATTTTAATTAATTACAAGGTCCGTTTTATGACCTAACATTTCAAAATCTAATTGTTTTCTCACTAAATCTGCGTTTTTTACACGAACATAAACTTCATCTCCAAGCTGATAATTAGTTTTTGTGCGATCTCCTATTGCAGCATATTCATCTTTATGAAACGTATAATGATCTCCTTTTATATCTTGTAAGCGCACCATTCCTTCACATTTATTAGAAACAATCTCTATATAAATGCCCCAATCTGTTACACCAGATATTACTCCTAAGAAATTTTGATCTTGGTGGTCGGACATATATTTAACTTGCATGTATTTTATACTTGCGCGTTCTGCTTGTGAAGCTAATCCTTCCATTTCACTACTGTGTCTACATTTTTGTTCGTATTGATCTTCGTTTGCGGATTTACCTTCTTCTAAATAATAATTTAATAATCGATGTACCATGATGTCTGGATATCGACGAATAGGTGAGGTAAAATGAGTATAATAATCAAAGGCTAATCCATAATGCCTAATATTTTGTGTAGTATAAACAGCTTTACTCATAGAGCGTATCGCAAGCGTATCTATTAAATTTTGTTCTTTTTTTCCTTGAACATCTTTTAATAAATTATTTAAAGAGTTGGAAGTTGATTTTCGATCACGGATATCTAGTTTATAACCAAACTGTTTTATAATATTTTGTAAAGCAGCAATTTTTTCATCGTTAGGTTCATCATGAACACGATAAATAAATGTTTTTTTAGGGTTTTGTTTTCCAATAAACTCGGCAACACTTCTATTGGCAAGAAGCATAAACTCTTCTATTAATTTATTAGCATCTTTACTTTCTTTAAAATAAACTCCTGCAGGATTGTTGCTTTCATCTAAATTAAATTTAACCTCTACTTTATCAAAAGAAATAGCGCCTTCTTTCATTCTTATTTTACGAAGAATTTTAGCTAATTTATCTAATTTAAGGATTGCTTCGGTGATTTTAGATTTAACCTCGTATGTTTTTCCTGTGATGGATATTTCTGAAGGTATAGTAACCGTTTGTTGTTTTTTTAATAGTTCGTTTTCAATTACATATTGTGCTTCTTCGTATGCAAAACGCGCATCACTATAAATAACTGTTCTACCGAACCATTTATCTATTATTTCAGCTTTTTTATTTATTTTAAAAACAGCTGAAAAAGTAAATTTTTCTTCATTAGGTCTTAATGAACAAGCATTGTTTGATAGTACTTCAGGTAGCATTGGCACTACTCTATCTACTAAATAAACAGAGGTTGCTCTATCAAAAGCTTCATTATCTAAAATAGTTCCTGGAATTAAATAATGAGATACATCTGCGATGTGAATTCCTATTTCATAAATATCCTCTTTTAATACTTTAAATGATAAAGCATCATCAAAATCTTTTGCATCTTTTGGATCTATCGTAAATGTTAAATCAGACCGCATGTCACGGCGTTTTTTAATTTCTTCTTTATTAATTGAAGTGTCTATATTGTTTGCAAAATCTTCAATTTCTTTTTCAAACTCATATGGCAGCCCATATTGAGCTAAGATGGAATGGATTTCTGTATTATGTTCTCCGGGTTTTCCTAATACCTTAATTACATTACCATAAGGGGATCCCGCTTTTTCTGGCCAGCTTTCAATTTCTACTAATACTTTTTCTCCATCTTTAGCATTGTTAATGTTCTCTTTTGGAATAAAAATATCGGTGTACATTTTAACATCTTGACATTCCACAAAAGCAAAACGTTCTTGTATTTTTATAACTCCAACAAATTCTTTTCTTTTTCGCTCTATTATTTGCGTAACTTCTCCTTCTTGTTTTCCTCCTTTTTTTCTTTTAAAAACATATACCTCAACGGTATCACCATTTAAGGTATGATTTAAGTTTTTATTGTTAATAAAAATATCATCTTCTAAACCATCTACAATAATATAAGCTTGACCCTTAGATGTGACATCAGCTATTCCTGTATAATAATTTTTTGATGCTTTTATTATATATTTTCCTCTAGAAATTTCTTCTATTTTTTCTTCAGATTGAAGTTTTTTTAGGATTTTAATAATTAAATTTCTTGTTGTAGTATCATTGACATCTAAAATAGATGCAACCTGTTTATAATTAGTAGGTTTTGAATTTTGTTTTCTTAAAGTAGTAAGTATACTTTGGGTAAGATTGGAATTGTTTGGTTTCTTTCTACTCTTATTTCTTTTCGACATTTTTTAATTTTAATTAAGGTAAAAGTAAGCTTTAAATTTTTGTATTAGTATTAACAAACTGTTATTATTAATTACCTTTATAAAAATACTTAATTAAATTAATTTTTATTAATCATGAAAGATTTTATAACCATAGCAAGATTTAACTATCCTAGTGAATATGTCATTATAGAATTATTACTTCAACAAAAAAATATTAATTATTTTTTTTTAAATGAAACCGCTATTACTATTCTTCCTTTCCATTCTAATGCTTTTGGCGGAATTAGACTTCAAGTAAATAAAAATGATAAAGACATGGCTGTAAAAATTATAACTGATTTAAATAACGATATTGTTTTAGAAATTGTTTAAAATCTAGGCCTAAAATAAACGTTATTAACAACTATTATATAATATCCTTTTTTTTAATTAAATTTAAATATAAAATGATGGTTATAATTGCTTGTTAATAACTACAATAAGTTTTAGATTATTTATTTTGATATTAAGTTAAATTGTTTTCTTAGTAAGATATCAACAGTATATTAATCGCTTTTTTAACTGAAATTGAGTTAGATAGTAGTCTCTATTAACCATTGTTAACTTCTTTAATTTAATAATAATTTTTATAAGTATTTTTATTTATAAAGTTTAAAAAACACCTTATTTATAAGATAACTTTTATATAATTTAAGTTTAACTTTTTTGGTTAATTAAAATAAAAATTGCTACTATTATTTTTTATTTACCATCCTAATTAATTTTTATAAAAAGAATGAACAGCTATAAACACTTTATTAACTATTAAAAAAGATAAGTTTTTTTTAAATAGTTGATAATATTTTAAAACTTAAAACGTCTTATTAAGCCTCTGTTTATTAAATTTATACAATATATTTGCTTTAATAAACTTAATTGTAACTAAAGCTTTTATTTAGAATAATTATTATAAAATAAAATATAACTTTTTACATCTTAAAAGAATAATTAACAATAAACAACGCTTGATTTGTTAAATAAAAATATTTAAAGAAATGAAAATAGCTATTGGAAATGATCATGCTGGACCAGCATATAAAGAAGCAATTATAACATTTTTAGAATCTAAAGGAATAATTGTTTCAAATTATGGAACAGATACTAAAGACAGTGTAGATTATCCAGACTTTATTCACCCTGTGGCTAACGATGTAGCCACAAATAAAGTTGACTTAGGTATAATTATTTGTGGCTCTGGAAATGGCGCTGCAATGACTGCAAATAAACATAAAGAAGTAAGAGCTGCACTTTGTTGGAACAAAGAACTTACCGAATTAGCTAGACTTCATAACAATGCAAATATTTTAAGCATACCAGCGCGTTACACAAGTATTCCCCAGGTACTAGCTATGGTTGATGTTTTCTTAAACACTAAATTTGAAGGAGGAAGACATCAAACAAGGGTTGATAAAATAACTTGTTCTTAATTTTTGTGGGCTAATTAATTACAACCATTAAAAAACAATAAATTAGACACATGAATGTAGTTATTAAAAAGTTTAATGATCTATCTCCCTTAGAATTATATGAAATACTTCAATTACGTTCAGAAGTATTTGTAGTAGAACAAGACTGTGTATATCAAGATATAGACGGTAATGACCAAAAAGCTTTACATATTATAGGAACAGTTGAAAATAAAATAATTGCTTATACCCGCTGTTTTGGGCCAGGTGATTATTTTAAAGAAGCTTCAATTGGACGAGTGGTTGTAAAAGAATCACAACGAAAGTTTAAAAGAGGAAATCAAATAATGAACAGCTCTATTAAGGCTATAAATAACCATTACAAAACAAAAATTATTAAAATTTCAGCGCAATGTTATCTAAATAAATTCTATACCAATTTACAATTCAAATCTATTGGAGAAAAATATTTAGAAGATGGTATTCCTCATGTTACCATGGTAAGGGAATAACGGACTTTTCTATCACGCTAAACTTGCTTTATTTATTAATCTATTGATTTAACATTTTTATTGAAAGGTATTCCCAGTTGAAACACAACATCTTCATCGTCGGTATGATTTGAAGTATCCAATCCGTATACTATCTTAGTTGGATCGCCATAAACAAAAGTTCCAAAAATATGATCCCAGACAGAAAGCACATTACCAAAATTACGATCCGTCCAAGGCAGTTCATGATGGTGATGAAATTTATGCATATTTGGAGATACTATAACATAACTTAACCCTTTATCTAACCAGAGAGGTAAGGATATGTTTGCGTGGTTAAAATAAGTAAAAGGGATGGTGATCATTCTGTATAAAAAGTAAAAAGAAACCGGCATTCCCATAAGGACCACTACCGTCAAAGCAAAGGTTTCTCGTATTAAAAAGTCGAACGGATGATGTCTGGTTCCTGTAGTTACATCTACATGTTTATCGGAATGATGAACGATGTGTAGGCGCCACATCCACCTAACCTTATGCAATAAAAAATGCACAAAATATTGAGAGGTAAAATCCAATACAACAATAGAAGTCAATAATTTTATCCAAGGCGGGGCATCTAAATAATTAAGCAATCCGAAACCAGACTCACTAAGCCGTTCATCAACAAAGATTAGTAAAACCCCAAAAATTGAATTAATAATTACAACTAGCAATAAAAGCTGGATGTTAGTCTTAGCGTGCTTCCATTTACTATTCGGATTTTTGTAAAATGAATAATATCCTTCTATGATCCAAAAAAAAGCAAGAAAAAAAAGAATCCAACCCGCCTTTATCCAAGTAGGCAAATGTTCAAAATAACCTAAAAATGCTTCCATATGTTACTTTAATATTTTTTGGTATCTCGATGTATTATTAAGCACAGATACCGCTTCTAAAATTTCAGGGCTATAATTTAAATGATATTTATACATTCCGTCACGATAAAAATAACGTTTTAAAATTTCATCGCTTAATAAGTTAATAATTTCTTCTTTCTTTTCAACCAAGGCTTTTTCTTTAGCGTCATCTAAAGCAATTATTAATTGATTATAACTAGAAGAAATATCTTTTTGTAAATGCTCATCTTTTGATTTACGGAACGCTTTTGAAAACAACTTTTCAGTTTCAGTTTCATATTCAAAATTATTAGTCTTTAAAAACGTTAAAAAATCTTGAAAGTCCCGATTAGAAAAAGAAAAATTCTCCCAATTATTAATTTTATTATTGTAATAATAATTAGTAGCATAATCAAAAATTGCCTGATCTTTAAGTAAAGCAGTTGTAATTGGACTAAACTCACCCGATTTTAATTCAATATCCGGCATAATACCTCCACCGTCGTAAACCGTTCTTCCGCCTTTTGTTTTAAAAGAATTATACTCTTCAGTCCCTAAACGAACAGGATCCCCATTTTCATCACGATTCCAATAATCAAGCGCCTGAATACACCTGCCGCTTGGAGTATAATACCTTGAAATTGTCACCTTTAATTGCGTTCCATATGTTAGCTTTTTTGGGCGTTGCACCAAGCCTTTTCCAAAACTACGCGCGCCAATAACAACAGCTCTGTCTAGGTCTTGTAGTCCACCAGAAACTATTTCACTAGCAGAAGCGCTTCTACCGTTTACCAATACAACAAGTGGAATTTCTGTGTCAAAAGCAGGTTTTTGAGTTTTATAGGTTTTATTATACTTTTTAATAGCCGATTTTGTAGTTACAATAGATGCCCCTTTAGGAACAAACAAATTAACGACGTTGATAGCCTCTGTTAAAAGACCTCCGGGATTACCTCTTAAATCAAGTATAATTTTAGTTGCCCCCTGCAATTTTAAATCTTCTAAAGCCGCTTTTGTCTCCGTAGTAGTTTTTCTATTAAACTTAGACAGCACAATATAACCAATATCATCACTTATTAATTGGTAAAAAGGGACCGCACGAACATCTATTGCACCCCGAGTTAAGGTAGTGCTATCCGTTTTTCCTTGTCGTAAATAGGTTAATTTAATTTTAGAATCTGCGGCACCCTTTAATAATTCACTAGCATCTCCTTCGTTATCTAAGAGTGTAATTTCCCCTATTTTAATAATTTGATCTCCGGATTTTAAACCAGCGTTATCTGCTGGAAAACCTTTAAAAGGCTCAATAATTATCATTTTATTATCTTTATTTCTAACGGTTGCTCCAATTCCGGTGTACATTCCAGAGTTGTTAATGCGAGCATCCTCCACTTCTTGTTCGTTCCAATAAACAGTATAGGGATCCAAATCTTCTAGCATTCCTTTAATCGCTTTATTCATTAAATCTGAAGGTGTTGTTTCATCAACATAGTTCATATTTAATTCTTTAAAAAGCGTAGTAAATATTTCTATTTGCTTGGCAATCTCAAAAAAGTCTCCCTTAAAGCTAACGGTCGTAAAAAGTATTCCTAAGGCAAGAATAGGAATGAGAATTTTCTTTTTCATATTATATTTTATTAATCAGAAACTTAAGTGATGTTTCAATTTTGGAATATGGTAATATTTCATTACCAATGTATAAAAAGAATAAACTAAACTTTAGTTCACCCTCGTTTTTTAACAAATGTTTTTGAAGCCTATAAACTTCTCTAAGTTGTCTTTTTATTCGATTTCTGTCTACCGCACTTTTGAAATTGCGCTTAGGAACAGCAAAAGCAGCTTGTGTTTTTTTTACATTGTTAGATGGAAGATAAAATACTTTTATTGGGTATTTGCTAATTGATCTTCCTTCTGCAAAAAGAAGTTCTATCTTTTTTTTACTTTTAAGTTTTTCTGATTTTGGGAAGCGAAAATTCATAATCGTAAAAGTAAGAAATATGAAAGAGTATTGGTTCTTTATTAAAAATCAATATTATTGTTAGTAAAGTAGTTAATTCAGCTAAAAAAATAACTGATTATAAAAAAAGATAAGCCTCATTTTTTTCTACTTACTGCACTGCTACGGGTTTTAATAAACACTATTTTTTAATAGGATAAGTTTAAAAATTATTCCAATTCGTAGGTGTTGTTGCTTAAATTGATATCCGCCATTAATTTAGAAGCATCAATAGTGATGATTCTAATTTTTTTGTCATTTTCTATCATAAATTCATATGTTGGATTTGCCCAACTCCAATCTGGCAATACGGTCCATTTTTGACTCGGATTAGGGTTTGGTTTGTCTGCGCGCATCATTTGTAACGGAATGTAAAAATTTTCGATAGAACCATCTTCATAAGTGATACTTATATCAATAGGCATTGGCATTAAACCTAATCTTTCTAAAGACAATTTAGTTTCGGTGTCTTTAGAAAGCACTTCTTTTATTCCGTAGTCAATTGTATTTGTCGTTTGTGTCCAATCCATTAAATACCAATCTAACTCTGCGCCAGATACTTTCTCGGCCACTCTAATAAAATCGTAAGGCGTAGGGTGCTTAAAAGACCACTCTTTATAATAGCGCAATAATGTTTTATCTAAATTTTCTTTACCAATAACATAACCCAATTGTGAAAGAAAAACAGCTCCTTTGCTATATGCAGCGATTCCATAACCCATATTGGTGCTATAACGATCAGCCTGTGTTGTTTGAGGCTGTTCTTTGTTGCTATTTGCTATGTAATTATAACTTCTGTAAGAGCCTGCGTTAGGGTTTTCTTTTTCTTCTTCCATTAATTCATTCATCGCCATATTTGAAATATACGACGTAAAGCCTTCATCCATCCATT
Organism: Flavobacteriaceae bacterium; assembly: GCA_018669795.1. Lineage (GTDB taxonomy): Bacteria > Bacteroidota > Bacteroidia > Flavobacteriales > Flavobacteriaceae > Marifrigoribacter. The sequence continues at coordinate 16,161 of JABHSQ010000001.1, read as the reverse complement.
CGTGTTTACTTTCATTGGTTGCTAGTAAAAACTGAAACCAAGTATGCGCCAATTCATGTGCCGTAACACCAATTAAACTTCCTAATTTCCGTTCACCAGTTATTAAAGTACACATTGCATACTCCATACCTCCGTCACCTCCCTGTATTACAGAATATTGTTTATAGGGATAATTGCCAATGTGGGTATTGAAATAAGCAAGTAAATCTGCCGTTTTTGGCTGTAATGCTTTCCAGTTTTCAAGTATTTCAGGATTGTTTTTATAGTAGAAATTTAACTTAACTCCATTAGGTCCTGGATAGGTATCATGAATATAATCTTTATCTGCTGCCCAAGCAAAATCATGAACATTAGGGGCAGAAAAATACCATGTTCTAGTTTTGCGTTTTGACTTTCCCCCCAAACCTTTTTTATCTGCATTTTGAAGATAACCCGTACCTCCTATAATAAAGTTTTCATCTAGCTTGATAGAAACATCAAAATTTCCCCAAACACCGTGAAATTCTCTAGCGATATAAGGTACTGCGTGCCACCCTTCAAAATCATACTCAGCTAGTTTTGGATACCATTGAGTCATAGAGTATGCAACCCCCTCTGCATTATATCGACCTGTTCTTCTAATCTGTATAGGAACTTGAGCATCCCAGTTCATGTTAAAAACAGTAGAAGTATTAGGTGGAATAGGAGTGTTTAATAGCACCTCTAATATGGTACCAACAACTTCAAATTGTAAATTTTGTCCATCTTGAGTTAATAATGTTGGCCTGATATAACCTATTTCTGATGGTGTTAATTTAGAAATTCTATCTAAAATTTTACTACTTGCATCTTCAATTGTTCTCGAGCGAACATCCATTTGACTACCCGGCTGAAATGCATTAAAGTATAAGTGGTAAAACACCCGATACAATGTATCGGGTGAATTATTTGTATAAGTTAGTTCTTGAGTCCCTTTGTATTGGTGGTTTTCGACATCCATGTCAATTTCCATTTTATAATCAACTTTTTGTTGCCAATAACTCGTGTTGTTTTGTGCAGAAGCAATAAAAACAAATAGCGCAATAAGAGTATTTAAAACTAACTTCATATTATTTACATTTTACTAGCCATAATTAAGGCATTATATAGGTTTGCTGTATTACCAGACTTTGAAATAGCATCAAAAGGCTGAATATTTGACTCTTCTCCTCCTACAATTACCGGAGTAGAGGTATGTAAACCACTATCCATTAAAACCTGCTTTACTTGTTTAGCAGATAGTTTTGGGTAATACGAACGAATCATTGCAGCGACTCCAGCTACATTTGGAGACGCCATAGAGGTACCTTGAAGATATTCGTAAGTGTCTAAAGGAGTAGTTGACCAAATTTTAACACCTGGAGAAAATAAATCTACACTAGTAGCGCCGTAATTTGAGAATGTTGCAACCATTTCTTCACCATATTTGTAATTAAGCGCACCAATGGTAATAAAATTATCACTCATTTCTGCTCCAGTTCCATTTTGGTCATTTGGGTAACTAGTAGTTATATCTAAATCAAGACCATCATTTCCTGCAGCATTTACAATTAAAACATCTTTTTTACCTGCGTATTTTATGGCGTCCCAAACCCACTCTGGGTTTTGAGAATATCCCTTTCCAAAACTTGTATTAATTACTTTTGCCCCATTATCTACCGCATAACGAATTGCTAAAGCAACATCTTTATCATATTCATCTCCGTCTGGCACTGCACGAACTACCATAATCTCAACGTTTTGAGCAACACCGTCCATTCCAATACCGTTTCCTCTTTGTGCAGCAATAATTCCTGCCACGTGAGTACCGTGCAACGCATCTTCCTTTTTAGGATTTGGACCATCAACATCGTTATTACCATAGCTAGTATCAGTAATGTCATAAGGATTGTCATTTAAAACTCCTCTAAAATCAGTGTCCATATTAAAGTGATTTTTCATTCTACCATCAAAATAATCGACACCACCATTTAGACGCTCCATAAATTCAGGAATACTTCCGCCATATGACAACATTTGTGTTAACACAGCAATATTTTTTTGTTCCTCCTCAGAAGGATTACTTATTGCAGCTAAATCTTCAGCCGTATAGTCTTCTTTCCCTAATTTTTTTGAAATTACATTATTAGCGTCAGTAACTTCCTTTAGCATTTGAGTATATCTATCGCGATTTGCTTTTGTTTCGTCGTAATTTTTAGTTTGCTCTGCTTTTGCTTTTTGGTATAAAACAAAGGTTTCCATATCGACTTCACTAATTTCGGATACATCTTTTCCATTAAACACCACATCATATCGTCTAACAATACGAGTAAACTCCAGATTTTCACCTTCGATATCTCCTAAAAAATTCCATCCGTGAACATCATCTATAAATCCATTTTTATCATCATCAATTCCGTTATTAGGTATTTCTCCTTTATTTATCCAGATCACGTTTTTAAGATCTTCGTGTTCGATATCAATTCCGCTATCAATAACAGCAACAATTACATTGGTTCCTTTTAAATTAGGAATTAATTCGGCATATGCTTTATCAACACTCATCCCTGGAATAGTGTCGGTTGCTAAATCTGTAGCGCTCCAAACTTTAAGCTGAGCGTCTTCAATGTTTGCTGTTTTAAGGGTTAAGGTCATAGAGTTTTCAAGAAGAGGCGCATTAATTGGCGCCACACTACTCCCACAGCTCGCTAATAAAAGCGTTGTTGCAGCTGCTAGTACAAAAGGGTTTAAATTTTTCATTGTTTTTTAGTTAAATAATTCATCTTTAGTAAAACACTCATTAAGGCGAACCCCTTTTTCTGTGTGTTTTACTGTAATAATAGGGTTATGAGCATCGTGCTCTAAAAATAAATAGTAATTATTGTCTGCAGCCATATTAAGAAACTTTTCTTTTTCTGGCATGGTTAATAAGGGTCTTGTATCATATCCCATTACAAAAGGAAGCGGTAAATGTCCAGCAGTTGGTAATAAATCTGCCATAAACACAATTTTTTTCCCTTTATAATCTATATGTGGTATCATTTGTTTTTCAGTATGGCCATCTGCGAAAAAGATTCCAAAATCCAATTCATTTCCATTCGAAAAAGATTCCTTAGGATCACCTACAAATTTTAGTTGACCACTTTCTTGCATGGGTAAAATATTTTCTGAAAGAAATGAAGCTTTTTCTCTTCGATTGGGTTTTGTTGCCCAATTCCAATGTCTTTCATTGCTCCAATAAGCCGCATTTTTAAAAGCAGGTTCATAACCAGTTCGATTTTTATCCCATTGAACCGCACCTCCACAATGATCAAAATGAAGATGAGTTAAAAACACATCAGTAATATCGTCTTTATGAAAACCTTTTTCTTTCAGAGACTTTTCAAGAGTAAAATCTCCCCAAGGGTAATAATAACCAAAGAATTTATCACTTTGTTTATTGCCCATACCAGTATCAATTAAAGTCAGGCGATCTCCATTTTCAATTAAAAGACAACGAGAAGCAATATCAATCATATTGTTCGAGTCTGCTGGGTTGGTTCTAGACCAAAGTGGTTTCGGAACAACGCCAAACATAGCGCCGCCATCTAGCTTAAAATTTCCAGCTTCGATTGGATATAATCTCATAGATGTGCAAAATAAGTAATCGTGTCAAATTATAGAGCATTGTTAAGGAATTATTATGACAGAATATAATCAATTTTATTTGTCTCTTTAAAAACCTGCCATTTCTATAAATTGCCTTTAAAATTCATATGCTTCAATAAATTAAGACCAAAAGTTAACATATTCTGAACCTCATCTGTTTTAGCAATATGAAGATATTTAAAAATCATTAAAGCCTCTCCATTGCTTTCAATATGGTGGATTTCATTGTCTTCTAAAAATTGAATAAGATCATCTGTGAAAAACTCACGTATTTCAGCCTCCTCTTCTCCTCTCAATAAAAACTTATTAGAAAAACCTTTATTCTTTTTAAAATTAATATCACCACTTGAACCAGAAAAAACTTTTACTCTATTAAAAATCGTATCAAATAAGCCCTCCTTATCAACTATAAATTTTGGTATTAATTTAGGTAGCCGAATTACTTGGACTGTTGTTTTATATACTTCAAGAGCTTGCAGCGCTCCTTCATCAAAAACAATATCTGCTATTTCCCAATGTGCATTATTTTCGGAATCCAAACCCTGTAACGAATTACTTTTCATTTCAATAGGGCGCGAGTCAAAAAAATGAAAATTTCTTAGATATGAGGTATTCCAATCTACATTACGCTCAAAAGACCAGCCGTTTATATTTGCCAATTTCTGCAGCAGAATCTGTCGTTTTGAAATTCGTTTTTTTATTCTACTAGTAGCAATTTTTAGCGCCCTATTGTGATTTGTTGAAGCAACGTGATTATCTAAACCAATAAGACTTACTTTTCCACCAAAGTCGTCATGAACTCGTTTAAAATCAATAATATTTTCCATTATCGATAGATCAACTAATCGCGTTTGAGACAGGTCAATAATAACATTAGAACCATTGGGGATATCCTTTAGTAGTTTATCTAATTTTAATGCATATAAAAAATTAGCAATACCTTTTAACTTAACACTATAAGTTCCATTTTCTAAATGATATACTTTTGATCCTGATGTGTAAATCATCTTAAAAAACCTTAAAAAGCCAACTTTAGCTAATAGCATTTGTAAAGTAAGAGTTATTAATATTCCTCCAAATATTCCATAAAGTAAATCTGTAAATAGTGTTATTAAAAGTGTTGAGGATAGAAATAGTAACTGCTCCACTCCCTGATCATATGCGTGTTTAAAAACTTTTGGAGAAGCTAATTTATATCCTGTATGTACTAGGATGGCAGCTAAAGCAGCTAAAGGGATACTTCTTAAGACTGGCGCGAAAATTAAAACAAAAAGTATTAAAAACACTCCATGATAAAAATTAGACCACTTTGTTTTTGCATTACTATTTATATTAACCGTACTTCTAACAATAACAGTGATAATAGGTAAGCCACCTAAAGCACCTGAAACCATTGTACTAAGGCCCACACCAACCAAATCTTTATTTAAATTAGTCGTACGCCTATATGGATCTAACTTATCTACAGCCCTAGCGCTTGCGAGGGTCTCTACAGATGCAATCATCGTTATCGATAAAACTGTTAACCAAAATGGAAATGTATTAATCATGCCAAAGTCTGGATGCATTATGCTTTCTAAAGGGTTATCAGGTATATTAATTAATAAATGAGGTCCAACGCTAAAATCTTTATCAAAAAAAGAGAGACTGTGTTCGTTGAAAAAATCAAACCCAAAAACAAAAGGCAAGGCTAACAATAGAACCCACATTGGTGCAGGAATAATACGAATAAATTTATATTTAATTTTTTTATAAAAAACAAGCATCAAAATCCCAGATAAAGCAATTAAAAAAACGAACGGATTGATCTCTGGAAGTTTGTAAAAAACATCCAAAAGTGTCCCTATTGTGCTTTCTGATGAGGATTTTGTTCCTAAGGTATAGTGGATTTGTTTTGAAATAATAATAACTCCAATTGCTGCTAAAATACCGTGAAGTACTGAAGATGGTAGTAATTTAGCAAAACGACCTAATTTAAGAAACCCTAACAGTGTTTGAATTGCGCCAGAAATAACAATAGCTGCTAGTACATAATTAATATTACCATCTAAAACAACGAGCCCTCCTAAAATTACTGCAATTAATCCAGCTGCCGGCCCATTAATTGCTAAATGCCCACCCCGAAAAAATGTTGTTACAACACCTCCAATAATAGCAGAAAGGACTCCTGCCATAGGTGAAACTTCTGAAGCTACTGCAATTCCCAAAGCTAAAGGCAAGGCTACAAGTGAGACGCTAAGCGCAGCGGAAACGTCATTTCGCCAATTTTCTTTTAATCCTTTAAAGCCAGTCGCTGGGATTTTATTATTAATATTCATGGTCATAATATACATATTTGTATAAAAAAAACTCAGAAAAAACTAAAATATTTATCCAATATATTTTACAGACCTAAAAAGATAAATTTGTATGTATTTAAGCCGCTTAATTAATAGATAAATAGAAATCCGGACAATAGGAACATGCTAAACGTGTTTATTTTTTTAAACATGCACAAGAAAACTTACTGTGATTTAAACCTAGATATTCTTGCTTTGTTTTTAATTTGATGACCCGCAGTTGCAATAATTGAAAACCACTTAAAATAAAGCAGAAACTTAGATACCAACCCTATTGAATTTATTAGTATTTTTAAGGCAAAATTTATTGAATGTTAGAATTAGGAGGTGTTATTATTTTAGGAATTTTAGCCCAATGGTTTGCTTGGAAATTAAAGATTCCTGCTATTTTACCATTGTTGTTAATAGGTTTGCTGGTAGGCCCTATATCTGCAGAATTTTTATCAGAAGACGGAACCAAGTGGATAGAACCTGTTTGGAATGGTGAGGAAGGATTGTTTGGAGGTAAAAATTTATACTATTTTGTTTCACTCTCGATTAGTATTATACTTTTTGAAGGAGGTTTAACTTTAAAATTTAAAGAAATAAAAAATGTTGGACCACTTGTTATTACCAAACTAATAACCTTAGGGTCCCTGGTAACTTTCTTTGGAGCTGGAATTGCAGCACATTATATCTTTAATTTAAGCTGGGAAATTTCTTTTTTGTTTTCAGCATTAATTATTGTTACAGGACCAACAGTTATTACACCTATATTAAGAAATATACCTCTTAGGAAAGACATTTCAGCAATTTTAAAATGGGAAGGAATATTAATAGATCCAATAGGTGCGTTAGTAGCGGTATTGGTGTTCGAATTTATAAGCGTAGGGGCTGGAGGTGAGTACACTAAAACGGCTTTAATTGAGTTTGGGAAAATTGTGTTATTTGGTTCTACCTTCGGCTTTACCTTTGCCCACGCATTAAATTTTGCGATTAACAAACGATGGATTCCTCATTATTTATTAAATGTATTTGCATTGGCATCAGTTTTAGGTGTTTTTGTTTTATCTGATAGCTTTTCACACGAATCAGGGCTTTTGGCAGTTGTAATTATGGGAATGGTTTTAGGAAACTCTAAGTCAAAATATTTAAAAGATTTACTTTATTTTAAAGAATCACTTAGTATTCTACTAATTTCTATTTTATTCATTCTTCTTTCAGCGAATATTAATTTCGAGGATTTAATGTTAATTTATAAATGGGAAACATTAGCTCTTTTTGCAGTTGTTGTCTTTATTATACGCCCCATAGGCGTGTTGCTAAGTACATATAAGTCTGCATTAACATTTAAAGAAAAAATGTTTATAAGCTGGGTTGGACCAAGAGGAATTGTTGCCGCAGGAATTGCATCGTTATTTGGTTTAACATTAGTTTTTAAAGGCATAGTAGACGCTGAGTATATTACCCCATTAGTATTTATGATTGTAATGGGAACGGTTTTACTTAACGCTACTACCGCGCGTCTTTTTGCAAAAATAACAGGTGTTTTCTTAAAAAATTCAAACGGAATTTTAATTGTAGGTGCTTCAGAAGTTTCTCAATTAATAGGGAATTATCTTAAAAATAACAACCGTCATGTGGTTTTAATAGATAGCAACCAAACAAACATAGCAAAAGCAAAAAGCTTAGGATTGGAGGCTTTGATGACCGATATATATTCAGATTCTTTAGAAGATAATATAGAATTAAATGACATAGGGTTTTTAATGGCATTAACAGCTAGCGCAGACATTAATAAATATGCAATTCATAAATTTAAAAACCATTTTGGGGAGAATGGTGCTTTTAGGTTAGTTACTGAAGAAGAAAAAAATGACCCAACCAAGAACCCAAAAGAAGGCTTGTTTTCGCATACAGACGACTTTGCATTATTAACTAGAACGGCACAGGATTATCCAATAATTAATGAAGTTTTAATAATTGACAAACCTCATTATAACAAGCTTATTGAACAGACGATCATTAATAAAAACACGATTCCATTATTTCTAAAAGACAAAAAAGGAGCATTGACTATTATTTCTTCTTTTAGTAAAAACATTGATAATAATCACGCTGAGTTTACACTGGTTTACTTAGGAAAACCTATAAATACAGAAGAAAAACCGATTAAAGAATAACATAAAAACCAGAACAACGTTATTACAACACAAAACGAACTGCATTGAAAAAGATAGTACCTACAATTGTTATATTACTTATAATTATCTCCTGCCAAGGGGACGACTCTGTTTCCTGTGCTACCTGTAATTCGTCTCAGACCATTGCTTTTCAGGTTTGCGAAGAAAGCAATGGAAACGCCTCTGTAAACGGGGAGAATACCGGGACCCGATACGATATTTATATTGCTGACTTAGAAGCTGCTGGAGCTACGTGTGTTAATTAAAATTAAGACTATTCAGGAGCCAGTTCAAAGGATAAGCCCTCTAGCTCTTTTGTTATTGAAATCTGGCATCCTAGCCTGCTATTTTCTTGCACATTAAAAGCTTCTGACAGCATTGCTTCTTCTTCATCTCCTAGCTCAGGAAGAATATGATTTGAATTAATATAGCACTGACAAGAAGCGCACATTGCCATGCCTCCACAAACCCCAATTGTTCCTTCAGGCGCTAATTCGTAGGAACGAATTATTTCCATTAGGTTCATTGCTATGTCTGTTGGAGCGAGGACCTTATGGATATTTCCATCTCTATCTTTTATAATAATATTAATGTCTGACATGATGTGTGTTATTTGTTAATAGCTTGAATTACAGGTTTTTTTCCTTCTTTTCTCGTGCCATCAAATCCATCTATTCCACTTACTGTGGTGTATCTAAAAACATGTTTTTTACCAGGATTAATGATCTTAAAAGCTGATTGGCACATAAGAGTTGCCTCATGGAATCCGCATAAAATAAGTTTTAGCTTGCCAGGATAGGTGTTGATATCACCAATTGCAAAAACTCCCGGGACACTAGTTTGATAATCAAACGTATCCACCTTAATTGCATTTTTTTCTATTTCTAAGCCCCAATTTGCAATAGGACCAAGTTTAGGGGATAATCCAAAAAGAGGTATGAAATGATCAATATTGATTTCTGTTTCAATTTTATCTTTTGTCATAATAAGGCTTTCTAGTTTCTCCTTACCGATGAGTTTAGTTATTTCTGCAGGAGTAATAATAGTTATCTTGTTCTTATTATTTAGTTCTCTTGCTTTTTCTAAAGAATCTAATGTACCTCTAAATTCATTTCTTCTATGTATAAGCGTAACTTCTTCGGCAATATTTGCTAAAAAAATACTCCAATCTAATGCAGAATCTCCACCTCCAGCAATTACTATTCGTTTATTTCTATAAATTTCAGGATCTTTAATGATGTATTCAAGCCCTTTACCCTCATAAAAGCTAATGTTTTCAAGCAGTGGTTTTCTTGGTTCAAAACTTCCAAGCCCACCAGCAATTGCAACAACTGGCGCCTGGTGTTGAGTGCCTTTATTTGTGATTACCGTAAAGATTCCATTTTCATCTTTTGTAATGTTTTCAGCCCTCTCCCCAAGAGTAAATCCTGGTTCAAATTGTTTACACTGTTCTAATAAATTTCTTGTTAAATCCCCAGCAAGAATTTCGGGAAATCCTGGTATATCATAAATTGGTTTTTTGGGGTATATTTCAGAACATTGGCCTCCAGGCTGAGGAAGGACATCTATTAAATGACATTTTAGTTTTAATAAGCCCGCTTCAAATACGGTAAACAAACCAGTTGGCCCCGCTCCAATTATGATTATATCAGTTTTTATCATTTTAGCTTTAGTCTAAATTTTATTTGACTCTAAATATACAGGCCACAAAACTACAAAGCTTTTTATACTTTTAAAGGTATTTTCTAATAATTTAAAACCTGATATCAGTATGGGTTTTAGCGTACTAACTATAATTATTTTTTTAAAAGAACCTGCGCTCTTTAACAAAAGAGCATTCAAGCTTTAATTTTTTTTATAAATTTGTGAAGATTGTAAATAATAATAAAAAGATAAATTTTATTTTTGCTGATTAATATAATTAGAAAACAATGGCAATAAAAATTACAGACGAATGTATAAACTGCGACGCTTGTGTAGCAGAATGTCCAAACAATGCAATTTATGAGCCAGATCAAGAATGGTCATACGCTGACGAAACTATTTTAAAAGGAATGGTTACGTTACCCCGCGGTGGCAAGGTGGATGCAAATGCCGAAAACGAACCGGGTTCTGAGGAATTTTACTTTATCGTAACTGATAAATGTACGGAATGTAAAGGGTTTCATGATGAACCTCAATGTGCAGCTGTTTGTCCAGTTGATTGTTGTGTCCCTGATGAGGACCATGTAGAATCTGAAGAAACATTACTTCAAAAGAAAGTTTGGATGCATGGGAGTAGCTATTAAAAAAATAGTGATCCGTATAAAATTTAGTCGTTTAATTTAAGCACTGCCATAAAAGCCTCTTGCGGGATTTCTACATTCCCCACCAGGCGCATTCGTTTTTTTCCTTTTTTCTGTTTTTCAAGTAATTTACGTTTTCGAGAAATATCTCCTCCATAACATTTTGCAGTCACATCTTTTCGAAGTGCCTTTACGGTTTCCCTTGAAATAATTTTAGCTCCAATTGCAGCTTGTATTGGGATGTCAAATTGTTGTCGTGGAATTAATTGGCGTAATTTTTCACACATTTTTTTACCTATATCATAGGCATTGTCTTGGTGAAGTAATGCAGAAAGCGCATCAACAGGACTTGCATTTAATAACACATCTACTTTTACTAATTTAGAAACGCGCATTCCAATTGGGTGGTAATCAAATGAAGCATATCCTTTTGAAACTGTTTTTAAACGATCATAGAAATCAAAAACAATTTCAGCTAAAGGCATATCAAAAGACAATTCAACCCGTTCTGGTGTTAAATAAGTTTGGTTGGTGATTTGCCCACGTTTACCAATACAAAGTGACATTATGGACCCTACAAAATCTGATTTTGTAATAATTGAGGCCTTAATATAAGGCTCTTCCACTCTGTTTAAGCTGGAAGGCTCTGGCAAGTCGGATGGATTGTTAACCAATAAAATAGTGTCAGGATTTCTATTGGTATATGCATGATAAGAAACATTGGGAACAGTTGTTATAACTGTCATATTAAACTCACGCTCTAGTCTTTCTTGAATAATTTCAAGATGAAGCATTCCTAAGAAACCACAACGGAATCCAAATCCTAATGCAGCAGAGCTTTCTGGTTGAAACACTAAAGACGCATCATTTAATTGAAGTTTTTCCATAGAGTTTCTTAACTCTTCATATTCCTCGGTATCAACAGGGTAGATACCAGCAAACACCATTGGTTTTACATCTTCAAAACCATCAATAATATTTTTGGTTGGATTTTTAAAATCTGTAATGGTATCACCTACCTTTACTTCTTTTGCTTCTTTTATACCGGTAATCAAGTATCCAACATCACCAGCTTTTACACTAGTTCTAATTTCTTGTTTTAATTTTAGCGAACCGACTTCGTCAGCAAAATAATCTTTACCCGTAGCCATAAATTTAATATGCTGCCCTTTTCTAATCTCTCCGTTTAAAATTTTAAAATAGGTTTCAATACCTCGAAATGGATTATAAACAGAGTCAAATATTAAAGCTTGCAAGGGCTCATTAATATCCCCTTTTGGCGCAGGAATTTTATTAATTATTGCCTTTAAAATAGCTTCAATCCCTATACCTGTTTTAGCACTGGCTGGAATTACATCTTCCGCATCACAACCTAATAACCCAACGATGTCGTCGGTAACTAATTCAGGGTTTGCAGAAGGGAGGTCTACTTTATTTAAAACAGGGATAATTTCTAAATCATTTTCTAAGGCTAAATATAAATTAGAAATGGTCTGTGCTTGAATACTTTGAGCAGCATCTACCACCAATAAAGCTCCTTCACAGGCAGCAATGGATCGAGATACTTCATATGAAAAATCCACATGACCAGGAGTATCAATAAGGTTTAATACATAGTCTTCGCCCTTATAATGATAGTCCATTTGAATCGCATGACTTTTTATAGTAATTCCTCTTTCTCGTTCCAAATCCATAGAATCCAATAACTGGTTTTGTTTTTCACGAGAAGTTACTGCACCAGTAGCGTCCATAAGGCGATCTGCCAAGGTACTTTTACCATGGTCAATATGAGCTATGATGCAAAAATTACGAATGTTTTTCATATAAAAAATCTACAATATTCATTTGCAAATATAGAATAAAAGGAACCAAACTAGAACCCTTAATTACAACCCATTTTAATCATAATTTTTTTTATAATAAATTTAAATAAACCTAATTTGTCTTAAAAGAGCAGGTAATATCATTTTTATACATCACCTATTTACTTGAAATTCTTCATAGGAATTGCAACAAGCATTTAATTTCAAATCTAAACATAGAGCCCTTGTCATCCTTTGGTTTTAGGGAATAGTTCCTTTTGATATTTCTGTTAATAATCGATCAGTTTCAGCATTTTGTTCAAAAGAAAAGAAGAAATTAATGCAATACAAATAAGAGCTATTTGTTTTTTTCATCCTTACTAAAATTCAAAAAGGTTTTTCTTAACAAAAAGAAACTTATTAATTTACTTATTTTTGCAGCTTATGATTAAAATTGATACCATAGAACTTGGTGAGTTTCCTTTATTATTAGCACCAATGGAAGACGTAAGTGACCCTCCTTTTCGTGCCTTATGCAAGGAGCAAGGTGCAGACGTTGTATATACCGAGTTTATTTCTTCTGAAGGATTAATCCGTGATGCCGCTAAAAGCGTGATGAAGTTGGATATTTACGAGAAAGAGCGTCCAGTAGGAATCCAAATTTTTGGAGCTAACTTAGAATCTATGATTAGAAGTGTGGAGATTGTGGAGGCCTCTAAACCAGATATTATAGACATTAATTTTGGCTGTCCTGTAAAAAAAGTAGTTTCAAAAGGAGCCGGAGCAGGAATTTTAAAAGATATAGACCTAATGGTTTCGTTAACGGAAGCAATGGTAAAACACACTTCGTTACCTGTTACCGTAAAAACTCGTTTAGGATGGGATGAAGATACTATTAAAATTGTTGAAGTTGCCGAGAGGCTACAAGACGTTGGATGTAAAGCAATTTCCATTCATGGGAGAACACGAAAGCAAATGTATAAGGGAGCAGCAAATTGGGCGCCCATTGCTGAAGTGAAAAACAATTCTAGAATGCATATTCCTGTTTTTGGGAATGGGGATATTAACACGCCCGAAAAGGCTAAAGAAATGAAAGATATTTATGGGCTTGATGGTGCAATGATAGGTAGAGCAAGTATTGGTAATCCTTGGTTTTTTAGAGAAGTAAAACATTTTTTAAAAACAGGAGAACATCTACGACAACCTACCATGGAAGAACGGATTTATGCAGCAAAAAGACATTTGCAAATGGCAATTGACTGGAAAGGTGAAAAGTTAGGAGTTTTTGAAACTAGAAGACATTATACCAATTACTTTAGAGGCATTCCACATTTTAAGGAATATAGAATGAAAATGGTAACGAGTGATGAATCAGTTGATGTTTTTAAAGCACTTGATGAGGTTGCAGAAAAATTTAAAGGGTTTCAGTTTGACTAATAACCTGAGTTAAATCAGATTAAGAGATAAGTTTTTCAGAAACTCTGGTTGCTGCAATTTTTGAAGCAAAACCACCCAAGACTAAAATGGTAACAAACACAATAATTACATTAAAAAGTTCCAATCTTACTGGATAAGGTAAACTAGGTGTAATTGGAATAAACCCTATTTTTTGTTGTAGAAAAACAGCAATGATCCCTAAAAAAAGACCTATTAATAATCCTATTAAAGTCATTAACACCCCCTTGTAAAAGAATATTTTTCTAATTTCTTTAATTGTTAATCCAAATGAAGAAAGTGTATTAATAGTTCCCCTTTTTTCAAGAATGGTCATAATAATAGTCCCTGCAATATTGAAAATAGCAATCGCAGCAATTAAGCTAACAAAAATGTAAACAAACAAGTTTTCAATATTCAGCATTTTATAAAGCCCATCGTTCTGTTGTATTCTGTTTTTGATGATAATTTCATCCGCAATAAGAGCTTTTAGTTGTTGTCGAATATTTTTTGAATCTGCATTTGGAATTAGTTTTAATTCTAAAGAAGAAACCTTTGTAGTATCTAATTTTAATAAAGATCGGGCGAATTCGATATCAGAAAATACATACTTATTATCCAACTCTTGATTTACACTATACATCCCAGAAGCAATAACTTTTCTTTTTGTAAAGGCATCTGTTGGATTTATTATTTGTCCAGTTCCAGGTTTGGGGACATATATTTCTAATAAATTACCATAATCAAGTACACCCATAGATAATTTTTGTGAAATACCAAGCCCAATTACAACCTCATCTTTATCTGGTGTTAGCCATTTGTTTAAAAACAAAATACTATCAATTGGGATTACATTTTTAAAATTTTCATCCACCCCTTTAATTAATGCAATATGATTTTTCCCCCGGTACTGAAGAAACACCCGTTCTTCAATAATTTTTGAAAAAGCGTCAATACCTTCCATATTTTTCAGTTTGTTTTCCGAAGGTTTAGAAAATGCAAATGTTTTGCCATTCGCTGGATATACTTTTAAATCTGAATCAAAAATAGTGGTAAATTGAAGGCTGTAACTTCTTAATCCAGAAAACCCAGATAATACTATAAATAATGCAAAAGAACCTACTACAACTGCAGAAATTGCAATTTTTGAAATAATATTAATTGCATTTTTACTGCTTTTTGAAAACAAATAACGTTTTGCAATGTAGAGGGGAAAGTTCAATTATAAGTTTTTTCTTTTATCCAATAAATCAGTGTCTTTAATAGGGTTTTCTTTCCCTTTTACCGCAGTTTCCAAATTGTTTATATACTCTAGCGAGTCATCATTGTAAAATACTAAATCTGGCATTTTCCGAAGCTGATGTTTCGTTTTTTGTGCTATTTGATGCTTTATTTTAGGCTTTAATTCGTTTAGTTCTTTAACAATTAAATCAGATTTTTCAGGCGGAAAAACACTGGTAAATACTTTTGATAAAGAAAGATCTGTAGTAACGGTAACTTTAGAAACCGAAATAATAATTCCTAATTGCCCTGATTCACGCAGCATCTTTTGTAATACTACCGCTAAATCGTTTTGTAGCACTCCTGCAATCTTTTTTTGCCTATTAGTTTCATTCATATTGCAAAAATACTACATTTAATAAAGATGACCATTTAAATAGCTAGTTTGAAAGTAAAAAGCCCTTTAGAATTCTTATTTTTGTAATGTTTTAGATAATTAATTATGAAAAAAATTGAGCACATCGGGATTGCAGTAAAAAATATAGAAAACGCAACTAAAATTTATACCAGCTTATTAGGGTCTTCCCCTTATAAAATGGAAGAAGTAAAAAGCGAAGGAGTAAAGACTTCTTTTTTTAAGACGGGGGATAGTAAAATTGAATTATTAGAAGCTACGAATCCAGACAGTCCTATCGCTAAGTTTATTGAAAAGAGGGGAGAAGGAGTACATCACATTGCATTTGCAGTAGACGACATACAGTCTGAGATAGTTCGACTTAAAAACGAGGGATTTATTGTGTTGAACGAAAACCCTAAAAAGGGCGCAGATAACAAGTTAGTGGTATTTTTACATCCTAAATCTACAGCGGGTGTATTGGTTGAATTATGTCAAGATAGAAAATAACAATAAAATAGCTTGCGGAATATATAAAGAGTTTTAAATTTGCAATCTGAATGTCGGTCCCATAGCTCAGCTGGTTAGAGCACCTGACTCATAATCAGGGGGTCCATGGTTCGAGCCCATGTGGGACCACTTTATAAACCACTCTATTTCAGGGTGGTTTTTTTGTGAATTATATTAAGTGTAAATAACTAACAAACAATACTTTATGTGTTTTTTATTTTCTTTTTTCTCTATGATAAAAGATAAATTTCTTCTTCATTCTTAAGACAACTCCATGATTATGCATCATTAGATTTTTGTCAATATTGTCCAATATTTGTTGTTGTTATCATATTTGTTTGCAATTTGCAAACAAATAAGTATGGTTAT
>JABHSQ010000014.1 GCA_018669795.1 Flavobacteriaceae bacterium | reverse complement strand
TCGTAAAATTAAAATAAACACCTAATTAATTTATAACATAGCTATTTAATAAAACTATAATGATGATTTAAAAGGGAAGCTAAGAGATTTAATGAAGAGAATGTTCTAAAATATGGAATCTAGAATGGTCCTTAATGCTCTGAAAAATAAAAATATAGCTAAACTACCTATTAGTATTCCTACTATTAAAAAAAGGTAAAAAGTGAAGTTATCTTTATTGAGAAAAGATAAGGTTAATAAGTAAGGAGATAAAAAAAGCAATGGAAGGGTAAAAACTAAATATTTAATTCCTTTTGCAAGTTTTTTTGTATCTGTATGTTTTTGATTCATTTCGATTTTGAATTAATTGCTGCTCTTACATTTTTATACTTTAATAATAATTTATGAGCCTCAGTTTCTGAGATATTTAGTTCAGAAATTATCATTTTAGTACCTCTATCTATCAATTTATTATTGCTAAGTTTCATGTCAACCATTTTGTTGCCTTTTACTTTTCCCAATTGAATCATCGTTGTAGTTGATATCATATTCAATACAAGTTTTTGAGCTGTACCAGCTTTCATTCTTGAGCTTCCGGTAACGAATTCTGGACCAACTTTCACAACAATAGGATAGGTAGCAGTACTTGCTAGTGGACTTCCTAAATTACAAGTGATACAACCAGTTTCAATATTGTTCTTATTACATTTTTGTATCGCACCAATCACATAGGGTGTTGTTCCAGAAGCTGCAATTCCAATAACAAAATCATTTGATGAAATATTAAATGATTTTAAATCTAACCATCCTTGATTTATAGAGTCTTCAGCATTTTCAACAGCTTTTCTAATTGCTTTATCTCCTCCAGCTATTAATCCAATAACTAATTCGTGAGGAACACCAAATGTAGGAGGACATTCACTAGCGTCTAAAACACCAAGACGTCCACTTGTTCCAGCTCCTATATAAAATAATCGCCCACCATTTTGCAATTTAGCAACTGTTCTTTGAATTAAAGTTTCAATTTCTGGTATTGCTTTTTCAACTGCTAATGGAACTGTCTTGTCTTCAGAATTAATATTTGCAACTATTTCTGAAATTGCCATAGTCTCTAAATGATTGTAATTGGAATTTTGTTCTGTTGTTTTTATAAAACTCATACTACAAATTTACAATAGTTTTATATAGCAAATTAAAGCTATCAGAAACTGATAGCTTTTATTAAAATTAGATTAACTAAGAATTGAATTTAAAGTTATACTAGGTCTCATTTGAGATGAAATTAAATTAGTGTCAATAAAATAATAACCTTTAATGTCAGTTTTACCTCCTTGAACATCTTGTAGTTCCTTTAATATTTTATCTTTATTGGAAATTAAGTTTTCCGATATAATTGAGAATTTATTTTTAAGATCAATATCTTTATCTTGATTAGCTAATGCTTCTGCCCAATACATCGCTAAATAAAAATGACTACCTCTATTATCAAGCTCATTTACTTTGCGTGATGGTCCTTTTTTGTTTAATAATAGTTTTTCCGTGGCATCGTCTAATGTTTCAGAAAGTAAAATT
The DNA here is from genome assembly GCA_018669795.1 of Flavobacteriaceae bacterium. Lineage (GTDB taxonomy): Bacteria > Bacteroidota > Bacteroidia > Flavobacteriales > Flavobacteriaceae > Marifrigoribacter. The sequence continues at coordinate 111,828 of JABHSQ010000014.1, read as the reverse complement.
GCTTTAATATTATTATTAGTAGTCCCTAAATGTTCTAATGAAACTGCTAAAGCTAAAAATTCGCCTAATGAATCCCAACGTAAATGACCTTCTTTTAAAAATTGCTGAACATGTTTTGGAGCAGATCCTCCAGCGCCTGTTTCAAATAAACCTCCACCATTCATTAAAGGAACTATAGAAAGCATTTTTGCACTTGTGCCTAATTCTAATATTGGAAATAAGTCGGTTAGGTAATCTCTTAATACATTTCCTGTAACAGAAATAGTATCCTTTCCGTCCTTAATGCGATTTAATGTAAACTCTGTTGCATCTTCAGGAGAAAGTATTTGTATGTTTAATCCTTCGATGTTATAAGTAGGTAAGTATTTGTTTACTTTCTTAATTAATTCAGCATCATGTGCTCTGTTTTTATCTAACCAAAATACAGAAGGAGTTCCTGTTATTTTAGTTCTGTTTACTGCTAATTTAATCCAATCTTGAATTGGTAAATCTTTCGCTTGACACATTCTCCAAATATCTCCTTCTTCTACAATATGTTCTATTAGTATCTTATTGTTTGAATCAATAATTTGAACACTACCATTTTTAGAAATTTCAAATGTTTTGTCATGGGAGCCATATTCTTCAGCTTTTTGAGCCATAAGGCCAACATTAGGTACGGTTCCCATAGTGCTTGGGTCGAAAGCTCCGTGTTTCTTGCAAAAATTGATGGTCGCCTTATAAACTCCTGCATAACTGCTATCTGGTATTACTGCTTTGGTATCTTTTAAATTACCATTAGCATCCCACATTTTCCCTGAAGTACGTATCATTGCTGGCATTGAAGCATCAATAATAATGTCACTTGGAACATGAAGATTGGTGATTCCTTTGTCTGAATTTACCATAGCGACTTCTGGTCCATTATTGAATATAGTTTCAATATCAGCGACTATTTCTTTTTTTTTATAACTAGAGAGTTTATCTAAATTAGTTATTAAATCTCCAAAGCCATTTTTAACATCAACCCCAATTTCTTTAAATGTTTCTCCGTGTTTATTAAATAACTCACTAAAGAAAACACGTACTACATGACCAAAAATAATTGGATCACTTACTTTCATCATCGTGGCTTTCATATGTAATGAAAACAATAGATCTTGATCTTTCGAGTCTTTAATTTGTTCTTTTAAAAAGGAAAGCAATTCTTTTTTACTTAATACTGAAGCATCTATGATTTCTCCTTTTAATAAGGATAATGAATCTATTAAAGTGGATTTTATTCCATTTGTATCTGTATAAATAATGGAAACAATATCATTTTTATCTAAGGTTAATGATTTTTCATTATGTTTAAAATCGCCTTGAGTCATAGTTGCTACGTGAGTTTTCGAATCTTTACTCCAAACACCCATAGCATGAGGATTGTTTTTTGCATAGTTTTTAACAGCTTTTGGAGCTCTACGGTCACTGTTACCTTCTCTTAATACTGGATTAACAGCAGAACCTTTAATTTTATTATATTTAGCTTGGACTTCTATTTCTTTATCAGTTTTCGGATTATCTCGATAATTTGGAATGTCAAAGCCTTTAGATTGTAATTCTTTTATGGCTGCTATTAATTGTGGTACAGAAGCGCTAATATTTGGTAATTTGATGATGTTTGCTTCTGGTTTTTTTGCTAATTCACCTAAATATGATAAGTCATCTGGTATTCTTTGATCTTCATTTAGATATTCTGGAAATACAGATAAAATTCTAGCTGCTAGTGAAATGTCTTTTGTTTCAATACTAATATTTGATGAAGCAGTAAATGCTTTTACTATTGGTAGAAAAGAATAAGTTGCTAATGCAGGTGCTTCATCTGTTTTAGTGTAAATTATAGTTGCCATTTTTGACATAAGAAGTAGAGATTTTTTCTGTAAATAAAACGAAAAGAGTCCGTTTTTTCCTGTTGTAAAGGTACAAATTTGAATAGGCTTAAAAAAGTGGAAAGCTTCTATAATTTATAAGAAATTATTAATAAGAAAAGCCATACCATTGTATTTCTACTTTGATATGGCTTCTTGTGAAACAGATCGTTGCCGACTAATCTTTACAATTTAAAGCAAGTTTATTATATACTTGCAGTCGTAAAATGTTTCAAATAAGTCTCCTAATCGATAATTTCTCTGCCTAAGCTAACAAATATCATAAAATTCGACTCTTTTTTTAATCAATACATTTGCCTTCAATTAAGATTGCTACTGTATTAAGCTAGTAAAAATTTCTTGTGTCTATTACTTCTGGTTATCTACTCACTCGTTTTAATTAGCCGAAGCTAATTTCTTTAAGTTTTATCCTTTAGGTAAACCTATGGATTTATAGCAGACCATTTAGTATTTCGTTTCTTGATTAGGATGCTTTTGAAATGTATCAAAAGTCGAAATCTGTTTAAGTCAAGCTTAAACCGAAATTAATAACTCTTAAATTTAAGATTTCTCTTTAATTTTTGAGACTAATTTTTATTCGATTTCTCGTATAAAAATTAGAAAGTCACTTCAATTAAATTTAGAACTCAAATTACCTTTCGATGAACTGGCTTAAATTTATTTGGATTAAAAAATATTTTAAAGAACGTTACTTAATAAAACGATTGTTAAGTTACCTCGTTTTGTTATATCAAAAATAAAACATAAAATCAAAAAAAAAAATATTGTAACCCTTTAGATATTAACTTTATACGAACCAAGGTTATTAACTTTTGTTCATAAAAAAAAGCGACTCGGAAGGAGTCACTTTTTTAATATTATAAATGTAGATGTTACATTCTTTTTTCTTTGATTCTTGCTTTTTTACCAGTAAGGCCTCTAAAGTAATAAATACGTTTTCTACGAACATCACCTTTTTTGTTGATCTCAATTTTTTGTAAAGCTGGCAAATTGATAGGGAATATACGCTCAACTCCAATTGTACCAGACATTTTTCTGATCGTAAATGTTTGTGACGTGCCAGTTCCTTTTACTTGAATTACTACTCCTCTAAAGAACTGAGTTCTTGTTTTTTCTCCTTCACGGATTTCATAATACACAGTAATGGTATCACCTGCTCCAAATTTAGGAAATTCTTTTTTTTCTATAAATTCGTTTTGAACAAATTTTACTAACTCTTCCATTTTAATTTTTGTTATTGTGATATTTAAAACAACATTCACGATTTTCGCCAGAGGTTGGAATAAATTTGCGACTATATTAATTATATAGACGGCTGCAAAAATAATCATTTTTATTTAATCTACAATAATTAAAGCATTTTATGTACTGCTTGTAATGTATAGTTAATCAGTGAATTATATGTTTGGGAATATTTTACTAAATTTTTTTGGAAGCGGAATAGCTGTTTCAACTTCATTATTTTTAAAGGGGTGGGTAAAACTTAAATGTGAAGATTGTAAATAAAGCCCGTTACCCATACTAATTAGATCTTCTTTACCGTATTTTAAATCACCTAAAATGGGGTTTTGAATAGTTGACATATGGATTCTTAACTGGTGGGTTCTGCCTGTGTGTGGAATTAATTCAACTAAATTTAAAGTGCCATATTTTCTTGAAGGGATACTCATAATTATTTTAAATTCAGATTTGGATGGTTTTTCATTTATAGGGTCTTCAATAATTCCATTTTCTTCTTGATTACCTATAGTGATTGCTCGGTACTTCTTTTTAACTTGTTGTTGTTCAAACATTCTATTTAAAAGAATAACAGCTTTACTTGTCTTCCCTATTAATAGCGCGCCACTTGTAGGGTAATCTAATCGATGAATTGGCTCTGGGTAAAGTAAAGCATCTTTCTGTTTACTTTTTGTCAAATTGTTAGGTAATGCATTTTCTAAAGTGTATTTTTTATTTCCACTAACTAAAATGCCAGCTGGTTTATTGATGATTGCTAAATAATCATCTTCATAAATAATTTGTAATGTAATTGTAATTGATGGTCTTTTTTTAGGAATTTTTGGTTGGTATAATTCTAATAATTCACCGCCATTAATATAATCTGCAGTATAACCTATTTCACCATTAATAGTAACAAAGCCTTTCTTTATGGCTTTTTTAATTCCTTTTTTTGTAAAGACTGAATTGAATTTAGCAGGAGTATAGTCTGAAAGACGACATCTATTTTCTAATTTAGGAACTTGATGTGATTCTATTTTTATTAATTCTGAAGTCATTTACTACTCTAATAAATCTGGTCTTCTTTGTTCAGTTCTTTTAATGGCATCATCTTCTCGCCATTCTTCTATCTTTTTTAAATGACCACTTAATAATATTTCTGGTACTTTCCAGCCCTTGTAGTCTGCTGGACGAGTATAAACAGAGGGAGCTAATAAATCATCTTGAAAAGAATCTGTTAATGCACTGGTTTCATTACCTAAAACTCCAGGAATTAAACGAATAACCGAATCACAAACGATAGCGGCTGCTAATTCCCCTCCACTTAACACATAATCGCCAACCGAAATCTCCATAGTTATAAATTGATCACGAACTCTTTGATCAACTCCTTTATAATGGCCACATAATATAATGATATTCTCTTTTAAAGAGAGTGTATTGGCAGTTCCTTGATTAAAAGTATTTCCGTCTGGTGTCATATAAATGACTTCATCATAATCCCTTTTTGCTTTTAATTTTGAAATGCATTTGTCTATTGGCTCAATCATCATGACCATACCCGCACCACCGCCAAATTGATAATCATCTATTTGATTATAGGAATTAGTTGAAAAATCTCTAATATTATGAAAATGAATGGATACCAAATCCTTTTCAATAGCTCGTTTTAGTATGGATGCTTCAAAAGGACTTTTTAATAATTCTGGTAATGCGGTTATGATATCAATTCTCATTGGATTTGTTTTAATCAAAATGTAAAAATACATTTAAATGCTTAAAATTAGACTTTCCAAGTGTAATGAAATACTTCGGAGTCTTTTTTCCAGCCTAATCATTCAATATATAGTTGCTTGTATAATTTTCATAAGGTAATTTACCTATTTACAGCATAAAAAAAGCTCGATAAATTTTATCGAGCTTTTTTAAAATGGGTGTTATTTATTAATAGTAGGTAAAACGTCTTACTTGAGCAATGTATTTTGCTAGTCTAATTACTTGATGGCTATAACCATATTCGTTATCGTACCAAACATATAAAACAACACTTTTACCGTTTTTAGCAACAATAGTTGCATTACTATCGTAGATAGATGGAGCAGAAGTACCCACAATATCACTAGATACTAATTCATTATTTATTGAATATTGAATCTGCTCTACTAAATCGCCTTGCATTGCATATTTTTTAATGATAGCATTTAATTCTTCCCTAGTTGTTTCTTTATTTAATTCTAAATTTAAAATTGCTAAAGAACCATTAGGTACAGGAACACGAATTGCATTTGAAGTTAGTTTTCCTTCAAAAGAGGGTAGTGCTTTTGAAACCGCTTTACCGGCACCAGTTTCAGTAATAACCATATTTAAAGCAGCTGCACGTCCTCGTCGATACTTGCTATGCATATTATCTACTAAGTTTTGATCATTAGTATATGCATGAATTGTTTCTAAGTGGCCATGATTAACACCAAAAGTTTCTTCAACAGCTTTTAAAATTGGTGTAATAGCATTGGTAGTACAAGATGCTGCAGAGAAAATATCCACTTTATTTGGATCGTGATCTAAATGGTTAGCACCGTGAACAATATTTGGAATTCCTTTACCTGGAGCAGTTAATAAAACTTTTGAAACACCTTTGCCTTTCAAGTGACGTGATAAAGCAACATCATCTCTAAAAGCACCCGTGTTATCTATGACTAAAGCATCATTGATTCCATAAGCGGTATAATCAATGTCTTCTGGAGCATTAGCAGAAATAATATAAACAGTAGTTCCATTAATAATTAAGGCATTATTTTCTTCATCAATTGAAACGGTTCCGTTAAAATCACCGTGAACAGAATCCATTTTTAATAAGGATGCTCTTTTTTCTAAAACCGTAGCGTCAACATTTCCTCTTGTAACAATTGCTCTAAGTCGCATTTGTGAGCCTTTACCAGCTTTGCTCATTAACTCTCTTGCAAGTAAACGGCCAATGCGACCAAATCCATAAAGCACAATGTCTTTAGGTATTAAGTCTTCAGTATCATTAGCTTTGCTTAGCTTATCTTTTACAAATGATAAGGCATCTTCATAGTTCTTTTGTTCTAAAAAATATTCATAAGTTAATTTTCCGATATCTAATTTTGAAGGCGGTAAATCTAAAGATTGTATTATCTGAGCAATTTCAACAGAATCAAAAATAGAAATAGGTTTTTCTACAAAGTCATTCGCATATTTGTGAAGATTTAAAATATCACTTACACTGCGATCTATTAATTGATTCCTGAAAAGCACTAATTCAATCGAATTATCATACCAAAGGTCGCTTACTATTTTTATAAATTCGACAGTTGCTTTTCGGCGATCAGTTTGAAAAGACATTTCTTTTTCATAAACGTCAACAATACTCATAATATTTAAATTTTATAGTTAAATTATTTTGCAAAAATACTCCTTTTAAAGAGTTTAATAAAGGATAATAATGAAAATAAAAAACCGTCTGTAGCAACTAATTTTAAAAAGGTTTACTCTAATTTAGATGAAATAGGCTATCTAAAAATAAACGAGTTAATGTCTCCTTGTTTATTTGCAAATGTCATTTTAATTGGACTGCTATTATTTCTTGCGTTCATAATATCTTTTGCATCTTCAATATTCTTTATTTTTTTATCATTGAGCCTTATAATAATGGTCCCTTCTAGCCCATATTCCTTTAAGTTTTTATTTAAAGCGCTACTGACTTTAACTCCATATTCAAGCCCAAAGCTTTCTAACTCTTTAGTATTTGTATTTTTGATTTCTAATCCTAAATAATCTATTTTATAGGTTTCTAATTTGATCAGCGTAACGGGAATAATTTTTTCATTTCCATCTCTTAAAATTTTTAGCCCTACAACATCATTGGGATGTTTAGAACCAAGATAACCTACTAAATCAGAAAATTTCCCAACCTTTTTACCGTCAATGCCTTTTATAACATCTCCTTTCTTAATTCCGCTAATATCAGCACCGCTACCTTCTTCAACAGTATTAACATAAACTCCTTCAGATTCGTCAATGCCTAATTCGTTTGCAATTCTTGTATTTAAATTTCCACCAGCTATCCCTAAAATGACTCTTTGAACATTACCATATTCAATAATATCTTCAATAATTTTTCTTGCATTATTAGAAGGTACTGCAAAAGAATAACCTATATATGATCCTGTTTCAGAAGTGATGGCGGTATTTATTCCAATCAATTCACCTTTTGTATTTACTAAAGCCCCTCCGCTATTTCCTCTATTTACTGCTGCATCAGTTTGTATAAAAGATTGAGGGTTCCCATCGAATTCATTTAAATCACGCGCTTTAGCACTAACAATACCAGCGGTTACTGTGGATGTTAAATTAAACGGATTGCCGACGGCTAATACCCATTCTCCAATTTTTAAGTTATCTGAATCTCCAAATGGAACATAAGCAAGATCTTCATTAGTATTAATTTTAATAAGCGCAATATCTGTATTGGAATCAGTCCCAATTAATTCTGCAGTATATGTTTTGTTATTGTTCAAAGTTACTTCTAATTGAGAAGAGTTCTCAATTACATGATTGTTAGTGACAATGTATCCATCTGCAGAAATAATTACGCCACTACCAGATCCAATCCTTTCCCTTGGTTCTGAATCTCCAAAAAAGAAATGTTTATCACTATTTAAATTTTTGGAATTAGTAGTGTTCTTAACATGTACAACTGCGTTTACTGTTTTTTCTGCTGCTTCCTTAAAGTCTAAATTATTGGCAGTGGTAGAAGAATTTGAATTGCTTATTGGTATTGTGATAGGGCTTTGTTGTTTAAAAGCCATCGTAATATCTTTTGTTTCCATATAATAATTAGAACCTATAAGCGTGAATATACTTGCAAATACGGCTACTACGAGAAATTTAAAAATTTGTTTCATGTTTATTAATTTATTAATTAATGCCTCCGATATATAAGATTAACAAGTAACTTGTAAATATATTTTGATAAATAATGACTTTAACTCGTATTTAACAAAGCAATAAGATTTCTATAACGCATAGCTTTTAATATCTTTGCTACTTATGACGATACCCTTTTATAAATATCAAGGTACTGGAAATGACTTTGTAATTATTGATAATAGAAATGGATTGTTTCCAAAAGATAACCATTCAATGATTGCAAAAATATGCGATCGAAGATTTGGAATTGGAGCCGATGGACTGTTGTTATTAGAAAGTCATCATAAAGTTGATTTTATCATGGTTTATTATAATGCTGATGGAAAATTGGGATCTATGTGTGGAAATGGAGGGAGATGTATTGTGCATTTTGCAAAATATTTGAATATTATTGATGAAAATACAGTTTTTGAAGCTGTTGATGGTTTGCATGAAGCATCCATTAATAATGAAATAGTATCTCTTAAAATGAATGATGTAGACACTATGGAGGTTACTGCTAATTCGGTCTTTTTAAACACAGGATCTCCTCATCATGTTGAAATGGTAGAAGATTTAAAGAATTATAATGTAGCAGAAAAGGGAGCTTTTATAAGAAATAATACCTATGGAAAAGAAGGTTCTAATATTAATTTTGTAGAAAAAGTTGAAACTAATTTATTTGCTGTTAGAACTTATGAACGTGGGGTAGAGGCAGAGACACTTTCTTGTGGTACAGGAGTTACTGCAGTTGCAATTGCACTATCTGAGACCAATAGAATTGACGCTAATAATGTTGAATTGCATACTGAAGGTGGTAAGTTATTTGTGCACTTTAATAAAATAAATGACACTTATTATAATGTTTATTTAGAAGGACCAGCTAAACAAGTTTTTAAAGGGGAATGGAAATGGTAACTTTAAAAGGAAAAAATATATATTTAAGAGCCTTGGAGTCGGAGGATTTAGAGTTTCTTTATGAGTTAGAGAATAATGAGTCAGTCTGGGAAGTTAGCAATACTACTGCCCCATATTCAAAGTTTATATTAAAACAATATTTAGAAAATTCGTATAAAGATATATTTGAAGCTAAACAATTGCGTTTGGTGATTTGTGTTTCAGACTCCGATAAGCCAATTGGTTGTGTTGATTTATTTGATTTTGTACCAAAGCACAAAAGAGTAGGAGTAGGCATTATTATTTCATCGAAACAAGATTTGCAAAAAGGATATGCTTCTGAGGCATTAAAAATGATATGTAATTATGTTTTTACACATTTAAACTTACATCAAGTTTATGCTAACATAACTGAAGATAATAAACCGAGTATTTCTTTATTTGAAAACGCTAAATTTAAAAAAGCAGGAATAAAATTAGATTGGATTTACTCTTTCGGAAAATTTAAAAACGAATTATTATATCAATTAATCAATGAGTAATTTAAAAAAAACAATAGTAGCAACATTAATGTTGGGCTTGCTTATTATGGCTGGTTTTGCTTATTTTGTTTATACTAATCTTTTTGTTCCAAATACTTCATTTGAGAATAAAAAGGCACATGTTTATATTTCTACAGGTGCAAACTTTAATGATGTTTTAGAGGAATTATCGCCTTTAATTAAAGATTTGGAATCGTTTAACACAGTTGCTAATAAAAAAGAATATCCATCTAACATCAAGGCTGGACATTTTATTATAAATAAGGGAATGAATAATAATGAAATTGTAAATGCAATTAGAAATGGTAATATTCCTGTTATTGTAAAATTTAATAATCAAGAACGAATAGAAAATTTAGCAGGAAGTCTTGCGAATCAATTAGAAGCAGATAGTCTGTCGTTTTTAAAAGCAATGAAAAATGAACTATTTCTTGAAAAATATGATTTAACTAAAGAGTCTGTGCTTTGTAATTTCATCCCTAATAGTTATGAAATTTACTGGAATGTTTCTCCTGAAAATTTCAATAACAAAATGTTTGAGGAATCTGATAAGTTTTGGAATGATGAACGAACAAAAAAAGCTAAAAATCTTGATTTAACTAAAGAGCAGGTTATTAGTCTAGCTGCAATTGTTCAAAAAGAAACGGCAAAAGTTGAAGAAAGACCAAAAGTAGCAGGAGTTTATATAAATAGAATTAAAGTTGGAATGTTTTTACAAGCAGATCCTACTGTAATATATTCAAAAAAATTATTAGATAATGACTTTAATCAACAAATTAAACGAGTATTATATAAATATTTAGAGCTAGATTCTCCATATAACACCTATAAATATGCAGGAATTCCACCTGGACCGATTACAATGCCCGACATATCTTCTATAGATGCAGTATTGAATTATAAGCGCCATAATTATTATTATTTTGTTGCAGACGTAACAAATTTCGGATATCATAATTTCGCAAAAAACCTTGCACAACATAATAGGAATAAGAATGAGTATGTTCGTTGGATTTCTAAACAAAATTAAATAGATGATGTTTATTATCTATTTTTTGAATTTAATTACCCTTCATTATGCAATTTAATATCAAACTTATTCTTTATTAAAGAAGTTGTATATTTGCACTCCCAAAATAAAGTGTAAAAATACACTTGAAATTTTGATAAAATGAAAAGTAACTTATTTAAAACGAGTTTATTATTAGTCGTTTTACTTGGCGTAACAATGGGTTTTTCTTTGGAGAAAACTGTTGACTTGTCTAAGTATCTGATTAATAATTTAGAACTTTGTTATCAAGTACCTAATAAAGATGAAGTTCATTTACTTCATCCAGAAGAACCATCTTATTACATTTTTCTAGAAAAATCATATATAGGCTTTAAAGAAGCTATAGGATTTAAAGAATCTAGAGGCGATTATTCTATTATTAATATTTATGGCTATTTAGGTAAATATCAATTTGGAAAAGAAACCCTTAAGTTAATTGGTATTAAAGATACTAAAGGTTTTATCGATAATACCTGTTTACAAGAACAAGCTTTTTCTGCAAATACTTCTAGAAACAAATGGATCTTAAGAAGAGATATTAGAAGGTTTCAAGGAACTTATATTGGAGGCATTAAAATTACAGAATCCGGAATGCTAGCTGCTGCTCATTTGGCAGGACCAGGAAATGTAAAGAAATACTTGCGAAGTGGCGGAACAATCGAATTTGCTGATGCGTTTGGTACTTCCATTAAATATTATTTAAAAAAATTCTCCGGTTATGATACTTCTTTTATCGTAGCTAATAAAAAAGCAAAAGCTTAAGAAAAATTATTTTTGAATAATAAATATGGTAGGTCTTTTATGAAGATCCACCTTTATATTCTTCCAATTGTTTGCAGTATATGTTTTAATATATTCAGTTGTTAAGGTAATATCGCAGGCAACACAAATATGGGTCTGAGGATGTAATGTATTTATTAAACTTTCTAACATTTGGTTATTTCGATAGGGGGTTTCAATAAATACTTGTGATTGATTTTGTTCTACTGAAAGTCTTTCTAAGCGTTTTATTTCTAACTTTCTTTCCCCTTTTTCTATTGGTAAATAACCGTTAAATGAAAAATTCTGACCATTAAACCCACTTGCCATCATTGCTAATAAAATAGAGGAGGGACCAACCAAAGGAACTACTTTAATTCCTTTAATATGAGCTTGTTCAACAATAGCAGCACCAGGATCTGCAATCCCTGGACAACCAGCATCTGATAGTACCCCTATGTTAAAGCCATTGAGACAATGAGTAAGCATGCCTGGAATTTCAGATTCTTCGGTATATTTATTTATTAAACTAAAATGCAAATCGGGTTGGGATTTTTTAGGGGCAATACTTTTTATAAAAGCTCTCGCATTTTTCTCATGTTCTACGATAAAATGGTTAATTTCTTCAACTGCCTTTTTTACCGATAATGGCAATACCTCTAGGGGAACTGTATTTCCTAAAGTACAAGGGATTAAAAATAAATTTCCTTGGGCTTGCATTTATTTTACTATTAATTTTTTAATGATAGAAATACCTTTTACGGAAATAACGTTAACCATATATATTCCTGATAGTAATGAATTTATTGAAATATTGTTTTCAGAAATACCTATATTATCTTTTGTTAAAACAGTACTTCCTTTTAGATCATAAATACTAATACTCTTGATAAGGTTATTGTTAGTAGATTTAATATTTAAATTGTCCGAGGCTGGATTGGGGTAAATGGAAATAGTATTTGTATTGAAATCTGTAGTTGATAAGATACTCCCTTCAATTTTATAAATGGATCCTAAATTGTCAAGTATGTATAATTCTTTATTTTTATCTTCTCCAAAAGAAACCCAAGAACCATTAAATTGCCCGTGATTAATTTGATTATTTGATTGATCAATGGTTCCAATTTCTCCACTACAATAGTCTGCATAAAAATAGACTCCTAAGATATCTGCATAAATTTCTCCCCGATAAACAGATCCACCAGTTATAGAGCAATTTCCTCCCGCGTGAGTGTATTCAGCTATTGGAAAAGTCATTTCAGATTCATTTGGACAGCCATATGTGTTGTATTCTAGAGTGCCTTCGTAACATCTCCATCCGTAATTTTGACCAGAAACTCCTGCTGCGGCTCTATCTATTTCTTCCATTGAGCCTTGTCCTACATCTCCAATCCATAGTTCATCTGTTTCAGAATCAAAAGAAAAACGCCAAGGGTTTCTTAATCCATAAGACCAAATTTCATCTAAAGCGTTAGGATCTTCAACAAAAGGATTGTTAGAAGGAACCGCATAATTATTGCTACCCTCAGTGTTATCGATATCGATGCGAAGCATTTTACCTAATAATGTTTGTAAATTCTGTGACCTATTTTCAGGGTCACCAGCACTACCACCATCACCTAAGCCAATATAGAGGTATCCCTCTGGTCCAAAGCGTAAACAGCCACCATTATGATTAATGTAGGGTTGTTCAACCTCTAGAATTTGGAATTCAGAATCGGGATCTGCAATACTGGGATCACTTGTACTTACGGAAAATCTTGAAATCTGTGTATTTCCAAAATTATCGATATAATTAACATAAAAATAACCATTATTAATATAATCTGGGTGAAAAGCTAAACCCAGTAATCCTCTTTCATCATAGTTACCTCCGGGTGTTAAAACAATATTTTGTATGTCTAGAAAAGGGGTGGGGTTAGTCGTTCCGTCTAATTGAAGTATTTCAATAACTCCACGTTTCTCTACAATAAATAATCGGTCATCACCTACATTTTGCATTTCTACAGGGTTTGAAAAACCATCTGCGAATAAAATAGTGTATATATCTTGTGAAAAAGAAAATGTAGTAATTAATAATAATAGTAAAGTAAGCGTTTTATTTTTCATAATTTTTTTTATTTTTTTACTAAAATAATAAATTAAAGACGATTGGCAATGCTATCACAAGATAGATCAAACATTCATAAACGATTTGAAATCCTTCACTACCTCCATAATAAGGATCAGGAACATTCATATTTTCGTTTGGAAATATTTCATTTAATATTAAATAAATTTTTTCTTTATCTGAATCATTCCTAGCTATTAATAAAACATCTTTTTTATTTGCATTATCCATCACGAAAATATAATCAAAATCATCGAAATCTTATTTATAAAATTGCCTACCTCGTTGATCGGTGATATTTAATTGATGTTTTTTTGCTACTTCAATACTTCGTTGATCGGGTTTGTTTCCAATATGCTAATGTCCAGTTCCAGCTGAATCTACAAATACGTTATTAGAATCAATTTTATATTTTAAAATACCTTCTGCTAATGAGGAACGGCAATAGTTTCTCAAACATACCATGAGAATTTTTATTTTCATCTCTGAAAAATTAAATAAATAAAACTGACTTTATAGTGTTAGTTTCTTATTAAGATCTTCTACGTATTTTCTGAATTGTTTATCAGTGCTAGATAAGTTATCTACAGTCTTACAAGCGTGTAAAACTGTTGCATGATCACGTTTTCCAATTTGTGATCCAATAGATGCTAAGGAAGCTTTTGTTAATTTTTTAGCAAAGAACATCGCTAATTGTCTTGCTTGTACAATATGGCGTTTTCTTGTTTTTGATTGAAGAGTGTCTACGTCCATTTGAAAATATTCACTAACAATTTTCTGAATATAATCTATAGATACTTCACGACTCGTATTCTTTACATAATTATCAACGATTCTTTTCGCAAGATCAATCGTGATTTCTTTTTTATTGAATGAAGAATGTGCTATTAATGATATGATAGCTCCTTCTAGTTCTCTAATATTTGTTTTAATATTATTTGCCAAAAACTCAACGATATCTTCAGGCATTTCTACACCATCTCTATATAGTTTGTTTTTAATAATAGCAACTCTTGTTTCGTAATCTGGATGGTTCAATTCAGCTGAAAGTCCCCATTTAAAGCGAGATAATAAACGTTGTTCAATATCAATCATATCAACTGGAGCTTTATCACTAGTTAAAATGACTTGTTTTCCATTTTGATGTAGGTGATTAAAAATATGGAAGAAAACATCTTGAGTGCCAGCTTTACCAGAAAGCAATTGAATATCGTCTACTATTAAAATGTCTATAATTTGATAGAAATGAATAAAATCATTTCTATTATTTTTTTTAACAGACTCAATATATTGTTGAGTAAATTTTTCAGCAGAAATATAAAGTACTGTTTTTTCTGGATATTTATCTTTTATTTCAACTCCAATTGCGTGTGCTAAATGAGTTTTTCCTAATCCAACGCCTCCAAAAACTAATAAAGGGTTAAATGAAGTTCCTCCAGGTTTGTTAGCAATAGCTCTACCTGCAGATCTTGCCAATCTATTAGAATCTCCTTCTAAGAAATTATCAAAATTATAATTTGCATTAAGTTGTGATTCTATTTTAACATTTCGAATCCCAGGAATAATAAATGGATTCTTAAGCATTGGATTTTTATTCTTAACAGCTACATCTACTTCTTGAGATCGTAAATGGCTTCTATTAGAGCTAGGAATTTTTTCGGTAAACGGTTGTTTGTTTCCGTAAGTGTTTTCCATTTTAATAATATATACTAATTTTGCATTTTCACCCAATTCTTTGGTTAATGCAACTTTTAATATTTTAACATAATGTTCTTCAAGCCATTCGTAGAAAAATTTACTTGGCACTTGAATGCTAAGTGCGTCATCTGTTAATTTAGCAGCTTTTATAGGTTCGAACCAAGTTTTGTAAGCTTGAGCGGTAATGTTGTCTTCAATAAACGTTAAGCATTTATTCCAAACCTGGTCAGCAGTTTTGCTCATAGTAAAAGTCGAGTTGTTTAGTTAATATTAACGGTTATTTTATTAAGAAATAGATAATGCCCTAAACAATTTCTTAACATTGCAAATATGTGAACAAAAAAGTTATAAAAAAAATACTTTTGCTATTGAATATTTACTTTTTTTTTCTCATCTTAAGATCCTGATAAATCTACAACAAAACTTTCTTATATTCTCAATTTATTTTGAAAAAGACATTTACTAAATTAAGAGTTCGTTATTCAGAAACCGATCAAATGGGAGTTGTGTATTATGGCAATTATGCTCAGTATTTAGAGCAAGGACGTACAGATTGGTTGCGTTCATTAGGGTTCTCTTATAAGTTTATGGAAGATAATCTTGTGATACTGCCGGTAGTTAATTTAAACATAGATTATAAGTATCCAGCTAAGTATGATGATGTTATAAAAATAACGACTATTTTAAAAAGAACACCCTCTGTAAAGATTGAATTTTATTATGAGATTCACAACCAGGAAAATAAACTTTTAGTGACAGCAACTACCACATTAGTATTCGTAGATAGTGTTACTAGAAAATTGATGAAAGCACCGGATTATCTATTGGAAAAATTAAAGAATCTATAATTATTCTGCTATAATTTTAATAGCTACTTTATAAGTATTGTCAAAAATTTCAAAAACTTTTTCTGCCTCTTTTTTTCGTATTGAAATTATAAATTCACAATTTAATTCCAATTTCTGATTGATAATTGAGATTTTTTCATCCTTTATAATGCGCATTACCGTATTCATTTCTGGATATTCAAATTTTATCAAAAATTCTTCATTAATAGTTTTATCAATAATGTTTGAATTTTCTAAAGCTAATTTAGCACCATTTTTATAAGCTTTTATCAAGCCACCAACTCCAAGTTTTGTACCACCGAAATACCTAACTACTACGACCAATACATTTGTAACATTAAATGACTGCAGTTGACCATAAATTGGCATACCTGCACTATTTGAAGGTTCACCATCATCATTAGCTCTGTAATGATCATAATTTTTGCCCAATTGCCATGCATAACACCAATGGCGAGCATTATAATGCTGTTTTTTTAGAAGTTCTATTTTTCCTTTAATTTCCTCTTCATTACTAACTGGAAAAGCATAGCCATAGAATTTACTGCCTCTATCTTTAAATAACCTTTCTTTTGAAGCTTGTGTGATGGTTTTGTATGAGTCTATAATATTTTGCAATTATATTGATATTAAAATAATACTTAAAATCGCCAAGCCTATTCCTATCCAGTTTTTTTTAATAAGTTTTTCTTTAAATATAAAAATTCCTGCGAAAGTTGATAGTGTAACAATGGAAACATTATTGATTGCAAAAATTCCTGAACTTTCTAAGATGTCACTTCGCAATGTTTTTACTAAAAAATAAATAGAAAAGTAATTTGGTACTCCTAAGCATATTCCCGCAATAACATTTTTAAATTCGAATTTAAAATTTCCGCTCATAACTTGAATTATTATAATAATAAAACCAATAATTGCTGCAGCAAGAAATATAATTGCTGAAAATAAGGGAACGTCGTTATTTGCAACATAAGTATCTTCTAAAAACTTAATGCTTGTATCAATAATTCCACTACCAATAAAAACTAATATGGGCAAAACTATTAATTTTCTATTCACACTAATTCCTTGCTTAGATTTATTTGAAGTAAGATAAACAGCAATTAAAGCAATCGCAATACCAATTAACTTTAAAGTACCAAGACTTTCGTTATAGTATAGAAGTCCAAATAAAACGGGAACTACAACACTCATTTTAGTAGCAACAGAAACGACTGAAAGTCCATTTTTTTGGGTTGTTATTCCCATTAAATTAAAAACAATGATAAATAAAGCTCCCAATATTAGCGTGAAGTAAAACCAATCTAAATTTGGCAATTGTGAAATTGTAATTGTTCCATTATAGGCTAAAATCCCAGTTGTAAAGGCAATACAATAATTTACAACGATTGCCTGAAAAATATTTATATGAAACTTTTCAAATAATTTAAATATGATGAAAATTATTGTGGAGGCTAAAATACTAAGTAGTAAATAAATCAATTATTTATGTGTTTTTTGAGTTTTATATTTGATCTCTTTTAAACAGATCTTTTTTTAAAATAAATAAATCTACGATATCTTCCTTTTTTGGGATAATATTCCAGATATGAATTCCAATTTTTTTTGCTGATTCAGTATTTTCTTTGGTATCATCTATAAATAAAATTTCTTTTGGATTAATTTGATGTGTATCTAAAACAAAATTATAAATATCAGAATTTGGTTTTCTTAAATGGATCTCTTGTGATAAATAAAAAGCATCAAAACAGTTTTTAAAACGTAGGAACCTTTCTAGAGTCATGTTTTTAATTACTTTTTCAATATGTAAATCGTTGGTATTACTCAATAATATTAATTGATACTTTTTTGAAGTTGCTAAAGCTTCAATATATTTAAGTCTGTATTCAGGGAAATCTAAAATAATAGAATTCCAAGCTTCAGAAAGTTCAATTTTAGTTGTGTTTAAACATATTTTACAATAAAAATCTAAAAAAGCAGAAGTGCTAATAATCCCTGTCTCATATAGTTCATTGATTTCAATCATTTCATCAGAAAATGAATGAATACCTAATTTCCTCATCTCTATATATGGAGCTTCTTTATCTAGGTTGATAAAGACATCTCCAAAATCAAAAATAAGTGTTTTAATCATTTAATATTATTTTAAAGGTGTCTTGTTTGATTTTTGACTCAGAACATATTTTTCCATTTATAAAAGGTGCTTTTGTACCTTCTTTAAAAAAAGGAATGCCTTTAATTATTCGAGCTTCATCCCAAAGGTTTTTATCAATAAAAGTTTGCAGTGTTTTTGCACCACCTTCGACTATTAATGATTGAATTTTATACCTATATATTAGCTCAATAATTTGTGTAGCTATATTTTTTGAAAAATCAATTAGTTCGTAAATAACGTTTTTCTCATTTTCTTTCTTTACCTCAGTTATAATAATAGTTCTAGCCTTAAAATCAAAAACGTTTGCATCTATAGGAATTTTTAAGCTTTTATCAATTACTAATCTAATAGGTGAATTACCCTCCCAATCTCTGGTGGTTAAACTTGGATTGTCTTCAATTGCTGTATTCGTTCCAATAAGTATTGAGGATTCTTCAGCTCTCCATTTGTGGACTAATTGTCTAGATTTTTTATTAGTTATCCAAACTGGACGTTTTTCAATTTTGGCTTTAGGTGAAATAAATCCATCTGAAGATTCTGCCCATTTTAAAATAATATAAGGCCGCTGCTTTTTAAAAAAAGTAAAAAAACGTTTGTTGAGTTTATTGCATTCTTTTTCCAAAACTCTTTCAACAACATAACTCCCATGATCTTTTAAAAGCTTTATTCCATTTCCTGCTACTTTTGGATTTGGATCCATACTTCCAATAATAATATTTTTGATTCCTTTTTCAATAATTAAATTAGCACACGGAGGGGTTTTTCCAAAATGACTACAAGGTTCTAAACTTACATAAATAGTTGCATCTTTTAAAAGGGATTGATTTTTTACACTAGCAATCGCATTTACTTCAGCGTGAGGCATTCCAGATTGATAATGCCAGCCTTCACCAATAATTTTATTTTCATAAACGATAACACTTCCAACTAAAGGATTTGGGTAGGTGATCCCTAAGCCATTTTCAGCAAGTTGGATGCATCGCAACATGTAATTTTCGTGTATCTTCACATTGTAAAAATACAAGGATTAATTTATATGAAGAAACCAATTATCCGTCCTATTTTAAAAATAGATAATCCGCATATAGCCAGGGTTATACGTAAGGTTTTAATTGATTTTGGAGTTCCAAAATTAGGTACTGCTTATGCTGATAAAGTATTAGATACGCTCTATGAAGCATACCAAAAACCTCGTGCTATCTATTTTGTAATAGAATTAGATGGACAAATAATTGGTGGTGGAGGAATAGCAAAACTTGACAATTGCGATGAAAATATATGTGAACTGCAAAAAATGTATTTTTTAGAAGAAGCTAGGGGTTTAGGTTTAGGCATTAAAATGATGACTCTTTGTATTGAAAAAGCGAAGGATTTTATGTTTAAAGACTGTTATTTAGAAACAATGATATATATGAAAGCAGCTCAAAAACTATATTTAAAAAATGACTTTGAATATATAGATGGCCCTATGGGGAATACAGGGCATTATTCATGTCCAGTGCATATGCTAAAAGAATTATAAGTTTTGAATTTAAAAGAATTAAAAACATACTTTATTAGCTCAATAGCGCATTTATATGCTTCAGAAGAAGTGCTATCCTTTTTTTATTTACTTGCAGAAAAACAATTGGGTTTGTCGAAAATTGCAATTGCACTTCAACCAGAAAAAGAAATTTCAGAAGCAGCTAAATTAGCATTTAACAAGGCTATTTATCGTTTGGGCAATTTTGAACCAATTCAATACATCACAGGAGACACAGAGTTTTTCGGACTGACTCTTATGGTTGACAAGAGTGTCTTGATTCCAAGGCCAGAAACGGAAGAATTAGTTGATTGGATTGTTGATGAAAATCAAAATAAAGAAGCTACCATACTTGATATAGGAACTGGAAGTGGTTGTATAGCCATTTCATTGGCAAAGTATTTGCCAAAAGCAAAAGTTTATAGCTTGGATATTTCTGCCGAAGCTTTGTTAGTTGCTAAACAAAATGCAGCGTTAAATAAAGTTGATGTTACTTTTGTTAATGCAGATGTTTTAAACGAAAATGCTTGGGAACTGACATTTAAAGATGTGAAATTTAACACCATCGTTTCTAATCCACCTTATGTAAGAATAGTAGAAAAAAAACTTATGAAGCCTAATGTAATTAACCATGAGCCTGCTATAGCATTGTTCGTAAAAGATGAAGATTCATTGCTGTTTTACAGAAAAATTGCTCAATTAAGTAAACTATATTTAAGACCAGAGGGAACGCTTTATTTTGAAATAAATGAATATCTTAGTAGGGAGATGAAAGAAATGTTGATTTTTGAAGGTTTTAAAGATATCAAAATAAGAAAAGATATTTTTAAAAAAGATAGAATGATAAAATGTATAAACAATGAGAAAACTAACTAGTATTTGTGTGTTTTGTGGGAGTAGTGAAGGAAATGATATTAAAATTATTGAAGCTGCAACACAATTAGGAAAGTTCTTAGCTACTAATAATATAGAATTGGTATATGGAGCTTCGAAAATTGGTATAATGGGTTTAGTAGCAAAATCTACTTTAGCTCATGAAGGAAAAGTGATTGGTATCATTCCAGAGTTTTTAAAATTAAAAGAAGTGGTTCATATGGGACTTACTGAATTGATTACTACTCAAAACATGCATGAGCGGAAATTATTGATGCAAAATAGGAGTGATGCTTTTATTACAATGCCTGGTGGAATAGGAACTATGGAAGAACTTTTCGAACTATTAACTTGGTTGCAATTAGGACTTCATTCCAAGCCAATTGGATTGTTAAATGTGAATCATTATTACGATGATTTAATAGTAATGCTTGAAAAAATGGTTGAAAAAGGTTTTTTATCTATGGATAATTTAGGACTATTAATAGTTGATGATCAAATAGATCATTTACTTGAAAAAATGAAAAACTTTAAAAATCCCTCAAAAACCAAAATGGCTAACTAATGAAAGGTCCTAATATTCCTGCTTATTAACTTTGGTTCTTTAACATAATTTTTAAATCTTTACACCAAGGCGAATAACCTGTAAATAGTTAACCAATAAAACCTTTATATGGCAGATGAAAAAGAGAATAAACGAAAAAGAAATATCAAGATAGCTGCTGTAGTAATTTCTGTATTGTTAAACAGTTTAGGAGAACTAAAAAAATGGAAAGATAGAAAGGCAAAGCGACTAGAATCATAGTCAATACGCCTACTAAAGATTAAATACGGACTAATTTGTTTCCAAATTAAATATAAATACTTGGCATGCAATAAGTTAAAGCAATAAGTTTAATTAATGAATATAAAAGAACAAATTAATAATCTTAGAGAAGAGTTAATACAGCATAATTATAATTATTATGTACTGGATAATGCTACAATATCAGATTATGATTTTGATATAAAACTTAAACAACTTAAGAGATTAGAAGATACCCACCCTGAGTTTTATGATGCAAATTCACCCACACTAAGAGTAGGAGGAGCGATTACTAAAAATTTCAATAGCCTAACGCATGATTATAGGATGTATTCTTTGTCTAATTCATATTCTAAAGAAGATTTAGAAGATTGGGAAACCCGTATTAAAAAATTAGTTGATGGAGAAATAGCATATACTTGTGAACTCAAATACGACGGGGCATCCATTAGTTTAACCTATGAAAATGGAAAGTTATTAAGAGCAGTTACAAGGGGAGATGGTTATCATGGAGATGATGTTACCACTAATATAAAAACCATTAATTCAATTCCGTTAGTTTTAAAAGGAACTTATCCAAATCGTTTTGATATTAGAGGTGAAATTGTTTTGCCTTTTAAAGGGTTTAATAAAATGAATAAAGAGCGCATTTCAGAAGGAGAAAAACCCTATAGAAACCCAAGAAATACAGCTTCAGGAAGTCTAAAATTACAAGACAGTAGCGAAGTAGCTAAACGACCTTTAGATTGTTTGTTGTATCATATTATTGGAGAAAGATTGCCTATTAACACTCAGTTTGAAAGCTTAGAAAAAGCCAGAGAATGGGGATTTAAAGTACCATCCATTGCAAAAGTAGCAAATAGTATTTCTGAGGTCATAGAATTTGTTGATTATTGGGATGAACATCGCAATGAACTACCTTATGAAACCGATGGCGTTGTAATCAAGGTAAATAACTTATTTCAACAAGAAGAATTAGGTTACACAGCAAAAGCTCCACGTTGGGCAATTGCTTATAAATTTAAAGCAGAAAAAGCTTCAACTGTTTTAAAAGAAATTATTTACCAAGTAGGGCGTACTGGTGCAATAACACCGGTTGCTAATTTAAAACCAGTAGCGTTAGCTGGAACTATTGTTAAAAGGGCCTCCTTGCACAATGCAGATCAAATCGAAAAATTTGACATTAGAGTTGATGATATCGTTTTTGTAGAAAAAGGAGGAGAGATTATTCCTAAAATTGTTGGAGTAGATCTAGAAAAACGAACTAAAAATTCTTCACCTACAGCATACATTACTCATTGTCCTAAATGCAATACAAAGCTACAACGACAAGAAGGAGACGCCAAGCATTTCTGTCCAAATACCGATAGATGTCCGCCACAAATCATAGGTAGAATTCAGCATTATATCTCTAGGAAAGCAATGGATATTGATGGATTGGGTTCCGAAACTGTTTCATTATTAGTTGAAAATGGTCTAATTCAAAATTATGCAGATTTATATGAATTAACCGTATCTGATATTTTACCTTTAGATAGGATGGCAGAAAAAAGTGCTATAAATTTAATTGCGGGTGTTGAAGCTTCTAAAAACATCCCTTTTGAAAGAGTATTGTTTGCTATAGGTATTCGATATGTTGGTGAAACTGTAGCTAAAAAGTTATCTAAACATTACAAAAGTATAAATGGATTGGCAAGTGCATCAGAACAGGAATTAATTAATGTTGATGAGATAGGAGACGTTATTGCAAAAAGTGTTGTAGATTTCTTTTCGTTATTTGAAAACAATGATATCATAAATCGCCTAAAAAGCTATGGAGTTCAATTAGAAATTTCTGAAAAGGAATTAAGCAACCAGACCAATAAACTTGAGGGCAATACTTTTGTTATTTCTGGAATATTTATCAAAGTTTCGAGAAATGAATTAAAACAATTAATTGAACAAAATGGGGGAAAAGTATCAAGTTCCATTTCTAAAAAAACAAATTTTGTTATTGCTGGAGATAAAATGGGACCTAGTAAGAGAACGAAAGCTGAAGACATAGGAATCGCTATAATAACAGAAGATGATTTTTTATTAATGATTTCATAAATTGATTAATACTTCAAGCTAATGCTTTATTTTTGTATTGAATTGTACTAGTTATATGTTAAAAAGATTTCAAAAAATATTTCTAAAAAAAAGTATTGATAAAAATTTGGAAAACAGAGATGTATCTAAAATTAACGATCAATTACATTCCATAGGTTTTTTAGTTGATGAAGAAATAAATATTGCTTTTGAAAGTTTTTATGAAATTTCTAAAGAGCTTGGATTGCCTGAAAAAGATGTGAAAATATTTTTTTTTTCAGAAGTAAAAACTAAAACTCCAACATTGCATCAAAATAAAATTAATAATAAACATTTTTCATGGAAAGGCAAGATTCACAATAAAAATGCAAATGAGTTTTTAGAAACTCCTTTTGATGTTTTAGTGGGTTACTATCACACTAAAAATAATTATTTAGATCTAATGATATCTAAAAGTAACGCAAAATTTAAAGTGGGTTTTAAAGAAATTGACAATCGCCTTTTTGATTTGTTAATTGATGTAGATCCATTGAAAATAAGTGTTATAAAAAAAGAATTGCTAAAATATTTCCGAATCTTAAATAAAATAAATTAAAAGATACCTGTTTAAAGAAGATGATTATTAAACGAGCTTGTTGAAACTTTTTATTATAATAATTATAGACACATGAAAGAATTAATTGGAACTGGAGTTGCTCTAATAACTCCTTTTAAAGAAGATTTAACAATAGATGTTGAAGGCTTACAAAGCGTTGTGAATTATAGTATAGCTAACGGAATTGACTATTTAGTTATTTTAGGAACTACGGCTGAAAGTGCTACCTTATCAAAGCCAGAAAAACAATTGGTCATAGATACAATCATAGAAACAAATGCTGAAAGATTGCCATTGGTGTTAGGTCTAGGAGGTAACCATACACAAGCCGTAATAGAAGAATTAAAGACCACTAATGTTTCAGCTTTTACAGCAATACTTTCTGTTTCACCTTATTATAATAAACCAAGTCAAGAAGGAATTTATCAACATTTTGCGGCTATTTCAGAAGTTTCAGAAAAACCAATTATAGTTTATAATGTACCAGGAAGAACAGCTTCCAATATTCAACCTGAAACTGTAAAAAGACTTGCGACGGATTTTGGAAATATAGTAGCTATAAAAGAAGCAGCTGGAGATATTGTACAAGCAATGAATTTAATTGCTATATGTCCAAAAAATTTTCTTGTGATTTCCGGTGATGATATGATCACATTGCCAATGGTTTTAGCTGGGGGTGCTGGAGTTATCTCTGTAACTGGAGAAGGTTTTCCAAAAGAATTTTCAGAAATGGTAAAACTAGGGCTTAATAAAAAAGCAGAAGAAGCATATAAAATTCATTATAAGTTAGCTCCTGCAATAGATTATATTTTTGAAGAAGGAAATCCAGCTGGAATAAAAGCAGTATTCAAAAGTCTAGGAATTTGTGGAGACACTGTGCGTTTGCCATTAGTTAGTATTAGCAAAGATTTACAAGGTAAAATAGATGCTTTTATTTCAAATTTCTTAAGGACCTAAGTTTATTTCAAGTTAAAAATTTCAAAATCACTAGGAATAACAATAAAAGGAGCTCTATTTTAGTACCCTAATAAGTTTTTGTAATCTCTTTAATTTGATTACTTTTGCACGATGTTTTTTAAAATTATGAAAAAGAGTATCTTACTATTATTATTTGTCATTTTTATAAGTTCTTGCGGTGAATATCAAAAAATGTTGAAAAATCCAGATTCTGGGTTAAAATATGCAATGGTAGAAAATTTGTATAATAAGGGTAAATATAAAAAAGCATTAAAGCTTATGGAACAAGTTGTTCCAGTTTATAGGGGAAAGCCACAAGCTGAAAAGTTAATGTTTATGTATTCAAATACTTATTACCAACTTGAAGATTACTACCTTTCTGGTTACCAATTCGAGCGTTTTACAGTTTCTTATCCTAAGAGTGATAGTATAGAATTGGCATCTTATAAATCTGCTTCTAGTTATTATCAGTTATCACCTCGATATTCATTAGATCAAACCGATACTTATATTGGATTAGAAAAGTTACAAGCATTTATTGACACATATCCTGATTCAGAATATCGTAAAGTAGCAAATATGAAAGTTAATGAGCTAATCTTAAAGTTGCAGAAAAAAGATATTGAAATCGCTTTTCAATATTTAAAAACCGGACAGGCTTTAAATAGTTATAAAAGTGCAATAGCTGCTTTTGAAAATTTTATTAGTGATCATCCAGGATCTATTTACAGAATAGATGCCTATTTTTGGCGATTTCAAGCTGCATATGAATTAGCTTTGCAAAGTGTGCCACAAAAGGTTGATGAGCGTTTAATAAAGGCCTCAGAATATTATGCTGATTTTGTAAAATATTTTAGTGAAAGTGAGTTATTAGAACAGGCAAACGAAATAATAATAGATATAGAAATAAGATTAGGAACGTCAGAAGTTCCGAGTTAATAATAAATATATGAAAGATTTAAAGAAAACTGAAGCGCCTTCAAACACTACTACTATTGACAAGAACTTAATAGATGCCCCAACAAATAATATTTATGAGGCAATTTCTATTATTTCTAAGAGAGCAGTTCAAATTAATGAAGATATTAAGAAAGAATTGTTAGAAAAATTAGATGAGTTTGCTACTTATAATGATAGCTTAGAAGAAATATTTGAAAATAAAGAGCAAATTGAAGTTTCGAAATTTTATGAAAAATTACCGAAACCGCATGCAATTGCTGTTCAAGAATGGTTAGATGATAAAATCTACTATAGAAATACTCAAGACGAAGAATTAGAAAAATAAAAAATGTCAGTTTTAAGTGGTAAAAATATTTTACTTGGTGTAACTGCCGGTATTGCTGCTTATAAATCTGCTTTTCTAGTTCGACTTCTTATAAAAAAAGGAGCCAATGTCAAAGTTGTGATGACTCCTACTTCTAAAGAGTTTGTTACCCCTTTAACACTTTCTACATTATCTAAGAATAAAGTTTATTCTTCTTTTACAAAAGAAGATAATGAAAATGCCCAATGGAATAACCATGTTGAATTAGCCCTTTGGGCAAATTTGATTTTAATTGCTCCTGCTACAGCAAACACCATGTCCAAAATGGCTAATGGTACTTGCGATAATTTGTTATTAGCAGTTTATTTATCTGCTAAATGTCCTGTATATTATGCCCCTGCAATGGATTTAGATATGTACAAACATCCTTCTACTTTAAAATATTTTAAAATATTGAATGATTTTGGTGATATTCAAATACCTGCAGCTATTGGAGAATTGGCTAGTGGATTAGAAGGACAAGGAAGAATGGCATCACCTGAAGATATTGTTTCATTAATCGAAAAATATATTTTAGATGCACTTCCTTTAAAAGATAAAGAGCTATTAATTACAGCTGGACCAACGTATGAAGCTATAGATCCTGTGCGATTCATTGGAAATCATTCCAGTGGAAAAATGGGATATGCTATTGCAGAGGTAGCTGCAAATTTGGGTGCTCAAGTAACTTTAATTTCAGGTCCAGTTAGTTTAGATATAAATAATGAAGCGATACGTGTAATCAATGTAGTTTCTGCAGATGAAATGTTTAAAGCAACTCATCGCTATTTTAAAAATTGTGATATTGCTATTTTAAGTGCTGCCGTAGCTGATTTTACACCCAATGAAGAAGCTCTTCATAAAATTAAGAAAAAAGAAGAAATTTTAACTATCAAGTTAAATAAGACTAAAGACATATTGGCTTCATTAGGTGAAATAAAATCTAATAAGTACTTAGTTGGATTTGCATTGGAGACTCAAAATGAATTAGAAAATGCAAAAACAAAATTGAAAAAAAAGAATTTAGATTTAATTGTGTTAAATTCGCTTAATGATAAAGGTGCAGGCTTTAAATCTGACACTAATAAAATAACGTTGATATCTAAAGACAATAAAATAGTTTCTTTTAATGTTAAATTAAAGAAGGAAGTTGCAAACGATATTTTACAACACATTATAAAAGAATTATATGTTTAAAAATTTACTTTTTGTATCCATTTTTTTTACATCAATATTTAGTTATGCTCAAGAGTTAAATTGTTCAGTATATATTAATGCTGAACAAACAGGGCAGCCTAATAATAATATATTTAGAACTTTAGAGACTCAGTTAACTGAATTGGTAAATACTACTGCATGGACTGATAAAAATTATAAAAATCAAGAAAAAATAGAATGTAATATATCTATTATAATTTCTGATTTCGATTCAAATTTATTTAAAGCTACTATACAAATACAGGCATCTAGACCTGTTTATGGATCTTCCTATACAAGTCCAATTTACAATTATAACGATAAGCAATTTAATTTTAGTTATGTAGAGTTTCAACCTTTAGTTTTCAATGTGAATAACTTTACTTCAAATCTGATTTCTGTTATTGCCTTTCATGTTTATACAATTATTGGTTTAGATGCTGACACTTTTGAATTAAATGGCGGAGAACCTTATTTCGCAATAGCAAAACAAATTGTAAATACTGCTGCAAGTAGTGGTTTTATAGGATGGAAATCTATAGACGGTAAGCAGTCAAGATATAGTATCAACGATGCATTACTTTCACAGGTTTATGCAGAGTATCATACTGCTATGTACGAATATCATAGGAAGGGTTTAGATTTAATGCCTCAATCTTCAAAAATTGCAAAATCTAATATTGCAAATGCTATAAATATTCTAAAAGGAATAAATGACAGAAGGCCAAACTCATATTTGTTACGTACTTTTTTTGATGCGAAATCAGATGAAATTCAAAGTATATATTCAGATGGTCCTGCCATTGATATTACCAGGCTTATTAATAATTTAAATAAAATGGCTCCCACCAAAAGATCTAATTGGGCCGAGATAAAATACTAGGACATATCTTTAAATAGAAGTAATTAGTTAAATTACTTTAGAGATTAAAAATGTTTTTTTTTAAAAAATAAAATTTGCTTTCTAAACTATCCATAAAAAACTTTGCTCTTATAGACGATGTCTGTGTTGATTTTACTTCAGGACTAACATCAATAACAGGAGAAACAGGTGCAGGGAAATCAATTATTTTAGGTGCTCTTTCATTGGTTTTAGGTAAAAGGGCAGATTTAAATAGTATAAGGAATAACGCCTTAAAATGTATTATAGAGGCAGAGTTTGTATTAGAGAAAAGTAAATTTTTAATTTTGTTTAATAAATGTGAACTTGATTTTGATACACATACTATTATTAGAAGAGAACTTTTACCCTCTGGTAAATCAAGAGCATTTGTAAATGATACACCGGTGACTCTTTCTCAACTTCATTCAATATCAAATCATTTAGTAGATATCCATAGTCAACATGAAACATTTTCATTATTATCAGAAGCATATCAATTAGAAATTTTAGATATTTTAGCTGGTAACTTGGTGTTGTCGGAAAACTATTCTGAAAAACTAAAAGACTATAAGGAGGTTTCAGAAACAATTTTAGAATTAGTTTATAAAAAAGAATCCGCATCAAAGGAGTTGGATTATAATACTTTTTTATATGATGAATTGGTGGAAGCTAATTTAAAAAATGCAAACCAAGATGTTTTAGAAGAAACCTATAGTAAACTTAATAATACCGAAGCTATTCAAGAAACATTAAAATCTGTAAATGGTTTGCTAAATGAAGAGCAGTATGGAGCTTTAAATATTTTAAAAGAAACTAGAAATTTACTTGTTAAACTGAATACTGTTTCTTCAGATTTTGGAAATTTATACGAACGATTAAATTGTGTAATTATAGAAATGGATGATGTTTCTGAGGAAATGATTAATTTATCTTCGAGTATAGAGGCTGACCCATCATTACTAAATGAAATTAATGAAAAACTTCAGACTATTTATAAATTGCAAAAAAAACATACTGTTGCTACAATTACTCAACTACTCGAAATTCAAACAGTCTTAGAAGAAAAAATTGAAATCACCAATAACCTTGATGGAAAGATTAAAAAACTAGAAATATTTCAAGAAAACTTGCATAAAACGTTAAAAGCTCTTGCTGATAAAATTCATAAAAAACGCCTAAGTGTAATTCCTACTCTAAAAAATAAACTCACAAATACACTAAATGACTTGGGGATGCCTAATGCAACTTTTAAGTTTGAATTAACATCAACTACTATTTTCAAGAATAATGGTACAGATTCATTATTATTATTATTTACAGCAAATAAAGGGCATAATTTTGGTCCATTAAATAAAGTAGCTTCAGGCGGAGAATTAAGTAGGATTATGCTTTCTTTTAAGGCGGTAATTGCTCAATATAAAAGGTTGCCAACTGCTATTTTTGATGAAATAGATTCTGGTGTTTCAGGAGAAATAGCCTATAAAATGGCAGAAATTTTAAAGGAAATGAGTTTGACAATGCAAATTTTCGTAATTACCCATTTACCTCAATTGGCAGCAGTAGGAAATCAACATATAAAAATTTTCAAAGAAGATGTTAATCAGATAACTCAGACAAAATTAAAAACATTAACAAAAGAAGAAAGAATCACTGAAATTGCAGAGATGATTGGAGGTAAAAACAAATCTATTTCAGCAATAAATCAAGCAAAAGAACTATTGAATTAAAGCGTATATTTACAATCGTAAAAAATAAAAAACGATGGCATATAATTTATTAAAAGGAAAACGGGGAATTATTTTTGGGGCTTTAGATGAAAATTCAATTGCTTGGAAAACAGCCGAACAAGTTCATAAAGAAGGAGGGGTATTTGTTTTAACAAATGCACCTATTGCAATGAGAATGGGGCAAATAAAAGAATTGGCAGCTAAAACTAATTCTGAAATTATTCCAGCTGATGCAACTAGTATTGAAGATCTAGAAAACCTAATTGATCAATCATTAGAGATTTTAGGAGGCAAAATTGATTTTGTTTTACACTCCATTGGAATGTCTGTTAATGTACGTAAAGGAAATGTGTATACCGATCAGAATTATTCTTTCACACATAAAGGCTGGGATGTTTCTGCAGGTTCATTTCATAAAGTAATGCAAGTGTTGTATAAAAAAGATGCAATGAATGAATGGGGTAGTATTGTTGCATTGACTTATATGGCATCGCAGCGAGTTTTTCCAGATTATAATGATATGGCAGATAATAAAGCTTATTTAGAGTCTATTGCTCGTAGTTTTGGTTACTTTTTTGGAAGAGATAAGAACGTTAGGGTAAATACAATTTCTCAGTCACCAACACCTACAACAGCAGGACAAGGGGTAAAAGGTTTTGATGGTTTTATTGCTTATGCTGAAAAAATGTCACCATTAGGGAATGCCACGGCCTTAGATTGTGCTAATTACACTATTGCCATGTTTAGTGATTTAACTAAAAGAGTAACACTTCAAAATTTATATAATGATGGAGGATTCTCAAATATGGGAGTTAGTAATGAAGTAATGGAAACTTTTATGAAATAATATTTTTTTTAAACTAGAAGCCATCTATAAGTAATTATGGATGGCTTTTTTTTTGCATATCTTTGTTCATGCTAAATTCTTTAAAATATTCTTTTATAATACCTGTTTTTAATAGACCTGAGGAAGTGAAAGAACTTTTAAAAAGTTTTTTGGAATTAGATTTTAAAGAAGCATATGAAATTATAATAATTGAGGATGGATCTATTAAAACTTGCAAATACATAATTTCAGATTTCAAAGAAAACCTAAATATATCTTATTATTTTAAAGAAAATTCAGGTCCTGGAGATTCAAGAAATTTTGGAATGCAAATGGCAAAAGGTAATTATTTTATCATTTTGGACTCAGATTGTATTTTACCGTCCCATTATTTAAGCACAGTTGATGCTTTTTTAAATAATAATTTTTATCATTGTTTTGGAGGAGCAGATTCTTCAAATATTGATTTTACAACACTTCAAAAAGCAATTAATTATACGATGACTTCATTTTATACCACTGGAGGTATTAGAGGAAGTAAAAAAAGCATTCAGAAATTTGAACCTAGAAGCTTTAATATGGGGATTTCTAAAGAAGTCTTTTTAAAAACAAAGGGTTTTTCAAAGATTCACCCTGGTGAAGACCCAGATTTGTCACAACGTATTTTAAAAGAAAATTACCATACTGTATTTATACCAAATGCTTTTGTTTATCATAAACGGAGGGTTTCATGGAAAAAATTTTATAAACAAGTTTATAAGTTTGGTTTAGTAAGGCCTATATTAAATAATTGGCATCCAAAAGCTTCTAAAATTACTTTTTGGTTTCCTACTATTTTTATATTTTTTGTTATTAACTCTTTATTTTTTGGAATAGTTTTTAATATTTTATTCTTAGTCCCTTTAGCCACTTATTCAAGTATAGTGTTAGTTGATTCTAGTATTAAGAATAAGAGTATAGTCATCGGTATATTATCTGTTATGGCATTTTTTATTCAATTCATAGGATATGGCTCGGCTTTTTTAAAATCTACTATTTATATACGTATTTTAAAAAGAGATCCTAAAAAACAGTTTCCTCAATTATTTTTTAAGTAATTTTAACATAAATATATATTTAATTTGATGTCAGAAAGTAAAACAAATAACACAAAAAAAGGGAAGCCTAAGATGTTTCTACTTTTTCTTTTTGTAACGACATTTATTTGGTTTATTTCAAAATTTTCGCGCGAGTTTACTTCTAACATAGAAGCAGAAATCCACTATATTAATGTTCCACACGGAGTTATTGTTTCAGAAAATAACTATGATTTTGTAACTTTCTATTTCACAAGCAGTGGCTTTAATTTCTTATATTATAAACTAAACAAACCAATTGTAAATATTGATTTGCATAAATATTTTAAAGAAGGGGAATCTAATTTTGTAATTTCTAATAGTGAATTTAAAAGGATAATAAGTTCACAATTAAAAAATGATATTATTGTTAATAATGTTTCTATTGAAAATATGGAAGTATTACTAGATAAATTAAAAACGAAAAAAGTAAAAGTTTCTTTGTTTAAAAATATTCAGTTTAAAAACGGATTTAAACCAATTGGAGGATATAAATTAACTCCAGATTCTATAACTATTTCTGGTCCTACACAACATTTAGACACGCTAACCGAAATAAAAACTGAATTGTTAGAATTAATTAATGTTAGTGAAAATATTACTACTGTAGTTAATTTAAATATATCAAATGATACTAGTATTTCCTATTCACAAGATAATGTTAAGCTTCGTGTTTCTGTAAAAGAATTTACTCAAAAAACATTATTAGTTCCTGTTGTTGTAAATAATTTACCTTTGGACCTATCAATAAAATTGGTCCCCGAAAATGTAACAATACGCTTCGATGTACCAATGGATAATTATAATAAGATTATTGCTAATAATTTTATTATAATTTGTGATTTTGATAAAAAAAATATTCAAGAAGATTTTATGATACCTCATTTAATGAATCAACCAGCATCTATAATTAATCTTGAAATTCAAGAAAATAAAATTGATTATTTAATTTTTAAATGAAAATTGTTGGACTCACAGGTGGTATTGGAAGTGGTAAAACCACAGTTGCATCCATGTTTTTAGATTTGGGAGTTCCAGTTTATATTGCAGATGTTGAAGCTAAAAAACTTACAAATACCTCTAAAGTTATTCGTAGAAAAATAATTGCTCTTTTGGGTGAAAATTCATATTTGTCATCAGGAATTAACAAAAAATTTGTAGCCAACAAGATCTTTAATGACAATGAATTATTAAAAAAAATAAATCAAATTATTCATCCTAAAGTTGCCAAGCATTTTGAAAAATGGATGAGCAAACAAAGTGAAGTTTATTGTATTAAAGAAACTGCCATTCTTTTTGAAAATAACAGTTATAAACTATGTGATTACACTATTTTAATTACATCTCCTCTAGAAGATCGTATACAACGTGTGAAAATACGAGATCAGCTTACCAGAAAAGAAATTGAAAATAGAATAAATAATCAATGGAGTGATGACAAAAAGAGTCAATTAGCAGATGCTATAATTGAAAGCATACTATTAAAAAATACTCAAAAAAAAGTGGAAGAATTGCATTTATTTTTATTAAAAAGATTAAAATAAACAGAATATTATATTTTGTTAACATTTGGTTAAATAGAGGACTCTCTAAATGTTAAAATTCTATTTTTGAACTATGAATAATAAACTTTTTTCATTACTCATTGCATTAATGACACTCTCCTTGTTAGGGATAATTTTTGTACAAGGATATTGGATAAAAAATTCATACCAAAATAGAGAAGATCAATTTACTTTAAATATTCGCCAAGTACTTATATCTGTATCTAAAGAAATACAATTAGAAGAAATTGAGAAATACTATAATGTTTATAATAGTATAATTGATACCATCCAAGTATCAGATCAAGCTAGTTTTAGCGAACTTATTTATTCCATTACTAATGAAAGAAATGATGAAATATACATTTTTTCAGATGGTGTTTTAGAAGAAAATTACAAGTTATCTTCAAGTGCCTTGAATTTAGATATGGATAGTATTCAATTTAAAAAGATTACTAGCCGAAAGGTTACTACTAAAATTACCTCTGGAATTGATGGTAATAAAAATGTTCAAACCAAAACTGAATCTTTTAAGCGTTTAAAAGACTATGAGCAAAATCAATTCGAAAATGCGTATAAAAATATTTTATCTAAAACACCTATTCATAAAAGAACGTCAGGTGAAAAAATTAAAAAATTAATTATTAAACAACTAGAGGAATTAGGATTGAGTACTAATTTTGAATATGCAGTTTATAGCAATAGTTTAGCTACAAAAATTCGTTCAAGAAATTTCACTTTAGATCCTACTTCTACTTATGGTGTGCCTTTATTTGTAAATGATGATATAAAAACAAATTTTCAATTATATGTAAATTTTTCTGATAAGGAAAACTTTGTGTTGAATTCCATTATGGGAATGGCCATATTATCTCTTTTGTTTACTGGGGTTATAATTTTAACCTATACAAGTGCATTAAGACAATTGCTGAAACAACGCCAGATTTCACAAATAAAAACTGATTTTATAAACAATATGACTCACGAATTTAAAACACCTATTGCTACTATAAATTTAGCTTTAGATGCTTTAAAAAATCCAAAAGTATCAGATAATAAAGAGTTTATTGCTAGGTATCATAATATGATTAGAGAAGAAAATCAAAGAATGCACACTCAAGTTGAGAATGTATTGCGTATTTCTAAACTTGAAAATGATGAATTGGATTTAGAAAAGGGAGAAGTGAACCTACACTATATTATTGAGGATGCAATTACGCACGTTAGTTTAATTGTAGAAAATAAAGGGGGTTATATTAAAACTCATTTAAATGCTTTAAATTCATCTGTGTACGGGAGTGATATTCATTTAACTAATATAATAGTGAATATTATTGACAACGCAATTAAATATACAGAAGTAGCTCCAGAAATAGATATATATACCGAAAATGAAGGAAATAACATTATACTTAAAATTGTAGACAAGGGGATTGGAATGAGTAAGGTAGTACAAAATAAAATATTTGAAAAATTTTATAGAGAGCAAATGGGTAATATTCATAACGTAAAAGGGCATGGTCTGGGGCTTTCTTATGTAAAAAGAATATTAGACGACCATAATGCAGGAATAAACGTAGATAGCGAGAAAGGAAAAGGCAGTACCTTTAGCATAAAAATACACTTAATATCATAATAATATGGAAACTGAAAACAAAAAAATTCTTTTAGTAGAAGACGATCCAAACTTTGGAACTGTACTTAAAGATTATCTAGCAATGAATAACTATGATGTTACTCATGCTAAAAATGGAATGGAAGGATTTGAAAAATTTAAAAAAGGAGATTTTGATCTTTGCATTCTTGATGTAATGATGCCATATAAAGATGGATTTACTTTAGCAAAGGAAATTCGTGAGAAAAATAAAGAAGTCCCGATTATTTTCTTAACGGCTAAAGCTTTAAAAGAAGATGTGTTAAGAGGCTATAAAGTAGGAGCAGATGACTATTTAAATAAACCATTTGATAGTGAAGTTTTATTAATGAAAATAAAAGCAATTATTCAGCGTAAATCCACGGATACTCTTGCAGGTAGTAAAGTATTTGAGTTTGAAATAGGAAATTTTTTCTTAAATTCAAGATTGCGTTTCTTAACGCTTAATAAAGAAAACCCTATAACACTATCTCCAAAAGAGAATGATTTGCTACGTTTATTAGCATTGCACAAAAATGATTTGATGCCTCGTGAATTGGCTTTGACGAAAATATGGAGAGATGATAATTATTTTACTTCTCGAAGTATGGATGTATATATTGCTAAATTACGTAAGTATTTAAGTAAAGATGATAATGTAGAAATTATTAATATACATGGAGAAGGGTTTAGATTAGTGGTAAAAAGCGAAGTTGAATATTAATTATTGTTATTTTTTGACATCTTCCCATATTTGATTACTTTTCAAAAACGAGAAGTTCGTTTTCTATAAATTGAATGATTTCGGAAGCTCCAGTAGTATAATTAAACCAATTAATTTTTTCATTTTTTCGAAACCATGTACCTTGCCTTTTAGCAAATCGTCTTGTGTTTTTCTTTATTTCTTCAATTGCTTCTTCTTTAGTAGCGCTACCTTCAAAATATTTAAATAATTCTTTGTACCCAACAGTTTGTAGCGCATTTAATGTTTTGTAGGGAAGTAATTCTTTTGCTTCTTCTATTAAACCTTTATCAATCATCATATCAACTCTCAGATTAATTTTGTTATAAACCAAATATCTTTCTGCTTGTAAACCAATAAAAATAGTTTCAAACTCTCGAGTTTTATTTTCAGAATTTAAAAATGAAGAATAGGGTAGCTTTTGATACCTGCAAACTTCAAGAGCTCTTATGACTCTATGGTAATTTTGTAAATCTACTTTATTATAATAAGTGGGATCTTTTTGCTTTAACTCTTCTTGAAGAAATTCAATTCCAAGTTTGTTATAATCATTATTAAGCGCAATTCTTATCTCTTGAGAAACTTCAGGAAATTTATCTAGCCCTTTAATAATAGCATCGATATAGAGTCCAGATCCTCCTACCATAACAGTTATTGGATTTATTTTAAATAGATTGCCTAATAATTGAATTGCATCCTTTTCAAAACTTCCAACATTATAGTCTTCAAAAATACTTTTGTTTTGTATAAAGTGATGTTTAACACTTTTTAATTCTTTAGAAGATGGAACCGCAGTTCCTATATTCATTTCTTTATAAAATTGCCTTGAATCTGCAGATATTATTTCAGTAGAAAAATGATTGGCTATTTTAATAGAAAGTGCTGTTTTACCAATGGCAGTAGGACCAACAATACATATAAGTATTTTTTTATTTTGCAATTTAATTTTTTATTTCTGGATATAATATTGCCCCACAATGATGGCAATAATTAGAATCATCTACATGTAGTTTTTCATGACATTGACTACAAACCCTTGTGTTTACATGTACTTGTTTATCTTTAGCTCTTGAATATTCAGCACTTACAATTCCGGTAGGAACAGCAATGATACCATAACCTAAAATCATTATAAAAGAAGAAATTAATTGGCCTAATGGTGTTATTGGAGCAATATCTCCATATCCAACTGTAGTTAGTGTCACAATACTCCAATATATACTAACAGGGATATTTGTGAATCCGCTTTCTTTGCCTTCAACTAAATACATCACTGTACCTGATATAATAGCAATAATAAAAACAGTAAATAGAAAAATAAATATTTTAACACGACTATGTATTAATGCATTTTTTAATTTATTGGATTCTCCAACATAACGGGTAATTTTTAG
The DNA here is from genome assembly GCA_018669795.1 of Flavobacteriaceae bacterium. GTDB lineage: Bacteria > Bacteroidota > Bacteroidia > Flavobacteriales > Flavobacteriaceae > Marifrigoribacter. The sequence continues at coordinate 74,525 of JABHSQ010000014.1, read as the reverse complement.
TATTCTAAAAACTCTCAGTAATCGCAATGCTCTTACTGTTATTAAAGTTTGTGACCCTACTATAAAAAATGATAGGTACAAAGGTATGGTAGAAAGAAAATCAATAATTCCATAAAAACTAAAAATATATTTTGAAGGTCTTTTTACAGTAATAATTCTAGCAACATATTCAATTGAAAAAAAGATGGTTATGACCCATTCTCCATAATAGAACACATCATGATATTTTTGATCAAATTCCTGAACACTTTCAAGCATTACAAGAATAATACTCAATACAATAAGGATTAGTAAAATAATATCGAAAAGCTTACCCAAGGGTGTATCTGCTTCATAAATGATATCATGAATTTTTTTGCGCCAATTATTTTCTGGTAAATTTTTGATAAAATGTAATTAAAATATAAAGTTAAGGAAAAGATTGTTCATCTAAAAACTATTCTAATTTTAGAATTTTTTGAACTTTATTTTTTCTTAAATAACTCTGTATAATGTGTTGCGTATCTCTATTATTTTCCATGGGATTTATAATAGATTTTAATACTTCTGGATTGTTAATTTGAAAATTAAGATTAAAAAACCCGTAACCCCTATAGGTTCCATTTTTAATTAAAATTACAGAATGTTCCTGAATAGACCTTCCTTTATCTATTAAAAGCATATCATCAAATTCATAACTGCTTTTTTCGATAAATTTTTGAACTCTTGTATTGTAATCAATGGGTGTTTCTAACTCAATACAGGCCCCATGGCAGGTTTTTAAGCCATGATTAAAACAAGCTCCTTCTGTTTTTTCTAAATGATTTAATTTTTGACAAAGATGAAATTCATCTGTTATTTTATACAATAAACTCTTTGCTTGTTGGTAATTAGTGAATGTTGTAATTATTTTTTTTTCTTCTTCTTGTTCCATTGGAACTTTTTCAATTCTTAAGTTTACATAGCCATTATCATCCATATATGAATATAGTTGACTCTGAAAGATACTTGTTTTTAGTGCGTGATTAAAAATGGGCTTCAACTTTTTTATTTCTTGACTTTCTTTTAGTTGAGCTATTAAATTGTTTCCTGTTCCTTCATAACTAACAGATACTACTTCAAGTTGAATTTTTTTAGATTTTTTATTATCATCTGTAAAATGCTGAATAAGTCTTTTTTTTATGTTAGTACTTTTACCAACGTAAATAATTTTTCCATTTTTCCGATGCATATAATATACACCTATAGTTGTTGGGGCAGCTTCAATTATATCTAATAATTTAGGCGCTAACTGTCTTTTAGAGCCTTTTTTTATAGTATCTGAAATAATTACTTTTTCAATATCTTTTTCTAATAATAACTTAAATAATTCTACAGTAGCTTTCGCATCGCCTTGAGCTCGATGGCGATCTGTTATTGGAATGCCAAGTGATCTTACTAATTTTCCTAAACTGTAGGAGGGAAGATCTGGAATTAATTTTTTAGATAATTCAACTGTACAAAGCATATTTTTCTCAAATGGATATCCCAATCTATCAAACTCGGTACTAAGAATTCTATTATCAAATTGAGCATTATGCGCTACAATAGTACAATTATCTGTTATTTCAATAATTCGCTTAGCAACTTCATGAAATTTTGGAGCATTCCGAAGCATTTGATTGTTAATTCCTGTTAGGTTAATAACAAAAGGTTGAATGTTTCTTTCTGGGTTAACTAAACTACAAAATTGATCAACTATTTGATGACCATCAAATTTATAAATGGCAATTTCTGTGATACCTTCTTCATTGTATTTACCACCAGTAGTTTCTATGTCTAGGATTGCGTACAATTTCTTAATTTATGTTAAGTTCTTTTACCAAAAATTGAACTTCCAACTCGAATCATGGTACTTCCATTTTTTATAGCAATAGGGTAATCATCACTCATACCCATAGAAAGCGTTTTTAAATTATAATTAGTAGAGTTCAGATGAGTAAGATTATCAAAAATACATTTTAATATTTCAAATTCTTTCTGAAGTTGTTCTTGATTGTTTGTAAATGTAGCCATTCCCATTAATCCAATAATTTTTATATTTTGAAAAGTTTTAATTTCTTCTGACCCTAATAAATTTAATACTTCATTTTCTGATAAACCGAATTTATTTTCTTCGGCTGCTATTTTTACCTGAAGCAAACAATCTATAATTCTATTATTTTTTAAAGCTTGTTTATTTATTTCAGTTAACAATCGTAAACTATCAACCCCATGAATTAAACTCACAAAAGGAGCCATGTATTTCACCTTATTTCTTTGAATGTGGCCTATCATATGCCAAGCTATATCTTTTGGCATTTCATTATATTTAGAAGCCATTTCCTGAATTTTATTTTCCCCAAAAATACGTTGTCCTACATTATAAGCTTCTAACAGATCACTAATGGGTTTGGTTTTTGAAACTGCTACTAAAGAAACACCTTCAGGAAGTTTGGATTTTATTTTTAATATATTTTCTGAAATACTCATGTTCTAAAATTCATATATTGTTATTCCACTGCGTAATTTAGGCTCTATAAAAGTGCTTTTTGGAGGCATAGTTAATCCCTCATCAGCAACATTTTTTAATTCTTGAATCGTTATTGGAAGTAAGCTAAAACCAACAGCAAATTTATTTGAATCTATCATCGATTTAATATAGGCTAAATCTGTTTTACCGTGTGGGTATTCAATTCGGTTGTCATTACGCAAATCATTAATCCCTAGTATTGGTTTTAAAATAGTGTCGAATAGTATTTGTACATCGAGAGTATCTAAAGAGTTTTTAATTTCGTATTCTTCTTTACGTAAGTATAAAGAATAGTATTCACCATCTAAATACATACTAAAATGATGTTTTTTACTGGGTTTATAATAATTATTTCCTCGATTTTTAATCCTAAAAAATTCATCAATAGAAATTAAAAACTCTTCTTTGCTCAAACCATTTAGATCCTTAATTAATCTATTGAATTCGTAAATTTGCAATTCACTTTCAGGAATTAAATAACTCATAAAGAAATTATAAGGTTCTTCTCCATTATGATCTGGATTTTCATTTTTTAAATGGTTTGCTAATAAGCTAGAAGAAGCAGATCTATGGTGACCATCAGCAATATAAAGTTTATTCATTTTTGAAAAAATAGCTTCTACTTTTTTAATAACCTTTTCATCATCTACATTCCAAACGTAATGAGTATCTCTATAAGTGGTCGTAAATTCATATTCTGCTCTAGACAGCATTACAGATTCTATAATTTTTTTTAATTGATCATTATCTGGATAGGTGAGTAAAACGGGTTCTGCATTAAATCCAACAGTTTTTAAGTATTGTTCGAATATAATTTCTTTCCGTACTAACGTGTTTTCATGCTTTTTTATAATATTATTTTGATAATCTAAGGTGCTTGCTCCAGCTATAATACCATTGGACTCATGACCCTCTTTACTTATAATCTTATAAAAATAAAAGCATGAATTTTCATCTTGTATAAAAGAACCATCTTCTTTAAATTCTCTGTATCGATTGCGAACTAATGTATAGCGTCTTTCTCCAGTAATTGTTTTTTGATATTTATATCCCGGATTTACAATATGTAAAAATAAAAATGGATTGTCTCTTAATCGGGCATTTTTTTCCTTCGTAGAATAACTTTCATAAGATCTAGAAGCAATTAATCCCACTTTGTCTCGAGTAGGTCGTACCGCCTTAAAAGGAATAATTTTTGCCATGGTATTTGGGTTTTAGTATTTTATTTTAAAAATACTACTATAAAATTATATGAATTGCTTTGATACATTTTCAGCTCTTCTGCTTCCGCTGTAATCGTAAAATCCTTCTCCACTTTTAATACCTAGTTTTCCAGCGCTAACCATATTGACTAATAATGGACAAGGAGCATATTTTGGATTTTTAAATCCATCATACATTACATTTAAAATAGACAAGCATATATCCAATCCAATAAAATCTGCTAATTGTAAAGGTCCCATTGGGTGAGCCATTCCTAATTTCATTACAGTATCTATTTCTTGAACACCAGCAACACCATTATATAAGGTTTCAATAGCCTCGTTAATCATAGGCATTAAAATACGATTTGCAACAAAACCAGGATAATCATTAACTTCAACAGGTGTTTTATTTAATTTTTCTGTAATTCCATTTACTATATCATAGGTTTCTTGACACGTATTATAACCTTTTATAATTTCAACTAATTTCATAATTGGAACGGGGTTCATAAAGTGCATCCCAATGACCATTTCAGGTCTAGATGTTACTGCAGCAATTTGTGTGATAGAAATAGAAGACGTATTACTCGCTAGAATCGCACCTTCAGGGCAAAATTTATCTAAATCTTTGAAGATATTTAGTTTTAACTCTAAATTTTCTGTTGCTGCTTCTACTACTAAACTTGAATATTTGACCCCTTCTTGTAAACTAGTGCAGGTATTTATATTATTAAGAGTACGTAATTTATCTTCTTCAGTAATTCTTCCTTTAGCAATCATCCTATCCAAATTTTTGGTAATAGTCGCTATTCCTTTTTTCAATGAATTTTCTGAAAGATCAATTAGTTGTACTTTATAATCAAATTGAGCAAAGGTGTGAGCAATACCATTTCCCATAGTTCCTGCTCCTATAACTGCAATATTTTTCATATTTAGGCCCGCGTATACGGGTATTTTTTAATTAAACTTAATTTTATATTTCTTTAAAGTTTTCTATTACTTGCATTGCAATTCTTAGGGCTTCCGTTCCTTGTGCTAAAGTTACAATAGGCGTGGTGTTCGTATTAATAGCATCTGCAAATGCTTCTAATTCATCTAAAATGGCATTGTTAGCATCTACAGTTGGATTTTCAAAATAAATTTGTTTTTTAACTCCCTCTGCATTGGTTAAAATCATCGCAAAATCATCTGGATTCTTGGGAGCATCTTTCATTTTTACCACTTCACATTTCTTTTCTAAAAAATCAATAGAGATATAGGCGTCTTTTTGAAAAAACCTAGATTTTCTCATATTCTTCATCGAGATTCTGCTAGCAGTAAGATTAGCTACACAGCCATTTTCAAATTCAATCCGAGCATTGGCAATGTCTGGTGTTTGGCTTATTACTGAAACGCCGTTTGCAGTCACTGTTTTTACCTTAGATTTTACTACACTTAGAATGGCATCAATATCATGAATCATTAAATCTAATACAACCGATACGTCGGTACCTCTGGGGTTAAATTCTGCTAAACGATGTGACTCAATAAACATTGGATTATCAATTTGTTTATTTACTGCAGTAAAAGCTGGATTAAATCGTTCTACTTGACCTACTTGTCCTCTAACTCCATTTTTTTTAGCCAATTCTCTAATAGTTTCAGCCTCTTGAACGGTTTTTGTAATTGGCTTTTCTATAAATAAATGCCTACCAGCATCTAGAATTTTTTTTGCGCAATCAAAATGAAATAGCGTAGGAGTTACTACATCAACCATATCACAAGCTTCAATTAAATCCTCCATTGTAGGAAAAATTTTATAACCAAATTCTTTTGAAACCCTTTTTGCTGCTTCAGAATCGGAATCATAAAAACCAACAAGATTGTATTTTGTAGATTGATTTAATAGCTTTAAATGAATTTTACCTAGGTGACCTGCGCCTAAAACTCCTGCGTTTAACATTGAAATCTGTTTTTTACAAAGATAATAGTATTTATCTAAATGATCTTATAAAGTCGCTTAGTTATTGACTTGTTGTTAATGCAAAAAATAAGAATGTTTTTTTATTTACAATCTATGACTTCGCAGCTTAAGTTTGTACATTTGTTTAAATTAAAACCTACCCTCTGGAATATATTTTTTAAATATATTTTCAGAACAGAAATCAAAAATTGTTAAACTTTATAAAAATTAATCCTTGCAAGATACGTTTACCCATAAAGGAATGCGGAAAAAATTAGTAGCTACCCTTAAAAACAAGGGTATTACTGATATAGAAGTTTTAATTGCAATCGATAAAGTTCCTCGTCATTTATTTATGGATTCCGGGTTTATTGATCATGCTTATGTGGATAAAGCCTTTCCAATTGGAGCCGATCAAACCATTTCTCAGCCCTATACAGTGGCTAGACAATCGGAACTTTTAGCTGTAAAAAAAGAATCCAAAATCTTGGAAATTGGTACTGGAAGTGGTTATCAAACAGCAGTTCTATTAGAAATGGGTATGCAAGTTTACTCAATTGAGCGCCAAAACGAGTTGTTCAAAAAAACGAAACTATTCTTGCCTAAACTTGGTTATAGGGCTAAAAAACTCATATTTGGTGATGGTTATAAAGGACTTAAAGTAGAAGCGCCTTTTGATGGTATTGTCGTAACCGCTGGTGCACCTTTAGTACCAAAACCATTGCTAGCACAATTAAGAATAGGAGCTAGGTTAGTTATTCCTGTTGGATGTGAAAGCCAAATAATGACTGTTTTTACACGTGTTTCGGCAACCGGATTTAATAAAGAAGAATTTGGGGAGTTTCGATTTGTACCTTTATTAGAAAACAAAAATTAGAAATTAAGTAAAGATTATTTAGTTTCATATCCATCAAGACTCTTAGTATTATTGTCTTTCCAGTATTGTTTAACTCCGTCTCTTCCTTTTTTAATATCTGAATCTTTTAATTGAGAGCGTTCTTCGTTGAAACCCATAAATGGTACTGCATAGCCACAAGAGGTTTGCACTAAGTTGATATCCATTTCTATAATTTGCCGAGCACCTACATAATCATCAAAAAGAGAAATAAAATTTCCGTATTCTTTGTCGTTTTCATGATATATTTTAGCATTACCATAAATCCTAAGGATCAATGGCATTTCTTCAAAGGAACAAAACATAATAGTCATTCGGTTATTTTCTAATAAATGAGCTGCTGTTTCATTACCACTCCCCGTAAGGTTTAACCAAACAATACTTCTGTTATTAATAATCCTAAATGTATCCATTCCTTTTGGAGAAACATTTACACTGCCTTGACTTCTTGCCGTACCAACAAAAAATATTTTTTGATCTTCTATAAAGTTTTGCAATGCAGGGTTTAATTCTTTTAGACGTTTTCCCATTTTATTTTTTTTTTAAAGAGTGTGTAAATGTATTCTCTTTTGTCGCCAGAAGGCATCGTATAGGTATAATTAAAAAAGTCTATTAATGTAAAACTACTTTCTAGTTGCTTTTCTAATAATTCTTTATTATACTGAAAAACTGGGAGTCCAGAACAAAATTTAGCACTATTAGTATTAAATTGAGCTAATATGACATATCCATTTAATTTTACGGTATTCGAAAGCAATTCAAAGTAATTTTTTTGCTCCTTAGGGTTTGTAAAAAAGTGAAGTACCGCTCTATCTATCCAAAGATCTACTGGTTCTATATGCTTTAATAATTGAGGTTTTGTAAGATCGTCAACTATGGTATTTATGTTTTCTTTTCCAACCCTTAATACTAAATCCTTTAAAGCAATTTCACTGATATCAGTAGCAATTAAATTGGAATAATTAAGGTTAATTAATTCGTCAATTAGCGTGGTGCTTCCCGCTCCAATATTAATGATTCTTGCTTCATTAGTGACTTTGGTTTGATTGATTAAGTTAAGTATTGGACTCAAATCAGTTTCAAACCATCCTAATTTTTCTTTTGGATTATTGGTGTATACCTTATTCCAATGTTCTTTTAAATTCTTTTTAGGTTCCGAATTATTTGAAGTACTCATTTAGATTTGAAACTATAAGATTCTTATTTATTGAAGTCCTTTTTTATTCTACTTAAATCACGTTGGTTATCACGGTCTTTTAAGGTTTCTCTTTTATCGAATAATTTTTTTCCTTTACAAATTGCAATTTCAACTTTTGCAAGCCCTTTTTCTGTAGTGAACATTAATAAGGGAATAATGGTTAGCCCAGAATTTTTAACTTGCTTTTCTAATTTTTTTAATTCATTTCTATTGAGCAATAGTTTACGTTCACTTTTGGGGGTGTGATTAAAGTGTGCTGCATGCGAATACTCTTGTATGGTCATGTTAATAACGAACAATTCGTTATTACTAAACTCGCAAAAAGCCTCTGTAATAGATGCTTTTCCTTCTCTAATAGCTTTTATTTCAGTTCCTTGTAAAACAATTCCTGCGACAAATTTGTCTAAGATTTCATATTCAAATCGAGCCTTTTTATTTTTTATTTTTATTGTTTTCTGAATCGCCATAGCATTGCAAAAATAGGCAAACTATTTGTGTAATATATGTAGATTTAAATATTGTCTCATTTTTCTAAAATAAAAATAATTTAAAAAAAAGTTCTAATGTTTTAGATCTTAATGGTGTATTTATAAATGGAGAATTAAAATTGGCATTAAAAATTGAAATTGAAAAAACAGTTTCTATTTTAGATTAATTATTCATTATGATTTTCAATAATTAAAGAGGCCACACCTTCATCTACAGTAACTATAAAAAGCTTTCCATTATCGCTATCGTCAATTTGCAAATGTTCTTTTTTTCCAATAATTGCATTAACAAAAGCTGGTGTCGTATTGCTATGACCAACAATTAATACAGTTTGTTTATCAGTTTTATATTTGAAGTTTTTATTAAATAAATTTTCTGCATCATAGCTTAGCACATCTAAACCTTTAGAAGATGCCGTTGGAAATGCTGTTTGTTGAGTTCTTTTGTAGTCTGTTGAGTAAATTTTATCAAAAGGGATGTCTTTAAATACCTTTGCCCAGTTTTCAGCTCTTTTTAAACCTAGTTTATTTAATACTGGGTCTTTATTTTTTGTACTTCTATCTTTTTCAGCATGTCTTATTAAATAATAAATAGTTGCATTATTATTGATTACTTCTTCTTTCTTTTTATCAGATTTACATGAAATAATAAATGATAAAATTATAATAAGGAATATTTTTTTTTTCATACCAATATATTTATTACAAATTTAATTTATTTTCAGACAAACTTCTGTTTTTTAGAGAATTTGTAATTCTTTTTAAAATAGTCAACTCTAGTTTCAAATACACTAGTTTTTATTGGATTTTGAACACTTTTAAACAATTCCATTAGTTCTTCAGAATGTATTTCTCTTTTTTGTTTTATTAAATTAAAATGAACAATGGAACTCCACATGATTGCTTTAATTTTTGTTTTGTCTTTATTCCACATTTTTAATTCGATAAATAAACTTGTTTCATCAAAATTTAATAATTGAGATTCGATGATTACTTCCTCCATTAAAAATGCAGGATTGATATATGCTATTTGATTACTGCCAACAACCCAACTAACTCCTATGGTTCTTGCCATTTTATAGATGTCGATTCCATATTGTTCCAATATTTGATCTTCTCTAGCGTTTACAAAATAATTTAAATAAGCTGCATTGTTTAGATGATTAAAGGGATCACAGTCTTGAAATCTTATTTTAACGGTACTTTGTAATGTATCTAGTAATTTTTTCATTTACTTTTCTATTTCATTTTTAATGATAGAATTCATTTCTATCATTGCTTGTTTTAAATATTGTTCATCATCCATGGTATAGGTCATAAATATTGCTCCTTGTATATGACTATATAAACGTTTTGCGAAAAGTTGTGAATTTACTTCTTGTTTAATTTCACTAGTTTCTTTACCCCAATCTATCAATTTCGATATATTATATTGGGTTTTATTGATTACTGACCGAACATGTTCTAAAAGTGATGTTTCTTGATGCTTAGCATCTACTCCAATATTTAATATAGGACATCCTCCTAATTTTTTACTATAGTCGTAGTAATTTGTATAAAAGTCAGTAATTAAATAAAGTTTTTCTAATGGAGATTTACTTTGGTTTTGATGCTTAGCTATTTTTTTTAAAAGAGCGTTTACATTTTCTTTAAAGGCTGAAATAGCAATCGCTTCTTTGTTTTTAAAATTGCCATAAATAGCACCTTTTGTTAAGCTCGTAGCAGAAGTAATGTCTTTCATAGAGGTTGCTTCATAACCTTTTTTATTAAAAATTGGAGCTACTGTTTCAATAATATACTTTGTTGTTTTTTCAGATTTTGTCAGCATAATAGATTTATAAAACACAAATATAAATAAATATACCATATGGTATATTGTATATCCGTTCTTTTAATAATATTTTTTATTCTATATTTGATAAATTAATAAATTTAGATATGAAAAAAAATACTTTACTAGCATTAATGCTATTATTTACAATTAGCTCTTTTGGACAAGCTGGAAATTATAACGTAGGAGATGTTGTAGATGATTTTACGGTAACGGACGTTTTTGGCATTGAGCATAATCTATATGAATATGCAGATGCAGGAAAATATGTTTATTTAGATTTCTTTTTTGATACTTGTGGACCTTGTCAAATTTGGCAACCAACTTTCAGTGAGTTTTACGATAAATATGGATGTAATGAAGGGGAGCTTATTATGATTTCTATAAATGACGGTAGTGATTCTGATGAAGAAGTCATTATTTATGAAGAAACCTTCGGAGGGCCTTTTAATCATGCACCAGCTGTAAGTGCTGATGGTGGTGGTGGAGCTGTAACTTCAAATTTCGGAGTTGGTGCTTTTCCTACTTTTGTTATGGTTGGACCTGATAGAACTTTATTTGAAAAAGATATTTGGCCTTTAACAGATGTTTCTACTTTTGAAGCTACTTTCCCTAGTGGTCTTGACCCTGAAGTTATGGAATGTACTATATTAGGAATTACTGATGTAGCAGCTGCAAGCTTCTCAATTTTCCCTACGGTATCAAATGGTCAAAATATTTCAATCATTATGAATAACCAAGAAGCAAGAAGTATTAGAATATATGATATTACAGGAAAAGAAGTTTATGCTAACGATACAAATTCTAATTCGATTAAATTTAGCTTAAATGTTAGTTCAGGAACGTATTTTGTAAAAGTAAATACCGAACGTAATTCAGCTACAAAAAAAATAATTATAAAATAAGTTAACTCTATTTATATAAAAAAACCTTCAGAATCTCTGAAGGTTTTTTTATTGTTTAAAATTAACTATTTACCAAATCGTTTTCATTTCTAAAGACCAATTGATCATTAAAACTATCAAGTAGTATGATGCTATCGACAGTTACTTCTCCTGATAAAATATCTTTCGAAAGTTTATTCAGTACTTCTTTTTGAATAACTCTTTTTACAGGCCTTGCTCCATATTGGGGGTCATACCCTAATTTAGCGATATAATCTATTGCTTCTTCTGTAGCATCTAAAGTAATGTGTTGCTTAGCTAACATCTTCGTAAGTCCTTTTAACTGTAATATTACTATTTGTTTAATCTCTATTTTTGATAATGGAGTAAACATAATAATATCATCAATTCTATTTAAAAATTCAGGACGTACCGATTGTTTTAATAAACCTAAGACTTCTACTTTAGCAGTTTTCATTGCTGTGTCAATATCTTTCAGACCTTCAAATTTTTCCTGTATAATATGCGATCCCATATTACTAGTCATAATAATTACCGTATTTTTAAAATCGGCAACCCGTCCTTTATTATCAGTTAATCTTCCTTCGTCTAAAACTTGAAGTAAAATATTAAACGTGTCTGGATGTGCTTTTTCAATTTCATCTAATAGTACCACAGAATAAGGTTTACGTCTCACAGCCTCTGTTAATTGTCCACCTTCATCATAACCAACGTATCCTGGAGGTGCACCTATTAACCTACTCACACTATGGCGTTCTTGATACTCACTCATATCAATTCGAGTCATTGCATTTTCATCATCAAACATATATGCTGCCAAAGCTTTTGCTAATTCTGTTTTTCCAACACCAGTAGTACCAAGGAATAAGAAGGTGCCAATGGGTTTCTTTTTATCTTGCAATCCTGCACGGCTTCTTCTAATGGCATCACTAACAGCAACTATAGCCTCATTTTGTCCAACGACTCGTTGATGTAATTCATCCTCTAGTTTCAATAGCTTATCCCGATCACTTTGAAGCATTTTTGTGATAGGTATTCCAGTCCATTTTGCGACAACTTCAGCAATATCTTCTGTTGTAACTTCTTCTTTTATTAAAGAGGTTTCATTTTCATTTTCTGCCAACTTAGTTTCCAAGTTAACTAATTTCTCTTTTGCCTCTTTTATTTTTCCATATCTTAATTCAGCAACTTTACCAAAATCACCATCTCTTTCTGCTTTGTCAGCTTCTTGTTTAAAAGCTTCAATTTCAGTTTTAATATTCTGTATGCCGTCTACTATTTCTTTTTCGCTTTTCCATTTAGCATGAACAGAATTTCGTTCTTCTTTTATGTTTGCTAAATCAGATCGCAATACTTTTAGTTTAGTCTCGTCTTTTTCTCTTTTAATCGCTTCAATTTCAATTTCTAGCTGCATTATTTTACGATCCAGAACATCTAACTCCTCTGGTTTTGAATTGATTTCCATTCTTATTTTTGCAGCAGCTTCATCCATTAAGTCAATTGCTTTGTCTGGTAAAAAACGATTGGTAATATACCTTTGAGAAAGCGCTACGGATGCAATAATAGCTTCATCTTTAATGCGCACTTTGTGATGAGTTTCGTATTTCTCTTTAATTCCACGAAGGATAGAAATAGCACTTTCGGTATTAGGTTCGTTTACCATTACTTTTTGAAAACGCCTTTCTAAGGCCTTGTCTTTTTCAAAGTATTTTTGATATTCATCTAGTGTTGTTGCGCCGATAGCTCTAAGTTCACCTCTTGCTAAAGCAGGTTTTAAGATGTTTGCAGCATCCATGGCTCCTTGTCCACCACCAGCTCCAACCAAGGTATGTATTTCGTCTATAAATAACACGATTTGCCCATCGCTTGTAGTTACTTCTTTAATAACCGATTTTAGTCGTTCTTCAAATTCACCTTTATATTTAGCTCCCGCAATTAATGCTCCCATGTCCAAAGAAAACAGTTGCTTATCTTTTAAGTTTTCAGGAATATCTCCAGCTATTATTCTGTGTGCTAATCCTTCAGCAATTGCAGTTTTTCCGGTGCCAGGTTCACCTACCAACATAGGATTGTTTTTAGTTCTTCGTGATAGAATTTGTAAGATTCGTCTTATTTCTTCATCACGTCCAATAACAGGATCAAGTTTGCCTTCTGCTGCTAACTGATTTAAGTTTCGGGCATATTTATTTAATGAATTATAAGTTTCTTCTGCAGATTGAGAAGTTACTCGATCTCCATTTCTAATTTCATCGATAGCAGCTTTAATTCCTTTTTCAGTTACTCCCTGGTCTTTTAAACTTTGAGCAATGTTACTTTTAGATTTAAATATTGCTATTAATAAATGTTCAATGGATACATATTCATCCTTCATTTTTTTAGCAATAATAGTTGCCTCATTAATTGTTTTTCCAGCAGTAGTAGAAAGCATAATATCACCTCCAGATACTTTCGGAAAACTTTCTAATTGTTTATCTAGTATTTTATTCAATAAAGCTACATTTACATTTAGCTTGTTTAATATAAATGGAATCACGTTTTTATCAACTTCAAAAATGGCTTTTAAAATATGCTCATTTTCAATTTGTTGATGGCCTAAGCTTTGAGCAAGTAGTTGAGCTTGCTGTATAGCTTCCTGTGATTTAATCGTATAGCTATTTAAGTTCATAACTTATTGTTTTTTTTATGTTCTTCTTTAATTTAATTAACATATAATCAAAAAGTAAACCACTTATTAAATGAGTCAAAATGACATGTTAAAACATTAAATTTACGTCAAAATGACATTTTTATAATTATTTCTCTGATTTTGTGAGCTATTATTAAGAATGTTTTTTGATAAGTGTAAGTTTTAAGTATTTTTGCTACTACTAATGAAAAATAAATAATGAGTTTTTTAAAAAAAATATTTAAGTCAAAGGAAATTTCCAAAGAACCAAAAAAAATAATTCCTTGGAATCTATTGACCTCAGTAGATCAATTAATTGAAATTGAAAAGGAGTCGTTCCATAAATCCATTGCTATCTTTAAACATTCAACTCGTTGTGGCACAAGCAGTATGGCATTACGGCAATTTGAAAGACAGTTTGAAATAGATAATGCGAACGTAAAGCTATATTTTTTAGACTTATTATCTTTTAGAGATATTTCAAATGAAATTGCAATCCGATTTCAGGTATTTCATCAAAGTCCTCAATTAATTGTTTTAAAAGATGGCAATACAATACACCATAGTTCTCACCATCAAATAGATGCAGACTTATTAAAACAATTTGGTTAAAAATTAATCTATTGCTGCTAACACTTTTCCGTTACATTCCCCAAAGCCAATACGCAAGCCGTTTTTTTCAGCAAAAGCTCTCATTACAATAGTATCGTTATCTTGGATGAATTTACGCTCCTTACCATTTTTTAGTGGCACTGAGTTTTGTCCTCTCCAACTTAATTCTAACATCGATCCATAACTATCTTTTGTTGGCCCAGAAATGGTACCACTTCCCATCATATCACCAGATCGCACATTACAGCCATTAACAGTGTGGTGAGTTAGTTGTTGTGCCATTGACCAATACATATATTTAAAATTAGAATTGGTAACTACCGTTTCTTCATCGTTTTCTGGCTGTATGGCAACTTGTAATTTAATATCAAAGTTTTTGTTTTCACCGTGTTTTAAATAAGGTAGTGGAGTAGGGTCTTGTTTTGGACCATTTGTTCTGAAAGGTTCTAAGGCATCTAATGTTACAATCCAAGGAGAAATTGTAGAAGCAAAACTCTTTCCTAAAAATGGACCTAATGGCACATATTCCCATGCTTGAATATCTCTTGCGCTCCAATCATTAAATAATACCAATCCAAAAATATAATCTTCTGCTTTTTCTATTGGAACTCTTTTTCCTAATTGATTTGCATCTGTGGTGATAAATGCCATTTCTAATTCAAAGTCTACTAATTTAGATGGACCAAATCCTGGAATACCATTATCTCCTGGTTTGGTTTGACCATAAGGTCTGTGGATGGGAGTTCCTGAAGGTATTATAGAAGAACTTCTTCCATGATACCCAATAGGAATTCGAAGCCAATTTGGAAGCAATGCATTTTCTGGATCACGAAAAAGAGATCCTACATTGGTTGCGTGCTCTTTGCTTGCATAAAAATCTGTATAATCCCCTACATCAACTGGAAGTTGCATTTTAATTTCATTCATCATAAACAAAACAACATTTCTGTGTTCTTGATGATCACGAAGTTTAGAATTTCCTTCTAAAAAAAGCTCTGAAATACGATTGCGAATCAACCTCCAAGTTTTTCTTCCATCAGCAATAAAATTGTTTAGACTGTCTTGCATAAAAATATCGTCGCTTAAATCTATTCCATCAAAATAACCCAATTGATGTAAAGCACCTAAATCTATTGCGTAATCTCCAATACGTGTGCCAATGGTAATGATGTCATCAGGTGTTGAAAAAACTCCAAACGGAATGTTTTGAATTGGAAAATCGGTATTTACTAAAGTATCTAGCCAGGTTTTTCTAGATGGATCATTTGCTGTAAGAGGCATAACTTAAATATTTATGTTAGTAAAATCTTCACCAAAGATATAATATTACTGAAATTAATAAGTAAGCTTTTTGTATTTTTGATTTTTAATTTTTAGAAAAATAATTATGACTAGAGACAATCAAATATTTGAGCTTATAAAAGATGAAGAACAACGACAATTGAGTGGTTTAGAATTAATTGCTTCCGAAAATTTTGTAAGCAATCAAGTGCTTGAAGCTGCTGGATCTGTTCTTACTAATAAATATGCTGAAGGATATCCAGGAAAAAGATATTATGGAGGCTGCGAAATTGTTGATGAAGTTGAGCAATTAGCCATAGACAGAGCTAAAACACTTTTTGGAGCTGCTTATGTAAATGTACAGCCTCATAGTGGTTCTCAGGCTAATACAGCAGTTTTTGCTGCTTGCTTAGCTCCTGGAGATACTTTTTTAGGATTTGATTTGTCACATGGAGGGCATTTAACTCATGGTTCTCCAGTAAATTTTTCTGGAAAATTATATAATCCCGTATTTTATGGAGTAGATAAAGAAACAGGGCTTATTAATATGGATACTGTAGAAGAAATTGCTGTTCGGGAACATCCTAAAATGATTATTGCTGGTGCATCTGCTTATTCTAGAGATTTTGACTATAAACGTTTCAGAGAAATTGCAGATAAAGTTGGTGCACTATTATTAGCTGATATTTCACACCCAGCAGGTTTGATTGCTAAAGGTATACTTAGAGATCCATTACCTCATTGTCATATAGTTACTACAACTACTCATAAAACTCTGAGAGGTCCGAGAGGTGGAATGATTATGATGGGTAAAGATTTTGATAATCCTTTTGGGCAGAAATTAAAAAATGGAAATTTAAAAAAAATGTCAGCTTTGCTAAATAGCGGAATATTTCCTGGAAATCAAGGAGGGCCACTAGAACATATTATTGCTGCTAAAGCGATTGCTTTTGGGGAAGCTTTGACCGATGATTTTTTGCATTACTCAGTTCAAGTTAAGAAAAATGCTAAGGTGATGGCAGAAGCGTTTGTAGCTAAAGGATATGATATTGTTTCTGGTGGAACTGATAATCATATGTTATTAATAGATTTAAGAAATAAAAATATAACAGGAAAAGAAGCTGAAGAAGCTTTGGTGAAAGCAGATATTACCGTAAATAAGAATATGGTTCCTTTCGATGATAAATCTCCATTTGTAACAAGTGGAATCCGAGTTGGTACTCCCGCTATAACAACACGTGGATTAGTTGAAACCGATATGAAAACTGTAGTTGATTTGGTTGATGAAGTTATCATGAACTTTAATAATGAAGAAAAATTAGAAGCTATTGCAGAAAAAGTAAATAAATTAATGGAAGGAAGATCATTGTTTAATTCTTAAAAAAGAATAAAAATATTTTGGAATTTATTAAATTAAAAGAACTAAGTCAATTTAATGTACTATTTTTGCATCTTAATTAATTAAATATATTATAATGCAAACAGGTACAGTAAAATTCTTCAATAGCTCCAAAGGATTTGGTTTTATTACTGAAGATGACACAAACACAGAACATTTTGTACACATCTCTGGATTAATCGATGATGATATCCGTGAAGATGACAAAGTAGAATTTGAATTAAAAGAAGGTAAAAAAGGAATGAATGCAGTAAATGTAAGAGTTCTTTAAATATGTATATCATTTTTTAAGTAAAAAGCCTTTTCATGTGAAAAGGCTTTTTTTTTATGCTAATTTTACTATAATAAATATAACTTTATAAAACGTGTAATAAAGGTGCATGTGTTTTGTTTTATTGGATTTACCAAAAGTTGTTCAATTCAAAAACTAAAAAAAATCTAGGTATACCTAAAGAAATAACTTAGCTAGTTTTAGATAAATTAAATCATTATTATCCTTCATCAGGGAAAACTATACTTTGGTATGCTCCAGCATCGGGAAAAGGAACTATTCTAGAAATTCCATTCGCATCAAAAGGAACTAGAGCTGCTTCATCAGGATCTGCAATACCATCTGCTCCTGAAACTTCAGACTCTATGTTAAAATCATTTAAATTAGTGTTAAAAAAAGAAGGATCTTGGTTTCTAACTATATGTAAATATAAATTTTCATTAGAAAAATCATAATTTGGGTCATCTGAATAATTTCCACTTGGATCATCAAAACGGATTAAACTATTTACAAAATTAAAATTGAAAGCAGCACTTTCATCTTCTACAAAAATTAATTCTCGTGCTTCGTTACCATAAATAATACAATTGATGAAATTAGCTTCTATTAAATCTTCAGTTACAAATTCTGTTTCACTAACCTGTAAAACATTATCTATTACAACAGAAGGGAATAATCTAAAGTTGTTGGTCCAATAATTTACAAAAGTTGATTGAATAAAATTGTAACGACCACCTAAAGAACAAGATAGAGATGTCTGCCCACTATTGTTAATAATGACATTTTCACCATAAACATTTCCATTTCTAGCTAATAAACCGGTGCTTGATGTATTAAATATTTCAACATTTTTAAGTGTTAATGTCCTATCTCCATCATTTCCCTCCATTAAAATCCCTACAATAGAATTTTTAATAGTAGTATAATTAAATTCATGATTTGTACTGCCAGGAGTTAGCCATATAGTACCCCATTGTCCAGGAACATATGAGAAACCAGGCTCTAATCGATCCCCTTCAAAAATAACTTGATTTTCCATTAACTCTGGATTTGAACTTGGTGTGCCATTTACTTTCATAGATCCTGTATTGGCTACTAGAATTCCACTGTCTCTATGAAAATGAATTCTTGCACCTGCATCAACTGTTAGTATTTTGTTTGGAGCTACGGCAGCATAACCATAAATAACATAGGGTTTTTCATTTGTAAATATTAATTGATCGTCTTCTAAGTAAAAACCTTCAATTAATACAGGTTCTTCTTCAGTTCCTAAATTTAATGTTTCTATAGTTCCATCGGAATATTGTTCCGGAAAAAGAAAAATAGCATCTTGAACTAGGGTAACTAAATCTACCTCCTGACTGTTACTGCCTGAATCAAAAATTATTTTGTCTGTATATAAGAATGAATTATCAGGGTTTGGAAAATTATTGATGTCTATAGTAGTTTCAACAAAAATAAAAACACTGTCATTTGCTAAAATATTAATGTTTTCAAATGTTTTTCCAGGAATTCCGTCAACATTTAAACGATAACTTGAGCTTTCCCCCTGTGATAATTGAATGGTTGGAATATTTATATCTTCATTACTACTATTATAAACCTTTAATGTTCTGGTGCTAGAGCCTATATTAGTAAACACAGTATCTAAATAGATGGTATCTTGAGAAAATATAAGATTTCCTGTATTTGGAACAGTATCAAAGTCGTTTCTACAAGAACTCCATAAAACAATCGTTAAAAATAAAGCTAATCCGTATAAATATCTCAATGGTTTGTTTTTTTAATCTCAGTAAAAATATAACTTTTTAGCAAGCATTTTATTGTTTAATAACATGTTTTTTACATCTAATAATTTATATAAACATTTCCAATAAATTGATTAGGATATTGAGGGTCATTTAAGTGCAGGACATAGAAGTAAACACCAGTAGGAACAAGTTGATTATTAAAGGCAATTCCTTTATTCGCTATTCCATTCCAGAAAACATCATTATTAGATCCTTGATAAATTAAATTGCCATAGCGACTATAAATGTTTAATTCAAAATTTGGATAAATATTAAATAAATTATCAATTTCAAATACATCGTTGATGTTATCAGCGTTAGGTGAAAATCCTTCTGGAATAAAAGGCATGCAATTTTTAGTTTCAATTAAAAAAGAACTCGTAGTGAAACAGATCTCATTTTCTAAACGAACATAGATTAATTGAGGGTCTGCAGTATTTTGAAAGTTGCCTGGATCTAAAATTTCATTTTCATTTAAAATAGTATCTTCTAATGTGATATAATAAGTGATGATATCGTTAATATTTATTGAAATTAAATCGTTTTGCTGAGTTAGTCTAAAAGTAGAAGTATCAAATCCTTCATTACAGGCTAATAAATTTGGTAATTCATCTATGAGCGGTATGGATCCAAATTCGACTTGAATTAAATATTCGTTATTTCCTTCTTCTAATTCTTCAACAACTCCTTCGCCAAAACCATTGTCATCTACTTTCACAATAATTTCAAAATTATTTGGTATTTCATCGGGTAAAATAAATTCTATAAATTGTATTTCACTTTCATTTATTAATATATCATTTTGGGTTTGAGATTGAGCTAATAGGATTTCTTCGATATAAAAAGCAATGGGTGTAGCTGCAGGTAATATTGCAGTAGCATTGTAGTTAAAAACGGTGTAATTCATGATTAAGTTTCGTTCTCTACACGCATAGGTACTATTATTATCTATAGATATAGACGCATCTGGCAAAGGACATTCAATTACTCCAATTTGAAAGGAATCAACAACATAGCAATCCTGATTATCTACTCTAATAAATATGGATTGTGGGTTTTCTGTATTTTCAAAATATTCTATAATTAGTATTTCGTTTTCATCATTGCTTGCATCTTCTTCCGTTAGATAATAGGAGAGAAGGTAAATAGGATCTATTTGTTGTGTGGCATCGGTTAAATTAAAAACTTCTATTCCCTCGATATCACAAAGTTCCATATCTATTGGGCTTTCAAATTCTGGAACTAATAATAAATGAAGTTCTATAAAAAATTCATTATTATCCTCATTGGATTCGTTGATAATTCCAGTTCCATCTCCTATGTCATCTACTATAGCTTTTAATAAAAGATCTGTAGGAATATATAAAGGAATACTAAGTGTTATAGCTCCAACCTCACTGCTATCAATTGGTATTTCTAAATTAGTTACTGTTTGACCAATTAAAATAGTAT
Source organism: Flavobacteriaceae bacterium (assembly GCA_018669795.1). Taxonomy (GTDB): domain Bacteria; phylum Bacteroidota; class Bacteroidia; order Flavobacteriales; family Flavobacteriaceae; genus Marifrigoribacter. Next base: position 54,061 of record JABHSQ010000014.1, on the reverse strand, counting down.
CTGCATAAAAAGAAATTGGTGTATTTTGGGGTAATGTAGCGGTGCTATTAAAATTGCAGACTGTATATTCGATATTTAAATCTCTGTTTCCACAAGCTTCATCACCAGTTAAAGAATTAATTTCAATAGTAGCGTCTGGTAATTCAGTATTCAAAACAGTAATGATATTATTTACCATTACTAGATCTTGACTAGAGGTTAATTGTATGGTAGCATTCGTGTCTCCTAGACTGATATTATTTTCAATATTATAAAAATCAATATCCATGTTATATAAGTCACTAGAATTTGTAAAACTATTAGTGCTGTTGAAGGCATTGTCTTGTGGGTTTAGTGGTGGGTTGCTTAATATGTTGCCATTAATACTAAGTGTTTCGTTATTAGCAATACTAGAATCGCCTTCCCAAGAGAGAAAGCCAATTTTTGCTCCTGTATTATCTAATATATTTAAATTATTTAATTCGATTGTTATGGAATTATTTTCTGAGTAAACCGTTTCTAAACCATCAAAAATAGTAACTTGGTTAAGAGGAAGTGTTGCGTCTTCATAAATTAAAGTTATTGCCCATCCACCAAAATTAGTTGCAGTTCCGCCATTAATTTGACAAAAAGGTTGAATTGCATCTAATAAATCTAGGTTACTCAATGTATATATGTCATTGCCAATAGTATTTACTATAGAGGTGATATCTGCAAAAGCTGCAAAAAAATTATAGACATTATTATTGTTAATAAAAGAAAAATTGAAGTCTCTTTCTGAAACTACAAAATTTCCATTTAAAGAAACCTCAAAATCTCCGATACCAGATCCTGCCCAATATAAATAGGCAGCAACAACTTGCTGACCTGTTTGTAATTCAAAATCAGCGCTACTTTCAGATAAAATTGTGCATGCTGAAGTGTTTCCATTTTCTCCAATATTTAAGGTATTACCAAATGATAAATAATCATATCGACCATTAAATTGTTGAAATAAAGTAATTTCTTGAGCAAAAAGTATTGCTGGAATTAAAAAAAAACACACTCTAAATATGTACTTCAGCTTCTTCATATTGAAATATATCCTTCAATATACGGGTTTTAAATAAAACCCCTATAAATCTCTTCTTTTTAAAATATAGTAAGAACCATAAACAAATAAGAATGTCCAAGCCAAAACTATTAGAATAGTTAAGGGTTGAACGCTATAGTCTTTTTCAAAAGCTTCTCCTAATTGATTTGCAGCAGATTGAACAACACCCAGCCTAGAAAAAGGTTCTTTTATTAAATTTGACATAGCGGCTAATGGAAAAAACTGTATTATACTTTCTGCTATATCTGTATCTTTAAATATTTTCCATTTAAACACACTATAAATAATTCCTTCAGCAATACTCCAAATCAGTAAAAATCCTAATGCAAATGCAGACCTTTTAACCAATACACCTAAAAATAAGCAAAAAGAGAAAAAACCAGTAAGATTTATAAAATAAGCAAAAAGGTATTCTATATCACTGAATATAATTCCTAGTTCATTATAATCTGAAAACATTAATCCTAATAGTAAAGAAACACCAAATACAAATAATGTAGAAATCACTGAAAATAATATAACAGTTAAAAATTTAGAAAGGACAAATTCTTTTTTGCTTAATCCATCAATTAAATTTTGTTTAAGAGTCCTGTCACTGTATTCATTAGCCATCATTGAAACAATGACGATAGCTAAGAATAACTTAAGAATAGCTGCTATATAAGTATTGAAATGCCAAATGTAAGGGAAGTTAAAGATTCCTTGATCAGCAATTCTAAAATGAAAATCTCCAAAATTAAATTCGATGGATGAAATTAAAGCAATAAATGTGATTAGTATAAAATAAACAATCAAGATTGCTTTAGCCGACTTGTTATACTTAAGTTTATGAAGTTCTATAGTTAATAAGCGTAACATAGTTGTTAATTTAGGATTGAATTATTTAGTTTTGGTTAGTTCTAAAAATTGTTCTTCAAGACTTTCTTTTCGGTAAACCAAATAAGAAAGGTTGATCCCTTTTTCATACAATAATTTATTTAAATCGGAACCGTTTAGTGGTTCTGTTAAATAAGCAACCAACTGAATTTCTTCATTTTTAATAGTTCCAATACTTGGATGTTCTTCTAAAACTTTTGATAATTGATCTAAATCATCGGATTTTAATATGAAAAATCCATGACTAGCAATCATATTCTCGACACTTCCAGAGTATAAACTTTTTCCTTTTCTTAATACCACTACATGTGTACATACTTTTTCTACTTCATCTAATAAGTGAGAAGCTAATAAAATAGTGGTACCATTGGCAGCAATATTTTTAATAATTTCTCTTATTTGGTGTATTCCTTGAGGATCTAATCCATTTGTGGGTTCGTCCAAAATTAATATTTTCGGATCATTTAATAAGGCAGAAGCGATAGCTAAACGTTGTTTCATGCCTAATGAAAACGTTTTAAATTTATCGTCTTTTCTATCTAATAATCCAACTAATTTAAGTTTTTCATTTACTTTTTCTTTAGGTACATCCTTAATAATGCAAACAAGATTTAAATTTTGTGCTGCAGTCATATAAGTATAAAAGTTAGGGCGTTCAATAATAGCACCGACTTTCTTTAAAGCTTCGTGGGTACTTACAGTACCATCAAACCAATGAAACTTTCCATCTGTTTTATTAATCACATTTAATGCGATGCCTAAAGTTGTTGATTTCCCACTACCATTGGGGCCTAAGACCCCATATATATTTCCTTTTTCAATTGTTACTGAAAGATTATTCACTGCCGTGAGTGAACCATACTTTTTAGTAAGATTATTTAATGTGAGAATTTCTTTCACAATAGCTATTTTGTTGATTAGATAAAAGTAAGACGAGCCATCTAAAAAAATGTTGCATTCTTTTGAAAGCTTTAAAAAATTATTTTAATAATTAATGAGAATTAGAAAGTGATTTTTTTCTTTCTTAGTTCAAAGTTTTTTCCTAAATATACTTTCCTTACCATCTCATCATTAGCCAAATCCTCAGGAGCTCCATGCTTTAAAATACTTCCTTCAAACATTAAGTACGTACGATCGGTAATTGCCAATGTTTCTTGAACATTATGATCGGTAATAAGTATTCCGATATTTTTTGTTACTAATTTTGCGATAATTCGTTGAATGTCTTCTACTGCAACGGGATCTACTCCAGCAAAAGGTTCGTCCAGTAAAATAAAATGAGGATCTGTAGCAAGTGCTCGCGCAATTTCAGTTCTTCTTCGTTCACCACCACTCAATAAATCACCTCTGTTTTTTCGAATATGACCCAAACCAAATTCTTCTATAAGCGATTCCATTTTTTCTTTTTGTTCATTTTTAGAAAATTTAGTTAGCTGCAATACACTTAATATATTGTCTTCAACGCTTAATTTTCTGAAAATAGAAGCTTCTTGAGCAAGATAACCAATGCCATGTTGAGCACGCTTGTACATTGGGTATTTAGTGATTTCTTGATGATCTAAATAAATAGTGCCACCATTGGGCTTTATAAGGCCAACAATCATATAGAACGATGTAGTTTTTCCAGCACCATTAGGACCTAATAAACCAACAATTTCACCTTGATTTACTTCAATAGAAATCCCATTTACAACCTTACGGCCTTTATAGGATTTCATTAAATTTTCAGCTCTTAACTTCATATGTATTCTTATAAATAATGCTTACTAATATAGTTTAATTACGTTGCTATTTAGTTTGTTTTTTTTATTAATTTTTCTTTTTTTCTAATAACTGCTCTCGAAATAAATATACTTATTTCATATAATATTATAATAGGTACAGAAACAATTACCTGACTAGCAATATCTGGAGGAGTTATTATCGCTGAAAGAATTAATACAACCACAAGTGATATTTTTCTATATTTTTTTAACATATCTGGAGTTACTAAACCAATTTTTGTAAGGATGTAAATTAATATCGGTAACTCAAAAATTAAACCACTAGCGATCACCGAAGCTCTAACTAAGGAGATATAACTACTTAAATCAAAATCATTATGAACCTGTCCACTTACTTGATAGGTTCCCAAAAAATTAATGGATAAAGGGGTTACCACATAATATCCAAACAATACTCCAACAAAAAACAATAGAGAAGCTATAAAAATAAATCCCTTAGTAGAGCTACGCTCTTTAAGTCTTAATCCTGGGCTAATAAACTTCCATATTTCGAGTAAAATATAAGGGAACGCTACTATAAAACCAGCGGTTATCGAAGTCCAAATATGTGCAGAAAACTGGCCTCCCATAGTTCTACTTTGTATTCTAAAAGGAAGTTCAGTAAAACAAAAACTATCCTTAAAACCTATGAATTGAGCTATTTTACAAAGTATTTTATAGGTTGGAAAATCTGCTTGTTTAGGTCCAAAAATTAATACATTAAAAATAAAATCTTTAGCAAGAAAGGCTATAGAAGCTAAGATAACAATTGCTAATACAGACCGAATTAAATGCCATCTTAATTCTTCGAGATGATCTAGAAAAGACATCTCTTTTTCAGTCTGTTTTTTTCTTTTCTTAATCATTATATAATACCTTCATTAGTAAGGTTGTGAATGTGTACAATTCCGCAATATTTACCTTCTTCCAAAGCTATAATTTGTGTAATACCATTCGTATCCATGATTTCTATAGCTTCCACAGCCATCGCATTGTTTGAAATAGTTTTAGGGTTTTCAGACATAATGTCTTTTGCGGTCAAACCGTGAAAACTATCAGCTTTTGAAAGCATTCTTCTTAAATCACCATCTGTAATAATACCAACAACTTTACCATTATTTAGAACAGCAGTTAGTCCCAACAGATTTTCTGAAATTTCAACAATTACTTTTTTAATATCGGCATCTAATTGTACTTCAGGTTTTTTATTCATTTTTGTTAGGTCACTTACTCGTAAGTATAATTTTTTACCTAAGGACCCACCTGGGTGAAATTTCGCAAAATCTTTACTAGAAAAACCCTTTAAGTCCAATAAACAAACAGCCAAAGCATCGCCAATCACTAACTGTGCTGTCGTACTTGCTGTTGGTGCTAAATTATTTGGACAAGCTTCTTTTTCAACATAGGCGTTTAAAATAAAATCTGCTTGTTCGCCTAAAAAAGATTCTTTGTTGGATGTAATAGCTATTAACTTATTACCTCTGGATTTTATTAAAGGAACCAATACTTTAATTTCTGGTGTGCTTCCACTTTTTGAAATACAAATAACAACATCGTCGTCTAAAATTGTCCCTAAGTCTCCATGGATTGCATCAGCAGCATGCATAAATATAGATGGCGTGCCTGTAGAGTTTAGTGTAGCAACAATTTTAGCAGCTATAATTGCACTTTTACCTATACCTGTAATAATAACTCTTCCATTTGAATTATAAATATATTCTATTGCATCAGCAAAAGAATCATCTATTAAATCTATCAAGTTTTTAATGGCTTTACTTTCGGTATCAATAGTCTTTTTTGCTACTGAAATTATCTGATTTCGATTTTTCAAAATTTTGACGTTTTTTAGTGGTAACTATTTCATAATGTATTATATTTAAACTGCAAAAAATAAAATAATTTACACCTTATAACATAAGAAACATATTTCTTATTACGGATGCTAAATTACAATTGTTAGTTTGTTATTACAATTTTTATTTTAAGGAAACAACAAATTTAATTTTATATATAAGTTTGACAGAAATAGATATTTATGCAGCGTTAAAAAAATATTTTGGATTTACTAAATTCAAAGGGTTACAAGAAGTAGTCGTTAAAAGTGTTTTAGATAAAAAAGATGCTTTTGTGATTATGCCTACAGGAGGTGGAAAATCATTATGCTATCAACTTCCCGCATTTATTGAAGAAGGAACAGCGATAGTAGTTTCTCCACTTATTGCTTTAATGAAAAACCAAGTAGATGCCTTAAGGGCCTTGTCTTCGGAAATAGGAATTGCTCATGTATTAAATTCATCTTTAAATAAAACAGAAGTTAAACAAGTGAAAAGTGATATTAGTTCTGGTATTACAAAATTATTATACGTTGCACCTGAATCTTTAACTAAAAATGAAAATGTTAAATTTTTACAATCTGTTAAAATTTCTTTTGTAGCAATTGATGAGGCTCACTGCATTAGTGAATGGGGACATGATTTTAGGCCAGAATACAGAAATCTTAAAAAAATTATTGAGCGTATAGGAGATAATATTCCTATTATTGGCTTAACAGCAACAGCAACTCCAAAAGTACAAGAAGATATCTTAAAGAACTTAGGGATTCAAGATGCCAATACCTTTAAAGCTTCTTTTAATCGTCCTAATTTATATTATGAAGTTCGACCAAAAACCAAAAATATAGATCGAGATGTTATTAGGTTTGTAAAACAACATGAAGGTAAAAGCGGAATTATATATTGTTTAAGTCGTAAGAGAGTAGAAGAATTATCCCAAGCATTGCAGGTTAATGGCATAAAAGCTGTTTCTTATCATGCAGGATTAGATTCAAAAACCAGGGTAAGACATCAGGATATGTTTTTAATGGAAGATATCGATGTCGTGGTTGCAACCATAGCATTTGGTATGGGGATTGACAAACCTGATGTTCGGTTTGTAATTCATAATGACATCCCCAAAAGTATAGAAAGTTACTACCAGGAAACAGGAAGAGCAGGAAGAGATGGTGGTGAAGGTATTTGTCTTGCTTATTATTCCTATAAGGATATTGAAAAACTAGAAAAATTTATGAGTGGTAAGCCTGTATCTGAGCAAGAAATTGGCCACGCATTACTACAAGAAGTAGTAGCATTTGCAGAAACATCTATGTCTAGAAGGAAATTTATTCTTCATTATTTTGGAGAAGAATACGATAATGAAACGGGTGAAGGAGGAGATCTGGATGATAATATGCGTTTTCCGAAAATTAAAAACGAAGCGAAAAACGAGGCTGTTAAGGTATTGCATGTTGTTAAGGAAACTAATGAACGATATAAGTCTAAGGAGGTTGTTAATGTGTTAATTGGTTATTCTAATGCTTTAATTAAATCTCATAGAACTGAGGATAAAGAATTTTTTGCTTCAGGAACTGAACATTTAGCGTCCTATTGGATGGCATTACTTCGTCAATTATTGGTGGCAGGATTTTTAAGAAAAGATATTGAGACCTATGGTTTAATAAAAATTACTCCACAGGGCTTGGATTATTTAGAAAATCCTATTTCCTTTATGATGACTGAAGATCATTCCTTTAAAGAAGCAAATGATAATAAAATCATAACCAATCAAAAAGGTGGAGGTTTTGCAGCAGATGATAATTTATTTAGAATTTTAAAAGTGGAACGAAAAAAAGTGGCTGATCGATTAAATCTTCCACCATTTGTAATATTTCAAGATCCATCATTAGAAGATATGGCTTTAAAGTATCCAATAACTTTGTTAGAAATGGCGAATATTCATGGGGTAGGAGAAGGAAAGGCGAATAAGTATGGTGTCTCTTTTGTTAAATTAATACAAGATTATGTAGAGGAAAATGATGTGATGCGTCCAGACGATTTTATTGTAAAATCTACGGGCATAAATAGTGCATTAAAGTTATACGTGATTACAAATGTTGATAAAAAACTTCCATTAACTGATATTGCGGATGCAAAAAAAATGGAAATGAATGAATTGATAAAAGAAATGGAAGTTATTGTAAATAGTGGAACCAGACTTAATATCAATTATTGGATAGATGAAATTTTAGATGAAGATCAACAGGGGGAAATACATGAATATTTCCTTGAAGATGCTGAAACTCCAGAGATAGAAGCTGCAATGGAAGAATTTGATGGGGATTATGAAGAAGAAGAATTGCGCCTATACCGAATTAAATTCTTTAGTGACGTAGCGAATTAAAAACTTTTTAATTAAATTATTATTACTGTATCGATTATTGATGAAATAGTATTTTGAATATGTACCTTTGCACCTCATTTTAAAAATTAGTTATGCAAGACGGTATTTACGCGAAAATTAATACAGAAAAAGGTGATGTTTTAATCAGCCTTTCTTATAAATTAACTCCTGGAACAGTTGGTAATTTTGTTTCATTAGCAGAAGGAAACCTTGAAAACAATGCAATAGCTCAAGGAACTCCTTATTATAATGGTTTAAAATTTCATAGAGTAATCCCAGATTTTATGGTTCAAGGAGGCGATCCTAAGGGCTCTGGAGTAGGTGGTCCTGGATATCAATTTGATGATGAATTTCATCCTGACTTACGTCATGATACTCCTGGTATCCTATCTATGGCCAATTCAGGTCCTGGTTCAAACGGGAGTCAGTTTTTTATCACTCATGTGGAAACACCTTGGTTAGATGATAAGCATTCTGTTTTTGGAAATGTAGTAGAAGGAATGGATGTAGTAAATAAAATTGAGCAAGGAGATTCTATGATAGAAGTTACTATTATTAGAGTAGGAGAGGAAGCTGAAAAATGGAATTCTGTAGAAACATTTCGTCAATTTACTGGAGCAAAAGCTAAACGTGAAACTGCTTCAAAAAAAACTCAAGATGATTTATTGGGAGCATTATCTGAAGGTTTTGATCAAACAGAAAGTGGTCTTCGTTATAAAATTATTCAAAAAGGTGATGGTATAAAACCTCAAAAGGGCCAAAATGTATCTGTTCATTATAAAGGAATGTTTACTGAAGGTGGAGTTTTTGATGATTCCTATAAGAGAGGAAACCCAATAGAATTTCCAATAGGAATGGGGAATGTAATTCCAGGTTGGGATGAAGGTATCTTATTGTTGAATAAAGGAGATAAAGCTCGTTTTGTAATCCCATCTCATTTGGCATATGGAGAAGCTGGTGCTGGAGGAGTAATTCCTCCTAATGCAACGTTAGTTTTTGATGTTGAATTGATGGGTATAAAATAGTATTCAGAATAAATAAATAATAAAAAAGCAGTCAATTTAATAATTGGATACTTTTTTATTTCCATTTAATATTACAGCCCATACTTGGTTTTTGCGATACCTGTTGTAGGGTATTGTTTAATGTGCAATCAATTGCTAGACGTAAATCTGTGCCTGTGACAGGAATGTTATTCCCTGGTCTTGAACTATCTAATTGTCCCCTATAAACGAGTTTTAATTGATCGTCGAATAAGTAGAAGTCTGGAGTACAAGCTGCATCATAAGCTTTTGCTACTTCTTGGAATTCATCAAACAAATAAGGAAAAGAATAGTTATTCTCCTTGGCTGTTTTAATCATTTCTAATGGAGCGTCTTCAGGATAGTTTATGATATCATTACTATTTATAGCGATAAAACCAATACCTTTATTTAAATATTCGTTAGCAATAGTAACAAGTTCATTGTTTACATATTTTACAAAAGGACAATGATTACAAATAAACATAATGACTGTTCCTTGTTCCCCTTTAGATTCGCTTAGTCTTATTTGTTTTGAAGAAACTGGGTTTATTAATTCAAAATCTGGCGCTTTAGTGCCTAAAGGCAACATTTTTGATGGAGTTAATGACATTTAATTAATTTTCTATATTCGTTTATTTAACACTATAAAATTACAATTATATAATGAATAATTTAAGTTGGTCAGATTTTGAAAAAGTAGAAATGAGAGTAGGGACTGTTATAGCTGTTTTTGATTTTCCAGAAGCAAGAAACCCTTCCTATAAATTAACAATCGATTTTGGTGAAGAAATTGGGATAAGAAAAACTTCAGCACAAGTGACTGTCCTTTATGAAAAGGAGAATTTGTTAAATAAACAGGTAGTTGCCGTTGTAAACTTCCCAAAAAAACAAATTGCAAATTTCAGGAGTGAATGCTTAATTCTAGGTGCTGTAAATGTTAAAGGAGTGAACCTGCTTCAACCTAATTTTAAAACACAAAACGGATTGCGTATATTATAATTATTTCAATTTAACTGTGAAAATTCTCATTGTTGGTAATTGTAACTATGCTTAGCATTCACAAAATTTATACCGGTACTTAATAACGTTAAGATGAAATTAGCATATGGATGATAGCGTCGGTTCACAGGTTGATACCAGTTTTTTTTTCAGATTAAGATTAAATATATTAAAGCAATTTTTTTTTCTTTTTCTTTGTTTAGTAGTAGTTGTTTTAATGGGTGTTGCTGTCTTTGTTTTATTTGTGCTACGTATGCTAATTTTATTTGAATGCATTTTTGCAAGTATAAGAAGGTTTAAATTTTATTTTTGATCTTTATCAGTGATCTTATAAATTTAATAAAATAATTCTTATAAGAAACCTTTTGAAAATCAATAAATAAGCAGTAATTTTGCACTCCTTTTGGCGACAAAACAAGAATCAAAAGAGAAAAGATAATAAATAATAAACACTTCTGTGTCAATGTCGCATTAATACTTGTAAAAGCACAGAATACAAAACCCATATTTTCAGTAATTAATTAAAACTGAAGATAAATTATTAGCAAATGGCTAAAAAAGAAACAAAAGAAGAAGTACAGGAAGTTGTTGTAGTAGCAACTAAAAAGAAAGCTCCAAAAGCGACAAAAAAAGCTGCTCCAAAAAAGGAAGTTAAAGAAGAAGTTAAAGAAGAAGTTATTGAAGTAGCTACAGAAGCTGTAAAAGAAGATCCGAAAAAAGATCTTTCTCTTAAAGAAAGAGATCCGGAAGCATTTTTAAATGATTTTAACTGGCATAATTATCAGGAGGGAATTGATCCTATTGATGATGGTAAACTAGAAGAGTTCGAAAAATTAGTAGCAGATAACTTTGTAGATACACTTGATGATGAGGTGGTTGATGGAATAGTTGTATTTGTAACAGATCGTGATGCAATTATCGATATCAATGCAAAATCTGAGGGAGTTATTTCATTAAACGAATTCCGTTACAATCCAGGTTTAAAAGTTGGAGATAAAGTAGAGGTTTTAATTGATGTACGTGAAGACAGTACTGGTCAATTAATTCTTTCACACCGTAAAGCTAGAACAATTAAAGCTTGGGAGCGTGTTAATAAAGCACATGATGAAGGAACGATTGTTAATGGATTTGTAAAATGCCGTACTAAAGGTGGTATGATTGTAGATGTTTTTGGAATTGAAGCATTCTTACCAGGTTCTCAAATAGATGTGAAACCTATCCGTGATTACGATGTATATGTTGATAAAACAATGGAATTTAAAGTTGTGAAAATTAATCACGAATTTAAAAATGTTGTTGTTTCTCATAAAGCACTTATCGAGGCAGATATCGAAGAACAGAAAAAAGAAATTATTGGTCAATTAGAAAAAGGACAGGTATTAGAAGGTATTGTTAAAAACATTACTTCATATGGTGTATTTGTTGATTTAGGTGGAGTTGATGGATTGGTTCATATTACAGATCTTTCTTGGTCTCGAATTAACCATCCAAATGAAATCGTTGAGCTTGATCAAAAATTAAATGTTGTAATTCTTGATTTTGATGAGAACAAATCTCGTATTCAATTAGGTCTTAAGCAACTTAGTAAGCATCCTTGGGATTCTTTAGGTGAAGAAGTGAAGGTTGGAGATAAACTAAAAGGTAAAGTTGTTGTAATTGCAGATTACGGTGCTTTTATTGAAGTAGCCAATGGTGTTGAAGGATTAATTCATGTAAGTGAAATGTCTTGGTCAACTCATTTGCGTAGTGCTCAAGATTTTGTTACTATAGGTGAAGAGCTTGAAGCAGTGATTTTAACTTTAGATCGTGATACTCGTAAAATGTCATTAGGTATCAAACAAATTACTCCAGACCCTTGGGCTGATATTACTAAAAAATACTCTGTAGGTTCAACCCATAAAGGTATTGTACGTAACTTCACAAACTTTGGTGTTTTTGCAGAAATGGAAGAAGGAATTGATGGTTTAATTTACATTAGTGATTTATCTTGGACTAAGAAGATTAAGCATCCAAGTGAATTCACAGATATTGGTGATGAATTAGAAGTCGTAGTATTAGAATTAGATGTTCAAGGGCGTAAATTAAGTTTAGGTCATAAGCAAACTACGGTAAATCCTTGGGATAAACACCAAAAAGATTTTGCTTTAGGCACCAAACATACTGCTGCAATTTTTGAAATTGTAGATAAAGGTGCAACTATTAACTTTAATGATGAAATTGTAGCATTTGTTCCAACGCGTCATTTAGAAAAAGAAGATGGCACCAAACTTCAAAAAGGTGAAGAAGCACAATTTGAAATAATTGAATTTAATAAAGAATTCAAAAAAGTAGTTGCTTCTCATATGACAATTCATAAAGAAGAAGAGGCTAAAATTGTTAAGCAAGCTGCTAAGAAACAAGCTAAAGCATCTGATGAAGCTAAGCCAACTCTTGGCGATGCAAACAAAACGCTTCAAGATCTTAAAGATAAAATGGACGGAAAAAAATAAGTTCGTTTTAAGCTAAATATTTAAGCCTCTCTTTTTTAAGAGAGGCTTTTTTTGTATTACTAAATAGGTAAACGCAAAAAAAGTAGTATTTTTGTGAACTGAACAATAGTTTAGAATCTACTTATGAGCCAAAAAGTGTTACTCAACGCAACCGAAGTAAATATAGCGCTTCATCGTTTGGCTTGTCAATTAATAGAAAACCATGATACATTTTCAAATACAGTTTTAATAGGAATTCAGCCTAGAGGTATATTTTTAGCCGAAAGAATTAAATCGTTGCTGGAAACAGAATATAAGGTTAAAAATATTAAGTTAGGATATTTAGATATTACTTTTTATAGAGATGATTTTAGGAGAAACGATAAGCTTATTGAAGCAAATAGAACTAATATTGATTTTATAGTTGAAGATAAAAAAGTTGTTTTTATAGATGACGTTCTCTACACTGGTAGGAGTATAAGAGCTGCTCTAACTGCAATCCAGTCTTTTGGAAGACCATTAGAAATAGAGCTACTAACCTTTATTGACAGACGATTTAGTAGGCATTTACCAATTCAACCAGATTATAGAGGTAGGCAAGTAGATGCTATTAATAACGAAAAGGTTAAGGTTTGTTGGAAAGAAAACGATGGATTAGATGCTGTTTATTTGATAAATAGTTGAAATTATTTTAGCTGTAAGCTTTTGGCTATTAGTAATAGGCAGCCTAAAGCATTAAGTATAGAGCCTATAGCATTTTTTAAAGAAAAATTATGAGTGAATTAAGTGTAAAGCACTTACTGGGAATTAAATACATCACTGAAGCTGATATACAATTGATCTTCGAAACTGCAGATCATTTTAAAGAAGTTATTAATAGGTCTATTAAAAAAGTTCCATCACTTCGAGATATTACCATTGCTAATCTTTTTTTTGAGAATAGTACCAGAACTAGATTATCTTTCGAGTTAGCTGAGAAAAGATTATCTGCTGATGTTGTTAATTTTTCTTCTTCTTCTTCTTCTGTTAAAAAAGGAGAAACATTAGTAGATACCGTAAACAACATACTTTCTATGAAAGTTGATATGGTTGTGATGAGGCACCCTAACCCTGGTGCAGGGGTATTTTTATCTAAACATATAAATGCAAGTATTATAAATGCCGGAGATGGTGCTCATGAGCACCCAACTCAAGCTTTATTGGACAGTTATTCCATTAGAGAACGATTAGGAGATGTCGCTGGAAAAAATGTAGTGATTGTAGGTGATATTCTTCATTCTAGGGTTGCATTGTCAAATATTTTTGCATTAAAAAAATTAGGAGCTAATGTAAAGGTTTGTGGGCCTAAAACATTATTACCCAAGTTTATTGATTCGCTTGGGGTTGGTGTAGAAACAAATCTTCAAAAAGCATTGCAATGGTGTGATGTGGCGAACATGTTGCGAGTGCAAAAAGAACGAATGGACATTAGTTATTTCCCTACGACTAGAGAATACACACAACAATTTGGGCTCAATAAAAAAATACTTAATTCCTTAGACAAGGAAATTGTTATAATGCATCCAGGGCCTATTAATAGAGGGGTAGAAATGACAAGTGATGTTGCTGATAGTAAACAAGCTATTATTTTGAATCAAGTTGAAAATGGAGTTGCTATTCGGATGGCAGTTTTGTATTTATTAGCTTCAAAAATTGATAGAAATGAAAATTAATACGCACGATAATTTTGTTGTTGTTAAAGAAAATAGCAATGATTTAGAAAATTTTGTTTTTTTGTTAAAACCTTTATTGTCTTTCCAGTTAAAAGATAAGAATTTAATAATAGATTTATTAGATAATAAATTAATGTCTCTTAAAGATTTATTGTTGTTTCAAAATATATCTGATGCTTATAAGGTAGCTAATAAATCATTTGTAATTGTAAATGATGCTTTAAACGCTAATTCTTTGCCAGAAGAAATAATAGTTGTCCCTACTCTTCAAGAAGCAGAAGATATGATAGAAATTGAAGAAATAGAACGTGAACTAGAATTTTAAATTGTTTAATGTAAATGGAATTAACTATATTAGGTTGCTATTCTGCTACGCCAAAACCAAAAACACATCCAACTTCTCAAGTTTTATCCATAAAGAATCATCTTTTTTTAATTGATTGTGGCGAAGGGACACAAGTACAATTAAGGCGCTGTAAGGTGAATTTTTCTAGAATCAAGCATATATTTATTTCACATTTACATGGAGATCATTATTTTGGTTTAATTGGCTTGATATCTACATTTATGCTTCTTGGTAGAGAAGCTGAATTGAACATTTATGGTCCAAAAGGAATGAAAGAAGTGATAATGCTTCAGTTAAAGCTTGGAAAAGCTTGGTTTAATTATCCGTTAAACTTTCATGAATTGGTGTGCAAAGAATCTGAAGTTATTTTTGAAGATGACAAAGTTACAGTTATAACAGTTCCTTTAAAGCATAGGGTGTATACCAATGGATTCGTTTTTAAAGAAAAATTAGGAGAACGAAAAATAAATATTGAAGCTGTCAAGGACAATAATATTGACATGAGTTATTTGCAAAAAATAAAGCAGGGTAAGGATATTGAAAATAATGATGGTAAATTAATTTTAAACAAACAAATCACTTTCGACCCTGAAAAGCCAAAGTCTTATGCGTTTTGTTCGGATACACAATATTATCCAGCATGCATTCCAACCATAAAAAATGTAACCGCTTTATATCATGAGTCATCTTTTTTAGATGAACATGAGTATTTATGTGCAAAAACAAGGCATAGTACTGCAAGACAAGCAGCTTTAATCGCAAAAGAAGCAACTGTTGATAGATTAATTTTAGGGCATTATTCTACACGTTATTCAAGCATAGATAAATTTAAAACAGAAGCAAAGCAGGTATTTCATAATGTTGAGTTAGCAGAAGATGGTAAAAAATTTATTATTTAATATTTGTGAAATTTTAAATCCAAGTTTATTATTCAAATTTGTAACTTGCATATAAATTAATATCATGTCTCAAAATCTACAAGATTACAGGCGAAACTATGAAAAAGGGGAGTTGTCGAAAAACTCTGTTGATCCAAATCCTCTTCAGCAATTTCAAACTTGGTTTTATGATACAAAGTTATCCGAAACAGTAGCTGAGGTTAATGCAGTGACATTGACAACTTTAGGTTTAGATGGGTTTCCAAAAGGCAGGGTAGTGCTATTAAAAAAGTATGATGAATATGGCTTTTATTTTTACACTAACTATTTAAGTGAAAAAGGAAAAGCTATAATGCATAATGAAAAAGTATCATTATCTTTTTTTTGGCCTAGTTTAGAGCGGCAAATAATTATTAAAGGGATTGCAACAAAAACTTCAAAGGAGGATTCTGAAAATTATTTTAGTTCACGACCATTTGGCAGTAAACTAGGCGCAATTGTATCTAATCAAAGTGAAATTATTGATAATAGAGAAGTTTTAGAAAAAAAACTAACCCTTTTAGAGTTAGAATATGCAGAAAAAGAAATTGAAAAACCAGCTCATTGGGGAGGGTTTTTAGTAGCTCCAATTTCTATGGAGTTTTGGCAAGGAAGGCCGAATAGATTGCACGATAGAATTCGGTACACTTTAAAAGAATATGATTGGGTGATTGAACGACTAGCGCCTTAGCTTAAACTTTAATTAATATTGTATAAAATACAGTATAGTAATTAATTATAAAAATATAAAATTGAAAAATTTATATTTACTTAGACACGCTAAGTCATCATGGGAACTAACCAGCGATGACCATAAAAGGCCCTTAAAAGAAAGAGGTAAGAATGATGCTTTATTGGTTTCTGAACACACAAAGAGTATGATTAAACCTCCTGAAAAAATAATTAGTAGCGATGCAAGGAGAGCAGAAACTACTGCAAATTATTTTAAAAAATCATTTAATATTTCGGATGAAAACTTTAATACAAATGAATCTTTGTATGATTTTGGAGGTAAAAAAGTTTTAGAAGTTATTAAAAATATAAGCAACTCTTTAGATTGTGTGTTAATTGTAGGTCATAATCACGCTTTAACTTCACTAGCCAATATGTTAGGTGATATAAGTATTATCAATATTCCAACTTGCGGTTTTGTGGAAATTCAATTTAATGTTGAAAAATGGGAACATATTAATTATGGACAAACCACAAACATTATTTTCCCAAGAGATCTAAAAATAAAGCAATAGTAATTGATGTTAAATATTAAAAAGTACGGAGCAATAGATGTAGGTTCAAATGCAATACGTTTGCTTATCGTTACTGTTATTGAGCAAGAAGGTAAAGAGGCTAAGTTTAAAAAAACCTCTTTAATACGAGTTCCTATTCGTTTAGGGACAGATGTTTTTGTTGAAGGAAAAGTTTCAGAAGCTAGTTATTTAAGAATGTTGGATTCTTTTAAAGCTTTTCAGTTATTAATGAAAATACATAATGTGTTTAAATACCGGGCTTGCGCAACCTCTGCAATGCGTGAAGCAAAAAATGGTAAAACTGTTGTAAAAAGACTTTTAAATGCAACAGGAATTGAAATAAACATTATTAATGGAAATGAAGAAGCTAAAATTATAGCTTCAACAGATTTAAAAACATACCTGGTTCATGATAAAGTATTTTTATACGTTGACGTAGGAGGAGGAAGCACTGAGTTAACTATTTATTCAGAAGGTAAAACAGTAGCGTCAAAATCTTTTAAAATGGGAACTGTACGACTAATTAATAACTTGGTGGATGATAAAATGTGGGACCAAATGAAAGATTGGATAAAGAATAACACTCAAAAGTATAGCCATATTACCTTGTTAGGTACGGGTGGAAATATAAATAGCACTTATAAGTATAGTGGAAAAAAAATAGGTACTCCATTAAACTACAAGTACTTAATTGCTTATTTTAATAAAGTAAAAGCATTTTCATATGATGATAGAATAGTTGAGTTAGATATGAACCCTGATCGTGCAGATGTAATAATTCCTGCATTAAAGATTTATATTTTTGCCATGAAATGGAGTGGGGCAGAATGTATTTATGTTCCTAAGGTAGGTTTGTCAGATGGTATTATACGAAGTTTGTATAATGAAAAATAAACACTTAATTATTAACCGTGAATGGTTTCTTTTGTGCCTAAATTTTTCATAATTTCCGCTTCAAATATTAATAACTGTTGCCATTTTTCATCTACTTCTTTTTTTTCACCATACTTTCTTGCAAAGTTTAAAAATAGCATGTAATGACCCGCTTCACTTGCCATAAGACTTCTGAAAAATTCTGATAACTCTTCGTCTTTTAAATTATTAGCTAATATTTTAAAACGTTCACAGCTTCTTGCTTCAATTAATGCAGCATAAAGTAAACGATGAATTAGCTGAGTGGATCTACTGCCTCCTTTAGGAAAAAAAGTTAGTAATTTAACCACGTAATGATCTTTTCGATCTCTGCCTAAAGTCCAACCTCTATTAATGATAATAGTATGTACAAGTTCAAAATGACACATTTCTTCTTTTGCAAGAGTTGGCATTTCTTTTACTAATTCAGTGTATTCAGGAAATGATATCATTAATGATATTGCAGTAGAAGCAGCTTTTATTTCACAGAAAGCATGATCTGTAAGTATTTCTTCAATATTTTTTTCTACAATATTTATCCAACGTGGGTCAGTCGGTAACTTAAGTCCTAACATATTTTTATAATATTTATAACTCTAAACCTAATTCTATTCTAAGGGTATCAATTAAAGGGTTTTTTTCTATTAATTTTTCGTATTTTTCTAAAGGAGTATAAGCATATTTTTTTTCAGCAGTTTCATTAACAACGATTTCAAGATCAATGTCATAGTTTTGTAATTTCTCCTTCATATAGGAAAGAATATCGTATTGAACTCTTTCTACTTCAATCTTAATGGTATGATTTGGATATTCTAAATGAATGGTAGTGTTTTTTAATATAGGTATTGACATTGATAAGTGAGACACTAAATTAAATTTGCCATCTTTTTCAATTTTTTGACAATATTCTTTCCATACCAATAGAAAATCGTTTTCAGAAAATAATTTTTTGGGTTTATCAATTTCTTCTGACTTGTTCTCGTTAATTGTTTTTAATAACTCTTTTTTCTCTTTAATGCTAGTTAAAGAAAAAACTGATTTTTTCTTAAGCCTATTTGGAGGTAGATTCAACTTAGCTTTTTTAACTTCTTCAACTTTTATTAAAGCCTTTACAGCACTATTAATTTCTTTTTCTGTAGCATTATAAACGGGCTCTTTTTCTGAAACAATAGCTACTGTTTTAATAGGCTTTTCTATTAAAGCTGGATTAATTTTATAGTGCGAAGGTGGGATAACAAAAAATGGAACTTTTGAGTTTCCTTTTAAACTAGACTTTTTTTTTTCTTCTGAACTTTTAGAAGTAAAAGTTATTGATGCCAATTGCATTAAGCATAATTCAATTAATAATCGTTGATTACGACTGGTCTTATATTTTAAATCACAGTTATTTGAAATTTCGATAGCGTCAATTAAAAAGGAATGGGTTGTTTTTTTAGATTGCTCCAAATACATTTGTTTAACTTGGCTTCCAACTTCTAATAGTTGAATAGTTTCAGGACTTTTGCAAACCAATAAGTCTCTAAAATGAGAGGCAAGACCCATAATGAAATGATGTCCATCAAAACCTTTTGATAAAATATCGTTAAACAAAACCAAACTACTAGGAATGTTATTTAGAAGTAATAAATCTGTTACTTGAAAAAAGTAAGTATAATCCAATACGTTTAAATTTTCAGTTACGGCTTCTCTTGTTAATTGATTGCCAGAAAAGCTTACCACTCTATCAAAAATTGATAAAGCATCACGTAAAGCCCCGTCTGCTTTTTGTGCTATAATATGTAAAGCATCATCATCGGCATTAATACCTTCTGACTTTGCAACCTTTGCTAAATGATTTTTTGTGTCTTTTACCGTAATTCTTCTAAAATCAAATATTTGACAACGAGAAAGTATCGTTGGAATAATTTTATGTTTTTCGGTAGTTGCTAAAATAAAAATAGCATGATTTGGGGGTTCCTCTAGGGTCTTTAAAAATGCATTAAAGGCTGCAGATGAAAGCATGTGTACTTCATCAATGATATATACCTTGTATTTTCCAACTTGTGGAGGAATGCGAACTTGATCAATTAAATTTCTGATATCATCTACCGAGTTATTTGAAGCAGCATCTAATTCAAAAATATTAAATGCAAAATCTTCATCTTCTTTTTCGGTACCATCTTGATTGATTTTCTTAGCAAGAATACGAGCACAAGTTGTTTTTCCAACGCCACGTGGTCCAGTAAATAGTAAAGCTTGTGCTAAATGATCATTATCAATAGCACTTTCTAATGTATTAGTAATAGCCTGTTGGCCAACGACATCTTTAAATTGTATTGGTCTATATTTTCTGGCTGATACTATAAAATGCTCCATAAAATTGAATTCAAACAAATATAGAAATTGTATGCTTTTTTAGGTGATCATTTTACTTCTTATTTTGTTCTTTTTATTAACATTTGCGTATAAAATATTCTACATTTGCTACAGCAGACCGTCTCATCGTCTTAGTTTTAAAATTAAGGAGGAAAGTCCGGACACCAAAGGGAAGCATAGCGGCTAACAGCCGTCAATACGTTTTGCGTATTAGGACAAGTGCAACAGAAAGAATGTACAGGTAATGCTGTAGTGAAACCAGGTAAACTCTATGCGGTGCAATGCCATGTAAACCTGTGCTTGAGGGTTCCCGCCCAATACAGGAGGGTAGGCAGATAAAAGATATTGGTGACAGTATTTTTAGATAAATGATGAGAATTAGCTTTTGTTAATACAGGATCCGGCTTATAGGTCTGCTTTTTTTATAGGTCAAAAAAACTAAATATAGAACCTCCGTATCTTCTTGCTTCTGTAAAATATTCGTTTTTTGAGAGATCGGTATGCTTAGAATGCTCAACAATTAAAAGACCTTCAGTATTAAGTAATTTTCTTTTAAATATTTTATTGACAATGGCTTCAAAATTCAATTGATCTAAGCTATAAGGTGGATCTGCAAATATTACATCGAACGTAAGTGGCGTAGAGGATAGGTATTTTAAAACATCACATTTAACTGTTTTTATAGAGAAGTCTAATTCTTCAGAAATGGTATTAATGTATTTTACACAGCCATAATGAGCATCTACCGAAGTAATATCTTCCGTTCCTCTTGAGCCAAATTCATAACTAATATTTCCAGTACCAGAAAATAAATCTAATAGGGATGTTTCGTCAAAATCAACTCTATGCGTAAGAATGTTAAACAGTCCTTCCTTAGCAAAATCTGTTGTAGGTCTAACTGGTAACTTTTTTGGTGCTATTAACCTTTTTCCTTTATATTTTCCAGAAATGATTCTCAATTATAATAGTTTTAAAAGTAAATTTTGATGCAAAGATTCTTTTTCAGTAAGTATTAATTTTTCTTCAACATTGTAAAATGTTATATTTCTGATATAATGATAGAGTATTTTATAGGTATCCTCCTCTTTTTCAATACTTCCAGAAATATAGAGATTTACCGTATCAGGATTCATTTTTAACTGTTCTAAACAAAATAAAATATAATAAATAAAGTCTTCTGGAGTAGTAAACTCATAACTATTGCAAATTATTAATTTTCCGTTTTTTATAGCAATAAAATCAAATATATTATTAGTGATATTTATATACACTTTTGGTAATGCATACGGTTTTTCTTTATTTAATAACTGTTCAATTAATAGGGTAGAAGCATGATAATAACTAAAGTCACCAAATCGATCAAAAAGATAATTGTTAATATTAATAAAGGGAATATAAACAGTTGTAATGTTATGATTTTTTAGAGTATCAAAAGCAATAAAATCGTTTGCTAATATTTTTGAATTAAATTTTAAATACTCACTAGCTTTTGAAGAATCGAATAATGTAGAAGGAACTAAACTATATAAGCTGGTGGCGAAAATTATTGCTACTTCATTAAAAGTGTCGTTAAGCTCCTTATTTTGCTTAAAACTAGACTTTAAATTTAAAAGTAATTGTTCAGGATTTATTGACTTTTTATATTTTTTTTCTAAAAAAAAATCAACTTCTTTAGTTTCAGAACTGGTCACTAAAAAAGAAAGTCCGGACAATGATAATTGAACGGACAGTCTTTTGTTTGAATTTTGTACTGTATTATTGTTTTGGAGTGTCATAAGTTTTAGGCCAGTTTCCACTTGTGTCAATATCATTCATGGAACCTACTCTTACAGTTGGACCGTTGATACCATCTACAGAAATTAATTGTTCTTCTTGATTTATTAAATCTGGATTCTGATCACTTAAGAGTAAACTTTTTGCCACACTCGCTTCAAAAACAGAATAAAAGGTTTCGTTTTTCTCATATTTCCCTGATTTAAGTTCAAAAACAGCTCCGTCAGCTATTTCTAATGGAATGTTCATCATTGTTTTATAACGATCTGAATCACCAAATATTGAATCTTTCACAGATGCAAAACGCAAGGTGTCTATTATAATTTCTTCCTTATAATAACCTCCCTTTTGTGCATCTAAACCAAAGGCTTTATTTCTTTCCACATCTGCAAAACTCGTGTCACGCCTTTGAATAATAGCAAATTGAGCAGTATCTAAAAACTGAACTAAGCTATCAAAATTACCAGTAAATTTACCTTCTATTTCTTGATATGCTAATTCTGAAACTCTAATGTCTTTTAGGTTTTCAATAACTTTAGCATAACGTACTTGTTTTACTTTGTTAAATTCAACAGGACCCATAATCGATTTATACAGACTGTATCCCAAAATTAAGATAACAAGCCAAAGTATAACTGAAATGATAGGATTTAATTTTAAGGGAACAAATTTATCCATTAAAAAAGCCAGTCCAACGCAGATTAATGTACCAAGTACTATATTTAAAATCATAATTTATAAATGAGGATTATTTTTTTCTAATAATATGCTTCACGCAAATCTACAATTTTTTTTTAATCGTAAAAGTAATTTACGAAAAAAACATAACTATCTTTAGTGCCTGGAAGTATAAATAAACAATGAACACACCCAAATTCTACTTAGATTTATTAAAAGATTTCTCTCATAATCCTACCAATAAGCAAGATAGTGCCTTGCGATTAATAGCAGATTTCACTCAAAATAATAATTACAACGAATTGTTTTTATTAAAAGGATATGCTGGAACTGGTAAAACTACTATAGTTGGCACCTTGGTTAAAAATAGCTGGAAAGTAAATAAATCTATTGTCTTAATGGCTCCAACTGGCAGAGCAGCTAAAGTAATTAGTAATTATTCTAATAAAGAAGCTTTCACTATTCATAAAAAAATATATTATCCAAAATCTAAAAATGGAGGAGGAGTTACCTTTACACTTCAAAAAAACAAACATCGGGACACTATTTTTATTGTAGATGAAGCTTCAATGATACCAGATAGTAGTCCAGATGCTAAACTTTTTGATAACGGTTCGCTGCTAGGTGATTTAATACAATATGTTTATAGTGGCCATCAATGTAAGTTAATGTTAATAGGAGATACTGCACAGCTTCCACCAATTAAATTGGATATAAGTCCAGCTTTAGATAAAACAAATTTAGAAAATTATTATGATAAAGAGTTAGTTACAATTGAGTTGAATGAAGTTGTTAGGCAAGAAAAGGAAAGTGGTATTCTTTTTAATGCCTCTGAAATTAGAAATCAATTAGAAGAAGAATTTTATGAAACATTTAAACTACAAGAAGAAAATTTTTCAGATGTAATTCGTCCCATAGATGGTCAAGAGTTGATGGATGCTTTGGAAGACTGTTATTCAAATTTAGGAAATGAAGAAACTGTTTTTATAGTGCGATCTAATAAACGTGCTTATCTATACAATCAAAGTATTAGAACAAGAATTCTTTATCAAGAACAAGAATTGGCTGTTGGAGATTATTTAATGGTTGTTAAAAATAATTATTTTTGGGTAGAAGCCAATAGTGATGCTGGATTTATTGCAAATGGTGATATCATTGAAATATTGGAATTATTCAGCATTAAAGAATTGTATGGATTCAGATTCGCAACTGTTAATATTAGAATGATAGATTATCCCAACATGAAACCTTTTGAAACGGTTTTAATATTAGACACTTTATCTTCTGAAACACCTTCATTAACTTATGAGGATTCAAATAAATTATACCAAGAGGTAATGAAAGATTACGAGCATGAAACTTCTAAATATAAAAAGTTTATGGCTGTTAAAAAAAATATATATTTCAATGCATTACAGGTCAAGTTTTCTTACGCGATTACTTGTCATAAATCACAAGGAGGACAATGGAATACTGTTTTTGTTGAACAGCCTTATTTGCCAAATGGAGTGGATAAAGATTATTTGCGCTGGTTATACACTGCAATCACTAGAGCAAAAGAAAAACTATACTTAATAGGATTTAAAAATGAATTTTTTAAAGATTCTTATTAATTGTATAATCTTCCTTATTTTTGGTTTTTAAAACGAATGGATGAAAAAAATAGCAATGATTCCTGCACGATATGCTGCAACTAGATTTCCTGGTAAGTTAATGCAAGATTTAGGGGGTAAATCCGTTATCGTACGCACCTATGAATCAACAATAGCTACGCAATTATTTGATGAAGTTTATGTAGTTACCGATAGTGAAATTATTTTTAATGAAATAACTTTTCATGGCGGTAAAGCCATAATGAGTAAGAAAAATCATGAATGTGGCAGCGATCGCATCGCTGAAGCTATTGAAAATATGGATGTAGACATTGTTGTAAATGTTCAAGGAGATGAACCGTTTACAACAAAAGATGATTTAGAAAAAGTACTCGAATTATTTAATGGAACTGATGCAGATACTATAGATTTAGCCTCTTTAATGACAAGAATGACCAATTGGAATGAAGTAAATAATCCTAATTTTGTGAAGGTAATAGTTGATGAAAATAATTACGCATTGTATTTTTCTCGTTCTCCAATTCCTTATCCTCGAGATAGAAGTATTCCAATGGAATATTATGAACACAAAGGGATTTATGCCTTTAGAAAAGAAGCTTTAATGGACTTTTATCGATTACCCATGCGTAGTCTGGAAGCTTCAGAAAAAATTGAATGCCTTCGCTATTTAGAATATGGAAAAAAAATTAAGCTAGCTATATCTACAACGGAGAATGCTGTAGAAATTGATACTCCAGAAGATTTAATACGAGCAAATAAATTAATAAATAAAAATAATTACTAATATATATATGTCTGTAAACAACGAATACCGTAATTTTCCTATGGTGCCAAGAGTCGTATTTGGTAAAGGAAGTTTTAATCAATTATCTTTAATTTTAGATTTGAAAAGGGAAACTCAAGCACCATTTATTTTTTTAGTAGATGATGCTTTTGAAAAAGAGAGTTCTTTAGTTAAAAGGATTGAACTTAAATTCAATGATAAAATACTATTTATATCTGCAGAAGAAGAGCCAAAGACGTCTCAAGTTGATGCTATTGTAAAAGATATATTGGAAGTATATGATAAGCTGCCTTCTGGGATTATAGGAATTGGAGGAGGATCTGTAATGGATTTGGCAAAAGCGGTTTCATTAATGTTAACTAATAAAGGAAGTGCCGCAGACTATCAAGGGTGGGATTTAATTAAAACAAAATCTATTTATCATGTCGGCATTCCTACTATTTCAGGTACAGGAGCCGAAGTTTCTAGAACTTGTGTATTATCTGGACCGATACGAAAACTAGGAATTAACAGTGATTATACAACTTTTGATCAAGTAGTGTTAGATCCATTATTATTAGATGGTGTTCCTAAAAATCAATGGTTTTATACGGGTATGGATTGCTTTATACATTGTGTAGAATCTTTAGAAGGAACTTTTTTAAATGATTTTAGCCAAAGTTATGGTGAAAAAGCATACGACTTATGTTTAGAAGTGTTTTTGGAAGATAATGACCTTACTGAAGAAGAAAAAAGAGGGAAGCTAATGATGGCATCATGGCATGGAGGAATGAGTATTGCTTATTCTCAAGTAGGGGTTGCTCATGCTATGAGTTATGGTTTAGGATTTGTATTAGGAACTAAACACGGAATTGGAAATTGTATAGTTTTTAATTACTTAGAAGATTATTATCCAGAAGGTGTAGCTATCTTTAAAAAAATGGTGGAGAAACATCAAGTAGATATTCCCATTGGAATTTGTAGTGACTTAACTGAAGAAAAGATGGAAACGATGATCAATGTTGCTTTAAGTTTAGAGCCCTTATGGGAAAATGCTTTAGGGAAAGACTGGAAATCAATTATGACTCGTGCGAAGTTGCGCTCGATGTATATAAAAATGTAATTATATAATTGAAATTATTCATTTTTGATTTTTACTTGTTATTCTGCAAAAACCAAAATTCATTTATAATTAAAGTGGATTCCGGATACACCAATGGAATATTTTCTCTTGGAGAAATTCGCTTTCCAATTTCATAAGGATCAAGTTTGTATGACAGTATGTTTTTGAATAAAGTTTATAAAAATTAATTTTAGTATTGAAATTATAATATGAATATTTATAAATTTATTTTAAATAGAATTCTTGGTTGGAAAATCGTTGGTGATTTTAAAGAAAAAGAATTAAAAAAGGCAGTTATTATTGTATGTCCACACACCAGTTGGCATGATTTTTATATTGCAATTCTGTGCAGAAAAACACTAGGGGTAATGATAAATTTTGTTGGAAAAAAAGAACTTTTTACTTGGCCTTTTGGTTATTATTTTAGATGGGTAGGAGGGGCTCCTTTAGATAGAAAATCCAATCAAAATAAGGTAGCTTCTATTGCTTCTATATTTAATGCGAAAGATGAATTTAGATTGGGAATAGCTCCAGATGGCACTCGAAAAAAATCAGAAAAATGGAGAACAGGTTTTTATTATATTGCTTTGGAAGCTAAAGTACCCATTATACCAGCTTCTATGGATTATAAAACTAAAACAGTAACGATAGGAAAACCACTCCATCCAACTGGCGCGATAGAATCAGATATAAAAATATTAAAAGAATTCTTTAAAGGAAGCATTGGTAAAATTGCAAAATATACCTAATAAAAAAATCCGCTTCTAGCAGCTTTTTTTATTTAATATATCAATTATTCAGATTCATCCATCGTATGGTAAACGTTCTGCACATCGTCATCGTCATCTAGTTTTTCTAATAATTTATCAACATCAGTAGCTTGTTCTTTCGTAAGTTTTTTAGTTACTTGTGATATGCGCTCAAAACCTGAAGATAATATTTCAAATTCTTTTTCTTCCAATGCTTTTTGTATGTTTCCAAAGCTTTCGAAAGGAGCATAAATTAATATTCCATCTTCATCTTCAAAAACTTCATCTACACCATAATCAATCAATTCTAATTCTAATTCTTCTAGATCTACTTCTTCTGGTTTAATTCTAAAATTGCAAGTATGATCAAACATAAATACCACAGATCCAGAAGTTCCCATATTTCCATCACATTTGCTAAAACAAGCTCTAACATTAGCAACAGTTCGAGTATTATTATCGGTAGCAGTTTCAACTAAAACAGCAATTCCATGAGGAGCATATCCTTCAAATATTACTTCTTTAAAATCTCCTTGTCCTTTTTCAGTTGCTTTCTTAATAGCCCTTTCTACATTGTCCTTTGGCATGTTTACTGCCTTAGCATTTTGAATAACTGCTCGTAAACGAGAATTAGAATCAGGATTAGGACCCCCTTCTTTAACAGCCATTACAATATCCTTTCCAATACGAGTAAACGCTTTAGACATTGCTGACCAGCGTTTCATTTTTCTTGCTTTTCTAAATTCGAAAGCTCTTCCCATAGTAATTTTGTTTAAGGTTTTACAAAAATAGAAAAATGCAGGAAACCACAAAGAGAAGTGAGATTCTTCTTTTAGAAATATTTACATTTTTAAAATTCCATCTTATCGTAAGGATTCAATTTCTTCTTTTAGCACACAATCTTCAATTACTTGTGGAATGTTGATTTGATAATTTTTTGGTAGTTTGTTGTGCTTAGCTAATATTGCTAAATACCTATCTTTATTGGAAGTGTAAATGTTTTTAAAGACGAAATGGTTAAGTTCTAATTTTTTAGATAATTCTTCAAACAACTCTAAATGATGAATCATATCATTACTTGACAAATGAAAGATGCCGTTTAGATTTTTATTGATGATGTAATGCACTTGCTGCGCTATTTTGTTTGCAGTAGTTACACTAATGATCAAATTTGGGTACACTTCAAAATCAGTTTTATTTTTTGAAGCTTCTTTTAATTGAATTATTCTTGGAGAATTAACGCCTAATACTAATGGAAGCCTTAAAATTGCAAATTTTGAATTAGGTAATTTATTAATTGCTTTCTCTTGCCTTACTTTATATTTTCCATACTGACTATCTGCCAATAAGGAATCATTTTCATAAGAAGGGAATTTTCCTTTACCGTCAAAAACATTTACGGTGGATAGATATATAATTTTACAATTGACAGCTGAAAGCGTGTAATTTAATGTTTCTTGATGAACTCTTAATTGATCTTTGAATGGTCCTCTTAAACTTGAAATTATATAATTGGGATTTACTTTGTTTAAGGTGTCATTTATGTTGTCCTTTTCAACATTTAATTGAAACATAACGTTATTATCATCCAATGCTTTATTTGCAGTATGATAAGTTCCATAAACATCAAAGTAGGATGTCAGTTCCTTATAGATGGCGTTTCCTATAAACCCACTTGCTCCTAATATTAGTATTCTATTTCCCAAAAATTTTTCAGATAAAAAATTAACCTTTATAAAAAGGTAATTTTACGATGGTAGCAGGAATTGCATTTTTACGTATTTGTATATGAATTTTAGTTCCTATAGATTTTATGTTTGAAGGGACATAGCCCATCCCAATACCTTTACTAATTGATGGAGACATCGTACCACTGGTAACTTCACCAATTTTATTACCTTGACCATCTACAATATCATAACCTTGTCTAGGTATTCCTCGTTCATCCAATTCAAAAGCAATCAATCTACGTTCTGGACCTTGCTCTTTTTGTTTTAATAAATTATCTGAATTGGTAAATTCTTTTGAGAATTTTGTAATCCATCCTAAGCCTGCTTCAATAGGAGAAGTAGTCTCATTTATATCATTTCCGTAAAGACAATAGCCCATTTCTAAACGCAAGGTATCTCTTGCAGCTAAACCTATAGGTTTAATTCCAAAATCTGCTCCCGCTTTAAAAACTTCTGCCCAAACTTGTTCTACTTCACTGTTTTTGCAATAAATTTCAAAACCACCACTACCTGTATATCCAGTAGCACTGATAATTACGTGTTCTAAACCTGCAAAATCTGCTACTTTAAAATGATAAAATTTAATAGCACTTAAATCCACAGAAGTTAAAGATTGCATTGCTTCAACTGCTTTTGGGCCTTGAATTGCAAGCAATGAATAATCTTCAGAAATATTTTTAAGTTCCGCATTCATCGTATTTTTGCTATTAATCCAATCCCAATCTTTATCAATATTGGAAGCATTAACGACCAATAACCATTTTTCAGCATTAAAACGATATACAATTAAATCGTCTACAATACCACCAGTTGCATTTGGAAAACAACTGTATTGAGCTTGATCATCTACTATTTTGGATGCATCGTTACTGGTAACTTTTTGTATTAAATTTAAGGCATTAGGTCCCATTACTAAAAATTCACCCATATGAGATACATCGAAAACACCAACCGCATTCCTAACCGTTTCATGTTCTGCATTTACGCCCTCATAAGAAACAGGCATGTTATAACCTGCAAATGGAACCATTTTTGCGCCTAAGGCATTGTGTATTTTTGCTAGTGCGATGTCTTTTACCATAATATTTTTACTGTTGAAACAGTTGTTTGTTTAAAATTACGTATCAAAAATTAAGAACTACAAATATATTATTTTGTTTTGTTATTGCTATTATTGAGGGCTTAAAAATGGTTTTTGATTTTTAAAATTTCAACGCGAAGTCAAGTAAACTATATGAATATCTAATTTTGATATTAATTCTACAATAATTCTTTTTTTTTGATCTTACTATATTAACTTATAATAGTTCGTCAAATAGTACTCTGATTTCAGAATTTGAAGGCCTAGGAGCATCAGAACTTACAATACGACCATCTATGTCAATAATTATAAAACGAGGAATCCCTTTAATGCCATAATCAGTTACAAATTTAGATTTCCAATTATTGTCTGCCATTAATTGAATTCCTTCTAATTTTTTTTCAGTAATCATAGTTCTCCATTTATCATAATCTTTTTTTTCATCTATGGATAAACTAACAAAAGCGATATTTTTATCATGATAATCTGTTTCTAAGGTTTTTAATGCTGGAATCTCTCTTAAACAAGGCCCACACCAAGTTGCCCATACATCGATATAAACAACTTTTCCTTTTAAATCTTCTAGACTTGTTTTACCACCTTTAAAATTTTCATAGTTAAAATAAGGAGATGTTTTTCCAGGTGTAAGCTTAGTTAAGGTTTTATAAGATTTAGTAACTTTTGAAAGATTTTCATCATTTTGATTCGAATTTTTATATAAATTATACACATCTTCTAGAGCATTATTTGCCTTCATACCATATCGCAAATAATTAAACATTAACTCATCTTTTACCGCTCCGTTTGGAAATTTATGATCTACTGTTTCTAAATAGGCCAATGCGATATCCTTATCACTATTACTAGAAGCATCTTTTGCTATTCTAGCATAATGTGATGCTAATAAGCTCTTATAAGCACTTGAATTTTCAAAAGCATAATTGTCTGCAAAATTGAATTCTTTATATGAATTATATAAGGATTCAGAAGCTTTAAAAGAAGTGTCCTTTGTTAAGTATTGATAATATTCCTCATAATTTTCTATATTGTTAATATGAGCATATTCTAATTCTTTTGTTTCATTTTTAATAAAGCCTTTAGCTACTTCTGTTGAAGAATTTAATAAGTCTGAGTAACTAGAATTAATTTTATTTAGTTCTATAATAAATTTATCTTCAGGTAATGAATAAACTTTATCAAAAGCCATTTCTTTTTCTGATAGTAAATATTTTGCAGCCAAATAATTATTTTCGGCAGCTATATCACCAGTATAAACAAGACTCTCATCAAATTCTTTTGTATTAAGTGTAAGTCCAACATTTGCTCCTTGTATTAAATAAACAGGAGTGCTTTCTCTACCAATTAGCAAAGAATAATAACCTTCTTTATCAATTTTAAGGGTGTCAGAAAAATTTCCGTTTTCAGTAATTTCAATTACTTTCTCAAATCCATTACCAGAAATTTTAGCGGAGTTGGCATTATTGTTTTCAATAGATCCAGTAAAAATTACATGTGTAGGCTTTACTTTTTTTTGGCAAGATAAAATGCTAATGATTACTAACAATAGTAGTAGATTTTTCATTATTTTTTTTATTAATTTACAGCTAAAATACTATAATAATTATACTGTTTAAAAAATATGATCAAACTTAACAAGGAATTAGTATTTTTGTTTTTTAAATTCTTAGCAAACCATGTCGAATACTTATTATATAAGTTCTGAATTAATTGATTTACCAACGATAAAGTTAATTTTAGATGAATGTAGATTTTTAGAATTATCAGAAGAAGCCATTCTAAATATTAATAAATCTAAGCACTACTTGGATAAAAAAATTAAAAATAATACCATTCCAATATATGGTATCAATACTGGATTTGGTTCTTTATATAATGTAACGATTGATCATAATGATTTAACAAAACTACAAGAGAATATTGTTATGTCTCATGCTTGTGGGACCGGTAATTTAGTGCCAAAAGTTATTGTAAAAATCATGTTACTTCTTAAAATACAATCTTTAAGTTATGGATATAGTGGCGTTCAATTAGATACCGTTCAACGGCTAGTTGATTTCTATAATTTAGATATTTTACCTATAATTTATGAACTAGGTAGTTTAGGTGCTTCAGGAGATCTGGCTCCTTTGGCTCATATGGCTTTACCATTAATTGGAAAAGGTAAGGTATACTTTAATGATCAAATTTTAGAAGCTGAAGAAGTTTTAAAACTAACTAATTTATTGCCCATTAAATTAGAAGCTAAAGAAGGCTTAGCATTGTTAAATGGGACTCAATTTATGAGTGCTTATGGTGTATTTTGCTTATTAAAAAGTCATAAACTATCCTATTTGTCAGATTTAATTGCTTGTGCCTCTATTGATGCATTTCATTGTAATATGAGTCCTTATGACCCATTAGTGCATCTAGTTCGTCCACATCGTGGGCAAGTAAAAACTGCTGCACGAATTTTGGAATTATTAGATGGTAGTGAAATTGGAACTTCAAAAAATAAAAGCGTTCAGGATCCATATTCATTTAGATGTGTGCCACAAGTTCATGGAGCTACAAAAGACACCATCGTGTTTGTTACAAAAACATTTAAAACTGAAATAAATTCGGTTACTGATAACCCTAATATATTTATTGAAGAAGATAAAATAATTTCTGGAGGTAATTTTCACGGACAACCATTAGCATTATCCTTAGATTTTTTAGGAATTGCTATGGCGGAATTGGGAAGTATTTCGGAAAGAAGAACATATCAATTAATTGCAGGGTTAAGAGAGTTGCCTTCTTTTTTAGTTAAAAAACCAGGCCTTAATAGTGGTTTTATGATTCCACAATATACGGCTGCTAGCATTGTGAGTCAAAACAAACAATTGGCAACACCAGCTTCTGTTGATTCTATTGTGTCATCAAATGGTCAGGAAGACCATGTAAGTATGGGAGCAAATGCATCAACAAAATGTTTGCAAATAGTAGACAATTTGGAACGTATACTTGCTATTGAATTAATGAATGCTTCTCAAGCGTTATCATTCAGAAAACCTTTGCAGTCTTCAAAATTTATAGAATCATTTATTAAGAGTTACAGAAATATTGTGCCTTTAGTAGAAGAAGATAGAATTTTAGCAATTGATATCGAAAATACCATTGCTTTTATAGAGTCTATGGAGATTGATAATGAAATATTATTTTAAAATATTATTTCTTAATTATTGTATATGTATTTATTTAAATATAATTAGTATTTTTGCAGTTGGATTTTAGTAAACAATGGATTATAAGAGACAGATAGTTAAAAATATAACTGCATTATTACTCTTTGTAGCTTTAATGTTGCCTTCTGTTATTCAGTTTATTCATATGTTTGAAGGACATGATCACGTAGCTTGCACAGAACAGACTACACACCTTCATGAAACGGTTGTAAAGTGTGATATTTATAGCATTCATTTGGCATCTTTTAATTATGATATAGCCGAATACCCTAATTTATTACTACCTAAAATTTATGTAGAAAAGAAAGTAAACTTTGCTTTCCTACAATTCCACTCCTTTTCAATAAGCAATACTCAGTTACGCGCACCTCCCATTTTTTCTTAATAAACAAAATCTATTTATATGTTAATTAAGAATTTATATGCGCACGTATTTATTATTAATACTGTTGTTGAGCAGTATTTCATCTATATCACAAGATTGTGACAATACACTTTTCGGTACAGTAACAGACCTTCACGATGGGTCTTTACTTGTAGGGGCAACACTAATTTTTGTTGATACTGAACAAGCTGTACAGACAGATCTCGATGGAAATTTTTCCATTTCAAAACTTTGTAATGATAGTTATTCCATACAGATCTCGCATCCATTCTGCTTGACCAAAGCTATTACAATTAAAGTAGTAGGTAACACGACTAAAACTTTTAGGCTAGAACATCATCTGGAAGAACTTAACGAAATTACTATTGCAGGAAAAGCCTACAGTAATAAGTCTAAAACAATTTTTGAAAACAAGATCTTAAAGGAAGAATTGGAACGTTTTAGTAGTGGTACGCTCGGAGATGCCCTCAATAGTTTGAGCGGAGTTTCTTCTCTTAATACTGGAAATACCGTTGTAAAGCCTATAATTAACGGACTTCATAGTAGTCGTGTGGTTATTATAAATAATGGTGTTCGAATGGAAGATCAAGAATGGGGAGCAGAACATGCCCCAAATATTGATGTCAATTCTGTTGGTCACCTTACTTTAATAAAAGGAGCAGGTGCATTGCAATACGGTGGCGATGCCGTGGGTGGTATCATTGTAGTTGAAGCTTCAAAAGTTCCTGTTAAAGATAGTCTTTACGGAAAAACCTTATTTACAGGAACAAGCAATGGTCGAGGTATCTCCCTGACTTCCCAATTGACTAAAAGTTATCAAAATGGCTGGTATGCAAACTTTCAAGGAACATTAAAACGGTTTGGCGATTTTGAAGCACCAGATTATGTATTGAGCAATACTGGAATGTTTGAAAATAACGCTTCTTTTCAGGTTGGACTTAATCGGTTCAATTATGGTATCGAGGCCTATTACTCAGTCTTTAATAATGAAATGGGTATTTTAAGGGCATCTCATTTAGGCGGTGCACAAGACCAAATTCGGGCAATAAATAGTGACAGACCATTAATTATCAATGATTTCACGTACCAAATCAATGCTCCAAAACAAGATGTTACCCATCACTTAAGTAAAATAAATGGGTTTAAAAGAATTAATAATTTTGGAAAATTGAGCTTCCAATATGATTTCCAGCGCAATTATCGTTTGGAATTTGACGTCAGACGAGGTGAAGATAAAGATAATGCCTCATTGGATTTAAAACTCGATACGCATACACTGAAGTTAGATTTGGATTCAAATTTATCTGGTGTAATACATCTAAAAACCGGTTTAATGGGGCAATATCAAAACAATTTTGTAAACCCTGATACCGGAGTACGTAGGTTAATCCCCGATTATGATAAATACGATTTGGGAATTTATGCCATAGCAGATTACCAATTAAATCAAAAACTACTCCTAGAAGCTGGTACTCGATTTGACTATACGTATATGAACGTTTTTAAATTTTATCAAACTTCTTTTTGGGAATCTAGAAATTACGACGAACTGTTTCCTGAAATTGTAGTAGAAGTTTTTAACAATCAAATTTTAACCAATCCACAACTAAATTTTTATAATCCTTCAGTAACTCTAGGTGCAAACTATTCTTTTGGTGAAGATTATAAATTATTTTTTAATTATTCATTAGCATCTCGCGCACCAAATCCTTCCGAACTTTTTAGTGAAGGCTTACACCATTCCGCTTCCCGTATTGAATTAGGAGATTTAAGTTTCCAATCAGAAATTGGACATAAAGTATTTTTAACTTTTCAAAGAGAAAATAAAACTTTTAGTTTTTCAATAAGTCCTTTTATAAATAGGATAAAGAACTTTATAATTATTGAACCTACAGGAATTCAACAAACCATAAGGGGTAATTTTCAAGTTTGGGAGTACCGCCAATCTGATGCAAAATTACTAGGAGTGGATATTGATGCTAATTATGCTTTTACAAAAAATTTCAGTTATAAGACCCAGTTTTCATTGGTCAAAGGATATGATCTTATAAGAAATGAACCCTTGATAAATATGCCACCTGTTAATACTATTAATGAAATTATCTATCAAAATATTAAATTAAGCAATTTGCGCATAGCATTGCAGAGTGAATACGTATTTCGTCAGAACGAATATCCCAACAACAATTTTG
Source organism: Flavobacteriaceae bacterium (assembly GCA_018669795.1). Lineage (GTDB taxonomy): Bacteria > Bacteroidota > Bacteroidia > Flavobacteriales > Flavobacteriaceae > Marifrigoribacter. Next base: position 18,843 of record JABHSQ010000014.1, on the reverse strand, counting down.
AAGTGTTTATACCGCAGACCGAAACAATAGAAATGGTCGATATTAGTACACCTCCCGATGCATACCATTTGATCAACTTTAACTCTAGTATTGATGTTAAGGTATCAAAACAATCGATACTTACGCTAGGTTTTGGAGTTTCCAACTTACTCAATACTTCCTATCGAAATTACCTAAACCGTTTTCGCTATTATGCAGACGATTTAGGCAGAAAATTTTTATTAAATCTCAAAATCAATTATTAATTTTTAAAACCAAACCAAATGAAAAAAGTAAAATTTTTAACAATCTCAATTTTCGCAATCGCTTTATTTGCATCATGTTCAGATGATGATGTCCCAGAACCGGTAAACGAAGAAGAAGTGATAACTACACTAACAGTAACTCTTGATAGTGGTTCTGGTTCAGTAGTAATGCAATACCAAGATTTAGATGGAGATGGACCAGATGCTGGAACAGTAACAGTTTCAGGACCACTAAGTGCAAATACTTCTTATGATGGATCCATTGTTTTGTTAAATGAGACAGAAGACCCAGCAGAAAATGTAACTGAAGAAATTGAAGAAGAAGATTTAGATCATCAATTTTTCTATACTGTAGGTTCCGGACTAGATGTAACTACAGAATATACTAGTTTTGATTCTGCAGGTAATGAATTAGGACTTACCTTCGAACTAAATACTGCAGGAGCTAGCTCTGGTGGACTAACATTTACATTAAGACATGAGCCAAATAAACCTAATACTGGTTTAGCAGATGCAGGCGGAGAAACAGATATTGAAGTAACATTTAGTGTGGCGGTTGTTGATTAGTAAATGCCTATGTCATGTGTAAATAACCATTTGCTTAATTGTAGTTGGTTAGTTATTATTAAAAAAGAGCATAACTTTATGGATTATGCTCTTTTTTTATATAAAGATTTAAATGTAGAATAAAAAGCAACACTCTTCAGTTATTATTAAACAAAAAAATGCAGTATTTTTTTTAAATTAAAATGAAATTATTATGCTCCCTTTTTCTTCTTTTGTTTAGTAATTTTAATAATTAATTCATTCGTTTTTTTATCTAAATTTATTGAAATACTATCACCTTCTTTTAGCTTAGAATTAATGATTTCTTCAGCTAAGGAATCTTCAATGTATTTCTGAATAGCTCTTTTTAAAGGCCTTGCACCATACTTTTTATCAAAACCCTTGTCAGCTATATAGTCTTTTGCACTTCCAGAAAGTTTTAATTTATAACCTAATCCATCAATTCTATTATATAATTTTAATAATTCAATATCAATAATTTTATGAATATGTTCTCTGGATAGTGAATTAAATACAACAACATCATCAATTCTATTTAAAAACTCAGGTGCAAAGGTTTTCTTTAAAGCGTTTTCAATTACACTTTTAGCATGGGAGTCTGCTTGATTAGATTTAGCTGCTGTACCAAAACCAACACCTTGTCCAAAATCTTTTAGCTGGCGAGAACCAATATTGGAAGTCATAATAATTATCGTATTTCTAAAATCAATTTTTCTTCCCAAACTATCGGTTAAAAAACCGTCATCCAAAACTTGAAGCATCATATTAAATACGTCAGGATGTGCCTTTTCAATTTCATCAAGCAATATTATTGAATATGGTTTTCGCCTAACTTTTTCAGTTAATTGCCCACCTTCTTCATATCCAACATATCCAGGAGGAGCTCCAACCAATCGAGATATAGCAAATTTTTCCATGTATTCACTCATGTCAATTCGAATTAAAGCATTTTCTGAATCAAAAAGTTCCTGCGCTAATACTTTGGCTAACTGAGTTTTTCCAACTCCTGTTTGACCTAAAAATATAAAGGAACCAATAGGCTTATTTGGATCTTTTAAACCAGCTCGATTTCTTTGAATTGCTTTAGTTATTTTTATAACAGCTTCATCTTGCCCTATTATTTTTCCTTTAATTCTATCTGGTAAAGCAGCTAGTTTAATACTTTCTGTTTGAGCTATTCTGTTCACAGGAACACCAGTCATCATAGAAACTACTTCAGCAACATTTACTTCAGATACTGTTTCTCTGTGTAATTTTGATTCTTGTTCCCAAGTTTCTTGTTCTATAGATAGCTCTTTTTCTAAATTCTTTTCATCATCCCTTAATTTAGCAGCTTCCTCGTATTTTTGTTTTTTAACAACAGAATTCTTCAATTCTCTAACTTCTTCAAGTTGTTTTTCAATTTCTAATATTCTATCTGGAACATGTATGTTAGTAATATGAACTCTTGAACCTGCTTCATCTAATGCGTCTATTGCCTTGTCTGGTAAAAATCGTTCCGTCATATAGCGATTGGTTAACTTCACGCAAGCTTCAATCGCTTCATCTGTATAGGTTACATTGTGATGAATTTCGTATTTATCTTTAATGTTCTGAAGAATTTCTATAGATTCATCAACAGAAGTAGGTTCGACAATTACTTTTTGAAAACGTCTTTCTAATGCACCATCTTTTTCAATGTATTGACGATATTCATCAAGCGTTGTAGCTCCTATACATTGCAATTCACCTCTAGCTAAAGCGGGTTTAAACATATTAGAAGCGTCTAGAGATCCAGTTGCTCCCCCTGCACCAACGATCGTATGTATTTCATCTATAAAAAGAATAATGTCATCATTTTTTTCAATTTCATTCATAACCGCTTTCATTCTTTCCTCAAACTGACCACGGTATTTAGTTCCAGCAACTAAACTTGCTAAATCAAGTGTAACTACGCGTTTATCAAATAAAATACGAGATACTTTTCTTTGTACTATCCGCAAGGCTAATCCCTCAACAATTGCCGATTTTCCAACACCAGGTTCACCAATCAATAGTGGATTGTTCTTTTTTCTTCTACTTAATATTTGCGAAACACGCTGTATTTCTCCTTCTCGACCAACTACAGGATCTAATTTTCCTTCTGTCGCAAGAAATGTTAAATCCCTCCCAAAGTTATCTAAAACAGGTGTTTTTGATTTTTTATTGGACTTAGCAGTACTTCCTGAAAACAAATTGTCCTTAGCAGATTGTTCGGCAGGTAAATCGTCATCGTTTGGAAACGATTCAGAAGTTGGGTTATCTATAAAATCTTCATCACTTGATATTAGTAATTTAAATTGATTTTTTACTCCATCATAATCTATTTTCATTTTGTTTAATAGTTTAGTGGTTGGATCATTTTCATTTCTTAGAATACATAACAATAAATGAGCGGTATTTATAGAAGTACTTTGAAATAATTTTGCTTCTAAAAAAGTAGTTTTGAGTGCTCTTTCTGCTTGACGTGTTAAATGAAGATTTTTTTTGTCATTTTCATTTGAGGCAGCATGAGGATTTGCAGGACTAAGTATTTCAACTTTTCTACGTAGATAATTTAAATCAATATCCAATGTATTTAAAATTGATATAGCTTTACCATTTCCATCACGAAGCAAGCCCAGCATTAAATGCTCAGTACCAATAAATTCATGTCCTAGTCGCAATGCTTCTTCTTTACTGTAGGTAATTACATCCTTTACTCTTGGTGAAAAATTATCATCCATAATGCTTTATTGTGAGAATATACTACTACTAATAATAGTAATGTGAAATTTAATATAATTTAATAGACCCTATATCTGTCAATTTATTCCTCCTTAATTTCTTATAAATGACGAAGGTTTCGACAAATATAGTAATAAAAAAGCTCCCATTAAATGAATGCAAGAGCCTTTAATAAAACTTTAATGTTTAGTTATAATGACTTTAATACAAATTATAATTTAATAATTATCAATTTATATTTTTACATATTTACAATGCATTTTTTTGTCACAATATTATTTTCTGTTTTAAGCGTATAGAAATATATTCCCGATAATAAATTATCCAAATTCCATTTTATTTGATACTGTCCTGCTGTTTGTTTTTCTTCTATTAGTGTTTGAATTAATTGTCCATTTACATTATGAATATATAATTTAACATCTGCATTATCTGGTAAATTATAACTGATAATGGTATAGTTTTTAGCTGGATTAGGAGTGTTAATTAATCTAAATGATGAGCTATTATCAATTTCATTGATAGAAAGGGGAGCGCTTTGATATACCCTTACATATTCTACTTCTAGAGCATCCACTACAAAATTAGGGTCAATATCAGGTAAAATAGCAAAATTAAGTAACAAGTATTGTTCTTCATTAAAGGGCCATGTATCGTTGTTTAATTCAATAGGTTTATATATATAATGAATGTTTCCATCAACGCTAAAAATTAATCTATCAGGATACCATAACAGTGTATATATATGAAATTCAGACGATGCAGTTGGAATTACCTGGCCTCCTATATTTAAGGTACCTCCATAACTTGATGGTGTGTGTGTTGCACTTTGAATATAGTTTTGATTGTAGCCCCAATGTTCCATGATATCTATCTCACCACATGCTGGCCAAGAGGTTGTTCCATAGCCTTGATTATACCAGTAAGCTCCATTTTCATTTATGTTTTTCCCCAGTGTCCAGATTGCAGGCCACGTACCTATACCTGAAGGTAATTTTGCACGAATTTCTATTTTTCCATATTGAAATGCAAATTTTGAGTTTAATCTAGCTGAGGTATATTGTTTTGTAACTCCCTGGCTGTTATATACTTCTTTCTTGCCAACAATATTTAAAACACCATTACTTATATTTGAATTATCTATTCGGTCAGTATAATGTTGTATCTCATTATTATACCAACTAGATCCATTTGGAAGTAAGGTTTGATGATGCCACTTAGAACTGTCAATGGCACCTTCTCCATCAAACTCATCCGACCAAATAAGGGTGTCATAAATAGGATCAACAGCGACAGTTCCGTTATAATAAAAATCATCTATATAGGCTAAAACAAGATCGTTATTGTTTTCACCATTAACTTGTATTAGCACCCTATTAAAATCCATTCTTTGGCTGGGTGGTGGTGAATTTTGATCTAAATTGATATAATTGTCATTTAAAAAATCAAAACTTACTGTTTGCCATTGGTCTAAAATAATAGGTTTTAAAATTTCACTCTGTGTGGACCAGGGTTCATTTAATGATCCGTCTTGTAACTTTAAAGAAACTTGATTGGTTTGGTTACCAGTTAAACCAGGCGAGGGTACATATATTTTTAAAGTAAACACATAATCTGATGATAGGTCAAAGGTATTGTTTACTTCAAATCGGACATTTGAATATGTACCACCAACATCATCATATTTTAAAACAGTAGCTGAATTATTGTTGCTATCAACATATAAATTAGTTTGATTAGTATCTATGTTGCAATTATCACCAAACCAGTTTGTGATAGTTCCATTTCCCTCAAAATCGTCTTCGATTGTTTGATTTTGTGCAAACATATGGTTTAAAAAAAAAATTAATATTAATAATACTACGTTTTTCATTTTGAGGTACTGATTATTTTTCATTTTCTAGTCAAAATTAATATTATTTTTAATATTAATAAGTTATTAGATTTAATTTTTTTATTTCTCAACTTCTTTATTTTTATAATAATGATATTTTCTAATTGACTAGAAAATAAGAAAAACAATTAAATTAAATATCAAACACAAAATACGATAGTTATTAACGGTTTTATCTTTATTTTATGTTAATAAAATAGTTAATTTTTGGATTAATTTTGATGCTATAAAATTTGCAATTAATGTATCTTGCTTCTTTAGAATTTTAATTTAAAATTAAAGAATTTATATATGGCTGAAGGCGAAAAATTAATCCCTATTAACATTGAGGATGAAATGAAATCGGCTTACATTGATTATTCAATGTCAGTAATTGTGTCACGTGCATTACCAGATGTAAGAGATGGTATGAAACCTGTACACAGACGTGTATTATTTGGGATGCATGAATTAGGTATTAGAGCTACAGGCGCTCATAAAAAATCTGCAAGAATCGTTGGGGAAGTTTTGGGTAAATATCACCCACATGGAGATACTTCTGTTTATGATGCAATGGTTCGAATGGCTCAAGAATGGAGTTTGCGTTACATGTTAGTTGATGGACAAGGTAACTTTGGTTCTATTGACGGTGACAGTCCTGCAGCAATGCGTTATACCGAAGCAAGAATGCAGAAGATTTCTGAAGATATGCTTGCTGATATTGATAAAGATACCGTTGATCATAAATTAAACTTTGACGACACACTACAAGAACCTACTGTATTGCCAACTCGTGTTCCTGGTTTGTTAATTAACGGAGCTTCAGGAATTGCTGTGGGTATGGCAACCAACATGCCCCCACATAACCTTACTGAAGTAATAGGAGGTACCATTGCATATATAGAAAATAATGACATCGATGTTGATGGATTAATGGAGCATATAAAAGCTCCAGATTTTCCAACAGGTGGTGTTATTTATGGTTATGAAGGTGTGAAAGATGCTTTTCATACGGGTAGAGGAAAGATTGTAATGCGTGCAAAAGCTTCTTTTGAAGAAGTTACTAATAGAGAATGTATTATTGTTTCTGAAATTCCATATCAAGTCAATAAGGCAGATATGATTAAGAAAACTGCCGATTTAGTAAATGAAAAAAAGATTGAAGGTATTTCTAATATTCGTGATGAGTCCGATAGAAATGGTATGCGTATTGTTTACATTCTAAAACGTGATGCAATTCCGAATATCGTGTTAAATATGTTGTTTAAGTACACTGCATTGCAATCAAGTTTTAGTGTTAACAATATTTGTTTAGTCAATGGAAGGCCTCGTTTATTAAATGTTAAGGAGTTAATACATTATTTTGTAGAACACCGTCATGAAGTGGTGGTAAGACGTACTGAATACCTTTTAAGAAAAGCAGAAGAACGAGCACATATTTTAGAAGGATTAATTATTGCATCCGATAATATTGATGAAGTAATTCGATTGATTAGGTCCTCTAAAAATGCTGATGAAGCAAAAGCACGATTAATAGAAGCTTTTAAGCTATCAGAAATTCAAGCAAAAGCAATTGTTGAAATGCGACTTCGTCAGTTGACAGGTTTAGAACAAGACAAATTGCGTTCTGAATTTGAAGATTTAATGAAAACCATTCAAGGGTATAGAGATATCTTAGCTAGCAAAGAACTTAGAATGACGATTATTAAAGAGGAGCTAGAAGAGATTAGAGAAAAATATGGAGATGAACGTCGTTCTGTAATAGAATATGCCGGTGGAGATGTAAGTATTACTGATTTAATACCTGATGAAAAAGTAGTAATTACCATTTCTCATGCTGGTTATATTAAACGAACTTCATTATCCGAATATAAAAAACAAAACAGAGGAGGAGTAGGTGCAAAAGCAACTTCGACACGTAATGATGATTTTTTAGAACATTTATTTGTTGGAACAAATCACCAATACATGCTTTTCTTTACTCAAACTGGAAAATGTTTCTGGATGAGAGTTTTTGAAATTCCTGAAGGAACAAGAACCTCTAAAGGTAGAGCAATTCAAAATCTTATTAATATTGGAACTGATGATAAAGTGAAAGCTTTTATTTGTACTCAAGACTTAAAAGACGAAGATTATATAAATAGTCATTATGTAATTATGGCTACTAAAAAAGGTCAAGTAAAGAAAACACCTTTAGAGCAATATTCTCGTCCAAGAACTAATGGTATTAATGCAATTACCATCAAAGAAGGCGATGAATTATTAGAAGCAAAATTGACAACTGGAGACAGTCAAGTTATGTTGGCTGTAAAATCTGGTAAAGCAATTCGTTTTGAAGAAGAGAAAACTAGATCAATGGGTAGAAATGCTTCTGGGGTAAGAGGTATTCGATTAAATAGCGAAAAGGATGAAGTAATTGGTATGATTACTATTAACGAATCTGAAACCGATGTATTAGTTGTTTCAGAAAATGGTTATGGTAAAAGGTCAAGTTTAGAAGATTATAGAATTACCAATCGAGGTGGAAAAGGAGTAAAAACTATTAGTGTTACCGAAAAGACAGGCAATTTAGTTGCTATTAAAAATGTAACTGACAGTGATGATTTAATGATTATCAATAAATCGGGTATTGCCATTCGCCTAGCAGTAGAAAATCTACGTGTAATGGGAAGAGCTACTCAAGGTGTTCGTTTAATAAAAGTAAGGGATAGTGATGCTATTGCAGCAGTTGCAAAAGTGATGTCAGATGATGATGATGTAGAGTTAGATGAAGATGGTAACGAAATCATACCGGAAAATATTGAATCTTTAGATAATCAAACCGATGCTAATAATTCTGATAGGATTAATGAAGAAGAGGAATAAAAGCAATAAAAATTTAAATATTAGAAAAATGAAAAAACAAATTTTAATCGCAGGACTTTTAATGGTTTCTGCTATAACATTTGGTCAGAAAAAAGAAATTAAAATAGCTCAAAAAGCTATAAAAAGCGGTAATTTTTCGGAAGCAATATCTACTTTAAATGGGGTAGAAGGATTAGTTTCTAAGTCTGATTCTAATGTGAAAGAACAATATTATTTAGTAAAAGCAGAAGCATATATAGGAGGCGCAGATAATAACTATGAAAAAATAAATGCCGCTGCTGTTGCCTATGAGAAAGTATTGTCTTTAAATAAAAACAGTAAATATGCTGCTGAGGCTAAAATAGGATTGCAAGAAACGATCAACACATTGTTAATTAGCGCGCAATTAGATCAGAGTTCTCAAAAATATTTAGAAGGCTCTAAAAAAATATATAGAGGGTATACATTAAGTAAAAAAGACACTATCTATTTATATTATGCTGCATCTTTAGCTAAAGATGGACAAGCTTATGATGATGCAATTAAATATTATGAAGAATTAATTGACGTTAGTTATACAGGTGTTAAAGAAGAATTCTATGCAACAAAAAAAGGTACCAAAGAGGAATCTAAATTTGAATCAGTAGAAGAAAGAAATTTAGCTCTTAAAAAAGGTGAATATATAATTCCAAGAAGTAAATTTTCTAAATCTAAAAAAGGAACTATTTTAAAAAATATGACTTTTATTTATATTAATAATGGCGAAAATGAAAAGGCAACTTTATTAATGAAAAAAGCTAGGGAAGAATCTCCAGATGATGTAAGTTTAATGTATGCTCAAGCTGAAATGTATTATAAAAGCGGAGATATGATAAATTATAAAAAAATAATTAATGAAGTAATTATAAATGATCCTACTAATCCTGATTTATATTATAATTTAGGAGTTGCAAGTACCAAAAATAATGAAAAAGAAGAAGCGTTAATTTATTATACTAAAGCTATAGAATTAAATCCAGATTATATAGAGGCTTTAATTAATAAAGCGCAATTAATTTTAGATGGTGAAAGCGCTATAGTTGAAGAAATGAATGCTCTAGGAACTTCAAATGCAGATTATAATAAATATGATTTATTAAAAAAGGAAAAAGACAATATTTATCGAGAAGCATTGCCATATTTAGAATCTGCATCAAAATTACGTCCAGAATCATTGGATATTGTAAGAACCTTAATAGGTATTTATGTTATGTTGGGAATGGATGAAGAAGAAAATGCTATGAAAGTAATGATGGAAAACAATAAAGGTGAATAATATAAAAATATTCACTAATTATAAAAAAAGCTTCTAATTAATTAGAAGCTTTTTTTATACAATTCTTTTAATAACTCTTAATTTGTGGGTATGCATTTGTCTTTCATTATTAAATATACCAGAATGATCTAAATGATCTACTCTAACTTTTCCATGAGCATGAATTATTTGGTTGTTTTCCATAATTATACCCACATGAGTGATAACACCTTCTTCGTTATCAAAAAATGCTAAATCACCTGCTTCAGTTTCTTCTATAAAACTTAATGCTTCGCCCTCAGTAACTTGCCGATTGGCATCTCGAGGTAATTGGATTCCATTTAGTTTGTAAACCATTTGAATAAACCCACTACAATCGATACCAAAAGGTGTTTTTCCTCCCCATAAATAAGGGCTATTTAAATACAAATGGGCAATTTCAATAATTGTAGATTTTGAAAAATTAAAATCATTTGTAGCACCATCAAAAGAGTGATTTAAAAAATTGACTACAGCTACATTACTTCCTAAACTAATAGGTAAAAGTTCGTTGGTAGTTGTTGTAATTATATCCAATAAATTTGTGGAGAGCTTAGTTGGTAATTGATTTAATGAATCATATTCATTTTTAGTTAAATTAACAAATTGTTTATTATCAATCCAGCCTTCATAACTATCATATGTTAACCTTATTCGGCTCCATTTTTTACTTACTTCTAATAGTTCAAACAAATCACCATAAAGTACTTGAGATACCATTTCACTGCGATCTGAATCTTCTAATCGCAATGGAACAATACTTAGCTTACAAATGCCGTAATTCATTTAAATATGTATTAGATAATTTACCGAAAATTAATTTCTTTCAATAATCATAGCAGATGCACCACCACCACCATTACAAATTGCAGCTGCACCAATTTTAGCGTCGTTTTGTTTTAAAACATTAATTAATGTAATCAATATTCTTACTCCACTACAGCCTAAAGGATGTCCCAATGAAACTGCACCACCATTAACATTTACGTTTGAATCGTTCAAGCCTAATATTTTCATATTGGAAAGACCAACAACTGCAAAAGCTTCATTAAACTCAAAATAATCAACATCATCGATTGAAATATTGGCTTTATCTAATGCTTTTGGTAATGCTCTAGAGGGTGCTGTAGTGAACCATTTTGGTTCTTGGGCAGCATCAGCGTAACTTATAATAGTAGCTAAAGGAATTAGACCTAATTCATTTGCTTTTTCTTCACTCATCAATATCATCGCCCCAGCACCATCATTAATTGTAGATGCATTTGCTGCAGTAACTGTACCTTCTTTAGTGAAAACTGGACGTAAGGTTGGTATTTTTTCCATCCGAACATTTTTATATTCTTCATCTTCAGAAAAAACTATTGGCTCACCTCTACGTTGAGGTATTTCAACAGAAATTACTTCTTCATCAAATTTTCCATCTGCCCAAGCTTTTGATGATCGATTGTATGATTGAATTGAATAATTATCTTGTTCTTCTCTGGTTATTTTATATTCAGAAGCACATAAATCTGCACATACTCCCATAGCATTATTGTCATATGCATCAATAAAGCCATCTTTTTGCATACCATCTTCCATGCTTTTTGGTCCAAATTTGTGACCATTTCTCAGATGTACATAGTGAGGAATGTTACTCATGCTTTCCATACCTCCTGCAATAACGACATCTGCATCGCCTAATGCAATTGCCTGAGCAGCGTTCATAACAGCTTTCATGCCAGAAGCACAAACCTTATTAATAGTGGTACAAGGAACGGTATCTGGAATGCCAGCACCTATAGCAGCCTGACGTGCAGGAGCCTGTCCAACACTAGCTTGTACTACATTTCCCATATACACCTCTTGCACTAAAGATGGATTAAGGTTTATTTTATCTAAGGCTCCTTTTATGGCAGCTGAACCTAATTTAGTAGCTGATAATGATGATAAACTACCCATGAAACTACCAATTGGAGTTCTTACTGCACTTACAATTACAACTTTTTTACTCATCTGTTATTACAAATTTTGTTATGAAAAATATAGTAGACAAATTTACACATTTAATATTAAAAACATTCTTGATAATTATGTAATTGAAATAAAACAAACGATATTTATACCTTATTATATCTAATAAAATTTAATGAAAAGCATTTTAACTTCTTTTGCTAAAAATCAATCTTTTATTTTCAAGATATTTCTTTTTATACTTTCTACCGTTTTAATTATTTATTTATTACCAAAAGGTGGACAGTTCAAGTATAACTTTCAAAAAGGAAAGCCTTGGCAATATGAAAATTTATATGCTCCTTTTAGTTTTACTATTAAAAAAAATAAAGAAGAAATAGAAGAAGAAAAAAAGTATTTAATAGAAGAAGCAATACCTTATTTTGAAATTGATACCTCTAAAATTGTAGAAGTAAAAGCTCTATTTAATAATTTTTATAAGAAAAAAGATACTTTTGACATAGTAACTGAAATAGATCTAAAAACAAGGAATGTTGGACTTCGTGTTTTGGATGAAATATATACCTATGGATTAATTAACGAGAACTATTCATTTGATTCAGATAAATTAATTTATTTAAAAAACGGAAATGAAATTCAAGAACTAAGTTATAAGCAATTAGTTTATATAGGAGATTTAGTACGTATTATTAAAAATAAAGTTGAAGAATATTTAATTTTAGATTCTGAATTGTTTTTAACGGAATTAATTATAAGTGTTGTTTTATCAAATGTAACGCTTAATAGTGAGCTAACAGAATCAACCATTAAAACTAAAATTGAATCTATAAACCCAAATCGTGGAGTCATCGATAAAGGAAGTAGAATAATTGCTAAAGGTGAGGTTGTTGAAGGAAATAAATTTCAAATTTTAAGTTCGTATAAAGCTGTTTTTGAATCTCAAATTTGGAGTAAATCTAATTTTTATTGGCTATTACTTGGATATTCCTTATTAATTTCTTTAGTTTTTCTGATGTTGTTTTTGTTTTTAAAGAACTACCGTTTAGAGATTTATAATAATACTACTAAGGTTACATTTATCTTATTTAATATCATTGTAATGATATTCCTTACCACTTTAGTAGTTAAATATGATGCCAAATTAGTTTATATAACTCCATTATGCATCCTGCCATTAGTTTTAAAAACATTTTTTGATGCTAGATTAGGTCTTTTTGTACACGTACTAACTATTTTATTATTAGGCTTCATTGTTCCTAATAGTTTTGAATTTTTATTCTTGCAGACAATTGCTGGAATGGTTACGATACTTACTGTTTCAGAATTATATAAAAGAGCTAATTTGTTTATCTCAGTAGGTCAAATAACTTTTATATACATATTGGGATATTTTGCTTTTTTTATAATTCAAGAAGGAAATATAGAACTTATACAATGGGATTATTTTGGCTATTTTGTACTTTGTGGTTTACTGACCTTATTTTCTTTCCCATTAATTTATATTTATGAAAAAATGTTTGGTTTGGTATCGGATGTTTCACTTCTAGAACTAAGTGATACCAATTCTAAATTGCTTAAAGAGTTATCTAATAAAGCGCCAGGGACCTTTCATCATTCTTTAAATGTTGCAAATTTAGCTGAAGCGGCAGCCAACGAAATAGGTGCTAATGCAATGTTAACTAGGGTTGGAGCATTGTATCATGATATTGGTAAAATGGTGAATCCAACTTATTTTACTGAAAATCAAATGTCTTCTATAAATTCCCATGATGAATTAGATCCTAAAGAAAGCGCAGAAATTATTATTGCTCATGTGATTAATGGAATTGAAATAGCTAAAAAGAATAACCTTCCTGATCGCATAATTGATTTTATTAGAACCCATCATGGTACAAGCTTGGTTTATTACTTTTATTCCAAAGAAAATGAAAAATTGGGTATCGCTTTAAAAGAAGAATTTAGCTACCCTGGTCCAACACCATTTTCAAAAGAAACAGCTATTTTAATGATGGCAGATAGTGTAGAAGCTGCCAGTAAAAGTTTAAAGGAGCCTACATCATCTATGTTGGATAATTTTGTTGAAAAAATTATTGACGGTCAATTAAATCAAGGACAATTTTTAAATGCAAATATTACATTAAAAGAAATTCAACGTATTAAAAAAGTTTTAAAAAAGAAGTTGAATAACATGTATCATTTGCGAATAGAGTATCCTGAATAAAAATTATAAATTTTTCTTAGAAACTCATAAGGTAAAAAAAAAGATACCTTTAGTTTTAAAATGAGAACTTGATAGGAGAGTAGCTTGCTTTACTAAATTTAAAAATAAAATTACCTCAATGTTAAAAGAAAAAGATTCAAAACTAAAGTGATTATTTCTTAGGTAATTTATAGTTCGCATTTTAGCGTTATTATATATAACAAAACTAAACTCTAATTTAGAGCTCAAATTAAAACACAATTTTTATCAACAATACTGTAATTTAGTTTTTATTTTCCTTTTTTAAAGCAGGAACTTTATCTTCAATATAATCTAAAGGTTTTGAAACTTGTTTTGGAGCTTTAAAGCGGTACCCTAGAAATACTTGAAATATTATTTTTGAAGGTTGTAGAGTGATTTCATTTTTATCAAAATTCTCACTGTAAGCATGATATTTTAGTTCACTTCCAAAATAGAACTTCTTTCCGTTATAGCCTATAGAAGTACCAGTTTTAAATGAGAAGAATATTCTACTAAGGTTTTCATCATTTGTGAGGTTACTATCTGTATAAATTTCTTTATTATTATAAAAATCAATACCAAATCCTGGTACAGCAAACACATTTGCATACCAATAATTATTTAGGACATAAGTATAATAATAACCAGGTTCTATAATAAGTGTAAGGCCTTTATATTCGTTGTAAGGGTTTCTTTGGGTTGGTTCTGTTTCTAAACCTAGTATTTCTTCGTTAGCATCTTTAAAAGTATAATATGTATAATTTATACCAGGCATAAAAGTTCCTGCACTTTTTAATTGAATTTCTGTATTTGATTCAACCGCTCTTATTGAATAATTTTTATTAAATTTATATTGAGAAACTCCGTTAAAAGTATTTGTTGTTAACTTAGGGAATTGAATGCGAAAATCATTTGGTTCTGGACCTTCAATAAATTCAGTATTATCAATATAATAACCCCTGCGATAATCATATTCATAAAAATGTGCCCATTTATCTAATAGTATATCAAAGCCAAATCTAAAGTGGTCTGTCTTCCCTTTATTTTCTTGATTACTAGCTGACAACTTTGGTCTATAACGTAATTTAACCGAGAATGCTCTATAACTAAACCTGAACCCATAGCTTACGCTTAAATTAGTTTTTACAGATGCAGATTTTCCATTGTAAGGAAATACATATTTTAACTGATTATTTGAAACAATTATATTGATGTTTAATCGATTCGTATGATCTTCAATGTAAGGGTTCAAAGTAGATATACTATCTGTATCGGTTTGATTCTTAGAATATCCTTTTTCTGCTATATCTTGACTAAAACATAGGTTTGCTATAAGCAGTAATACTAATGTAAATAATAAATTTTGTAATTTTTTCAAATTTTTTTTATATAATATGAGTAAATATGATTACTAGCTAAAATCTGATTTTAATTTTGTTTATAATAGATCTAATAGAACCTAGATCAACTTTTACAAGGTTTGGTTAAAATTTAAACGATAGATCAAGGTACTGTAGATAAACATTATTTATTTTAAACTTATACTAGCTAGCGGATTATCTCCTCCAAGTACTCGGTGATCGTATAAGTTTGTCCTGCTTTTGTATTTGATTCCGTTTTAATAAAATAATTATAATTTGACCAATCAACTGTTTTAATGTCACCATAAATAACTATTCCAGTTCCTATCTTGAAGCTAAGCAATCCATTGCTATTTGTGGTTGATGTTTGATTTTCAACATAAACTGGGCTTCCTGTCGCGGAATCTTCTAAAATACTAATTTTCATCTCCACAGTTTTATTTATGAGTAATTTGGAGTCCACACTTCTAACAATAGCCTGGTAACTAATTAGATCAGAAACTTGAGAATACATAGTGAGGTTAATAAAAAAGATGAGAGTTAGTGTAATTATATTTTTCATATTAATTATATTAATTATCCTATAAATATAAGTAAATATGATTAATATTTTGCTTAAGAGATTAAATATAAAAAAAACCACCCTAAATTAATAGAGTGGTTTGTAATCTATAAATGGTTAATTACCCATTATTATAGGTATTAATTCTTTTTTAATTAGTTAGTGGGTCTTTCTTATCAAATTGTTATAAAGATGGTGCTCTTCTCAATTTGAGAAAGGTTCTTTACTCTACTAAATATTTATTCTTTAATCAATAGTTTTGTGATCTGACCTTTTTCACTTTGGATCACTACCATATAAGGAGCAGTGGCCAATTGAGACACATCGATCATTTTTTGGGTTCCCATATCGCTAAGATTGATGGTTTGAATCAATCTACCAGTATAGTCATAGATAACAACTTGCTGTAGTGCTATGGCTTGCGGATTGCTTAGTATAAACATATCCTTTGAAGGATTAGGATGCATTACTATGCTTCCAATGTTCAGTTCCACATCAGTTTTACCAAGCATACTTTCTATGGTTAAGATAAAAGTACAGGTACCCATATTTCCATATTCATCTATTGCCATCATAGTAACAGGATATATGCCATCAGGAAGTAAGGTTCCCGCCGCTGGATCTTGCGAAAGTATAGTTAATGGATCAGTACAGTTATCAACTGCGCTAGCTTCTCCAGTTGCAAAGTAATCTGGTACTTCATAATACAAATTTCCTGCTCCCGGGTCTACTGTTATATCAACAGGACAAACAATTACAGGATTTATAGTATCTATAACAGAAACTACTGCAATGCAAGTATCTGTATTCCCTGATGCATCAGCTACCGTTAATGTTACTGAAACTTCGCCTATATTATCACATAAAAAAGTATCGATATCGATTTCAAAAGAAATAATACCTACATTATCTGTAGATCCTCCGTCTAAATAATTTGCAGAAATTGTTGCTTGGCCATTTTGATCTAATAGTACAGTAATGTCTTGACAAAGAGCAACCGGAGCTTCATTATCTTCTACTGTAATTACCGTAGCACAAATCGCTGTTTGACCATTTCCATCAATTACCGTCCAAACCACTGTAATAACTCCCGGAACAAGTATTTCGCCAGTGATCGTGTCGGTTCCGTTCATATCATTTGTGATACTTCCATCAGGACAGTTATCTGTAAAGGTGGCATCAAACTCGGTTCCCACCACAGTGTATTGATCAAGACCAGGATCTGTATCACGCGTTCCATCAGGAGCACAAGTAATGACAGGATCTTCATTGTCTTCGACAGTAATTACAGTAGTACAGGTAGCGGTTTGACCGTTACCATCATCTACCGTCCAAATAACAGTTGTTGCTCCTTTTGGAAGGATTACTCCTGCAATGCTAGCCAAGCCGTTTAAGTCGTTTGTGATACTTCCGCTTGTACAGTTATCTGTAAAGGTGGCATCAAACTCGGTTCCCACCAAAGTGTATTGATCAAGACCAGGATCTGTATCACGAGTTCCATCAGGAGCACAAGTAATGACAGGATCTTCATTGTCTTCGACAGTAATTACAGTAGTACAGGTAGCGGTTTGACCGTTACCATCATCTACCGTTAATACAATGGTAGTACTTCCAATTCCTACTACTGTTCCTGGAGCTGGTACTTGGCTAACCGTTACATCGGTGCAATTATCTGCTACTGTTGCCAAGGAGGTATAATCAGGCAATGTAAAATTACAGTTTGCGTCTACTGATTCTTCTTGGTCTTCAGGACATGTTATTGTTGGGTTGGTGTTATCAGACACAAGTACATCGAAATTACAAGTTGCTGTATTTGAAGCTCCATCTGTTGCCGTTAATACAATGGTAGTGCTTCCAAGATCTACTATTGTTCCTGCTACTGGAAGTTGAGTAACAGTTACAACAGTACAGTTATCTGCTGCTGTTGCCAAGGAGGTATAATCAGGCAATGTAAAATTACAGTTTGAGTCTACTGATTCTTCTTGGTCTTCAGGACAGGTTATTATTGGATTGGTAGTATCAGAAACAAGTACATCGAAATTACAAGTCGCTGTATTTGAGGACCCATCTGTTGCCGTTAATACAATGGTAGTGCTTCCAATTCCTACTATTGTTCCTGGAGCTGGTACTTGAGTAACCGTTACAACAGTACAGTTATCTGCTGTTGTTGCCAAGGAGGTATAATTAGGCAATGTAAAATTACAGCTTTCATCTACTAAGCCCTCTTGGTCTTCAGGACAGGTTATTGTTGGATTCGTGTTATCAGATACAAGCACATCGAAATTACAAGTCGCTGTATTTGAGGACCCATCTGTTGCTGTTAATACAATGGTGGTAGTTCCTGTTTCTACTATTGTTCCTGGAGCTGGTACTTGGCTAAGCGTTACATCGGTACAATTATCAGTTGTTGTTGCCAAGGAGGTATAATCAGGCAATGTGAAACAACTTGCATTTGCTGTACCTTCTTGGTCTTCAGGACAGATTATTGTTGGGTTAATAGTATCAAATACAAGCACATCGAAATTACAAGTCGCTGTATTTGAAGCTCCATCTGTTGCTGTTAATACAATGGTAGTGCTTCCAATTCCTACTATTGTTCCTGGAGCTGGTACTTGGCTTAGCGTTACATCGGTACAATTATCAGTTGCTGTTGCTAAGTAGGTATAATCAGGCAAAGAAAAATTGCAACCTCCGTAAAATGAACCTCCTTGGTCTTCAGGACATGTTATTGTTGGATTGGTATTATCAGATACAAGTACATCGAAATTACAAGTCGCTGTATTTGAAGCTCCATTTGTTGCTGTTAATACAATAGTGGTAGTTCCTGTTTCTACTATTGTTCCCGGAGCTGGTACTTGGCTAACCGTTACATCGGTACAATTATCAGTTGTTGTTGCCAAGGAGGTATAATCAGGCAATGTAAAATTACAGTTTGCGTCTACTGATTCTTCTTGGTCTTCAGGACAGGTTATTATTGGATTGGTAGTTTCAAATACAAGTACATCGAAATTACAAGTCGCTGTATTTGAAGCTCCATCTGTTGCTGTTAATACAATAGTGGTAGTTCCAATTCCTACTACTGTTCCTGGAGCTGGTACTTGGCTAAGCGTTACATCGGTACAATTATCAGTTGTTGTTG
>JABHSQ010000013.1 GCA_018669795.1 Flavobacteriaceae bacterium | reverse complement strand
TTGTACAGTAAACATTCCCGGATACTCAGGGAATGACGCACTTGTCTTCGAAAGAGAAGTAATGTTAAATGGTGGAGATAATCCGCAAATGGCAATTTTCTCACTACCAGAAATTGTTTATAATCCAGTACAAGTAAAAAGCCCAGAGCCAGCAAATTTATTAGGAACAAATATAAATACTGATCTTCCTGGATATTTCACATACCTTCAAGATGATGCTTGGGGTGGAGTAGATTTTGATCATATAAAGGTTTGGGAACTTGATATGAACTGGGGAAATATAAGTAGTTCAACAATGTCTGATCCTTTAGAAATCCCTACAGATCCCTTTGATGCAGGAGAAGTTTTTGGAAATGGAAATGGAGCTTTATTCCAACCTGGAACAAATCAAAGACTGGCAGGTCATGGAGGTAGTATTTCATTTGCTACGAATTTCAGACCATTTGAGGATCATAATTCTTGGTTAATAACCTTTAATACCTTTATAGATAATAATGATAGAGGAGGTATTAGATGGATAGAGTTAAGAAATGATGATGTAAGTTCTTGGGAGATATTTCAAGAAGGAACCTATTCCATTGATGATGGTCATAGTCGTTTAATGAGTAGCTCTGCTATGGATGCAAATGGTAATATAGCATTGGCTTATACAACTGGGAGTAACGATTTAAAAGTATCTTTAAGATATACAGGTAGATATGATGGAGATGAATTAGGACAGATGACAATTGCAGAAGAAATCATCATTAATGGGAATGGGGTAAGAACAAATTCAAATAGATATGGCGATTACTCTCATATGACTATGGATCCCGATGATTTTACATTTTGGTATACTGGAGATTATTTTTCGTCAAATAATAGCTGGAGAACTCAAATTGCAGCTTTAAGATTATTTGGTCCTTTTGCTGATGATGTAGGGGTAAGTGCTATTTTAAATAATAGCGGTAGTTTGAGTAGCTCTGAACCAGTTGAAATTAGTATAAGAAATTACAGTCTTGAACCTATTTCAGATATTCCAGTTGAACTTATTGTAGATGGGGATGTAATTATTTCAGAAATATATACAGGTACAGTAAACCCTAACCAAGCTAATACCTATCAATTTACTGAAACAGTTAATATGTCAACAGTTGGTCAAACATATACTATTGAAGCTAAAACTAACTTAGATAATGATGGTTATATTCCTAATGACGGTTACGTTAAGGAAATTACACATTTGTTTAATAAAGATGTTGGAGTTTTTGAAGTTTCTTCACCAAATGGAGCAACTGAAAATTTAGAAGACGAAACGATTATTATTAAAGTTAAAAACTTTGGAAATTATACAGCTTCTGAGTTTGATATAGAATATGTTTTGGATGGTGGTGCTCCTGTGGTTCAAACTTTCACTGGATATATTGGGTCTGGAGAAGTGGTGAATTTTACTTTTGATCAAGAAGGTGATTTTAGTGCTTCAGGGGAGCATAATATAACGGTAAGAACTTTATGGAATCTTGATGAAAATACTCCAAATGATGAAATTTCAGCTGTCATATACAACCTATTGTGTAGACCAGTTTCTGAATGTAGTGTTGGTCATGGTTTTGAGGTATTTGAAGTAGGTGGTATTAATAATTCATCTACCTGTAATGAAGATGGTTATTCAGACTTTACAAATCTAACAGCAAATTTAGAGCCTGGAAGTACATATGGCTTAACTGTAACATCAAATTATGGTAGTCAATATATGACTGTATGGATTGATTTTAATGATGATTCTTTATTAACTGCTGATGAAATGGTAGTTGATAATTATAATTTTGCACCTGGAGAAGGATCAGGAACTTATACTGAAACTATGGATTTAGTAGTTCCTGCAGATGCAGCAAATGGAGCACATTTAATGAGAGCTAGATCAAGTGGTACTGGAACAATAGCTACTGCCTGTGAAGAAATATTATTTGGAGAAACGGAAGATTACAGTGTGCAAATTGGAGAGTTAGGTTTAGGCGATTATGAAATAAACGATTCAAGCTTAATAATAGTTTCTTCGGGGAATAATCAATTTGAAGCTTCTTTATTTACAACCTATGATGAAGGTGTGTATTTAGATGTTTTTAATACCCTAGGACAAAAAGTTGGATATAACAAAAGAGTTCCAATATTAAATGGTGCTTATAAGTTAACTATTGATATGTCTAATATGTCTGCTGGAGTTTATTATGTTAGAATGGGTGGGCAAGCTACTACAACATTTAAAACAAGTAAATTAATAGTTAAATAAATAAAAAATATTTAGATATTTTTCTTTATTATTTTAAAAAAAACCTGCAATTTATCTTTGCAGGTTTTTTATTTATAAAGTTCTATTTAACTAAATTAAAATAGATGCTGAGTATACTTAGTGGATAGCTTGTGCTCATTAATAAAGGAATTTTAAAAGAGATTAAAAACAAGCTTTAACTTTTATTAAATATACTTCTTTAAAATTATACAATGCTAAGTTTTTTCATACAGGCTGTCATGGTTTGAAAAGTGCGCTTGATATCATTGTCTAAGCCAATAGAAAAACGAATTAAACCATCTGTTAATCCCATTTCTGCTTGCTCATCTTCTGGGATCTCACTAGATGTAGAAGATCCTGGAGCAGAGAATAGTGTTTTATAAAACCCAAGGCTTACCGCAAGATACCCCAAATTTTCCTGTTGCATCATTTCCATTAATTCATTTGCTTTAGCTAAGGAACCAACATCAATAGTTAGCAAGCCTCCAAAACCATACTCTTCATTCATCATGCTTTTAAATAACTCATGACTCGGGTGTGAAGCTAAACCTGGATACACAGTTTTTAACCCCAGTTGTTCAAAGCGCTCTGCTAAATAACTTGCATTTTTACTATGCTGTTTTATGCGAATATGAAGCGTGCGCATATTTTTTAAAATTGATGATGCACGTACACTATCTAAAGTAGGGCCTAAAAGCATTGCAGAACCATCAATAACACTGCGCATAGCATTTATTAATTCTTGAGAACCACAAGCAGCACCTCCCATAGTATCGTTGGTGCCATTAATAAATTTTGTTAAACTATGTAGAACCACATCTGCTCCTAATTTTATAGGAGAGATGATCATTGGTGAAAAAGTGTTATCCACTAGTAATTTTAAGTTGTGTTTTTTTGCAAGTGCTGCTAATCCTTTAATATCTGCAACTTCTAATAAGGGATTGCTAACCGCTTCACAATAAATAACTTTTGTATGTTTATTAATGGCAGCTTCTACTTCCTCTAATTTTGTGATGTTTACAAAGCAGGTGTTAACATTGAATCTTGGAGCAAAATTTTTTAAGAATGCATAGGTTCCTCCGTAAATGGTTCTACTTGAAACAATATGATCTCCAGCGCCACAAAAGTGTAGTAAAGTAGTGGTAATAGCACCCATTCCAGAACTAGCAACATTAGCAGTTTCGGTAAATTCCATTGCTGCAAGTGCTTCACCTAAATATAAATTACTTGGAGATGTATGCCTTGAATATAAATAACAGCCTTCTCCTTGCCCTTCAAAAGTATCAAGCATTGTTTTTGCTGAAAGAAATGTATAGGTTGCAGAGTCTGAAATGGAAGGGTTTACTCCACCAAATTCACCGAAGTATTGCAAGTCTTGAATTTTATTAGCTGGTTTGTTTTTCATGATCTTATTATTTAATTATACATCAAAAATACTGTATAGTAGATTAAAATTAAACTAATATTGATATATTTAGATAATAAATCTATAATTTAGTTAAATAGTAATATATATTTTATTAGATTGCTTAAAATATTATTTCATTTAGAAAATTTTTCAATATATGGCATTAGATGGTATTGATAAGAAACTATTAGCTTATCTACAAGAAGACAGTAAGCAAACCAATAAACTGCTTTCTTTAAAATTGAACCTTTCGGTTACAGCAGTCTATGAACGCATCAAAAAATTGGAAAGAATAGGGGTCATTAAAAAGAGTGTTTGTTTGTTGGATAAAAACAAAATAAACCTTGGCTTTGTTGCTTTTTGCAATATTAAGTTGGTTCAACATTCTAAAGATTATGTAATTAAATTTGAAAAAGAAGTGACTCAATTAAAGGAAGTCTTGGAATGCTATCATATTAGTGGTGACTATGATTATTTATTAAAGGTATTAGTAAAGGATATGGAAGCTTTTAGAGAGTTTATGGTTAAAAAACTAACATCAATTGATCATATTGGGAGCACGCATAGTACATTTATGATTAGTGAAGTGAAGCATACCACAGCAATTTCATTAGACGATGAGGTAATTAATTAATGAGATAATGATTTAATTTTTTATTTTTTCACCAATCTTCAATCACTTCAACAGTACCCCTGTAATACTCAGTCAAGAGATCCCCACGTTCGCGAGGATGACGCTCCTAATTATGAGATTCCTACAAAGACGAGTATTTTGCTTTAAAACCTGCCATTTAACAATAAATGCACTAGGTGTCATAGAAGGAAAAAGGCATACCGTAACTTTAGCGTAAAATTTAAAATGAGTATTTCATTAAAAATTTCAGGCTGTCTGAGCAAAACGGATTAAAATATTAACGATAAAACCATTAGCGTTTTCTGAAATTTAGAAATCGAATGAAAAATTTAGATAAAGTTTTGTAAGCCTGGATTTTTTGAATACTTTTTCAGCAATGAGCTGCGAAGCACATCACGATTTTCGCTTAAAAATAAAAGGGTATGAGTAAAAAAGTATTGAAAAGAATAAGCATTTATATGCTTTAGGCAATAGGAATGGTATTAAAAGTATGATTTGAAATCCTTATTATGAGATCCCCGCTTTCGCGAGGATTTAATCCTTTTCAAGAGATTGCTACGTCACTGCGTTCCTCGTAATGACAAAGGATTGTTATCCTCAGACACGCCCTCAGCTTGATCTTATCTTTTTACCAATCAGCTACCACCCTTTTATAGCTGCTTCTGCACATCGCTCTCCGTCCATTGCAGCAGAAACAATACCTCCGGCGTAGCCTCCGCCTTCTCCACAAGGATATAAGCCCTCGATTTGTATGTGTTCTAAGTTTTCTTTTCTAGGGATGCTTACTGGTGAAGAAGTTCTAGATTCAACTCCAATAACATTCGCTTCTTCGGTATAATATCTTTTCATTTTTTTACCAAACTCTTTAAATCCAGTTCGCAACCTACCGCCTATAATTTTTGGTAATAATGAATGTAGTGGAGCAGATTTTAAACCGGGTTGGTAGGAACAATCATTTAAAGTATTAGAAAGTGTTCCGTCTACAAAGTCAGTCAATCTTTGTGCAGGAGCAGTTTGAGTTCTTCCGCCTGCTGTAAATGCTAATTTTTCTAAATTCTTTTGATATTCCAATCCTTTTAAGGCTCCAAAATGATCGTATTTAGGAATGTCTTGATGCACATTAATTTCTACCACAACCCCAGAGTTAGCATACAAATTATTTCGTTTTGAAGGTGACATGCCATTAACGACAACTTCTCCTTGTGCTGTTGCTGCAGGAACTATAAAGCCCCCAGGGCACATACAGAACGAATAAACTCCACGTTCTTTTACTTGTTGCACCAAACTGTAGGCAGCAGCGGGTAATAGTTCATCTCTTTTGCCTTCGCAATGATATTGAATGGAATCAATAATGTGTTGAGGATGTTCAATACGAACTCCCATAGCAAAAGACTTTGCTTCTAATGCAATTTTTTTATTAGCTAGTAAATAATAGATGTCACGAGCCGAATGTCCTGTAGCCAAAATAACTTTTTCAACAGTCATTTCAGTGGTATTATTTAACTGAATGGCTTTCAGTTTATTTTCTTTTATCACTAAATCGCTAACCTTGGTTTCAAAGTGGATTTCACCTCCATATTTTAAAATGGTTTCGCGTATACTTTTAACTACTTTGGGTAATTTATTAGTTCCAATATGCGGATGGGCATCCACTAAAATTTGTTCGGTAGCTCCGTGATATACCAAGTTTTCAAAAATTCTTCGAACATCACCTCTTTTTAAACTTCTGGTATACAATTTTCCATCGGAATAGGTTCCTGCGCCACCTTCCCCAAAACAATAATTAGAATCTTTATTAACAATATGGTCTTGATTAATTGCTTTTAAATCACGTCGTCTGTCTTGTACATTTTTTCCGCGCTCTAAAACAATGGGTTTAAATCCTAACTCAATACAACGCAAGGCTGCATACATGCCTGCTGGTCCAAAACCAATGATGTGTATTTCCTTAGCTTTAGAAACATCTTTATATAGAAATGTATAAGTAGGGTCTTCGGGTATCTTCTCTTTAATATATATCGCAAGCTTATAATTAAAAATAATCGAATTTTTTCTAGCGTCAATTGACTTTCGAAGTACTTTAATTCCACTAATAGAATGGGTGTCTAATTTTAAGGAACGCGCAGCTTTTTTAAGGAGAATACCTTCTTGTTTTTCTTCATTAATAGTAACTCGAAGCTGTATCTCTTTAATCATATTGCAAAACTAATAAATTTTAACAAAAAATTTTTATTTTATTGATTTAATTAAGATTCTAAATTCTTAATTCAATAGGCAATTAATTATCTTTGCATTCGCTAAAACAAAATATACATTATGAATTCATACGATGTAACCATTATCGGTTCTGGTCCTGGAGGATATGTTGCCGCAATTCGTTGCGCTCAATTAGGGATGAAAACCGCTTTAATTGAGAAATACAAAACCCTTGGAGGTACTTGCCTTAACGTGGGTTGTATACCAAGTAAAGCATTGTTAGACTCTTCCCATCATTACGATGATGCTATTAGACATTTTGAAGGTCATGGAATTGAAATATCAGGTGATGTAAAAGTCAGTTTAGAGAAAATGATTGCCCGAAAAGATCAAGTAGTAGCGCAAACTACTTCAGGAATTGATTTTTTAATGAAGAAAAATAAAATTGAAGTACTTAAAGGTTTTGGTAGTTTTAAAGATGCAACTCATATTCTTATTACTAAAGAAGATGGCTCTTCTGAAGAAATTGAAACTAAAAATGTGATCATAGCCACCGGTTCAAAACCTGCCAACTTGCCATTTATTAGCTTGGATAAGGAAAGGGTAATCACCTCCACCGAAGCATTAATACTTAAAGAAATTCCGAAGCACCTAATTGTAATTGGTGGTGGAGTAATTGGTTTAGAGTTAGGGCAAGTTTACCGTCGATTAGGTGCTGAGGTTTCTGTGATTGAGTATATGGACCGCATCATTCCTTCGATGGATAAAGCGCAGAGTAAGGAGTTGACAAAAGCATTAAAGAAGCAAGGAGTAAAATTCTTCCTTTCTCATAAAGTATCTGGACTCGTTAACAACGGAACTGAAGTTACCCTAACTGCTACCGATAAAAAAGATAAGGAAGTTAACATCACTGGAGATTATTGTTTGGTTTCAGTTGGTCGCAGACCTTATACAGATGGTTTGAAAGCTGAGAACGCAGGGATCAAAATAAATGAACGGGGGCAAGTGGATGTTAATGATCATTTACAAACTAATATTTCAAATATCTATGCCATTGGAGATGTAATTAAAGGAGCTATGTTGGCTCATAAAGCGGAAGAAGAAGGGGTCTTTGTTGCAGAAACCTTAGCTGGACAAAAACCACACATCGATTATAACTTAATTCCAGGTGTTGTTTATACCTGGCCTGAGGTTGCTTCTGTAGGGAAAACTGAAGAGGAATTAATTGAAAGTGCTATTGCCTATAAAGCAGGTCAATTTCCAATGCGTGCATTAGGAAGATCAAGAGCCAGTGGCGATACTGATGGATTTGTAAAAATATTAACTGATGCTACAACCGATGAGGTTTTAGGAGTACATATGGTAGGAGCTCGGGTAGCCGACTTAATTGCAGAAGCAGTAGTAGCTATGGAATTTAGAGCAAGTGCAGAAGATATCGCTCGCATGAGTCATGCGCATCCAACCTATGCAGAAGCAATAAAAGAAGCAGCCTTAGCAGCTACAGGAGATAGAGCGTTACATATTTAAGTTTCTGTAATTCAGGGCCTAGTGAATAATTTGAAGAATACTATCAAAAACCCACAGCAAATTGTTGTGGTTTTTTTTTGTAGCAATGGTACCTGAAATTTATTAATGCTTAATAGTCACTTAGGTTTAAAAAAAATGCTTCTTACAAGAAGTGTTTTTTTTGTTGTTAACTATTTTAGGAGGGTTTTTAAGTTTGCAATATATTTACCAAATAAAAATATTACTTTTTAATTTATTAATGCGATTCATAAAAAAATATCCCCTTAAGTTAACAGCGGCTTTAAAGCATAAGATACTTTGCTGGTCTCAACAATTTGAAGAAGTAGTTTGGTTGGATTCAAATAAGGAGTATAACCTCCAAAATAAATCTAACTATAAAGCTATTTTAGCCGTAGATGCTTTTACCGCTATTAAAACAGATTATCATCAAGCTTTTGATCAATTAGAGGAATATCAATCCAAAACTAAAGATTGGTTGTTTGGTTACCTAACCTATGACTTAAAAAATGATGTTGAGCGATTAAAGTCCAATAATTTTGATGGCTTGCATTTTCCAGATTTATATTTTTTTCAGCCTAAAAAAGTTTTTCTTTTTAGGGATCATGAAGTTGAAATTCAATACCTACATTGTGTAGATGATGAGCTAGAAATTGATTGGAAAAAAATTACTAATTATGATGTAAATCATAAAGTTTCAGAAAGTACTTCAGTAGCAAAAATTATTCTGAGAACTTCAAAAGACTCTTATTTTAATAAGCTATATAAAATTTTAGAGCACATTTATAGCGGTGATATTTATGAGGTAAATTTTTGTCAAGAATTTTATTCAGTAGCTACTGAAATTGATGCGGTAAAAACATTTATTCATTTAAATAAAATTTCTAAGCCACCATTTGCAACCTTTTTAAAATTAGGAGTATTACATTCTTTATCTGCTTCACCAGAGCGGTATATTAGTAAAAATGGAACAACAATCATTTCACAGCCAATAAAAGGTACCGCTAAGCGACACCCTGATCCTAAAGAAGATAAGAAGCTAAAAGTCGAATTAGAAAAGGATCCAAAAGAACGAAGTGAAAATATTATGATTACCGATTTAGTTCGCAATGATTTATCGCGTTTTGCAAAAAAAGGGACTGTTAAAGTAGCAGAGCTTTGCAAGGTGTATACTTTTGCACAAGTACATCAAATGATATCTACCGTTACTTGTCAGGTGGATATAAATAGATCACCAGTTTCTATCATAAAAGAAACATTTCCAATGGGAAGTATGACAGGAGCACCAAAAATTTCAGCAATGAAAATTATTGAAAAATTTGAAGATGCTAAAAGAGGTCTTTATAGTGGAGCAGTTGGTTATTTTAATCCAGCGGGTGATTTTGATTTTAATGTAATTATTAGGAGCATTCTTTACAATTTAAAAAATAAGTATGTTAGTTTTTCGGTAGGAGGAGCGATCACCGCTAAATCCATTCCTGAAAAAGAATACGAAGAATGTCTTATCAAGGCAAAAGCGATGAGAGAAGTTTTAGAAAATTAAAAAATATTAACTTCCTTGTTTATAAGTGGGTTGCGTCATGTTTTATATATTTGTTTTATCAGAAACCTTGACCCTTGTTAACTAATTTTAAAAATCACATTTCCAATAATTTTCCAGCTTTAAAAGGAAAAAAAATTCTAATTGCCTGTAGTGGTGGCTTGGATAGTGTTGTGTTGTCAAGATTATTTAAAGAATTGAATTACAATATTTCTCTAGCTCATTGTAATTTTTCATTAAGGGGAAAAGAAAGTGATGAAGATGAAAAGTTTGTGATTTCACTAGCGGGTATGTTGTCAATTCCAGTTTTTAATAAAAAATTCAATACCAAAGCTTATAAGATAAAACATAAATTGTCTACTCAAGTGGCTGCTAGAAAGCTTCGATATCAATGGTTTGATGAGGTTTGTGCTGGGCATTCATTTGATTATTTAGCTACCGCTCATCATTTGGATGATGATTTGGAAACTTTTCTGATTAATCTTTCTAGAGGAACAGGCTTAAAGGGTTTGACAGGTATTCCTGTAATGAATGATAAAATTATTCGTCCTTTTTTAAATTTCCCAAGAGCGGATATTCTTTATTATGCTAAAGAAAAAAATAGTACTTGGCGTGAAGATAGCAGCAATCAAACAACTGATTATTTACGAAATAAATTACGAATTGAAGTAATTCCGAGATTAAAAGAGGTGGATCTTAATTTACTAAATGGTTTTCAACAAACTCAAAAAAATTTGAATGAGAGTGCATCTTTAGTGAATGACTATATGGCTTTAATTAAAAACTTAATTGTAAATAAAACCGACGAAGGATTTGAAATTGATATTTTTAAATTGCAAGAGCTACCTAATACCAATGCTTTATTATACGAGCTATTAGCTCCTTTTGGTTTTACTGCTTGGAATGATATTTCTAATTTATTAGTGGCACAAAGTGGAAAGCAAATATTTTCGGAAACACATCGCATCATAAAAAATAGAACTAGCCTTTTGTTAGTAGAAAATAACTTAGTTCAAGATCAAGAAACTTATTTAATTAAGGAATCAGATAAGCGTATTGATGTGCCAATAAATTTAAAAATAGAACAGGTAGAAAAAACATCCGATTATATTCCTGGTATCGTGTATTTAGATGCTCAAAAATTAAAATTTCCTTTGCAACTAAGAAAATGGCAAGAAGGAGATTTATTTTATCCTTTTGGAATGACAGGAAAAAAGAAATTAAGCAAGTTTTTTAAAGATGAAAAGTTATCTTTGCTCGCTAAAGAAAAAACCTGGGTTTTAACTTCTAGTGATGATATAGTATGGATAGTAGGCATACGAGCAGATCATAGATTTAAAGTTGAAAGTCAGACAAAAAGTATATTAAAAATTACCCTTTATAAAAATAGCCAATGAAAAAGTTATCTCTTTTAATATCGCTTTTACTAGTTTTATTTTATTCAAATGCACAAGAAACTCCATTAATTGATGGTCAAGCATTAGGAGAAATTAAAAACCCTTTAGAATGGGAAGGATCCATTAAAAAAATATCAGATACTGATTACGAGCTGTCTTTAACGGGATATATTGATGATAATTGGCATGTTTATTCTCAGCATACTCTAGAAGATTTGGAAAATGGACTGGGCCCAATTCCATTATTTATAGATTTCAAAAAATTGGAAGAAGATTATGCTTTAGAAGGTTCATTAGAAGAAAGTGAAACCCATAGGGAGTATAGTGAAACTTGGGGTTTTGATGAAATATATTTTAAAGAAATTGTGAATCTAAAACAAAAAGTAACACTTAATAGTCCAGCTGTAAAAGTGATTAAGTCAATACTTTATTATCAAGTATGTATTGATGTTTGCTTAAATGAAGAGCGTTATGTTGTTTTTGATTTAGCTACAAACAAAGTAGTGTTTATTGATAATTATGATGATTGGGATGCTTATGTAGCTAAAGAAAAAGGAAAGACTCAAGTAGAAGAAGCTAAGAAAGATGATCATTCAGGTAGTTCTGAATCAAAAGGATTATGGGGGATATTTTTTATTGCATTTTTATCTGGATTTGCAGCTTTATTAACTCCCTGTGTATTTCCAATGATCCCATTAACGGTAAGCTTTTTTACAAAACAAAGTAAAAATCGTGCTGCTGGAATTAAAAATGCCATTATGTATGGGGTTTTTATTGTTGTTATATATGTTTTATTAGGTTCTGTAATTGTAGGGATATTTGGGGCAGATTCATTAAACGCACTTTCTACTAATGTTTGGTTTAATGTCATCTTTTTCTTGTTATTAGTTGTTTTTGCGGTATCTTTTTTAGGAGCTTTCGAAATTACACTACCTCAGTCTTGGTCTAATAAAGTGGATAGTCAAGCGGATAGAGGTGGTATTATAGGGATCTTTTTTATGGCATTGGCATTGGCTATTGTATCTTTTTCTTGTACAGGTCCAATTGTTGGGACGCTATTAGTGGAATCAGCTTCAAAAGGAGGAATTGCACCGATTGTTGGAATGTTAGGATTTTCATTAGCAATCGCATTGCCTTTTGCTTTATTTGCAATGTTCCCAGGTTGGATGAATTCTTTACCTAAATCTGGAGGTTGGTTAAATACCGTTAAAGTATTTTTAGGATTTTTAGAATTAGCATTAGCATTTAAGTTCCTTTCAAATGCAGATTTAGTATTGCAACTACATTGGATCGAAAGAGAAATGTTTTTAGCAATTTGGATTGCCATATTTGGTACACTTGCTTTTTATCTATTTGGTAAAATTAAATTGCCGCATGATAGTAATGAAAATAACATCTCTGTAGGTAGGTTATCATTAGGTCTAGTTGTACTTGCATTTACGATTTATTTAATTCCTGGAATTTGGGGAGCACCTTTAAAATTAATTAGTGGATTTCCACCACCATTAAATTATAGTGAAGCACCTTATGGTGTTGGATATACTAAATTAAGTAATGGAGGAGGGCTAAACTCAGAAGGAATAATGCCAAATGGTTCCGAATTAGGACCTCATGACATTATAGCTTTTAATGATTATGAAACTGGCTTAGCCTATGCTAAAAAAGTAAACAAACCAGTACTTATAGATTTTACTGGCTATGCTTGTGTAAACTGTAGAAAAATGGAAGAAAGAGTATGGGCAAGTCCACATATATTAGGAATTTTAAATAGGGATATTGTATTGATCTCTTTATATGTAGATGATAAACGAATGTTACCTGAAAACGAACAATATACAAGTGAAACAACAGGGAAACGTATTCGGTCTATAGGTAATAAATGGAGTGACTTCCAAATAAAAAATTACCAGGCAAATGCGCAACCTTATTATGTTTTAATGAGCTTAGCGGAGGAAAATTTAAATTCCCCAATAGGATATACACCAGACATTGAAAAATATAAAGAATGGTTGGTAGAAGGTATTGGTAATTTTAAATAATTAATTATTTATCTTACAAAGATAAATTAGTGTATTTAAAAAGCGTTAACTTGATGTGCCTAAATTCAATAAAAAAACAATATATCTATAATTCTTTTAATAAAGTTTACTTGAAGAACGTATTCACATTATTGTTACTATTAATTTTTAATAGTAGCTTCTCTCAAGAATTGCCACCTATTAATTTTTTTTCTCCAAAAGAATATAAAGCGGAAAATCAAAATTGGTCAATTTCACAAGCATTAAAT
Source organism: Flavobacteriaceae bacterium (assembly GCA_018669795.1). Taxonomy (GTDB): domain Bacteria; phylum Bacteroidota; class Bacteroidia; order Flavobacteriales; family Flavobacteriaceae; genus Marifrigoribacter. The sequence goes on along the minus strand of JABHSQ010000013.1, from coordinate 13,755 downwards.
AAAAATATTTATATAGCAAATAATAATGGTCTTTTAGAATTTAACGGGGCTAAATGGATACTATATCCTTCCCCTAATGAAACGATTTTAAGGTCTGTCAAAGTGATAGGTGATAAAATTTATTCAGGTAGTTACATGGATTTTGGTTATTGGAAAAAAAATAACCTTGGCACTTTAGCATATACTTCACTATCTAAAAAAGTGAATATTAAGTTAATTGAGGATGAACAATTTTGGAATATAATTGAGGTTGATGGCTGGATATTATTTCAGTCATTTGATAGAATTTACATTCTTAATAACATTGACGAGACCATCCAAATTATAGAAGCTAAGACTTCAATTACTAAAATGTATGTAGTAGAAGGGATTATATATTTTCAAAATCAAAATGAAGGTATTTATAAAATAGACAATGGAAAAAGTATTTTAGTTAGCAATGACCAACTTTTTAAAAACAGTATTGTTGTCAATATATTTATAAAAGATGACTATTTATTATTTGAAACGGAGGATAAGGGGTTTTATAAATTAGATAATGGATCTATAAATGTTTGGGATATCTCATCGAATAAGTTACTGTCTGAAGTTATAGTTTATAATAGTATTCAATTATCAGATGGAAGTTTTGTGTTAGGTACTATTTCCGATGGAATCATTTATTTAAATCCAAATGGAGATTTAAATTATCAAATAAATCAGAATAATGGTCTTGGTAATAATACCGTATTGTCACTTTTTGAAGATGTTGATAAAAATATTTGGTTAGGCCTAGATAAAGGTATTAATTATATTGAAATGAATGCTCCTTTTAAAATTTACCATGATAGGAGTGGTGAGTTAGGGTCAATTTATGCGATACAAATCTTTGATAATAATTTATACCTCGGGACAAATCAAGGCCTGTTTTATAGAGAAATAAATACTAAAACAGATTTCAAATTAATTACTGGAACTGAAGGACAGGTATGGAGTTTAGTTATACTGGACAATCAATTATTTTGCGGACATAATACTGGAACGTTTTTAGTTATAAATAATAAAATTCAAAAAATTCCTAATACTCAAGGAACCTGGAACATTAAATCAATTAATGATAGAGATGATATTCTATTGCAAGGCAATTATAATGGTTTAAATATATTAGAGAAAGTAGGAGCTACTTGGAAATTCAAAAATAAAATAAAAGGATTTAACAATTCTTCAAGATATTTTGAGATTGGACCTGACAATGAAATTTTTGTGAATCATGAATATAAAGGTGTTTTTAGAATTAAAGTAGACAGTTTGTTTAATGATGTTATGGAAGTAACAATTGATTCAGTCATTAAAGGATTGAATTCTAGTCTCTTAAAGCACGAAAATAATGTGTTATATGCTTATAGGGATGGTGTTTTAAAATATAACGTATTAAATAGAAAATTTATTAAAGACACTTTTTTAACTAAATTGTATATGAGTGATGATTATATTTCCGGAAAATTACTCTACGATCCCTATAAAAAATCTTTGTGGAGTTTTTCAAAAACGGAACTAAATTATATCACACCTGGTCAACTAAGTAATCAGCCATTAATACATAGTATCCCATTAAATGCTATAATGAGAAATGGTGTTAGGGGTTATGAAAGCATTCTTTATTATAAAAACAATAGTTATTTATTAGGGACTTCTTCTGGTTATATAATTATTGATTTAAATAAATTAAAAACTACAGAGAGTGATCTTACTATAAATGCTATTAGTATTAATGCATTAAATAAAAAACCAAAATTTGTTGATAAATTTGTCACAGGTATCTTTAATAATTATGAAAATAATATCAAGTTTTCTTTTAATGTTAATAATTATGAAAAATACATAGAGACTCTATACCAATATCAACTTAGAGGTCTGCATGATAATTGGAGCAATTGGTCTAAAGATCATGAAGTTTTATTTAAAAATTTACCTCCTGGAGTTTATACTTTTAATGTTAAAGCAAAAGTTGGAAACGATGAAACGGAGCGGATGGAATCCTATTCATTTGAAATTAAAAGACACTGGTTGCTATCAGATATAGCGATAGGATTATATATTTTATGTTTTATTCTTATTTTAATACTCACACATACAATTTACAGAAATTACTATAAGAAGCAAAGAGAAAAACTTTTAGAAAAAGCTGAAAGAGAATTAGCTTTAAAAGAATATGAAATTAAAGATCAAAAACTCAATTTCATAAATAAAAATTTGAAACAGGATATCGAAAATAAAAACAAAGAACTTGCTTCATCAACAATGAGTTTAATTAAAAAGAATGAGTTTTTAAATCAAATTAAAAATGAGCTAAAAAACACTTCTAATGACGAAAATTTAGTTTCTGTAATACAAATTATTAATAAAAACATTAATAACTCTGATGATTGGAAAATGTTTGAAGAGGCTTTTAATAATGCAGATAAAGATTTTTTTAAAAAGGTAAAAAAAATACATCCTAAACTTACATCAAATGATTTACGTCTATGTATGTATTTAAGAATGAATCTTTCTTCAAAGGACATTGCTCCTTTACTTAATATTTCACCGCGAAGTATAGAAATTAAGAGGTATCGTTTGCGGAAAAAAATAAATCTAGAAAGGAATATTAACTTAAATGACTACTTTATTAACTTATAAGTACCACTTCACAACTTAAAAATAACACAACATCACCACAACATTAATGTAATGTTAATAAAAAATTATTTAAAAGTTATGTCTTTTTTGTTTTTAGTTTAAGTCTCTAAAGTATCGAAAAGCTTGAAGCCCCATTAGCAATACAATAATAAAATCATCTTTTTTTTACGATGTATGTTTTTTGTATGTCATTATTTTAAGAAATATGTAATTATATGGTATACATTGTGATTATTAAAAACCATACCAATGAAACAAAGTTATTTTTTAGTATTATTTTTATTAATTTCTACTTTAGGTTACAACCAAACACTAGAAGTTTCTGGTACTATTTCAGATGAAAAAGGATTACCACTTTCTGGAGTTACAGTTTATCAACCTGAAACAAATAATGGAGTTATTTCCGATTTTGACGGGAATTTTGTAATTAATAATATTACAGAAGGATCTGATTTAGAGTTTTCTTTTTTAGGCTTTATTGATAAAATAATAAGGGTTAATAATAATAGTCTTATGACTATTATTTTATCCGAAGATCTTGAATCACTCGATGAAGTTGTAATTGTAGGGTATGGAACACAAAAGAAAAAAGTATTAACAGGAGCTGTCTCTATAGTATCCAGTCAAACTATTGAAGACTTAACGCCAACTCGAGTTGAACAAGCATTACAAGGTCAAGTTTCGGGTGTGAATATTACCTCTCAATCTGGATCCCCAGGAAGCGCTTTAAATATTCGAATTAGAGGTATCTCAACAAATGGAGATAACCGCCCATTAATTTTACTTGATGGTAATGTTATTGAAGATCTTAGTGTAGTAAGTCCTTCTGATATAGAATCAATAACGGTTTTAAAAGATGCAACAGCAGGTATTTACGGTGTTAGAGCTGCAAATGGGGTTGTATTAATTACTACCAAATCAGGAAAATTAAATTCAGAGTTAAAATTAGACGTTAATATTTATGGAGGTTTTCAAAATACAACTCGAAAATTACCCGCATTAAATGCTACCGAATACGGACTTCTTATTAATGAATCTTTTGCTGCAAATGGACAAGCTTTAGTTTATCCAAATGTCTCAGAATTAGGACAAGGAACAGATTGGCAAAACGAAGTATTTCAAAATGCATTAATTTTAAATCAAGATTTTACCTTAAGGGGAGGGACTAAAAAATCTACTTATGCATTAGGTTCTTCTCTATTAACACAAGATGGTATTATAGGTGGAGATAAATCTAATTTTACTAGATACAACACTAGATTAAGCTTTAATACAGAAATATTTAAAAATTTAAATTTTAAATCTGGATTAATATATACGGGAACTAGAAGAAAAGTTCTTCCTGAAAATTCATTGGGTTCAGTATTGTTTAACGCTTTAAATAATTCACCTGTATTAAAAGTTAAAGATGAAATGGGACAGTATACAATTTCTGAGGGTTTAGGTAATGAGGTGATAAACCCTATTGCGCAAATTGAAAATACTTTTAATAAAACCAAGGTTGAAAAATTAAGTGGAAATTTTGGTCTTAACTATAAATTTCTTAATCATTTTTCTGCAGAATCCAATATTCAATTTAATTATGCACAAGTTGAAGGTGAATTTTTTAATCCTGTAGCATTTTATGGTTCAGGTAAGGTATTTAACAAAGATAGGAGTGAATATTCTGTAACAAAAAACACATTTAATGATTATACCTTTGATGCAGTTATTAACTATGAGAATATATTTAACGATAATCATAATTTAAAGGTTACGATTGGTACTTCTGTATTTAAAACTGAAGGAGAGTTTTCTGGTTCTATAGGCTTTGATCTTCCAGGAAATACGATAGATAACGCAAGTCTAGAAAATGCTTCTGACGTTACCAATTTCTATCCACTTGGGAATCCAACGTTTGATTCCAGGTTATTATCCTACTTTGGTAGACTCTTTTACAATTATAAAGAAAAATATCTTTTTTCTGCAATAATTCGTAGAGACGGTTCTACTAAATTTGGACCAGAGAACAGATTTGGTTATTTCCCAACAGCATCAGCAGGTTGGGTATTATCTGATGAAAGCTTTCTAGAAAACGCTGGAGCTATTTCTTTTTTAAAGATTAGATCTTCATACGGAATATTAGGTAACGATAGAATTCCAGATTACAGATACGTGTCTATTTTAAATGGACAAGGTGAATATGTTATAAATGGAGAATTAGTGGTGGGAATAGCAATAGGAGCATTGTCTAATCCACAAATAAAATGGGAACAACAACAATCATTTGATATAGGTTTTGATGCTAGGCTTTTTAATAACCAAGTTACTATCGCTGCAGATTATTTTGATCGTAAAACAAATGATTTATTATTAATTCCTGAAATTTCAGGAACTCTTGGTGGAACTGCTCCTGGTTCTGGTGCTCCAATTATTAATGGAGGAGATGTTAGGAATAGTGGTTTCGAATTTCAAATAGGGTATAATCATCAACTAACAGATGATTTGTCTTTTAGTCTAAATTATAACTTTACGACCCTAGAAAATGAAGTTCTAAAAGTAGATAGTAGTCTTGGCTATATTTCTGGAGGATCATTTGGTATTGGACAAACAGATGTTGCAAGAATGGAAGTTGGACTTCCAATCGGTTATTTTAATGGATTAAAAACAAATGGAATTTTTCAAAATCAAGCTGAAGTAGATGCACACCCATCACAGGTTGCTTTGGGAGCAATTGCTCAACCTGGAGATTTAAGGTTTGTGGATGTTAATAACGATGGGCTAATTAACGAAAATGATAAAACCAATATAGGTAGTCCAATCCCAGATATTACTATGGGTTTTAACGTAACTCTTGACTATAAGAATTTTGATTTTCAGATGTATTTATTCGCATCAATAGGAAATGAATTGGTTAGGAATTATGAAAGAAATTTATCACTGACAAATCGGACAAGGTACGATCTTGGTAGATGGACAGGTGAAGGGACTTCAAATGAAGTACCAAGAGTAACTACTGGAGCAACATCGAATGCTGTTTTTTCAGATTATTTTGTAGAAGACGGTTCGTATCTAAGAGCACAGAATATGCAAATTGGTTATTCTTTCTCAAAAAGTAAATTAGAAAAAATAGGGGTGGATAAATTAAGAATTTATACCTCTGTAAGTAATGCTTTTACATTAACTAAATATCGCGGTTATGATCCAACAGCTTCATCTGGTAATCCTATAGGTGGAGGCTTTGATAATGGTTTTTATCCAACACCGCGAACTTTTTTATTAGGTGTTAATTTTAAATTATAATTGTATCATGATGAACTTAAACAAAATAATTGAAAAGTGTTTTTTAGGAATTTTATTAATAATTATTATTTCTTGTAGTGACGACTTTATTGACGTTCCACCAACTCAGGAAAATTCTGAAGATTATTTTAATTCAGAAGAGGATTATCAAAATGCTTTAATTGGAGCATATGATTTGTTGCAGGCTACTTATATAAATGTAATGTTAGGAGAAATCGCTTCTGATAATACTCTAGCTGGTGGAGGAAGTGCTACTGATGTTCCCGGAATACAGCAGATAGATGATATGATACAAACACCTGTAAATGCAAATCTTCGAGATATTTGGAGTTGGATGTTTGCTGGTGTAAATAGAGCAAATTATATCATGGAATTCCAAGATAAAACTGATTTTGAAGGAAAAGATTTGGTATTGGCACAAGCAAGATTCTTAAGGGCTTATTATTATTTTGAATTGGTAAAATGGTTTGGAGATGTTCCATTGGTAGTTGATCAAAGAATACTTTTTGGACAACAATTTGAAATTGACAGAACTCCGAAAGCAGACGTATATGCTCAAATCGAGCAAGATTTAATATTTGCAGCTGATATATTACCTTACTTTCAAGTTGAAACTGGAAGGGTTACAAAAGGGGCTGCGCAATCATTACTAGGTAAAGTTTATCTTTTTCAAGATAAATTTTCAGAATCAGCTGCTGTACTTGAAAGTGTAATCAATAATGGTCCTTATGAATTATTGACAGATTACAATACGATGTTTGAAAATGATAATGAAAATAATGCTGAATCTGTTTTTGAGGTCCAATACACAGATGTACAGGGAGCTGGATTTGGATGTTTACAATGTAGTGAAGGTAATGTTGCAGTTGGCTTTAATGGTATTCGAAATTATTCTGTAGAACCTGGTTCAGTGGGGGACATATTTAAGTCAGGATTTAGTTTTAATGTGCCTGTACAAGAAGTATACGATGCATTTGAAGAAAATGATATTCGAAGGGATGTTGCAATCTTAGATATAGTTACTTGGGCAGCTGAAGTAAATGCTACTTACACCGAAGGATATGAGCATACGGGATATTTTAATAGAAAATATTTACCTAGAACAGGAGGATTAAATACTGGTGATTCTAATCTTACTAACCCAAACAATTATAGATCAATACGATTTGCAGATGTTCTTTTAATGGCTGCTGAAGCATTAAATAGAGGAGGAATAGATGAAAGTAGAGCAAGATTATATTTAAACAGAGTACGAGTAAGAGCTAATCTCTCTGAAGTTTCAAGTTCTGGAACAGCACTTACATCTGATATCTATCAAGATAGAAGATTAGAACTTGTTGGTGAAGGACACCGCTTTTTTGATTTAGTAAGGACGAATAGAGCTGCTCAAGAAATTGAAGGCTTTATGACTGGTAAAAATGAGGTGTTTCCAATACCTTCTATAGAAATTAATTTAACAGGTAATAGATGGGAACAAAATCCCGGATACTAAAAATTAAGAAAAATGAAAATTCTAAAATCTATTAATGTTTTACTTTTAGCAATACTACTATCAGGTTGTGCAAGTGATAATGATATTTTTAATGTAGTAGATTCGATAGCACCGCCTTCTAATATATCGGCTGACATTATCATTTCACAAGATAATGCAGGATTAGTAACTATAACACCCAACGGACAAGGAGTTTCTCAGTTTGAGATTTATTTTAATGATGGTACTGATGATAATGCAATTCTTTCTATGGGAGAAAGTGTTGAAAGGATTTACCCAGAAGGGAACTATCAAGTAAAAATTGTTGGAATTGGTTTGAATAATCAATCGACCGAAGTACTTGAGCCTTTAGTTGTTTCTTTTTTACCTCCAGAAAATTTAATAATTACGATTGAAAATGATCCTGGTAATAATTTTCAAATAAATATTTCAGCAAGTGCAGATAATGCTACTATGTTTGAAGTGTATTTTGGTGATGTTGTAAATGAAGTACCTAGCTCTTTAATGTTAGATGAAACTATATCTCATATCTATGATGAAGTTGGTGATTATGAGGTTAGAGTTATAGCATTTAGTGGAATAGAAGGAGCTTTAGAAGCAACTCAAATAGTTACGATATCAGATATAGTACTGCTTTATGAATTATTTCAAGATTTTGAAGGTACTCCACCAATATTTACAGAATTCGGTGATATAGGATTAACTCAAGTTGTGACTAATCCTGATTTAGAAGGAATTAACACTACTAACCATACTGCTCAACTTGATAAAGCTATTGGATCTGAAGTTTGGGGAGGGACCTTTTTTGAATTAAATAATCAAGCTATAGATTTTGGAGGCATAAAAAAAATGCGATTTAAAACCTATTCTCCTTTTGTTGGTAAAGTAGTTAAATTAAAATTAGAGAATGCAGATGCTTCAATTACTCATGAAGTGGATATGGTAACAACAGTTGCAAATTCTTGGGAATTATTAACTTTTGATTTTGCAGACGCACCAGAAGCTGAATATATTAGAGTAGTTGTCTTTTTTGATTTCGGAACTATAGGTGACGGATCCTTATATTATTTTGATGAAATGGAAGTAGGAGAAGGATCAATAGTGTCGACAGTACCTTCGTTAATGATTGAAGATTTTGAAGGTACTCCGCCAGTTTTTATTGAATTTGGAAATATTGAAGCTCCATTAATTATTCCAAACTTTGATACCTCAGGAATAAATAACACTTTAACGGTGGCTAGTCAATTAAAAACAGCTGGATCAGAAGTTTGGGCTGGATCATTTTTTGAAGTTTCTCCTTCATTAGATTTAGGTTCTTATAATAATTTAAGTGTAATGACATATGCTCCAGTTGTTGGAGCTGTTATCAAATTAAAATTAGAGAATGCAGATGCTTCTATTGTTTATGAAGTAGACTTAGAAAGTACAGTATTAAATCAATGGGAAGAATTAGTCTATGACTTTTCGGATGCTCCAGAAGCCGACTATATTAGAATTGTAATCTTCTTTGATTTTGGTAATCCAGGTAATGACTCTATATATTATTATGATCAATTTCAATTGACAAATTAAAAAGCTATGAAAAATATAAAACATCAATTAAAATATTGTATTTCCATCCTAATACTTATAGGCTTTATTTCTTGCCAAGAAGAGGATCAAGAATTTGGTGATATTATAGCACCATCAAATATAGTATTAGACTTCGATATTGTAGGACAAGACTCAAGCAATCTTAATGGTGATGGATCTGGTTTGGTAAATTTTATTGCATCTGCAGAAAATGCAATTACTTTTCAATACAACTTTGGTGATGGTACCGAAAATTTAGTTTCTCCATCAGGTTCAAATGAACATAGGTTTACTCAAAATGGTCTAAACAATTATGTTGTTACTGTAATAGCATCTGGAAGGGGAGGAATAAGTTCTTCTAAAACTATAAATGTTGAAGTAAAAAGTGATTTTAATCCTATTGAAATTAAAAATATATTGACTGGAGGTGCATCTAATTCTAAAACTTGGCATTGGCATGCGGCTGTAAGTGGACATCTAGGTGTTGGACCTCCTGATTCATTCGATCCAAGTTATTATTCAGCCGGGCCTTATGAAAAGGAAGCTGTAGGTTGTGTTTATGAAGATGAACTCGTATTTACACAAGATGAAAATGAAAATATAACCTTTGAATTATTTAATCAGGGTAACACTTATTTTAATAGATTTGAAGTTGAAGATGGTTTGGGCTTACCGAATCCAGGAGAAGATACCTGTTACGAATTTAATACTTCTGGTGTTAGTAACGTAAGCTTTAGTCCATCCTCATCTGGTGTTCCTGAAGATATTTCAACACAAACGTCTTTTGCGCTACAAGATAATTTTATGAGTTATTTCCTAGGTAATAATGAATATGAATTTTTATCTATATCAGAAAACGAAATGCACATTCGTATCATTCAAACGGAACCTTCAGGAGCAACATTAGCTTGGTACCAAAAATTTGCAACAATCAATCCAAATGATGAAGATGGTGATTGTAATGGCGATACTGGTGAAGTAGGTTCAGGCAATAATGATGTATTAATTTGGGCAGAAGAGTTTGAAACAGATGGTGCTCCTTGTGCCGGTATTTGGAATTATGATCTTGGAGGTAATGGTTGGGGAAATGAAGAAGCACAATTTTACACCAATCGACCTGAAAATATAATAATAGAAGATGGTTTGTTAAAAATTACTTTAATTGCAGAATCTTATGAAGGAAGTAATTATACATCCTCTAGAATACAAAGTAAAGATAAATTTGATTTTAAGTACGGTAGAATAGAAGCCAGAGCAAAACTTCCAGAAGGAGGTGGGACTTGGCCAGCAATCTGGATGTTAGGATCTAACCTAAGTGAAGTAAGTTGGCCTGATTGCGGAGAAATTGATATTCTTGAACATAAAGGAAATAACCAAGATAGAATTTATGGTTCATTACACTTTCCTGGTAACTCCGGAGGTAATTCAGTTGGAAGCTCAGTTTCTGTACCAAATGTATCTTCAGAATTTCATTTGTATGAGGTTCAGTGGACTGCTTCTACTATTAAATTCTTAGTAGATGGTCAAGAGTATTATACCTTTTCAAATAACACTAATGTACCTTTTAATCAAGAATTTTTCATAATATTAAATGTGGCAATGGGTGGCACTTTTGGAGGAACTATTGATCCATCATTTGAACAGTCAACAATGGAAATTGATTATATAAGAGTTTATCAATAATGAACGTATTAAAAAAATATAAAACACCACTTTTTTTTATTGGAGTTCTTTCAGTCTTATGGTTTTTTGAAAGTTCATTTTCATATAAGTATGAAGCAGATTCTATAATTTCATCCGATAAAAAAGCTGAGATTCTTCTTTCTAAAATGACTTTAGAAGAAAAGATTGGTCAGATGAACCAATATAATGGTTTTTGGGATTTCACAGGACCTTCACCCAAAAGCGGAGATGCTGAAAAAAAACACCAAGATTTAAAGAACGGTCTTGTAGGTTCAATGTTAAATGTTCGTGGCGTAAAAGACGTGATGGCCGTTCAAAAAATTGCTGTAGAAGAAACACGTTTAGGTATACCATTAATTATCGGTTTCGATGTTATTCATGGTTACAAAACAATAAGTCCCATTCCTATCGCTGAAGCAGCTAGTTGGGATTTAGAGGCCATACAAAAATCTGCTGAAATGGCAGCACTTGAATCCTCTGCTGCAGGTATTAACTGGACCTTTGCTCCCATGGTTGATATTTCGAGAGACGCACGTTGGGGAAGAGTAATGGAAGGTGCAGGAGAAGATCCTTTTCTAGGAAGTAAAATAGCCACAGCAAGAGTAAAAGGATTTCAAGGTGAAAACCTTTCTTTAAACTTTACAATTGCAGCATGCGCAAAACATTTTGCGGCTTATGGTTTTTCTGAGGGAGGTAGAGATTATAATACAGTTGATGTAGGAACATCAACGCTATATAATATGGTTTTTCCACCTTTTATAGCTGCTAAGGATGCAGGAGTTAAAACATTTATGAATTCATTTAATGAATTAAATGGAATTCCAGCTACTGGTAACGAATATTTACAAAGAGATGTACTAAAAGAAGAATGGAATTACGATGGTTTTGTAGTATCAGATTGGGGCTCAATAAGTGAAATGATCGCTCATGGATATACAAAGGATGGATCTCATGCTGCAGAAATAGCTTTAATTGCAGGGTCAGATATGGATATGGAATCTTACCTCTATCTGGCTCATTTAAAAAACCTTGTAGATGAAGATAAAGTTGAAATAGCGCTTATCGATGATGCGGTTAAGAGAATTTTAAAAGTAAAGTTTGAATTGGGTTTATTTGATGACCCTTATAAATATTGTGATCTTAAAAGAGAAGAAGAAATTACCGGAAGTAAAGAAATAAATGATGCTGCTTTAGATATTGCAAAAAAATCGATTGTGCTTCTTAAAAATGAAGGAAACCTTCTTCCCTTAAAAAAAGAAGGACAACACATAGCAATTATTGGAGCATTAGCTTCAGACAAAACAAGTCCACTTGGAAATTGGAGATTAGCTGCTGATGATGATACAGCAATTTCTGTTTTAGAAGGAATGAGTAAATACAAAGGCAATTTAATTTCATACTCAAAAGGTCCTGATCTAACTATCGGTAAGACTGAGTTTATAACACAATTAAAAATTAATACAGGTGATAAAAGTGGTTTTAAAGAAGCTATAACTATTGCAAAGGAAGCTGATATTGTTCTTATGGTTTTAGGAGAACACGGTTTTCAAAGTGGTGAAGGTAGAAGTAGAACAGATATAGGTTTACCAGGAGTTCAGCAAGAATTACTTGAAGAAATATTTAAGGTAAATAAGAATATAGTTTTGATACTTAACAATGGTAGGCCTTTAGCCATTAGCTGGGCAGATGAAAACATACCTTCTATAGTAGAAGCCTGGCAATTAGGTACTCAAAGTGGAAATGCAATTGCAGAAGTACTATATGGAGATTACAATCCCAGTGGTAAATTACCTATGACTTTTCCAAGAAATGTTGGACAAGTTCCTATTTATTATAATTATAAAAATACAGGAAGACCAAATTCACCTGGACCAGAAAGTGTTTTTTGGTCTCATTATAATGATGAAAAAAATACACCATTATATCCTTTTGGCTATGGTTTAAGTTATACCACTTTTAATTATGGTACTATAAAAATAACAAACTCTTTTGATTTAGATCAAAAAATAACTGTTAGTGTAGCTATTACAAATATAGGAAAACGAAAAGGAAAAGAGGTCGTTCAACTTTATATTAGAGATAAATACGCAAGTATTACAAGACCTGTTAAAGAATTAAAAGGTTTCGAATTATTGGAATTATTACCTGGAGAAAAAAAGATAGTTGATTTTGAGCTTACTGAAAAAGAATTAGGATTTTATGATAATGATGGAGAATGGATTTTAGAAAAAGGAGATTTCGAGATATTTATAGGTGGAAATTCTCAAACAAATAACAAAACTACTTTAGAACTTAAATAAAAAATTATGAAAAAAATTGTACAATTATTTATCATATTAATATTTACAACTGGGACCACTCAAAACGCTCCTATAGATTTTGAACCGGGTGGACAAGGTGCAGATTGGACTTGGACTGTGTTTGAAAATGATGATAATCCACCTTTAGAGATTGTTGTAAATCCAGACCCGTCTGGAGTCAATACATCTGCAACCGTTGCTAAATTTACCGCTAGAGCGTTAGGTCAACCTTGGGCGGGTACAGAAAGTGCACATGGTTCTTCAATTGGTACATTTGATCTAACAAGTGAGAACGCACAAGTTAATATTATGGTCTATAAAACTAAAATTAGTGATGTAGGTATCAAATTAGTAACACCAACAGGTGGTGCTCAAGCAGAAATTAAAGTTGCAAACACTCTAATAAACCAATGGGAACTTATTTCTTTTAATTTTTCAGGAAATATTGGACTTGGAGAAACAACAGGTTTAGATCAAATAGTTGTCTTTCCAGACTTTGAAGCTAGATCTGTAGAAGAAGTTGTTTATTTTGACAATATTACCTTTGGACCTTTTGAGGGAGATTTAGTAGAGTTACCAGTTACTTTTGAGAGTACTACAGCAAACTATAATGTTGTAGGTTTTGGGGGAGCAGATTCTGCGGTAGAGTCAAATCCAGATATGTCTGGGGATAATACAAGTGCTACTGTTGTTAGAAGTACAAAAACGGAAGGTGCTGAGTTTTGGGCAGGAACAGAAATGACATTAGATACTCCAATAGATTTTTCT
>JABHSQ010000017.1 GCA_018669795.1 Flavobacteriaceae bacterium | reverse complement strand
TACACTCTTAAATTCTTTGTATCCTTGAGTTTAAATAAAAAAAGAGTAACCATTTCTGATTACTCCTTAGTAGCGGGAACTGGACTCGAACCAGTGACCTTCGGGTTATGAGCCCGACGAGCTACCTGCTGCTCTATCCCGTTATTCAGTAACTTAAATACACTTATTGTTTTACTGCCAGTAATCACTGCCAGAATGAACAACTTTAAAGTATCTATTGGAACATCAAAATCCCAATCAATTATTATTATTTATTACAATAAAATACGCCATCGTTATTGGAATGGAAAAACTATCAATGTAAATATAAAATCTGAAGAAAACCCTACCCTACTCAAAGCTGCATTTGAACTAAAGTTAAGAGAGGGTTGGAGACCTCAACCAAAGAAAAAGGAAGTTAAAGAAATAACTATCACAGTTATTCAATCACTTCAACAAGGTATAGAAACAAAGATAGCGCAAGGATGTTCTGAACGCTTTATAAAGGATGCAAAACGAATTGTGACCTTGTGGCAACGTTATGAGAGTGAACAACAAATAAAGAACCTTACACTTGATAATTTAAAACCCTCACACATCAGAAACTTCCTTGTAAGACCTAATTGGAGTGCAAAAACACAACGAACCGTAAAATCTACATTAAGTCCATTGTTAAGTGAATTTAAACCTCATTTAGTTCAAAGTATAAAACTGAAGAAACCTACCTCAACACTTCACAAACCATTCGATAATATCAATGAAACACTTGATGATATTAAAGCTTACAACTCAAATTTATATCTATGTTGTCTAATGACCTACGGTTGCCTGTTAAGACCACATCGTGAGGTAAGAGAACTTACTTGGAATGACTTTTCAGAGGACCTCAGCTATATCCATTTGTCTGGTAGTAGAAATAAATCTGGTAGGAATAGAATAGTTCCAGTTCCAATTTATATTAGAGATGTTCTTGTAAAAGGAGAACCTCACCATAATATCTTTTCTGGGAAGCATAAACCGTTAAACCAAGACTATTTCAAGACCCTTTGGAGTCGTTTTAAGAGACAATCAAACACACTTGAAAAAGGACAAACATTATACTCTTTTAGGCATTCTGGAGCTATAGAAATATTTAAGAGAACAGGCTCTATTACCAAGCTACAGAAAGCTATGGGACATTCCTCTATCAATGTTAGTTTAACTTATTTAAGGGGTTTAGAAATAGCTGAACTTAAAGAAGAAGATATGCCTATGGTTTAGGCAGTTGAAATAAGTCTTCTACATTACATTGGAGAGTTATAGCAATTTTTAGAGCGAGTACGGTTGAAGGAACATAAATCCCATTTTCAATAGCATTTATACTTTTTCTTGAAACCCCAGCACTTTCTGAAAGCTTTTGCTGTGTTAACCCAGCTGACTTTCTAATTTTCTCAAGATTATTATGAAGATATTTATGGTTTCTTCCCAAACATTATTCCTTTTCAAAACCTTCAACGGCTTTATTTATTTCGTCAGGTTGATTAGGATAAACATATCCAGCAAACATCTGACCTATTCCAATAAACATCACCAGTAAGCCTACACCAAAAACAACATTTGTGCCAAGTCCAAAATAATCCAAAGCTACTAAACCTATGCCTACAAAAATTGTAACTAAACCAGTTTTTCTTAAATCTGTTGATGATTTTTTTCTTTCAGCTAAACTTTCAAGTATTTCTTTAATTTCTTCACTGTCTTTAATGTTTTTAGAAACCTCAATAATAGTTTCATACTTATTCTTTTCACTTTTAGTATTATAGTAAAAAATTACCCAAATAAGTAAAACAGGCATTAATACACTAAAGATTGGTATTAAAACTTCAAAATTCATAATTATATTTTTTTATATATGTAACGCAAACTTATCACTTTATTTTATGTTACGCAAACGTTACATAAAGAAATGTAAGTTTAACCTACTTAAGAGGTTTAGAAATAGCTGAACTAAAGGAGGAGGATATGCCTTTAATATAATACCATTATGTATATGACTAACCACTAAAGCGAAGGCATAAAAAAACCACCCTAAATTAATAGAGTGGTTTATAATCTTAAATGGTTAAGGAGTACAGTTAGTGAAGTTAGGTTTTGGTAATTTACATTGAGGGATGATTTTGTTGTATAAAAATTAATATTATTGCCTAGTAAATGTTACTGGTTCACCTGTAGTATCAGTATGTGTTAAAATAACTTGGTCACAATTAAGAAACTCGTAAAAGAAAGTAATGGTATCTGTTTGGCCTTCTAACGTAATGCTAAATACTTTAAAATTAGATTCCCAATTTATATTTTGACAATCTTCTCCATCTGCATCGGTTTGGCAAAATTGACCCGTTCCGTCATTATTTAATACTAAATCAATGAGAAAATGAACATCTTGATCGGTACCATCGGTACCTTGCCAAGTTCCTACAAATGAAGGGTCTTCTTCAATTACTACTACCTCTACACTTGCTGCTGAACAACCTTCAAAAGCAGCAATTGTATAAGTATAGGTTCCTGCACCTGCTAATGCTGGAGTCCATACTCCTCCCAAAGCGGGAGCTCCTTCTATTGAACTAAATAATTCAGGCTCAGTTACCGTATCACCAGCACATATTGTTAAGCTGCCATTGGTTCCTACTATTGGGCTGAATAGACAAATAATATCATCAGTATTACAAGCAAAGATTAATACAGTTAAAAGTAAAATTCCAAATTTTTTCATTGTTTTCATTGTTTTTATAAAACACCAAAGTAGTTAATTTAAAATTAAGTGTATTATATCGCCCCCATTATTTTAAATCAAAAAGGCTATCAATTTGGGACATTCATCTATAAATGTAAGTTTAACCTACTTAAGAGGTTTAGAAATAGCTGAACTGAAAGAAGAAGATATGCCTAAAATATAAAATACCATTATGTAAAAGACTAACCACTAAAGCCGAAGGTATAAAAAAAGCCCTCACAAGCGCAAGGGTTTTATTTAATTTTCTTGTATAATTTAATAGTAAAATAATTACTCAGGAAGTTGTGAAGCATTGAAATAGTATTGCTCACGAATGATCTTTCCATCCTTATTAACTACTATCTGAGAATGTTGTTTCATTTCTTTTATAGCATTAGATTTTTTATTTTTGAATGTAATATCCCACCAAGATATAATGGTTTTAGACTCTGTGCCTTCGTATTCAAGTAAATCTGGATATCCGCTTTCACTAACATTAACTACCTCATAGAGTTTATAAAATTCTTTAAGATTCTCCATTTCTTCATCTACAGTATTGTATTGATCCATATCTGAATTCATAACATCTGTTATTCTAGCATTTTCTTTGTACAAACTCCTCATTCCAGGTATATCACCTAATGCAAAATAAGCGTATAATAATCTTGCTTTCGCTATCATTGTATGGTCTTTATAAATAGTACCATTTTTTCTAGTTTGCCAAGCATCATATGATTTTGCCCACTTTAACTGACTATCTATAACTGATAATCCAGTGATTTTTTTACCATCTTTACTAAAAAAGAAGATGGAATTTCTAGGAATTTCAAATTTATAGCCTGTATTTTTATCAAATCCTTTTAATATTTGATAGGTATAAACATTTAGATTATCTTTCCCATACTCCATAGCATCAGAATAGGCAGAACCCCGGTCTTCTATTTTAAGTCCCATTACATTTTCACTCAAATAAGTTGACCTGTTAATTAAGTTTTTCATTGTCAACGGTTTTGTATTCATAGCGTTCATCTGCCACCATTTAAAATCTTTAGTAACTAAAGATTTTAGTTTTTCCGCATCGCCTTCAACAAATGCCTTGTTAAATTCATTTACTATTTCAATACCTGGATGTTCAATAAAAATAGTTCCATTTTTCTTTTTTTGAGCAAATACCAAAGTGCTTGCCACAAATAATAATAAAGTGATTTTTGTTTTCATATTGTTGTTTTAAAAATTTATTCTCAAAACTAATTAATTAATTGCATATAACAAGTAAAGTTTTTAGTTTTTTTTTTGCCTTATTTTAATTAGTGACTTTTGATGGGTTTTAGACTTATGTTTATTTTGGATACAACTAGGATCAGTAGCCTAAAAAAAGCCTCTCCATTAGGAAAAACTTTTCATCGGTTTACTGCATTAACCTAATCCTATTTAAAGGACTCAACAAAACATTTTAATTGTGGTCTGGACGAGACTCTGAAAATCATTCATAAAAATTTAATAAAAAATGTATTGACTCAAATATAAATGTAAGTCTAACCTACTTATGTGGTTTAGAAGTAGCTGAACTGAAGGAAGAAGATATGCCTATGGTTTAGGCTTTTTATAAAATTCATTTTTCAGTGCACTATAAATAAGTGCATTTTGTAATCCCGCTGCAACTAATAATACACCAAATAGATATTTGTAATTTTCTGTATCACTGTAGAGATATGAAGCTAATAGAATTACAACAACCCATATCATAGCACTTAAAATCAGTATATTTTTCATTGTGTTTAGTTTTAAACCAAAAGTAGTTAATTAAAATGAGGCATAAAAAAACCACCCTAAATTAAAAGAGTGGCTTATAAGGTTTATTCTTAAAAAATCAATTAAATTGATAAATAGTTAAAAACTCCGAACTGCACGCACATTGCCTGCGTAGTTCTTACCGTAGTAGACCTGAGCACCAACGTCGAAATTCTGTACCCAAGCGTTACTGCCAACGTACTCCGTAGAACTCCAGTAGACATCTCCTGCAAAACCCACCAGCGATTAGAATCCTCTTTTATTATTACGAGTTTGTAATTAACATCACCACCTGAATATTCCTAAATCCCCTCAAAAGGTGTTCTATTGCATCACAAATTTTATTGCACCAGAAACTATCCAAGCACTTAAACCATTGCTCCTATTATATTGATTAAATCGAAGATCTATATTTTTAATTCCAAATTTCCAAATATGAGCTTTTGTAAAAATATCTGTGTAAGAAACCCCAAAGCCATATTGATTTGCATCAAACTCAGATAAGTCATAATCTGAAGTATAATATTGATCTGTTGAAAGGTGTTCATTATAAGGAGCAAAATAATCTGCTGCTGTTTGCGTATAATATCTAAAAGATGGATACAAGGTAAATTTATCACTAATTTTAATAGGCATTTCTATATTTGCTGTATGAGAATTTACTCCCCAATCATCAAAATAATATCTATAATAAGTTCTTAAACTCAAGTACTCATTAATAAAGTAATTAAATCGCAAGCCTATTGGTGTTTTAATTCTAGTATCGGGCAATCGCTCTATATCATCTGCCAATTGAAAAACATTTGTATTTTTATTTGAAGTATAAACAGGAATACTTTCTGGGTTACCTATATAATAGTTTTCTTTATCTGAAAAATATACACGTTGCATTGGATTAGCTAACCAACCATTTTGCTGGACTATATCAAAAAATATAGCTCCTTGTGCTCTTTTACTTAATATTTGAGAAAAACTTACTGAAATTGAATACGAGTTTCTAGCTTTATCATTAATATAACTATAATTTTCAGGACTCCAAATAGGACCATTATTTCCAGATTTATCTATTTCAGATCCATTTTGGTCCCAAATAGAAATACCATTAAAGAAACCGTTATTTAAATTTCCATTTGTTTCTAAATAAGAATCTAATTCGGTAGGATATTTTGGACTCCAAGTATCTAAATAAACTTGAGCTCCAATATTCACTTCCGTATTTTTTTCATTAAATAATTTTGCAATAGACCCACCAAAACCAATAGATGTATAATCATATTCAGTAGAAAAACTTGCGTGACCTGTCCAAATAAAATTACGATTGTCTGAACTATGACTATAAGCTACAGATCCTCCAGCCCAAGTATCTGCTTCAGAAGCACCTGAGGATGCTACCCAAGGACTTCCTTCAACACCAGCACCTTCAGCTCTATAACCAAAATCATCGTCATCGTCATCGTCATCTCCTCCACCAGAAGCTCCAGAAGAATCCCAAGGGTTTAGATTACTAGAAGATGCAGAGGTGTATGCCGAAATTCCAATATCAACAGTTAATACATCGTCATCATTAAGAGGAAGTGAAACAACAATTGTTGGAGTAATATCGGTTAATTCTTCTGTACCTATACCTCCAGTTACAGAAGCATTATCTCCATTCTGCTTATAATAACTCATTAAAAATTCTACTTCTGTAGATTCAAGTACTCTTTTTTTATACACTTTAGTAGAATCATTTTGTGCAAAAGATGTTACCGTAAAAAAAAGGAACACAATTTTAAATATTTTTTTCATATTCTAATAATGACTTATTTATAAAATTAACAGATTAATTACAACCACAACCTCCACCAGTCTTCCCTCCATTACCACCAGAGGCCGCTTCACGATAAACTAATGCATTTGTTTTAAAACGATCAACAGAATAATTCGTTAATTTCATATCTGGATCATTAATATTTACTTTTTCGTATTCTTTTACTACAACACAAGAGCTAAAAGTGATTGCTATTATTATTAGTAAAATTATCTTTTTCATATTAATTTGTGTTATTTAATTTAATATTTTTTGAAGTGTGTATTTTGTTTTGTTCATCAACAATAATACATTCTACGCCTTTTAATTGATTTATAAAATTTAATCCTGTTTCAACTCCCATCACAAATATTGAAGTGGAAATAGCATCAGCAAGTTCAGCATTACTAGTGAAAATTGTAACGCTTATTATTCCAGTACTTGGATATCCTGTTCTTGGATCGATAATATGTGAATATCTCGTGCCATTAAACTTTACAAATTTTTCGTAATTACCAGAAGTTACCACTGCAGCATCATTTACAGGAAGCCAAGAGAAAGCTTTTTCCTTATTTAATGGGTTGGTAATAGCAACCATCCAATCGTTTCCATTTCCTTGCTTCCCCCAAGCATTTAAATCACCAGATGCATTAATAATACCAGATTGCACCCCTTTGTTTATTAGCAACGCTTTAGCTTTGTCGGCAGCATATCCTTTTCCTATTGCACCAAAGCCAATTTTCATTCCTTTTAGTTTAAGGAAAACGGTTTGCTCTTTTTTATCAATAATAATATTATGATAACCTACTTTTTTTATGGAGCTAGAAATTTTTTCTTCAGAAGGCATTTCTGTCATACTTCCGTCATATTTCCAAATTCGATCCATTGATGCATAACTGATATCAAAAGCACCATTGGTTAATTTTGATATAGCAATAGAACGTTCAATTAGATCAAATAATTCTGTAGCTACTTTAACTGGTTTTATCCCAGCATTTATATTTATTAATGAGGTTTGAGAAGCAGAATCCCAAGAAGAAATTAATTTTTCGATCCTTACTATTTCATTTATAGCAAGATCAATGTTATAATTTGCTTCTTTTTCAGACTTTGCAACTACAGTAATATCAAAACGAGTTCCCATTAATTTTAGGGTACGTTTAAAATTTTCCTGTGAAAAAACACTAAAGGAAAGAAATAACACTAAGATGATTAGTATTTTTTTCAATTCTATTTAATAAATGAATTAATGTGATTTATATAATCACTTGGACTTATTTTTAAATAGCCTGTTTCTCCTAAAACTTTACCTGTTTTATCTAATACTACAACAAAAGGAAAGTGTCCGTTTGAGTTATACCTTTCTGCTAGTTTATTATTATTTTCTTGTTCAGTTTTTGGTAGCAAATTTTTCTTTTTCCTTGGAAAATCAGCCTTTAACATAACATATTTTTTATTTGCATAGGTCTTAAATTCGTCAGTACTCCAAATTTCTCTATCTAATTTAATGCACGGAGCACACCAGTCTGATCCCTGAAACACAAGAATTATTTTTTTATTTTCTTCAGAAGCTAATTTTTTGGATGCTTCTAAGTCAGTCATCCAGTTTTGAGAAGATGCACTTATGGAAGAAAAAACAATAAGAGAAATAAATAAAATCTTTTTCATAGCTTTTTTATATAACTAAATGAGACTTCTAATATTGTTAGGAGACTTAAATTATAATTAATCTAAATTAAAACACAAATTCATTTAACTCCCAATTATAAGTGTAAAGTTAATGCATTGGTTTAGTTGACGATATGATATTTATCATAAGGAAAACCACATAAAAAAACCACCCTAAATTAATAGAGTGGTTCACAACTTTACACTTATAACTGGGAGTTATATAATTCAAGTTCAAATCCCCATTTCCACTCGAAGAAGTAAACTTAATATTATTCTATTAGTTTCCTATTAGGAAAAACCCCTTTTTAGGTAGGGGAAAAACCCTAAATTAATAGAGTGGCTTGTAATCTGTTAAATTGATAAATAATTAAATAATTAAAAAGCTCGAACTGCACGCACATAGTCCGTGTAGTTCTTATAGTAGACGTTCTGACTACCATTGTCGAAATTCTGTAACCACGCGTAATTGTTACCGATCTCCGTAGAACTCCAGTAGTAATTATCCTGTTGAAATCCCCCAATCGCAGTTTGTTGTTGGTACAATTGATTTAACTCATACTTACTTGGTAAATGCCAATCGTCATACTGTCCTACTGTATAACCATCACAATAACTCATAGCATCATACCAATTTAAAGTGCCATTGTGGTCTGCTGTAGCTGCAATTAAGCCGTGTTGCCCAGTTGAATCTATATAAGCTATTATGCCTCCCTGATAACTCTGCCCAATAGCAAGATTATTATCTCCATTTCCATCTACAAACAAACTAACATCCTGAAAGGTTGCATTCTCTGTTAATTTAGGATTTTGGATAGTATAAGTAATATTATCTCCATCAGTACTTGCTCCTATAATAACCACTTCAACTTCTGCAATCCCGTCATCACTAACTGATGTAAACACAGCATTTGGAGGGTCAAACTGAAAACTGTTAGTAGCATCCTCGCTCCAATAAGACACAAATTCTTCTGCACTAATGTATTTATGTTCACGATTAGGTCTGTCGGTAAAAGCAAAAATATCCTCTGTAAAAGGAATTACAAGTGTTGTGCTGTTTGTAGCATTAGCCTCTATAGCAGTATGTACATATAGCCATTCTACTTGAGTATCATCAACATTGTTATTATCATCTGTTGAGCAAGCAACGATTATTAAAGCTAAAAATAAATAGATAAGTTTTTTCATTGTGTTTAATTTAAAACAAAAGTAGTAAATTAAAATTAGGCACAAAAAAACCCCTTACATTTCTGCAAGAGGTATAAAAAAAACCACCCTAAATTAATAGAGTGGTTTCAAGAACAATAACACGATTGGGTTTAATTATTGTTAATCAATTAAAAAATCTGTGACATTAACCCTTATTCCTCTTGGGCCATAATCATTTATAAAATTTGGTGCTAAATATTCTAAAACTGTACCTTGTTCTAAAGGATTAAGGGTAAGTGGTAGTACATTTCCTAGCCATCCTTCAAAAAGACTGTTGCCTAACATATTACGGTATATAATAACACCAATATCAGATGGAACATTCCACTCTACATAATTGTAGTTTCTTATAGCACACTTAGATTCTACTTCATTGTTAGGTCTACCAAAAACAATATAACACCAACCATCATCTGAAATGATAGCATCTTCATCTTTAATTCCGTTGTAAGTAAAAGTTTGCCTGTCGCCTATATTCAAAGACCAATAACGTACATCTTTAGATTGAGTTATATCGTTAGCTGTATTATAGGTGGGTGACTTAAACTTAATAATTGCTAATTGGTCTTCACTACAAATAGCAGGGCCAATTAAATATTCATTGTCTTTATTAGCAAGTAAACCAGAGCTATCTAATTTCCAAAAACCAATAGAATCAGTTAATGTACTTACAACTTCAGCCATTATTGTTAATTTTGCTGCTAGTGGGCCTGTATCCGGATTTTGTATCTGAGCAAAATTTAAATCAATTTCACCAGACATATCTGTTTTTTTACCAACAATTGAAGGAAGTTCTACACCTGCAATTTCTCCATTAGAATCTTCAGGAACATAATATCTTAGCATTACAACCAACGAATCTATATCTTGCGGAAACATTAGTTCATTTTCAATTCCAAGGCTGTTTGAGACAATATTTACGTTATAATTAGTTGAATTTCCATTATCAACCGTAGAATATGGATTATAACTATCACAATAAGGATTTATTTCATTATCTAATATAGAACCATCTCCAGTATTACTTAATGTAGACGCATCATAAATATTGTAGCTCATATATCGTGCATTACCATATTCCCCATTAATTTGAATATATATGTCTTGTAATTCCTTAACAACAAAATAATAATAGACAGCGTAGTAATCCGGAATATAGGCTACTGTATCATCTGTTCCCATAAAAGGGCCTTCCCATCGACTAGAGTTATCATTATTAAAATTTAGGGGTATACAATTTGATTCATTATCACTACTACTATTATCATCACTACTACAAGCAACGATTAATAAAGCTAAAAATAAATAAGTTAGTTTTTTCATTGTGTTTATTTTAATTTGTTTCTATATATTCAAATGCTTGGTCAATCTCAGATATATTGAAATAACGTTCTTCGAAGCCTTTATTTAATATATTATAAAAAAAGTTATCCATTTTAACTAATGTTTTTATTGTTTCTGAATTTCCTACAATAGCTAAGTTGCCAAATTGTTTTATGTTTTTTAAAATATATGAAATGTCCATAAAACCAGCTTTTAACCCTATGTGATTTATCTTAAGTTCATCAACTTTAATTAAAAAATGAATTACGTCATAACCTTGATTTATTTTTTGTTCGATTAATTTGTGAGCTAATTTCACATCAGTTTCTGTGAAAGAATCAATAACTTCAAAAGCTATTGCATTTCCATCAATTATTTTTATTTGTTCAATCATAGTGTTTAGTTTTAAAACAAAAGTAGTTAATTTAAATGAGGCATAAAAAAAACCACCCTAAATTAAAGAGTGGCTTTGTAATCTGTTAAATTGTTAAAAAGCTCGAACTGCACGCACATAGGCAAAGCCGTACTTATCGCCGCTGGCCTGAACACCATTGACTACATTCTGTCCCCAAGCGTCAATGACATCGGCCTCCGTCGAACTCCAGTAGCCAAATATGCCAGTAAATCCACCAATCGCTGCACTATTTACATACAGTTGATTTAATTCATCCTTTGAAGGTAAAAACCAATCGGTATATCCTCCACCATTATAGTCTCGTGCTATACTTGCAGCATAGCTCCCTGAACCTTGAGCAGCTATTATAGCATTTGTATTAGCTAATCCTGTTCCAATAGCAGTACCTGTTGCACCTGCAAATACATAACTACCATTCCACCATTGTATTTCACTTTGGTCTTCTGTAGCTGCAATTAAGCCGTGTTGTTCTCCTGCAACATAACCTGTATCTCCACTTTGATATATATAAGCTATTATACCTCCCTGATAACTCTGCCCAATAGCAAGATTATTATCTCCATTTCCATCTACAAATAAACTAACATCTACAAAGGTTGCATTCTCTGTTAATTTAGGATTTTGAATAGTATAGGTAATATTATCTCCATCAGTACTTGCGTCTACAATAACCACTTCAACTTCTGCAACCCCGTCATCACTAACTGAAGTTAATACAGCATTTGGAGGGTCAAACTGAAAACTGTTAGTAGCATCCTCACTCCAATAAGAAACAAATTCTTCTGCACTAATGTATTTATGTTCTCTATTAGGTCTGTCTGTAAAGGCAAATATATGCTCTGTAAAAGGAATTACAAGTGTAGTACTGTTTGTAGCATTAGCCTCTATAGCAGTATGTACATATAGCCATTCTACTTGAGTATCATCAACATTGTTATTATCATCAC
>JABHSQ010000026.1 GCA_018669795.1 Flavobacteriaceae bacterium | reverse complement strand
TTTGTCATTTAATATAAAAACAACCAATGCCGATAGCGTATAGATACATACAACAGCGACTTTGGTAGCATTAGCTCTCACTAAGGACATATGATTAAAGAAGTGCAGGAATAAAATGATAATAAAGCCCAGTCCGGCATTTATAAATCCACCATAAATCCCGAAGAAAAAAAAAGCAAGCATCCCCAACCACAAGTATTTACCTGTAAGACGTTCATGTACATCCTTAAGATTTGTTTTGGGTTTAAAAATAATTATTAAAATAACTGCAATCATAATAACAGCCAGTATCTTATTAAACACTGCTCCATCTATATCGACCGCTATACTAGCTCCAATAATAGCTCCTATTAAAGCCGAAGCTCCTAAGTATGTATTAAATGGAAAGGTTGTTACGCCTTTACTTTTGAATCCTGCTGTAGCAAATGCAGTTTGAATAACGATAGCAACCCGATTCGTTCCATTAGCCACACTGGGAGGCAAACCTAAAAAAATAAGAACTGGTAAGGACAGTAATGTGCCTCCACCAGCAACGGTATTAATAAACCCCACGGCGAAACCAACAACAATTAAAAGAACATAATGATACCATTCTTCCATGCGACAAAGCTAAGTTCAATTTATCAAATCGACGAAAAAAATTGTGTTAATATTTCTGTTGAAATTTTAAGGAGTGGATTTCAGTGATTTTTTTATATTCCTATCGCTTCAATTAAACATAAATGGAAAAGGTTATTTTTGTTAACCTAGACGCTATAGAACCTAAAAGTGTCTTTATAGATTGTTCGCCATTCATAACTAAAATCGAACTGATAGAAAAATATGCAGATAAACAAATATATATATTCCTTTAGTTATGAGAACCCTCAAAGTGAGTTATGTAAACTTGAATCGAGGTACTTTTTTAATAAGGAAGAAAAGAATAAACAACTTGTTTCCAATATCAAAGTAGCGCCTTCAAACAGTCCTTTTATTAAAAGTAGATTTGATATTATTTTGTTTTCTGAAGATTATGATACGCTAATTAAGGACATCAAAAAAGAAAGCATCTGCATAGACGGTTTTAAAGTTGAATATTTAGTTTTAAATGGTGATATAACCGAATATAAGGAGCGGCTAAATAAATTAAAAGATATAGGCTGGAGCATTGAAGGTATTCCTAATTATTATAATCCAATAAAAACCTATGCCTTATGTTATTACGAGGATGTTTGGTGTTTTGGTATTCTGATTAAAGACCGTTTTGCTTGGCATCAACACAAGCAAAAACCACACTCATACAGTAACTCTATAAACATAAGTATTGCCAAAGCTCTTGTTAATATTGCAGCAAAGGCAAATAAAGAGAATAAGCTACTAGATGCATGTTGTGGTGTAGGTACCATAATGTTAGAAGCATGTTTTTCGGGAAATAACATTGAAGGTTGTGACATTAACGAGAAGATATGTAAGAATGCAAAAGAAAATCTTTCTCACTTCAACTATATTGCAAACGTATATAATTCGGATATAAAGAACATTAGTAAAAAATATGAAGCTGCTATTATTGACCTGCCATACAATTTGTTTAGCAATGCAACGGATAATGATATCTTACACATTATTGAGTCGACAGCAGAAATCACAGATCGTATTGTTATTGTATCTACCTCAGATATTACAAACTTAATCAGTAATATAGGTTTCAGAATATTAGATTATTGCACCGTTAGTAAAAGTGGAAAGAGAAATTTTACTAGAAAAATATGGGTTTGTGAAAAGAATGAATAGGTTTGGGTATAAAGCACGAAAGAATAACAAGAACTCATTAGTAATGTTGTGGGTATATAAATTGTAGTATTTAAAAATCACTAAATTTGTTTAAATATAAACTTATTGTTCTTATTAATTTAACCGAATGAATAATCGTAAAGTAATATAAGAAGTGATTTTCCTGAAATATTTAACAGCTAAAAAAAACCTTTAAAATTATGAGAATTGTTATGAAAACAGAGCTTTCACTATATGTTGATGGAAACAAAATTATATGCGAACAACATGGCGATATAAAGAATGCTAAAAAAATAGTGCTTTTCTGCCATGGCTTTCCTGGATCAAGTAGGCTTGTTCGGTTATGTGATAATTTAAAAAATAGTTCTATTTCGCTAGTAGAAATCAATTATCGAGGTGATAAAAAAAGTGAAGGAAAATTTAGTTTTTTAGGTTCTATAAAAGATATTAAAACTGTTGCTAATTATCTGAAAGTAAAATATAAAGTACCACTACATGCTTTGGGATACTCAATGGGTGGCTTATATGTTTCCAACATCATGAATAAGGAGCCCCATATTTTTAAGAAAGTAATTCTGTTGAATCCAGTGGTAGATTCCATGGCATTGTTCTCGAATAAACCCTTAATGGATGAATTATGGAAGCATGCAAAAAATATTTTATCGCTAAAAACACCTGAAATGTACGAAGAGGAGATAAGCAGGATAATTAATGAGCTTAATCCTATAGAATTTGCTAAAAAACTTAAAAGCAATATCACTATCATTCAATCTACTAGCGATGAAGTATTAGACCCGAAACTTGCAAAAAGGTTTTACTCCTTATTGAACGGAGAAAAAAGCTATCTTGAAGTACCAAATACAACGCATGATTTAATGGGTGATGAAAAAGAGTTAATAGGTGCAGTTTGAGAAACTTCTGCTGTTGAATAATCATGCATAATTCATCAAAAATTACAGAAATCCCATATGAGACAAATACAGGAGTTAAGAAGTGATGGTTTTTAATTTTACCATCTTGAATCAAGTATATCCTCAGAATGCCATAAACCTTTACTGGCCCTACCACTTAGCGCTGCTTGAGAGTAATGGGCATCCATTTTTGTTTTAAACCACCAAATAAAACCTGTTTGTTTTATAGCATCATTTACCATAATGGTAAATTTTATCACTTCAGAATACATTTGCTTGTATTATTCATTCAAATCAAACCTGGACATCCACCATACACCTGTACATGCATTAGAATCTTGGCTCTGTAGGCCTATTTTAAATGCTTTAACAAATTCAGTAAAATGAGCTCTATTCCAATATGCAGCTGTTTCTCCAAACATTGGTGCATCAACTGATGGCGGGTAAGCTGTATCTGCATACGTAAAAATATAACAAACTTTATCTAAACGTGTTAAATTAATAAAAGGAATCATATTTGTTACAAGAACATTTACTCTATCAGGAGAGTAGATATTGATGCCAGCTAATGCGGGAACATCTACACCCATATCATACATTTGGGCATAATAATGATCTGCTATACTTGGGAAGTACCTATCTTTTGCTGCACCTGTTGCTGATAATTTATTAATACTTGGGTCTAAACCAATATCGTTCATGTATGTTTTAAATGAAGTAAATAAATCATTTAAAGCTTCAGTAGTTGTAAACGGGTTATTCATATTGGTACCTTTACCTGTCTCTATCAGTAGCTCTGTCATTTGTTTCTGACCGGCAGAATGAAGTGCTATATTAAGTTCTTTATAATAATCTATATATAATTTCCAAGGATCAGGATAATGAACATCATCCCAAGGGTGAGAACTCCAAAAACCCAGCCAAGATCCAATAGCAACATCTGGGTGCATTACTAATTCTCCGGTATAACCATATGTAGTTAAATATGTAATAAATTGAATTAATTGAGTTGCACTAGGTCCAGCAGAAGGTGGCGGACTTGGATTTATTCCTCCAGATATGCTTATAATTAACTTAGCTGGATTTATAGTAGCAACCTTCATAGCTGTTATACTATCCCATGCTGGTGGAGATTGCCAAAGAACATTTATTTTATCAATAGGAGTAGGGACTCCAACATTAACTTGTCTTGATGCTGAACCAACATTACCCAATGCATTTGAAACACTGTGAGTAACAGTATAGGTTCCAATTGTATTTGTATCTACATCTGAAGTTGTTTCAATATTGGCAGTTAAATCTCCATCAACATCATCTGATGCTGTTGCGCCTGCATCTACATATGTTGAGTATTGTGAAACAGTTATGGATGATTCTCCTATTAATGTAACAATCGGAGCAATTACATCATTGTTATCGTCACTATTACAAGCAACAATTAATATCGTTGAAAATAAATAAAGTAATTTTTTCATTGGTTTATTTTAATTCTTCTGTAAATATAATAAAATATAATATGAATGTATTGTATAGAAAACCCCTACTAAAAGCAAGGGTTTGTAATCTATAAAATGGATTTAGTTTAATCCAAAGGTCAAATT
Organism: Flavobacteriaceae bacterium; assembly: GCA_018669795.1. GTDB lineage: Bacteria > Bacteroidota > Bacteroidia > Flavobacteriales > Flavobacteriaceae > Marifrigoribacter. The sequence continues at coordinate 136,725 of JABHSQ010000026.1, read as the reverse complement.
ATTATTCAAAAGAATTTTTATACTCTTCATTATTCAAATACACATCATTCGTTAGAGTTTTTAAGAAATTAATTATATATCCCTTTTTTTGAGCATCTAAAAATAGCCCTGTTGCTTGAGTATGTAAATCAAAATAACCCTTGAAAATCAAATGATTAACAAGGGCTTTTGTACTCAAGGCGGGAATCGAACCCGCACGCCCTGAAGCATTGGATTTTGAATCCAACGTGTCTACCAATTCCACCACTTGAGCAAGTAGGTGGCAAAAATAAACATTTAATTAATAAGTATTAATAATTAATCTGTTCATTTTTTGGTTACTTCTAAGGATTCATTTTACATTTGCTAACAACCAACAAATCCTAATTAAAATGGACATCCATATTCCTGAATCTAAAATTTTTGCCTGTAAACAAAGTAAAGAACTTGCCAAAAGTATTTCAAAACATTACGGAATACCTCTAGGGAATGTAATTACTTCTACGTATAGTGATGGCGAATTTCAACCATCATTTGAAGAATCAGTTAGAGGAAGTAGAGTTTTTATTGTGGGCTCTACACATCCTAATAGTGATCATTTAATGGAAATGTTATTGATGTTGGATGCTGCAAAGCGTTCTTCAGCAAAACATATTGCTGCCGTTTTACCTTATTTTGGTTGGGCAAGACAAGACAGAAAAGACAAACCTCGTGTACCAATTGCCGCTAAATTAGTTGCTAAAATGCTTGAAACAGCAGGAGCGACCAGAATAATAACGATGGATTTACATGCAGATCAAATTCAAGGTTTTTTCGAAAAACCTGTTGACCACCTTTTTGCTTCAACGATCTTCTTACCTTATTTGAAATCTTTAAATCTAGATAACTTAACCATTGCTTCTCCAGATATGGGAGGGTCTAAACGTGCTTATGCCTATTCAAAATTCTTAAAAAGCGATGTGGTAATTTGCTATAAGCAACGTGAAAAAGCAAACATAATTTCACATATGGAACTTATTGGTAATGTGGAAGGGAAGAATGTGGTATTAGTGGATGACATGGTCGATACTGCAGGTACACTAGCAAAAGCAGCAGATTTAATGATTGAAAGAGGCGCTTTAAGTGTAAGAGCCATTTGCACACATGCTATATTGTCTGGTAATGCTTACGAAAAAATAGAAAATTCTAAATTAGAAGAGTTAATCGTAACTGATTCTATTCCTTCAAAAATTAATAGTCCTAAAGTGAGAGTATTAAGTTGTTCGAAACTTTTTGCAGAAGTAATGATGAGTGTAAGCTCAAACAAATCGATTAGTACAAATTTCTTGATGTAACCTTCAGAGAACCAGTTAAAAATAGATTAAGCTCAGATTATGAAATAGAAAATCTATTTCATAATCTGAGTTATAAAAAAGAGGACTATTTTCTTTTCTCTATTCAGAAAAAAACGCATCTTTGCACCCGCTTTCACCAAAAGGTGGGCAATTTAATTTTTAAACATAAAACAAAAAAATGAAATCAATTACAATCAACGGATCTCAAAGAGAAAGCGTAGGTAAAGTAGCTACTAAAGCCCTACGTAATGCTGGTCAGGTTCCTTGCGTAGTATACGGAGGAGATAAGGCTATTCACTTTTCAGCAGAAATTATGGCATTTAAAAACTTAGTTTACACTCCAGATGTACACACAGTAGTAATTGCTTTAAAAGATGGTTCAAAAATTGAAGCTATCTTACAAGATATACAATTTCACCCAGTAACAGATAATATCTTACACATCGATTTTTACCAAATCTTTGATGATAAAGAAGTAAGTATGGATATTCCTGTTCGCATTACAGGAAGTGCTCCTGGCGTAAAGAATGGTGGTGTTTTACGTATTGTAAATCGATCGTTAAGAGTTAAAGCATTACCTAAAAATCTTCCAGATTTCTTAAATGCTGATATTTCTGAAATGAAAATTGGAACAATTATGACTGTTGCAGATTTAACTGGTAACGACTATACGATACTTCAAGATGATAGCAGAGTTGTTTGTCAAGTTAGAACTTCTCGAGTTGCTGTTGAAGATGAAGAAACTGAAGAAGGTGAAGAAACTGAAGAAGGTGAAGAAGGTGAAGAGGTAGCAGAAGGAGCAGAAGGAGCAGAAGGAGCTGCTACTAAAGAATAATATCTTTTAAAAAAATATACTTAAGAAGCATCCTATTTATTTGGGATGCTTTTTTTATTTTTACAAAAGTTTAATTATCATATGTTTTCAATATTTAGAGAACTCTTTACTATTAATTCCAGCAGAAATTTAACTGATGGTGATCCTATGAAAAAATATCTCATTGTAGGTTTAGGCAACATGGGTCCTAAATATGCAAACACCAGACATAATATTGGCTTTAAAATTCTAGATTTTTTAGCTGAAAAAGAAGAACTTACTTTTGAAAGCAATAAACTGGGTGATGTAACTGTATATAAATTAAAAGGCAGGACATATTTATTATTGAAACCGAGCACGTTCATGAATTTAAGTGGTAAAGCTATTAGATATTGGTTAGAAAAGGAAAAGATCCCTTTAGAGAATTTATTGGTTGTTACTGATGATTTAAATTTAGATTTTGGAACTTTTAGAATAAAAACAAAAGGTAGTGATGGAGGACATAATGGTTTAAAAGATACTCAGCATGTTTTAAACACAACCAAATACAATCGGTTTCGTTTTGGAATTGGAGATACCTTTTCACAAGGAAAACAAATAGATTATGTATTAGGGGAATGGATTGGTGAAGAACAAAAACTATTGCCTGAAAGATTAGAAAAAGCAACTGAGCTTATTAAATCCTTTGGTTTAGCAGGAATAACAAATACCATGAATTCCTTTAACGGAAAATAATATGGACGTATATAAATCTTTAGCTTCCTATAAAAAAAAGAATCCTTCTATAGTAACTATAGGTACTTTTGATGGTGTACATTTGGGACATAAAGCAATTTTAACTCAATTAATGAATGCTGCTAAAAAAAACAATCAAGCATCTATTTTACTTACGTTCTTCCCGCATCCAAGAATGGTTTTACAAAAAAAATCTTCCTTAAGATTAATCAATACTATAAAGGAACGTTCAGAAATTATTGAACAAACAGGAGTTTCAAATTTAATCATCCATCCTTTCACAAAAGAGTTCTCAAGGTTAACAGCTTTAGAGTTTGTCCGAGACATTTTGGTGAATCAATTACATATTAAAAAAATAATTATTGGCTACGATCATCAATTTGGAAGAAATAGAACTGCCACTATTAAAGATTTAATAGAATTTGGAAAAATCTATGATTTTGAAGTTGTTGAAATTACCGCTCAACAATTACAGAATGTAGCTATTAGTTCAACAAAAATTAGAAAGGCATTAGAGGAGGAAGGCGATGTGCAAACCGCCAATCAATATCTTGGATATCCTTTTATGCTTTCAGGAAAAATAGTTAAGGGAAGAGGAATTGGAAAAACGTTAGCATTTCCCACAGCAAACCTTAAAATTAAGGAAGACTATAAGCTCATTCCTAAAAATGGCGTATATTTAGTAACATCCATCATTTCCGGAAAAGAGGTTTTTGGTCTTACCAATATTGGCACTAATCCTACTGTCGGTGGTATTCATAAAACAATTGAAACTTATTTTTTAGATTATAAAAATGATTTATACGATAAGGATATTCAATTAAATTTTATAAAATATATTAGAGAAGAAAAAATATTTACCTCTAAAGAAGCGCTAAAAATTGCGATTAAAGAAGATGAACTATTCGCGCGAAATTATCTAAATATTAATGAATAAATTTCTTTTCAAACAAATTGACAATACCGGTTTAAGCCTCTTTAGGATTATTTTTGGTTTGCTAATTGCTTTGGAAGGGTTTGGAGCGATTGCTACAGGTTGGGTGCGACGTGTATTGGTGTCACCAGATTTCACGTTTAATTTTATTGGCTTCGATTTTTTACAAGTCTTTGTTGGCGAAGGGATGTATTTTTATTTCGCACTTATGGGAATCTTTGGGATTTTCGTGATGTTGGGTTATAAATATCGATTAGCGATGTTCTCTTATGCTTTATTATGGACTACCGTTTATTTAATGCAAAAAACATCTTATAACAATCATTATTACTTAATGGTATTACTTTGTTGGATAATGGCTTTTTTACCTGCCAATAAACGGTATTCATTAGATGCTAAATTTAATCCTTCGTTTAAATCACTTTCAATGCCCCAATGGGTTAAATGGACATTGATATTGCAAGTTGGCATCGTATTTATGTATGGGTCTGTTGCAAAATGGTATCCCGATTGGATAAATGGAACTGCTCCTGGCATCATACTGAAGTCCAAAAGTAATTATTTCTTAATTGGAGAGTTATTGCAACATAGTTGGGTGCATTATGTTATTGCCTACTTCGGAATATTTTTTGATTTGCTCATCATCCCAATGCTATTATGGAAAAGAACGAGGTTACTTGGCTTTTACCTTTCGCTATTTTTTAATTTGTTTAACTCCATTGTTTTTCAAGTAGGTATTTTCCCTTATATGTCAATTGCTTTTTTATTGTTTTTCTTTAGTTCGGAAACCATCCAAAAAAGATTCAAACTTAAAAATGAAATTTACAATGAATACAAAATCACAATACCTAAATACAATAATATACTGATCGGTATATTATTGGTGTATTTTATATTTCAAATAGGTTTACCTATTCGTCATTGGATGATTCAAGATGATGTGCTTTGGACTGAAGAAGGCCATCGAATGAGTTGGAGAATGATGTTACGATCTAAAAGTGGCACCTTAACTGTTCGTGTTCAAAATAAAAAAACAGGTAAAGAAAAGGTATATGATTATAAAAAATTGCTATCACCTAAACAAAGTCGATCGGTAACTACAAAACCAGATTTAATGTGGCAATTAGCCCAAAAAATTAAAGCAACTGAAACTGAAAAAGGAAATGATGTTGCTATTTACATGAATTCAAAAGTAAGTATAAATGGAGGTCCATTTCATCAGTTTACCGATCCTAAAATAGACATTGCAAATCTAAATTGGGATCTATTTAAACACAGTAATTGGTTATTGACTCCGCCTGAAGATTATCATAATAAATAAGCAGCAAAAAATCTCCTAATAAACCCCTCTTTTTTCCTAAATTGCAAGCTCAAAGTTTTAAGAAAATGTTACAAGTAAACGAAATTCGCAAAAACAAAGAAAAATTTATTCAATCCCTTAGCAAAAGAGGTTTTGATGCTACAACTATTTTTGAAGAAGTTTTAAAAACCGATGAGTTACGTAAAGTAACTCAAGCTAAACTTGATGAAACGTTATCGCAATCCAATACATTTTCTAAAGAAATTGGAATTCTATTTAAAAATGGAGAACCTCAAAAGGCAACTCTTTTAAAAGAGAAAACTACCCTATTAAAAGAAGTTTCAAAACAACTTACAGAAACACTAAATAATGCTGAAGGAAATCTTCAGCAATTACTTTTTACCATCCCTAATATTCCAAATGAATTGGTGCCAGCTGGAACCGATGAAAATGATAATCAAGAGGTTTTTATTGAAGGTGAAATTCCAAAACTTTCTGAAGGTGCATTACCTCATTGGGAATTGGCAAAAAAATACGATATAATAGATTTTGAGCTTGGTGTAAAAATTACGGGTGCTGGATTTCCGGTATACAAAGGAAAAGGCGCTCGACTTCAACGTGCTTTAATCGCTTATTTTTTAGATAAAAATACAGACGCTGGTTATACAGAATATCAAGTCCCATATCTAGTAAATGAAGCTTCAGGTTTTGGAACTGGTCAATTACCAGATAAAGAAGGACAAATGTATCATTCAACATTAGACGATTTATACTTAATCCCTACCGCAGAAGTTCCTATTACTAATTTATTCCGTGGAGATTTAAGGACGCATTCAGAATTACCAATTTTATGTACCGCATATACTCCTTGCTTTAGAAGAGAAGCTGGAAGTTATGGAGCACATGTTAGAGGGTTAAACAGATTGCACCAATTTGATAAAGTTGAAATTGTTAGAGTTGAAAAACCTGAAAATTCTTATATCGCTCTTACCGGAATGTTAACCCACGTTAAAGACATCCTTAGAGAACTAAAATTACCCTATCGCATACTTAGGTTATGTGGTGGAGATTTAGGATTTACCGCTGCTTTAACCTATGATTTTGAAGTTTTTTCTACCGCTCAAGATCGTTGGTTAGAAATTTCATCGGTTTCAAATTTTGAAGCATTTCAAGCAAATAGGTTGAAATTACGTTACAAAGATGAAGACGGTAAAAATAAATTAGCTCATACACTTAACGGTAGCTCTTTAGCTTTACCAAGAGTATTGGCAGGTATTTTGGAAAATTACCAAAGCCCAGAAGGAATTAAAATACCGGAAGTATTAGTGCCATATTGCGGTTTTGACATTATTAATTAATCAATTATATTTGAATCCATTAGTCTCTATTAATTGGCTTTCTGAAAATTTAAACGCACCTGATTTGGTGATTTTAGATGTTAGTTTAGAAAGTAATGTAGCTAATATTGAAGTTGTATTTCCTAGAATTCAAATTAAAGGAGCTCGTTATTTTGATTTAAAAAGAAGTTTTTCTGATCTAGAAAACCCACTGCCAAATACATTACCAAATCCTGAAGCTTTTGCTTTCGCGTCTAGAAACCTAGGAATAAATAACAATAGTACTATTGTAGTTTATGATAATATAGGTATTTATGCTAGTCCTAGAGTATGGTGGATGTTTAAAAGTATGGGACATAAAAATATTGCCGTTTTAGATGGTGGACTTCCAGCATGGAAAAATAAAAACTATCCTACAGAATCGATTCAAACTCGAGAACTACCTGAAGGGAATTTTAAAGCACTATTTAATTCAAATTTTCAGAAATCAGCTTCTCAGATCTTAGAAAACATAGCGTCAAAAGAAGCTATTGTAATAGATGCTCGATCTAATGAACGGTTTTTCGGATTGGTTCCAGAAAGTCGAAAAAATTTAAAATCTGGTCACATCCCAAATGCTGTAAACCTACCATTTTTAGAGGTATTAAAAGACGGAAAATTTATTCCGCTAAATGAAATTTCTGCTATTTTTAAAAAACTGAAGATAGACAATCAGCCAAAAATATTCACTTGTGGTTCTGGATTAACCGCTTGTGTATTAATTTTAGCAGCTGCATTAATTTCAGAAAATAATCACTTTTTATATGACGGTTCATGGACCGAATGGGGACAATTAGAAGGAGTTCCTATTTTTAATTAAACCCTAATAAATTGACATTTTATTAAGAAATCTATTCCCTATCTTTATCCCATGCACAAAATTGTTTTCATCTTATTTTTTCTATCATTAACTGGTATGAATGCTCAAAATAATTTGTTAGCCGAAAACTATTTTGAACAAGGAGAATACGAAAAAGCACTCACGCTTTATACCCAGCTTTATAAAAAAAATAAATACTTTAATTATTTTAAAGCTATTGTAGCTTCACACCAACAATTAGAAGAATATAAAGAAGCAGAAAAGCTATTAAAAGGAAGATTAAATATAAAAATTATCCCTCAACTCTATGTGGAATTAGGGTATAACTATTCGCTGCAAGAAAATGATTCATTAGCCACTATTAATTATAACAAAGCAATTCTTTTTGTAAAAGAAAGTGAAAAATTTAATTATGGAAGAAGTATTGGTGAATCTTTTGAAAGATATAGTCTTTTAGATAAAGCTATTGAAACGTATTTAACTGCTATGGATGTTTTTCCGGATACTGACTATAGCTATCAGTTAGCACGCCTTTATGGTGAACAGGGCAACCTTGAAAAAATGTTTGACAGTTATTTAGTTTTAATTAAAAAAAAACGTTCTTATCAAGGGGTCGCTCAACAAAACTTCAGCCTTTATATCTCTGAAGACCCTGCTGAAGAAGCAAATATTTTACTCCGTAAAGTCTTACTTCAAAAATTGCAAAAGCAATCCGATGTTTTGTACAATGAATTATTAAGCTGGTTGTTTATTCAACAAAAGGAATATAAAAAAGCATTTACTCAAGAAAAAGCAATTTACAAACGTATGGGAAATAATGATATGTCTGGAATAGCAGATATTGCTTATTTCGCCACCAATGATGATGATGATGAAAATGCTATATTAATAGTAAATTTTGTAATCGATAACGCTTCAACACCCAAAGAAAAAATAGAAGGATATCAACAATTAATGAAGATTAAATTAAAAACTGCTTCCAAAAAAGAATATCCAAAAATTAAAAAAAGCTACGAAGATTTATTTAATGAATTTGGCAGCGGAAAAGAAACGCATCAGCTTCAATTAGATTATAATTATTTTTTAGGTTTTCAAAACAACGAAAAAGACCTTGCTGTTTCAAATTTAAAATCTTTTTCAAAACAGCCTTTATCTCAATACCAAGAAGCAAGAATTAAAATGCTATTAGCAGATATTTTAGTTTTTGACGAGAAATTTAATCAAGCATTGATCTATTATTCACAAATTCAGCATGAAGTAAAAGGTAATTTATTAGCACAAGAAGCACGTTTTAAAGTTGCAAAAACAAGTTACTTTAATTTTGATTTTGCTTGGGCACAGTTACAATTAGATGTTCTTAAAAAATCAGCAACACAATTAATTGCCAACGATGCAATGCAACTGAGCTTGTTGATAAAAGATAATTCTATTGAAGACTCTACTCAAACTGCCTTAAAACAATTTGCTCGAGCTGATCTTTTAACATTTCAAAAAAAAGAAACAGAAGCAATTTCAGTTTTAAAAAATTTATTAGAGAACCATAAAGGTGAAAAAATTGAAGATGAAGCTTTACTAAAACTAGGTGAATTATATGAGACCAAGGGTGAGTATGAAAAAGCAGCAGAAAGTTATCTTGCATTAATACAGTTTTATAATGAAGATATATTAGCTGATGATGCGCATTATCGGTTAGCAAAACTATACGAAACAAAACTTAACCAACCTCAAAAAGCAAAAGAATACTATGAGTTATTAATCTTCAACTTTGTAGATAGCATCTACTTTGTAGAAGCAAGAAAAAAATACAGGATGCTTCGAGGTGATGAAATAGAATAAAAATGATTATATATAATGTTACTGTAAATATTGAAAAAAGTATACACGACGAATGGCTGATTTGGATTAAAAATTATATCCCTCAGGTTTTAGCTACCGGAAAATTTACAGATGCTAAACTTACCAAAGTGCTCGTTGAAGAAGAAATGGGAGGTATTACGTATGCTATACAATACAGAGCAAAATCTCGCAAAGCTTTAGACAGTTATTATAAAAATGATGCAGATAAGCTAAACCAAGATGGTTTATTAAAATTTGCAGATAAAATGCTAACCTTTAGAACAGAACTAGAAATTATAGATGAGTATAGTATAACACACCATTCAGAATGTCTGTAAAAGCAAAAAAATATTTAGGGCAACATTTTCTTAAAGACGAAACTATTGCAAAAAAAATTGCAGACACACTAACGCAAGACACTTACAAAAATGTATTAGAAATTGGACCCGGCATGGGAGTGCTCACCAAATATCTTGTAGAAAAAAATCTAGAAATTATAGCAATGGAACTAGATCAAGAATCTGTAACTTATCTAAATGAACATTTTAAAAACAAAAACCTAAAAGTAATCCCTGCTGATTTTTTAAAATTTGATTTAGAAAATTTTTTTAATGGAGAACCCTATGCTATTACTGGAAACTTCCCTTATAATATATCTACACAAATTGTATTTAGAACTTTAGAATGGCGAGATCAAATTCCAGAATTTACGGGCATGTTTCAAAAGGAAGTAGCAAAACGTATTTGTGAAAAAGAAGGAAGTAAAATCTACGGAATTATGTCGGTTTTAGTTCAAGCTTTTTACGATGCAGAATATTTATTTACAGTTCCTCCTACTGTCTTTAATCCTCCTCCAAAGGTAGATAGCGGAGTGCTTCGCTTAAGAAGAAAAGAAAACTATACGCTTCCTTGTGATGAAAAAATGTTATTTAAAGTCGTAAAAACTGCTTTTCAGCAAAGAAGAAAAACATTGCGGAATAGTTTAAAAGTCTTTAATCTTTCCGATAAATTAAAAGAAGATATTATCTTTGGACAGCGACCCGAACAACTTTCGGTTTCAGAATTTATTATGCTCACTCAAAAATTAGAGAAAGATGCAATTTCAACTAACACCTGATTATTCAGAAAAAATAACCCGACTCATTGCCAAAAAAGATGGCAATATGCTTAGGGATTTATTACACGAACTACACTTTGCTGATATTGCTGAACTCCTAGAGGAATTAAAACCTGAAGATGCTGCATATCTTATTAAATCTTTAGAAAGTGAAATTACTTCTGAAGCTTTAATGGAATTAGATGAAGATGATAGAGAAAAAATTCTAAGTTATCTTTCCCCAAAAGAAATTGCCAAAGAAATTGAAAAAATGGATACTGATGATGCTGCCGATGTAGTAGCAGAACTCGATGATCACATTCAGAAAAAGGTAATTGAAATAATTGAAGACGAAGAGCACGCCTCCGATATTGTAGAGCTTTTAACCTATGATAAAGATACTGCCGGAGCATTAATGGCAAAAGAGTTGGTTCAGGTAAAAGAAACATGGACTGTAGCTAGTTGTGTTAGAGAAATGCGTAGACAAGCAGAAAATGTAACTCGAGTTCATTCTATTTATGTTACCGATAAAGATGGTAAATTAAAAGGACGCCTTTCTTTAAAAGACCTTTTAACTGCGTCTGCCAAAACATATATTAGTGAAATCTATATTGCAAAAGTAGATTATGTAACCGTTGCTACAGAAGACGAAGAAGTAGCAAGAATTATGCAAAAATACGATTTGGAAGCCATTCCTGTTGTAGATAAAAATGGTGTATTAGTTGGTAGAATTACCATTGATGATATTGTAGATTTCATAAAAGAGGAAGCAGAAAAAGATTATCAAATGGCAGCGGGTATATCGCAAGATGTTGAAGCTGATGATAGTATTTTAGAATTAACCAAAGCAAGATTACCTTGGTTGGTTTTAGGATTATTTGGAGGATTAGGCAGTGTTTACATTTTACAAGGATTTGAAGAAGCATTGTTTAATTATCCAATATTATTTTTCTTTACACCATTAATAGCGGCAATGGCAGGTAATGTTGGTGTTCAGTCTAGCGCTATTATTGTACAAGGTTTAGCAAACGATGTTGTTAAAGGGAGTTTATTTCATCGATTATTAAAAGAATTAGGATTGGCATTAATTAACGGATCCATATTAGGATTATTAGTAATCCTTTTTGGAGTTATAGTTGGTCAAGATTTTATTGTAAGTATCACAATTGCTATTTCTATGTTAACTGTAATTATAATCGCTGCACTTATAGGGACTTTTGTTCCGATCATTTTAGATCGCAAAGGAATTGACCCTGCAATTGCAACAGGACCTTTTATTACTACTAGTAATGATATTTTTGGAATTTTTCTGTTCTTTTATATCGCAAAACTTATTCTTGGTTTTTAAATGAAAATCTATTCCAAAACATTTATAGTCCCTTCATCCGCAATAGATAAAAGAAATCACGTAAATAATCTTATTTATTTGGAATGGTGCTTAGATGCTGCAGAAAAACATTGGAATGATGCGGTGCCTAAAAAATTTCAAGAAAATTATATATGGTACGTTATTAATCACACGATTAATTATAAAGCAGCTTCCTTTAAAGGAGAAAAATTAGAATTGACCACTTGGATTGCTAAAAACGAAGGGGTTAAAAGTGAACGCCATTATAAAATTGTTAGATTAAGTGATCAAAAAACAATCGTCGAAGCAAAAACTACTTGGTGCTTATTAAATGAAAAAACACTACGTCCAACTAAAATAACAGAAGAAATTAGTACCTTGTTTGACTAATTTATAAGACCGTGAATTCTATAAATATTAAAGAAAAGTTCTCGAAATTCAGCAAGAACTGGCATCCTCATCAAATTGCAATCGTAGACGATATGCAAGTACTTTTAGCAAAGATTAAGGGTGAGTTTGTTTGGCACCAACACGAAAAAGAAGATGAGTTATTTCAAGTTATAAAAGGCACTTTAGAAATGCATTTTAGGGATCGTATTGAAATTATTAATGAAGGAGAAATTATACTAGTCCCAAAAGGAGTGGAACATTGTCCAGTAACAGAAAACGGAGAAGAAGTTCATGTGTTATTATTTGAAAAATTGAGTACCGCTCATACCGGTACTATTAAACACGAAAAAACAATTAGCAATTATCCAAAAATTTAATCGTGAAAGTCCTTCATTTAGATAAAAACCATCCTTTACTTATTGAGCAACTGACAAATGCTGGATATAAAAACGAAGAAGATTACACCTCTTCTAAATCTGATATTGAACAAATCATTTCAGAATATGACGGAATCGTTATAAGGAGCAGGTTTAAATGCGATGCAACTTTTATTAATGCTGCAGCTAATTTAAAGTTTATTGCGCGAGTAGGTGCTGGATTAGAAAGTATAGATATTCCTTATGCTGCATCTAAAAAAATTACTTTAATATCAGCACCTGAAGGAAATTGTAATGCTGTTGGCGAACATACTTTAGGGATGCTTCTTTCCTTGTTTAATAAACTTAACAAAGCAGATCTTGAAGTTAGAAAAGGATTGTGGCATCGGGAAGCAAATAGAGGAATTGAATTAGATGGAAAAACAGTGGGTATTATTGGGTATGGAAATATGGGTAAAGCTTTTTCAAAAAAACTAAAAGGATTTGATTGCAAGGTAATTTGCTATGATATTAAGAAACAAGTTGGTGATAAAAATGCGACTCAAGTTTCATTAAAAACTTTTCAAAAAGAAGTAGATGTTGTGAGTTTACATATTCCTTGGACCCCCTTAACAAACAGAATGGTAAACAGCGATTTTATCAATCAATTTTCAAAAGCATTTTGGTTATTAAATACCGCTAGAGGAAAAAGTGTGGTCACCTCAGACTTAGTTTCAGCTTTAAAAAAAGGCAAACTATTAGGAGCTGGTTTGGATGTTTTAGAGTTTGAAAAGAGTTCGTTCGAGTCATTATTTTCTAATAAAATACCAGCATCTTTATCTGACTTATTAAGTATGGAAAATGTGATTTTAAGTCCTCATATTGCAGGATGGACATTAGAAAGTAAAGAGAAATTAGCCCAAGTAATTGCAGACAAAATAGTTCGTGAATTTCAATAAATTAAAACCTAAGATCATGAAACGAGTAACTGTATTAGGAGGTGAGTATTTTTAAAACGAAATAGCCAAAACAACAAAAGATTGGTATAAAATCATTTGATGATTAGATACCGATGATTATGCCAATTTTGGTTAAATTTCAGACAATTAAGTTAATAAAATTGAACTTTGGGAGTCAATTGATAGTGCTTATTTATTATATTTACAAATCAACTTGCTAAAAACCAACTATTAATGAGCGAAGAAAATAAACAATCATTTGAAAAAGAGGCGAAACAAACTGCAAATGAATTTAAAGAAAACTGGAATGATTTAACTGCTAATGGCGAAAACAAAAAAGTAATAGCTGGTATTATGGCTATTTTATTTGGACCATTAGGGATACATAAATTTATTTTAGGTTATACTAAAGAAGGAATAATTCAAATGGTCATCACATTTTTAACTTGTGGTGCTGCTGGGATTATAGGATTTATAGAAGGTATTATTTATCTTACAAAGAGTGATGAAGAATTTTATAATACCTACCAGGTTGGTAAACGACCTTGGTTTTAAAATACTATTATTTAATCCTGTAAATTTTTAAGCATTATAGCAGTGATTTCTTCTAATGATGTATTGTTTTTCCATCTCCAATCATTTTTGGCATCTGTATCATCTATACTTTTCGGCCAAGAATCTGCAATTTTTTGTCTAAAATCTGGTTTATAAGAAATTTCAAAACTTGGAATTTGTTGTTTTATGCTTTCAGAAATTTCAATTGGATTAAAACTTAATCCTGATAGATTATAAGAGCTTCTTATTTTAATCGACTCCTTTGGAGCATCCATAATAGTTAATGTAGCTCTTATGGCATCATCAATATACATCATGGGCAATGTGGTTTGCTTATCTAGGAAACAAACATAATTCTTGCCTTTAATAGCTTGATGATAAATAGCTACTGCATAATCTGTTGTACCTCCACCAGGTGGAGTTTTATAACTTATTAAACCTGGATATCTAATACTTCGAACATCCACACCATAAATATTATGATAATATTCACACCATCTTTCACCAGCTTGTTTACTAATTCCATAAACTGTAGAAGGTTCCATTATTGTTCTTTGTGGTGTGTTCTCTTTTGGAGAAGAGGGTCCGAATACTGCAATACTTGAAGGCCAAAATACTTTCTTAATTTTTTGATCTCTAGCAAGGTTTAAAACATTAAATAATGAGTTCATATTTAAATTCCATGCACGCATCGGAAACTTTTCAGCAGTAGCAGATAACATGGCCGCTAACAAATAAACATCTGTAATTTTATACTTTATAACTATGCTTTCAATACCCTGGTAATCCATGGCATCTAAAACTTCAAAAGGACCGTCTTTACTTAAGGTTCCATCATCTTCCCTAATATCTGTAGCAACTACATTTTGGTTTCCGTATTTCTTTCTCAGTTGCATTGTTAGTTCGGTTCCTATTTGACCCGATGCACCTATTATAAGAATTATTTTATTCAAAAATTATAATTTTTTATTATGTAAATATACGAATATTCTTCTCTTTTACATTCACTTAAAATTAACTTTAATATGTCCATAGAACTTGTATATTTGTAGATACACACTTTTATCAAATGAAAATTCTTGTATTTTTTATAGTAAGTTTAATCGTAGTTTCTTGTGGAAATAACCAAAAAGAACCAATACAAAAATTGATTTCTCAAAAAATAAATTCAAGTATTTATGGTAATACTAATTTTAAATTTCCGACGATTTCAGAAAGCGCAAGAGCAGAAGTGATACATTGGGGAGCTTTTGAAGATTTTGAAGAACAAGCAAAAACCATTAATGGAAATAATTTGGAAGCGATACAAACTAAATCAATTCTGATGGTTTCTCATATTAATTCTCTAATTAAAAAAATCCCTGACACCTTAAATACTCCTTTAATTTTCTCAAGGGTAATTGTAGTAAAAACTCGAACTCAGTTATTAAATCAAGAAGTAAATAAGGCTCATTTTGATTCTGTAAGACTTCAAGATGATTTTAAAGAAATGAATATTTCAGTGAAAAATTTATTTATTCAGATCAATGAAAAATTTGAAAAAGATGCCGTCGATTTACTAAGAGTTGATAGTGAAAATAAAGAATTAGTACTTCAAAAACAATTTCTAGATGCTGTTTATAAAGCAGAATTAGAAGACCAAAATAAAAAATAAAACCCAATACAATTGAAACTATAATTATGAAATTAACAGCATTTAAATTTTTAACTTTAACCGCTTCTCTTGCATTAATGCTAATGTCTTGTGGTGAAGCCAATAAAAGTTCTAAAAAAGCAGATGAATTACCACACGGTATTATTCTGGAAAACATGGATACAAGCGTAAATCCAAAAGATGATTTTTATAATTATGTGAACGGAAATTGGATGAAAAACACAAAAATCCCTGAAGATCGCACCATCTGGGGAGGATTTTCTGTTTTGCGAAAATCTACAGATAGCGATGTTCTTGAGATCTTAGCAAAAGCCAAAAATACCGGAAACTACGCTTCAAATACCGATCAGGCGAAAGCATTATTTTTATTCGACTCAAAACTTGATGTTGATACTCGTAATACTGAGGGAATAACCCCCTTACAACCCGCTTTAGATGCTATTGCTGGCATAGAGAATTTAAACGATCTTCAAACTGTTTTAATGACGGTTCCCAATGTAAGTTCACCATTTATAGATTTTGTTTCATTTGCAGACCTAAATGATAGTTCTATAAACGCAGCTTATGTTACAGAGAATGGTCTTGGTCTTGGTAATCGTGATTATTATTTAGAAATGGATATAAAATCTGTTGAAATCCGTGCAAAATATGTAGAATACATTTCAAAAATGCTACAGTTTTTAGGGGATGATGAAATTTCTGCTACCGCTTCTGCAGAAAAAATTCTAGCGATGGAAACGCAATTAGCAATACCTCGATTGGATAAAGTACAAAGTAGAGATATGCGTAATTATAACAATCCAAAATCCATTTCAGAAACACAATTATTAATTCCATCATTAAATATAAAAAAAATGATGGCTGATAAAAAGCTTAAACAAAACGTTGATACCCTTATCGCAACACAGCCTAAATTTATTAGCACCTTAAATTCATTTTTAACAGAACATACTATCGATGATCTTAAAACGCTATTGCGTTGGGATACTTTTGTTAGTAGTGCGAGTCGATTAACAGAAGAAATTGAAGTAGCCAACTGGGAATTTTACAGTAAGTATTTAAGAGATGCTAAAAAAATGAGACCTGCTAATGAACGAGCATTATCAGTAGTTAACAATAATGTTGGAGAAGCATTAGGGCAATTGTATGTAGATGCTAAATTTCCGCCAGAGGCAAAAGAAAATGCAGAAGAAATGATTGCAAATGTTATTGCTTCTTATCAAGTGCGCATTCAATTACTAGACTGGATGAGTGATGAAACCAAAACAAAAGCCATTGAAAAATTAGATAAATTTACGGTAAAGATTGGTTATCCAGACATTTGGGAAGATTACTCAACGATGGAAATTAAAAAGGGAAACACCTATTTTGAAAATATAAGTGCAATTAACAAATGGGCATTGGCTAAAAATTTATCTGAAATGGGAGAACCTGTAGACAAAACAGAATGGGGAATGTCACCACAAACTGTGAATGCATATTTTAACCCATTAAATAATGAAATTGTATTTCCTGCAGCGATATTACAAGCTCCTTTTTATGATTATTTAGCAGATGATGCTGTAAATTATGGTGGAATTGGTGCCATAATAGGTCATGAAATTTCTCATGCATTTGATGATAGTGGTGCTCGTTTTGATGCCAATGGGAATCTTGTAAATTGGTGGTCTGAAGAAGACTTAAAACAATTTACAGCTAGAGGAGATGCTTTGGCAGCACAATACAGTAAGATAGAAGTATTAGATAGTGTTTATATCAACGGTAAATTTACTTTAGGTGAAAACATTGGAGATCTTGGTGGAGTTTTAGGAGCTTACGATGGTTTGCAATTGCTTTACGAAAAAAATGGAAGACCGGAAGATATTGATGGTTTTAAAGCAGAACAACGATTCTTTATGAGTTGGGCAACTGTTTGGAGAACTTTAACAAGAGATGAGGAATTGCGAAATCGCATTAAAACAGATCCACATTCTCCAGGTATGGTAAGAGCAACACAACCTCTTATTAATATTGATGCTTTTTATGAAGCGTTTGATATAAAAGAAGGAGACGGAATGTTTGTTCCTACTGAAGAACGCGTTCGTATTTGGTAGCATCCATAAAATTTATAAAAAAAGAGTATTATTGGTTAATCCCTAACCTTTAATATCAAGTTATCAATAACAATTGTTTTCTTTACAATAATAGCATCCGTAACTACAAATGGTTTAGACATCATATTTTCTGCTCTATTGGTAATCGTAAATTGAGGGTGATCTAATAAATCAAAAGAGTACTCCATCACCGTAAAAGAAACTTTTTGATCTTTTGAAACTTCATAAGAAACCTCTAAACTATCCTTATCTGAAATATAATACCGAACCAATTCTTTACTCTTAATTTTTTGTGAAGCACTATTTTCATTTTTGTTTAATGGCAAACTTTGACCATTAAAGGAAAGAAAATCAAACTCTACCCCTTCTGCTACATATAAACTTATTTGATTAACATTTCGTTTTGGAATGATAGTAAAGGTTCTCTTTTTAATGTTATTTATAATGGTGTCTTTATTCAATACCGCTTCAAATAAAGGAATGTTTTTAGGCGGAGCTTCCACAGCAAAACTATAGCCTTTAGAATATTTACTTCCAGATGCATAGCTTATATAGTTAGATGCTTCTTCAGGGTCTTCTCCTAAATATTCTTTGGTCCAATCGTCTAATAGTTGATCATAAGTGGCCCAATAATTTGCTTCCATATCTGCATCATAATAATACACCAAACTATTTGGTTTTTGTCTTTCAGCAGTAAAATCACTTGTTAGATGTGCTTTAATAAAAAACACAATCGCTACTAGCATAAACGCCGCAGAAATAACTCCTTTCTCGCTATAAAACCCAAAGACTGGTAGTAATATTCCAAAAAGCAATGCGGTAAATAAACAACTTCCTACCAACATTTTTAATCCTAAACCTACAGGGAAAAATTGAATAAGAGGGGCAAACATAAAAATTGCTAAGCCCCCAATTAAAACCATTAAAATTAGGTTAGGTTTTTCTTGACGTATTAATATCCATAGAGAAAGAAGTCCTAGAAAAACTGGGATAATAAAAAATGCTGCCCCTTTTAAATAAATAGCAACCAATACGTTTATGATTAACCAAAATGTAAGTGGCGCAATTAACAAACTTGCAACATTTGTATTTTTAGAATACCTATGATAAATCCCAAATAAGATTCCTAATGACACTACTACAAAAAATGAAATATAAGTATGACCGTTATAGGTAAATCCATGTTGTATTTCTAAATATTTCGGATACAGTACCAAGAGTAATTTCCATCCATAAAATCCTATAAGTCCACAACTAACCATCGCTAATAAAAAAGGAATAAAACTTCTTACAATCGTTTTGCCTGAAAGTACCTTCTTGTTTAATCCATAAACAATTAAAACAATGAAACATACAATTGCCAAAATTAACATCGGAAATATCCAATCAAAAGGATAGCTAATCATTTTAAGAATTGGCACGTTTATATATACATTGTCTTCGTTAGATTTTAAAGAACTAAGATTTGCATCCCCAAAATAATGAACTAATGGAAGTAAATATTCTCCTTGATGCTGTAAGGTATTTCGATCTAGATTTTCAAAATTATCATTTGCTGTATGGTAATCAAAATGATCATCTATAAATGCAAAAAAGAACCCATCGATATCGCCTCCTTCTCTTAAAACAGTAGAGTCTGTATCGTTTGGCAACATTTTATAGATACTATACATTAACGAGGATGCCACGGGAAATTTAACGTCTGCTTCTATAAAAGCATTAATTAAGTTTTTATTTCCGCCATTAGTTTCTACAATCATATTACTCGGACCTCCGCTACCACGAGCTTCAAAATTTAAAGCAATACCTACATTTTTTGCCCAGGAATGATTTTTAACAAAAAGTCTAGCTCCGTCTAAACCTACCTCTTCAGCATCGGTAATTAAAATTATAATATCATTTTTTGGTATTTTACCACTCGCTTTATAAGCTCGAATCGTTTCTAAAATAGTGACTACTCCACTTCCTGCATCACTAGCGCCAAATGATGGAGTTAAGGCACTGTCATAATGAGATAAGAGCAATAGAGACTTACCGTTTCCAGAACCTTTAATTTTTGCAAGTATATTTTTTGGTTTATCCAAACTCTTCCACTTAGGGTTCAGTATAAATCCCTCTTGTATTTCGGTTTCTAAACCCAATCCCTTTAATTGTTCTACAATATATTCTCGAACTCTTGTGTGTTCTGCAGTTCCAATATAATGTGGAGCTTTCGTGATTTCCTTTAAAGGAATTAAAGCTCTTTCTGTGGAGAATTCAGTTTCAGAAATTGAGGCTGGAGTCCCATTTTGAGGCATTAAACTGTAAAAGCTTAAGTAGACTAAGCCAATTATTAATAAAAAAGATATAAAGGATTGAGAACGCTTCATAGATAGAGTTTTTATAAGCTTTAAATGTACCATATAATATCAATAAAAGTGAATATTGCTATTTTCTAAAAGAAATTCTTAATATTTATGTTTAACTTAGGATGTTAAACATGAATATTATGGGAATTAAAAGTTTTATTGGGAGAAGGTCTAAAAAGGCAAAAGACACATCGGAACAAATAATTGTATCTGATTATATGACAAGAAACTTAATTGTATTTAAACCTCAACAATCGGTGTTAGCGGTAATGAATCAACTTATTAAAAATCGAATTTCTGGTGGACCTGTTGTTAATAAAAATAACGAATTAATTGGAATGATATCAGAAGGGGACTGTATCAAACAAATTACCGAAAGTCGTTATTACAACCAGCCTTTGGGGAATATAAATGTAGAAGATCATATGATTAAAGATATTGAAACCATTGATGGTGATATGAATATTTTTGATGCTGCTGAAAAATTTATTTCTTCAAAAAGAAGAAGGTTTCCAATTGTAAAAGAAGGTAAATTGGTAGGTCAAATAAGTCAAAAAGATATCTTAAAAGCTGCCTTAAAATTGAAAGGCCATACTTGGTAGTAGTATAGAAGTTAGTTAGAGTTTACAATAATTTCATCTAGTTCGTAGGTTCCGTCGAAATCTTCTTTACCATTTCCTGTATATTTAAATCCAATATATCCTTTTCCGTTAATACAATCTAAACTTATATTTCCTGATGGATACCAATCGCCATAAAAATCATCATCTTGAACTATATAAGCAGCTGGTATACTATCCCAAGTACTTGTAGCAATAGTATCTGGATTTCCATCCCAATCACTAGAGAATAATAACACTAATGTACTACCGTCAGAAAAACTATTAGAAGTTTTAAAGTTGATGGTTTCTCCGTCTTGAACATCAAAATCAATTTCAGGCATAATTAACCATGCAATAGTGCTATCATCATTAGAATTATAAGACCCAATTGAAGCAGAAATTCCTAAAGAAGGGTTTCCGTTACCACCATCGCTAAAATAAGCCTCATAATCTCTAGAACCCTCTTGGATATAATTTGTCCATCCATTTCCAGTAATTGACTCATCCACTTCTTGTGACTCAAAGAATTCACTAAATATCACATTGCTTCCAGTTGTTTCTGCTAAACCACAATCTACCTCCACAAGATCACAACGGTCAGTACTGTTAAAATGTATCGTTTCTGGAGAGTTTAATACCATATTAAATGTATCTCCAAAATAGTTATATGTTAATATTCCATCTAAATATCCTCTTCCTTGAGGCAATTCAATAGCTTTAAAATCTGAAAATGTACTGGTACTTAAGATTACACTGAAGCCTTCGGCACAACTTTCTAAATTTCTTTCTCCGTCAAACTCATCTTCTGGTTCGGCAGCAAAAGTTTTACGATTTTCACCCAATGCATCATTGCGATTAAATTGCACATCATTTAATCGCAAATAAAGATTTGTTTTAGCTGCTGAAAAGTCTGAAATATTTATTGATAATGGTTCTATTTCTGCTAACTCAATAGCTCTTATGATAGTTTGATCCATAAGTGATTCAGCAATAGCTTCAACTTGGTTCCCATCTCTAAATCCTAGAGATAAAACACCTCCATTATATCCTACAGACTGACCATCAAGCTTAACAAAAACTTTTCTGCCAAATTCAAAAGTAGTAAATAAAGGGCTAACATTTATTAAAACTTTTACTCCTCTGCTAGGATTAATTGCTAAATCTTGCAGTACTAATTCTTCATATATGTTTCCTGCTTCGTCATTTGAAATTACGAATCCAGAAATATATAAATTACTTTCAATAAAACTCAAAATATCATTCCCATTTACATTTTGTTCTTGTTCTAACAAGGAGTTTAAAACATTAATTGTGATCATAGTTCCGTTAATAATTGGTGCAGCAGAATCTGTATTTGGCATATCGTAGTCATCATCTTTTACACAAGATACTGCCAGGGTCATTGCAAAGAAAAAAGCTGCTAGTTTATAATTTTTTATAGTTTTCATTTTGATAAATTTTATTTTTTATGTTAACGATATATCCGTCTATATTTTATTAATTAAAATCTTACGTAAACATTTACATAATAAGATCCTCCGGTACCAAAGAAATAACGAGGTCCAAAAATAGGCCCATATTCAAGTAATTTATCTTCCTTTAAATCTCTATAGCTTGATTTTCTTCCTTGTTCAAATCCACCAGTTACATATTCTTGATCTAAAGCATTATTGATCGAAGCAAAAAATCCAACATAATATTGTTTAATTTTCCAAGACTTGCCTCCAATTACATTTACTAGAAAGTAATCGTCAAACTTTTCTTGTTTTAATAATTCCTTCGCTACTTCTGGATCGTAATTGTTAAAGGGCTGTCCGTCAAAATCTGTACTAAAATTATCAGATCGCGCTAAATTATTGATATCTAGGTAAGTATTAGAATAGTAATTAGTTGTTAATCCTACCCACCAAAATTTTGGATCTCGATATTCAATACCTAATTGATATGCTCTTTCTGGACCTCCTGCAACATGATAATTTTTTAATTTAGTAGTACCATCTCCAAATGAAATTGGTCCATCTAAATCATCACTTGTAATATATAAGTTTGGATTGTTATGATAAGTATATTGACCCATCGATGCTGCGCCTTTTAACTTTATAGTAGGTGTAACTTGTGCTTCAATTCCTAATTCTGTACCGATATGTTGTTTTTCGATATTGGTCATTACCTCTTGTATAAATGCATTCTGTTCCAATCCTAAACCAGAAATATTTTCAGTAAAATAAAAACCTAAATCACTTCCATCTTTAAAATTTGAATAAAAACCAGTAATTTTAGCTTTAATTATAGGTGATCTAAAAATATATCCAATATCCACATTCTGAATTTTCTCACTTTCTAAACCAATACTAACAGCATTGTTTTGACGAGCATTTGTAAATGTATTTCGTATACTTGGTGCTTTAGATATGTATCCTAAATTTACATCTATTAAATGTCTACCTGTTATTTTATAGATAGCACCACCTTTCACTCCGAAATCTGTAAAACTTTGTTTTTCCCCTTCACCAAAAGATTCTGTTCCTAGGTAATTGCCATTTTCAAACAAACCATTCCGTTGATAATTTGTGTTAGAAACAGAAGCTCCTATATAAAAATCTACTCGATTGTATTTAAATTGAGCTTGAGCAAAACCAGATAATACCTTTGAATTAATCTCATAATTATATTTATAACGATCTCCTTCTTTAGCAATTCTATTTCGGTTTCTAAGGTCACTTTGAGCAACATCTCCAACTTCAATAGTTACTTCCCCATCTTCGCCTTCCGCAAAGAAATCTACATCCAAAAATCCTGTTCCGCCTAATAAATCTTTTAATTCAGCAAAATTTTCGCTTTTTAGATTTCGATAATTAATATTTACATTAAATAATATTTTATCCGTAATTTGACTATTAAAAATAGAATTTATAGTAAACTGAGTATCGTCTATTCTATCCTCTTGAATAGCATAAATAGAATTCCCTCCAGTAGAAACTGAAATTGCATTCGCCCTATAAAGAGATTCCCAATCTAATTGTCCGTTAGTAACAAATTCTTGTTGCGCTACATAGGCGTTTTGGAAGTCCCCTGCAGTTGAATTTGGGTCTTTTAAGAAATAACTAGGTAATCGTTGGTAATAATTTCCAAGGGGATTTCTACCTCCACCTAAATAGGCTTCTTGGCCATCAACTTCTAATAAGCGAGTCCCTCCATTATCAACTCTTGTATTACCAATACTTCCAGTTTGGTAGGAAGCATTCGTGTTCAAATTTGTTTTTTTGTTTATTTTCCAAAAATGATTTAACATAAACACTGGTTCTTTAATATTTCGAACACGACTGTTTCTTAATTCTCCATTTTGGTATCCCCAATTAGGATTGTATCGAATCCCTTTTAGATTTTTTACTTCCTGTGTAACCGCTGTTGAACGTCCTCTTCGGTTTGGAGTATAAAATGAGGTAAAGTTTAAGGAATGCTTTTCGTTTATAATTTTTTCAACAGAAGCGAAAAATGAATTCGCTTCGTATAATGTTCCATCAATAAACCCTTCATTTCCATACCGTCTAGATACTAAAAATGAATAGGCCCAACCTTTTTTAGAAACTCCACTATGGTACGATGCCATTATTCGGCCTTTGTAGCTTCTGTTAGCTACGGCAATTGAAACCCGTCCACTTTTACGATATTTTGAAGCTCTCATTACCATATTGGTTGTTCCTGCAAGGCCACCAAAAGTGTAATCATTGGCTTTTAATCCCATAGCAAACTCCCTGTTTCTTTGCACATCGTTAAGACCTCCCCAGTCTCCCCATTGTGGTCGACCGTTAAATTGCTTGTTCATTTCAACACCATTGATTAAAACTTTTCCATAGGCATTATCTAAACCACGTGGTCTAAAAAAAGTAGCGCTAAAATCAAAAGCTGCTGCATTTAAGAAAGCACCTTTTGATGCCTGTAACAGACCTGAAACATTAGTAGCTGATCCTCCTAAATCACCGTCTAGTTCAATATCAGAAAGATTAATAAGTCCTATTTTGGATTCTAATTCGGTTAAATCTATATCCATAATAATAGGGTCTAGATTAATGGTTTTTCCGTTTTGAATGGTAATAGGAATACGCTGAGTAATGTAATTTAACTTGCTTACCACAAGAATTTGTTCTCCTTGTGGGAAATCTGAACCTGTTAAGGCAAACAATCCCTTCATATTTGTCTTTGTTTCAAAATTTGAAGACAAAATATATATTTGCACGTCTGTGATTACTTCACTTGAATAGGTGTCTACCACCCTTCCTTTTATTACAACCTCTTGAGCATGTAAAATGGTGCTGCTTATATATACAACAGCTAATGTGAAAATAATTTTTCTCATTTTGTTTTATACGTTTGCTAAGTTTTATAATTGCTTATAAAGAGGGAAGTAGGTTAAATTTAAACAATAAATTTGAATTAACTACTTTTGAAGTATAAAATATTTAAAAATAATATTTCATATCGCACACTTTATGAGACAGATACGCTATTATTTAGTCCTTTCAATACTTTCTTTAACCGTTAGTTTTGGTCAGAATTCAAAAACATATAAAGTGAACACTATTGCTTTTTACAATTTGGAAAATTTATTTGATACTGAAAATGACCCAATTACTTTTGATGATGACAGAACTCCTGAAGGAAAAGATCATTGGACGGAAGAAATCTATCAAGATAAATTAAAAAATATGGCAAAGGTGATTTCAGAAATTGGGGCTGATGTTTCTGGAACAACTCCTGCTATTATTGGTGTATGTGAAATTGAAAACAGAAAGGTTTTAGAAGATTTAGTAAATCAAAAACCTTTAGTAAAAAAAGATTATGGTATTATACAATTTAATTCACCTGATAGAAGAGGGATTGATGTAGCTTTATTATATAAAAAGAAATTATTTACCCCTACCAATTATAAGACAAAAGAGTTATTAATTTATAGTGATAACGATAAATCTAAACGAGTTTTTACTAGAGATCAACTTATAGTAAGTGGAATGCTAGATGGTGAGAAAATTAACCTAATTATAAACCATTGGCCATCTAGAAGTGGTGGAGAAAAAAGAAGTCGTTCAAAACGAATTAAAGCAGCAAAATTAAATAGACAAATAATAGATTCTTTATTTAGCGAAGATCCTTATGCAAAAGTTATAACAATGGGAGATTTCAATGATGACCCAACGAGTCCTAGTGTAAAAAAATATTTAAAAACACAAAGAAAAACAGAAGGGCTTAACATGAAAGAATTGTATAATCCTATGGAGGATATAGCTAAAAAAGGGTTAGGATCGATTGCTTATAGAGATAGTTGGAATCTTTTTGATCAAATAATTATATCTACAGAATTAACAAAAAAAGATTTTTCAAGTTATCGATTTTATCAGGCAGGTATTTATAATAAAACCTATTTAGTAAATGCTCATGGAAGATACAAAGGCTACCCTTACCGCAGTTATGCAGATGGTGGTTATACTGGCGGTTATAGTGACCATTTTCCAGTTTATATATACTTAATTAAAGAGAACTAATACAATCAGTTTTAATAAATATAAAAGCTTCCAATTAGAAATCTAATTGGAAGCTTTTATATGATAGTATTACTATTGACTATGCCTAATAAGAATAGATAAAGCGAACTTTATTTCAACTTATTTTCTAGCTTTTCTATTTGCAATAAAACTTTTTACAAAATATACCATTGAAAAGGCAGAAGTTCCAATCATTAATAAGACTCTTACAAGCCCTAAACCTCCTTGATCAATTGATTTAGGAAGTCTCATTCCTACTAAGGCAATTAAAATGACTAGTGTTAAAAGAACAGCTATATGCGCAACTACTTTGTTTTCCTTTCTTACACCAGGCGAACAAAGAATTAAAGCAGCCCCAAAACCTACGGGAATAAGTGCAGTTGGTGAAATTACTTCAAGATATCCCCACAATCCAATAGAGATTAAACAGACTGAATTTATAATATTAGCTTTTGTAGCATTCATAGTATGGTATTTTAGTTAATTAATAGTTGAAATAAAAATACAAGAATAATTAATATAATCCATCAATATAATTTATTAATGTAATCTGAACATGTTAATGTTATTTTATAAAGGCAATTATAAAAAATAAAAAAAGCGCCCTAATACAATTAGGGCGCTTTTTAATTGTGACATTCTAAGTTTTAGAACTCATAACGCATGGAAGCATTAAATGTTCTACCACCCGTAATAAAATATCCGTATCTATCAGATTGATTGATCGCAATTTTATCAAAAACATTAAACATGTTTGCTCTAAAAGTCATGGTATTATCTCCAAAACTAAAACGGTAAGTAATACCAGCATTTGTTAAAGCATAAGTATCTAATTTATCTCCTAGAAAATCTTCTTTTGAAGTTGATACGTCAGTAAACTCATAATGATTAGCATTGTATTTAATACGAGCGTCTATACTTAGACCTTTAACAAGTTTTGCATCAAAACCTATACCTGTAGTAAATTGTGGAGCTGATGATACTTTAATACCATCACGATTAACTTGTTCAGTTT
This sequence comes from Flavobacteriaceae bacterium, assembly GCA_018669795.1. Taxonomy (GTDB): domain Bacteria; phylum Bacteroidota; class Bacteroidia; order Flavobacteriales; family Flavobacteriaceae; genus Marifrigoribacter. The sequence continues at coordinate 109,641 of JABHSQ010000026.1, read as the reverse complement.
CACCTATTTGTGCGTCAGTATCAGCGTTATAAATAGATACTTCAGCGTCTCCTTTATAATACCAAGAACCAGCAGAAGCAAATCCTTGTATTGTTAACCAATCAGTAGCTCTAAAATTAACATCTAATTCAGCTCCAGAGTGAAATTGCGTTACATCCCTTTGTAAGACAGTTAAGTCAAAATCATCTGTATCATCATCAGGAGTGCCATTGTCATCTGTATCAAAGTTTGATAATGTTCTATCAGACCAATTAGTTACATAGGCATTAAAGTTTACTCTAAAACGATTTGCTTTAATATGGTATCCAGCTTCAACACTTGTAATTAATTCATTGTCTACAGATGGAGATATTGGTTCTGTAATTTGACCTGAATTTCTATTAAAAATATTATCTAAATAAGGCTGTCTTGAATAATGACCACCATTAAGGAAAATAGTATTTGACGGGTTCATATCATATGAAACACCAGCTTTTATATTATATCCAGCTTTACTAATTTTATCAGATTTTGTATCCCCAAACCTATCTTCTCTTTCATAAGATTGGTTAGAAATAGCACCCTGTGTAAATACCGTAAAGTTATCGGTAGCATATTCTAATTGTCCAAATACTCCTTGGTAGTTTATTTTTTCTGAATTATCATAAGCAATTCTATTTTCTTCTGGTGCATAATCAAATAAAGTTGACCATGGATTAGCTTCATAGGTATTTGTCACTACTTTATCATCTGGTCTGTCATTAGACCATCCAGATAAACCATACAAATCGACTACTTGTCTAAAATGATCACCTTGATAAAATCTTGCATCTACTCCAACACTACCAGATAGGTTATCAGAAAAATCATGATTTAAATTAGAAACCACTCCATACCAAGCATGATTATTCATAGAACCTCTTCTGATGTATCCTGCTCCATTTGGAGCTCCATAATCACCACCTACACCTATTAAAGTGTTAGCTTCTTCTATTGCAGGGTAATCAATTTGTCCTGGGAAAGTTACCCCATCTACTTCAACGTCTGCTGTTCTAATACGTCCGTTTCCTCTTGGACCAGTTCCACCACCACGTCCCCAAGAAGCATAAGCAACTGTAGATAGTGTAGTGTTGTCAGAAATAGTAAAATCCCAGTTTAAGTTAGTAACTGGTTTGTGGTAAAAGTTTTGTCTTTCAGACGATATATCTGTACCGTCTGCATTTAAATAACCCCAATGTTGGTTAAATTTTGGATCAGCAGCAATTCTTTCTCTAGATTGAGACCATTTTTGACCATGTAATTGCGGTGAACCAGTAACTAAGAAGTTAAAATTATGTTTTTCACTTGCCTTATAACCAACAGAAAAATAATATGTTTGCCCTTCACCATAGGTACCCGCAGACCATTTTCTATGTGCTTGCCAGTAATCTAATAATACTGAAAAAGCCCATCCTTTATCGTTCATACCAGAATCATATCCAACAGTAGCTTTCAAATAACTGTCGTTTGCTCCTGTAAATTTTACAAATCCACCTTTTCTTTTATCTGCAGCTTTCATAACAATATTAGTGGTTCCCCCAACTGAAGAAATCGCTAATCTTGAAGCTCCAAGACCTCTTTGAACCTCAACTGTAGTTGCAATATCTGCAAGACCTGACCAGTTAGACCAATAAACTTTACCATCTTCCATACCATTTACGGGCTGACCGTTTAATAGTACTGCAATGTTAGTTTGATCAAACCCTCTTAAAAATAATTGAGAATCTCCAAACCCATTATTCCCAGTAACAGTTGCTGATGGTGTAAATGCAATTGATTCGGTTAAATCTCTATTTGCTCCTCCTCTAAGTTGAATTTCTTCAGCAGAAATTGTTGACACTGCAGTAGGAGTTTTTCTTCCAGCTGCAAGTTGTACAACTCCAGTCCCTATAACTACTATTTCTGCAAGTGAATTTGGATCAGGAGCTAAGGTAACAACCTCTAAAACTAAAACACCATCAGATAGTGTATAAACAAAAGTTTGAGTAGTATACCCTAAGTAAGAAATAGTTACTGTTCCGTCGTCCCCTTCTACTATAAGCTCAAAGTTTCCGTCAAAATCAGTTACAGCACCATTATCTGTACCATACTCAACAATAGTCGCTCCAGATAATGGACCTCCTAAATCGCTGTCGTTAATTGTTCCTGTAATAGTTCCTTGTGCAAATGAAATAACACTTACGAATAAAAAGGAAACTACTAAATAAAAAGTAATTTTTTTCATCATTAAATTGTTTTTAAGTTGTTGCAAATTTACGGATTCAATTTGTTTTTTTTAATAAAATTTTAAAATTTTAAAAAAAAATAGAATTATTGCATATATACTTGTGTAAGTATCGTAAAAATCTGATAATTAATAGGTTATTTTTTTAATTTTTTATTAACAGACTTATAAACTAAAAATAAATTAAAAAATTAAATCGTTTAATTGTTGTTTTAAGGGTGAAATATGATCAAAATAAGTTTTTTGATACTTTTCTTGTAGTGGCTTAGAAAGAGGCAAGTCTTGCTTAAATGGATCTACTTGCTTTCCGTTTTTCCAAAAACGATAGCATACGTGAGGACCACCAGTATTTCCTGTCATTCCAACCCATCCAATCACATCTCCTTGTGCAACATACTTCCCCACTTTTACATTTCTTTTTTTCATATGAAGGTATTGTGTATCATAAGTGTTATTATGTCTAATTTTTACATAATTACCATTTCCTCCACTTCGTTCAGATTTTGACACAACTCCATCTGCTGTTGCTAATATAGGGGTTCCAATAGGTGCAGCAAAATCAGTTCCTTTATGGGCACGCACTCTGTTACCATAAAATTTTATTTTTCTTTTTAAATTATACCGTGAAGATATTCTGCTAAATTTTACAGGAGCCTTTAAAAATGCCCGTCTTAAATTATTTGCTTCATCATCATAGTAATCGGTAATACCCATAATTGAATCTCCAATAAAACTAAAAGCATAAATAGGTTTTCCTCGGTGCTCAAACATCACTGCTTTTATTTCGCCTAAACCAGCAGGAATAGAGTCATTAATGTATTTTTCGGTATAAACTACTTTAAAACGATCTCCAGGTTGCAATCTAAAAAAGTCAATAGTCCAAGCGTATATATCAGCTAATTGATCAGTCATATTTGGACTTAAATGCTGTTCTTCCATGGTTTCTGATAACGAACTTGTTATTACTCCTTTGGCATATTTTTTAATATAAGAAACTGGCTTTTTATCATTAAAGGTAGTAACACAATCTCTTAAATCAATAACAGCATAATCAACTGTATTTTTTTCATAAATAAAAACTTGTGTTTTACCAATACTATCTTTGGAATTAAGAAGGACATAAGGATTTCCAGCTTTTACTCTTCTTACATCAAAACTATCTTTTATTTTTGAAACTACTTCATATATTTCTCCTTGAGACACATGATTTGCATCTAAAATTGCTCCAAAAGTATCACCAGATCGTATGGTGTCTCTTAGAATAGTAAACTCATTAAGATCATAGCCATATTCAAAATTTGCCTTTACAATTTCAATAGATGGAGTTGTTTTGTCATTTTTTGTTTTTTGAGTACAGGAAAAACAAAAAATGACAGCGGGAATAATTAGCAATAATTTTTTCAATGTTGGTGTTCTTTTATAACTTTAAACGTTGGTTCCCCAATCTTTTAATTCTTGTTCTGACCAAAGAGTTGGAAAAAATATCCTTCTTTGGTATTTTGGATGCATGTATTTTTTCCAATCACTTCCTCCAGTAGCCTCGATTTTTTCACCCTTAGCGGTTCCTCCAGAAATATAATGATTTGCAGCTTTATAATGTGCCATAACCCAAGTAATATTTACGGTGTAATCGTAATGACGCATAGCTTTTATTAACGTTTCATCTTCTTGAACTTCAATTGGAAGTTCTTTAAATTTAGCATATAAATTTATGGTATTATATTCTTGTGTAAAAGCAATAAATTCATTTTTATATTTTCCTTCAAAAGCTTCTAATAAATACGATTTTTTACCTGTTTTAAAATCTTTACCAGCTGCTTGCCAATACAAATGATCTAGGGCATGTTCGTAGGGTGTATCTCTATCAATAGTTTCTCTAAAACGGGCGTCAATAAGATTAATTAAGTCTGTGGAAGCAAATTCAATTTTTCGATATTGAGCACTTTGAAAACCACTTGCAGGAGTTAATGTATTCCTAAATTTTAAATACTGTTCTACTTCCATTCCATCTTGCATGATGGCAAATGAAGAAGTTAACATATCAAAATAACGACTGATACGCATGAGTCTTGAAGTGAAAAAAGTTGCCGTTAATTCTTTATGATGTGCTACTTGCTCAATTTCCCAAAGTATCATTTTAAATAATAATTCGTTTACTTGATGGTACATAATAAATACCATCTCATCTGGCAATGTAGTTCGTTTTGTTTGCAAATTTAATAATGCATCAGTTTGTATGTAATCCCAATAGGTCATTGGTTCACTATACAAGATTCCTTCTAGATGGGTGTCTAAATCTTGACCTATGTCATTAAATTTATTTTCTAACTGATTTATAAGTTGTTCTCTTTTTGATTGGTTTGCCATAATTAATCGACTACTATTTTAAATGAATTCTTTAATTTTTTAAACTCTACAAGAGTTGCTTTTAAGGATCCAACTGCTAGATCTGCTTTTATTAATAAGGGGATTTTATTATCATCATCACTTACCCATATAGTAAGACTTTCTTTTTCTTTAAAAACCCTACCTGACTGCACATAAGGTCTAAAGACTAAGCAAGATACGTCCCCAAATTTGGTGCTTAAGATTTCTCTTCCTAAAAATTTAAGCTTGAATTTATAGTTTTCCCTATCAAAAAACATATCCATCTCTATTTCATTCTTTACTTTTAGTTCTTTTGTGTCTAGATTATTTCTTAAATAATAGAAAGAAGAAACCATATCCTGAGCTTCTCTTGGAAAGGAAACTATTTTTTTTGTATCATTTTCAAAATTAGTAATGGTGGCATTTTGAGTGGTATGATCAAAATCTATTTGAATATCTTTGGTATGTCCTCCTTCATCAATTTTTCTAATAAATCGTTTTGGCAGATCTTTTCCTTTGATAATATAGGTCTCATAATGATCTTGTATATTAAAAAACCAACTAGTAAACCCTGTGGTCTCTCCATAACCTATTACATGAAAAGTTTCTTCAGCATCTATAAACTCAGTTTTCACTTTTAGGGTAGCTTCTCCAGCAGTTATTAACCCATAATGAACTCTAAACTTAAGCCACTCTCCATCATCATAAGCCGTTTTTTGAGAAAAGGAGTAATTACTCATCAATACTAAAATAAGAATACTTAAATTTTTCATCTGTTTATTTAGTTATAAAAACTAAAAAATAGGATTTTATTCTGAAATTAAAAACGCTATCTAATTGATGATAGCGTTTTTAATTTGTTATACTTTAAAGGGTTCCTCTATTTGCTTGTTCTCTTTCGATAGATTCAAATAATGCTTTAAAATTACCAGCTCCAAATCCTTGAGCTCCCATTCTTTGAATGATCTCAAAAAACAAAGTTGGCCTATCCTCTAATGGTTTTGTGAATATTTGTAATAAATATCCATCTTCATCAGCATCTACTAATATAGAAAGCCTTTGAAGTTCTTTAATATCTTCTTTCATTATATCCATATGCACTCCTAATCTACCAGGAATTTCATCATAATAAGCTTGAGGTGGTGGTGGTAAAAACTCAATACCTCTAGATTTTAACTGAGCTACCGTTTTTACAATATCATCGGTTGTTAATGCTAAATGTTGTACTCCAGAATCTTCATAAAAATCTAAATATTCTTCAATTTGAGACTTTTTTGCAGCTTTTGCTGGCTCATTAATTGGGAATTTTATTCGTCCATTACCGTTACTCATTACCTTACTCATTAAAGCGGAGTATTCTGTATGTATTTGTTTGTCATCAAAAGACAAAAAGTTAACAAATCCCATTACATCTTCATACCATTTAACCCATTTATTCATTTGTCCCCAACCAACATTTCCTACCATATGATCGATGTATTTTAAACCTACCGATTCCGGATTGTAATCTGACTTCAAAGCAACAAAACCTGGTAAAAAATTACCTTTATAATTTTTACGCTCAACAAACATATGAACCGTTTCACCATAGGTATAAATACCAGCTCTTACAACTTCCCCATACTCATCTTTTTCCACAAAGGGTTCCATATAAGATTTAGCACCTCTACTTGTAGTTTCTTTGTAAGCTTTTCGGGCATCATCTACCCATAAGGCAATCACTTTAACTCCATCTCCATGTTTAACTAAATGATCGTTAATAGGGGATTTACTATTAAGAGGCGTAGTTAATACTAAAACAATTTTATCTTGCTTTAAAGCATAACTCACACTATCTCTTGAACCCGTTTCAAGCCCTTTGTATGCATAGGATTGAAATCCAAAAGCTGTTTTATAAAAATGCGCAGATTGTTTAGCGTTACCAACATAAAATTCAACGTAATCTGTTCCTAATAAAGGTAAGAAATCTTGCGCTCCTTCAAATATTTTTTCTAAACCGTAATCAACCGATTTAATTTTTTTATCACTCATATATTGTTTTTTTTCTTAAATATATCTTACTTAATCCAAGATTTATAATAATCGTCTACTTCTAATTTTAATGCTTCTTCAGTAATCATAAGAGGTTTAAAAGGATCAATCATAACCGCTAATTCTCCTGTTTCTTTTTTACCTATACTTTTTTCATATGCTCCTGGATGTGGTCCATGCGGGATTCCACCTGGATGTAGGGTTATTTGTCCTTTTTCTATATTATTTCTACTCATAAAATCTCCATCTACATAATACAATAACTCCTCTGAATCAATATTAGAATGATGATAAGGAGAAGGAATTGCCTCAGGATGGTAATCGTACATTCTTGGTACAAAACTACAGACTACAAATCCTGCTGCCTCCCATGTTTGGTGGACTGGAGGCGGCATATGAATTCGACCAGTTATAGGCTCGAAGTCGTGAATTGAAAAAGCATAGGGGTAATGAAACCCATCCCAACCAACTACATCAAAAGGATGATTTGAATGTGTGTATTCCCAAATTACACCTTGTTTTTTTGATATAATTTTAAACTCACCTTGTTTGTCATTGGTTTTTAAATCTTTTGGCAATCTAAAATCACGTTCACAAAATGGAGCACCTTCCAATAATTGACCAAAATTATTTCTATACCGTTTTGGTGTTACTATTGGACTAAAAGACTCAATGTATAAAAGTCTGTTTTCTTCTGTATCAAAAGTAAACTGGTATGTTGTTCCTCTAGGAATGATTAAATAATCTCCATATTTAAAATCTATATTCCCATACATCGTTTTTAGGGTTCCTGAGCCTACATGAATAAAAATCATTTCATCAGCATCAGAATTCCTATAAAAATAATCTTTCGAAAACTCTTTAGGCGCTGCTAAACCAATATGCAATTCATTATTAACAAATAATGTTTTTCTACTTTTTAAATAATCTTGTTCTGGTTTTAAAGAAAATCCTTTAAAACTTAGCGCTTTCATATTTTTATCTATGGCTATTTTTGGAGAGACATCTGCTCCTCTTTTTATCTCAGATACAACTGTAGGAGGATGTAAATGATATATTAAAGAAGACATACCTGCAAATCCTGCAGTTCCAAAAAGTTCTTCTTGATATAAAGATCCATCTGGCTTTTTAAAAGTAGTATGTCTTTTATGTGGTATTTTACCGAGTGTATGATAACGTGGCATAATTTTTTATTAAATGATTTAAATAATTAATTGAAAATTATAGCTTGCCTATTCTGGATTTCTTTTATTTAGAAACTTGATATCTAGAAGTGTATATTTCCAACATTTAGCAGTCATTTTACAAATATCGTAAAAATATAATTGTAATTTGATTAAGAAAATACTAAAAACAGCATTGTGAATATTTAGTATTTAAAAACGGTAACCTATACTCACATACCAAGCGCTTTCATCTATTTCTGGAGCATATGAATACTTTGCTTCAATAGGTCCTAAAAAGGTATCCAAGCCCAGCCCAATCGCATAACCTGAATGTTCTATGCCATCTATCCACTGCTTTGTGTCGAATAAATCATCTCCAACATTTGCAATATTTGCTGCAATATTAATATGTGCTTTTTTATAGAAGTTATAATCTATGGTAATTGTAGCTTTTAAATAGGTATTTCCTCTTAAATTTAAATCTTTATAGCCATATAAAGGAACTAAATTACTGCTCTCTTTATAACCATAACCTCCAACAAAAAAATCAAATGATTTTGTTTCATCACCTCCTATTTTAACACCTCCTGCTGCTTCTAATAGGGCAGAAAAATTTTTAAATATAGTTTCTGCATATCCTATTTTTGCTTTTATTATTGAAAATTCATTAAAATTTTTATTGGTCCCATTTGCATAAAAATAAAAATTAAAATCTCCTCTTAAATAGAACCCTTTTCTTGGAAAAAATTTATTGTCAAATGAATCAAAAGTCAAATAACCAAATGTGCTTAAGTAGTTTGTATTCTCAAATACTGTTCTAGGCTCATCGTTTTCGTCAATTCCAATAGTTTTAGATAAATACTCTTTCCATTTTTGTTCCAAACCAACTCCCAATAAATAGGTTTTTTTAAAGAAGGTTTGTAAGAATAATTGATTGGTTAGTTCTCCATATTCAAAATTTAAACTATTAATTGTATTATCGTTAGGAACCGCTTCATTCGAGTTGATAAAATGAATAGATACATTTTCATTAAAGTCATTATAGTTTGAATTAAAACCAATACTCCAATAGTATCCTTTATCAATAAAGTAATCGAAATTATACCTTAAATTATCCCCTACAATGAAATCAAAAGAAGTGATATCATTATTTGTAAAAAGCCTTTTGCGAGTGAAGTTTATAAGAGCTGCTGTTTTATATAAATCATCATAATGCAAAGCCAATCTAAGTGAAGTTTTATTTTCACTTTCGGTTAAGTCAAGTTTTATAATTAGCTTTCCTTTTTCGTCTTTAATAAAACGATAATTAATTTTTCGAAAATTTTCGGTTGCCGATAAATTATTAATTCCTTCACTAAAGTTTTTATACGTAGTTTTTGAAGGTATTATCAATTTTAATTTACCTAAAATATAGGAACGTGTGTAATGATTGTTTCCTTGAATTTCGACTTCTGTGATAAACAAAGAATCATTGGGATAAAAAACGACTTCTTCTTTTAGGTATCTTTTTTGTTGAGCTGCTAATGCTATTAATTCATTTTTAAATAGCAACGCTTCTTTTGAACCTACTTGAATTATCTCATTTTTTTCATCAAACGAAACTACCGTATAATCATTGATATTTGGATGGATATAAATATCTGTTTTATTACGCTTTTCTTTCATCAGCTCAATAGTCTCATAATTGTTTATTTGCCCTAAAATTTCAATAACGGATTTTAAATTTTCTCTAGTTTTTAAAGAGTCTTGAACATCTATACCAATAATGATATCTGCTCCCATAGCTCGAACTCTATCTATTGGGTAATTATTTGTAATCCCGCCATCTATAAATATGGAATCACCTAATTTTACTGGATTAAATAATGTTGGTAATGCACTACTAGCAGCTACCGCTCTAGGCAAATAGCCCTTGTTTAAAATCGTTTCTTTTCCGGATTCAATATTAGTTGCAATACAAAAAAATGGAATAGGAAGCTCATTAAAATCTTCTATATCACTTACATGTAAGGTTAGTTTTGAAAACAAATCATACATGTTTTGACCTTTTGAAATCGAGGAAGGCAATGAAATTTTAAAATCTTGAAAAGGCAAGGTTAGCGCATAGCGTTCTGATTCGTATTTTTCGAAAAAAGTTTTCGCACTTCTTGGTAAATCATCTTGAATTAATTCTGAGAAATTTATCTCCTTAAATATGGAGTCTATTTGAACTGCTGAGTAACCCACAGCATACAAGCCTCCAACAATTGCTCCTGTGCTAGTTCCTCCAATGTAATCAATTCGAACTCCTAATTCTTCAATTACTTTTAAAGCCCCAATATGTGCCATTCCTTTGGCACCACCACCACTTAATACCAAGCCTACTTTTACATCCTTTTTTTGTTGATTTTCTTGCGAGAAAAGAACACCAGATATAAATAAAATTGTTATTAATAATAATTTTTTCACTTTCGTTTTATGGTCTAATTAGATATTAAAGATAAGTCCTTAAGTATTCTTTTATTTATTCCTTATTTGAAAAATTCTTTTATTTTTTTTGATTTACTTGGTCCAATAATCTCAGTTAATTCTTCAAAAGTAGCTAATTTAATACGTTCTAAACTTTTAAAGTTTTTCAATAATTCAATCACTGTTTTTTCACCAATACCATCAATAGCATCCATACTTGTATTTAACGCTTCTTTACTTCTTTTATTTCTGTGAAATGTAATGCCAAATCGATGCGCTTCATTTCTTAATTGTTGTATTATTTTTAAAGTTTCTGTTTTTTTATCTAAATATAATGGGATTGGATCATCTGGGTAAAATAATTCTTCCAATCGTTTTGCAATACCTATAATTGTTATTTGCCCTCTTAAATTAAGCTTATCTAAACTTTTTAATGAAGATGACAATTGACCCTTTCCTCCATCTATGATGATTAACTGTGGAAGTGGTTGCTTTTCATCTAATAATCTTTTATACCTGCGATAAACAACTTCTTCCATAGAAGCAAAATCGTCTGGACCGACCACCGTTTTTATATTATATTTTCGATAGTCTTTTTTACTTGGTTTTCCGTTTTTAAAAACCACACAAGCCGCTACAGGATTCGTTCCTTGTATATTACTATTATCGAAACATTCGATGTGTCGAGGTTCTTGGGATAATCGTAAATCCTTTTTCATTTGCGTCATAATTCTATTTTCATGACGATTTGGATCAGTTATTCTTACTTGTTTAAAACGTTCCATTCTATAATACTTAGCATTTCGAATAGATAAATCTAGAATGTGTTTTTTATCACCTAATTTTGGGATGTATATTTTAATGTCCTCTCCAGCATTTATTTTAAATGGCACATAAATTTCTTTACAATGAGATTGAAAACGATTTCTTAACTCTATAACTGCTAATTGTAAAATCTCTATATCTGTTTCCGCTAATTTTTTCTTTATTTCTAAAGTATGAGAACGAATTATGGAACCATAAGAAATTTGAAGGTAATTTACATACCCATATTCTTCATCTGTAATAATAGAAAACACATCAACATTATTAATTTTTGAATTTACAATGGTTGATTTGGATTGATAATTCATTAATACCTCCATTTTTTCTTTTACTTTTTGAGCGTCTTCAAATTGCAAATTTTTAGCAAAACTCTTCATTTGATTTTTAAATGCTAAAAGAGATTCTTTAAAGTTTCCTTTTAGAATATTTCGTATTGCTGCAACACTTTCAAGGTAACTTTCTTCTGTTTGTTTCCCTTCACAAGCACCTAAACAATTGGCTAAGTGATATTCTAAACACACTTTATATTTACCCGATTCAATATTTTTATCCGACAAATCATAATTGCAATTTCGCAATGGGTACAGACCATTAATTAAGTCCAACAAGGTATGAACTGTTTTCTTACTTGTATAAGGCCCAAAGTATTCAGACCCGTCTTTAATCATTCTTCGAGTAGAAAAAACTCTAGGATATCGTTCCTTTTTAATACAAATCCACGGATAGGTTTTATCGTCTTTCAATAAGATATTATACCGTGGCTGGTATTTTTTTATAAGATTATTTTCTAATAATAAAGCATCAGTTTCCGTATCAACAACGATATGCTTTATAGTGACAATTTTTTTTACTAATACTCTTGTTTTACCTGAATCATGCTGTTTAGTGAAATAAGAAGACACCCTTTTTTTAAGATTCTTTGCCTTTCCTATATATAATAATTTATCATCTTTATCATAATACTGATACACGCCCGGTTTATTGGGTAAAGTTGTTGTTTGTAATGCTACCGATGGTATTGTCATAGGTCAAAGATAATTGATGTTTTATTAAATGAGAAATCAAACCTAATAGATAAATAACTAAATTAGCAACAATGAAATATTAATATAATGAACATTGCTATTTTATCTAAAGGGGAAGCTCTTTACTCAACTCAAGTTTTACTAAAAGCAGGCACTGAAAATAAGCATGTCATGGAAGTTTTAGATCCATCTCATTGCTCTTTATCGATCGAAAACGGGAGGTCAATAGTAAAGTTTCATAATGAAATTGTAGACGATTTAGATGCTATTATCCCTAGAATTGGAGCATCCAACACTTATTATGGAGCTACTTTAGTTAGACATTTTAATGCCATGAGAGTATTTTCAATTGTTTCTGCTGGAGCAATTTTGCAAACCAGAGATAAATGGACCTGTTCTCAATTACTTTCTAAAGCCAATGTTCCAATCCCAAAAACAATACTTGGAGCATCTTCAAACTTAGAATACTTACTTTCTAATTTTAAAAACCAACCGATTATTATAAAAATTTTAGAAGGGACTCATGGTAACGGAGTAATATTAGCTGAAACTTATCTTAATGCCTTATCTACTATTGAAACATTAAAAACAGCTGGTGTTAAATTCTTACTTCAAGAATATATTGAAGAATCCAATGGTTCCGATCTAAGAATATTTGTGGTAGATGGAGAAGTAGTTGCTGCTATGAAAAGACAAAGTAAGAACGGAGATTTTAGATCTAATTTACATAGAGGAGGTTCCTCTTTAAATGTAAAATTAACTTATAAGGAAGAAAGTGTTGCACTAAAAGCAGCAAAAGCAGTACAATTAGGTGTTTGTGGAGTTGATATTTTACAATCTAAAAAAGGACCTTTGGTGCTTGAAATTAATTCATCTCCAGGCCTAGAAGGTATTGAAAAAACCACTGGAATTAATATTTCAAAAAAAATAATAAGTTATATTGAAAGAAATAAACGTTGATGAGTGAATTTGTAAAAACTCTTGAGATATTAGGTGAAAAAATAGAATTAGGTGAAAGTAAAACAGTTGACTTTAATATTGCAAAACTATTTACTTCTACTAATATTGCGATTCCTGTTATAATTGAAAGATCGTTGATTCCAGGTCCTACAATTTTAATTACTGCAGCTATTCATGGAGATGAAATCAATGGTGTTGAAATTGTCAGACAATTAATCGCTAGAAAAATAAACAAACCTAAAAGAGGATCGATTATCTGTATTCCTATATTAAATGTATTTGGTTTTTTAAATACCGAGAGAGCATTTCCTGATGGAAGAGATTTAAACAGAGTATTTCCAGGAAATAAAAGAGGATCTTTAGCTAGTAGGGTTGCCTATTATTTAACAACCCAAGTATTGCCGCATGTAGATTACTGCATGGATTTCCATACTGGTGGAGCCAGTCGATTTAATGCGCCTCAAGTAAGAGTGAACCCAGGAGACGAAAACCTTTTAAAATTAGCAAAAGTATTTAATGTGCCTTTTATAGTGTATTCAAAAAACTTAAAAAAATCATATAGATCAACCTGTGATAAATTAGGAATTCCAATGGTACTTTTTGAAGGAGGTAAATCATTAGAAAGCAATACTCAAATTGTTAATTATGGAGTTAGAGGAATTAAACGTTTTTTATATTTTTTAGATATGTTAGATTCAAAGTTTAATGTCACCAATCCAATTAAAGATAGTTTGATTATTGAAAAATCAAGATGGATTCGCGCAAAAAAGAGCGGGCTTTTTCATTTAAATATAAAGTGTTCTCAATGGGTGGAAAAAGGAGAGATACTTGCAACTATTACAGATCCATATGGGAAAATGACATTTAATGTTACCGCTACTAATGAAGGTTTTATTATTAATGTAAACCAAACTCCAATTGTTCATCAAGGTGATGCTATATTTCATATTTCTACTAAATAAGATATTTAAAAAAATCAAGAAAAGAAAAGTACCGATGAATAAAAATAATTTTAGAAAAAAATACCTATCGTTACGAGCTGGTATTTCTGATGAAGATTTAGAAGATTTAAGTATTGCTATTGCAAATAATTCTTTAAAATTACCTATTTGGGAATTTTCAAATTATCATATTTTTTTAACTATCATTAATAAAAAAGAAATAAATACAGAGTTTATACTCCATATTTTACAAGGGAAAGACAAAAGCATAATGATTCCAAAAGTTGAAAACAATAAAGAGATGTCACATATTTTATTACAAGACAATACTGCTTTAAAATTATCTAATTATGGAGTTCCAGAACCTATTTCAGGAATTGAAATCCTACCTTCTAAAATTGATGTTGTTTTTGTACCCCTATTAGCTTATGATATTAAAGGAAATAGATTGGGTTATGGTAAAGGGTTTTATGATCGTTTTTTAGAAAAATGTAATTCTAAAACCCTATTTATTGGAGTCTCTTTATTCGAGCCAGAATTAAAAATTCCAAATGAAAAGACAGATATCCCTCTAAATTTTTGCATAACACCTACTAAAATATATACATTTTAAAAATTCGCAGTATATTTAAAACTGAATTTATAAAAATCTTCTTCTATGGAAACCGCTTCTTTTTCTGAAAATCCCCTGCCAAATAATAATATGACCTTAGCAATCATTGCTACTGTTTTAGGACCGTGCTCTCCTTGTTGTATTGGGCTTATTCTTGGAATTATTGCAATTGTATTATCAAGTCAGGTGAAAACAAAATTTGAAAGGGGTAATTTCGCTGGAGCAAATTCTTCTGCTAAAAACTCAAAAATAGTATCTTTTATAGCGATAGGACTTCTAGCCTTCAATTTAATTTTCTTATTTGTTTTTGGAGGAATAGCTGCTTATCAGAAAATATTAGAGACCTATACTATTACTCAATAACCTGTTTTGATTTATAAACTTTTATCAATAATCGCCTTTACGCTATTAGGAATAGGTATCTATTATTTTTACAACAATGATCCATCGAGTGGAGAAGCAATTTTTGTAGCTTGTATTAGTAAAACTATTAGTGGTTTAGATTGTCCTGGTTGCGGAGCTCAACGTGCTTTTCATGAGTTATTACATGGTAATTTCATAAAAGCTGCTCAACTTAATTTACTTATCTATTTTTTTGCACCCCTATTACTTTTTATTTTTATTAAATTGTTATTAAAACCATTTAATATTATTTTACCAGACATCATTATTTCTACTAAATGCTTTATTACCATAGTCGCTTTAATGATTCTTTTTACAATCATTAGAAATGTAATTTAATTATTAAGAATCTTTTTCTTCTGAATTTGAAGAGGAAACACGGACCTCATTTTCTGGTTTGGGAAAAGCCTTATTGCTAAAAACTAATAATATTCCAAAACCGGTACTAATAGACATATCTGCAATATTAAATACGGGATCGAAAAAAGTGAAGTAATTTCCTCCCCAATAAGGCAGCCATTTTGGTAAAAATCCTTCCCATAATGGAAAATGCAACATGTCTACCACTTTCCCATGAAATAAAGTGCCATAGCCTCCATCTGGAGGAAATATAGTCGCAATTTGCAGATGACTTTCGTTGAAAATAATTCCATAAAATACAGAGTCAATAATATTACCAAATGCTCCAGCAAATATTAATGCAATAGAAACAATCAGTATTTTAGAATGTTTCTTTTTTATGGAATCCCATAGCCAATAGCCTATACCAACAATAGCAATTAACCTAAAAAGGGTAAGTGTTAATTTTCCGTATTTGCCAGGAATTTTAGCTCCCCAAGCCATTCCTTCGTTTTCTACAAAGGCAATTTTAAACCATTCAAAAACAGGTATACTTTCACCTAATACAAAATGAGTTTTAATGTATATTTTTGAAATCTGATCGATTACTAAGATCAAAAATATAATAAATATGGATTTTTTAAGAGACATCATATTTTATATGCTTGGCAAAAATAATATTATTTAATTTGTATTTAAAAAATAAATTCCAAATTCTGTAAGCTATTTAGCTGTTCTAGAATTTGGAACTTTAACGATCTTATTAATTTACTATTGCATATTCTTAGCTTCCATACTAAGAGTGGCATGAGGAACTAATTTTAACCGTTCTTTATTAATTAATTTTTTTGTTACACGACAAACTCCGTAGGTTTTATTTTCTATACGGATCAATGCATTTTTTAAATCGCGAATAAATTTTTCTTGACGTATAGCTAATTGAGCATTTGCTTCTTTACTCATTACATGACTTCCTTCATCAAAAGCCTTAAACGTTGGTGAGGTATCATTGGTTCCGTTATCGCTATCGTTTTTAAAAGCACTTTCAATTAATTCTAATTGTTTTTGTGCATTTTTGATTTTTTCAAGGATTAGTTGCTTGAATTCTTCTAAATCCGCATCATAATATCTGTCGTATGTTCCTTGTTTCATTTTAAATTTTTTTAATGGCTAACTTGCTTGTTATTTCATCAAATATTATTTCAGTTCCTTCCTCTAATTTTTGATAAAAACACAAAACATCTGTTAGCGTTTCACGTTTAATATATTCTAAATTTTGGTTTACCGCAACTTTTAAGTTTTCATCTTCCTGAATAGTTACCTCAACTCGATCCATTACTTCAAAACCAGAGTCTTTACGTAAATTTTGAATTCGGTTTACCAATTCTCTAGCAATTCCTTCGTTCTTTAATTCTGTACTAATGGTCACATCTAAAGCCACCGTAACACCGTCACTATTTGCAACCAACCAACCTTCAATGTCTTGAGAACTTATCACTACATCATCTTTGCACAATGTAGTATTTTTTTTGTTAATTAAAACATTAATTTCTCCTTCTTTTTCAAGAATTGAAATCTCTTCTTGACCAAAATTAGTAATTACTTGTGCAACAGATTTCATATCTTTTCCGAAGCGAGGCCCTAACTTTTTAAAGTCTGGTTTTATCTGTTTTACTAATATTCCAGATCCTTCATCAATCAATTCAATTTCCTTCACATTAACTTCAGATTTAATTAAATCTGAAACCGCTATTATTTCTTCACGCTGTTTATTATTTAAAACAGGAATCATAATTTTTTGTAAAGGTTGTCTAACTTTAATCTTTTCTTTTTGGCGTAAGGATAACGCTAATGAAGATATTGTTTGAGCCTTTTTCATTTTATGTTCCAATGCACTGTCAATATATGACGAGTCTGATGTTGGAAAGTTACTTAAATGCACCGAAATCTCATCAAATTTAACAGTTCCATTCAATAAATCATTATAAAGGCGGTCCATAAAAAAGGGAGCAATAGGTGCGCTTAACTTAGCTATCGTTAATAAACAGGTGTGTAATGTTTGATATGCCGATATTTTATCTTCGCCATAACTACCTTTCCAAAAACGTCTTCTGCTTAAACGAACAAACCAGTTACTTAAATTTTCTTGAACGAAATCTGAAATCGCTCTTGTAGCCTTTGTTGGCTCATATTCACTATAATATTGATCTACTCTTTCGATTAAAGTATGTAGCTCTGAAAGTATCCAACGATCTATTTCTGGTCTTTTCTCTAATGAAATAGCTGCTTCTGAATAACTAAAATTATCCAAATTAGCATACAGACTAAAGAAACTATAAGTGTTATAGAGTGTTCCAAAAAATTTATTTCTTACTTCCGAAATTCCTGCTAAATCAAATTTTAAGTTATCCCAAGGGTTGGCGTTGCTTATCATATACCAACGAGTAGCATCTGGTCCAAATGTATCGATTGTTTCAAAAGGATCTGTTGCGTTTCCTAAACGCTTAGACATTTTTTGTCCATTTTTATCTAATACCAATCCGTTTGAAACTACATTTTTATAGGCAACATCATCAAAAATCATAGTTGCAATAGCGTGCAGCGTATAAAACCAACCACGTGTTTGATCTACTCCTTCAGCAATAAAATCTGCTTTTCGCCAAGTAGTATCTACTTTTTCTTTATTTTCGAAAGGATAATGCCATTGAGCATAAGGCATACTTCCACTATCAAACCAAACATCAATTAAATCGGCTTCACGGCTCATAGGGTTTCCTTTTTTAGAAACCAATACAATATCGTCAACAATGTTTTTATGAAGGTCTACTTTTGCGTAATTATCTTCCGAAAAATCTCCTGTTACAAAATCATCAAAAATGTCTTTTTGCATGAATCCAGCATCCACTGCTTTTTTCATTTCGCCTTTTAATTCTTCAATAGAACCAATAGCAATCTCTTCTTTTCCATCTTCAGTACGCCATATAGGAAGCGGGATACCCCAATACCTTGACCTCGATAAGTTCCAATCGTTTGCATTTGCTAACCAATTACCAAAACGTCCTTCACCTGTAGCTTTAGGTTTCCAATTAACCCCAAGGTTTAACTCAAACATTCGATCTTTAAAATCGGTTACTTTTATAAACCAAGAATCTAATGGATAATATAATATTGGCTTATCAGTACGCCAACAGTTTGGGTAACTGTGGGTGTATTTTTCAACTTTAAATGCTTTATTTTCTGTTTTTAATTGAATTGCAATCTCTACATCTACCGATTTATCTGGTGCTTCTCCATCAGCATAATATTCATTCTTTACGTATTTACCAGCATATTCAATCATTTCTGGTCTAAATTTACCTTGTAAATTTACTAAAGGAACTAACTTTTGGTTTTCATCCATTAGCAACATAGGTGGAACTTCTGGTTCTACTTGTTTTGCAACAATAGCATCATCTGCTCCAAAAGTTGGAGCTGTATGAACAATTCCTGTTCCGTCTTCAATGGTTACAAAATCGCCAGGAATTACTCTAAATGCATTTTCTGGTTGGTCATGAGGCAGTGTGAACGGCATTAATTGTTCGTAGCGAGATTCTAAAATATCAACTCCTTTAAATTCTTTAAGAATGATATAAGGAATTTTTTTAGCTCCTTTTTCATAGGAAAATAAATCTTGTACTAATGCTACATTTTCAAACTTACCTGAAAATTGTTTTTCAACTAAATTTTTAGCTAAAATTACTTGTGATGCCTCAAAAGTGTATTGATTAAAAGTTTTAACTAACACATAGTCAATTTTTTTACCAACTGTTAAAGCCGTATTGGAGGGTAGGGTCCAAGGGGTAGTGGTCCAAGCTAAAAAGTAGATATCCCCATCCAAAATTTTTAAAAAGTCTGGCAAGGTATCTTTAATTGCTTTAAATTTAGCAACAACAGTTGTATCGGTTACATCTTGATAGGTGCCAGGTTGATTTAACTCGTGAGAACTTAATCCAGTTCCTGCTTTTGGTGAATATGGTTGAATTGTATAGCCTTTATACAGTAATCCTTTGTTGTATATTTCTTTTAATAACCACCAAACTGTTTCCATATACTTTGGCTCATAGGTTACATATGGATCTTCCATATCTACCCAATAACCAATTCGTTTAGTTAGGTCATTCCAAATACCTGTATAACGCATTACTGCTTTTCTACAAGCCGCATTATAATCCTCCACTGAAATAGTTTTACCAATATCTTCTTTAGTAATTCCTAATTCTTTTTCCACGCCTAATTCTATGGGAAGCCCATGAGTATCCCAACCTGCTTTTCGCTTTACTTGGAAGCCTTTCATGGTTTTATATCGAGGAAAAATATCTTTAATTGTACGAGCTAGCACATGATGTACTCCTGGCAAGCCGTTGGCAGAAGGAGGCCCTTCAAAAAAAACATAAGGCGTTTTTCCTTCGCGAGAAGAAACACTTTTTTCAAAGACGTTTTCTTTTTCCCAAAATTCGAGTATTTCTTCTCCTAATTTTGGAAGGTTTAGACCTTGGTATGTTTTAAATGCTCTGCTCATTATGTAATATTTTTCAATATAAAATTTATCATCTTCAAGATAGCTGCGAAATTAATAAAATGTTAAGATAAGACAATGCTTATTGCCTTATAATTAAGCAAATAAAAAAGCCCTGTAAAATTCATTTTAAAGAAAAAAAATAAAGATTCTAAAATATTATTGGTAGTTTTATAGGCATGAAAAAACTTTGTCCGGAATGCGGTGATAAGATTATCGGTAGGGCCGATAAGAAATTTTGCAGTGATGCTTGCAGAAATACTCATAACAATGCTTTAAACAAGGATAGCAAAAACCTTATTAGGAATATTAATAATAGTTTGCGAAAAAACTATCGGATATTAGAATCTCTAAATCCAGAAGGTAAAACCAAAACTACAAAGGAAAAACTATCCAGATTGGGATTTAATTTTGAAAATT
Source organism: Flavobacteriaceae bacterium (assembly GCA_018669795.1). GTDB lineage: Bacteria > Bacteroidota > Bacteroidia > Flavobacteriales > Flavobacteriaceae > Marifrigoribacter. Next base: position 89,307 of record JABHSQ010000026.1, on the reverse strand, counting down.
TTACCAGCACCTATACTACAAAAACAGGATCTGTTTATTTTTATTTATACGACCAAGGGTATTTATCTTTGGAAAATGATTATTATTTAATTGTAAAGAGGGTTCATTAAAAGGAGCTAAATTTTTATCGATTTTACCCTAAGCCTAAAAGGGTCTATCAATGAGATATTTTTGCTTCCATTTGAAGGAGGTCAAAATAGAAAGTTATAGATGGTTTTAAAGTGAATTGATTTTTTTACTCAACTACTTTAAAAGACTCTATAGCTTCATTGGGTTCCATAATAGAGTAGTCTTTCCAAAACATAGGATCGTATTTAGATAAGTAGGTCGCTTTAATTATTTGTTTTCCATCTACAAGGTCGAAGGAAGATTGCGTTATATTTTCTGATTCAAAAACAACTAACTCTTGTTTTTGTAATTGATTTCCTTGAATATGTAACTTTAAGAAAAGTTCGTTTTGTTTTCTTCTACCTCTTACATTCTTGTTTTTTTCTATCACCTTCACAGGTCTATCGAAACCCATATAACTACCATCCAATAGCTCTAAAAATCGTGGACTATAACTTCCATTCTCATCTTTATCAAATAACATTTTACCTTTATAAATGTTATTTCGATAGGTAATTCCAAGAAGCGCAAAGTTATTTAGTGGTTTTACATTTTCAAAATCTAAACGTACAATGGCAAAATCTTGAGTATTTACATACATCGTACCTTTAAAGTCTTTCCCGCCTTTAGGGGTAAATTGTAATATATAAACAGCCATTTCATTAATTACTGTATAATTATCCAATGTGAAATTATACCTACCTGAGTTATCTAACACATCTATTATGCTGCCTTCTTGAAAAAATAACTGCTCGTATAAATTAGCTATTTGATTGCTTATTTGTTCTTGAAATTCTAGAGTACCTTCTTTTTTTTTCTTTTCTAGGGTTGCTTTTGCTTCTTCATTTTCTTGAAGGATAGAGTCGACTTGCTTTTTAGTGCTAAAGAACCCTGATTTTATTTTCAAATAAGAATCTTTTTTTATGTTTTCATTAAATATAACTTCTAACTTTTTTTCTATTCCCGAAAGCGATATATCGTTATTCTTATCGTACAATTCTGCGGCTTTATTAATATTGAGCTTGTAATTATTGTAATCTCCATATAAATCTGCAACTACTTCTCTATAGTAAGATGATTTTTTTGGAAGGAGCTTTGTAATACTGTCCAAGAGCTCCTTATTTAACTCATCAATAGTAGATTTTTTAAATCCAAAGTCCATCTTTTTTATATTATTAATTTCAGATTGACGAAAGAAAATTTTCTTTTTTGTTAAATTAAATGCATAGTTTTTATCTAAGCTGTCTTTTACTTTTTTAATAATCTCTTTAATGGTAAGTACTTCTGTAGTTAAAAACACTTCCTTAAGCTCGTAAAGCTTAGGAATTAAGGGTATTGTAATTCCATCGTTTTCTTCAAAGACAATGCCTTTTGTTTCATATCCCATATAAGATATATAAATAGAATCTGGTGTTGGTATAATATTTTCTAATAAGAATGTAAATTCCCCTTCTTCATTAGAGACCATTCCTTGGTGCAATCCTGTCTCTATTGTTGCATACGGTATTGGTTCTTGAGTTTCTTGATCGATCACCTTTGCCAAGAAAGATTGTGCATTTGCAAAAGATAAAAAAAGAAAGCTTAGTAGTGTTAATGAATATTTTAAATGCATTATTTAATCATTATGGTAATAAATATGGAGGTGATAAATGGTAAAAAAATGGTCTGTATAATAGTAAAGAAGATTATATAAAATCTATTAAGCAAATTGTGCTTTTTTATTAATCCTCTTTAGTGGGTAACATTAAATAACCAAAAGCTATCACTAAATACAAAATAATAATTGTAATTACCACATAAAACCCAAAGTCTAAAATTTGGAATTAATAATTATTAAACTGACTTGAACTTACCTATATAAAAAAACCTAAAATGAATGTAAGAGGCTTTAGTTTTACTTGGTTTGTCTATTGTTTAATACTTAGTCGTAGTAATTCGTAATCTGCCATCATCATATTTCATTACATCTCCCTCAGTATTAAATGTAATAGCAGTAGTAACTGATATAGGAACACCATACATATTAAGAGCTTTCCCTTTTATAACTATATTCATGCCTCCTCCTTCATCATTAGGGTTTAAATAAATAGGGTCTTTGATTCCGCTCAAAAACTCATAAGTAAATGTGTTATCTACACCATAATCAGCATACTTAAAAGCTAAATTTGCTGTTTTATTTAACATAGCCTCATCAGGTATTGGCAACTTCCTAACTTCATATAGCTCTGAGGCTCTAAACTTTAATTCAATTTCTTTTCCCTCGCTGTTTTTATTCTTAATATATATTACCTTTCTCAAAGGGTCTATTACCTCTGATTCGGCTATGATCTTCTCTTTTTCTTTTTCATTACAAGAGATAAATGCCAATCCTAAGGCTAAAACTAATAATAATTTTTTCATGTTGTATATTTTAAATATGCTATAAATATAATAATTATATACCTAACTTAGTTAAGAGTTTTAGATTAGCTGAATTAGCAACCGAAGAGATACCTTCTATCTAAATCTAACTACTACTTTCTTTATATAGAATAGCTTTGCTACAGCTTTCAATTATAGCATTTCTTGGGTTATTAATTTTTAATAGCATATTTAAAAAAACAACAAAAACTATCAAAAAAGACTAAAAACAGACAAAAAACACTTAAAAAAAGATAAAAAATGTCGAAAATGACGAAAAATCAACTATTTATAAATGCTAACCTTTATAATGTTATGTGAGATGAAAAAGAAAATATTCCTAAATACTAAACCAGTAATAGTGTTTAAAGCTTAATCTATATTCATTCTAAAGAGTTTTAATAATATATTTATAATCTAAATTATAATTATTATGTCAGACAAACCTAAATGTGGATGTGGAAACACTCAAAACCTTGATGGATTTTGTGATGGTTCTCACAATAAATAAGAAAAATTCTTATAGTAGAAACAAATAAAATAAAGCCATTCTATTAATTTAGGGTGGTTTTTTGCAAAAAATAGTTCAGAGGACTTGGTACAACGACCGTTGAGAAAAATGCTAAAAGTCGAAAAGAACATAAGTATCTGTCAATTGTCTGCCAATTTTTGTAGTTTTAAATTGTTCTTTGAGATGTTTGTTATCAGATAAGTAGAAACCTTTTAGGAGGCTTTCGAGACTGGTTTGAGTGGGAGAGTCCACTAAAACTCTATAAAAGCAAAAACCCTCTACATCAATGATATAAAGGGTTGTTCTGCTCCCCCTATTATTCAAAGTTGCAGCACAAAATCTATTCTACTTCATTAAAAAGAAAGAAATCTTCAATAGGAAGATCAAATAGTTTTGACATTTTAAATGCTGTGGGTAAGCTTGGGTCGAACTTCTCCTTTTCAATAGCATTTATAGTTTGTCTCGAAACTCCAATCACTTCAGCTAATTGTTCTTGCGTTAGGCCTTTCAGTTTTCTTAATTCTCTAACCCGATTCTTCATGAATATCTTTTTCTATTAATCAATAAAGTAATCATATAGGTTAGTCCAACAAATCCAACAAGAATTCCTATTTCTGCATCAAACGGTATTAGGTTGACTTGATCCAATAACGAATAGGTGAGTCCTATTATAACAGTCAACCCAAGTGTTAATGCTAAAGACTCCAAATGAATCTTCCGCTCCAATTCATCATAATGGTTAAATAACTTTCTATTTGCCAAGATCATAAGTACACCATTAACAAGGTTTGTAAGTATTGCAAAGGTTGTTAGTACGGTATGGTCATCCCAAATAAATTTTGGTCCAAATGTGGCAATTGCCAAAGTAGCAACCCATGACCACGTCCATAATCCTAAGTTTAGCAGATGTTTTTTTCTTTCTTCTTTCATAATTTGTAAAGTTTATTTGACAAAAATAAATCTTTTATTTAAAATGTCAAGTTTTATTTACAAAATATTATTTGACAAACAAAAACCGCTATACTATAACAGTATAACGGTTTTACTTTTATAAGATGCTCCCCCTATTACTCGGAGCTGCAACACAATTTCTTCTTTTGACGATCCACTCGCCTTGGACAACATCCATTTCTCCATTCTCAATAACACTTAATTAACGACCGTAAACTTCCTTTAATTGTGAAGGAAGTAGCTTGTTTCATTCTGGGTAAAGTGTATTTTATAACATAACTTATAGAAGATGATGTGCCTGTGGTTTAGTTTCATTTATTGTTAGAAATTGCAGTTATTTCACTTAAAAGCCATTTATCATTTGCGTTTTTATAAGTATGTAGCTCTCTTCTGTTAAACAGTTTAAATTATCAATAAAAGAATAGGTGTTAAAATTAGTTTTTTTACAATTTTGGTTAATTATCCCTTAAATTATTAAAAATCAATTACTTTAGCACTACTTATTTACGATAAGTATGTATGATAACCACATATAATTATTTATAAATGAAAAACAAAGATATTTTAATTCCAGGTGTATTTATAATATTTCTTTCTATTTTCTCTTATTTTTTGTTAGGTAAAATCGGCCCAATTGTTATTGGAGGAGCAGGTGCAGGCGGATTTTTGTTGTATTTGAAAACGAGTTATAAAACGCATTTCGATACTTCAAAAGTCATCATCTATTATTTACTTGCTGTCATCTTTTTTATTGTTCACGTTTACGAGGAATATATTTTTGGGTTTGAACAGGTGGCTTCACAATTGGGAGGCAGTTCTGTTACACAAAGAGATTTTTTGACCTTTGCAGCCTTTTTTGGTCCAATCATGTGGATTGCTGGAGCCATATTAATCCTAAAAAAATGGCCATTGGGTTATTATTTTCTGTCCTTCTTTTATTTTGCAATGACAGTAGCAGAATTGACGCATTTTATTTTTCCATTTATAATTTATGGGGAATGGCAATATACTGCGGGGGTAGCAACTGCTGCATTACCTCTAATACCGGCCTGGCTGGGATTAAGAATAACGCTTCAAGAGACCAAAAAAATTAAAGCTTCAAGAAAATAATAATGTTGCGTTATCTTTTCATAAATTTTATTTTAAATCATATTGGAATAAACTCTCAAAAAGAGGGTTTTGCCTATCTGTTTTCATTTATTATTTCATTGCTGTTTGTTTTTCTTATCAGCAAGGGAAATATCTTTAAAAAAAAATGAAAATAATCAATCCCACTTTAGCAGAAAACATTGAAGAACAAGGAATGTTATCCTCCCCAAATTCCTTTGGATATATTTTTATTGCAGCTGAAATTGAACCACAACACCTCTTTAAAAAATCAAGTCATAAAAGAAAATTAGAGTGTGAATTAAAAGATAAAATTTCTTTACTTACGGATATAGAAGGCGTACAGAGAGCTGATTTATTTTCCGGTTTTATAATCCCTCCTGGGAGTAAAGAAGGACTTCAATTAATTAAAGAAAAAAATATTGAGATCCAACCCGCAAAATTTGATATTGTAATCCTTATCCAATCAGAATCTATAGACAATCTTGATGTGATAGAAAACAATAAAAAATTAATAGAAATTGAAGACTATTTAAGAGCTAATACTGAGCGTTTTTTTAAAACTAAAGCGCAAAATAAAATGAAAATAGCAGAAGTAGATAAAAATACAAATGGCGTTTTTCTTTTCAATTATTTTTATTGTAAAGATGAGAAAACTGTATTGGATGTATGGAAATATACTGCTGGATGGTGGACTGAAAATGCTAATTTGACTAATAGCACTCCATTATCTCCGCTGAATAAAAAATGTGATTATGCATTAATCAATCATTGCAAATGGAATCGTTTAATTGATATATTGCCAATTCTTATCCTCGGTAGGATTGGAATTATCAAAGGACTAAACAGTTTCGTTCTTAAAAATTTCACAGCAAACCAAATCGTTGCGATGCCCGTTTTATATAGACTACTATAAAAGGGTTAATTAACACTTTTTTGTCTTGTGAAAAAGAAGAGAAGCATATTTAGTAATGTGAATAATAGGATTGAAATTCTTAAAGATTTCATTGTTGTCTTAAATACCAAATATCACTTCGCATTCCACCGCAATACCGCGTCTCGTAGGCGCCTGCCGAGCTGCTCGCCCTTTTTTGAAAACAGATCATCCCTTTCCGGGTAACCCTTCAATTCTTCATTAATGGCGGAAGCTCCAAAAGGAGTAGTCCATTCCCCGCCACCAACCACCACCATGCCAAATATGAGCATGGCATTTTGCAGCGCGTTTTGAACCAGTTCTTCTCCTGAAGAAATGCCTCCTGCGGTTACAAAAACCGCTCCAATTTTATCCTGTAGGGGTGTTTTTTCGAAAGGCCAGCCCTGAATAAACGTTAATAGCTCCGGAGCCGGATTGGCATTGTAAACTGGTGATCCTAAGATAATGGCATCTGCTAAAATTACATCCTCATTGGTGGTCTCCGATACAGACTTAAGGACCACATGAACGCTGTTGTTTTCCGTCGCGCCCTTGTATACCGATTTGGCCAACTTTTCCGTGTTGCCGGAATTGGAAACATATGTAATAAGTATAGTCGGTATTTGGGAGCTGTCTTGCTGTCCGAAACCCACACCATAAGCCAAGCCAACTATAAGAGTAAACACTAATTTTAGGCAACCTTTTAATCGCATCATTTTTATACTTGCATTTAAGTGAGCAAGTTAATGGTTTCCGGCCGATGTGAATACCAAAAAGAAGATTCTTTGTTGCATCTTTGAGGAAAAACTCGAAAATTTCGATTTTGAGAGTTGCAACCACATTTTCACTCCAGAGATCAAGTTTATTATGTTGGCCAGCAAGGTTTTAAAAAGTGATAAAAATAAAAAGGAGGTCAAAAATGACCTCCTGTCTAATATGGCTCCTCTTCTTGGACTCGAACCAAGGACACCCTGATTAACAGTCAGGTGCTCTAACCAGCTGAGCTAAAGAGGAATTTATGGTAGTAAACGTTATTATAAGAACTTAAATTTTGCCTTTGAAAACCTTATTAGTTTTGTAGGCGGGTGCAAATATAATTTATTTTTTATGTGCAGCAAACAATTTTTATTTTTTTATTATTTAAATAACCATCTATAAACATCATTCCCATTTGCGAATAATACCAATGCAATTAATAATATAAATCCTACCATCTGTGCATACTCCATTACCTTTTCATTAGGCTTACGTCCCGTAGCCATCTCATACAATAAAAATACTACATGTCCACCGTCTAATGCTGGTATTGGCAGAATATTCATAAATGCTAAAATAATTGAAATTAAAGCAGTGGTATGCCAGAAAGAAATCCAATTCCATGTACCAGGAAATAAATTAGCAATTGCTCCAAACCCACCTACTTGTGTAGCTCCCTCAGATGTAAATACATATTTAAATTGTTTTACATAGTCTGTTAAAACATTATATCCATAGTTGATTCCTCCTCCTAAGCTTTCAATAAAGCCATATTTTACTTGTTTGTATGCATTTTCATACTCTAAACCGAAATTATTAATTCCAATGGTACCATCTTCCCTAGGAGTAACTTTAATTGTTTCTAAGCCCCCGTCTCTATCAATAGTTAAAGTAACTTCCGTACTAGGATTTGCTTTTATGTTTTCTGATAAACTTGCCCAATTAAGCGTTGTTACTCCGTTAACTGATACAATTTTATCTCCTTTTAATAATCCAGCTTTTTCAGCAGGATAATTTGGAATAATAGTGTCTAAAACATTACTTCTTACAGGCTGAAAAGGTCTTAATTCACCTGCTTTAAACATAGTCATACCAACTTCCTCCGGAATCGAAATTGTTTCCGTATTCCCATCGCTGTGCTTTACGGTCAATGAATTAACATCTCTTAAGAATAAGTAACGGTTTAAGTTATTTAAATTTTCAAAATCTTCCCCATTGAGCTTTAAAACTTTATCCCCATTTTTAAAACCTAGGTCTTTAAATGTTTGAGAAACAGCAAAACCATTTGGCAATTCATCATTGGTAACAATTTTTTGACCAACAAAGAAAAAAATGCATATATATATTACAAACCCAACAATAATATTAACAGTTACACCACCTAACATAATAATTAATCGTTGCCATGTTGGTTTGGATCTAAATTCCCAAGGTTGAGGGGGCAAGGCCATTTGCTCTTTGTCCATACTCTCATCAATCATTCCAGATATTTTCACATATCCTCCAAGTGGTAACCAACCAATACCATAAACAGTTTCTCCTATTTTCTTTTTAAATAAAGAGAACTTTATATCAAAAAAAAGGTAAAACTTCTCTACCCGAGTTTTAAATAATTTGGCAGGTATAAAATGCCCCAATTCGTGAAGGACAATTAGTAAAGAAAGGCTTAGAAGCAATTGTAGTGCTTTAACAGCAAATGGACTCATAGTCTATAAAATTAGGGTGCAAAAATAGATAATTTATATTATAAATCTCTTTTACCTTACGTTTATTACCTTTTAATTAACTATTTAAGTTTGATTCTGTAATTTGTTTTAAAATGAAAAAACAATAATTATTTTGTAAAGTCACTAATAATGATATTTTTTAAAACATTTGGGACCAAATTTTACTTGTAATTTGATAAAAGTCTCCTAACTTTGTTTTTTAAAAAAAAGACTTTTAAAGTATGCTTTTATTTTTTTCCAAGTATAAAATTTTTGGGCTTGTACTATTAATTCTTTCCATTATAATTATTTCAATCATATATCAAGTTTTAAAACCTAATGAGGTTTTACCGATATTTCAACCAGCGAAAGTGAATGCTGAACTCGTAGATAGTACCATACAACATGTAAAAAAATATCATATAATTTCTGACTTTTCATTGATTAATCAAAACGGCAAAACCATTACTCAAGAAGATTATAAAAATAAAATATATGTAGCAGATTTCTTTTTTACCACCTGTCAAACTATTTGTCCCATAATGACAGATAATATGCTTGAAGTCCAAAACAAATTGAAAAACGATTCTACAATCATGTTGTTGTCACATTCGGTTACGCCAGAAATCGATTCGGTTGCTCAATTAAAAAAATACGCTCTTAAAAAAGGAGTAAATGATACAAAATGGAATCTTGTTACTGGAGAAAAAAAAGAAATTTATAAACTTGCAAGAAAATCATATCTCGCAGTTAAAACCGATGGTAATGGTGATCAATATGATATGATACATACTGAAAACTTTATTTTAGTAGACAAGAAAAAAAGAATTCGAGGTTTTTATGATGGAACTGATGATTTAGATATCGAACAACTTCTAAAAGATATCGAAATATTGAAAAGAGAAAATTAACACGCCTATCATTAGAAGTATTAAATCTTTTATTAAACAACGTTTTTCCATGTCAATCTGTTAGTTTACATTTGTTGTTTAAAATGAATCTAAATAAAAAAATGCTTTCTATTGCGTCTTTAAAAATTGGGCAACGGGCCGTTATAAAAGACTTCTCTGTAGATGTAATCCCCTTAAAATTGTTAGAAATGGGATGCCTTCCTGGTAATGAAGTGACTTTACTACAAGAAGCTCCTTTTAAAGACCCATTATATCTTACTATTAATGGCAGTCATTTAGCTATCAGAAAGGAAATGGCTTGCAAGATTGAAATTGAACTTATCAATGGCTAAACAAATAAATGTTGCACTTATTGGTAATCCAAATACAGGAAAGAGCTCTGTGTTTAATATCCTAACTGGACTTAATCAAAAAGTTGGAAATTATCCGGGAATTACGGTTGAAAAAAAACAAGGAACCTGCCAGCTTGAAAGAAACCTAAAAGCCCACATTATTGATCTCCCGGGGACTTATAGTTTAAATGCTTCTTCCTTAGATGAAAATGTAGTTATAGAATTACTACTTAATAAAAAAGATAAAGATTATCCCGATGTGGCTGTCGTTATAGCAGATATTGAAAACTTAAAAAGAAACTTACTTTTATTTACACAAATAAAAGATCTTGGAATTCCAACCATTTTAGCAATTAATATGGCTGACAGAATGAAACGTAAAGCCATTTCACTTAATATTAAAGAACTAGAAGAAAAATTAGGAACTAAAATTGTTTTACTAAGTTCCAGAAAAAAAACTGGAATTGAAACCTTGAAGAGTTTAATTTCAAATTACAATTCGCTCTCTTTAACACCTTGTATAAATTCATCTAAAATCGCTCCCGAATATTTTGAACGCCTTCAAAAAACTTTCCCAAATCAAGATTTATATAAATTATGGTTGGTGGTTACCCAGGATGTTAATTTTGGAAAGTTAAATAGAAAGAAAATAAATGGAATCCAACCCTTTCAAACAGAATCTATAACTAATCTAAAACGATTACAGCAAAAAGAAACCATTGCCCGTTATCAATTTATCAATGACACCCTAAAAGAGACCTTATCAATTGATTCAAAAAATGCAAAAGATTTAAGAAGTAGGTTAGATAAAATATTAACTCATAAGTTTTGGGGTTATGTTATTTTCTTTTCTATTTTATTATTGATATTTCAAGCCATATTCGATTGGAGCACCTATCCAATGGACTTTATTGATAATTCATTTACATTGTTAAGTGAATGGTTAAAAATTAATTTACCTCCTGGTGTTTTTTCAAATTTAATTACAGAAGGAATCATACCTGGACTTGGTGGGATTGTAATTTTTATACCACAAATTGCATTTTTATTTTTATTTATTTCCATTTTAGAAGAAAGCGGTTATATGAGTCGTGTGGTCTTTTTAATGGACAGAATTATGCGTCGTTTTGGATTAAGCGGAAAAAGTGTTGTGCCATTAGTTTCTGGTACTGCTTGTGCAATTCCTGCAATTATGGCTACTAGAAATATTGAAAATTGGAAAGAACGTCTTATTACAATTTTAGTAACTCCATTTATAACTTGTGCAGCTAGATTACCTGTTTATTTAATAATCATTTCATTGGTTATTCCAGAAGGTCGAGTATTGGGAATTATTAGTTTACAAGGGTTGACGCTTTTAATTTTATATGGTTTAGGTTTTGCTGCTGCAATTATTGCAGCTTATACCTTAGACAAATATTTACATGTAAAAAGCAAGTCTTTTTTTGTGATTGAAATGCCAAATTACAAGCTACCCTTATTGAAAAATGTGGGGATTACCGTATTAGAAAAAACGAAATTATTTGTATTTGGAGCTGGTAAAATAATCTTAGCTATTTCAATAATTCTTTGGGTTATGGGTTCTTATGGTCCTGGAGATTTCAATCAAGCTGAAGAAATTGTTTTACAACAAACCGAACAACAAAATTTATCACAAGAGGAGCTAGCTATTAAATTATCATCTTTTAAATTAGAGAATTCATATATAGGTATAGTTGGTAAATTTATAGAGCCTGCGGTAAGACCTCTAGGTTACGATTGGAAAATAGGTATTGCCCTAATAAGTTCATTTGCTGCAAGAGAAGTGTTTATTGGAACTCTTGCTACCATGTATAGTGTTGGAAATGATGAAGTAGAAACTATAAAAGAAAGAATGGCTGCTGAAATCAACCCATCTAATGGAACGCCCTTATTTAATTTAGCGAGTGGTATTTCTCTTTTATTATTTTATGCTTTTGCGATGCAATGTATGAGTACCTTAGCTATCGTAAAACGAGAAACAAATTCATGGAAATGGCCATTATGGCAATTATTATCAATGACTGCTTTAGCATATATTGTTGCTTTAGCTGCTTATCAAATACTTAAATAATGCAACATATATTAGTCATACTTACATTCTCATTAGCAACAGGATTTCTAGTTAAAAAATTTGTTTGGAATCCAATTTTTGAGGGGAGACAAAAGAAGAGCACAACCATGGATGGGGAAAACACCAAATGTGGTAAAAATGATTGTGCTTGCCACTAAACTTATTTAGCGGTTATAACACCTTTTTTTAGTACCTGGATGATCTTTTAAAGCTGGAAAAAAATAGATGATAAATAGAACTTAATTTCATAATAACTATTGTAAATCAACTATAGTTAAATAGTATGGTAGACTATTTTACCCTAAACCAACATCTAAAGACATCATGACTATAAAACCTCCAATAAAACCTAAGGTTGCGACATCGGTGTACTTATCTCTTTGGGTTTCTGGAATCACTTCTTCAACAACAACAAAAATCATTGCACCTGCTGCAAAAGCTAATGCATAAGGTAAAATTGGAGTAAAAAAAGCAACAGCTACTGCTCCTACAACTGCTGCAATGGGTTCTACAACCGCAGATAGTTGTCCATACCAAAAACTTTTAAAACGAGAAACACCTTGTCTTCTTAAAGGCATAGAAACTGCAAATCCTTCTGGAAAATTTTGAATACCTATTCCTATTGCTAAAGTAATAGCAGCAATTATCATTTCAGTCTGTTCAAATCCACCCAAAGTTGATGCAGCACCAAAAAGAACACCAATAGCTAATCCTTCTGGTATATTATGAAGTGTAATTGCTAAAACTAATAAAGTGGTTTTATGCCAATCTGTCTTTATCCCCTCTGCTTCTTCTTTTTTAAAGTTAATGTGTAAATGTGGCATTAATTTATCCATACCAAATAAAGTCAAAGCTCCAAGTCCAAATCCGATTGCTGCTGGAAGCACTTTTACAAAGCCTTCTCCTTCACTGTTTTCAATTGCAGGAGCCAATAAACTCCAAAAACTTGCCGCTACCATTACTCCTCCAGTAAAGCCTAACATACCATCTAAAACTGCTCGATTTGCCTTTTTGAAAAAGAAAACCAGTGAAGCTCCTAAAGCAGTTAAGCCCCAGGTAAATACCGAAGCATAAAAAGCAGATAAAATTGGGTTTATTTTTGCGAATTCTACTAATTGTTCGAACATTATTTTTAATTAATTTTATTTTTAGTCATGTCTAAATTTAATGATACTATTTTTTAATTCTAAATTTTTAAAATGAAATTATTTGAATAATGCTATTAATTCAGTGGCTTCAGCTGGCTTCATTTTTCCGGCAATTACCAAACTTAATTGACGTCTTCTTAAGGCAGCTTTAAAACGTTCTTTTTCAAGATCGCTTTCAGGAGTTATAAGGGGAACTGGAACTGGTTGACCAGATTCATCTACTGCAACAAAAGTATAAATTCCTTCATTGGATTTGTTTCTCATACCGCTTTCACGGTCTTCTATCCAAATATCCATTACTACTTCCATAGAACTTTTAAAGGCTCTAGATACTTTTGCCTCAATAGTAACAACACTTCCTAAAGGTATCATTTTACTAAAAGCAACATGATTAACAGATACTGTTGTTACAATTCTTCTACAATGCCTTCTTGCGGCTATACTTGCCGCTCTGTCCATACGAGCTAATAACTCACCACCAAACATATTTCCAACTGGATTGGTTTCACTAGGTAAAACCAAATCGGTTACTACGGTATACGATTCGCTTGGTGTTCTTGAAGTCATAGTATTTATTTTTTGCAAATGTACAAAGTTATCTCAGGAACAAGATATCTTTAATAGAGAAGAATTATTTTTCTATTTCTTTTACTAATAACCAGGCATCTGGATTTTGAGTATTTTTAATCTTTCTAAGATTCTTTAGCGCATCTAATCGTTCTTGAAAACTCTCATATGCTACTTGATGTAAGCCATATTTATTAACCCCAATAAGTGCAGGAGTAAATCCTTTCTCACGAAGTTGTTGGATTTTTTTATCTGCATTTGATTCAACTCTAAATGCACCAGCGATAATGTGATATTTACCAGTTTGCTTTTTAAAAGTAATATTTAAAATTGGCAACGGATTTTCAAAACTAAAAGTAGCTTCTTGAATTTGATTTTCTACAATTGAGTTTGCTTTTTGTTTTTCAGCAAAATTATATTTTTGTACTTCTCCTTCATATAATTTCATCCCAGTAAATCCTGCAATTGAAATAGCAACTAAAGCGATTGCTGCATATTTTAAATAAGAATTCTTAGCACCTACTTCTGGAGTGATGTATATTGGAACTTTTTCTTCTAAAGCCTCCACTGTTTCCTTATCAACTTCTCGAGTTACTTTAGGAGATACAAATGATGTTAACCCAAATGATGCTGTGCTAAAATTTTGTTTCGAAGAAGGTGTAAACTGTACTGAATTTTCTGTATTTAAATAAAAATCTCCAATATTACTAAGGGATACTACTTCTCTTTCAGATAATTGTAATGACAATTTTCCTGTATAATTTCTTAACTTCTGAAGTGAAGTTTCATAACTACATTTTTCAACCGAAGCAATATAATTTGCTAATAAACCATCATTAGTTTGTAATTGTCTGTTAAACGATAAGGTTTTTGAAGGAGGATAAAAAGTTTGGTTTTCACTATCAATTTTAGCGGACTGATAATGAGTTAATAACGCTCCAAATCCAGGAATGATTACACATTCATAACGGTAAAGTAAATCATTTATGTAAGTGGTTATTTGCATTCAAACAAATATAGTTGATTTTTATTTTTATTCAATTTTAATAACAGATTTTTATTAACAGTTTAAATTCGTTATTTTTAAGGCCTCCCCCTTTTAAATATCAAATATGTTATCGAAAAACGAATTACGCTATACGTTAGCTTTGCAACGTGTTCCTAATATTGGAGATGCTACTGCTAAAAAACTAATTCATAAAGTGGGTTCTGCCGAAGGAATTTTCAATGAAAAAAAATCCAATTTATTAAAGATAAATGGCGTTGGAAGCTTCAAATTGAAAGAGCTTTCTAAAAAAATTCAGTTGGATGAAGCAGATGAAGAAATACGTTTTATTGAAGAAAATAAATTGGAATGGCTTTATTTTCAAGACAATTTATATCCCGAGAGATTAAAGCATTGCATTGATGGGCCCATTTTATATTTTCAAAAAGGCAATATTGATCTTCAGAAAAATAAAATAATTAGTGTTGTTGGCACTCGTAAAATCACAAGCTATGGAAAGGTTTTTTGTGAAAAATTAATTGAAGAGCTCACTCCTCTTAATCCTGTTATTGTTTCAGGATTTGCTTATGGAGTAGATATTACTGCTCATAAAACAGCTATTAAAAATGGTTTACAAACGGTTGCTTGTTTAGCTCATGGAATGAATCTAATTTATCCAAAAATGCATAAAAAATATATGGATAATGTAATGGATAATGGTGGCTTTATTTCTGAGTTTTGGAGCAGTGATGCGTTTGATAAAAGTAATTTTTTAAAACGAAATAGAATCATTGCTGGAATTTCACAAGCAACGATTGTTATTGAATCTGCTTTTAAAGGAGGAAGTTTGGTAACGGCAGATATTGCTAATTCCTATAATAGAGATGTTTTTGCTTTACCCGGAAGAGCTACAGATTTACAAAGTCAGGGTTGCAATAACTTAATAAAGTCTCAACAAGCTAATGTAATTACAAGTGCTGCCGATTTAATATATATGTTGGGCTGGGAACTAGAGGAGAAAAACAGAAAACTTCTGCAAACTCAATTATTTATTGAACTTTCTGAAGAAGAAAAAGTAGTTTTTAATTATTTAAAAGTAATAACTAAAGACGATCTTGATAATATTGCGCTAAATTGTTCTATGCCCACTTATAAATTAGCTTCAATTTTACTTGATATGGAATTAAAAGAAATCATTCGTCCTTTACCTGGGAAACTCTTTGAGTTGATATAGCGATTAATAGCCCAATTTTTTTCTTACTCTCCTTAAAACCTCATTAGCAACTGCAGTAGCTTTTTTAGCTCCAACTGCTAGAGCTTTGTCAACTTCATCCAAATTTTTCATAAAGTAATTATACCTTCCTCTTTCTTTAGAAAATTTATTGATAATCAATTCATATAAAGCTTGCTTGGCATGACCATACCCATAATTACCACCCTCATAATTAGCTCTCATTACTTTTATTTGACCTTCAGAGGCTACTAATTTATATAAGTTAAAAACATTACACGCATCAGGACTTTTAGATTCTTCCATAGAAATACTGTCTGTCTGTATTCCCATTATTTGTTTGCGAAGCTTTTTATCATCTAAAAATATATTGATAATGTTATTTTTAGACTTGCTCATTTTTACTCCATCCGTACCAGGAATCAACATTGTGTTTTCTTGTACTTTTGCTTCTGGCATCACAAAAGTCTCTCCCATTTTACTATGAAAACGAGCGGCAACATCGCGAGTCATCTCTATATGCTGCAATTGATCTTTCCCAACCGGAACTATATGTGCGTCGTATAATAATATATCGGCTGCCATTAACATTGGATACGAAAACAGTCCAGCATTCACATCTTCCAATCGATCTGTCTTGTCTTTAAAAGAATGCGCAAGAGTTAACCTTTGATAAGGAAAAAAACAACTTAAATACCAAGAAAGTTCTGATACTTGAGGTACATCACTTTGACGGTAGAAAACAGTTCTGTCTAAATCCAAACCAAATGCCAGCCAAGCTGCTGCTGTACTATAGGTATTATCGCGTAATGTGCTTGCATCTTTAATTTGAGTTAATGAATGTAAATCAGCAATAAATAAAAAGGATTCATTTTTTGGATTATTCGCCATTTCAATAGCTGGCAAAATTGCACCTAAAAGATTACCTAAATGTGGTGTTCCTGTACTTTGTATTCCTGTTAATATTCTTGACATATTTATATCCTGTCTAAGCAGGAATCTTTTAATTGTTTTTAAACACCCTAATTATTTATTAAAATGAATTAGTGTTGATCAATTTTTAGTGTATTCAAAAAAAAGTTATTATTATAATTTTTACAAAGATAAAATTTTTTAACCTTTTGATTATCTTCAATTTGCTATTTTTGGCAAGTGCTGAAAATTTTAAAAAATATAGCAATACTTCTCTACCGTATTTGGTACTACATACTAATGCTTGTAAGTATTGTTGTATTGTTCCCTTTTCTATTTATTAGTATTTTGAGAAAAGAATGGTATCCTGTTTTTTTTAAATTAGCACGTTTTTGGGCCTATATCATTTTATTTGGGATGGGGTTTATACCAATTATAAAAAAAGGAGTTAAGTTTAAAAAGGGAGAAAGTTACATGATTGTTGCTAATCATACGTCTATGATTGATATAATGCTAATGCTTTTTATCACAAAAGATCCTGTTGTATTTGTTGGAAAAAAAGAACTAAGTAAAATACCTTTATTTGGTTTTATTTATAAACGGACTTGTATTTTAGTTGACAGAAACAACTCCCAAAGTAGACGAGCTGTTTTTAACAGTGCCCAACAAAAAATAAATCTAGGTTATAGTATCTGTATCTTTCCCGAAGGAGGAGTTCCGTCTGATGAAAGTATTATTTTAGATGATTTTAAAGATGGTGCTTTTCGTCTAGCTATTGAACATAAAATTCCAATAGCTCCCGTGACTTTTCATGATAATAAAAAATTATTTTCTTATACTTTTTTTAGTGGGGGTCCTGGAAAAATGAGAGTGATGCTTCATCCATTAATATCAACAAGTAACTATTCAATAGAAATGAAGAAAGAACTAAATAAAAAAACCCGTGCTATCATATTAGAAGAGTTAGAAAATCCTTCTTTTTAATTTAAGAAAAAACCATCTTATGGCGTAAGATGGTTTTCTCTAACAAGTTTGTGAAATCACAAACCCCAAACTAACTTAATCTAAACTAAAACTTGAAACTCAAACCACTATAAATACCTAAATAATAAGGTTTAAAGTTAACAGATGAATCTGTATAAGGATTGAGTTGGTACTTAAACATAGGTTCAATATTAAACATTAACTTTTTAGATAAACTATAATTCAAGCCTAATCCGACATTAGTTGTAAAGCTAAGAGATGATAAATTACTAGCCTCACCGAGGACTTCATTAAAATCACCCGCTTCAATAGAAACCTCATTATTTCCTAATAATAAAGCACTAAAACCACCAATTACACTAATTCCAAAATTTTTATTAATTAATGTATAATTTAATTCTAGAGGCATTTCGTAATAACTTATTTTTTGATTTAATAAGGGTTCTCCATTGGTTGATTTTGGAGTGACATTCCCAAAAGTTTCGTCTGGATTTTGATTTACCAATGCTCCTTTATCTACCACAATAGTAACGTTGTTTCTACTGGAATACTCAATACTGGCTGTAGAAGCGGATACAGGACCGGTCCCAATATCCAATCCCGTCGTTGAGTAACTTAAATTTACATTACTAAGTCCAGAACGCATACTTAATCTTTTATTTAAATTATAACTTACTTTTACGCCATAAGCTATATTTAAGTCTCCGTTTTTTGGATTATCCGAAAAAGATGGATCTATAGAAGACCCTTCAGTTAGGCTATTGTAATATACAGGAGCTACATTTGGTGTAACCTCCCAGCGATTGTCTGGTGTATTATCTAATTTTGCGATAACTACTTCCTCTTCTGAGGTTTCTTTTATTGCATCGAAAATAGATTTTTTGTTTTCTTCCTTAACAAGTTCTTTCTTTTCAGTGCTTGAAGGGTTTTCAGGTGTATCTTTTGTGATTTTATTTACAGCCACAACTTCAATATTCTTATCAATTTCAACATCTTTATTTATAAGTTGATTCTCTCTTTTATCTATTAAATTAGTAGTTTCATTAGCTACTGATTCTTGATTCTTAATAATGAGTTCTGAACTTTGAATTAGATCTTGCTTTGAGTGTTTTCTGGAAACTCTTTGTTTTTTATTATTGGAAGCTACTTTAGTTTCAGAACGATTAACTCCATTGCTATTATTAGTGGAATTCGAAGCTTTTTTAATGAGTAACTTCTTAGTGCTTTTTACTTCATTATTATCTTCAGTTAAAACAATGTCATTTTGGATAACATTATGATTTACTATTGTATTGTTTGCTTTTTCTGTATTAATTTCAATAGAGTTTTCATTAACTATAGAGTCGTTTATTTTGTTTAAGGGAACATTTAATATAGCGTTTCCTATGGTAAATAATAGTGCAAATAAAGCAGCAATACCTCCTAGTTTAAACCAAATAGGAATTACTTTTCGATCATCTTTCTCTTTTAGTTTTATCTGTATTTTATTCCAAACATCCGGAGAAGGACTTGCTTCAAAATTTTTGAATCGTTCCTTAAATAATTCGTCTATGTTTTTATTTTTTTTCATTAATCCCTAAAAGGGCTTATTATTATTTTAATTTATTGATCTTATAATAATCTTCAACTTTTACTTTTAATATTCCTCTAGCTCTTGCCAAGTTAGATTTTGAGGTCCCAACAGAAATTCCAACTATTTTCGAAATTTCTTTGTGCGCATAATCATCTAACACATACATCGTAAATACCAATCGATATCTATCCGGTAATTCCTGAACTATTTTCAACAAAAAATCCAACGGAACTACATTGTCTTCAATTTCAATTACAGCTTCTTCTTCAAGCTGTTCTTCATTAGACAGATTAAATACTCGTTGCTTGCGATATTTTTGAAGAACCGTATTAACGGTAACCCGTTTCATCCACCCTTCAAAAGAACCTTTCCCTTTGAATTGCTCAATACGATTAAAAATTGTAATAAATGCATCTTGTAAATTATCCTCCGCTTCATGATAGTTTGGAGAATATTTTAAGCAAACAGAAAATAATATACCGGAAAACTTCTTGTATAATTCTTCCTGGGCTTTTAAATCCTGATTCTTACAATTTAATATGAGCTCTTCTAATGTCAAACGTAGTCTCTTATATAATTATTAAATTGTTGATTTAACTTATAAAAAAATAAATAAGCAACCATAATAATAAAGATTTCTACAATGGGTAGATGCCTAATACACAAATAGGTTGCGTAGGGAGAATGGACTATGATTTGTTTTCAATAATGGCGTCTTTTATTTTTTGTTCAAGTTCGTCCATTAATTCTGGATTGTCTAACAGCAACGTTTTTACTGCTTCTCTTCCTTGTCCTAACTTGGTATCATCATAACTAAACCAAGATCCGCTTTTTTTAATGATTTCAAAATCCACTCCAAGGTCAATTACTTCACCTACTTTTGAAATTCCTTTACCATAAACGATATCAAATTCAACCATTTTAAATGGTGGAGCAACTTTATTTTTAACAATTTTTACTCTTGTTTTATTTCCTAAAACTTCGCCATTGGTGTTTTTAATTTGAGTAGATCTACGGATATCTACTCTAACAGATGCATAAAACTTTAAAGCATTACCGCCCGTAGTAGTTTCAGGGTTTCCAAACATCACCCCGATTTTTTCACGTAATTGATTGATAAATATTACAGTACATTTTGTTTTACTTATAGATCCTGTAAGTTTACGCAATGCCTGAGACATTAAACGAGCATGAAGTCCCATTTTAGAATCTCCCATTTCACCTTCAATCTCACTTTTTGGTGTTAATGCTGCAACAGAATCTATTACAATAATATCAATTGCACCACTTCGAATCAAGTTGTCTGCTATTTCTAGTGCTTGCTCTCCATTGTCTGGTTGAGAAATTATTAAATTTTCTATATCAATACCTAAGTTTTCTGCATAATATCTATCAAAAGCATGTTCAGCATCTATAAAAGCTGCAATTCCTCCATTTTTTTGTGCTTCGGCTATTGCATGTAATGTTAGCGTTGTTTTACCTGAAGATTCTGGACCATAAATTTCTACAACTCGACCTCTAGGATATCCTCCAACCCCTAAGGCGACATCCATTCCTAAAGATCCTGTTGGAATTACTTCCATATCTTCAACAGCTGCATCACCCATTTTCATAACGGTACCCTTACCATATATTTTATCTAATTTATCTAAAGTTAGCTTTAATGCCTTTAACTTTGCTTCTTTTTCATTGCTCATTGTTCCGTCTTTTTATTGAAAATGTTAGTAGGCTAAGGTACTATTTCTTTATTAGCAGTACAAAAGGAAAATAAGAAAAACTAAAATACTTTCAGTTGGTTTGTTTAGAATTAATATCTTTACTCCTTATATAAAATCCATAACAGGTTTTATAAATTTAACCCACGTCTCTTTATTATTGAAAGAGCTTTATATATAATTTATGGGCTGTACAAGCTGTAGTTCTGGAGTTGATGGACAACCAAAAGGATGTAAGAACAATGGTACTTGCGGATCTGATGGCTGTAATAAATTAACGGTTTTCGATTGGTTATCAAATATGGCACTTCCCGGAGACCAAAAACCATTTATTGGAGTAGAAATCCGTTTTAAAAACGGAAGAAAACATTTTTATAAAAATTCCGAAAAATTATCTCTTTCCATGGGCGACGTCGTAGCTACCGAAGCAATGTCTGGTCATGATATTGGAATTGTTACCCTTACTGGAGAATTGGTAAAAGTGCAAATGAAAAAGAAAAAACAACCTGAAAAAGTTGAAGAACTTCCTAAAATATATAGAAAAGCTACTCAAAAAGATATTGATATTTGGCAAACTGCAAGAGCTAAAGAGCCCGAAATACAAAAACGCTCTCGTGAAATTGCAATTCATTTGGGGTTAAAAATGAAAATTTCTGACATAGAGTACCAAGGAGATGGATCAAAAACAACTTTTTATTATACTGCTGAAGAACGCGTAGACTTTAGGCAATTAATTAGGGATTTTTCAAGTGCATTTAGTACTCGTGTAGAAATGAAACAAGTTGGATTTAGGCATGAAGCAGCCAGACTTGGAGGGATTGGCTCTTGTGGCCGCGAATTATGTTGTTCTACTTGGCTAACAGATTTTAGATCGGTTAAAACTTCTGCAGCTCGTTACCAACAACTTTCTTTAAACCCACAAAAATTAGCTGGACAATGTGGTAAATTAAAATGCTGCCTTAACTATGAATTAGATACTTACTTAGATGCTTTAAAAGATATTCCAAAAAATGATATTAAATTAATTACCGAAAAAGGAACTGCTGTTTGTCAAAAAACTGACATATTTAAAAGAATACTTTGGTATGGCTATGAGAAACAGGGAATGAATTGGCATCAAATTAGTGTTGATAAAGCAAACGAAATTATTGCATTAAATAAAAAAGGAGAAAAGGTTTCTTGCCTAGAAGATTTTGAAGAAGTAGAACATGTTTCTGAAAGCAAAATATTTGAAAATGTGGTTGGTCAAGATAGTTTAACTCGTTTTGATAAACCTAAGTCGAAAAACAATCAAAGACGAAAAAATAAAAGTAAAAACCGCAACCAGTCTCCTAATCAAAATAGAAAATCAAAAAAGAATGCCTAAAGTTTTTTTCCTTTCTTTTATGCTCTTTTTAATAATATCTTGTGAACCTAATATCCCTTTTAGCAAAAACAAATCATTGTCTGGGGTTTGGAATAAAGAGGAAGTTATTGAGTTTGACTTACCACAATTAGACAGTTTAAAAACCTATAATTTATTTGTGAATCTTCGCAATACAAACGACTATAAATACAATAATATTTTTTTAATTATAGCAATGAATTTTCCACACGGAAAAATAGTAACTGATACTTTAGAATATAAAATGGCTAATCCAGACGGGACATGGCTGGGAAATGGCATTAGCAGTATTAAAGATAATAAACTTTGGTACAAAGAGCAGGTGTCTTTTATAGAAGAAGGAATTTATACCGTAAGTATTAAGCATGCCCTCCGCAATAACGGTCAAGTAGAAGGCGTTACAAATCTAGAAGGAATCACTGATATAGGTTTTAGTGTAGCGGAAATCACACAAGAGTAATTTATGGCTAAGCGTAAAACAAGAACAAAGAAAACTCAAACTAATAATT
The DNA here is from genome assembly GCA_018669795.1 of Flavobacteriaceae bacterium. Taxonomy (GTDB): domain Bacteria; phylum Bacteroidota; class Bacteroidia; order Flavobacteriales; family Flavobacteriaceae; genus Marifrigoribacter. The sequence continues at coordinate 66,512 of JABHSQ010000026.1, read as the reverse complement.
TAAAACGCCACATTAAAACGTTTTGGAAATTACTTGTTTTAGGTGTTTTTCTTGTTTTTTTTATATTCTTATTAGCCTCTTGGGGGATATTTGGTAAATTACCTGATGAGACAAGTCTAGAAAATCCAGAAAAAAATCTAGCTACTAAAATCATTGGCTCTGACGGAGTAATATTAGGAAAATTCTATAAAGAAAATAGAACCCCTATACAGTTTGAAGATTTGCCACCTTATTTAATAAATGCATTAATCGCAACTGAAGATGTTAGGTTTTTTGATCATTCCGGTATTGACGCCAGAGGGACTTTAAGAGCATTTGCTTTTTTAGGAACTAAGGGGGGAGCCAGTACTATTACTCAACAATTAGCAAAATTATTTTTTACAGAAAACGTATCTAAAAGCACATTAGAAAGAGGAACTCAAAAAATTAAAGAGTGGATTATAGCGACTAGGCTAGAAAGGCGTTATACAAAAGAAGAAATACTTACTATGTATTTCAACGAATATGATTTTTTAAACCAAGCCATTGGGATAGAGTCTGCTGCTCATATTTATTTTGATAAAGCACCCATAGAATTAACAATTACAGAATCTACTATTTTAGTAGGAATGTTTAAAAACTCCTCGCTTTACAATCCAGTCCGTAATCCTATTGGGGTGAGAAATAGAAGAAACGTGGTGCTGAGCCAGATGGCGAAGTATAATTTTATTTCTGAAGAAATGAAAGATTCTATTCAGGCAACAGAATTAGAAATTGTTTTTACTCCACAAGGTCATGACAAAGGAATCGCAACTTATTTTAGAGAATACGCTCGAAATTTTATGCACGATTGGATTAAAAAAAATCCTAAAGCTGATGGTTCTGAGTATAACATTTATAGTGATGGTTTAAAAATCTATACGACTATAGATTCCAAAATGCAGGAATATGCTGAATCTGCTGTAGATAAACATATGCAAAATCTACAATTAGAGTTTGACAAACAAAACAAAAATAATCAACTAGCGCCATTTAGAGATGTTACTAATGACGAGGTAGATCATATTTTAAATTCTGCTATAAAAAGAAGTGATCGATGGAGGGAAATGAAAAAACAAGGAAAAACAAAGGAAGAAATTATAAAAAGTTTTTCTGTAAAAACTAAAATGCAAATTTTTGCTTGGAGTGGTGATATCGATACTTTGATGACCCCAATGGATTCTATTAGGTACCATAAGTCAATACTTCAAGCTTCATTAATGTCTATGAAACCTCAAACTGGAGAAGTAAAAGCATGGGTAGGTGGAATTAATTATAAATATTTTAAATATGATATGGTTAAAAAAGGGAAGCGTCAAATAGGCTCCACCTTTAAACCTTTTGTATACGCCACCGTGATAGATCAAATGCATATGTCACCTTGTGATACGTTACCAAACACTTTGCATAGCATAGCGGCAGGAAAACATGGCTTAATTGATCCGTGGACCCCTAAAAATGCAGGAGATAAGTATGGCGGGATGGTTTCCTTAAAACAAGCTTTAGCACAATCCATCAATACAGTTACCGCGAGACTAATAGATCGTGTTGGTCCTAAACCTGTTTTAAATTTAGTAAGTAAAATGGGAGTTGACACAGAAAATATTTTAGAAGTTCCTTCAATTGCACTTGGTACTCCAGATGTTTCTTTATATGAAATGGTAGGAGCTTATAGTACTTTTGCAAACCATGGAGTGTATATTAAACCTTCCTTAATAACAAGAATTGAAGATAAAAATAGTAGTATATTATATCAAAATATACCAGAAACTAAGGATGTTTTAAGTGAAGAGGCTGCTTATGTTACTATTAGTTTAATGGAAGGAGTTACTCAATCTGGTTCTGGAAGCAGATTGAGGCATAATTGGAGCATCAATAATCCTGTTTATAAAAATATTATTACTGGATATCCTTGGGAATTCGAAAACTCCATTGCCGGAAAAACGGGTACAACACAAAATCAAAGTGATGGATGGTTTATGGGGGTGGTTCCTAATTTGGTCACCGGCGTATGGGTGGGTGGAGAAGATAGATCAACTCATTTTTCTACAATAGATTATGGACAAGGCGCTTCGATGGCCTTACCAATTTGGGCTAATTACATGAAAGATTGTTATAATAATGAAGATCTTGATATTTCAAAAGAAGACTTTGCTATTCCAGAAAACCTTTCTATAGAAACGGATTGCGATAAATGGAAGGAGCAATTAAAAACCATAGATAACGAAATACCCGACGAATTTTAAAATAACATTCTACTTGCTTCATAGGTAATTCTGCTTCCTTTTCAGTATTTTTATAGAAAATATTCTTTCTATGATCAATAAGACCGTTTCTAATGTTCAAGAAGCTTGCCAAGGAATAAAAGACAATATGACTTTTATGTTTGGAGGATTTGGATTAAGTGGAATTCCTGAAAATTTAATTGCTGAATTAGTTCGTTTAAATGTAAAAGATGTAACCTGCATTTCGAATAATGCGGGAGTAGATGGTTTTGGTTTAGGACAATTACTTCAAAAAAGACAAATTCAAAAAATGATTTCTTCCTATGTAGGCGAAAATGCAGAATTTGAACGTCAAATGTTAAGTGGAGATTTAGATGTGGAATTAATTCCGCAAGGAACCCTTGCTCAACGTTGCCAGGCTGCACAAAGTGGAATTCCTGCTTTTTATACTCCAGCGGGTTATGGAACTGAAGTAGCAGAAGGTAAAGAATCTCGTGAGTTTAATGGAAAAATGCATCTTTTAGAAAAAGCTTTTAACGCTGATTTTTCTTTTGTAAAAGCTTGGAAAGGTGATCCTGCTGGTAATTTAGTTTTTAAAGGAAGTGCTCGTAACTTTAATCCTAATATGTGTGGAGCTGCAAAAATTACTGTTGCTGAAGTGGAAGAATTAGTTCCGGTAGGAACCTTAGATCCTAATCATATTCATATTCCTGGAATATTTATACAACGAATTTTTCAGGGAGAAAACTATGAAAAACGCATAGAACAATTAACCGTAAGAAAGCAAAACTAATGGCATTAAGTAAAGAACAAATAGCGCAAAGAATTGCTAAAGAAGTAAAAGATGGTTACTATGTAAACCTAGGAATAGGAATCCCAACATTGGTTGCTAATTTTGTTCAAAATGATATTGAAGTTGATTTTCAAAGTGAAAATGGAGTATTAGGAATGGGGCCATTCCCTTTTGAAGGAGAAGAGGATCCAGATTTAATTAATGCTGGTAAACAAACCATTACCACGTTGCCCGGTGCTTCTTTTTTTGATTCTGCCATGAGTTTTTCTATGATTAGAGGGCAACATGTAAATTTAACAATATTAGGTGCTATGGAAGTTTCACAAAACGGCGATATTGCCAATTGGAAAATTCCTGGAAAAATGGTTAAAGGAATGGGGGGCGCTATGGATTTAGTTGCTTCTGCAGAAAATATTATTGTAGCAATGATGCATACCAACCGAGCTGGAGAATCTAAACTTCTTAAAAATTGCTCCTTACCATTAACTGGTGTTAATTGTGTAAAAAAAATAGTTAGTAATCTTGGAGTATTTGAGGTTATCAATAATTCTTTTAAGCTTATAGAGAGAGCTCCTGGAGTAAGCGTAGAAGAAATTAAAACAGCTACTGAAGGAAATCTTATTGTTGAAGGTGACATCCCGGAAATAAAATTTTAAAAAAAATAGATATGAGAAATATTACCTTAAGTGCCCTCTTTATAATTACAAGTATCATAAATGGGAATAGTCAAGATACATTTTCAATAGTTGCCATGGATCCAATTACAGGCGAGGTTGGTAGTGCTGGTGCTTCTTGTGTTGATTTAGATGCTTTCAATCTTCCAACAGATGATTTTTTAGGAGAATTATTTCCTGGGCTTGGGGCTATAAATTCACAAGCATATTATATTCCTGCAAATCAAGAAAACGCAAGGGCGAGAATGAACGAAGGATATACGCCAAGTGAAATAATTGAATGGTTAATTAACAACGATGTTCAAAATCAACCTCAATTTAGGCAGTATGGAATTGTTGGTAAAGTTGGAGAAAATATTGAAACGGCTGCTTATACAGGTGTTGCCACTGATGACTATAAAAATGACATTACAGGACCAAATTATTCTATTCAAGGAAATATTTTATTAGGAGAAGAAGTATTGAATGGAATGGAAGCCGGGTTTTTAAATACCGAAGGTGATCTTGCATGTAAATTAATGGGGGCATTACAAGGTGCTAATATTGTTGGTGCTGATTTTCGTTGTACAAATAACGGAACTTCATCTTTGTTTGCTTTTGTAAAAGTTGCACAACCTTCGGATACATTTGGAGATCCTTCTTTTTTATTATCTGTTAGAACTGGAAGCACTGATCAAATAGAGCCGATTACAGAATTACAGATTTTGTTTGATGAAACTCGTGATTGTGAGTCCCTTGGTTTAAGTGAATTTGATAATGACTTCCCTTTTTCTGTTTATCCTAATCCATCGAATGATTTTGTTTCTTTAAGAGCATTAAATGATATAGAAACATATAACGTAACGATAATATCTATAACAGGTGCTGTTGTTTATAACTCCTATTTTATTTCAGGTACAGTTATTAATGTTTCAGGAATATCTAAAGGTATTTATTTTATAAAAATTACGAATAAGAATGTTTCCTATACCTCTAAATGGATTAAAAATTAATATTTTTTATGTAGTCATTTTTCTTAATTCTGTAGTATACCAATTCTTCAACACCCTTAAAACAATCCTGTTTCCAATAGGTCATATTTAATTTTTCTAAAACTCTAATGGAGGAAATATTATCTTTGGATACTCGTCCAGTAATTTCTGTTAACTTTAAAGTATTAAAGCCATAATCTAGTGCCGTTTTAGAAGATTCAGTAGCATATCCTTTACCCCATTCTTTTTTTAAAAAACGAAAGCCTATGTCTACTAAATTTTCTTCGTTTAATTTTAAACCACACCAGCCAATAAAAGAGTTGGTTTCCTTTAAAATCACCGGCCATCTTCCAAATCCGTTTTTTTTATAATCCGAATAATTTATAAGGAAATTTTCTGCATCAACTATTGAAGAAAATGGGAGGTCTCCGGTATATTTTAGTACTTCGGGATCTAAATTTAGATTATAAAAAAATTCTGAATCATTACTGTCTAATTCTCGTAAAATCAATCTATTTGTTTCAGTAATCTTTTTCATTATTTAAATAATCATCAAATTCCCTTTGGAATGGATTTAATTAGTTTTTGAGTATACTCTTTTGTTGGATTTGCATATATTTCATCTGCATCTCCAATTTCTTCAATCTTTCCATCTTTCATAACTAATAATTGATCTGCCATAAATTTAACAACCGCTAGGTCGTGAGATATAAAAATATAGGTAAAGCCAAAATCATCTTTTAATTCATTTAATAAATTTAATACTTGTGCTTGTACCGAAATATCCAATGCAGAAACCGATTCGTCACAAACTACTAATTTGGGTTCCATTGCAATTGTTCTAGCAATACCAACTCGTTGCCTTTGACCACCAGATAGCTCATGTGGATACCTGTTGAAATAACTATCATCTAATTCTACTCGATTCAAAATACGTAATACTTTACTTTTCCGTTCCCGATCATTTTTACCAATACGATAAACTTTCATAGGTTCCATAATAGCCTCTCCAATTAACATTCTGGGATTAAGTGAAGAATATGGGTCCTGAAAAATAAGCTGAATTTCTTTTCTGAGTTTTCTTAATTCCGAAGTTTTTAATTTTGTGAGTTCCTTTCCTCTGTATTTAATACTTCCGCTAGTAGCTTTTTCTAATTGTAAAATTACTTTTCCTAAAGTTGATTTACCACAACCAGATTCGCCTACCAATCCCAAAGTTTCTCCTTCAAAAATTTTAAAACTTACTTCATTTACAGCATTAACGATCTTCTTTTTATTAAAAAACCCTGCATTGGAGTAGTATTCTTTTTTAACATTAAGAATTTCTAAAAGTGGCTTTTTAGTATATAAATATTTATGCTTTAAAGCTCTTTCTTGGGGAGTTACTTCTATAGGTTTAAAACTCTTTTCGGTTAAAGAAGCAACTGTGGGAAGTACCTTTAAACGAACATCTAAACTAGGGCGAGAAGCCATTAATGCCTTTGTATAATCTTCTTTTGGCATTTTAAAAACTTGGAAAGCACTGCCCTCTTCAACAATATCTCCCTTATGCATCACTAGTACTCTATCTGCAATCTCTGAAACCAATCCCAAGTCGTGAGAGATAAAAAGCATACTCATTTTAGTTTCTTTTTGAATCTCTTTTAAAAGCAACATTATTTCTTTCTGAACTGTAACATCTAAAGCTGTTGTTGGCTCATCTGCTATTAATAATTTTGGTTTACAAGCAATAGCCATCGCAATCATAACTCGTTGCATTTGACCTCCACTAATTTGATGAGGATAACTATTATACAGTTCTCGAGAACGTGGAAGTTTCACTTTTTCAAATAAAGAAATTGTTTCTTTTTTTGCTTTTGATATTGAATGATTTAAATGATGTTGAATAATTTCAGAAACTTGATTCCCACAGGTCAAAGATGGATTTAATGCAGTCATAGGTTCTTGAAAAATCATAGCAATATCATTACCCCTAAGTTTTCTGACATTGTTTTTTGAATCTTTTAAAAGATCCTTTTTATTAAAAAGTATTTCGCCTTCTAAAAATGTATTTTTTTCAGGTAACAATCCTAATATCGTCATTGCGGTGACCGATTTTCCTGAACCGGATTCCCCTACTACTCCAAGTATTTCATTTTTATTAATATGTAGAGAAATTCCATGAACAACTTCAACATTACTTTTTTTATTCCCGAAGGAAATAGTAAGGTTTTTTATATTAAGAATGGAGTTATTGTTCATTAACCAAATATAATTGATTCGAAGTTAAAAAATTAGGATTGATCAAATAATAGGAATGTTTTAAATAATAAACCAAAGTTAAAAAAACAAAACCCGTCTAAGATTTCTCTTATGACGAGTTTTTTATCTAAGAAAACACTAAACCAATTGAGAGTTCTTTTTGTAATGTATATTCCTTTCTTTTAAATAATTAAGGAAATAATGGAAACATTCTTCATGTTTTCCAACTAATTCTGGAGGGAATACTCCTTTCTCTTTAAACTTCCCTTCTAAAAACAAATTTGCTGCAGCTGAAGCGGTATATCCTGTTGTTCTTGCCATCGATGAAGTTTTTGTTTCAGAACAATATTCATCGTGAAGTGTATATACGATTTCTTCAATTTTACCATCAGCATTTTCTCCTTTCACAGTAATTCGCATGACTGTAATTTCTTCCTCTGTTTCTCCTAATTTCCATTCATCAAATAAAACCTTACTTGTAAAATCTAGCGGTGAAATTTTAGTTCCGTTTATTTCAATTTCTTTTGTGTTAAAAAATCCACTTTCCTTTAATACGCTTACATATTCAACATGACCAGGATATCTTAGTGTCTTTTCTTTCATGTTTTTAATGTGTGGCATGGTAAACATAATAGAGCGTAATCCATCAGAATTAAAAGATTCTAAGGTCCCTACTTTATCAAACTCAACAAACTCACAGTCTGTTAAAGCTTCTCTAGTAATCATTTTACCGTTTTCTATATACCGTGCAGGTCTCGTGTATTCTTCAATAACATCAATGGGCGAAAAAGGGGCTTTATAACAGAACGGCCATTTTTTTACTTTAGGTAAGCCACCAACTAAACACTCAAAATCAGTTAGTTTCATTTTTTCGTTATAATAGCCTAAAATAATATTATCCATTCCGGGAGCTACACCACAATCTACTATTGCTGTTATATTTTTTTCTTTGGCTAAAGTGTCTAATTCTAAGGAATTTTCTGAAAAAAATGAAATATCGATAACATCCATTTCAGCTTCAATAATAGATTTTAAAGCTTCAAAACCTAGGAAGCCAGGCACTGCACAAACTACTAAATCAAATTTTTTAATAGTTTGCTGTAAGGTGTTTTTATCTGTTACATCCAGTAACTGAATACTTAAATCATTACATTTTTGTTTCGCTTTTTGTAAAGCTTCTTGGTTATAATCGGTAAGTGTGATGTGGTGTTTTTTTGAAAGGTCAATTGCAATGGTACTGCCAACCATTCCAGCACCTAATACGATGATATTTTTCATAAGTCTATATATAATGTATAAATTAAAATGTGTGTATTGAAAATAAAGCAACTCGTTTAGTTAATTGAAAAGGTACTCTTATTAAGAAGATATTTATAAACCTGCAAGAAGAACCCAAGGCATTTCAGAAAGATTATAACGTTTGTGTTTTAACATTTAATAGTTTTTGATTTCAAAATTTTCACCATCAAAGACCCCAAATGTATAATGATTTATCCAATCTCCTAAATTAAAATAGGTAGAATTTTCTCCAACTTTAATTTCCATAGGCAAGTGTCTATGAGCAAAAACAAAATAATCGTAATGCTTGTTTTCTAACTTACGTTTAGCATAAGCTGCAAGCCACTCCTTATTATCACCTAAAAATATATTATCCTCATCACCTGAAATCAACTTGTTTTTTACAGATAAATAATGAGCTATTCTCATGCCAATATCGGGATGTAACCAACGATAAATCCATTTTAAGAAGGGATTCGTGAAAACTTTTTTCATTCTTTTATAGCCGTTATCATTAGGACCCTTGCCATCTCCATGACCTATTAAAAATGTTTTATTATTAAAAATAAATTCTTTTGAATCGTGATAAGTAGGAATATTTAATTCTTTTTCAAAGTAATCATTCATCCATAAATCATGATTCCCAACAAAAAAATAAATGGGTATTCCGCTATCGCTAATTTCAGCAAGTTTTCCTAATGTTCTAACAAATCCTTTAGGAACAACGGTCTTATATTCAAACCAGAAATCAAATAAATCCCCTAATAAAAAAATAGCTGCGGCATCTTCTTTTACCTCATCTAACCATTTTACAAACTTTTTTTCGCGAGGCAAGCTTTCCTCTTTAGTAGGGGCACCTAAATGATTATCACTTGAAAAGTATATTTTTTTTCCTTTTGGAATTTGCATGGGTTAAATATACAAAATCCTGCTTTCACAGGAATTTAATTATCAGAAGCAAACCATTGTGCATAACAGCTATCTGTTTCTTGAAGTTTTAAGGAGTGTAATTTTATATGAGATGGTAATTCTTGTTTAATGACATTTGCGAAATCAATAATCATCATTTCACTGGTAGGTTGATAATCTACCAATAACACATCATGCCCTCTATCAGCTAATTCTTTTGCTAATTCCACATGTGGAGTGTTTTTATTAAAAACGGTGGCATGGTCAAAAATATCTACTATTTTATTTTTAACAATTACTTTTAAATCACTAAAATCGATAACCATCCCAAGTTTAACATGAGTAGTGTCTGAAATAGGTTGACCAATAACAGTTACATTGAGCTTATAACTATGCCCATGGACATTCCTACATTTTCCATCATAACCATATAAAGCGTGTCCTGTTTCAAAAGAAAACTGTTTTGTAATTCTTATAGTACTCATACAATCAAATTAGACTGTAAATATACTATTTTTAGTAGCAAAGTGAAGTTTCTAATCAATCATTTCAGATTTTGCTAAGGGATAAAATTTGGATTTAAATTTAAATATCAATGCAACTGCTCTAAATGCAATCCATACAACTATGGCAATCCAAATTCCTTTTAATTTTAAATCTAAATAATTACAGATTAAAAGTGTAGGTATAAATCCAAATAAAGTAGCGCTAACTAAAACATTTCGAAGGTATTTCATTTCGCCTAAGCCTTTAAAAATTGCATCTAAAGTAAACCCTAATGCATTAAATGGTTGTGAAATCAAAACAATAAAAAACATACCATAGAAAGTAGATAGCACTAATGTATCTTTAGTAAAAATTAAACCTAATTGATGGTAAAGTAGTATACCAACAACTACTAACAATAAACTAACAAATAAATTATAGAGATTAACCCTTTTTGTTAAAATCCATAGATCATTATATTTTTTTGCCCCTAATAACCTACCTCCAAGAATATTACCAGCAGCACCATAACCATCAATAAAAAATGCCGAAAATAACCAAAGATTGATTGCAATGGTATGAGCGGCGATAAATTCTTTTCCTAATGAAGTTGCTTCACGAACTGCCATTAATAATGCTATGTTTAATGCAACTGACCTAATAAATAAATTAAAGCTCATAGAAATCAATCGCTTTACTTCAGGGTGAACTTTTCTTTTTAATTTCAAAGAAATATTCGTTTTAGTTACTACTAAAACCAATGCTAAAAGTGCCATCACTAATTGTGCAATTAAACTAGCCCAGGCTGCTCCTTTTACTCCCATTGGCTCCATAAAATCTTCTAAACCATAAACAAAAATAAAATCCAGTCCAACATTAATAAATACCCCAATTGAAGCGATTATCATTGGCCAGAAAGTATTTTGCAAGCCTCTAAAAAGTCCAAAAATTGCAAAAGTGAATAAGGTTAAAGGAAATCCCCAAATACGGATATAATAATACTCTTTACTAAACTCTAAAATTTTTCCTTCAGCTCTTAAAAACAATAATATATCTTCAATAAAAAAATAGGTAGAAAATAAAAGAATAAAACTTAATGATATATTAAATAATATTGCTTGGGCTGGAAAGCTAGTGAGGCTTTTTAAATTACCTGCTCCTAAATTTTGCGAAATAATTGCCGATATTGCACTTCGTGTTTGTGCTAAAATCCATATAATTGTTGAAATAAAAGTACCTACGATTCCAACAGCAGCTAAAGACTCTGTGCCAAATTCAGCAATATTACCAACTACTGCAGCATCCGTGGAAGACAATACAGGCTCTGCTATTCCTGCAATAATAGCGGGCAATGCTAATTGTTGAATCCGTTTAAATGAAATGTCTATTTTTCGCATAACCATTCGTAGCAATAAAAAGGAAATTCACTTTGTTTTGGAAAATGAATTTCTCCTAGTCTTTTGAAGCCGCGAATTTCGTAAAACTTTTGGTTTCTAACATTCTTACTAAAGGTATCTAATCTGATAGATGTATAATTATTATGTACAGCAAATTGTTCTGCAAAATCCATTAATATTTGAGCAAAGCCCATCCCTTGATTGTTTGGATGTATTGCCAGCCTATGAATATATAGGTTATTATCATTTACAGTAAGCCAATTTATCGGAATATATTCAGTATCCATACTGGGAGTTAAAACCATGCAGCCTATTATAGTGTTATCTGAAATAAGAACATATAATTCATTTCGCTTAATATCATTTTCAAAAGCATTTTTTGAAGGGTAGTCTTCATTCCATTGTAAAATATTATGTCTAATCATATCCTTTGCACAGGCCTTTGTTATTGATAATATTCTAGGTATTTCTATTTTTTTTGCTAATCGAATCATTTATTCGGTGTATTTTTGCACGAAATTATTAAAATCCGAATTTAATGAAAAATATTCTTGTACCTGTTGGTTCAACAGAAAATGGTATTAACAACTTAAAATATGCTATAAATTTTGCTTCAATAAGTGGTGGAACTGTGTATTTAATAAATGTATATAAAGAATACGCTAAATTAGGTGGCATAAAGGAGCTAGATCAATTTGAACTTGACAGAAGCGGAAAGTTGTTAAATAATATTATAAATAGTGTCAACACTAAAGGTATTAAAGTAATAACAAAACCTATTAAGGGAGATCCTTTTGTTGCTATTAAAAAAATTTCAAAGCAGTTTGATATTGATTTAATTATTGCGTCCCCACAAAGTGTAGAAATTGACGATAAAGTATATTTAGGAACTATTACTGCTAAACTTGTAAAGAAAACAGAAATTCCATTATTAATCGTACCAAAAAACTATCTATTTAGAAAATTTGATTCCATTTTAGTTGCTTTTAAAAATGGCCATTTTGAAAAAGAAAATGTATTAACACCAATACATGACATGGTGAGTATATTTAAGTCTAAAATTAATCTATTACAAGTAATAACACCAGAGACTACTGAACAGCATTTAAAAATTGATCAAGAATTGCTTGACATTAAAAGCACCTTAACAACTACAAGAAATGCAACTACTTTTCAGGGTGTTTTAGAACATTTCCAGGCACATAACCCAGATATGTTATGCGTAATTAGAAGGAAAAGAGGTTTCTTTAAAAAGTTATGGGAAAAAAATAGTGTCCTAAAACGTGATTTCCATACTAGTATTCCACTACTAATTTTAAGTGGAAATTTATAAAAGTCTATTTGTTTATTCTAAGGAGTTGGGGGATTAGCTCAGCTGTCTAGAGCGATATGCTGGCAGCTTATAGGTCATTGGTTCGACTCCGATATTCTCCACAAAAAAAGCAGCCAGTTAATGAGATGATTTAGTTAATAGCAAAACTTTAGTTGGGGGTTTTAGCTCAAATTTTACTAAATAATAAACCCGCTAGATATTCCTATTAAAATAAACTATGAATAATTAGTGCTAAATACAGATATATAAATATATTTACGCAGTAATATAAAAAACAAATACCTTATGGAAATTATAGATAGAGCCTTAGAGTTTGAGACAAGAAAACTTTCTTTTCAGAATACAAGTGACAGAATCGTAGCTTCTAGAGAGGTGAAAGCACTTATTTTAGGTATAAATGAAATCTATAAAGAGAATCAAGATCCAGAATTAATGGATCTAATGAAACGTCTTACGGTTATTAAAAAGAAAATAGAGGTTAGGTTAAAAGGACGTTCTCAAAGCTAATTAGTTGACTTTTTTTAGAAAAGCAATAGATTTTTCTACAACTTTGTGCAAATCTTTTGGAAGTTCCCTTTCTTTCCAAGGATGGATAGTTCCAAAGGAATGATCTCCATTTTTAATTATTTCTAATTCACTTTTTGGACTCCATTGATGCAATAGGCTTGCTTCTGCTTCAATTACTGTAGTATCATCACTTCCTTGTACAACTAACAATGGTATATTTAATTTTTTAACTGCTAATTTGATGGTTAATCGATTTTCATTAGCTGAAAAATCTTGGAAAAACTGAAAATAATGAGGCATTAATTGTTTGGTTCTTGAATTTTCAATGTAGGTAATTCCTTTTTCTTTCCAATCGTTAAATTGACTTGAACCAATCTGAAACCTTGCTTTAAAATCACTTACACCTGCCCAAGTGATGACATTTTTAACTCTAGATTTTTCTGATGCTTTTATAAGTATGATACCAGCTGCTCTGCTATGAGCTATTAAAGATATATGATTTTGATTGAGTTCATTTCCAAAACTATCCGTAGTGGAAATAAAATTTAATATATCCTCTAAATCATCTAATTCTTTAGTGAAATTATTTTGAGCAAATGCATCTAAATCTGGGAAATCTATTGGATTATTTGGAGTCCCTCCATTGTGAGAAAAATTGAATTTCAAAAAAAAGCATCCTTCTTCAGCAAAACGTTCTGCTACTAAATTCCAGGCTCCCCAATCTTTATAGCCTTTATAACCATGACAAAATATTACAACTGGTTTTGGTATGTTATCAGCCTTATAAAAAACATCGTAAGCAATGGTTTTTTTACCTTTTCTAGGTAGCAATAGATTTTTGTTTATCATCATGTCTAAACTTCTTTTTCTATAAAAGGGATTTCTTTATTGCAAATTTCAAGAATTAGTTTTTTTAACTCATTTGCATAGTTATTTAGAATTTCAGCATTAATATTTGTCTGTTTAGGTTTTCCTTTTATTGCAAATTTCATAAACCCATTTTTTAATCTTTTAAATGAAATAATACCCGCTTCAGCATTTTTAAAAGGTTTTTCGTTATTAATCATTAATGAATAAGCAAGAACTTGAATTATTTTACTGAATTTATAATCTGAAATTATAGGTTCCCAATTTTGTATTTCTAAATTTGAAGGATCAACAATTCCAGTTTTGTAATCTATAATCCTAAGAGTTCCATTAAACTCATCAACGCGATCTACTTTTCCATGAATATTAACTGGAAAATCCAATTCGGGTATTGGCATCAAAACGGAAAGATTACTTTCAATACTAATTATTTTTATTTCATTTCCCTTTTTTATTTCAGTAATTTCAAAATTAATAAAATTTAACACAAAATGCTTAGCAACCTCAAATATGATAAGGTTTTTTCCTTTTTTATAGTTTCCTCCTTTAAATGATTTTTGAAATTGTTTTTCAATTTCTAAATCAATGCTGAGTTTCATTTTATTTAAATCGGCTATTAAAATTATTTGACCTTCGAAAGGCTTATAAAAGCTCTCTAAGGAATCATGAACAATAGTCCCTAATGTATTAGCTGCGACCGTTTCTTCTATTTCTTCAAATTCTTTTACTCCTAATATTTTTTGATAATAAAAGTCTATTGGGTTTCGCATATAAGATGTTAAAGTAGATGGAGAAAACCCTTTTTTTGCAATTTCTTGAAGCCTCTCCATAACTTCATTTGTTTTTATTATGCTTTTCTTTTGAGCTTTATAAACAGTAATAATTGGACTTATTATTTTATTATTTTGAAAATGTCTTGGATTTTGATCAATCTCTAATTGTGTAATAAATCTACTTTTTTCTCCTGTGCTTAGTCCATCAGAAAAGTTATTATATAATAATGTGATATTTTTTGCTCTATGCAATAATCTATAAAAATGATAGGTATAAATGGCGTCTTTTTCGGTGTAAGTGGGAAGGTTATATTCTTTTTTTAAATCGTATGTAATAAATGAATTATTTGACTTCCCGGAAGGCAAAACACCTTCATTAACAGATATCATTATAATATTTTTAAAATCGAGTACTCTCGTTTCTAAAACACCCATTATTTGCAATCCATTATAAGCATCTCCTTGATAATCTAATGTTGTAGTTGCAACTATTTCAGTAAATAATTTTTGGACTGTTTTTATGCTGTTAAAATATTCAAATTTGTTATTTAAGGAATCAATTTTAAGGAATGCTGCATAAACTTGATAAAAAGTAATTCGCTCGAGAATAGTTATTTCTGCAGTTTTTAACTGAAGAATTAATTTCACACATGATTTAATTGCAACTGAGCTATTGTCTTTCCAATCTTTAAAAAGCAATGATACTATTTCAGTATCTTTTGAACTTGATAGCTCTAAAAGTATTGAAAATGACAAATAGGTTAAATTATTTTTTACAATACACGCTATTAATTGAGCTGAATCTGGATACAACTTTGAAACTATGGGATGATTTAAAATAGCGATAACCTCTTTATAATGAAACTTATTATTAGCATTTTCATGTACTAATAATAACTTGCTAAAAAATACAGTAATGGGGAATGTTTTTAACGTAACTCCCATGGTAATATTTATTTTTTTTACATTAGTTGGAAGCGATTGCAATAAAGGGTTTAATAAATTTTCATCAGCAAGAACTACGGCTGTATTTTTTAATTCTTGATCACTTAATTTTGAAAGTAATTCGCCTACATATTTTACTTGACTAATATTTTTTTGAGCTTCTATAAAGCGGAAGTTCTTTTCTGTATTAAAATTAGTTGAAATTAATTTGGGTTGATTTTTTTTATAGTAGTTCCATTCAGAAAAATATTTTCTTGAAAAATAAGAAGCACTATGAGATTCGTTTGTAAAAAAATGTTCATCAACATCCCAATATACTTTTGAATTACTATCTTCAAGTAATTCTTGTATTATTGTTTGTTCCGCATTGTTCAAAGCATTAAATCCAATAAAGACATGGTGCGTGTCTTTTTTTAAATTTTTATAATGCTCTATGTTTTCAGCAGCTTCTCTATAGACGATTCCTTGATATCCAACATTATTTTTTAACAAAGTTTCTTTTAACGCTTCATAAAAACTAGACAAACTATTCCAAAATTTTAAATAATTTTCAATTAATTCTGTTTTTTCGTTTTGTACATACCAATAATTAATATCCTGAATACTGCTTAGGTAATTAAAAAATGATTTTGTTGGGATTAGATAACGATCAATTTCATTAAAATCGTTTAATAATGTATTTGCCCATGTTGCATATACATCAAAGCTATCTTTATCTTGATTAGGAGACGTTTTTAAATAAACTTTATAACTTTCAAAAAGTAATTCAGTACTATCAATAATTTTTAAACTAGAGACCTCTTCTATAAATTCCTCTATACTTATAATTTTGGGAGCAAAATTTGTTTTTTGGTTATTAGATTTTAAGTAGTTTAATAAAAAACCACAAGCTCTTTTACTTGGAAGAATAATGGTAAGCTTTGAAATATCATGGCAATCTTCTTTTATTTTTATAAGTGTTTCTTCTAGAAATGTAATCATCCTATAAAAATAAAAAACGTCCCGATACTATCGGGACGTTTTTGATAAAATATTATATTTTATTTATAATACTAGTTTTTGTTTAAGCTAATCTCAACTCTACGATTTTTAGCTCTACCTTCTCTAGTCTTATTAGTATAAAGAGGATTAGATTTACCAAATCCTTTAGAAGTTAATCTTTCATCAGATATACCCTTAGATTGTAAATAATTTTCTACAGATACTGCTCTATCAACAGACAACTTATTGTTTAGCTCAACACTACCATAACCATCACAATGTCCTTCAATTAAGAAATTAGCGTTAGGGTAATCATTCATAATATCTATGATATTATTTAATATCTCAGCAGATTCTTCTAATATAGTAGCTTTATCTACATTAAATAAGATTGTTTTAGCATAAGCGTTTAATGCTTCTTTTATTGATTCAGTTACTTCAGGGCAACCAAAGTTTGCAACAGTTCCTGGAATGTCTGGACATAAATCATCTTTATCCCATACACCATCACCATCTCTATCTCCCCAAGGACATCCATTATTAGCTATAGGACCTGGTACTAAAGGACAGTCATCTAAATTATCTGGTAAACCATCTCCATCTGTATCAGGGCATCCATCAAATTCTGGTAATCCAGGAATTAAAGGACAAGCGTCTAAAAGGTCAGGGATTCCGTCTCCGTCTGTATCAGGACATCCGTTAAATTCTGGCAAACCAGGAGTGTAAGGACATTCATCATATCTATCTTCAATTCCGTCTCCATCTGTATCAGGACATCCATTAAATTCTGGTAATCCAGGAATTAAAGGACATTCATCCTCATAATCATAAATTCCATCCCCATCGGTATCTTTTCCACCAAATTCAAATTTTACACCTGCAGTATGTTGGAAGTGTGTTGCACCAACAAAATCTTCAAACGAATGCTTATAAGTTGATTGGAACGATAATGCTAAGTGTTCAGAAACCCAAAAATCAACACCTACTAGTGCGTTTGCAGTTCCGAAGCCAATATTATCTAGCCAAGTATAACCACCACCTGCTCCAAGGTAAGGAGCAAACCAACAGTCGTTTAATAATTCTCTAAAGCTATATTTAACCTCTCCATCTACACCAATGTAAGCTAAGTCATCTACTGAATAATCACCTACTTTTTCGATCTTGTTAACAGTACCAACAGCAACAAATGTAAATCCGTTCCCAACATATCTTCCGACTTTAATTGCAGAAATTGTAGGAACCATATTCCAATGATCTCCTACATTAAGGTATTTTTCAAAAAGACCTCCTTTAGTAGTATAATCGTTTCCATTAAGGGTCTCCATTGTAGGATATCTTCCATAGTCACTTTCTTGAATTGGGAAAAAATCTACTGCGTTTACACCAACTTCAATAGACCAAGGATTGTTTTGATCCTGTGCATTAGTTACACCCACTCCTACTATAAAGAGTACTGATACTAATAAAATGTTTAGATGTTTCATATTTGATTGTTTAATTTTTATTTGTTATTAATGGCAAAAGTAAGTTGTTAAAATTTATTAACAAAAATAATTCCATTAAATTTTTAATATAGCACTTGTTTTAATAGCTAAAACAAAGATTTTCTCGTTAAATTACTTTTAACTTTTGACCAATTTTAACAAATGCAGCCATGGCTTTGTCTAAATGTTCTATTGTATGGGCTGCAGACAATTGCACTCTAATTCTTGCCTTATCTCTTGGTACTACAGGAAAAAAGAAGCCAATTACATAAATTCCTTCCTTTAATAATAGGTTGGCCATTGTTTGTGAAAGCTTTGCATCATAAAGCATTACAGGAACAATTGCAGAATCTCCGTCAACAATATCAAAGCCTGCTTTTTTCATTCCCTTTTTAAAGTAATTAGTATTTTCTTCAAGTTTATCTCTTAACGTAGTATCATTTGATAGCATCTCAAATACCTTTATAGACCCACCTACAATAGCAGGAGCTAAAGAATTTGAAAACAAATAAGGTCTAGAGCGTTGTCTTAATATTTCAATTATTTCTTTTTTTCCAGTAGTATATCCACCCATAGCACCGCCCAATGCTTTACCTAAAGTACCTGTTATGATGTCAATTCTATTTAAAACTCCTTTTTCCTCAAGAGTTCCTCTACCTGTTTTTCCTATAAATCCTGCAGCGTGACATTCATCAATCATTACTAATGCATCATGTTTATCTGCTAGATCACAAATTTTATCTAATGATGCAACAATTCCATCCATAGAAAAAACACCATCTGTAACTATTATTTTAAATCGTGCACCATTTTCGTTAGCAGCTATTAATTGATTTTCTAAATCTACCATATCACCATTCTGATAACGATATCTTGCTGCTTTACACAATCTAACTCCATCTATTATTGAAGCATGGTTTAAAGAATCTGATATGATAGCATCTTCTTTTGTTAATAAAGGTTCAAAAACCCCTCCATTTGCATCAAAAGCAGCAGCATATAATATAGTATCTTCTGTTTGATAAAAATCTGCAATTTTTTGTTCTAATTCTTTATGAATGTCTTGAGTGCCACAAATAAAACGTACTGAGGACATTCCAAATCCACGGGAGTCCATTGCGTCTTTTGCTGCTTGAATAACTTCTGGATGGTCAGAAAGTCCTAAATAATTATTAGAACAGAAATTAATTACTTCTTCACCGGTAGAAATTTTAATAACAGCACTTTGTGGTGAAGTAATTATTCGTTCCGTTTTATAAAGACCCTTGTCTTTTATTTCTTGAATTTCTTTTGAAAGATGTTCTTTAATAGTACCATACATAGTTTTTTATTTAAGAGCTCAAAATTAAACTTTTTTTATTGTAATTCCTTCCGTTGAACAATAGATTATTATTTTTTCTGAAATAGAATACCCCATTTCTATTAAAGCCAATCCATAACTATTGATCTGAGTTTCGTGCTTATGATGATGAGCTCCAGTTTTATAATCTATTATGCAAATAGAACCAGATTTATTTATATTTAAACGATCTGGAATTAAAATTTTGCCTTTTGCCGTTATTATTTTTCGTTCCAATTCTACCTTATCTGTAGTATTAAAAAAGCGATTTAATTCTTTATGGTTTACGATTCCATTCAATATTATTTTCAAATAATTCTTTTCTTTTGAAATTAAAGCAGGATGGTTTTTGATTTTTTCTAAAACAATTGGCAGGTCTTTTTCATAGATAATATTTTCCATAAACTCATGCACTAAAACACCTGAATCTATAGCTTTTCCCGCATCAGTCCCCCATACAAAAGCATTTTTTGTCACCATGTTTAAATCGTGTTCTTCGGGAGGTGTTGATATGTATAAAGGCGAATTTGTTATATGCTTAGATTCTTTTTGTTTTGAACTATTTTTTTGTAGCTCCCCAAATTCATACACCGTCTTCTCGTCATCCCAACTATTATTATGTTTTAAAAATTCTCCAAAAAACTGATTGTAGGTTTTTATTTCGTTATTAATAACTGCTGTTGGTTTATTTGCAAACACATATAATTGAACTTTAGCTCTTGTTAAAGCAACATACAATAAGTTGATATGATCCAGTTCTAGTGTTTCTTTTTGTTCCTGATAAATAGTTGCTCCTTCCTCGCCAAATTCATTGATTTTATTGATCCCGCAATAAAGCAAAGATTCTTCAAAATTAAGATCATTATCTTTTAACTGATACCAATTTCTAGGTTCATTTTCTTTATAAATAGCAAGGTCTGCATACGGAAGTATAAGCACAGGAAACTCTAGGCCTTTTGCTCTATGTATGGTCATTAATTGTACTCCATTAATTTCTTCGTTAATAGGAATACTAGCTTTTTCTTTTTGAGCCTCCCATTCTTCTAAAAACTCAAGCTTATTGGAATTTGGTTGTAAGCTAAAATCAAATATCATATCCATTAAACCAAACAAGTAGCCATCTGCATTTTTAGATAATTTAAATTTTCTGATCACATATTCAAAAGTTTCATAAAGAGGTTTTAATTGCATCTCTTCAAAATTGAAATCCAAATCTGATTTTAAATAATTTAAAAAATCTTCTTTATTTTTTAACGATTCAAAATAAGTGTGCTTTTCTTCAGAAATCAATAAATGATCGTATAAAAATTCTAAAAAATTAATTTTTATTTCTTCATTATTTAAATATAGGCTTAACGTTAAGCAATCAATTAAAAAAAGTACAATAGGAGAATGTTGTAATAATAATGTTTCTGATGACACTACAGTTATTCCTTTTTCTTGAAGAAAACTTCCCAATACAATTCCATCTGCTTTTTTACGAGTAAGGATACAAATATCCTTTTCTTGAAAATCATTTTCTAATAAATTTAGAATGGTTTTATACACGTTATCCGAATAAAGTTCATTCGATTTTTCCTTATTTTTAAAATCTAAAAATTCAAGTTTTACATAACCACCTTCATGATTGGTGCTTTTTTGTTGATTCCCTTTTTTATAGATGTATTGATGTAAGGCACTTTCAAAATGATTTGATATAAATGTAAAAAAGTTATTATTAAAATCTACTATTTCTTTACGAGACCTGTAATTTGTTGGTAAATTATATAATTCTTTCTGTATTGGGAAAGGGTTTTCAGTAGTAGTGAGTCCAATAAATTGTTCTGGCAATCCACCTCTCCATCTATATATTGCCTGTTTAGCATCTCCCACCAACATAAGGCTTCCTTGTTCCCCATTTGGAAACTGTTGTGTAATGGTATTGTTTATTAAAGGAACCAAATTTTGCCATTGCAATAAGGAAGTGTCTTGAAACTCATCCATAAAAAAATGTCGATACTGTTCTCCCAATCGTTCATAGATAAAAGGAGTTGGCTGATTTTTTATTTCAGAATTTATAAGCTTGTTAAAATCTGAGATTGGCACTATATTTTGTTCGTCTTTGAGCACATCAATTTCTTGGTTTACAAGGTTGATAACTGATAAGGGTGTGATGCTTTTTTGTAATTCTTTATATAATTGTTGTTGAAATACCAACTTCTTAATTTCAACATATTGTTCTAATAAAAAAGGAATCAACGAATCTATTTTTGATGAAAGATCCTCAGCTGTCGCTACCTTGTACAATAAATTACCACCTTCTTGTAAATTTTCGAGAAGCTTATTTCCATAAACATTATAATCGCCATTTATTAACTTCTCAAAATGATTAGGAAGGGTTTTTCGCATAAAATCTTCTGGTTGGAGTCCTTCATTTTGGATTTTTTGTAAAACGGCACTTGCTTTTTTAGTTATTTCTTCAGAAAGGCTGTTTTTTTTTGAAACTAACTGCTTTTTAAATTCAAGGAAATCTAATAAGCTTTTCTTTTTCAACTTTTCTAAATGTTCCGCGTCGTTTTCATTAAATATTAATTTCGCCGCCTTTGTAATGTCTTTCGAAACATCCCAAGATTTATCTTCATCAATTTTTTCTAAAGAATAATCAATTATTGTGTTCGTTATTGTTTTATTTTCTCCGGCTTTTGAAATTAATAAATCTACAGCTTCCATCAATAACTTATCAATATCCAAGCTTACATCAAAATTTCCTGAAAGTTTTAGATCTCTTGCAAAGGTCCTAATTAATCGATGGTTAAAACTATCAATGGTTTCCACATTAAAACTTGAGTAGTTATGCAATAAATGAGTTAGTATTTTTTTAGATTTTAATTGAATATTTTCTAAAGTCAATCCTGTTTCTTCAACAATATAATTGACCATAGCTGTTGGATGATTAATTATCGTTTTTTTAGAAAAAGAAATAAGGTTCAAAACGATTCGTTCTTTCATTTCTTTAACTGCCTTATTAGTAAAGGTGATCGCTAATATATTTTTATAATAACCTTCTTGGTTTGATTTTAGAATAATTTTTAAATATTCTTTAACCAATGTAAAGGTTTTACCGCTTCCTGCAGCAGCATCGTAAATAACAAATGGAGTTTTAGTGTTCAATAAAAAAGCTTTTCGTAAAGATAATTAATTTGCTGATTTCAACACGCATATTAGAATAATCTATGATGCTATAAGAATGAAGTAATTAGTTTTATGTATTAACCTTATTATTACGTATTTTTGAAAAAAGAACTATTTTAATTAAAAAAAATAATTATGTCATTTACATTACCACAATTACCTTACGGATTTGATGCATTAGAACCAAATATTGATGCAAGAACGATGGAAATTCACTATGAAAAACACCATCAAGGATATACCAACAACCTTAATGGAGCTATTGAAGGAACTAATTTAGAAGGAAAATCAATTGAAGCTATTTTAGAAAACTTAGACATGAATAATGCAGCTGTTAGAAACAATGGTGGTGGATTTTATAATCATAGTTTGTTTTGGAAAGTAATGTCACCAAACGGAGGTGGCGAGCCAACTGGAGAAATTGCAAATGCAATCAATGATTCCTTTGGTAGTTTTGAGGCATTTAAAGAATCATTTTCTGCTGCCGCTAAAACACGTTTTGGCTCAGGTTGGGCTTGGCTATGTGTACATAAAGGAGGAAAACTAGAAGTTTGTTCTACTCCAAATCAAGATAACCCATTAATGCCAGGTATTGGTTGTACTGGAACTCCAATTTTAGGGCTTGATGTTTGGGAACATGCTTATTATTTAAATTATCAAAACAGAAGACCTGATTATGTCAATGCTTTTTTTAATGTAATTAATTGGGATGAAGTTTCTGCTCGATATGCAGCAAACAAATAAAACTTAATTTATAAGTTAAAAAACCTCGTTCACAGCGAGGTTTTTTTATGCTTTTTTGTAAAGATTAAAATGTTTTATTATTTTTATCAAAGGTTATTGCGTAAAAAAGATAACCAAATGTTTACCTTTTTTTGTTCCAAATCTACCATGAACTTAACCCACTTATACTGTGGTATACCCCAATATATATTTAATAACAATCACAAGTTTTTTCCTGCTTTTAGATGAAGTACTCTTTAATTTCGACTAAGCGTATAGCCTTGTAATTTAACATTATACGTAATAATAAATGGTAATAAAATGACAAATACTTCCGCCTAAAACAAAAACATGAAAAATTGCATGATTGTATTTAATTTTTTGAATACTATATAATACCGCTCCAATAGTATATGAAATACCTCCTGCAAGAAGCCAATAAAACCCTTCAATTGATATATTATTTATGATTGGCTTTATTACTATCATAACAATCCAGCCCATTAAAACATAAGCTATTGTAGATGCTTTCTCAAAGCTCCCAGTATAAAAAAGTTTTAATCCAATTCCAATGATTGCAATACCCCAAACAATTCCAAAAATTACCCACCCTAATGAACCTTTTAAGGTTATTAACGCAAAAGGGGTATAGCTTCCTGCAATTAAAATATAAATAGAAGCATGATCAACTATATTTAATTGTCTTCTTCTTTTTGGGTCTTTTGAATTATGAAATAAAGTAGAAGCTGTATAAAGTATTATTAAACTTACACCAAAAATACTGAAACTAATTAATCGCAACAAGCTCTCTTCATTAATTGCTTTTACTATTAGAAGAATAAGTCCTATTATACTTAGCAGAAGCCCTAAAGCATGGGTATAAACATTCCATTTTTCTTCTAAAGGAGCATAATTATTTATTGACTCTTTGCCTTTCATTTAAAGAGTAATTTTTGACATTATTAATAAGCTCTTTCCGGGTTTCCTTCTATAAAATTAATATATGCTTTATTTACTACCCTATAACCACCTGGAGTTGGGTAATTACCGGTAAAATACCAATCTCCAAGATTATCAGGACAGGCTTTATGTAGGTCATCTACCGATTGAAAAATTACTTTTACATCGGCTGCAATACTTTTTTCACTTATTATTTCAGCTATCTTATCTGAAATTTCCTCATCTGTAAAAGGAGCATACAATTCTTTAACATGATTGATTTGTTCAGAGTCTGGCGCACCCTCTTGATCTTTACATTTTTTATAAATAGTATCTACAATACTTTCTGTGCCGCGATCTTTATGCAATGCTAGTGCTCCTTGAAAAGCGATTAAAGCTTCCAATCGTGCCATGTCAATACCGTAGCAATCTGGATATCTTATTTGTGGTGCCGAAGAAACTACCACAATTTTCTTGGGTTTTAAACGATCTAACATTTTAAGGATACTCTTTTTTAAAGTAGTTCCTCTAACAATGCTATCATCAATAATAACCAAATTATCTTCTTTTCTTACAACTCCATAAGTAACATCATAAACGTGAGCAACTAAATCATCCCTACTACTATCTTCGGTAATAAAAGTTCTTAATTTTACATCTTTAATTGCTATTTTTTCAGTTCTAATTTTATGTGACAATATTTCTTGAAGCCTTTCATTTGTTAACCCTTCTTTTTCTTTAAGAATTGTATCGTTTTTTTGTTTGTTTAATTCATCTTGAGCTGCTTCTAACATACCATAAAAAGATGTTTCTGCAGTATTTGGAATAAATGAAAAAACGGTATTTTCTGTATCGTGCTTTATTGCTTTTAAAACCTTAGGCATTAAAAGTTTTCCTAAATTTTTTCTTTCCTGATAAATTTCCGCATCACTTCCTCTTGAAAAATAAATACGTTCAAATGAACATGATTTTTTCTCTAATGGCTCTAATATTTTTGAAATAGACATATATCCATCTTTTCTTAAAAGAAGCGCATGACCAGGATCTAATTCTTTAATCTCTTCAAAAGGAACATTAAAAACGGTCTGGATTGCTGGTCTTTCTGAAGCAACTACCACAACTTCGTCATCTTTATAATAAAAAGCTGGACGAATTCCAACAGGATCTCTAAATACAAACGAATCTCCATGACCTAGTAATCCAGCCATTACATAACCTCCATCCCAATGTCTGGAAGATTTTTGCAAGATTTTTGCAAGATTTATATTTTCAACAATAAATTGAGAAGTTTCAATTTTTGTTAGTCCTTTTGATTTTGCCTTTTTATATAGTTTCCGAACGGCATCATCTAAAAAATGACCGATTTTTTCCATGATAGTAATGGTGTCCGTTTTTTCCTTAGGATGCATCCCAAGATTAATTAAATCATTAAAAAGCTCCGTAGTATTAGTCATGTTAAAATTTCCCGCAATAATTAAATTACGATGCATCCAGTTATTTTGTCTTAAAAAGGGATGTACATGCTCTACACTATTACCACCAAAAGTTCCATACCTCACATGACCTAACATTAACTCTCCTAAATAAGGGATGTGTTTTTTCTGAGCTGAAACATCATTTTTATAGGCGGGATGTTCCGTTAATTCATTATTAATTCGGTTATTAATTTTTGAAAAAATATCCTGTATGGGTTGTGCAGAATTAGAACGAACCCTACTAATATATCGTTCGCCTGGATCTACATTTAATTTAATACTTGCAAAACCAGCGCCATCTTGTCCACGATTGTGCTGTTTCTCCATCATTAAATACATTTTATTAATACCATAAAAAGCAGTCCCATACTTTTTTTTATAGAATTCTAAAGGCTTAAGAAGTCGAACTAGTGCAATTCCACATTCATGTTTTAATGCATCACTCATAGTATAATTTCAATATATTAATAAAAAAAGTCTTGCATTTCAGGACCTCTTATTTTAGTCGTTTAAATCGAATTGTGTTAAATTTTTAAACAGAACTATTCGCTCGTTTAGTTCCTCTTTCTTAAGATTAATCATTCGTTCAGTTCCAAATTTTTCAACTGAAAAAGAAGCTAAAGCCGAACCGTAAATAATTGCTTTCTTAAGATTTTCAAAACTATAATCTCCTGTTTTCGCTAAATATCCTGCAAATCCACCAGCAAAAGTATCTCCTGCTCCTGTAGGATCAAAAACCTCTTTTAATGGTAAAGCTGGTGCATAAAACATTTTATCTTCAAAAAATAATAATGCCCCATGTTCTCCTTTTTTAATAACTACAAACTCGGGGCCCATGGTCATTATTTTTTTAGCTGCAACAACTAAAGAATATTCTCCAGTTAATTGTCTTGCTTCTTCGTCGTTAATAGTAATCACATCTACTTTTGCAATTATCTTCATCAAATCATCTAATGCAGAATCCATCCAGAAATTCATAGTATCAAGAATCACTAAATCTGGTTTTTCGTTCATTTGCTCTATTACTCCTAATTGAACTAAAGGGTGCAGATTTCCTAACATCACTACTTTGGCATCTATGTATGATTCTGGAACGACAGGTTTAAAATCTGCCAAAACATTTAATTCAGTTGTTAAAGTATCTCTTGTGTTCATATCGTTATGATATTTTCCGCTCCAGAAAAATGTCTTTCCATTTTCTACTACTTCAAGGCAAGAAATATCTAAACCTCTATCTTCCAACATATCAATATATTCTTTCGGAAAATCACCTCCAACAACAGAAACAATTGCACCATCAATATCAAATTGAGATGCTGCTAATCCAATAAAAGTGGCGGCACCACCTAAAATTTTATCAGTTTTCCCAAAAGGAGTCTCAATCGCATCAAAAGCTACCGTCCCAACAATAACAAGTTTACTCATAATATAGAATTTAAATTAGGTTGCAAATTTAATCATTTAAATAATAAAAAAAGCTTTTATTTAGTCGTCTAATCTTCAACTTGCATTAGCTAAAAAAATGAAATTTTTATTAGTTCCCATACTAGCTGTTTTTATTGACATTATTTATCTCCAAGTTAGTGTTATAAATAGAGTTGCGAATATTTTGAATACTATGTTAACTCTAAGCAGCAGAGGAAATTCAATAAATCATAAAACAATAGATATCGGTTTTAGTGCAGGAGATTATCTTTTGGTTAAAAGGTATAATATGTCTAAAGAAATAAAGGATATAGCAGAGGAAGTTTCGCCTATTTTTTGAGCAATGTAGTGACAGTAATTTATTTTCTCCCAAAATCGGCTGGTATTTCTCCCCAAACTTTAGTTTCCCACTTTATTATTGTCGTTTTATAACTATTGGTTTTTAGCCAATTTTCTGCTCTTAGTATTAAATCAAATATTTTTTTGTTTTTTGAAGTCTGCTTTAATTTGGTATTGCATTTTTTTTTCTTAACCCATACAATTGCAATTTTAGAATCGCTATAAATTTTTCGATCGCTATTATGTTGTTTTAAAAATGCCAATCCATGTACCAAAGCCAAAAACTCACCCACATTATTAGTCCCTTGTTCAAAGGGTCCTTGACAAAACAGTTGTTGATGAGTTTGTGTATCTACCCCACGGTATTCCATTATTCCAGGATTACCACTTGAAGCGGCATCTACAGAAATGGTATATAGATTAGGTTCCCCTATTTTTATTAATTCCTCATTAGAGAGTTTTTTCTTTTTAGTGTTGATTCCAATATAGTCTTTGTATTCTTTCCGAAATGCTTTTTTGGCTTCTTCAAAAGTTAAAAATGATTTATATTGAGCACCTTTTACATCTTTAATTGAACGTTGACATTCTTTCCAAGAGTCAAATATTCCAGCAGGGTTACCGAACCAAACAACATAATACTTTTGTTTTTTTGCCATTGAAATGCCCACGAAGGTGGGTGTCTTTAAATTTATTTATCCTTCTTCAAAATTTCTTCAATCACCTTTGGGAAAAATTCATACTCTAACTCATGTATTCTACTAGCAACAGATTCCGCTGTATCATTTTCTGAAAGTTGAAAGCTTTTTTGAAAAATAATCGATCCTTCATCGTAATTTTCATTTACATAATGAATTGTTATACCCGTTTCAGGTTCCTTATTTTTCACTACAGATTCATGCACAAGCATTCCATACATTCCTTTTCCTCCATATTTAGGTAATAATGCTGGATGAATATTAATTACTTTGTTTGGGAAAGCTTTTAAAATAAATTCTGGAAATTTTAGCAAAAATCCTGCTAGCACAATTAAATCTGGCGATTCCTTTCTAAGTATGGCTGTTATTCTATCAGAATTCATTAATTCACTTTTGTTAAAGCTTTCAGAAGGGATGGAAAAAAATTTTGCTCTATCCAAAACCTTTGCATCAATTTTATTTGAAAGGACTAACGTTACTTCAGCGAGATTATTTTTTTGAAAATATTTAATAATATTCTCAGCGTTTGTACCGCTTCCAGAAGCAAATATTACTATACGTTTCATAAAAAAAAGCTTTTTAAAATAGGCTTTACACCTATAATTATTTTACAAAAATACAGGAAATGAAGGTTTACTCATCTAAAATATTTAATTTTAGATTCACATTTTAACATTTAAGTATTGTATTCAAGTAAAATATTTTATTTTTGCAGAATATAATTAAAATTTAAAAACAAGAATTATGTCAGACATTGCATCAAGAGTAAAAGCTATTATCGTAGACAAATTAGGTGTAGACGAGAACGAAGTTGTAACGGAAGCTAGCTTCACAAACGACTTAGGAGCAGATTCATTAGATACTGTAGAGCTTATCATGGAATTTGAAAAAGAATTTGATATTCAAATACCAGATGACCAAGCTGAAAACATTGCTACTGTTGGTCAAGCAATCACATATATCGAAGCAGCTAAATAAACTAATTCTTTTATGGAATTAAAGCGAGTTGTAGTTACAGGACTAGGTGCGCTAACACCAATTGGTAATAATGTTTCTGATTATTGGGACGCATTGATTGCTGGCAAAAGTGGATGCGCAAATATTACTTATTTTGATACTGAAAAGTTCAAGACTAAATTTGCTTGTGAACTTAAAAACTTCAATCCATTAACGCATTTTAATAGAAAAGAGGCTAGAAAACTAGATCGTTTTGCACAATATGCTTTGGTTTCTTCTGATGAAGCAATCGAAGATTCTAACCTAAATTTAGATGGAATAGATAAATTTAGAGTTGGTGTAATTTGGGGAGCTGGAATTGGCGGATTAGAAACTTTTCAAAATGAAATGACAAATTATTCAGAAGGGGATGGAACACCGCGTTTCAACCCCTTCTTTATCCCAAAAATGATTGCCGATATTGCTCCTGCAAATATTTCTATTAAATATGGATTTATGGGACCTAATTTTACAACGGTATCAGCTTGCGCTTCTTCTGCTAATGCAATGATCGATGCTTTAAATTATATTCGTTTAGGCCATTGTGATGTAATAGTAACTGGAGGTAGTGAAGCAGCAGTTACCATTGCTGGAATGGGCGGATTTAATGCCATGCATGCATTATCTACTCGAAATGAAAACCCTAAAACAGCTTCAAGGCCTTTTGATGCTACTCGTGATGGATTTGTGCTAGGTGAGGGTTCTGGAACACTTATTCTTGAAGAATACGAACATGCTAAAAAGCGTGGTGCAAAAATATATGCTGAAGTTATTGGTGGAGGGATGTCCAGTGATGCTTATCATATGACTGCGCCTCATCCAGAAGGAATTGGCGTAGAAAGAGTTATGTTAAATAGCCTTCGTGATGCTGGTATTAAGCCTGAAGATGTAGACGCTATCAATACTCATGGGACTTCAACACCTTTAGGTGATGTTGCTGAATTAAAAGCTATTACTAAAGTTTTTGGAAAATACGCTAAAAACATTAACATCAACTCTACAAAGTCAATGACAGGCCATTTATTAGGAGCTGCAGGTGCTATTGAAGCAATTTCTTCAATACTATCTATTAACCACAGTATTATACCTCCTACTATTAATCATAACACTGTTGATGAAAATATAGATCCTACATTAAACTTAACATTAAACAAAGCACAAAAACGTGAAGTAAAAATTGCTATGAGCAATACTTTTGGTTTTGGTGGTCACAATGCTTGTGTTCTATTTAAAAAAATATGAGTTTAAAATAAAATATGGCTTCTATAAAAAACATATTTACACCCCGTACCGAAGAGGACGGGGCTTTTTTTTATAGTATAAAAAGGATCATAAGCTATAGACCAAAAAGCATACGGTTATTTGAGGAAGCTTTTACGCATCGTTCAAAAAATGAAACTAATGCCGATGGTAATCAAAAAAATTACGAACGAATGGAATTTTTAGGGGACGCACTCATAAGTTCAATTATTGCGGCTCATTTATATAAAAAAGTTCCTAGTGGTAATGAAGGGTACCTTACAAAAATGCGGTCTAAAGTAGTAAGTCGCGAGCATTTAAATGAATTAGGGAAAGATTTAAACTTAATCAGTTTAGTAAGAACAGACATACCGACAAATCAATTTGGAGAAAATCTTCACGGAAACATATTTGAAGCCTTAGTTGGAGCTATTTATTTAGACAAAGGATATTCCCAAGTTGAAAAATTTATTTACAAGAGAGTAATTAAACCTTATGTAGATATTCAAAAATTAGAAGGTAAAATAATAAGTTATAAAAGCTTGTTTATTGAATGGTGCCAAAAAAACAAAATGGTTTTTAAATTTAATGTTTATGAAGACACCGGTAATGATGCTTTAAAGCATTTTGCTGTTAAACTTAAATTAGAAGAAGAAACCGTATCGAAGGCAAGAGCGACCTCTAAGAAAAAAGCAGAAGAAATTGCAGCAAAAAGGGCTTATTATAAACTAAAAAAGAGGATTGATAGGGAAATGCTTTTAAATTTCTAAGATATTTATTTAAACAATTAGTCATAATAGAAATGTTGATCTTTCAACTATTTTCTCGAACTTTGAAAAATGTAATAAGAAAGTAAATGGCAAATCATAAACTAATTTTAGAAGACAATTTTCAAGAAGAGTTTTCACTAATAGCTATTCATTGCAGTGAAGAACCTTATAAAATGGCTTATATGCTGAACAAGCACATGTCATTACATTTGTCTAGAAAGAAATTAGATGTTGATTTTTCAAGCCAAGGATTGGATATTTCATTTCCTCTTTTTGAATACGAAGATGAATTATCTTATATTATTTATAATTTAGTATCAAATAAAAACAAATCATTAACTGCTAAATTTCAAAGTTCTGGAGGGCTATTTAGTGATGTTTCTTCAGAAAAAACGATTACTACCTTTTTACTTAAAGAATTTAAAAATGTAGATTATTTTCTAAAAATTCAGTCAGATTATGAAAAAGTGTCTACTAGAAAATTAATTTCTACTATTAACGAAATAGAACAAGTTATTTCTGCATACACTATTGAAAGTGAAAAAATAAAATCTAAAAATAATTTAATATTTAACTAATGCCAGATCAAAAAAAAACAAAAATTGTAGCCACTTTAGGTCCTGCAATTAGTAGCAAAGAGATAATGAAGAACATGATCCTAGAAGGTGTAAATGTTTTTAGAGTTAATTTTTCACACGCCAATTATAATAGCGTTAAAAAAGATATCGCTCAAATAAGAGAACTTAGTGAAGAGTTAGGCGCTAATATTGCAATATTAGCAGACTTACAAGGGCCAAAGTTAAGAGTAGGAATAATGGAGGAAGGTGTAGAGCTTCAATCTGAAGATGTGGTGAGTTTTTGTACTGGAGAAGAGTTTGAAGGAAATAAAGAACGAGTTTACATGAATTATGATGACTTCCCTAATGATGTAAAAAAAGGGGAAAGAATATTGGTAGATGATGGAAAACTTATTTTTGAAATTATAAGTACTAATGGTGTGAACGAAGTAAAAACCAAAGTGATTCAAGGTGGGTTTTTTAAGTCTAAAAAAGGAGTTAATCTACCAAACACTAAATTATCATTACCAGCACTTACTAAAAAAGATAAAAAAGATGCTCTTTTTGCTTTAGATCAGGGCGTAGACTGGATCGCATTATCTTTTGTACGTTATGCAAAAGATTTAAAAAAACTTCAAAAGCTTATTGAAAACAATAGTGAATACAAAGTTCCTATTATTGCAAAAATTGAAAAACCAGAAGGGGTTGCAAATATTAAAAAAATTGTTCAATATTGTGACGGAATCATGGTTGCAAGAGGTGACTTAGGAGTGGAAGTTCCCGCAGAAGAAGTGCCCTTAATTCAGAAAAAACTTGTGCTTATTGCTAAGGAGGCTAGAATCCCTGTAATTATTGCCACTCAAATGATGGAGACGATGATTGATTCACTTACTCCTACTAGAGCAGAAGTAAATGATGTAGCTAACTCTGTTATGGATGGAGCTGATGCTGTGATGCTTTCTGGTGAAACATCCGTTGGAAAATACCCTGTTGAAGTCATTAAAAAAATAGCTGCCATCTTAAAAAAAGTAGAAGGATCATCTTTAATTACAGTACCCGAAGAACCACCAACAATTAGAACAAATAGATACATTACTAAATCTATTTGTTACCATGCCTCAATTATGGCCAATGAAATAGGAGCTAAAGCAATTTGTACCTTAACCAATAGTGGTTATACCGCTTTTCAAATTTCTGCTTGGCGACCAACTGCTAATATTTTAGTTTTTACTTCTAATAAACGAATACTATCAAGGCTTAGTCTGTTATGGGGAGTTAATTCTTTTTACTACAATAGTTTTGAAAGTACCGATGAAACCGTTGTGGATCTTAATAAAATAGCTGCTAACAAAGGTTACGTAAAGCCTGGTGAGTTTTTAATTAACCTTGCTGCCATGCCAATAATAGATAAAGGAATGGTAAATACGTTGCGAGTGAGTCAAATTTAATTGTTTTTTTTTAACCATTCTTCTCGCAAGTCCTTAGATAATTTTCCAGAACCATCATGTTTCCAACCTGGTGGTTTATAAAAATATTTTATTCTATTTGCTAAAGATTTATTCCCAGAAAAAGCATCATTTAACATAGCTAACCATTCATTAAAAGCAATGATGACTGGATTGTAAGTGTTAATATCGTCAACCAATCCATAATTAACTTTCTCTTCCTCCAATTCGGGTTGGAAGGTTCCAAACAATCTATCCCAAATAATCAATATTCCCGCATAATTTCTGTCTAAGTATACTGGATTACTTCCGTGATGAACTCTATGATGAGATGGAGTGTTAAAAAAAGCTTCAAACCAGTTGGGCATTTTTTTTATTAATTCGGTATGGATCCAAAATTGATATAACAAACTTATTGCCATCTGAAAAATGATCATCCCAGGATGAAAACCTAGCAACGGTAGCCACAACCAAAAAATAAAACTATAAAATCCTCCTGTCCAAGTTTGCCGTAAGGCAGTGCTTAAATTATAATATTTTGAAGAATGATGAACTACGTGAGACGCCCAAAACAATCTGTTTTCATGAGAAATTCTATGAAACCAATAATAGGATAAATCATCTAAAAAAAACAACAAGATAAAACTCCACCAAGTCACTGGTATGCTAAAAAAACGGAAGTTTTCATATACATAATAAAGGGCTGCAAATACAATTAGTTTACTCACAAAACCAATAAATACATTTCCCAAGCCCATGGCAATCGATGAAAAAGCATCTTTAGCGGTATAGGACTTGATGTTCTTTTTTATAGTTATAAAAAACTCAAATAGCATAGCAAAGACAAAAAAAGGAATTGCATAATGTATGATAGGAGGAAAATCTGGCATTGCTTGAGTTTAAGATTTAAATTTACAAAAAATGAAGCAAATACGCTAAAACCCTCTTTCTTTCTGAAGTTGTTCGTAAGCTTCTTGTACTTTTCTGAATTTTTCTTCAGCACCATTTCTATAAACTTCATCCATGTGTTGTAATTTATCAGGGTGATACTTTTTTACCATGGTACGGTAAGCCTTTTTAATTTCAGCAGAAGTCGCTGTTTTTTCGATTTCAAGAATTTTATAAGCACTATCCGGGTTGCTAAAAAACATCGCTTTTATACTTTCAAAATCGCGATGATTAATTCCCAAAAAACCGGTGATATTATTTATTTCTCTAACTTCAGGGTCGCTTATGCGTCCGTCTGCTTTTGCAACACTAAACAAAAAATGTATGATTTGTAAACGAGATTCATATCTCATTCTGTTCCGTAAAAAAGTAGCAATTTTTTGTGCAGATAATTGTTTCTTTTTTATCTCTTCATTAAATACTTTAAAGGTTGCATTGGCATGCTCCTTCCCATAGGCTTGAACAAAATACTGGCGCACAAAATCCAATTCTTTTTGATTAACAATTCCATCTGCTTTAATAACTAAAGAAGCTAAAGACAATAGGTTTAATTCAAATTCGGCCGGAGAAACTCCTGGTTTACTTTGAGTAAAAACGCTCCTTCTACTTCCGCTTAAAGAGCTCTTTCCATCAAAGAAACTTCCTAACAAAAAGCCAATAATCGCTCCTGGAAATCTAAAAATTGAATATCCAATAATTGCAGCTATCCATTTAATCATAATCTATTCCTAGTCATTTAATAATTTTGCAAATATAGTAAATCAAAAAAAATGAAGGGTTCAATTCTCTATTAAAGAAAACCAAAAATTCTAAATGAACTATATTTTATTCTATAATTAGTTATCTTTGTATAAAATTTGTTACAACATAAATCACAAAAAAACATGTATCCCCCAGAATTAGTAAAACCAATGCGTGAAGACCTAACAAGAGTTGGTTTCACAGAATTATTTAATGCAGAAGACGTAAACAATGCATTAAGCAAACCGGGAACTACCTTAGTCGTTGTAAACTCTGTTTGTGGTTGTGCGGCTGCAAATGCACGCCCTGCTGCTGCTATGTCTATTCAAAATGATAAAAAACCAGATCAAATAGTTACTGTTTTTGCTGGCGTTGACAAAGAAGCTGTTAATGCTGCTAGAGCTCACATGATTCCTTTTCCTCCAAGTTCGCCTTGTATGGCCTTATTTAAGGATGGAGAGTTGGTACATATGCTAGAACGTCATCATATTGAAGGTCGTCCTGCAGAGATGATTGCAGACAATCTAAAAGACGCATACAACAAAGTTTGTTAAAAAATAATGCCCGCATCTGCGGGCAATTTTTATGAAACAAATTGCTCACATCCTCAGTTATCCTATCACAGTTATATTTTATCTGTTATTTGGACTGGTTTTAGTAGTTTTTCATGCCATACAATGGGTTTGCAATACGCTAATTGGTTATAAGGCTCACAAAAAAAGTGTTGACTTTCTGAATTTTTTTATTCTTGCTAGTCTTCGGGTTTTAGGGACTTCATTTCAGTTAAAAACTCTTAAAAATTACCCTAAAGATGTACCGATAATAGTAGTGTCTAATCATCAAAGCTTATGGGACATTCCTCCTTTAGTTTGGCATTTAAGAAATATTCATCCTAAATTTGTTTCAAAAATCGAATTAGGAAAATGGATCCCCTCGGTTTCTTACAATCTAAGGCACGGCGGTGCTGTTTTAATCGATCGTAAAAATCCGAGGCAAGCTATAACTGCTTTAATAAATTTTGCCGATTACCTTAATCTACACAATCGAAGTGCTGTTATTTTTCCAGAAGGAACAAGAAGCAAAACTAATGTAGCTAAAAAATTTCAACATAAGGGGCTATCAGTTTTAATTAAAAAAATGCCGGAAGCCTATGTGCTTCCGATTACTATAAATAATTCTTGGAAACTACAAAAACATGGGATGTTTCCAATGCCTTTAGGAGTAAGAGTTCGCTATAAATTACATCCTTTTATAAAAATATCCGATTTTGACGCAGAAACACTTATCGATACTATAGAGTCTCAAATAAATTCGGAGATACTTCCAAAATGAATGATTTATTAATCATAGCACATACCATCTCATTTGTTAAAAAAGAACTTGCAAATGCGGAAGGAGGACATGATTGGTTTCATATTGAGCGTGTCTATAAAAATGCTCTTTTAATTTCTAAAACTGAAAAAGTTGATTCTTTTATAGTGTCATTAGGAGCTTTACTGCATGACATTGCCGATTCAAAGTTCTATCATGGTGATGAAACCATAGGACCCAAAAAAGCTAGCGCTTTTTTAGTTTCTGAAAAAGTCCCTGAAGATGTTATAGCGCACGTAATAAAAATTATAGAAAATAGCTCATTTAAAGGAGGCAATAAAAAACAGAGTTTTTTCTCGAATGAATTATCTGTTGTTCAAGATGCAGATAGATTAGATGCGATTGGTGCAGTTGGTATTGCACGTTGTTTTAATTATGGCGGCTTTAAAAATCGTACACTTTACGATCCAGAAATAAAGCCAAACTTAAATATGACCCCGGAGGAATACAAAAATTCTACAGCTCCAACCATCAATCATTTTTACGAGAAGCTATTGTTATTAAAAAACAAAATGAACACCGTTACTGGTAAACAGATTGCAGGAAATCGCCATCGATATATGGAAGTTTTTTTAGAGCAATTCTATGGTGAATGGAACGGTGATTTATAATTATTCTCCTGGAAAATCTGCACGTCTTTTCTCTAAAAAGGCAGTTGTTCCTTCTTTAAAATCTGCAGTTCCAAAACAGATACCAAATTGAGTAACCTCAGCATCAAAACCATTTTCTCCATCTTCAAATCCAGCATTTATTGCTGCAATTGCAGATGCGATCGCAACCGAAGAATTTCTCATAATTTTAGATGCAATTTTTTGAGTAAACTCCATTAATTCCTCTTGAGTAGTCACATGATTTACCAAACCGTAATTATGTCCAGTTTTGGCATCGATCATCCCAGCGGTCATAATCATTTCCATAGCACGACCTTTACCAATTAATTGAGGTAATCGTTGTGTCCCTCCATAACCAGGAATAACCCCTAAGGATACTTCTGGCAATCCCATTTTAGCATTATCACTTGCTATTCTAAAATGCGCAGCCATTGCTAATTCCAATCCTCCACCTAATGCAAATCCATTAACAGCAGCAATAACAGGTGTAGTAAGATTAGCAATAAAATCGAATAATAAAGCTTGCCCTTTTGCGGCTAAATTTTTACCTTCTGCAATCGAAAAATCTGCAAATTCACTAATATCAGCACCAGCAACAAAAGCTTTTTCTCCACTACCAGTAATAATAATCACTTTTGTGGCTCTATCTTCTTCAGCT
The DNA here is from genome assembly GCA_018669795.1 of Flavobacteriaceae bacterium. GTDB lineage: Bacteria > Bacteroidota > Bacteroidia > Flavobacteriales > Flavobacteriaceae > Marifrigoribacter. Next base: position 29,188 of record JABHSQ010000026.1, on the reverse strand, counting down.
ATCTTAAAAGCTTGATGCAATTCATTAATTGTTTCTTTATTTAAGGCGTTTAATTTTGAAGGTCTATTAATAGTAATTGTCGTTAAACCTTTGGTGGTTTCTGAAAGAATATTGTTGAATTTCATAATAAATAATAATGATTGAAAAAGATTTGATTTCTGCGTAAAATAGCAATTATTTTAAGCATCCTTAAAAATGAACACTAAACAAAATTACGAAAAGCAACTTATTTTAGAGGTAATTTTACAATAAAAGTAGTTCCTTCTCCCTTGAGGGTTTTAAAACTAATTTCACCTTCATAAGTTTCCACAATTTTCTTAACCATGGCTAATCCCAATCCCATACCACTCGTTTTAGTTGTGAATTTTGGCTCAAAAACCATGGCTTTATTTTCGTCAGTGATACCGGTGCCATTATCCATAACAGAAATGATCGCAAAAGATTCATCTTGATAAACTTTTACTTCAATCTTTGGTTCTTCTTGATGGTTTTCATGTATTGCCTGTATACTGTTCTTTACCAAATTAGTAATGACCCTAATCAGTTGTGTTCTGTCAAATTTGATGATTACTTCTTTTTTTTCTGAAGTAAAATAAATATATGCTTCGTTAAAAATATCCAAAGCCAGTTTGGTTATCTTAATAACATTTAGCGTTTCATCTTGTTGTGCTGGCATTTGAGCATAGGTTGAAAAAGCAGATGCAATAGAGCTCATTGTGTCTATTTGTTGTATTAAAGTATGACTATACTCTTTCATTTTTTCATGAATATCTGGATCATTCGGATCAAATTTTCGTTCAAAACTTTGTACCGTTAAACGCATAGGTGTTAAAGGGTTTTTAATTTCATGAGCTACTTGTTTTGCCATTTCTCTCCACGCTGCTTCTCGCTCATTAGTTGCCAATTGGGCTGCGCTATTTTCTAATTCATCAATCATTTCGTTATAGGCATTTACCAAGGTTGATACTTCCTGAGATCGAAGCGGAATCAATATCTTTTTATTTCTTTTATTTAACCTAGTTTCCTTGATCTTCTCTGAGATTGTATTTAAAGATCGAGTGATATATTTAGATAAAAAATAAGCCAAAACAATAGCAAACAAAAGCATAAAAATATAAGCGATTCCTAACCTCCCCAAATATTCTTTTAGCTCCTTGTTTAAAAATTCATCATCTTCTAAATAAGGTAAATTTAGGATAGCAATGGGTTTAAAATGAGAATCTGTGATATAGGTAAATGACGATTGGTATTCAAAATCTTTTTCAACAAACTTCTCTATAAAATGTTTATCTATTGATTTTTTTAAACCCTCTAAAGCTTTCTTAGAAATTTTTGAATGAGTGATGTCTTTAATAAAAGAGGCTTGAGAAGAAATTAAAAGATTGCCTTCTAAATCATATAAAAAAACATCTAATTGATGAATGTCTTTAATTTCATAAATTTTATTTTTAAAAATGAATGCAATTTTATCGGTTTCTACAGGATAGGTAGTGTTTTTAATAACATAATCAATATTTTCTCGAATAGCTGTTTCTTTTCTAATTAATCGCTCTCTATGATAATCCTGTGTGTTTTCTCTATATTGAAATACAGTAACAACAACAATAAGAATAGATGCCCCTATTACTAGAAGTATCATGGATAAAAAAATACGTGACCTTAGGGATCTATTTAAAAAACTCATTTATTTATTTTAAAAAGATTATATCAATAATCAAACCGCTTAGTAAATGCTAATTAGTATATCCCTCAGTAAACAAATAGTTTAAGTTTAATGAATTAAATTCTGCATTAAACATCTTAATTTCATCTGAAACAAGTGCGTTAAATTTTTCTAATTCTGAGTTAATTTTTCGAGTTAATTCATCTTTAACAGCTACATCTTGCTCGGTTGGAGGAAAATCTCCCATACCGACCAAACTGTTTAAATGCCCAAGTTTATTAGTTAGTTTAATTGGAAAATTTAAAGGATCCTGTCCACTTTTGTTTTGAGTTTGATATAATGCTTTTTCAATTTCTGAAAAATCCTCACTTAACTTTTTAGCCTTTTCTTTTAATTCCTCCACCCGTTCATCATCTTTATATTGTTCTTGAAATGCAGTTAATTGCTTATTAATAGCTCTAATTTTTTTTATAGATTTATGAGCATTATCTACCGTATCATTAATGTCAGTAATAAAATCAAACTGTTTTTGCATGCCAACAACATCTGTTTCAGAATTTGGATTTGAAACTATGTCAAAACTTTGGGTGTAATTTTCATCCTCAACACTTAAAACCACTTTATAATTTCCTGGCACTGCTTTAGGTGCATTTAAACTTGCCCACCAAAGTATCATTCCCTCAAAATTTTCAGCGGATTTACCTCGAGTATTCCAAACATAATTATTGGAACCTTCCTTCACTTTAAATTTATCTTTTTTGTTTTTTGTACTGACCGTTTTAATAGTATCGTTTTTTGAATTTAAATAACTCAATTTTATTTCTTTCTCTTCTGGGTTTTTAACATAAAAATAGGTGATTACTCCAGACGGATGATTAGTCCCTGTTGTTAAGGATTTGTCATTTGAAGATCCTCCTATTCGGTAGGTATCTTTAGGTTTAAATAATATGTTTTCTTTATTATCGATATCTAAAGCCTGATGTAATAGGCTTAAATCATCTAAAATCCAAAGACTTCTACCCTGAGTAGCTACTATTAAATTGTTATTCTTTACTGCTAAATCTGTAATTGGAACAATAGGTAAATTTAATTGAAGAGGTTGCCAGTAAGTCCCTTCATTATGTGAATAATAAATTCCTGTTTCAGTACCAGCGTATAAAAACCCTTCTTTTATAGGATCTTCTCTTAATACTCTTGTAAAATGTTCGCTAGGAATCCCATTGGTAATTTTTTTCCACGACTTTCCATAATCATTCGTTTTGTATAAATAAGGTTCAAAATCTCCTGTTTTGTACTTTGTCCCAGCAACATAACAAGTCCCCTCATTATAAACGGAAGGCTCTATACTATTAATCATCATCCATTCTGGCATGCCTTTAGGGGTAACATTTTCCCAAGTTTCTCCATCATTTCTTGAAACATGAATTAATCCATCGTCAGATCCTGTCCATAGAAGCCCTTCTTTAATTGGAGATTCTGCTGCTGCAAAAATGGTACAGTAATATTCAACAGAGGTATTATCTTGAGTTATGGGTCCGCCTGATGATTTTAATTTAGTTGAATCATTTCTAGTTAAATCTGGACTTAATACGCTCCAACTTTCACCTTCATTAGTGGTTACATGAACGTGATTAGAAAATGTATATAATTTTTTGGTATTGTGTTTTGAAAAGAACATTGGGAAGTTCCATTGGAAACGATATTTCATATCTTCTGCTCCATGACCCATTGGATTATCTGGCCATACACTTACGCTTCTTATCGTTTTAGTTTTATGATTGTATCTAGTTAAAAAACCATCATAACTACCTCCATAAACAATATCGTTATTTTCAGGATCGATGGTGATGTGTGCGCTTTCTCCACCAGCTGTTTCTTCCCAATCATCTTCATCGATATTCCATCCTTCGTTTCTATGAGATATCCGGATCGTTGAATTGTCTTGTTGTGCAGCATAGATTCGATATGGAAAAGAATCGTCTGTTGTAACTCTATAAAATTGAGCTGTTGGCTGATTATGATACGTACTCCAAGTTTCACCTCCATCATAGGTTGTTTGAGCACCGCCATCATCACCCATTACCATTCGTTTTGGGTTTTCAGGAGCTATCCACAAATCATGATGATCTCCATGTGGAGCATTAAAAGTGCTATATGTTTTTCCGCCATCGGTGCTTTTATGGTACCTTACATTTAATACATAAACAACTTCTGCATCTTGAGGGTCAGCATAAATCCGAGAATAATACCAAGCACGCTGCCTTAGTTTTCTTTCGCTATTGATAAGTTTCCAGGTTTCGCCTCCGTTGGTGCTTTTATAAACACCTCCTTTATCTTTGTTTTCAACTATTGCCCAAACTATATTGTTATTTACCGGCGAAACAGTAACTCCAATATTCCCTAAAATTCCTTTAGCAAATCCTTCGTTTTTTGAAATTTCTGTCCAAGTTTCTCCGCTATCGATACTCTTCCAAAGTGCAGAACCATCACCGCCACTACTCAAACTATATGGAGTTCTTCTTAAGTTCCAAGTAGATGCGTATAGAATACGTGGATTGGTAGCATCTATAATTAAATCGACTGCTCCAGCATTTTCATTTACAAAAAGCTTTTTCTCCCAGGTTTTTCCTCCATCGGTACTTTTATAAATACCTCTATCTGCTGAAGGTTTATATATGTTTCCTAAAACAGCCGCAAATACCGTATTATGATCTCTTGGATGAATTACAATTCTAGGGATATGACGGCTTTTTTTCAATCCAATATGTTCCCAAGATTGTCCGGCATTTTCTGTTTTCCAAACTCCGTAACCTGAAGAAACGTTTCCTCTCACAGTAGATTCACCTCCTCCAACATACATTACATTAGGGTCGTCTGTACTCACCGCAATAGCACCAATAGAACCTCCAAAAAATCCATCGGAAATATTTTTCCATTTTCTACCTCCATCTTCCGTTTTCCAGACACCCCCGCCAGTGGCTCCAAAATAAAATAAGTTTGGTTTATTAGGTACGCCGGTAACTGCAGCGCTTCTTCCTCCACGAAATGGACCAAGAAGTCTATATGCTAAAGCATCGTAATAGGGTTCTTTTTGGGATTGTGAGTAGCTAATTTCAGATTGACTTCCGAAGATAAAAAGGAATGCAATTCCTAATAATTTAAAAGTTATTGGTTTCATAATTGTGAGAAATTTATTAAAGATATGGAATTTTATACCTTCCATACAATTTGAAATTTGATAACTAGTCGCTAATCTTCAAAATGCACATGTTTTAATACTTCTAAATTTTTATTGTCATAAGGAATATTAGTTAATACATGCTCTATAGCTTCTATCCTAGCCCTCGTTTTTCTATTGGCTTTAATTACTTTCCATGGAGCAATTATAGTATTGGTTTTAGAAAACATTTTATCTTTATAATCTGTATAATCGCCCCAAAGTTCTAATGCTTTTTTATCTAAGGCACTAAACTTCCATTTTTTTATAGGGCTATCAATAATATCTTGGAATCTCTTTTCTTGTTCACTTTTAGAAATTGAAAAATAAAATTTAATGAGTCGAACTCCAGATTCAGTTATCATTCTTTCAAAATCATTTACCTGATTCATAAATATTTCATATTGTTCATCGGTACAAAAACCATTAACAGGCTCTAAAATTGCCCTGTTATACCAGCTTCTATCAAAGAACACCATGGTCCCTTCCATAGGTAACAAATTAATATATCGTTGAAAATACCATTGCCCAATTTCTTCATCGGAAGGTCTTGATAAAGCGACTAATTTAAACTCTCTTGGATTTAAGTGTTCCGTGATTCTTCTTATTGCTCCACCTTTTCCAGCAGCATCACGCCCTTCAAAAACAAAAACTATTTTTTCGTTGTTGATTTTTACCCACTTTTGAAGTTTAATTAATTCTTCTTGTAATTGGATCAATCTATTTTCATAGCGTAGATATCTAAGCGTTCTAGAAATACTAACATTTTCTCTAGATAAAAAAAGTTTTAAACTCTTTTTTTTATTTAATAGTTTGAGGTTTTTTTCAGTGATTTCATCCTTCATTAGTCTCGATTTTCTTTAAAGTTCATGATAAAGTTGCACAATATTTGGATCTGTTAATAAGGTGGTTCCAGCATTTCCTTTCCCTTCATATTCAAACCTAGAAAGTAAATATCGCAAACTTTCCAAACGTGCTTCCTTTTTATTATTTGTTTTAATTATAATCCAAGGACTAAATGCAGTATGAGTATTAGCAAACATTTGATCTTTATAATGAGTGTAAGCATCCCATTTATTTTGTCCCTCTTGGTCTACAGGGCTAAATTTCCAACGTTTTAATGGACTTGCTAATCGAGATTCAAACCTTTTTAATTGCTCCTCTTTTGTTACCGAAAACCAAAACTTAATTAATATAACTCCATCTTCATAAAGCATGTTTTCAAATTTGGGAACTTGAATCATAAACTTATTGTATTGTTCTTTAGAACAAAATTCCATAACAGGTTCTACAACCGCTCTATTGTACCAGCTTCTGTCGAAAAATACAAGCTCTCCAGGGTTGGGCATTTCTTTAATATACCTTCTAAAATACCACTGGCCTTGTTCTACTTCTGTAGGTTTGGCAAGCGCAACAACTCTTCTAGCTCTAGGGTTTAAGTGTTCTGTCATTCTTCTTATAGAACCTCCTTTACCGGAGGCATCCCTTCCTTCAAATATAACACAAACTCTTTTTTTGTTTTTCGTTATCCATTTTTGAAGATTAACCAATTCGGCTTGTAGCTTATAAAGTTGCTGTTCATAATCTAAATCATATAAAACTTCTTCTAGTTTTGCAGGAGAACTATTTGATTTAATGAGCTTTAAAAATTCTTTTTTATTTATTTCTCCATTCTCAAGAGATTTAAAACTATCTAGTGTTAACATACGCTTATATTGCAATTTGTAAATATCTAACTTTTTTGATAAATAAAAACTAATAAAATCAGTTTTATAGTTTTAACACATTAAAAATTATAAATAAATTTATTGTTTCTTTATTAAAACAAAAAGAATGAATAAAATAGCACTTTTAGTTTTACTAATTGTAATAAACTCTTCAACATTTATCGCGCAACAAATAAGTCCAAAACTAGCTTTTTTGGAAAAATGGGAAAACTCAAAAATTTACCTTATTGCTATTGCTGAAGCTATGCCTGAAGGGCATTACAATTTTAAACCTACCGAAAGACAAATGGGTTTTAACGAACAGTTAGTACACATTAAAGGCAATATGGATTGGCTTAGTACTAATTATTTTACAGATATTGAATATAAAAAAGAGAAAAAAGAATTACCACAAACCAAAAGTGAAACAATTTTAGCCCTAGAAAATGCTTTTGATGCTGTGATTAAAATTGTTAAAAACACTCCTGATGAAGAATTAAAAGCAACAGTTGATTTCTTTGCAGGACCCAAAAGTAAATTGCAACTATTAAATCTACTGCAAGATCACGTAACGCACCATAGAGGGCAACTTATTGTTTACTTAAATTTAAACGAAATTGAACCTCCAAAATACAGTGGCTGGTAATTTATGGATATAGTACACTTAAATACACCTATTGGGAACCTTGAAATTAAAGGAAATAAAGAAGGATTATCTTCTGTTTATTTTCTAAAAACTGAAGAAGAAACCACTACAAAGATTCCAAATTCACTAAAAGATACAGTTAAACAATTGGAAAAATATTTTTTAGGAAAAAGAACTGAATTCAATTTAAAGCTCCACCCTGAAGGAACTAAGTTTCAGAAAAAAGTATGGCAGAAATTACAAGAAATACCTTTTTCGAAAACAGTTTCGTATCAAACCATAGCCAATCGTTTAGGAGATCCAAATTAATTAGAGCTGCTGCATCTGCTAATGGGAAAAACCCTATATCAATCATAATACCTTGTCATCGGGTTATTGGGAAAGATGGATCATTAACCGGTTATGCTAGTGGATTGCATCGAAAAAAATGGCTTTTAGAACACGAATCTCCTGTTAAACAACAATCACTCTTTTAATTTAACTATCTTTATAATCCCTCCCCGATTGCAATAACTAAATTATGTTGAAAAAAATTAAACTAGAAAACGTGTTATTTCTAGATATTGAAACGGTTCCTTTATTTGCTAATTTTTCAGAATTAGATGATTCCACAAAACAACTTTGGGAACAAAAAACCAATTATCAAAGAAAAGAGGAATTCACTCCAGAAGAATTTTATGATAGAGCCGGAATTTGGGCCGAATTTGGAAAAATTATTTGCATCTCGGTAGGATATTTCGTTTTTAAAGGTGATGTCCGAAGTTTTAGAGTAACCTCCTTTCATGGCGAAGAAGATGCTATTCTAAATGAGTTTAAAACCTTACTTGAAAATCATTTTAATAAAGCATATCACCTATTATGTGCTCATAATGGGAAAGAATTTGATTTCCCATATATTGCTAGAAGAATGATTATTAATAAAATTGACATTCCTTTTAAATTGAATCTATTTGGGAAGAAACCATGGGAAGTCGCTCATCTCGACACACTGGAATTGTGGAAGTTTGGAGATTATAAAACCTATACCTCTTTAAAATTAATGACTCATGTTTTGGGGATACCATCACCAAAAGATGATATAGACGGAGGTGAAGTGCGGGATGTTTTTTATAAGGAGAATGATGTCGACAGGATTATGCGTTATTGTGAAAAAGACACCATCGCAGTTGCTCAAATTATTCTGCGATTGCGAAATGAAGAATTGCTAATAAATGATGAAATACTTAGGGTTTAATATCCTTTAGTTTTAATTGCAGACTTACATTTCCATTCCACTCGTTTTCATCAATTGTATAGGCTGCTTTAAATGTTTTTTTATTTTTGATGAGCTCAGTTTGATCTCCCAAACCAAAACCAATACCTACTAGTTTTCCTTTCCCATTTTGTGTAGCGGTAAGTCGCAAATGAGTTTTATCTTCACCTACTTGTTTTCCATAACCAGTATCTTGCATATCTTCAGTCATAAAAACGGGTGTCATATTACCCGGTCCAAAGGGTGCAAACTGACTTATTATTCTATAAAATTTAGGAGTGATGTCTGTTAAATTAAGTTGTGAATCAATGCTGATCTCAGGGATGAGTAATTTGGGGTCTATTGTTTCTGAAACAACTTTTTCAAATTGAGCTTTAAATTTTCCATAATTAGCTTCTAATAAGGTTAATCCAGCTGCATATTTATGTCCTCCAAATTGTTCTATAAACTCTGAACATTGCTCCAAGGCATTATAAACATCAAATCCTTTTACACTTCTTGCTGAAGCTGCTAAAACATCACCACTTTTCGTAAAAACTAAGGTCGGCCTATAATACGTTTCTATTAATCTAGATGCAACAATACCAATAACGCCTTTATGCCAATTTTCTTTATAAACAACCGTTGTACAGCCTTCTTGTTCTTTAAGCTCTTCTAGTTGATCTAAAGCTTCTATAGTGATTCGCTTGTCAGTATCACGCCTATCGGAATTATAAGTGTCAATTTCATTAGCATATTGAGTAGCAAGGTTTATGTCGGTTTCACAAAGTAGTGTAACTGCATGATTTCCATGTTTCATTCTACCGGCCGCGTTGATTCGAGGTGCGATTATAAACACCACATCGGTTATGGTTAATGTTCCCTTTTTAACTTGTTCTATAATGGCTTTAAAACCAGGTCGAGGATTTTGATTGATTACCTTTAAACCGTGAAATGCTAAAATCCTATTTTCATCAACTATTGGAACTATATCAGCGCCTATTGCTGTGGCCACCAAATCTAAATACAGTAACAAATCTTCAATTGTTTCTCCTTTTTTGGAAGCCAAGGCTTGAATTAATTTAAATCCAACTCCGCAACCACATAATTCTTTAAAAGGATAATTGCAATCATCTCGTTTTGGATCAAGTATTGCTTTAGCATTGGGAATTTTAGTTCCAGGTCGGTGATGGTCACAAATAATAAAATCAATTGCTTTTTTGGAAGCGTAATCAACTTTATCAATTGCTTTGATACCACAATCTAAAGCAATAATTAAGGAAAAATTATTATCCTCTGCAAAGTCAATTCCTTTATAGGAAATGCCATAACCCTCATCGTATCGGTCTGGAATGTAGGTCGCAACATTAGAGTAGTAAGTTAATAGATAAGAAGACATTAAAGCAACACTGGTAGTGCCATCTACATCGTAATCTCCATAAACCAATATGTTTTCTTTATTAAGAATGGCTTCCTCAATTCTAGCAACTGCCTTGTCCATATCCTTCATTAAAAAAGGATCGTGAAGGTCTTTTAAATCAGGTCTAAAAAAATCTTTTGCTTCTTCAAATGTTTCAATACCCCTTTGTATTAAAAGAAATGATGTAATATCATCTACTACCAATTCTTTAGATAAACGAGCTACTTTATTTGGGTCTGGTTTTGGTTTTATAGTCCAACGCATGCGATGTTAAGGTTTTAAAAACAATCCATTTCAAACTTTTATTAATATAAGGTTGAATAATAATCTAATTGTTAAAAGAGAGGTTAAAAGATAAATTTACAATAAATAAACTTATTATTTTTATTCATTAATATGAATCTAAAAAAGTTTTTATTTTTTTCCTCCAACTACCATCACTAATTCGCCCTTAGGGGGTTTTTCAGTATAATATGCTAATACTTCAGTGGCTGTACCGCGTATGGTTTCTTCATGTAATTTGGTAATTTCTCTAGAAACAGAAACTGCCCTGTCGGAACCAAAAAATGCTACAATATGGCTTAGGGTTTTAAGGAGTTTATGAGGAGATTCGTAAAAAATTATAGTTCGCGTTTCTTCCGCTAAAAGCAATAGCCTTGTTTGCCTTCCTTTTTTAACTGGGAGAAAACCTTCAAATACAAACTTATCATTTGGTAAACCACTATTTACTAAAGCTGGCACAAATGCCGTTGCTCCTGGCAAACAGTCTACTTCTATTCCTGCTTCTAAACAAGCGCGAGTTAATAAAAATCCAGGATCACTAATTGCGGGAGTTCCTGCATCACTTATTAATGCAATGGTTTCTCCATTAGTAATTCTTCTTACTACATGATCAACCGTTTTATGTTCATTATGCATGTGATGAGATTGCATGTGTGTAGAAATATTGTAATGCTTTAATAATTTCCCACTAGTGCGAGTATCTTCGGCCAGGATTAAATCTACTTCTTTTAAAACTTCAATGGCTCTAAAAGTGATGTCCTTTAAATTACCGATCGGAGTAGGTATCAAATAAAGTTTGCCCATCATACTAGTTAAATCGTTTTTCAATTATTAATAAAAAACGATCAGCATATTTTTCTTTGTCATCCCAATTATTGTAATCTGGCTTAATGTTATTTTCAACAAATGAAGATGCTTCTTTAAAAGTAGTCATCGAATTTATCTGTGATAAAACCCGGGTATAATCATCGGTATTATTTTCAAAAAGATGCTTTATAAAAGCTATGCGGTCGTTAAGCCCTATATTAAGACCTTGGTTTAATTTGTCATTTATAGATGTAGGTTTGTTTTGCGCTGATTTAGTTTCAATTTCATTTTCAGGTACTTCTATTTTTTCATCTTTTTCATCTTCTTGCTTTCTTTCAAATACTAGATTTTCTTGATAGGAAGCTGCAAATTCTTCTAAATCGTTTTTAAAGGTTTCTTTTTTAGGAAGTATTTCTTTTAGCAAGTCTTCAACTGCCGAACCATCTGGATCACTTTTACTAGGCATTTGAGCTACTAGATCTTTTATTTTTTCCATTAAAGGTTCTACCAAAACATCTTCATGCGATGGTTGCGGAACTGGATCTGGATCCTGAAACCAATTCTGTTCGCGATAGGTTTTAGAGTCGGTTGCGGATCTTTTAGGTTTCTTAAATTTGGTTTTTACACTTGTTTTTAAAAATTCTAAGACCGTTAACTTTTCATAAAGCTGAATTAATGTGTGTTTTGTTTTAATAATATCGATGTCACTTTCTGAAGCAATAATGCTCTTAGCAAGCGCGTTTATTTGGGATAGGACTTTCTTCTTCATAACTTATTAAAATAAAGCAAATTTTCTGTTTTGTTTTTATAAATTTACACAACCTTTATGTAAACGTCAAGGAATTCTGTTTTAGTTTAAATTAATTTTATGTTTCTCGAAAATACCGTAAATCAAAAAGAACAATTTGGATGGATTGAAGTCATCGCAGGCTCTATGTTTTCAGGAAAGACAGAGGAATTAATCAGAAGGTTAAGACGTGCGAAATTTGCCAAACAAAAAGTAGAAATTTTTAAACCAATGATCGATACTCGGTATGATGATAAGTCGGTAATTTCTCATGATAGCAACGAAATTCATTCAACTCCGGTTCCTGCCGCAGCAAATATTCCCATTTTAGCAGACGATTGTGATGTTGTTGGCATTGATGAAGCTCAATTTTTCGATGATGAAATTGTAAAAGTTTGTAATGATTTAGCCAATAGAGGCGTGCGCGTAATTGTTGCTGGATTGGATATGGATTTTAAAGGAAACCCCTTTGGGCCTATGCCTGCATTAATGGCAACTGCTGAGTATGTCACTAAAGTGCATGCGGTGTGTACCCGAACTGGGAATTTAGCAAATTACAGTTACCGCAAAGCTAAAGGTGACGAATTGGTGCTTTTAGGAGAAGTAGATGAATATGAGCCATTAAGCAGAGCGGCGTATTATAAATTGATGCTTCGAGAAAAAGTTCGAAAAATGAATGTACAAGAACCTGAAGATATTTCTAAAAAAAAGGAAGACTAAGGGATGCCAAAAACTACTGAAACTGTTTTAGAAATAGATCTTACCGCATTAGGTAAAAATTATCATTATTTAAAATCTAGAATAAAAGATACCACAAAGCTATTGGGTGTTGTAAAAGCATTTGCTTATGGAAGTGATGCTGTAATTATTGCAAAAGAATTAGAAGCTTTAGGAGTTGATTATTTAGCGGTAGCTTATGTGAATGAAGGGGTGATTTTAAGAGATGTTGGTATTAAAACACCTATTTTAGTACTACACCCTCAGCCTGAAAATTTTGAAACTCTCATCGATCGATGCTTAGAACCGAGTTTATACAATGAAAGTGTACTAAAACAATTTATAAAAATAGCTTCTGAAAAAAAACAACTCAATTACCCTGTTCATCTTAAATTTAATACGGGCTTAAATCGATTGGGATTTAATGAAGCTGAGGTGGATAAAATTATTTCGGAATTAAATGCGACAAGCACTATAAAAATTACTTCTCTTTTTTCACACCTTGCAGCTAGTGAAGACCTCACAGAAAAATATTTTTCACAATCTCAAATAAGTACCTTTAAAAATATTGCAAAAAATATTTCAAGTAAATTAAGCTACCAACCCAAATTACATATGTCTAATACTTCAGGAATTTTAAATTATCCTGAGGCACAATTCGATATGGTTAGAAGTGGAATTGGTCTTTATGGTTTTAGTAATATTCCAGAAGAACAAAAAAACTTTATACCAATTGCAACGTTAAAATCGGTGATTTCACAAATACACACTATTAAAAAGGGAGACAGTGTTGGATATAATAGGGCTTTTAAAAGTGAAGGAACTATAGTAACGGCAACGATCCCTATTGGTCATGCAGATGGGATTAGCAGAGCTTACGGAAACGGTAAAGGCTGGGTAATGGTTCAGGGAATTAAAGCTCCAATAATAGGGAATGTTTGTATGGATATGATGATGGTAAACATCACTGGCATTGTTTGTAAAGAAGGAGATGAAGTAATTGTATTTGGAGGTAATAATAAAGCAGATTTACTTGCAGAAAGCATTGAATCTATTTCTTACGAATTGTTAACAGCAATCTCACAAAGAGTAAAGCGTGAAGTTTGCCGAAAATAACAATCGTATCGCTTAGTTTTAACGATCCAACTATTAATTTTCCATATCTTGTATACTATAAGCCCCTATCTCGTTAATTATGTTTAAAAAATTTATTATGACTGGCAATGTTATTAATTTAGCAGTTGCTGTTTTACTAGCTGGAACTACTGGATTAGTTGTTAAAGGTTTTGTGAGCGATATTATGATGCCAATTGTTGGACAATTTACTGGCGGAATAGATTTTTCGCAGTTAAAGTTTGTTTTATCTCCTGCTTTAATAGATACTGAAGGAGCAATTACAAGTGTTGAAAATGCTATTATGTATGGTAATTGGATCAATGCTATTATTAACTTAATCATCGTTGGTTTTGTATTATTTATGGTGGTAAAAGCTTCTAATAAATTTAAAAAACCTATGGGAGTAGCTCCTGATTTACCGGCTGGACCAACTCAAGAAAATTTATTGGCTGAAATTAAAGATCTTCTAAAAAAATAAATTTTTTAGAATCACTATGCTAGTATTCTATGCCTTATTTTTGTGCTTTATTTTTATAAATTTTTTAAAACCACTAGTAATTAACTAGATACTCATATGAAAATAGCAGTCGTTGGAGCTACTGGAATGGTAGGTACTATAATGATTAAATTATTAGAAGAACGCAAATTTCCTGTTTCTGAAATAGTGTTAGTCGCTTCAGAAAAATCAATAGGAAATGAATTAAAGTTTAATGGAAAAATTATAAAAGTAATTGGTTTAGAAGATGCTTTATCTAAAAAAATTGAAATTGCTATATTTTCTGCTGGTAGAACTATATCTTTAGAATGGGCTCCCAAGTTTGCGGAAGTTGGTGCTACTGTAATTGATAATTCATCAGCTTGGAGGATGGATTTATCAAAGAAATTAGTGGTGCCAGAAATTAATGCTTCTACATTAACTGCCAATGATAAAATTATTGCCAATCCTAACTGTTCTACTATTCAATTGGTCATGGCATTAGCGCCTCTTCATAAAAAATACAAAATGAAACGGGTGATTGTTTCTACCTATCAATCTGTTTCTGGTACCGGAATAAAAGCGGTTAATCAATTAGAAAATGAGATCAATGGGATTCAGTCCGAAATGGCATACCCCTATCCAATTCATAAAAATGCGCTTCCTCATTGTGATGATTTTGAAGCAAATGGTTATACAAAAGAAGAAATGAAATTGGCTCGTGAGCCTCAAAAAATATTAAACGACAGAAGCTTTTCAATTTCTGCAACTGCAGTACGCATCCCAACTGCTGGTGGACATAGTGAGTCCGTAAATGTTGAATTTGAAAATGAATTTGTAATTCACGATATTAGAAAAATTCTTCACGAAACTCCTGGAGTTACTATTCAAGACAATCCAGATACCAACACCTATCCAATGCCTATTTATGCAAATGGTAAAGATGATGTTTTTGTCGGTAGAATTCGAAGAGATGAAACACAAGGAAAAACCTTAAATATGTGGATTGTAAGCGATAATTTAAGAAAAGGAGCCGCAACCAATGCCATCCAAATTGCTGAGTATATAATTGATAAAAAGTTAATTTAAAAATATATCTTAAATTATATTTTCTGTTTCTGTTAGATCTAAATAAGCTAAAAAAAAGGAATTTATAAAATACATTAGATTAAACATATGATTATTTGAAACCAAGCATCGCTAATCATTATTAGATTAGCCAAGTAATTACTTTGTTTTCATTTTCTTATTTTTGAAATCTTCTCTATTTTATATTGCTGATATAAAAGAATAAAACCTATAATTGGTAGAAAAACATCACTCCAAAAAATAATCCCTGCATTACCTGGATTAAAATTATGTTCAGTAATCATTTGATAAATATGTCCTCCAGCAGCGCCCCATAAAAAACAAGCTGGACCAATAATACCAGCAGTTCTAAAGCTAATATTTGATTTAAAAGCTATAAAACCAATAACTGCAAAACCCAAGCTAGCAAAACCTACCTCTAATTGAAAAGGGCTATTTTCCCAACCTATAAAAGAAGCGGACTTCGCTGAAAAAAATACGTGCATAATAAAATTATACATAAAACTTATTCCAATATTAAATAGAAAGTAATATGAAAATAAAGCTTCAATTATATGTTTTTTTGTTAATGATTGCTTTTTTATAATTAGGCTTACAACAGAAAAAATAAATCCCAAAATTAAAAAAGTAAGAGTGAAGTTATAAATAAAATAAGTTATAAACTTTTCCATGACATTAATTTTAGATTAAAATAGTAAATTATTTTAAATAAAAAAAATTCTATGAATTAAACCATTAAAGTTTAGGTTATTAAAAGTACTTTATAGACTTTCCCACTAAAATTGAATTGATCTCCTTTTGTTTTTCCTAATAAGCACATACCAATAGGTGAATTAGGTGCAATGCCTAAATAAATTAAATTATTCGTTTCTAATTTACCAACAGATATACTCATAAAAAAATTGGCTTGATTCGTTTCAATAATACTCCCTAATCGAATCGTTTCTGAAGCTAAGCTTAAGTTAACTTTAGCTAATTGATGCATCACTTTTTCTATTTCCCTTAATTGATTCCCAGCATTTTCGCGTTCTATTTGAAGCATCGCTCTTCCAGTGTGATGCTTATCCCCACTGGTACTTTTAGATTCTTCTTTTAAAGAATACTCGATATTAGAAATAGTCTTATTAATGCTATCATGCCTTAGTCTTATAAGATCCTCACATTGCTGTTGTAATTCAAATTTTAATTCAAGCGTGTTCATTTAGTTTATTTTAATGTGAATTAGCTATCATTTTAACTTCTCTTTTAATCCAAATTTAACATGTAAAAAAAACTCCGAACTTGTTAAGTTCGGAGTTTAAAATTTTTATTCTTCCTCTTCTATTTCGCTCATTTCAAAGCTGTCCATAAAAGCGGTAGTAAAATCACCTGCAACATAATCTGGATGATCCATCAGTTGTCGATGGAATGGAATTGTGGTTTTAATACCTTCAATCACAAACTCATCCAATGCTCTTCGCATCTTACTAATGGCCTCTTCACGGGTCTGAGCAGTGGTAATTAATTTAGCAATCATTGAATCGTAATTAGGCGGGATGGTATATCCAGCGTACACATGAGTGTCTAACCGAACTCCATGACCTCCTGGAGAATTTAATTCTATGATTTTTCCTGGACAAGGTCTAAAATTATTAAAAGGATCTTCAGCATTAATCCTACACTCTATTGAATGAAGTTTTGGAAAATAATTTTTTCCAATAATCGGCATACCTGCAGCTACTTTAATCTGTTCTCTAATTAAATCGAAATCTATAATTACTTGTTCCGTAATTGGATGTTCTACTTGAATCCGAGTATTCATTTCCATAAAGTAGAAGTTTCGATGCTTATCTACTAAAAACTCAACAGTTCCAGCCCCTTCATACTTAATATATTCCGCAGCTCTTACTGCAGCTAATCCCATTTCTTCCCTTAATTTGTTGGTCATAAATGGACTTGGAGTTTCCTCGGTAAGTTTTTGATGACGTCGTTGAATGGAACAATCTCTTTCACTTAAATGGCAAGCATTTCCTTTACTATCTCCTATAATTTGAATTTCAATATGTCTAGGTTCTTCAATTAATTTTTCTATATACATGTCGTCATTTCCAAAAGCAGCTTTACTTTCATGACGTGCAGAATCCCAAGCATTTTTCAAATCTTCTTCTTTCCAAACAGCTCTCATCCCTTTTCCACCGCCTCCAGCACTAGCCTTAAGCATAACTGGATAACCTGTTTTTTTTGCAACTTTAATACAGGTTTCAAAATTTGGTATAGTGCCTTCACTTCCGGGAACACATGGTACTCCTGCTTCAATCATAGTGGTTTTGGCCATTGCTTTATCCCCCATTCGATTAATCATGTCTTCAGAAGCTCCAATAAATTTAATATTATGTTCTTCACACAATTTTGAAAATTTAGCATTTTCAGATAAAAAACCATAACCAGGATGAATAGCATCTGCATTTGTTATCTCTGCAGCAGCAATAATATTAGATATTTTTAAATAGCTCTCGCTGCTTGATGGCGGTCCAATACAAACCGCTTCATCAGCAAAACGAACATGAAGACTTTCAGCATCTGCTGTAGAATAAACTGCAACGGATTTAATACCCATTTCTTTACAGGTTCGAATGATACGTAATGCAATTTCTCCTCTATTGGCAATCAATATTTTTTTAAACATAATTTCAATAAATTTCAAAATGTTCAATTATAAACCTAAATCTATTAAGAATTTTATAAGTGACAATTTTTGATTTGATTAATTAAGATGGGTCTACCAAAAATAAAGGTTGATCAAACTCTACTGGAGTTGCATCATCAATTAAAACTTTTACTATTTTACCTGTAATTTCACTTTCTATTTCATTAAAAAGTTTCATTGCTTCAATAATACATAAAACGTCACCGTCTTTAATTGAATCTCCAACCTCTACGAAAGAAGGCGTGTCTGGAGAAGATTTTCTGTAAAACGTACCAATAATTGGTGAGTTTACCGTGATGTATTTTGAATCTTCAGCTTCTACTGGAGATTTTGAATCTTCTTGTGGTGCGGGGTTGTTTATCACAGGTGGCAAAGCTCCACCTTGGGTCGCCAATGATGGCATTTGCTGAATATAGGCATTTTCACCCTTAGCATGATCATCAACAGTTTTTATCGTGATTTTTACATCATTCATTTCAAGTTTAACTTCAGTAGCTCCAGATTTTGCTACAAACTTGATTAAATTTTGAATCTCTTTTAAATCCATAGTATCAGTTTTAGTTTGTTCTATTAATTAAGAGTCGTATGACCAAGTAAGGTACATAGCTCCCCAAGTAAATCCTCCTCCAAAAGCAGCGAAAACTAGTTTATCGCCTTTTTTAAGTTTTTTCTCATATTCGAAAAGACATAAAGGTAATGTTGCCGATGTTGTATTTCCGTATTTATGAATATTTTTCATCACTTTTTCATCAGGCAGGTTCATTCGTTTTGAAGTAGCTTCAATAATTCGATTGTTAGCTTGATGAGGAACCAACCATTGAATGTCGTCTCCAGTTAAATTGTTGCGTTTTAAAATTTTATCTGATACATCAGCCATTCTTGTAACTGCAAATTTAAAAACTGTTTTTCCATCTTGAAAAACAACATGTTGATTGTTTTTTACAGTTTCTATTGACGATGGAAGTAATGATCCTCCAGCCTCAATTTTTAAGGAATCTCTTCCGTTACCGTCTGTTCTTAAATATTCATCTTGAACTCCTAATCCTTCAAAATTTGGCTCAAAAAGAACTGCTCCTGCTCCATCTCCAAAAATAATACAAGTAGTGCGATCTTTATAATCTATAATAGATGACATTTTATCTGCACCCACCAAAAGTACTTTTTTATAACTGCCAGACTCAATGTATTTTGCTGCTATAGACATTCCAAAAAGAAAACTAGAACAAGCTGCCATTAAATCATATGAAAATGCATTATCTGCCCCAATTTGAGTAGCAACATAGGCTCCGGTTACTGCAACAGGCATGTCAGGTGTTGCTGTCGCCATGATAACCATATCGATATCTTTAGGGTCTGTATTGTTTTTCTTAAGAAGGTCTTTTGCAGCTTTGATAGCAAGGAATGAAGTTCCTTTATCTTTATCTTTTAAAATTCTGCGCTCTTTAATACCGGTTCGAGCGGTAATCCATTCATCATTAGTATCCACCATAGTTTCCAATTCTTTATTGGATAAAACGTAATCTGGAACATAGCCTCCTACAGCTGTTATTGCTGCTGTGATTTTACTCATAGATTTGGATTAATTTCAAAAAAAAGGTCAAATTCCTCTAAATCGAACGAAAATTACTAAAAATTAGTCGAAAACAGGTAAAAAAATAAAATAAATAATAAAACAAAAAACGCTCACATTTTTGTGAACGTTAATGTATTTATATTTTCTTATTACTAAGCTACTTCTTCTACTGCGTCAATAACTATTTGACCACGGTAGTATAATTTACCTTCGTGCCAGTGAGCTCTATGGTATAAATGAGACTCTCCAGTTGTTGGATCTGTACCTATTTGAGGCGTAGTTGCTTTGTAATGTGTTCTTCTTTTATCTCTTCTAGTTCTTGAGATTTTTCTTTTTGGATGTGCCATTACTTTATATTATTTGTCTGTTAATAATTTTTTTAATTCGTCCCACCTAGGGTCTGTTGTTTCGTCTTCATTAATTAGATTTTCATCTTCATTAGTAAGACGTAATTCTTCTAGTTTATTAAGTATATCCGATTTTAGTGTTCCGTCTTCAATCCCTGGATGAATTCTTTTTGTTGGAACCGCCAACACAATTGATTCATAAACATATTGCTGAATACCAAACTCATAACTTCCGTGAGGTATTAAAATTAATTCTTCATTTTCATCATTAAACTCATCACCAAATTGAACAATAAAATCAAAAGAACCTAAAATATTTTGGTTATAAGGTTCGTTTGTGATGTCACAGTTTATATTTACATAGCCGTCAAAGACTAAGGTAAACTCTAACATGGTGTTTTTTTTAACCAGCAGCACGTCTAGATTAATAGCTACACTATTAAAATCTTCATACTCAAAATACTCAAAGAACGATTCGCTTATTTTAAAGTTAAACCGGTGCTCTCCTAATTTTAATCCCACAAATGGGATGATAAATTCTTTCAATTCCTTCATAATCACTCACCTGTTAAACACGGTATCCTTACAAATAAGGCGGGTGCAAAGATAAAAAAATATTTAAACTGAATAGATGTTTTTGTAATTCTTTTTCTTATTTAATTTTTCATCCATTTAATTAATTCATTATAGTAAGTTTATAAGGAGGATTAAGATACCTGTAAGAGTTATCTACAGCAATAGGAATTGTTAATATTGTCGGAAAAGTTACCAAAAACAAGCTAGCTTTTTAGATTCAACTAAAAAGGAGTAACAGCAAATAAATGGTATAATCCATAGATTATTTTAATCCTGGGTACTAATAACGAAAAATTAAAAGTAGGTAAAAGCTATTGTCTTTTATGATGAAATTCTTTTTTTTGTACGATTGTTTCTAATCGGTTTTTTGAAAGATTCTTGTATTCTTCCTTCTTTTTAAAAATTTCTATTGCGCTAAAAACAGCTTCTTTAAAAGAATCGTTATTAGCGATATTCTTTCCTGCAATATCAAATGCAGTTCCATGATCTGGAGAAGTTCGAATTTTATTTAATCCTGCAGTATAATTAACACCCTTCCCAAAAGAAAGTGTTTTAAAGGGGATTAGCCCTTGGTCATGATAAGAGGCGATAATTGCGTCAAACTTTTCGTAATTTCCAGAACCAAAAAAGCTATCTGCCGCATAGGGGCCATAAACTAATGTTCCTTTTTTATAGATTTCATCTAAGGTAGGCCTTAAAACAGTATCGTCTTCATTTCCAATAACTCCATGATCACCATTGTGGGGATTAATGCCTAATACAGCAATTTTTGGCTTTCGAATTCCGAAATCTTGTATTAATGTGTCTTTAATTGTCTTAATTTTTCTTTCAACAAGTTCTTTTGTAATGCTTTGTGAAACATCTTTTACTGCAACATGATCTGTTAATAACCCTACTCTTAATGAATCACTGATCATCAACATTAAACTTTCTCCTTCCAATTCTTTATTTAAGAAATCGGTATGTCCAGGATAGTTAAAGTCTTTAGATTGAATGATTGATTTATTTATTGGAGCGGTAACTAATACATTAATATTGTTATTCTTTAGAGCAGATACGGCAGATTTAAGTGATTTGATAGCATAAGCACCCGTATTTAAATCTTCTTTACCAAAATTTATATCGATAGGTTCATTCCAAACATTGAAAACGTTAATTTTATGGTGATCAATGTTTTCAATTTTATCTATACCATTTAGATTACATTCAATTTGATATGCCTTTTTAAAATAGGTCATAATTTTAATAGAAGCAAAGATTACAGGTGTGAAAAAATCCAATATTCTAGGGTCTTGTAAGGTCTTTAAAACCACTTCACTGCCAATTCCGTTTAAGTCTCCTATTGATATACCTACTACTATTTTATTTTGCTTATTCATTCGAGTTAGATCGCTTAATTTATCATTACTTTTGTATTACAAATGTAACTAAATGTAATTATGTTTACGGGAATAATTGAATCAATGGGGAAAATAATTTCTCTTACAAGTGAAGGTAGTAATGTTCATATTGAAGTAAAAAGTCCAATTACTCAAGAATTAAAAATAGATCAAAGTTTAGCTCATAATGGAGTTTGCCTTACTGTGGTTGAAATTAATAGTGATAACTATGTTGTTACTGCCATTAAAGAAACTTTGAACAAGTCAAATATAGGAGATCTTAAAGTGGGTAGTTTTGTTAATTTAGAAAGGTCTATGAAGCTTCAAGAACGCCTGGATGGTCATATTGTTCAGGGTCATGTCGATCAAACTGCTATTTGCACGAATATTGTTAAAGAAAAAGGAAGTGCTTACTATACATTTAAATATGAAGGCATTTATGGTAATATTACTATTGAAAAAGGCTCTGTCACCGTAAATGGCGTTAGTTTAACAGTTGTTAATTCAAAAGAACATGAATTTAGTGTTGCTATCATTCCTTATACAGTAGAACATACGAATTTTAAAGAGTTTAAAAAAGGAACTAAAGTTAATTTGGAGTTTGACGTTGTAGGAAAATATATAAAAAGACTTACTCAAGGCTATTAATTTGTTTCCACACAAAACCAGATTGCTGAGAGGGCTTATTTTAAATTATAAATCGATGTAATGATGGTTGATTTATTAAAATTTAACTTAAAAAAATCAGAAAATAAAAACTCATTTAATTCTTTCGCATTTTTAGGTAACTCTCCTAATTTAAGCATGATACCTACATATGTTATCCATATACCGTATTTTAATATATTAATGGATTAAGAGCTGTGAATTAATTATAACGTCTGTTTGTGTTGTGAATCTTAATCTAAATTTATCTATCTCATCATTATGGCTTTGTTTCAGGGCGCAAAGACTTTAAATATTTTGATAAGTGAATTGAATCGCTAAATATTGATCTTTAGAAACAATTAATTTTATTAGGATTAGTTTTCCCTTGATATGTTTCCATGTCCTAGTGTAGCCCTAGGTCCTGAGTCAATAAAAAGACTAGCGTGTCCAATAGCTCCTTTCTTAATTAATGTGCTATCATTAATGGTATATGTTATGGTTTTTCCAGCTAAACGTGCTTCTATAATAATTACTTCAACTTCCTTGATACCCTCACTGTCAAGCCAAGTTAACACTGCGTTAGGTGGGTCGGCTTTAAAGTTATTGTCAATTGTGTCAAGCCAAAGTGAAGCAAAAGCCTCGCCGCTTATATATGTATGCTTCCGAAAAGGTCTATCGGTAAAAGCAAAAATATCCCCTGTTCCAGGCATCACAATGGTTGTGCTATTAAGTATTTGGGCTTCTTCTGCAGTGTGAACAAAAAGCCAGGATTCTTTAGGTTGTGAGGAATCAGAATTCACACAGCTCGATACAGATAAAAAAACGATTAAAACAGTTAAGACCAAATAGAATGGTTTTTTCATAATATCAATTTATACTCCAAAAGTAATCATTTAATAATAGCTAACTTAACAGCCGAGATTATACCTATAATTTAAGTATTTAGAGCTTCTCAAAAATTTAGAATAGTAATGTAACTTAAGTTACTTCTGTATTTAAAAAATAGATATATTTTTACTTGAAAGATCAAAACAAGAAATAAATGGAAATAGTAGAACTTTTTGGATATTTAAGTGCCTTAGTAATTGGCATCTCTCTAGGATTAATTGGGGGAGGGGGGTCTATACTCGCAGTACCTATTTTGGCTTATTTGTTTTCTGTAAATGAAAAGGTGGCTACTGCATATTCTTTATTTATTGTCGGCGTTAGTTCTTTGGTTGGAGGGTTTAAAAAACACCTTAAAGGTTATGTAGATTGGAAAACGGCAATTATTTTTGGTATACCTGCTGTTGCAGGGGTTACATTAGTAAGGTACTATGTCGTTCCCGCATTACCTGATATTTTGTTTAATATTAATGATTTTGAGTTTACTCGAAGAATGGGGATGTTTGGTTTGTTTGCTGTATTAATGATTCCAGCTGCTTTTTCTATGCTTAAAAAGCCTAAAGAGAAAGAACAAAAAAGTGATGATACCGTAAAATACAACTATTCATTAATTTTAATTGAAGGTTTATTAGTTGGAGGAATTACGGGTATGATCGGTGCAGGTGGTGGATTTCTAATCATTCCAGCTCTTGTGATATTAGCGAATATCGACATGAAGGTTGCAGTAGGAACTTCATTAGTTATTATTGCCTTTAAATCATTAATTGGATTTTTCTTAGGTGACGCGTTAACGATGGATATAGATTGGGCATTTCTTGCTGTTTTTACAGGAATCTCTTTAGTTGGTATCTTTATAGGTAGTAATCTAAGTAATTTTATTGATGGCGCCAAGCTTAAAAAAGGCTTTGGTTATTTTATATTTGTAATGGCAATTTTCATATTCTATATGGAATTTTTTGTGAAACAATAAATAACCTTATTATACTTTTTAGAAAAACACCCTAAATTAATAGAATGGCTTATAATCTTAAATGGATCTTGAATAAAGCCAAACACTTTACTCAATTAGACACTCTGGTGCAATAGAAATATTCAAAAGAACTGGATCATAATCAAGCTATAGAAAGCTATGGGACATTCCTCTATAAATTTAAGGTTAACCTATTTAAGAGGTTTAGAAATTGCTGAATTGAAAGAGGAGGATATGCCTAAAATATAAATACCATTATGTAAAAGACTATCCACGCAGCCGAATGAATAAAAAAGCCACCCTAAATTAATAGAATGGTTTTATAATCTATAAATGGTTAAGGATTGCAGTTGGTAAAGTTAGGTTTTGGTAATGTCCATTGTGGAGTATTTTTATTAAAATCACCACAAAGTGACACGTTTTCTATATCCCAACTACTTAGATCTTGATTATAGGCGTTGGCATCACTAAACATTCCATACATTTCTTCTACAAAGCTCAATTCCCAACCTTCAAGAGATTGGTTAAAACTAGCAGCCTTATAAAACATCCAATTCATATTAGTTACATTACTCACATCCCAATTTTCAAGGGCTTGATTAAAATTGCTAGCATTTACAAATAGACCTCTCATTGAAGTAACATTACTCACATTCCAATTTCCAATATCTTGATTAAAAGCATTGGCTTGCGTAAACATATTATTCATATTATTTACATTACTTACATCCCAAATCCCAATGTCTTTATTAAATAAAGATGCTGCCCAAAACATACAGTACATACCAGTTACATTGCTCACATCCCAGCTCTCAATAGCTTGATTAAAGGTAGTGGCTTCATAAAATAACAAATTCATATTCGTAATTTTTGTGGTAACTAATTTGGTGACATCAGATTCATTTTCGATAAATCCCAATAACATTAATTTATCTACAATAGTATAGGTTATACCATTTATTTCGCCTACAGCTCCAACTTCTGACCATTCTTTCGCTTTAATAGTAATACCATTGTCGTCTAAATAAACAGGATTTTCATAATCTTCAATAATATTAACTTTCCTTGATGCTGCACCTGTATTTCCAGCTGAATTTGAAACACTATAAGTAATAGTATAAGTACCTATTGAATTTACGTTTACAGTTCCAGAGGTAACAATACTTGAAGTTAAGTTTCCATCTATATCATCTGTAGCAGTTGCACCAGCATCTGTATAAGGTGTGCCTTGAAAAAAAGTAACATTAGCTTGCCCTAATATTGTAATTATAGGAGTAGTTGTATTATTATTTGAGTTGTCATCACTATCATCACTACTACAAGCAAAAATTAATAAGCTTAAAAATAAATAGATAAGTTTTTTCATTGTGTTGATTATTAGGTTAAACCAAAAGTAGTAAAATATAAATTATTACCTTAACACCTTAATCTTAAAACTTATAAAAATAAGGTATCCAAAATTCTTAATTAATGCATTTGCTACTTTAGGATTACTTTCTTTTGTCTTTTTAGCAAATGAGAACAACCCACCTATTCAAAATTCAATTGGAAAATATCAAATTTCTTCATTTGGTTATGTAAATACCGCAAATAGCAGAACAGAGGTTTTGGTTGTTCTAAATACTGAAACGGGTGTTATAAAAACATACGATAATACATCTTCAAACATAGGTGATTAGAATTTAAGAGATACGTTTAATGCTGCTGATTAATTATTATATAAAATAAGATAGCCCTTGCATTTATGTAGGGGTTTATTATTTCTAATATAAATATTAAGGCTAAATTGCGTTAATTATGAGAAATATAGTACTTACACTAATTGCACTAATAATAATAGGATGCTCATCACGTGAAAGTCAATGTGGAAATATAACTAATTTAGGTTCTAATGCCGAATTTAGTTATTGGGTAAGAATAGATGGCACAAGGCACGATGTTGATTTATTAACATTTAATGAGGCTTTTATCGGTAAATACATTTGTATAGAATACGATTAAAAAAAATACCAATATGTAAATGACTAACCACTAAATCGGAGGCATAAAAAAACCACCCTATACTAATAGAATGGCTTGTAATTATACAATTAAAAAAAAACAGGGTTATCTCCGTTACAAGCATTTGAATCATTTCCCTCCTCACTACAACAAGCAACGACTATATAGGTTAATGCTACTAATAGTATTACCCTTAATACTGTTAATACTAAATATGTAAGTTTTTTCGTTGTGTTTGATTTTAAAACAAAAGTAGTTAATTAAAATGAGGCATAAAAAACCCCTTACGAATTAACGCAAGAGGTTTTCAAAACAAAACTAACTGAGAAAATTAGAATATAATATTTCTAGTGTTGGCTACTATGATTGATAGACTTATTATTAAAGGTATTATAATAAATATTACTATTGGCAAAGCTATTTTAACGCGTACGCTGGTTTCTCTGTGTAATCTCTTTAATGTCTTCATACCTTACTCTATTATTTGATTTTTAATTATGCAGCAAAATTAATGCGTATTGCTTCCTTAGAAAACGACAACTGATGTCGGTATTATATTCATTTTATACTTAGTTACTCTCCCAGTAAAACCACCCTAAATTAATAGAGTGGCTTTGATTTATTAGGTTTATCAAGTTGAAACTATATTAAGCTACCAATTCTTCAACTAATTTTGATTCCTCATTCGTTAATTGAGTTCCTTTTAGAAAGATTAATAGTTCTTTAAGTTTAAAAGCACTTTCTATGGGTAATAACTCAGCATTAAAATCTATTTGGGCAAATAATCTCTTGGCATTCTTAATTGCTTTTAATTTTAGGTGATTTTTTTTAGGATCAGTCATGGCGATTTTCTCAATAAGGGTTAACTTTAATTCAATCATTTTTTTTATAAAAGTATTTTAAGAAATGTTTATATTTTACGACATGCGATGTCATATGAATTAATATTGCTAATTTTACTTCACCTACAGAAACTTTAGCTTATGAAGAAATATTCATCAATTGGAGAATTATTAATCGATTATAGAACTCTAAATAATATCTCACAGATTGAACTTGCCTCAAAATTTGATCTAGATGTTCGCACCATACAGCGGTGGGAAAAAAACATCACCTTATTAAAAGCAGATAAGGAAGAGGAAATGGTAGATATCACTTTTATTCCTTATCAAGTAATACGAAATTTAAACGCACCCGTATCCATTCCTACTTTTTACGATTTTAATACAAGAAAGTATTCCTTGTCTGCGATTGCTAAGGAATTACCCAATCCAAATTGGATAAAATCTAAAATGAATAACACAACAGAAAGATTAAGAACCATTTCACACAATTCAGATATAGATGATATTATACGATGCTCCTTAGTTCAAAAACACATATCGAAACCCATACGAAAAGAATTAATTTTAAAAGCAGTAGCCTTACTTCCAGAATTAAATTCAATACTCTTTGATAATTCTGGCTATTATGCGGGACACAGTGTATTTCTACCGATAAGCCAAATCAGTTATAATAAGGTTAAAAATAAATCTATAAAGGAGGAAGACTTGTCTGTATTGGATTTAATAGATTATAAGAAAGAAGCAAATCCTATTTTTTATGATTATGATATAAGCGCAGATTGTAACGAAAACCTTTATTATATTGCAGGAGGAGTCATGAAATTTTTCAGCAAACTTGAAAATAAAAAATATTTATATGCCAGCTATGCCTCAAGAAATGATACTTATGAACTTAATGAGCAACTTGGGATATCGATTGTTTTGGAAAATAAAACCAAACAAAAAGAGTTAAAAAGCAATGCACTCTTAAGACTGTATGAGGGGCATTTTGAAAAGTTTTTCAACAATTAATTAAATTCAGAATCAGTCAGAATCACCGAAGTATTATGGTGTGTTTTTATGTAATAAGTATCAACTAAAAGCTTATTAAGAATAGACCCAAAACAAGTATACATACCTAAGTAATTATTTATTTATGGTATTTATGGTACTCAGTATATTTTTTAAATACATGTTGTTTGTTAGCCAGAAAAAATCAATTATTTTATTTAGTTTGCCATTGTATTCCATTACCAAATAATGTTTTGAGTGTTCAATACCTTCACAGTTAACGAAATTAATAATGGTAAGATAAAAGATGTTACGACTATGAATCCCAATAAATTAATTCTTCCGATGTTTTTAATTAAATTTTTCATTTTGTTTGTTTTATGTTGTTAATCATACTACAAATGTAAATCGGTAAAGTACTTTAGAACATGACATCTAATGTCCTAAATAAAAAAAACCACCCTAAATTAATAGAGTGGCTTAAAAACTTTATAATGTCCTAAATGTAAAAGTGAGAAATTTTATAACCCTAAACAAAACATAGTCATAACATATACCGCAACTAACTTATTTACAGTATATTAAATCCTTTTTAAGTTGTATAAAGGCATAATGTAAATTATTTTAAATAGTTAAATGTACTAAGGTTATGGGCTATACCCTATTCCACGAAGACTACCCTCTAAAAAGAAAGTGATTTGTTTAAGAATAGAACTGAGATTTATAAAACTTTCTGGGAGATTTTTTGGCTTTTTACTGTCATATAAGTGGCAGTAAAGTGGCAGTTAACCACTTTTTTAGTATATTTGGATAGTATAACTACTTAAAGCAAAAACCTCGGTAAGCTAATAGCCATCGAGGTTTATAAAGTGGTCCCACATGGGCTCGAACCATGGACCCCCTGATTATGAGTACTGAACTAAATTCTTTAAGTGTCTCCCAAAACCCCTATAAACAATGAGTTTTTTAAAATAAAATCTTTGTAGGAATCAATTCTTGCAAACATTCTTGCAAACATTTCAAGATTAAAACGCTTTTAAACAACCATTCGTTTCGAATAATATCTTTTTATCCAAACTACCGATGTAATGATATGTTGTGAATCGATGTTTGTCTTTATGACCCATCATTT
>JABHSQ010000002.1 GCA_018669795.1 Flavobacteriaceae bacterium | reverse complement strand
TCATTTAAAGGTTGTGGAGTGTTGGTCAGGTTGCATTTTGTAACTTCATCAAAAAAATTAAATAGTAGTGAATATTTATCAAGAGTGTGTTTTTTATATAATAATATTATGGCCAACTACTTATGTCGTTTATAAAGATAAAAGAACACTTTTAGATTTTTAATCTTTTTTATAATTACATTAAAAATACAATTTAATTTACTAATTTTACACCAGTATCAGGAACGCCTTTTGGCGTACCAACCGAGCACAAAAGCTACGGTGGTTTAGTATACGGACAGTTCTGTCAAAACAAATGAATTTCATTCTGTTTATACTTAAATACTGATACGTAACAATTAAATAATGTTATGCCTAACTCCGTATCTTATATTGACTCTGAGACAATGCAAATCTCATTTGTCTCTCTTATAATTAATGTTGCCTCTATCAATATGAAATTCGGGACATTAACTACTTTTAGTAAGACTTATAATAAAGGTGGAGTTACCAATGGTAAAATATATGTATTATCCGAGATGAATAGCCCAGGATGTCACTTGGAGAAATGGGTAAGAGAAAAACTGATTCCTAAATCCTTTAAATATGGAGCAGATTATGTTTTTCTTGAAGAGCAATTAATTTATGGGGTGGATAATAGAGGTACAATTCATTTGAATACCCGTATCCCAGGTACAGAACAAATAAAATGGTTAGACAGTCGTATTACTGAAAAAGGGAATGTTGTTTGGCATAAAAAAACCTATGAGATATGAAAAAAATTATGAAGGAAGAGTTTGAGTTAGAGCTAACAGGAAGATGTAAAGAAGAGTACGAACAATGGCTTTTAGATTGGGATGGTGTTTATGTAACTTGGGCAATTTGTAAACTTAGTGATGAATACCTTAAACTTAATATGTATTTTCATAGTGTTGGTAGTGATTGCTTACCATCATTTACCGATCAAAGGAGATATAATGGTGTGCCTATTACAGAAGTTAGAAGAATTAGAGTTAAAGGGGCTAACAAAAGACGAAACGAGAAATTGAAATAAACAGATGTGACGGCAATAAAATATTAGATAAATTGAAAAAAGAAGACAAAAAAAACTAGAAAGATTAAAAGAATTAGAAAAAAATGGAGCCTCACAAAAACTAATAGTCATGCTCCATCAACTGGGGAAAAGGTAGATACGTAATCATTGCTACAGTCATACTCCACACACTCCCAATAAGAACCCTCTGCATTGGTTACCGTATAACAATCTTCACAGAGTTCTGGTTCACAACTTAATACACCAATCCCTAAAGCCAATCCTATCAGTAGTTTAATTAGTTTCATATGGAGCAATATCCAAATATCATACCACTATTTTATTAAAGGTTTTAAAGCAATAATTAAAGAGGGATATATGAGTTTTCTTAAGAGGGTTTATATAATCCTAATACTTTCTTACAACCAACCTCAAGAAATAAGTAAAAAGAGAATTGTTGCCTATATGTTGCCTAAAAACTAAATAATAAAACCGTAACTAATTCATATATAATTAGTTACGGTTTATAATAGTGGAGCCGGGGAGATTCGAACTCCCGTCCAAACGTGCAATTATAGAGCTTTCTACATGTTTAGTTTTCATTTAAATTTTCGTCCAATTGCCGGTTGAAAACTACCAACGCAAAGCTTATCTTTAATTTGAGTTTCGCAAGTACATCAAAGCACTATACAAGCTAGGTTTACTTTTACGAAGTCTCTATATCAAAAGCCGCAAACCAAGGCGTTCGAGAGACTTCCTGCTTGCCCGCCTTGCGGGCCGAGGCATTATCCTACTGTAATTCGGATTATGCAGCTAGGGCGTAGTTATTCTCGCCGTTTAAAAAGTGTGAAATATGATATTTACGAGCTGTATCCCAGCGCTCGACATGCTTACTTTACAATTAGACCCGCTGTCAAAACCAGTCGGCCCCAATTACCTATTTTACTAGGCACCTCTTAATGAAGAGGTTGTTTTCAAAGAACAAGAGCAATATCAAAACTACTTATGAACTGCAAAGATATAATAATACTTGTATCTTTGAGCTTCTAAATTTATATTTCAAAATTGATTTAAAATGGCCATAAAATTTGCAATTATTAAAGAACGAAAATCACCGCCAGACCGCAGGGTTGTTTTTTCTCCTAAAAAATGCATTCAATTACTCGAAACCTATCCAGATGCTGCAATAGAAGTAGAAAGTAGCTTAGTAAGAGTATTTAAAGATATTGAGTATACAAGCCAGGGGATTGAAGTTGTGGATGATGTTTCAGATTGCGATGTTTTATTAGGAGTAAAAGAAGTACCTATTACTGCATTAATACCCAATAAAAAATATTTTTTTTTTAGCCATACCATCAAACAGCAGCCCTATAATAAAGCATTATTACAAGCAATTCTTAAAAATAAGATTGAATTGTATGACCACGAAACCATAGTTAAAGAAAATGGATTTCGATTAATTGGTTTTGGGCGGTATGCGGGATTGGTAGGAGCCTATAACACCTTTAGGGCTTTGGGCTTGCGAGATGGTATTTTTACTTTAGCAAAAGTAGAAACTTTAGCAGATTTTGTTGCTATGAAAGTCGAACTGAACAAAATTAAACTTCCTGCAATTAAAATAGTGCTAACGGGAAGTGGAAAAGTGGCTAAAGGAGCCAAAGAAATAGTTGATCATTTGAATATTGAAAAGATTACTGTTGACGAATACTTGACAAAAACCTATCAAAAGGCAGTATATTGTTACATTGATGTGATGGATTATAATAAAAAAATGGACGGTGGAACATTTAATAAAACAGAGTTTTTTAAAGATCCAACTGGCTATGAAAGTAATTTTATGCGTTTTGCTAAAGTAAGCGATGTGTTGATAGCAGGTCATTTTTATGGGGAAAATGCACCTTATTTATTTACTAGAGATGATGCAAAACATCCAGAATTCCATATTAGTGTAATCGGTGATATTTCTTGTGATATTGATGGTCCAGTAGCTTCTACACTTCGAGCTTCAACCATTGCAGATCCCATATATGGGTACCAGGCTGCTTCAGAAAAAGAAGTTCCTTTTAAGACCAAAAATTCAATTACAGTGATGGCGGTCGATAATTTACCTTGTGAATTACCTAAAGATGCAAGTGAAGGATTTGGAAGAATGTTTTTCAATCAAGTGATGCCTGCTTTTTTTAATAATGATAAGGATGGAATATTAGAAAGAGCAAAAATCACTACTTCAAAAGGAACCTTAACTGAAAGATTTTCTTATTTACAAGATTATATAAAGGGCCGTGATTAAACTAAATTTAAAGGAAAGGTATTTGTAAGAATTCCTTAAGAAAGGTAAATAATTGATAAACAGATGCTTGTTAATTTTTATAATTAATTTAATTTATAAAAAGGGGAAAAACCCCCTTTGTAAAATAGGTAAAACCCTTGATTAAAAGAGTCTTTATTAGTGCATCTTTACAAAGCTTATTAATTGGGGAGTTAATGAAAGCGATTATTTGAATTTAAGGGTTGTTTTTTACAACCCTTTTTTTTTACTTTATAAATCACTAGTTATAATAAGTGTTTTTAAAATGCGGTGATGCTTTGTTAAAGGGATGTAATTGTTTTACGAATCGCTACTAAATCACTAAGTAATTTTTCTAAATATTGAATGTCCAGCATATTGGCGCCATCGCTTTTTGCAGTTGCTGGATCAAAATGAGTTTCTAAAAACAAGCCATCAACTCCAATAGCAACACCGGCACGAGCTAGAGTTCCAATCATTTCTGGCCTTCCACCAGTAACTCCACTAGTTTGATTGGGCTGTTGTAAACTATGAGTAATATCTAAAATAGTAGGAGCATATTGTTGCATGGTTGGAATTCCACGATAATCAACAATCATGTCTTGATATCCAAACATAGTTCCTCTATCGGTTATAGTTACTTGTTGGTTGCCACAATCTAAAACTTTTTTTACTGCATGCTGCATGCTTTCAGGACTCATAAACTGTCCTTTTTTAAGATTTACAACTTTTCCAGTGTTGGCAGCTGCAACAACTAGATCAGTTTGACGTACTAAAAAAGCAGGTATTTGTAAAATATCAACATAGTTTGCCGCTAATGCTGCATCACTAACCTCGTGAATATCGGTAACCGTAGGAATGTCAAATCTTTCAGAAATTTTTTTTAGTATTTCCAATGCCTTTTCATCTCCAATTCCTGTAAAACTATCAATGCGACTTCGATTTGCTTTTTTAAAACTCCCTTTAAAAATGAATGGAATTTCTAAATGATTTGTAATCCTTAGTATTTTTTCAGCAATCGACATAGCCATTTCTTCTCCTTCAATAGCACAAGGCCCAGCAAGTAGAAAGAAATTATTTGAATTTGTATGCTTTATTTTTGGAATTAAATCGAGGTTCATTTTCTTAAAATTTGATGATGCAAAGATAGGATAATATTAGTGTAAATTAATCATTCAATATATTGCACTATAATCAAATCAGAAACACTACTTTTGCACCCTCTTAAAAAGATAGCAGTATGAAAATCAAAAACATCGCAATTATTGCACACGTAGATCACGGTAAAACAACCTTGGTAGATAAAATAATGCATCACTGTAGTTTATTTCGTGAAAACGAAAACACAGGAGATTTAATACTAGATAATAATGATTTAGAGCGTGAACGCGGTATCACCATTACTTCAAAAAATGTTTCTGTAGTATACAAAGACACGAAAATTAATATTATTGACACCCCAGGTCACGCCGATTTTGGTGGTGAGGTAGAACGTGTATTAAATATGGCAGATGGTGTTTGTTTACTTGTAGATGCCTTTGAAGGACCAATGCCACAAACACGTTTTGTTTTACAAAAGGCCCTAGATCTTGGTTTAAAGCCCTGCGTTGTAATTAATAAAGTAGATAAAGAAAACTGCACACCAGAAGAGGTGCATGAAAAAGTATTTGACTTAATGTTTGAATTGGGTGCAGAAGAGTGGCAGTTAGATTTCCCTACAGTATATGGTTCTGCAAAGAACAACTGGATGAGTGATGACTGGAAAGATGAAACAGATTCTATAGAGCCATTATTAGATATGGTATTAGAGCACGTTCCTTCTTTTGATGTTAAAGAAGGAACCTTACAAATGTTGATAACATCATTAGATTTCTCTTCATTTACAGGTCGTATTGCTATTGGTCGTTTGCAAAGAGGTACTTTGAAGGCAGGTATGCAAGTGGCTTTAGTTAAAAGAGACGGTAGTATCAAAAAGACAAAAATTAAGGAACTACACACTTTTGAAGGACTAGGTCGTAAAAAAGTAGAACAAGTACAAGCAGGAGATATTTGTGCTCTTGTTGGATTGGAAGGATTTGAAATTGGTGATACTATTGCAGATCTAGAAAATCCAGAAGGAATGAAGACTATTGCAATCGATGAGCCAACAATGAGTATGTTGTTTACCATCAACGATTCACCTTTCTTCGGTAAAGATGGAAAATATGTAACCTCAAGACATATCAAAGAGAGACTTGAAAAAGAATTAGAAAAGAATTTAGCCCTCCGTATGGAGCCAACAGGCAGTGCAGATAAGTTTTTAGTTTTTGGTCGTGGTGTATTGCACCTTTCTGTATTAATTGAAACCATGCGTAGAGAAGGGTATGAAATGCAAATAGGGCAACCACAAGTAATTATTAAAGAAATTGACGGTAAGAAATGTGAGCCAATTGAAGCATTAACTATTGATTTGCCAGAAACTGTTAGTGGTACTGCTGTAAACATGGTTTCACTTCGTAAAGGAGAAATAGTTTCTATGGAAGCTAAAGGAGACAGAATGATTTGTGAATTCTTAATTCCATCTCGTGGAATTATCGGACTGCGTAACCAACTACTTACAGCAACAGCAGGTGAAGCAATTATGACCCACCGTTTTCTTGAATACCAACCCTTAAAAGGAGGTATTCCAGAACGTCAAAACGGATCTTTAGTATCTATGGAAAAAGGAAAAGCAATACCTTATTCAATAGATAAATTACAAGACCGTGGACGTTTCTTTGTACATCCAAATGAAGATATTTATGAGGGACAAGTAATTGGTGAAAATACACGTCAAGATGATATGACAGTAAACATCACTAAAACAAAAAAGATGAGTAATGTACGTTCATCGGGAGCTGATGATAAAGCAAAAATTGTACCTGCCATCAAGTTTTCATTGGAAGAAGCTTTAGAGTATATTCAAAAAGATGAATATGTTGAAGTTACTCCTAATTTTTTAAGGGTGCGAAAAGTGTACCTAAAAGAAGTAGATCGCAAGCGATATAAATTATAAATAAAAAAAAGGGGTTTAATTCTTATATTAAATCCCTTTTTTTTTTATAACAATTTAATTTATAATTTTTTCAATAAACTGCGCGTTTTTTAGTTAATTTGCTACAGTTAACATCGCAAGTAAATATATACATATGAATTTTTTGTATTTCGATCCAGGATTAGGGGCAATGATAGTTCAAGCTATAGTGGCAGTAGCTGCAGGAGTATTGCTTTTTTCAAAAAATGTACTATATAAAGTAAAGTCATTTTTTGGCTTGGTTAAAGAGGACGATTCTTATGACTCAATAGATGTTGATGAAGAAGATACCGAAGAAACCAATGACAAAAACCAGTAAAACACACGAAGCATCATTTAGAGACCCTTCTGGATATATATATCATGATGGGAATATACTTCGTAGGAAAATTAATCCTATTTACTTTCCTCAATACAAGAAATTAAAGGATAGTGGTTTTTTTAAAACTCTTATTAAAAATAATTTATTAATTTCTCATGAAGAAACATCTGTTTCTGAAGATGAGATAATAATAACACCTGAGCATATTCCTTTTATAACAAACCCTTATGAATGGGGTTTTGAACAATATAAGCAAGCTGCTTTATTAACATTAAAAATTCAAAAATTTGCTCTTTCTAAAGGATTTATATTAAAAGATGCCTCCGCATATAATGTAACTTTCCATAAAGGGAAACCAATTTTTATTGATACTCTTTCTTTTGACTTTTATGAGGAAGGAAGCCCTTGGAGAGCTTATAAACAATTTGTCACTCACTTTCTTGGACCTTTAGTTTTAGCAAGGTATCATGGTAATGAGGTTTTTAATATGCTGCAAGCATATATTGATGGTATCCCAGTAAAAATGATTTCATCAATGTTGCCTCCTAAAACAAAATTGAGTTCTGTTTTATACCCTAATATTCATTTATTAGCTAAAATGGAAAGCAGGCATAGTGAAGACTATAAAGCTCAAACTAAAATTGCCAAACTTTCATTAAAAGCACAAAATAATATTATTGAAAGTTTGTATAACTATATATCAAAACTTTCATTAAAAGAAGTAAGTGAATGGGGTGATTATTACTCTAAAACTAATTATAATGAAACTGCTTTTAACACTAAGAAGGATTTAATTAGAAATTGGGTAAGCCCTTTAAATGCAAAAAAGCTTATAGATATTGGAGGGAATGACGGAACTTTTGCTAGAACAGTTCAAGATTTAGTGCCACATATAATGGTAACCGATATAGATAGTAATGCCGTAGATGCAAATTTTTCACAGATTTTAAAAAATAAAGAAGATAATATACTTCCTTTTGTATGTGATGTTTTACAGCCTGCGCCAGGTATCGGTTTTAATAATACGGAAAGAGAATCTTTGGTACATAGACTTACTGAGTATAAACCTGATGTAACTATGGCTCTTGCGTTAATACATCATATCACTCTTTCAGGAAATGTTCCTTTTGAAAAATCGGCAGCTTTTTTCGCGAAATTTTCAAAAAACTTGATTATTGAATTTCCGAAAAGGGAAGATTCTTGGGTAACGTCTTTATTGGTTAGAAAACGAGAATTTATCAATTATTTTGATTTTTACAATCAAATTGAATTTGAAAAGGGTTATTCGAAATTTTTTACTTTAGTTAAAAAGGAAGAACTTGCAGGAACTAAGCGTGTGATGTATTTGTTTGAAAACAAAAATTATGGCAGCTAATAAAAAGAAAAACCCCTTACAAAAGTATCTTTCAAGTAATAAATCATACCCAATTCTATATGCCATAGCGGCAGGATTATATCCAATTTTATTTTATTTCACAAATAACTACACCATCGTTAATACTTGGTCCCACGTAGGGTATTTTTTAGTGATGTTTTTGTTGCTGCCTATCGTTGTTTTTATGATTCTTCATTTTGTTATGAAATCAACTAATTTAAAAAAACATGAAAAGTATGTATTCCCATTTTTGAATGTATTCGCATTTTTAATATTTATGATGTTTTGCTATTATGCAGGTTTTTATCTTAAAGTTGCGCTATTAAGTTTTTTTGTAGCTATTGGGTTTTCTTTTTTCTTTCACGGATTTTTTAAAAAGTTAGTTGTTTTTCAATTAATACTAGCTTTAATTGGAGTTTATACATTGGCGCCTAGAATAATTAAATTAATTAATTATTCAGATGCATGGACTGTTCAACCAGATAATATAAAATCGGTAAGGTTTGTTAAAAAACCTAATGTATATTTTATTCAACCCGATGGTTATGCTAATTTCTCTGAACTAAGAAAAGAAAACTATAAGGTAGATTATAGCAAATTTGAGGAATTTTTAATGAAAGAAAATTTTAAATATTATGAAGATTTTAGAAGTAATTATGCTTCTACATTATCTTCAAATAGTGCTACCTTTATGATGAAACATCATTATTATAATAACGGAACCAGCTTTAGTGAAGCTTTAAACGCAAGAAATATTATTATATCAGATAATGCTGTCTTATCAATATTTAAAAATAACAATTATAAAACCCATTTTATATCAGAGTTGCCTTATTTAATACTAAATAGACCAAAATTAGGTTATGATGTAAGTAATTTTGAAGTTGATGATGTTTCATTTATAGGAACAGGATTAGGGGAAACGCAAGATGTTATTCAGCCTTTAAAAGAATACCTTAACGAAGATGTGGATACTTCAAAATTCTT
Organism: Flavobacteriaceae bacterium; assembly: GCA_018669795.1. Taxonomy (GTDB): domain Bacteria; phylum Bacteroidota; class Bacteroidia; order Flavobacteriales; family Flavobacteriaceae; genus Marifrigoribacter. Next base: position 113,284 of record JABHSQ010000002.1, on the reverse strand, counting down.
TTTTATAGAACTATTTAATCCTGGCCATATTCATGGTAGAAAAGTAGATTCTGAAGGAATAGAAGGAGAAAGAAAGTTATGGAGAGAAAGTTTAGTTTATGCAAATGAAAGAATTTTTAAAGTAATATCTTCGATAAAAGAAAAAGATCCAAATAGTTTAATTGTGATTATGGCAGATCATGGAGGCTTTGTAGGGATGGAATATACAAATCAAATTTATAATAAAACACAAGACAAAGATCTTGTGAATTCTATTTTTACAAGTACTTTAGCAATACATTGGCCTAATAATAATGCGCCAAATTACGATACTTCATTTAAAAGTGCAGTAAATGTTTTTAGGATATTATTTTCATATTTAGGGGAAGATGATAGCTATTTGAAAAATTTACAGCCTGATGAAAGTTTTGTGATTTTGAAAGATGTAGAGCCACCTGGAGTTTATAAATATATAGATCAATTTGGAACAGTAACTTTAAAAAAACAATAATATTTTTACCGTAAAAAAATATACAGAAAGTCATAAATCAGCATGGGATTATTTTATCGCTACAGCTAAAAATGCAACTTTTTTATTTCAGCGTGACTTTATGGATTATCACAAGGATCGATTTGAAGATTTTTCCTTGCTGATCTATAAAGGTGAAAGATTATATGCTCTTCTGCCTGCAAACATTAATGATGATGTAGTTTATTCACATCAAGGGCTTACCTATGGTAGCTTTGTATTACAGGATTCTGCTAAATTAAAAAGTACGTTTCTGGCTTTTAAAGAAGTATTAAAATTTCTTTTTGAGGAAAGAATTAAAAAACTAGATATTCGAATAATACCAAGTTTTTATAATAGTTTACCTTCAGACGAATTAGAATATATTTTATACAAAGCAGAAGGAAGTTTAGTAAAGCGTGATGTAATTTTATTGATTGATTATCAAAATAAATTGCGTTTTCAAAAAAACAGAAGGGAAGGAATCAATAAAGCAAAAAGAAAAGGGTTACTAGTTAAAGTAGATGGAGATTATGAAAAGTTTTGGAATGAAATTCTAATTCCAAACCTTAAAGAAAAATACAATACCTCTCCTGTGCATTCCTTAGATGAAATAAAATTATTAGCAGCACGTTTTCCTAAACATATAAAGCAGGTTAATGTATATCAAGATGATAAAATTGTTGCAGGTACTACTTTATTTCTAACTAAAAATGTAGTACACCCTCAATACATTTCTGGGAATGAAAATAAAAATGAATTGGGAAGTTTAGATTTATTAATGAATGATGTTTTTGATCATTTTAAAGAGGGAAGAAACTATTTTAGTTTTAATACTTCCAGTGAAGAAAATGGAAAATTATTAAATGAAGGCTTGTTATTCTGGAAAGAAAGTTATGGAGCTAGGCCTCTTATTTTTAATAATTATGAAATAAACACGGATACTTATAGAACTTTAGAATTTAAAACCATATGATTTCTTTTTTAGATTTACATAAAATTAATCTCCGATTCGAAGAAGAATTTAAAAATAAGTTTACAGACTTTTTAGATACTGGATATTATATTTTAGGATCAAACGTCACAGTTTTTGAAGAGGAATTTGCGTCTTATTGTGGGACTAATTATTGCATTGGAGTAGGAAATGGCTTAGATGCTTTACGCTTAATCCTGGAAGGGTATAAAGTCCTTGGTAAATTATCTAATAATGATGAAGTTTTGGTAGCTTCCAATGCCTATATAGCTACCATTCTAGCTATAAAACAAGCAGGGTTAACTCCTGTCTTGGTAGCATCTGAAGATGATACTTTTAATTTTAATTTAAATGAATTATCAAACTCAATAACTTCAAAAACAAGAGCGATTATGCCTGTCCATTTATATGGACAACTTTCTCCAATGGATGCTATAAATGAAATTGCTGCTAAAAATAATTTACTAGTAATAGAAGATGCTGCACAGGCTCATGGTGCAAAAAATACAAAAGGACAAGTAGCTGGAAATCTAGGAGATGCCGCCGGTTTTAGTTTTTATCCAACTAAAAACCTTGGGGCTTTAGGAGATGCTGGAGCAATTACAACAAATGATAAAGAATTAGCTCTAGTTATTGAGAAACTTAGAAATTATGGATCTTCCACTAAATATATTAATGAATATGTTGGCTTTAACTCAAGATTGGATGATATCCAAGCGGCTTTTTTAAGAATTAAACTGCCATTTTTAGATGCTGACAATAATAGAAGGCGAGAGATTGCTAAACAATACCTATCTGCTATTAATAACCCGAAAATTAAACTTCCTAGCTATAATGAGAATGAAACCCATGTGTTTCATCAATTTGTTATTCAAGTTTTAAATAGAAAAGAATTCACTAACTATCTAATTCAAAATGAAATTGAGTTTTTAATTCATTATCCTATTCCACCTCATCAACAAGAAGCACTTACAGAATATTCAGGTTTATATTTTCCAATTACCGAAAAAATACATAGAGAGGTCGTTAGTATTCCAATAAATACAATGCTTTCAAGTACAGAAGTTAAAAAAATTATTTCAGTATTAAATTCCTATTAAATTGAAGTTACCAAAATTTATAAGCGAAAATTTATTACTTAAGATAACCTCTTTAAATGCTGTTGTGATTAGTATACGCTTAGTGATTTCTCTTTTTATTCAACGTTTTTTAGCAGAAATTGTTGGGGAAGTTGGAATTTCAAAAATAGGTCAACTTCGAAATTTCACTATGCTTTTAACCTCAATTTCTTCTGGGGGTGTTTTTAATGGAATTATTAAATACGTTTCAGAATATAAAGAGGATAAGGAACAATTGCAGAAAATGTTTTCTACCGCTTTTGTCTTTACGGTTATAGGTTCGAGTATTGCCTGTGTTTCATTATTGATTGGTGCAGAGTTTATTAGTGAGTATTTATTTGGTTCTACTAATTTTAAATATTTAATTAAATTATTAGCAGTTATCGTTCCTTTTATTGGAATATATCGTGTTTTTAATGGAGTTGTTCATGGTTTATCTCAATATAAAAATTTTGCTAAAATTGATTTATTTGGTTATCTATTAGGGGCTTTTTTATTAGTAATATCAATCTATAATTACAATATAGACGGAGCACTTGTTGCTATAGCTGTTACTCCAATTCTTCAATTATTAGTTTTATTATATATATTTTTTAAAACATTAAAAGAGTATGTTAAGTTTTCTAAATTATCTTTAAAAATACCTTTTGCAAAAGAATTATTAGCTTTTACTTTAATGTCTTTTGTTTCAACTGGATTATTGAGTTTTGTTGAAATTGATATACGAACAATGATTCGTAATCAAATCACGGAAGCAGATTCTGGAATTTGGACTGCGATGACCTTTATATCAAAAAATTACATGGTTTTTTCAGCATCGATTTTTACATTATATGTAGTTCCTAAATTTGCAATTATTCACACTAAAAAAGCGTTCACTTTAGAATTAAAGATTATTTATAAAACAATATTGCCATTATTTGGTATAGGAATGTTACTGGTTTATTTTTTAAGAGATTATGTGATATTAATTATTTACCCAGATTTTACTGCAATGGCTCCGTTGTTTAAATGGCAATTAACAGGAGATTTTGTACGCTTGGCTACTTTAGTTTTAGGGCATCAATTTATAGCAAAAAAAATGATGAAAAATTTTATTTTTTCAGAAATTATTTCATTGGCATTATTCTATTTTTTATCCCATTATTTAATAAAAGATTATGGAGTTGAAGGTGTGGTTATGGCGCATTTAGTGAGGTCCATTATTATGTTTGGAATAATATACTATTTGGTGATCCGATATTTCAGGAAACAAAATAAAAGTGTGAAAGAATAATATATTATCTTTCAAGAAATAAATAAATTATAGTGATTAAAAGTCTAGTTGTAAAAGTTTTGCTGAAATTTAGAAAGATTAAATATTTATTTTATTCTAACAATAGTACTGTAAATGGAGTTTTTATTTCTCATCAACCTATTGTATTAAGAGGTAAAGGTAAAATAAGTGTTGGGGAAAATGTAAATATTGGAGTAATTAATGCTCCTTTATTTTATAGTAGTTATGGCTATTTAGAAGCAAGAAATGAGAATTCTACTTTAATATTTGGGAATAATATTCATATTAATAATAACTTTTCTGTAGTTTCTGAAAAAAGTATCATTATAAAAGACAATGTATTAATAGGCTTTAATTGTAATATTATTGACAGTAATTTTCATAATTTGGAAATAGATAAAAGGTTTGAAACCGATTCTGAACCTTCTGAAGTGATCATTGAAAATAATGTTTTTATTGGAAATAATGTTACCATTTTAAAAGGAGTAACGATTGGAGAAAATTCTATAGTTGCAAATGGATCTATGGTGACTAAAAGTTGTTTAGACAATGTAATTATAGCAGGTGTGCCAGCAAAAGAATTGAAAAAGTTATAAATGCTTTTTCCAAGTAGTTATATATTTTTTTGCGATGATTCTATAATCGTGTTCTTTTTGTGTAAATAATCGTGCATTCTTCCCTATTTCTTCAATTTTATTTGGATTTAATATTAATTTTTCTAATTCATTATAAATACTTATAGCATTTGGTAAGGCATTAATATTTACAGGTTTTTCAATGTTATAATAGGTTGTGAATTCCTCTTCAGCTCCTGTAAATACTACTTTTCCTCTAGCCATAGATTCTAATGCATTATAGCCTTGATCATATGCGTAAATTGTATCTAATAGAATGTCACAAGAATTAATATGTTTTACATATTCATTAAATGGTACATTGTAAGTTTTAATGATATTTACTTTGTCAGAATATTTATTTTTAACCCAAACAAGAGCCTCTTCAAATAATCGGTACCCTTTTTTTTCGTAATTAAGTGTATTTATTCCCAAGAAAATATTGATTTTTCTATTTTTTATTTCAATTGGGAAATAGATGTCAGGTATAATCAAAGGATTAGGGATAATTGGGGTAGTTTTTTTCCATTCTTTCCAAGGTAAATGATAATCAATATCACTGGGAATTACAGCTTTTACATTTTCATAAACAAAATAAAAAAGATTTTTATAAGAATCATTTACATATTTTAGTGAAAAGGAAGCTTTTGATAATGAGTCACTTTCCATATATGGACTTAGAATATGATACTTTTGATTCCCGTCCAAATAATATTTTATCACGGGGTAATCATCACCACAGGCCATTAAAAACACGTTATTATTGTTTTTGAATATTGTTTTTAATAATTCTATTTCAGTTTTTGGAAAAGTGCCAATACTATGTGAATTAATTAATTGTACAACGTCATAATTTTTTAATAATGGAAGTATTTTTTTGAATTTATATCCTATTTCCCAATCTGCAAGATCTCTTTTAGTTAATCTTAAAAATATTTTTCTTAGAAGTAAAGGAATTTTTTTATAACTAAATATAGTTGGTTTAATAGAAATGTCTACAGGATAATTTTTAAACAAATCTCCCGTTCCTATTAAAGTAACATCATTACCTAATTCTTTTAAACCTTTTTTTAAAGAATTATGAAGCCTGCTGTATTCACCAATTAATAATATCTTCATCAATATTTTATACCTTTGTTTATTAGAAAAAAAATTAATGCCTAAAGTTAAAGATAAAAGTAGAGAGTTAGAGGTTTTAATAGCAACAATGAATAAAACATCTTTAGATTTTTTATCTAATATGTTTTTATCTCAAAGTTATTCTAATTTAACACTATTAATAGTGAATCAAACTACTAAGGATAAGCTACTTGTGTCTAATTTTGCAAATATAAGAGTTATCAATTCTTTTGAAAAAGGACTGTCCAAAAGCAGAAACTTAGCTATTAAAAATGCTATAAAACCTATATGCTTGTTAACAGATGATGATGTGATATTTTTAAAAGGATTTGAAGATGTAGTTTTAAACGCACATCAAAAATATTATAATCCAATAATTACCTTCCAAACTAATACAACTAATGGAGCGTTGTATTGGAAATACCCTATCAAAGAAATAAAACATAATAATTACATAACGCGAAAAACATTATCTATTGAGATTTCATTTAAGAAAAATAAATTGATTGGAGCTAATTTTAATCAAAGATTCGGTCTGGGATCTCAATTTGAAGATGCTGAAAATTATATATTCTTAAACGAATTGAAAAAACAAGGGTTTCAGCATATGTTTATAAATAAAAGTATTGGAATACATAAGCCCTTATCCTCCAGCGATGAAGTTGCCAGTGATAGATTTATTTATGCAAGAGGGGCATTGAATGCTTATAAATATGGAAATTTAGCATATTTTTGGGTTTTAAAATTTGTATTCTTTTTAGTAAGAAAAAATTTAATTTCTTTTCATGAAATGAAAAATAAAATAACTTTAGGGTTTAAAGGAATTAATGACTACAAGAATTAATTAATTTGAATATATATTTATGTCTTTAGATAAAATTGAATTACTCGATATACCGAAAATTACTGATACAAGAGGTAATCTAGCTGTTATTGAAAAAAACACGATTCCATATAGCATTAAAAGAGTATATTATCTATTTGACGTTCCTAGTGATTCCTTCAGAGGGGGACATTCACATAAAGAACAATTAGAATTTTTAATTGCATTAAGTGGAAGTTTTACTGTTAAACTAGACGATGGTAAATCAAAAAAAATGTTTCTTTTAAATAAACCAAATAAAGGCTTGCTTATACCAACTGGAGTTTGGAGAGAGTTGGAAGATTTTTCTTCTGGTGCAATTTGTTTAGTATTGTCTTCTGGAGTATTTAAAGAAGAAGACTATATAAGAGATTATGATGATTTTATATCATTAAAAAGAACTTAATCTAATTCCCATACTCACTAATTTTCTTTGAATTAAGAATAACAGTTTTAGTGAAATATTATTTTGATTAATTAAAATACGTTGTTTTCTATTAAGATTGTTTAAATCTATTTTTTTTAAATAATCAGAAGTTAATAAAAGATTTTTTCCTGAAAGTTTATTTTTAATAATTTGCGAATAACGATTTAAATCTAAATATTTCTTTAAAAAACTATTCTTTTCTTCTTCTTCAGAAAAAGAATCAAAATTAATAGTATGTCTATTATTAATTGGAATATCAGAAGATCTGTTACTACCAATTAAATTATTACAAGAGCTTACTATATTTGAAAATACTAACTTAGAACTTAAGGCAGCCCTTATCCATAAATCGGTATCTTCTCCATGAGAGAAATTAATATTAAACCCTTTCAATTCATTAAAGAATTCTTTTTTAAAACATACAGAAGATGAATTAACTAATGAGTCCTTAAAGCAATATCTAAAAAACTCATCTACTTCACCAATCCAATGGTTTCCTTTTTCTAAAATTGGAGAATCCATTTTTGTAGTTAGTTGCTTATTTCTTTTTTTTTCATAGGCTGATCCATACCAAAGATGCTCAGGAAATTTTGTAATAAGAAGATTGAGGTTTTCTAAATGATGGGGGTGCCAATAATCATCTCCATCTAAAAAAGTAATATATTCAGTAGTAGATTTTTCAACACCAAGGTTACGAGCACTCGAAACACCTTCGTTTATTTTTTCAAATAATTTAACTCTATCATCATTAATTTTCCTTACAATTTTTGCACTTGAATCTGTAGAGCCATCGTCAATAATGATAATTTCAAAACTCTTGTAAGATTGATTTAATACACTAGTTATGGTTGTAAGTATATCTTGTTCTTTATTATAAAGTGGTATGACAACTGAAAATTTAACCATGCCTTTTATTTTTTAATTCAATAAAATAGTTCAATCTGTATAAATCAAACATAAACATGGAAGGATTATTAGAAAGCAAATTTGATTTTATAGCTTTTTTTATAAGTTTGAATACCGCACAGTATATGCCATCAACTTTCCACTTATTAAGAAATAGATAACTCTTCTGAAGCGGTCTTAGGTCTTTATTTATTTGATTGTTTTTATCAAGCAAATAAGTTGTTTTTACAGCTTCTAACGATTTATTTAAAAAAGTTTCATTGTTTTCTAATCCTAAGTGATAAACGGGATTGTCTATGTGTTTTACTTTTACATCATTCTTTAAGAGGTTTCCAGAAAACAAAATATCTAATCCATAAGTGTTTTTACCTAATGTATTATTTTTAATAAATACCTTTTTATTAATTAAAAGATTTTGAGAAATGATAAAGTAAGGTTCACCCACTCTATTACTTACACTTTTAGTTTCTCTTTTATGTCCGTAGTTCCACCTTAGCAATTGATCCGGTTTTGGTTTTTCTTTATAATAGCAAATACCACCATAAATAACTTTGAATTTTTTATTGATATTTAATTCAAACTTATTAATAAAGTCATCATGTTTTGGTAATACATCCGCATCCAAAAATAAAAGCAGATCATAGGTAGCTTTTATTGCTAAACTATTTCTGGTTGCAGTTCTTCCTAAATTTTTTTCATTTTTTAAATATGTACAAAACACTAAATCTTCAATGATTTTATTTTTATCATTAATATCTTGATTTGTTGAGCAATCATCAATTACAATTATTTCAAAAGGAATTGCAGCCATTAATGCTTGTTTGTGAACTATGGTAACAAGTTCTACAACTGAATAATTATATGTTGGTATTAATATAGATAGCATATTTACAAAGGCTAATTTACAATATATAATAAAGGGATGATATCCTGAAAAGAAAAATAACTATCTTAGAAAAATAATTAATGTTTTATCAAATGATTAATAAAAAATATTTCTTCTTATTTTTTTTTTTAGGAATAACATCTTCCTTGATTTCTCAAAATGAAAGTTGGTTTTTTTTAAGAGCAAATAATGAGAATATTAACCCTGAATTTGAAAGAGTTGATAATCAGTTAGTATACAAAGGAAAGGATGATAAATTAAAAAGGTTATTTTTTTCCTATAAAATTTATGAATTTAAGAAAACTTATCAGAATGCAAATAAAAAGAATTTAAGAAAAACTTTTTTTGTTGTAGCAAATGATAAACAATTATTAGAAGATTTATTACAAAATTTTTCCGATAAATTTGAATTCGGTGAGATTATTAGCGATGAAGATAAAAAAATATTTGAACCAAATGATTATGGCTTCACTAGTACAATTGGAGAAAATTTAGGTCTTCAAGCCGATTTATCTTATTTAGATTTTTTAGGGTTACCTAAAGCTTGGTATTACACAACAGGTTCTTCTAAAACAATAATTGGAATCTCTGATGCTACTATTGATTCCCTAAACATAGACTTTAAAGGAAAAACACAAACTATTCAAAAATCAACTATGTCAAAGGGACATGGTTCTGCAGTTGCTTCTATTGCTGCATCCCAAGGAGATAATGAATATGGTGTTCCAGGAATATGTTATGATTGTAGTATATACGCAACACAATATGGTAATTTTCAAAAACTAGAACAATTAATAGAACTTTCCAATATGGGAGTAAAAGTGATTAATTGTAGTTGGGTTGGATCAACTTACTATCAAACAGCACAAGATGTAATAGATGAAATGTTTGATAACGGAACTATTATTGTTGCAGGATCAGGAAATAAAGGTTGGGATATTACAAAAGGAAAAAAACTATATTACCCTGCGTCTTATAACCATGTTATTTCAGTTTCAGCTGGAATGTATCGATATGATTTAGTGTCCGATAATATTTTAATAAGCGATAAAGGAAATCTGTATGCTGAAAACATAAAAGGATATGTTGGACGAACAGTAGGATTTAAAAATAATGATTTAAAAAATGGACATTATATATATCCAGTATCAACGACTACTCTTAATAAAGAAGTAGATATTTTAGCGCCTACTACTGGGGTTTTATTATTTAATAAATATATTTTAGATAATAAAATTATTTATGATACCAATGAGCATACATCTAATACTACTCCATTTGTTACTGGTACTATTGGATTATTATTCTCTTTGAATCCCTGTCTCCCAATAGATGAAGTGGAAAGTATTATAAAATTAACAACTTTAAATCTTGATAAAATAAATGCAAATAAACCATACCAAGGAAATTATGGAGCTGGAATTTTGCAAATAGGAGCTGCTGTTAAGCTGGTTTATGATCTTTTTACAGAAACAGAAGTAGCTACTATTGAAAATCAAAATTTCACTAGATGGGATTTTAAATTAACTGCTTATTCAAAAGAAGTTGTCATTCAGAATCAAAAATTTACCAATGAATCTAGGCTAAGCCTTACTGCAAAAAATAGGATTGTAATTGGTAAAAATACCGTGCTAAAGCCCAATGCAATCGGAAATATAACTCTTAAAATCGATCCTACTTTAGAAAAACAATGTGATTTGGTTTTAAGAGAGGGCTTTCCAAACAATAAATACTACGATCCAAATAATTAAACCTAAACTGTTTTTTGAACAACTTCAAAAATTTGACTATTGTCACATTTTAGTGTTTTAGAAGGGTACTTTAATAATAAAGCATAGTCGTGAGTAGCCATTAATATAGTGTTTCCTTGTTTGTTTATTTCCTGAAGAACTTCCATAACCTCTAGACTGGTTTGTGGATCTAGATTACCTGTAGGTTCATCTGCAAGAATTAACTCAGGACTATTTAATAAAGCTCTTGCTATCGCAATACGTTGCTGTTCTCCACCAGATAATTGAAATGGAAATTTTGAAGCTTTATCCATCATCCCTACTTTTTCTAAAACTTTATGGATTCTTGTATCCATTTTCTTTTTGTCGTTCCAGCCAGTAGCTGTTAAAACAAAAATTAAATTATAATGTACCGTTCGGTCATTTAGTAATTTAAAGTCTTGAAACACAACACCTAATTTTCTTCGTAAAAAAGGGATATCATTTTCCTTTAAAGATGGTAAATCATAACCAACAATCGCGCCTTCTCCTTTAGTTAAGGGTAAATCACCATAGAGCGTTTTCATAAAACTACTTTTTCCAGTTCCTGTTTTGCCTATTAAATACACGAATTCTCCTTTATCTATGGAAACATTTACATCGGATAATATTAAATTATCTCTCTGAAATATGGAAGCATTATGAAGGTGTAAAACGGATTGGGACATGATTTTGTGTATTATTTTAAAACAAAAAAATTAATTATCAATCTTAGATTTTAATAAATCAATTTCTTTTTGTTGTTGAATAGTAAAAAGCATCAATTCTTCAATTTTCTCTAACAAAAGTAAGTTCATTTCTTTTAATGATAAGCCATTTTCTTTAATTTCTTGAGCAGATGGAATCTTTGGTAAATGATGGTTTTTCTTTATATAAGTTTCAATTTCATAAAGAGTTGAAAATTCATATGCTGGATTTAAAACTGAAACTGAATTATAATATTTTTCAAAAACAAAATCGGGAGCGATAGCTCCATTTAAATCCACCATTACTTCTTGTGTATGTATTTTTCCTTTTACCGTTAATAATTCATCTGGTGTGTTGGTGCCAATACCAATTTTACCATTTTCACTATAAATGTTTTTCAATCGATTTCTTTGAGCTGACATTGAAATAGTTAACGCTAAAAGACCATAAAAGAGTATATTTTTCATAAGGATTATATTACGATTTTTTTTCTTGGTTTAAAAATAAGTAATTTATTCTAGAACGTGGCTTTCGTAAAATTTAAGATACTAAAAACATACTTATCCTATTTTTGTTGCGTTATGAATTATGTAGAAGGTTTTTATTTAAAACTAGAATTGATATCACATAAATGGACAACTATTACTATCTTAATGGATCGTGAATAATTTATTGTTAATCCTTTTTTTTTTAGGCGATCATCATAGATTAAATAATATCTTTATGTTTCATAAAAATAAAATATTAATGTTTCAAAAAAAACTAGTTTTCATTTTTATATTTTTAGTTACAATCAATTCGTTTTCTCAGCAAACGGCTGTGTATACTAATGATTTAGTTGACTTTAGCAAGGCCTATGAGCTATATAATGACCATCAGTATTTGGCGGCTCAATCGTTATTTTCAGATGTGATTAAAAAATCAACTAATGAAAATGTAAAAAGTAATTGTTCTTATTACATAGCAATTACTGCTATTAAGTTGAACCAAAAAAATGCCGATCATTTAATGGAGCAATTTGTAGCTGAATATCCAACAAGTATCAAAAGAAATAGTGCTTATATAAATTTTGCAGATTATTATTTTAGAAACAGCAAATTCTCACATGCAAGGAAATGGTATGATAAAGTTGATGAATTCAGTTTGAGTGTCAAAGAAAAAGAACAATTCTATTTTAATAATGCTTATGTTTTTTTTAAAAACAAACAAAACGCAGAGGCTAAAAAGTATTTTAATAGGTTGACGACCTCCGAAAAATACGATTCCCAAGCAAAGTATTATTTAGGTTATATAGCCTATGAAGGTAATCATTATGAGGAAGCCAACGAATTATTCGAAGCCGTAAAAGACGAAAAGCGTTACGCTAAAGATATGTCGTATTACCAAGCTGATATGAATTTTAAGTTGGCTAAGTTTCAAGAAGCAATTGATTTAGGATTAGAACAATACGATCGATCTAGTCCAAGGGAAAAAAGTGAATTGTCTAAAATAATAGGAGAGAGTTATTTTAATCTTGAGAATTATAAAGAAGCAGTTTTGTATTTAAAGGAATACAAAGGAAAAAAAGGAAAATGGAACAATACAGATTATTATCAGTTGGGTTATGCTTATTATAAACAGCGTAATTACCAAATGGCAATCAATGAATTCAATAAAATTATAGATGGAAAAAATGCAGTTGCTCAAAATGCATTTTACCATTTAGCAGATTCCTATATAAAGTTAGATCAAAAGCAACAGGCTTTAAATGCATTTAAAAGTGCTTCAGAAATTGACTTTAATCTAGAAATTAAAGAAGATGCTTGGTTTAATTACGCAAAATTGAGTTATCAAATTGGTAATAGTTACCAAAGTGCTCCAGAAGTGTTATTGTCATTTATGGAAGCATTTCCTAATAATGAAAACAATAGCGAACTTAAAGATTTATTAATCGACTCCTATATCACCTCTAAAAATTATCAATCTGCTTTAGATTTATTAGAGAATAATAAATCATTTAAAAATAAATTGGCATATCAAAAAGTAACTTTTTTTAGAGGCTTAGAATTGTACTCTGAAGGAAATTATCAGGAGGGAATTAAAATTTTTAATAAATCTTTATCGGAACCTAGAGATGCTAGTTTTACTGCTAGAGCTACTTTTTGGAAAGCTGAATGCGATTATCAACTTTCAAACTTTGAACAGTCATTAATAGGCTATAAGCAATTTGTAATGTTGCCAAATTCAAATGAAACGCCCGAAACAAATAATTTAGATTATAACGTAGCTTATAATTATTTTAAATTAAAAAATTATTTAGAAGCTATAAATAGTTTTAATAAATACGTTTCTAAAAATAATGTAAACGTTTCCCAAAAGAAAGATGCCTATTTAAGATTGGGCGATAGTTATTTTGTTACAAGTGCTTACTGGCCAGCACTAGAAAATTATAACAATGCTATCAAGGCTGGAGCTTTAGATCAAGATTATGCTCATTTTCAAAAAGCAATTAGCTATGGATTTATTGACAAAATTCCTCAAAAAATTGAAGGATTAAAAGATTTTCCAAACAAATTTACAAAATCGATGTATCGAGATGATGCTTTTTATGAATTGGGAAATACCTATGTGTCACAAGAGAATTATAAGGATGGAATGATTGCCTATAATAAGTTAATCCGCGATTTTCCTAATAGTAGTTATGTACCTAAGGCATTGCTTAAAAAAGCGTTGATTTTAGAAAACACAGGAAAAAGTAATGAAGCATTAACCGTTTTTAAAAGAGTAGCAAATGATTTTCCTTCTTCAGAAGAATCCGTTCAAGCAGTTACTTCTGCTAAAATTATTTATATAGACCAAGGTCGTGTAAACGATTATGCAGTATGGGTGAGTAGATTAGATTTTGTTGATATTGAAAATTCTGAGATTGATGATGCTACTTTCCAGGCTGCCGAACAACCTTATTTAGAAAATAAACCTAGTCAAGCAATTAGTCGTTTTGAAGGTTATATAAGCCAATTTCCAAACGGAAAACACGCATTAAAAGTACATTTTTATTTAGCACAATTATATTTTGCTGAAGACAAAAAAGAAGATGCAACAATTGATTATCAGTTTGTTGTGGATAAAGATCGCAATGAGTTTACAGAACAGGCCTTGGCAAGAATCTCACAATTGTATTTAGAGAAAAAAGATTATAAAACGTCACTTCCTTATTTAATACGACTTGAAACAGAAGCTGATTTCCCTCAAAATATCATTTTTGCACAGTCCAATGCAATGAAAGCTAGTTATGAATTGGAGAAATATCATGAAGCAGTAATTTTTGCTGATAAAGTATTGCAAAACGAAAAGATAGAAAATTCAGTAAAAAGTGATGCTCAAATTATTATCGCTCGATCAGCAATGAAAACGGGTGATGAAAACAAAGCAAAAGATGCATATGCAGAAGTCTTAAAGATAGCAACAGGAAAGTTAGCAGCAGAAGCTTTATACTATGATGCATATTTTAAAAACAAATCCGAGCAGTTTAAAGCTTCCAACGAAAGTATTCAGCTACTTGCAAAAGAATATGCAGGATATAAATATTTTGGTGCTAAAGGCTTGGTATTAATGGCTAATAATTTTTACAAGTTAAATGATGCATTTCAAGCAACTTATATTTTAGAAAGTGTCATTAAAAACTTTGAAGATTATCCAGACATTATAGAAGAAGCAACCTCTGAATTGGCCATCATAAAAAGTGAACAAGCCAAAACTAATGACTCTATTAATATAGAAGAAAAAAACTAATTTGATATTATCAAAACAACTCATTTTCCAAATTGAAAAATCAATTCATTTATATGCTAAATCAAAGCTTAAAAATAAAATTATTAGTTCTAGGGCTACTTATTTTTAGTATCAATACTATTTCTGCACAAGAAGAAGATAATTTGGGCACAGAAGTAGTGAATATTGTCAAGCCATATTCTCCTGCCATTTCAGATGCTTTTAAAGTAAAGGAAAACCCTTTGATAAACGATTCCACTAATACTAAAAAGAAAGAAGTGATCTATTCTATTTTTTCAGTTCCTGTGGCATCTACTTTTACACCAGCAAAAGGAAAAGCAGCTTCCGTCGAAAAAATAAAGCCCTTAAAACTATATGATAACTATGCAACTTTCGGGATAGGAAACTACACGAATGTATTGGCAGAATTCTACAGTGATTTTGAAATTAGTAGCACTGATAATTTTGGTTTGTTTTTTAAACATAACGCTTCACAAGGAGGAATAAAAGATATTCTTTTAGATAATAAATTTTACGATACTCAATTGGAGGGTAATTATACCAGGAGGCAAAAAGATCTCAATTATGAGATGAGCGCTGGTATTAAACATCAACTTTTTAATTGGTACGGTTTAAATAATTTATACAACGCAGCTCCACCAGAAATTATTAATTCAATAGCTTCTAAACATTCTTATTTTAGTGGTTTTGCCGAAGGTAACCTTATAATGGAAGATTCATATTTTGAAAAAGGTACCGCAAGTATCAGGTATTTAGGAGATAGTTTCTCATCTTCTGAATTTAATATTAAAGTAAAGCCAGAATTTGGGTTTGATGCAATTGATTTTCCGTTGAAAATTGGAGTTGATCTAGATTATATAGGTGGAACGTTTAAAAGAAATTATTCAGATACATCTGCTGTAAAATATAGTTTTTTTAATGCTGGAATTATTCCTTCTTATGCATATACAGCTGAATATTTATCGCTTTCTGTTGGCTTTTCTGGTTATGTGTCATTAAATTCTGAAGAAAGTAAAACCACTTTTTACGTATATCCAAAAATTGAAGCTTCTTACCGTATAGTTGATGAATTATTAATTGTTTACGGAGGAATTGATGGAGGTTTAGAGCAAAACTCCTATTATAATTTTAAAGAAAAAAATCCTTTTGTTTCACCGACCTTGTTCATACAACCAACAAGTGAGCTGTATAATGGTTTCGCGGGGTTAAAAGGAAAACTAACTAATGCCATTGCATATAATATAAAAGCATCTTATTATGAAGAAGATGATAAAGCATTGTTTAATTCTAATATTTACAAGGGGCAAGATTTAACTTTAGAAGGATATGAATACGGTAATTCTTTTAATGTTGTTTATGATGATCTTGAAACTATTTCCTTTTTTGGAGAATTGATTTTTGAGGTTTTAACTAATTTTAATTTAGGAATAAATGGAACCTATAATAGTTATCATACTAAATACGAAATAGAACCTTGGAACCTTCCAACTATTGAGGCCACATTATTTACAACCTTTAATATTACTGAAAAATTCTATGGCGGAGCTTCTTTGTTTTTTGTAGGAGAACGTAAGGACTTGTATAGCTCATCTATTGGTTTTTTACCAGATAATGAAGTGATAACTTTAGCTAGTTATTTTGATGCAAATGCTTATATAAGATACCGATTTAATAAGCAATTGACAATCTTCGTGAAGGGAAGTAATCTTTTTGGAGAAAACTATCAAAAATGGGCAAATTATAAGGTGCAAGGAATTCAAGGCATGTTAGGTGGATCTTATAAATTTGATTGGTAAGCCTATAAACCTATTTAATTTTTACAATTTTAGAATTATTTTTTATTTTAATAATTTTCAACTTATTTAATACACACATAATTGAATAAGTAATGTCAATTTCATGCCAGCGAACGCCACCAAAATTTGCACGACTTGCGTGTTTATGGTGATTATTATGGTAACCTTCACCCATCATTAAAAAATCGAAAAACAATAAGTTTTTAGAGGTGTTATTTACTTTAAAATTCACATAACCATAAACATGTGCAAACCAATTAATAATCATCCCGTGTATAGGAGCCATTAAAAAAATAATTGGTAAAAACAACCATTGCCACCAAACCTCAGCAAAAAAATAAAAGAATAGTGTGTAAGCTGCTCCCCAAGCAAGTCGTGAGAATATTGAACTTGCAAAATTATCAAAAATTTCCCATTGTGGAACGTTTTTAGTAAATTTTTTAGCTATTATTATTCTTTGTTTATTAATATCTTGGTAGGTGTTTTTAGTTCTCCACATCATTGCTAAAGGGTTCTTATCAAATTTTGGAGAGTGAGGATCTTCTTTAGTATCTGCATATGCATGGTGCATTCTATGCATAATACCATACCCATAAGCACTTAAATAATTGGAGCCTTGAGTAAGCCATGTTAATACAAAACAAATTTTTTCCAACAATGGTGACATGGTAAATGTTTGATGAGCAGCGTAACGATGGAGAAAAAAGGTTTGGAAGAATAAGCCTGAATACCAAAGGAATATCATAAAAATTAAAATAGTCATATAAATTATTTTTTAACAAATTTCAGAAATTATAATAAGGTATAAAATGAACCTATGTTAAGTAATTTGTTTCCTAATTCTGCTAAGTGATTGAGGTTTAACGCCTATGTACGACGCGATGTATTTTAATGGTATTTCTTTAATCAAATTTGGACGTTCTGTAAATAAGTTGAAACAACGTTTTTCAGCGGAATCATTTAATAAAGATAAGGCTCTATTCGATTTTATAATAAATAGGCGTTCTGCTACTAAACGACCAATTAAATTTCCAATTTTTGTATGTTTATATACTTTTTGTAAATCGGAATATGTAATACTCAATAAACTCGTTTCAACTAGTGTTTCTAATTGATATTTTGAAGGTGTTTGAGTTAGAAATGAATCATATGCACTTATAAATTCGTTTTCAAAGCTGAAGCCATCAGTAATTTCGTCTTCTTCTTCAGGAATTAATAACCTAACAATTCCTTTTTCTATAAATGAAATATGATTTTCTACCTCACCTATTTCTGCAATTATAGATTTTTTTGGATAACTTTTTTGCTGAAGTTTTGATGAGAAAAACTCCCAATCTTCATCATTAATTTCGGTAATGTTTTCTATGTATTTTCTGATTTTCTCCAAATCATTTATTTTGTAGTGAAAGTATAAAAAACGATTTGCTTAAAGAAATGTTTTCGTAACAGTTATATTTTTTTCTTTATTTTTACTTTCAATAAATATAATAAGATGAAAAAAATACTGTTTGTAGGCGCTATCATTTCAATATTATCTTGTTCTTCAAAAAAAATAAAAACAGATTTATTAGTAAAAAATGCTACTATTTACACGGTTAATAAAGGTTTTGATATTGCTGAAGCTTTCATTGTAAACAATGGAAAAATAGTTGAGGTAGGTTTGCAAAAAGATTTAATGGCAAGATATAAAGCAACTAAAACTTTTAATGCAGAAGGTAAAACAATTGTTCCTGGATTAATTGATGCACATGCGCATTTATATAATTTAGGTTTATTCCTTCAAATTTTAGATTTAAAAGGAACGAAGAGCTTTGAAGAAGTCTTGGAACGAGTGGTAATTTTTCAAAAAGATAAAAACCTTACTTATATTGAGGGTAGAGGATGGGATCAAAACGATTGGGACGTAAAAGAATTTCCAACGAAGGAAAAATTAGACGAACTTTTTCCAGACACACCTGTAGCGCTTAAAAGAATAGATGGACACGCATATTTGGCCAATTCTAAAGCATTAGAATTGGCAGGAATTAATGCAGACACAGATGCGGCGGGAGGAGAAATTATTATAAAAAATGGAAATCCAACAGGAATAATCATTGATAGTCCAATGAATTTAATTAATAAATCGATACCAAATTACTCCTTGGATTATAAAATAAAAGCTTTAAAAGAAGCTGAAAAAGTTTGCCTAAAATTGGGTCTTACTACAATTGATGATGCGGGTTTAGATAGAGAAATTATAGAGCTAATTGATAGTTTGCAACAAACGGGGGATCTATCTACACGAGTGTATGCTATGGTTAGTAATTCCAAAGAAAATCTAAATTATTACTTGCAAAAAGGAGTTACTAAAACCAATCGATTAAATGTGCGATCTATAAAAGTATATGCAGATGGAGCTTTAGGTTCTAGAGGAGCAGCAATGAGAGATGAATATAGTGACCAATCAAGGCATTATGGAGCTATGATTACTCCAATGGATCAACTTGTTGCTTTAGCTGATAAGATAGCCAAAGCAGGTTTTCAAATGAATACCCATGCAATAGGAGATTCAGCTAATGTTTCAGTAATACGTGCTTATAAGAAAGTAATTAATGATACCAGCGATTTAAGATGGCGAATAGAACATGCACAAGTAGTTACACCTTCATATATTGACTCTTTTTCAAAGAATATTATTCCTTCAGTACAACCTACTCATGCTACCAGCGATATGTATTGGGCTGAAGATAGAGTTGGGGCCGAACGTATTAAAGGAGCTTATGCATACAAAACCTTATTAAAAAGTGCAAATATGATAGCTTTAGGAACCGATTTTCCTATTGAAAAAGTGAATCCAATGCACACTTTTTACGCAGCGGTTGCTCGTAAAGATTTAGATAATTATCCTGAAGGAGGTTATAGAATTGATGAAGGGCTTACAAGAGAAGAAACCTTAAAAGGAATGACGATTTGGGCTGCTTATTCAAATTTTGAAGAGGATGAGAAAGGAAGTATTGAAATAGGAAAATTTGCAGATTTTACGGTTTTAGAAAAAGACATTATGACGATTCCTGAAGACGAAATTCCTTTAGTGAAAGTTTCTGCTACTTTTATTAATGGTGAAATGGTTTTTAACAAAAAATAAAAAAGCTAGTAAATTTACTAGCTTTTTTATTTTAATTATTGTTTGATTGCTTTAACATGCGCATAGACATCAATTTCAGCTATAGACATCTGTTTTTCCGATATTTTGATTCCTTTTACATGATTTGTTTTACCATCAGGAGCAATTGCTTTCACTCCATAAAGTTCTCCACTTTCACTTATAGCTTTAACATGAATTAAGTTTCCAGAACTACTAATTCCTTTAATATCTAGTTTTGTGCCATCGCTATTAATTGCTTTTATGTCAAAAACAGTACCATCTGGACCTATAGCTTTAAGAGGAGCATACTGATCTTTACTTACTAATAATTTTACCGGTAATTCATTGCCATTAACAAAAGCTTTTATATCTAAAAAACTATATTGTTCAGAATCTTGTAGCGCTTTAACATCATAAATATTTCCTTGCTGGTCAATTGCTTTAATATCTATAGTTTTACCTTCGGGATGCATCACTTTTACATTCCAGATGATTTCATCTGCTGTTTGAGCATTTAAAGGGCTTAATACTAAAATTAATAATACATAAAAAAGATTTTTCATAATTTTTGTTTATTTGTTTATTGATTATCAATATACAAAAAAATAATTATTATTTTATAATTTAATAATGTTCTAATATAAGCTTGTGAAATGCTGCTACAAATTTAGTATTTTTGAGGTCTATGGAAAATATATTAAAAAAGCTTCCAAAGAAGGCCAAAGATAAGGAGAAGGAGAATAGAAAGTTATTTAAAAAGCTTCGAAAGAAGCCGCCGAATAATCTTGATAACTTGATGGTAGAGTTACACGATAAAGAGTTTGCAAAAACAGATTGTTTAAAATGTGCTAATTGCTGTAAAACAACTGCACCTTGGTTAACTGATCACGATGTAGCAAGAATTGCAAAACACCTAAAGCTTAAAGAACAAAAATTTATAGAAGAATATCTAGAAGTTGGTGAGGACAATGAGTTTTCGTTTAAATTAGTTCCTTGTGTGTTTTTAATGCCTGATAATGAATGTGGTATTTATAATGTTCGTCCAAAAGCATGTCGTGAATATCCACATACTAATAGAAGAAAATTTCAGCAAATAGAAACGATTACCATAGAAAACACAGCAATTTGCCCAGCTACCTATAATATAATGGAAGCTTTAAAGGCAAATTTACCCATACAATATTCTGAAAAAGGAGGGAAGCCTCGAGAAAAATTTAGAAGGGGAGGAGGTTGATGTTAGTTTTTATACAACAAATACTTTGCTTTCCTAATTTTATAATCTTCCAAACCTTTTAACCAAGTCTTTCTAATTTCACGATTGGTATATCCTTTTTCTATTTGTTCTTGCAATTGAGTGGTTCCTGCTAATTTGGTAAAAAACAGACTAAAGAATTCTTCTTTTTTTCCAGTTGAGCTGTAAGCTTCAATTAGCCATTCAAGGTTTAATTTATTTAGCTTTTTATGTTTTCTTAAATCTTTTCCATGACATACTTCATTTTTAAATTTAGGATATTTAGCACCTTCATTTGCTTGTGGGGTAAATGTAAAGGGATAAAATTCTTCAGGAAGCTTAGGGGTGCCAAAAATCTGAAATTGCATTTCTGTTCCACGGCCTGCACTTAAAGGGGTGCCTTCAAAAAAGCACAAGCTTGGGTAGAGGTTGATTGCACCATCATTAGGTAAATTTGGAGATGGTTTAATAGGTAATGAGTATTCGGTTTGATGGGTGTAATTCTTTAATTTAATGATGGTAAGATGACATTTTACTCCATTTTCTAACCAGCCTTCACCGTTAATCATTTGAGCATATTCTCCAATAGTCATTCCGTGAATAACTGGAACCGGATGCATTCCTACAAAACTTTTATGTTGTTTTTCTAATATAGGACCGTCTATATAATGACCGTTTGGATTTGGACGATCTAATATTAATAAAGGGATATTTAATTCTGCACAAGCTTCCATTATATAATGTAAGGTAGATATATAGGTGTAAAATCGAGCACCCACATCTTGAATATCGAAAATCATTATTTCGATTCCTTTTAATTGTTGTATAGATGGTTTTTTATTTTTTCCATATAAGGAAATGATAGATAAACCAGTTTTGCTATCAACTCCATCTTTAATTAGTTCACCCGCATCTGCTTTTCCTCTAAATCCATGTTCGGGAGCAAAAACATGTTGGATATTTATTTTTTTATTGTATAAATAATCTACTAAATGTAAACGAATCTCTATTTTTTTCTGAATACTATTTTTATCTAGGTTTTCATTTTTCAAATATAATACCGAGGTCTGGTTAGCGACAATACCAATTTTTTTATTCTTTAATAGTGGAAGGTATTCCTCCACTTGACTAGCGCCTAAAACAATCTCTTTTACAATTGCTTCTGTTTCAATTTCTTCAGTAGCTGTAATTTTTTTTTCAGATTGACTTTTACAACAAAAACAAGTTAGTATTGTGAAAGTTACCAATAAGAAATGTGTATTTTTGAAAACAGTTAAAGTCATAAAGGTTTAGTGAATTTTGAATATTTCATCGCCAAGCGAATCGTTTCCGCAAGGGAGTATAAAAATAGCATTTCATCACCAATAATAAAAATTGCAATCGTTTCTATTGCAATTGGGTTTATTACGATGTTGATATCTATTGCAACAGGTGTTGGGCTTCAAAAAAAAATTCATGAAAAGGTTTCAGCCTTTAATGGAGATATCATTATTTCAAATTTCGACACTAATTTTTCTAATGACTCTCAAAATCCAATTTCAAAAACACAAGATTTTTATCCTAAATTTACTTCTATTGAAGGTATCAAACACATACAAGCTACAGCCTCTAAAGGAGGAGTTATTAGGACGGCAACAGATTTTGAAGGAATTGTTATAAAAGGTGTAGGTGCCGATTATAATTGGGAGTATTTTTCAAATTTTTTAGTGGAAGGAAGTTTGCCAAATTATGCTGATAAACTCCATGAAGATATTTTAATTTCTGAATATTTAACGAAACGACTCCACTTAAAAGTAGGGGATAAAGTCACTACCTTCTTTTTTAGGAAAGACAGCTCTAAACCACCACGTAGTAGAAGTTTTAAAATAGCTGGGATTTATAATAGTGGTTTTTTAGAATTTGATGAAAAATTTGTAATCGCAGACATTCGTCATATTCAGCGATTAAATAAATGGACAGCAGATGAGATAGGTTCTTTTGAAGTTTTTGTTGAAGATTTTGATCAAATAGATACCATTGGAAATCAAGTCTATCAAGAAACCAATAGTCTTTTAGATTCTCAAACTATCAATGAACGTTATTATTCTATTTTTAAATGGCTGGAGTTATTCGATTTTAATATCATCCTTATCATTGGAATTATGATTTTGGTAGCAGGCATAAATATGATTACTGCGCTACTGGTTTTAATTTTAGAGCGTACTCAAATGATAGGTATCTTAAAAGCATTAGGTAGCAGTGATAAGAGTGTGCGAAGTATTTTTATTTATAATGCGATGTATTTGGTTAGCGTTGGATTGTTTTGGGGAAATATGATCGGAATTGGATTATTAGTTCTTCAAAAACAATTTAAATTGATTACACTTGATCCAACTATTTATTATGTTACAGAAGCTCCTGTATATCTTCAAATAGGTTATATATTGATATTAAACCTAGGAACCTTCTTATTATGTTTTGCGATGTTGTTAATACCTTCTTACGTTATTTCTAAAATATCTCCCGTTAGAGCGATTAGGTTTGAATAGATAAATAAAAATATTTATCACTACACTATTAATAAAGCAATTATTAGTTTCTTAATTTATACATTTGTACACTGAAATATATTTAATGAATTACGCAAAAAACATACTTGAAACGATTGGTAATACTCCACTAATTAAAGTAAATAAGATTACTGAAGAATTGCCTTGTTTGGTGCTTGCTAAATACGAAACTTTTAATCCAGGAAACTCGGTTAAAGATCGCATGGCATTAACGATGATCGAAGATGCAGAGGCTGACGGAAGATTAAAACCTGGCGGAACTATCATTGAAGGGACTTCTGGTAACACAGGGATGGGATTGGCTTTAGCCGCTATCGTAAAAGGGTATAAGTGTATTTTCGTTTTAGCAGATAAACAATCAAAGGAAAAGTGTGATATTTTAAAAGCTGTAGGTGCTGAGGTCGTAATTTGTCCAACAGCAGTAGAACCCGAGGATCCACGTTCCTATTATTCAGTTTCCAAAAGATTGTCTCAAGAAACACCAAACAGTTGGTATGTAAATCAATACGACAACCCTAGTAATACAAAAGCTCATTACGAAAGTACCGGTCCAGAAATTTGGAAACAAACCAATGGTAAAATTACTCATTTTGTAGTGGGAGTTGGCACAGGTGGGACCATTTCGGGAGTTGGGAAATATTTAAAAGAACAAAATCCTAATGTGAAAATTTGGGGAATCGATACTTATGGGAGTGTTTTTAAAAAATACCATGAAACAGGTGTTTTTGATCAAAAAGAAATCTACCCTTATGTAACCGAAGGAATTGGAGAAGATATTCTACCTAAAAATGTAAACTTCGATATTATTGACGGTTTTACTAAAGTTACCGATAAAGATGGTGCGGTTTATACGCAACGGTTGGCCAAAGAAGAAGGTATGTTTTTGGGTAATTCTGCAGGATCTGCGATCAAAGGAGTTTTACAATTAAAAAAACATTTTACAAAAGACGATGTGGTAGTGGTATTATTTCACGATCACGGAAGTCGTTACGTTGGCAAAATGTTTAATGATGATTGGATGCGTGAAATGGGATATTTAGATTAGTGCTATTCCTGCGAAAGCAGGAATCTAAATTATGTAATTAATGCTCATTTCTTATAATTTAGAATTAGCTTTATGAGAGCTAAAAAAAAGTTAAACATCCTTACAAGTTAATTTTAAAAATTAGTCCTTTACATAATGCTTAAATTGATTTATACAGCTCGACATTATTTTGAGAAACATGGTTTTGATGTTAGTTCTCGATTCTCAGAAAAATTAGGATTAAGAGCAAAAAATGTTCGTTTATTTTTTATTTATTTATCCTTTGCAACTTTAGGTTTAGGATTTGCTGTTTACATTACGATGGCTTTTTTATTAAATTTAAAAGATTTATTTTATACTAAAAGGTCTTCCGTATTTGATTTATAAAACGAATTTATTAAAAGTTTTTATAATCAAAAGATTAATTAATTATGAATAGTAGGAAGCCTAATTAAATAATATAGATACCGCTAATTTTAATTAAGTAGTGTTTTTTAAATTGAAAGATTAAAAAAAACTTTATAATGTTTAAAGCTCGTTAACAAATTTACTAGCAAAAATTTGAAGTCCCGTTTTTTTTTTCTTTATTGCTAACTGAAATAAAAATAAACTAAAAAATCAATTATGAAGAAATATTTTCTTTCTCTTTTTACTCTTTTAATTCCCTTTTTAACAGTTGCCCAAGAAGCAACTGAAATAGGATTAGATCAAAAAATTGATCAAGTTTTTGGAAATGCAACAGGTTGGTTTGTTGAACTTATTTTTTATAAAATTCCTTTTACTGAGACAATACAAATTTATTGGGTTTTATTTCCTCTAATACTTGGAGCTACTTACTTTACATTTTATTTTAATCTCATTAATTTTAAAGGATTTTTTACATCTATAAATATTATTAGAGGTAAATATGATGAGTTAGATCATCATGAGTCATTGGCCGGTGCTGGAGATTCAACTCCAGGAGGAGATGCTATAGAAACGATTGCTGTTGAAGATCATGATGGTGAAGTTTCTCATTTTCAAGCATTAACTGCTGCACTTTCTGCGACCGTAGGATTAGGAAATATTGCTGGTGTTGCTATTGCTATTTCTATTGGTGGAGCTGGTGCCACATTTTGGATGATAGTAGCAGGTTTCTTAGGAATGGCTTCAAAATTTGTTGAATGTACGCTAGGTGTAAAATATAGAGATATAGCAGAAGATGGAACCGTTTACGGAGGACCTATGTACTATTTAACTAAAGGGCTAAAAGAAAAAGGACTTGGAAAATTAGGTAAAATATTAGCAGGAGCATTCGCAGTTTTTGTTATTGGTGGATCTTTTGGAGGAGGAAATATGTTTCAAGTTAATCAAGCTTTTCAATTAGTTGAAAATATAACAGGAGGAGAAAATTCTTTTTTATACGGTAAGGGATGGCTGTTTGGAGTAATAATGGCAATACTTGTAGGTATAGTGATTATTGGCGGTATTAAAAAAATAGCAAAAGTGACAGATAAAATAGTCCCATTTATGGTAATAATCTATGTGGCGGCTTCTTTATTTGTATTAATAGCACGGTATGATTTGATTGGTAATGCTTTTGTTCAAATATTTAATGGAGCTTTTAGCCCAGAAGGTGTAGCTGGTGGAGCAATTGGAGTATTAGTTCAAGGATTTAGACGAGCGGCTTTCTCTAATGAAGCTGGTGTAGGTTCTGCATCTATAGCGCATGCTGCAGTTAAAACTAAATATCCCGCATCTGAGGGAATGGTTGCTTTATTAGAACCTTTTATAGATACCGTTGTTGTTTGTACGATGACTGCATTAGTCTTGATAATTACCGGAAATGTTGTTTCTGAAAACGCTTCTTTAAATGATGCTCAAGCTATTTTATTAACATCTAGCGCATTTGAATCTGTAATTTCATGGTTCCCATATGTATTAACAGTTGCAGTTGTATTATTTGCATTTAGTACAATGATTTCTTGGTCATATTACGGTTTTCAAGGTTGGGCTTACTTATTTGGTAGAACTAAAAAAATGGAATATGCTTATAAACTTTTGTTCTGTGTGTTTGTAGTTATTGGTTCCGCAGCAAGTTTAGGTTCTGTAATTGGATTTTCTGATGCTATGATATTTGCAATGATGGTACCTAATATGGTAGGTCTTGTTCTTTTAGCGCCTAAGGTTAAAGAAGAATTAAATAAATATTTAAAAGTTATTAAAGGCAAATAAGACCTAATAAGAATCAAAAGTTACTAATCTAATTCTCCCCAGAATAATATTAAACTATATTATGATGGAAAAAATTAAATCTCATTTCGTTTTCAATAGATCTCAACGAAATGGGATTTTATTATTGGTGTTCTTTATATCTGGATATTTAGTGATTAATTATTATGTAGATTTTTCTAAAGAAAACCTCCTAGATATTAATTCTAAAGAAGTTATTGCCATTCAAAAAGAGTTAGACTCTTTGCGAACTATTGATATCGCCTTTAAAAAGCCTAAAGTATTTCCCTTCAATCCAAATTTTTTAACAGATTTTAAAGGATATACCTTGGGAATGTCAACCGAAGAGATTGACCGATTATTAGCTTTTAGAAAAGAAAATAAATGGATTAATTCTGTTGAAGACTTTAAAAAAGTCACAAAAGTTTCCGATTCTTTATTAAATAAAATAAGTCCTTATTTTAAATTTCCAGATTGGGTTACTAATCCAAAATTAAAAAACAAGTATGTAAAAAAAAGGTTTAAAGAAAAAAAATTCACGCAAAAAATAGATTTAAATTTAGCAACACAAGGTCAACTTGAAGGAGTAAACGGAATTGGGAAAGCCTTTAGTAAAAGAATTATAGAGTATCGAAATAAACTGGGAGGTTTTACAAATGACATTCAATTATATCAAGTTTATGGTTTGGATTTTCAGGTTGCCAATAGCATATTAAAAGAGTTTACGGTAAAAACTCCAAAAGAGATTATAAAAATGAATCTTAATAGCATTTCTGCTTCCGATATTGCAACCATTCCGTCGATTTCTTTTGACCTAGCTAAAAGAATATGGGAATTCAGAATACTTAATGAAGGAATTAAAAGTTTTTCAGAATTAGAAAATATTGAAGGATTAACGAAAAGGAAGTTACAAGGAATTCAGTTATATTTGAAGCTTGAATAATTATTAATGCTATACTGCATTTGATAATAATTATTTTAAAGAATGGAGCAGATGTATTTTACAGAAGAGCATGAACTTTTCAGAAAAAGTTTAAAAGATTTTTTACAAATAGAAGTCGTTCCTCATATTGATAAATGGGAAGAAGATGGAGTAGTAGAGCGATTTATCTGGAAGAAAATGGGAGACATGGGTTTCTTTGGAATTAATTATCCTGAAGAATTTGGTGGATTAAACTTAGATTTATTTTACACAGTAATATTCTTAGAAGAACTTCAGAAAGTAAACTCTGGAGGATTTGCTGCTAATATTTGGGCTCATGCTTATTTAGCAATGACTCATTTAGATAAAGAAGGTAGTCAAGAAATAAAAGAAAAATATTTAGCACCAAGTATTTCAGGAGATAAAATTGGTTGCCTTTGTATTACAGAACCGTTTGGAGGCTCCGATGTGTCTGGTATGAGAACTACTGCAGTAAAAAAAGATAATACGTTTGTTTTAAATGGTTCAAAAACCTTTATTACCAACGGAGTTTATAGCGATTATTTAGTGGTAGCAGCTAAAACTTCTCCTGAAAAAGGAGGAAAGGGCATAAGTATATTTGTTGTTGATAGAGATACCCCAGGAATTACAGCTACTAAATTAAATAAACTTGGTTGGAGAGCTAGTGATACTGCAGAAATTGCATTCGATAATGTTACAATTCCTGAAGGTAATTTAATGGGAGAAACAGATATGGGCTTTCCTTATATCATGCAGCATTTTGCTTTAGAACGTTTGATTATGGCAGTTAATGCACATGCAAGAGCGGAATTTGCTTTAGCCTATACCATCCAATATATGAAGGATAGAAATGCATTTGGAAAAAGTATAGCAACCTTTCAGGCATTAAGGCATAGTGTTGCGCAGATGGCAAGTGAAGTTGAGGTTTGTAAAACATTTAATTATAACACTGTTAAAAGATTGGATGATAAAGAGTATGTTGTAAAGGAAGCTACAATGGCTAAACTTACTGCAACTAAGATGGCTGATGATGTAATGTATCAATGTCTCCAGTTATTAGGAGGATATGGTTATATGGAAGATTACCCATTAGCGCGTATGTTTAGAGATAGCCGTTTAGGACCTATTGGCGGTGGCACTTCTGAAATTTTGAGAGAAATTATCGCTAAAATGGTGATTGATGGAAAGGATTATAAACCAGCGACCTAAATATTGTTAATCGTTTTAGCGAAAATCATTCAAAATTATCGCTAAAATGGTGATTGATGGAAAAGATTATAAGACAGCGATCTAATATTTTGAATAAAGTGAATAAATCCAAATTAGATATAATGATACTTAGTTTTTTAAAACGTTTATCCTATATATTAATTTTTATTTGCTCTTTAAGTGTTTTTTCTCAAGTAGAACTGAAAAGCAAAATTGTTGATTTCACAACTTATGAGCCTCTAGAAAATGCAAGTATTTATATTGAAAATTCAACAATTGGTTCTGTCAGTAATGTAGATGGTAAATTTATACTGTCTGTTCCAAAAAGATTAGAAAACGATACATTAGTGATATCATCTATAGGTTTTAAAAGTTTTAAAATTCTTCTTAGTGAATTTATAAATGATGATGTCATATTTCTTGAGGAAGATATTGCGTCTTTAGATGAAATTTTAATTATAGTAGAAACAAGACCGAAAACAGGGAATGAGGTCGTTTTAAGAGCTATCGAAAGACTTCCAGATAATTTACCTGAAGCGCCTTTTATGCAAAAGGGTTTTTTAAGACATAGAGAGCGTAATGTGAAGGAATACAAATGGCTTATCGAAAGCGCCATTACTTTATATGACTCTAGTTATGCTTCAGGTTCTAAGAATAATTTAAAAATTAATGTAGATGAAAATAGAAAGAGCTTCGATTTACGAGATGTGGATAGTTTGTTTGCTTATTCTTCTTATCTGAGGAATACTTCCAGTAATTTTAAAATGTCGTCAAAGCAACTTCGAAGAGACACAATAAAAACAGCTTCTCTAATTGAAGCAATTAAATGGAATGATGAACGGATAAATGGATTGGGATTTCTATTTAAGGGTAAATTAAATTTAGTTAGAAACTCTAATAGATCGAATTCTCTATTTGGAGAGAATATACTTGATAATCATCAATTTAAAATTGATACTATTTTAGTTGATAATGACAGAAAAATATATAAAATAGAAATTAAAAAAGGATTTGATTTTGTTGGTTTAAATACAAAAGGTATTTATAATGAAGGATTTGAATCTAAAGGATGGATATATATTTATTGGGATACGTTTGCAATAAAGAAAATTGAATACGATTTAATAGCATCCTCAGATAAGCAGAAGGGAAGAAGTAAAAGTCTTTTAGGTACACTTGATAATCATAAACTGATTATATCATATATGGAATATGATGGAAAAATGTATCCGAATTATTATTATTATGAAACTCCAAAATTGGTAAATGTTGGAGATAGATCTACTGATAATTTATATAAAACAGCGGAAGAAAAGAAAAAGTTAAAAGAAGAACAGTTTTATTATTCTGTTCAGGAAATACTGTTTACTGAAATCATTAAAGATACTATAGAGATAGAAAAGGCACTTCTAAAACCTTGGTCTGATGATATTTTTATTCAACGTCCATACAACAAAGAGTTTTGGGAAAATTATAATGTATTGTTGGAGAGTGAAGAGGAAGAAAAACTAGTCCAAGATTTAAGTAAAAGAGCAACTTTATTTAAAGAGTAAGAAGATAGTTTTGAAAAAAACATAAAACTTATATTTATAATCAAAAATCTTATTTACCTTTGCCGACCTAAAAGAGAGGAGGTTAAGAGTTATGTTAATAATACCAATTAAAGAAGGAGAAAATATAGATAGAGCACTGAAACGTTTTAAGCGTAAGTTTGATCGTACAGGAACTAAGAATCAATTACGTGAACGAAAACAATTTTCAAAGCCTTCAGTAAAAAGAAGAGCACAGATTCAAAAAGCTCAATACATCCAAAACTTAAGAGATCAGGAAGAAGTTTAGTATTTCTGATTAATTTAGGATATAAAGTCCGTTGAAAATAGTAGTTTTACTTTTCAACGGATTTTTTTATGCCATTCACATCATTTCTTGATTACCTTAGTTTAGAAAAAAACTATTCCAAACACACCCTAATAGCTTATCACAAAGATTTATTAGGGTTTCGGGAATTTGCTTTATCAGAATTTGATTTTTCAGAAGTTAATTCTGTTAGTTATGCTATAATAAGAAGTTGGATTGTAAAATTAGTAGGCGACGGAGTTTCTAATAGAACTATTAATCGTAAAATTTCTTCTTTAAGAACTTATTATAAGTTTCTTTTAAAGATAGGAGATATTGAAGTAAGTCCATTGCTAAAACATAAGGTGTTAAAAACAGCTAAAAAATTACAAGTTCCATTTTCAGAAAAAGAAATAGAAGATGTTTTAGAAATATTAAAAGAGGAAGATAGTTTTCTGGGTCTGCGAAATAAATTAATAGTAGAACTTTTTTATTCTACAGGAATGAGACGTGGAGAGTTGGTAAATTTAAAATTAAACGATATTTCAGATTCTCAAAAAACTATTAAAGTTCTTGGTAAAAGAAATAAAGAACGAATAATTCCGCTATTGCCATCCGCTTTAAATACGATTGCTTCCTATATAGATTACAGAAAAAGTTTGAGTTCTATTAAAGATGTCCATTATTTGTTGCTCACTGAAAAAGGAGCTAAGGTTTATGAGACATTGGTTTACAGAGTAATTAATAATTATTTTAGTAAAGCATCAGAGAAAGTTAAAAAAAGCCCTCATATATTAAGACATTCATTTGCAACTCACTTGTTAAACGAAGGAGCGGATATAAAATCGGTAAAAGAGTTGTTGGGTCACTCTAGTTTAGCATCCACCCAAATTTATGCAAATAATAGTATTTCAAAGTTACAACAAGTTTATAAAAACGCTCATCCGAGAAATTCTAAGTAAAATAGTTCAGAAATATACATTGAAATACATAAGAATAAGGTTTTTATGATGTTTTTTGAATAAAAATAATAATTTTAAATTTGTAAAAGTCTTATTTGTAAAGGGAAATACAATGATTAGATGAAAAACTGAAAAATATTAAGAATATTACTCAAAAAAAGTTTTGTAAAAAAAATAATTTATATACATTTGCAGTCCGTTAGAAATATCGGGGGTTTTTTAAGTAAAAAGTAAGCCGAAAGCCGATGTAGCTCAGCTGGCTAGAGCAGCTGATTTGTAATCAGCAGGTCGTGGGTTCGAGTCCCTCCATCGGCTCTTTGAAAAATTTAATTTTGAGTGTGTTGTTGGGATTGTTTTCCAATGGATAAGCTTAAAAAAGTTCTTTAAAATAGATATTAAATTAAGGGGAGATACTCAAGCGGCCAACGAGGGCAGACTGTAAATCTGCTGACTACGTCTTCGCAGGTTCGAATCCTGCTCTCCCCACAGAAGTTTTTAATTTTTGTGTGGTGCCTTGAAAATATCTAAGTATTGAAATGTTTTTTGAAAGAAATTTCAAATATAAAAAGCGGGAGTAGCTCAGTTGGTAGAGCGTCAGCCTTCCAAGCTGAATGTCGCCAGTTCGAACCTGGTCTCCCGCTCTAATATTCCTGCTAAGGCAGAGGATTTTTTATTGCTTTAATAAAAACGAAAAAAAATCTTTAAGCCGGTGTAGCTCAGGGGTAGAGCGTTTCCTTGGTAAGGAAGAGGTCTTGGGTTCAATTCCCAACATTGGCTCAATTATGATAATGTATTTTAATAGGTACTAATATATAACTAAGATTAAATAAATACAAAATGGCAAAAGAAACTTACGATCGGTCGAAACCACATTTGAATGTTGGTACAATAGGACATGTAGATCACGGTAAAACAACATTAACTGCAGCTATTACAAAAGTATTATCAGATGCAGGTCATTCTAAGGCAACATCTTTTGATCAAATTGATAATGCTCCAGAAGAAAAAGAAAGAGGTATAACAATTAACTCTTCTCACGTTGAATACGCAACAGCTAATCGTCATTACGCTCACGTTGACTGTCCAGGTCACGCGGATTACGTAAAGAACATGGTAACTGGTGCTGCTCAAATGGATGGTGCTATTCTTGTAGTAGCTGCTACAGATGGTCCAATGCCCCAGACTCGTGAGCATATCCTTTTAGGACGTCAGGTAGGAATTCCTCGCATGGTTGTATTCATGAATAAAGTGGATATGGTTGATGATGAAGAATTAATCGAATTAGTTGAAATGGAAGTTCGTGAGCTTTTAAGTTTTTACGAATATGATGGTGATAATGGGCCTGTTATTGCAGGTTCTGCATTAGGTGCATTAAATGGTGAGAAAAAATGGGTTGATTCAGTATTGGAGCTTATGGAGGCTGTTGATGCATGGATTGAAGAGCCTTTAAGAGAAGTTGATAAGCCTTTCTTAATGCCAATTGAGGATGTATTCTCAATTACAGGTCGTGGAACAGTAGCAACAGGTCGTATTGAGACTGGTATTGCAAATACTGGAGATTCTGTAGATATTATTGGTATGGGAGCTGAAAAATTAACTTCAACTATTACTGGTATTGAAATGTTCCGTCAAATCTTAGATAGAGGTGAAGCTGGAGATAATGCAGGTATATTACTAAGAGGTATTGCTAAAGAAGATATTAGAAGAGGAATGGTAATCTGTAAGCAAGGTTCTGTTACTCCTCATGCTAAATTTAAAGCAGAGGTTTATGTTCTTAAAAAAGAAGAAGGTGGACGTCATACTCCATTCCATAATAACTACCGTCCACAGTTTTATGTTCGTACTACCGATGTAACAGGAACAATTATGCTTCCTGACGGAGTTGAAATGGTAATGCCAGGTGATAACTTAACAATACACGTTGAATTGCTTCAGGCAATTGCAATGAATGTTGGTCTTCGTTTTGCAATCCGTGAGGGTGGTAGAACAGTAGGTGCAGGTCAGGTTACTGAAATACTAGACTAAATAATACATTAAAAGTTTTTTAAGGTGTCCTGATTATATCGGGACGCCTTGACTTTTATAACGGGTAGAGTAAAAAAATTGCTTAAAGAAACGGGTTTAGCTCAGTTGGTAGAGCACTGGTCTCCAAAACCAGGTGTCGTGAGTTCGAGTCTCTCAACCCGTGCAAAATATGAAATTGTAGACAAAACAATTTTTTATGTAGAATTAATAAAATAAGTAAAAAATGATAAACTACATCAAAGAGTCGTATAATGAACTTAAAAATCATGTTACTTGGACTACATGGTCTGAAGCGCAGCGTTTAACAGTTATTGTTGCAGCATTTTCTGTAGTGTTAGCTTTACTTGTTTTTGGAATTGACACTGTATTTAGTGGTGTTATTAGTAGATACTTTGAATGGATCAAGTCTTAATATTTATAGATGACTGAAGTTAAAAGTGCAAAAAAGTGGTATGTTATTCGTTCTGTAAGTGGAAAGGAAAACAAAATTAAAGATTATATAGAGTCTGAGATTGTTAGATTAAATCTTCAGGATTTTATTGAACAAATTTTGGTTCCTACTGAGAATGTGGTTCAAATTCGTGATGGAAAAAAAATAACCAAGGAAAAAGTATTTATTCCTGGTTATATAATGGTTCAAGCAGATTTAGTAGGAGAGATACCTCATATTATAAAATCTGTAAACGGAGTAATCGGTTTTCTAGGTGAGGTAAAAGGAGGAGATCCTGTTCCACTAAGACAAACAGAAGTGAACAGATTGTTAGGTAAGGTTGATGAGTTATCTGTTAAAGATGAAAATGTAAATATACCTTATAGTATTGAAGAAACTATTAAGGTTATAGACGGTCCTTTTAATGGATTTAATGGAACTGTCGAAAAAATATTTGAAGAAAAACGTAAGCTTGAAGTAATGGTTAAAATATTCGGAAGAAAAACACCATTAGAATTAAGTTTTATGCAAGTTGAAAAAGTTTAATTGTTGCACGCTATAAATAGTTTTTTCTTGGGCTTCCACCGAAGAAAAAATAAAATTAATTAAAATTAAAAGATGGCAAAAGAAGTAGATAAAGTAGTAAAGTTACAAGTTCGAGGTGGAGCTGCTAACCCATCACCACCAGTTGGACCCGCTTTAGGTGCTGCCGGCGTGAATATTATGGAGTTCTGTAAGCAATTTAATGCTAGAACTCAAGATAAGCAAGGAAAAGTATTACCAGTTGCGATTACAGTGTTTAAAGACAAATCTTTTGATTTTGTTATTAAAACACCTCCAGCTGCAGTACAAATCCTAGAAGCCGCCAAAGTTAAAAAAGGTTCTGGTGAGCCACATGTAAAGAAAGTAGCAAAAATAACCTGGGATCAAGTAAAAGCAATTGCTGAAGATAAAATGCCAGATTTAAATGCATTTAGCATAGAATCTGCAATGAAGATGGTAGCTGGTACTGCGAGATCAATGGGAGTGAATGTAAAAGGTGGTAAATCCCCTTTTTAATCCAAAAAAAGAATCTATAAAATGGCAAGATTAACAAAAAAGCAAAAGGAAGCTCAAGCAAAAGTTGAACCTGGAAAGGTTTATAACGTTGCGGATGCATCTGCTTTAATAAAAGAAATCACCAGCGTAAATTTTGATGCATCTGTTGATTTAGCAGTGCGTCTAAACGTAGATCCACGAAAAGCTAATCAAATGGTACGTGGCGTTGTTACCTTACCACATGGTACAGGTAAAGACGTTAAAGTATTGGCATTAGTTACTCCAGATAAAGAAGCGGAAGCTAAAGAAGCTGGAGCGGATTATGTTGGTTTAGATGAGTACCTCGATAAAATAAAAGGAGGATGGACAGATGTCGACGTTATTGTGACGATGCCAAGTGTAATGGGAAAATTAGGACCTCTAGGACGTGTTTTAGGACCTCGTGGATTAATGCCTAACCCAAAAACTGGTACAGTAACAATGGATGTTGCTAAGGCTGTTTCCGATGTGAAAGCTGGTAAAATCGACTTTAAAGTAGAAAAAACTGGTATTGTTCACGCTGCAATTGGAAAAGCATCTTTCGGTGCTGATAAAATTGAAGGAAACGCAAAAGAATTATTAACAACCCTTGTAAAATTGAAACCTCAATCTTCAAAAGGAATTTATATTAAAAGCATTTTTATGTCGAGTACTATGAGTCCAAGTATTGAGATTGATACAAAAAGATTTGCTGAGTAGTAAAATTTAGAACTTATGACAAGAGAAGAAAAATCACAAGTAATAGAAAATTTAACTGCACAGTTAGCTGATAGCGCAACTATTTATTTAGCTGACATATCGGGTCTTAATGCAGGAGATACGAGTAACTTAAGAAGGGCTTGTTACAAAGCTGGAGTTAAGTTAGAAGTCGTAAAAAATACATTGCTTAAAAAAGCAATGGAAAGTTCTGACAAGGATTTTGGTGAATTACCAGATATTCTTAAAGGAAATACATCAATTATGCTTGCGGAAACTAGCAATGCACCCGCAAAAGTTATTAAGGCGTTCAGAAAAAAATCTGATAAGCCTGTACTTAAAGGAGCATTCATTGAAGAAGCAATATATGTTGGAGATGATCAATTAGATACACTAGTTAATATCAAGTCTAAAGACGAACTTATTGGAGAGATTATTGGATTATTACAGTCTCCTGCTAAGAATGTTATTTCTGCACTTAAATCTAGTGGAGGAACAATTGCAGGTATTGTTAAGACCTTATCTGAAAGAGAAGGATAAAATATTAGCACTCATAAATTAAATTATAAAAATTAAATTACTTAAAACGATAGAAAATGGCAGATTTAAAAGATTTCGCAGAAAAATTAGTTAACTTAACAGTAAAAGAAGTTAATGAGTTAGCAGGAATATTAAAAGAAGAATACGGTATAGAGCCTGCTGCAGCTGCAGTAGCTGTTGCTGCTGGTGGTGCTGCTGCTGGTGGAGAAGCCGTAGAAGAAAAATCAGAATTCGACGTAATTCTTACAGCTCCAGGTGGGTCTAAGTTAGCAGTTGTAAAACTTGTTAAAGAACTTACTGGATTAGGTCTTAAAGACGCTAAGGGATTAGTTGATAATGTTCCATCTCCAATTAAAGAAGGTGTAGCAAAAGATGAAGCTGAAGCTTTAAAAGCACAGTTAGAAGAAGCTGGAGCAGAGGTTGAGCTTAAGTAAGCTCACAACGCGCCAAACCTTAAGGTTTAGGTCTTTCCTATTGAAGGAATAGACCTAAACCATTTTGCGTATATAATGGTTTCACCATTTATTATACGCGTTCACTGTTTTATTATAATTAAAATTCGTCCATAGATGTCAGCAACGCAAACTGAAAGATTGAATTTTTCCACAGTAAAGAATAAGCCTGATTATCCAGATTTTTTGGATATTCAAATTAAATCTTTTCAAGATTTTTTTCAATTGGAAACCAAATCCGATAGAAGAGAAACAGAAGGTCTTTACAAAACCTTTTTGGAAAATTTCCCGATTACCGATACCAGAAATCAATTTGTATTAGAGTTTTTAGATTATTTTGTAGATCCTTCAAGGTATTCCATCCAGGAGTGTATTGAGCGTGGATTAACTTATAGTGTACCCTTAAAAGCTCGTTTAAAATTATATTGTACTGACCCAGAGCATGAAGATTTTGAAACAATCGTTCAAGATGTTTATTTAGGGACTATACCTTACATGACTCCAAACGGAACTTTCGTTGTTAATGGTGCAGAACGTGTTGTTGTTTCTCAACTACACCGTTCACCTGGTGTTTTCTTTGGTCAATCATTTCATGCAAATGGAACGAAATTATATTCAGCAAGAGTAATACCTTTTAAAGGTTCTTGGATTGAATTTGCTACCGATATAAACCAAGTAATGTACGCTTATATCGATAGAAAGAAAAAATTACCAGTTACTACGCTTTTCCGTGCAATCGGTTTTGAAAGAGATAAGGATATTCTAGAAATATTTGACTTAGCAGAAGAAGTAAAAGCATCAAAAACTGGTCTTAAAAAATATTTAGGAAGAAAATTAGCTGCACGTGTTTTAAAGACATGGCATGAGGATTTTGTTGATGAGGATACTGGTGAAGTTGTTTCTATCGAAAGAAATGAAATTATACTTGACCGTGATACTATTCTTGAAAAAGATCATATCGAAGAGATTATTGAATCTGGTTCTAAAACAATACTTCTACACAAAGAAGATAATTTACAAGCTGATTATGCAATTATTCATAATACGCTTCAAAAAGATCCAACCAATTCTGAAAAAGAAGCGGTGGAACATATATATAGACAATTACGTAATGCAGAGCCGCCTGATGAAGAGACAGCGCGTGGAATTATTAATAAGTTGTTTTTTAGTGACCAACGTTACAATCTTGGAAATGTAGGTCGATTTAGAATGAATAAAAAATTAGGTCTTGATATTCCAATGGATAAGTTAGTTCTTACCAAAGAAGATATTATCACCATAATTAAATTCTTGATCGAACTTATTAACTCAAAAGCTGAGATTGATGATATTGATCACTTATCAAACCGTCGTGTACGTACAGTAGGTGAACAGCTTTCTTCTCAATTTGGTGTTGGTTTAGCTCGTATGGCTCGTACTATTAGAGAGCGTATGAACGTTCGTGATAATGAAGTTTTTACTCCAATTGATTTAATTAACGCAAAGACACTATCTTCTGTTATTAATTCATTTTTTGGTACTAATCAATTATCTCAGTTTATGGATCAAACCAATCCAATTGCTGAAATTACTCACAAACGTCGTCTTTCTGCACTGGGCCCTGGTGGTCTTTCTAGAGAGAGAGCTGGTTTTGAGGTACGTGATGTTCACTTTACCCACTACGGAAGACTTTGCCCAATTGAAACTCCTGAAGGACCGAATATTGGATTAATATCTTCTCTTTCTGTTTATGCAAAAGTAAACTATTTAGGTTTTTTAGAAACTCCTTACCGTAAGGTTGAAAATGGAGTTATCGATTTAAAAAGTGAACCAATTTATCTTTCTGCTGAAGAAGAAGAAGATAAATTAATTGCACAAGCACACATTGATATCGCTGACGATGGCACCATAAATAAGGAAAAAGTTATTGCTCGTATGGAAGGTGATTTTCCAGTAGTGGAATCTAAAGATATACACTATACGGATGTTGCACCAAATCAAATCTCATCCATATCAGCATCTTTAATTCCTTTCTTAGAACATGATGATGCGAACCGTGCATTAATGGGATCTAATATGATGCGTCAAGCAGTACCATTAATGAGAGCTGAGTCTCCTATTGTTGGAACAGGTTTGGAACGTCAGGTTGCCTCAGATTCGCGTGTATTAATAAATGCAGAAGGCGCTGGAGTTATTGAATATGTTGATGCTAATGAAATTACTATTAAGTACGATCGTACGGAAGATGAGCAGTTAGTTAGTTTTGATGGAGATTCAAAAACTTACAAATTAATTAAGTTTAGAAAAACAAATCAAAGCACTTCTATTAACTTGAAACCTATTGTTCAAAAAGGTGATAGAGTTGAGAAAGGTCAAGTTTTATGTCAAGGATATGCTACTGAAGCTGGTGAATTAGCTTTAGGTAGAAATATGAAAGTAGCCTTTATGCCTTGGAAAGGGTATAACTTTGAGGATGCAATTGTAATTTCTGAAAAAGTAGTTCGTGACGATATATTTACTTCTATTCATATAGATGAATATTCATTACAAGTTAGAGATACTAAATTAGGTAACGAAGAACTTACAAATGACATTCCTAATGTTTCTGAAGAGTCTACTAAAGACCTTGATGAACATGGAATGATTCGCATTGGAGCAGAAGTAAAACCAGGTGATATATTAATTGGAAAAATTACTCCAAAAGGAGAAAGTGATCCAACTCCTGAAGAAAAATTACTTCGTGCAATTTTTGGTGACAAAGCTGGTGATGTAAAAGATGCTTCTTTAAAAGCTTCTCCTTCATTACATGGTGTTGTTATTAATAAAAAATTATTTGCACGTTCAGTTAAGGATAAGCAAATGAGAGCTCAAAATAAAGAAGAAATTGCTTTATTAGAAGACGAGTTTTATAAAAAATTCGATGACCTTAGAGATATTCTTGTTGAAAAATTATTTACAATTATTTCAGGTAAAACAGCTCAAGGTGTTGTTAACGACCTTGGAGAAGTTGTTTTTCCAAAAGGTAAAAAGTATACCTTAAAAATGTTAAATGAAATAGATGATTATACACATTTAACAGGTGGGACTTGGACAACTAATGCAGAAACAAATGTTTTAGTTGAAGATTTAATGCATAATTATAAGATTAAAGAAAACGATTTGCAAGGTAATCTTCGTCGTGAGAAATTTGCTATTTCTGTTGGAGATGAATTACCGTCTGGTATTTTAAAACTTGCAAAAGTATATGTTGCTAAAAAACGTAAACTTAAAGTAGGGGATAAAATGGCGGGACGTCATGGTAATAAAGGTATTGTAGCGCGTATTGTACGTGAAGAAGATATGCCTTTCTTAGAAGACGGAACGCCAGTAGATATCGTTTTAAATCCATTAGGGGTACCTTCTCGTATGAATATTGGTCAAATTTATGAAACAGTTCTTGGATGGGCTGGTCAAAAATTAGGTCAGAAATATGCAACACCAATTTTTGATGGTGCAACCATTGATGAAATTACAGCTTTAACAGAAAAAGCTGGAGTTCCAGAATTTGGGCATACCTATTTATATGATGGTGGAACTGGTCAACGATTTGATCAAAAAGCTACCGTTGGAGTTATTTATATGATTAAGTTAGGTCATATGATTGATGATAAAATGCACGCTCGTTCTATTGGACCTTATTCATTAATTACACAACAACCTCTTGGTGGTAAAGCACAATTTGGTGGTCAACGTTTTGGTGAGATGGAAGTTTGGGCATTAGAAGCTTATGGAGCTTCCAGTACCCTTAGAGAAATATTGACAGTGAAATCTGATGATGTTGTTGGTAGAGCTAAAACTTACGAAGCAATCGTAAAAGGTGAAGCAATGCCAGAACCAGGACTTCCAGAATCTTTTAACGTGTTAATGCACGAATTAAAAGGTCTTGGACTTGACATTAGACTAGAGGAATAAATTAATCCCCTTGAAAGCGGGGATCATAAAGTCATTAAAGACTTGCTGAAGCCTAAAAACTTCAATTTTAACTTTACAAAGCATAGTACATAGCATTATGGCAAGAAATAAAGAAATAGTAGCGAAGAAATTTAACAAAATTTCGATTGGGTTTTCTTCACCAGAGGCGATTTTAGCTGAATCTCGCGGAGAAGTATTAAAACCTGAAACAATTAACTACCGTACTCACAAACCAGAACGTGATGGTTTATTTTGTGAGCGTATATTCGGACCTATCAAAGATTACGAATGTGCCTGTGGAAAATATAAAAGAATACGTTACAAGGGAATCGTTTGTGACCGTTGTGGTGTAGAAGTAACTGAAAAGAAAGTACGTCGTGATAGAGTAGGACACATTAATTTAGTGGTTCCTGTTGCTCACATTTGGTACTTCCGTTCTTTACCTAATAAAATAGGGTACCTTCTTGGATTGCCATCTAAGAAATTAAATATGATTATTTATTATGAGCGTTATGTGGTTATTCAACCAGGTAATGCCATGAATGAAGAAGGAGAACCAGTTCAAAAAATGGATTTCTTAACAGAAGAAGAATACCTAACTATTTTAGAAGCACTCCCACAAGAAAACCAATATTTAGATGATGAAGATCCAGAGAAATTCATCGCTAAAATGGGAGCTGAATGTTTAATTGATTTATTAAGAAGAATCAATTTAGATGATTTATCTTTTGAATTGCGTCACAAAGCAAATAATGAAACTTCAAAACAACGTAAAACGGAAGCATTAAAACGTTTGCAAGTTGTTGAAGCGCTTCGTGAATCTAATAAAAACAGAGTAAACAAACCAGAATGGATGATTATGAAGGTGGTGCCAATTATTCCGCCAGAATTACGACCTTTAGTACCTCTTGATGGTGGTCGTTTTGCAACTTCTGATTTAAATGATCTTTACCGAAGAGTAATTATTAGAAATAACCGACTTAAGCGATTAATGGAGATTAAAGCTCCTGAAGTAATTTTGCGTAACGAGAAGCGTATGCTTCAAGAGTCAGTAGATTCATTATTTGATAATACACGCAAATCTTCAGCAGTAAAAACAGATTCTAACCGTCCTTTAAAATCTTTATCAGATTCTTTAAAAGGTAAACAAGGTCGTTTCCGTCAAAACTTATTGGGTAAACGTGTGGATTATTCAGCACGTTCGGTAATAGTTGTTGGACCAGAATTAAAATTATCTGAGTGTGGCATCCCTAAAGGGATGGCTTCAGAACTTTATAAACCTTTTATTATTAGAAAACTAATTGAAAGAGGAATTGTAAAAACAGTTAAATCTGCAAAGAAAATTATAGATAAAAAGGAACCAGTTGTATGGGATATTTTAGAGAATGTTTTAAAAGGACATCCTGTATTATTAAACCGTGCTCCTACGCTTCACCGTCTAGGTATTCAAGCGTTTCAACCAAAATTAATTGAAGGAAAAGCAATCCAATTACACCCATTAGCTTGTACTGCATTTAATGCAGATTTTGATGGTGATCAAATGGCGGTCCACTTGCCACTTGGACCAGAAGCAATTTTAGAAGCACAATTATTAATGCTAGGTTCTCATAATATTTTAAATCCTGCAAATGGTCAACCAGTAGTTGTGCCATCTCAGGATATGGTATTGGGCCTCTACTATATGACCAAGCTTAAAAAATCTACAAAAGATTATAAAGTTATTGGAGAAGGAATCACATTCTATTCTGCTGAAGAAGTAATTATAGCATATAATGAAAAACAAGTAGAATTAAATGCGGAGATTAAAATCAGAACTAAAGATTTTAACGAAGCAGGAGAATTGGTTTACCAAATAATTACAACTACTGTTGGTAGAGTAATTTTTAATGAAAATGTTCCAGAAGCAGCAGGTTATATTAATGAAGTATTAACAAAAAAATCTCTTAGAGATATTATTGGTGATATTCTTAGAGTAACTTCAGTTCCTATAACTGCAGATTTCTTAGATGAAATTAAAACATTAGGATATAAATTTGCTTTTGAAGGTGGATTGTCTTTTAGTTTAGGTGATATTATTATTCCTGAGGAAAAAACTGGAATGATTGAAAAAGCCAATAGTCAAGTAGATGCTGTTATAGGAAACTATAATATGGGGCTTATTACTAACAATGAAAGATACAATCAAGTAATTGATATCTGGACAGCAACCAATGCAGAATTAACTGAATTGTCTATGAAGCGAATTCGCGAAGACAAGCAAGGTTTTAATTCTGTATATATGATGCTTGATTCTGGTGCAAGGGGATCTAAAGAACAAATTCGTCAGTTAACAGGTATGCGTGGATTAATGGCAAAGCCTAAAAAATCTACTGCAGGTGGTGGTGAAATTATTGAAAACCCAATTCTTTCTAACTTTAAGGAAGGATTATCAATTCTTGAATATTTTATCTCTACTCACGGTGCTCGTAAGGGTCTTGCGGATACGGCATTAAAAACAGCCGATGCAGGATACTTAACTCGTAGACTGGTGGATGTATCGCAGGATGTAATTGTTAACATTCATGACTGTGGTACCCTAAGAGGTATTGATGTTTCTCCATTAAAGAAAAATGAAGAAGTAGTAGAGACTTTAGCAGAAAGAATAGTTGGTCGTACTTCTTTACACGATGTGTATGATCCCTTAACAGAGGAATTATTTGTAGCTACTGGAGATCACATTACCAATGAAATAGCTAAAAAAATTGAAGCATCACCTATAGAATCTGTAGAGGTGCGTTCAGCATTAACTTGTGAAGCTAAAAAAGGAATTTGTGCAACTTGTTATGGTAGAAATTTAGCTACTAATAAAATGGTTCAAATGGGTGAAGCTGTTGGTGTAGTAGCTGCGCAATCTATTGGAGAACCAGGTACTCAGTTAACACTTCGTACATTCCACGTTGGTGGTGTTGCAGGTAATATTTCGGAAGAGAATAAGTTAACAGTGAAGTTTGATGGAGTTGCTGAAATAGAAGATCTTAAAACTGTAAAAAGTAAAGATAAAGAAGGTAATGCCGTTGATGTAGTAATTTCTAGAACTTCAGAAGTTAAATTAAAAGATAAGAAAACAGGTATTACACTTAGTACAAATAATATTCCTTACGGTTCACACATTTTTGTTAAAAATGGTTCGAATCTTA
The DNA here is from genome assembly GCA_018669795.1 of Flavobacteriaceae bacterium. GTDB lineage: Bacteria > Bacteroidota > Bacteroidia > Flavobacteriales > Flavobacteriaceae > Marifrigoribacter. The sequence goes on along the minus strand of JABHSQ010000002.1, from coordinate 69,178 downwards.
AAAATGGAGATATTGTTTGTCAATGGGATCCATTTAACGGTGTAATTATTTCTGAATTTTCTGGTAAAATTCAATACGAAAACTTAGAACAAGGTATTACGTATCAAGTTGAAGTTGATGAGCAAACCGGTTTCCAAGAAAAAGTTATCTCTGAATCTAGGGATAAAAAGAAAATTCCAACCCTATTAATAATGGGTAAGAATGATGAAATAATTCGTTCTTATAACCTTCCGGTTGGAGCTCACCTTATGGTAGATGATGGTGAAATTGTGAAAATTGGTAATATCTTAGTTAAGATTCCACGTAAATCATCTAAAGCAGGTGATATCACTGGGGGTCTTCCTCGTGTAACGGAATTGTTTGAAGCTCGGAACCCTTCTAATCCTGCTGTAGTAAGTGAAGTAGATGGTGTGGTTTCATTTGGTAAAATTAAGCGTGGTAATCGTGAGATTATAGTGGAAACTAAATTTGGTGATATTAAAAGATATTTAGTGAAATTATCAAATCAGATTTTAGTACAAGAAAATGATTTTGTACGTGCAGGAATGCCATTATCTGACGGATCAATTACACCATTAGATATTCTAAATATTAAAGGGCCATCAGCTGTACAGCAATACTTAGTAAACGAAGTGCAAGAAGTATATCGATTACAAGGTGTAAAAATTAACGATAAGCACTTTGAGGTAGTAGTACGTCAAATGATGCGTAAAGTTAGACTTGTTGATTCAGGTGATACTTTGTTCCTAGAAAATCAATTAGCTCATAAATTTGATTTTATCGAAGAAAATGATAAAATATTTGGAATGAAAATAGTTGAGAGTGCAGGAGATTCTGAAACACTAAAAGAAGGACAAATGATTTCGTCTAGAGCATTACGTGACGAGAATTCAATTCTTAAAAGAACAGACAAACAGCTTGTTGTGACTAGAGATGCAGTGCCAGCTACAGCAACTCCAATCTTACAGGGTATTACACGTGCTTCATTGCAAACTAAATCGTTTATTTCTGCAGCTTCCTTTCAGGAAACTACTAAAGTATTAAACGAAGCAGCTGTAAATGGTAAAGTGGATACACTTGAAGGATTGAAAGAAAATGTTATTGTAGGTCATAGAATACCAGCGGGAACAGGAATGCGTAAATATCAAACTATTCTCGTAGGTTCTAAATCAGAGTTGGAAGAAATGACTAGTGAGAAGCAAGAAATGAATTATAATTAATATAACAAGCAGCTTTTAAAGCTGAAATAGTATATTTTATTCAAAATCCCGATTTCTAACGGGATTTTGTGTTTAAACTAATAACAGATTTATACCTTTGTATAAACAAAATAATATAAAGATGTCAGATTCAATTAAAAATAAGAAAGGTCAAATAAATATTGAATTGGATGAAAAAATAGCACAAGGTATTTATAGTAACCTAGCTATAATTAATCATTCTCAATCTGAATTTGTAGTAGATTTTATTACCATTATGCCTGGAGTTCCAAAAAGTAAAGTAAAGTCTCGAATTGTATTAACACCACAACACGCGAAACGGTTTTTAAAAGCTTTAAATGATAATGTGAAACGTTTTGAAAACGCTCATGGAAAAATAAAAGATTTTGAGCAGGCTCCAATTCCATTAAATTTTGGACCAACTGGTGAAGCATAAAATTAAAAAGGATTTGATTCTCTAAAGAATCAAATCCTTTTTAATTAAAATTCACTTACAAAATGCAATTTTACTTTTGAATATTTAGATTGTGTCATTTGTAAGGTAAAAGCAGAATCTGCAAAGAAAACCAATTGGCCTCTTTTATCTATTGCCAGAAAGCGTGATTTTACTCTTTTAAATTCTTTTAATTGTTCAGGATCTGAATGTTTAATTTCAACCCAACAAGCTTTAAAAACATTTAAATTTTCATATGAGCATTTAGCAGAGTATTCATGTTCCAATCGATATTGGATAACTTCAAACTGTAATGCACCTACGGTACCTATTACTTTTCTTCCGTTTAATTCTAAAACAAATAATTGTGCAACTCCCTCATCCATTAATTGGTCAATTCCTTTTGCTAATTGTTTGCTTTTTAAAGGATCTACATTGTTTATGTATTTAAAGTGTTCTGGCGAAAAACTTGGAATCCCTTTGTATTTCATGAGTTCACCTTGAGTTAAGGTATCACCAATTTTAAAATTACCAGTGTCATGCAAGCCTACAATATCACCAGGATAAGAAACATCAACGATTTCTTTGCGTTCAGCAAAAAAAGCATTGGGACTAGAAAATTTCATTTTTTTATTATTTCTTACATGTAAGTAAGGGGTATTTCTATTAAAGGTCCCTGAAACAATTTTTACAAATGCCAAGCGATCCCGATGTTTTGGATCCATATTTGCGTGTATTTTAAATACAAATCCGCTAAAATCACTTTCTTCAGGTTTTACTAACCGAGTATCACTTTCTTTAGGTCTCGGTGTAGGAGCAATTTCAATAAAGCAATCTAAAAGTTCTCTAACCCCAAAATTATTTAATGCAGATCCAAAAAACACAGGTTGTAAATCTCCATTTAAATAATCTTCTTGTGAAAAAGGAGGGTATACTTCAGTAGCTAATTCAACATCTTCCCGCAAGGAATTTGCAGTATTATCACCAATTAATTCATTTAATTGAGTGTTATTAATATTATCAATACTGATGGTTTCTTCAATGTTTTTTCTGCTATCACCACTAAATAAATTAACATTCTTTTCCCAAATATTATAAATACCTTTAAAATCGTAACCCATACCTATTGGAAAACTCATAGGTGTTACCGTTAGATTTAATTTTTGTTCAATTTCATCTAATAGTTCAAAAGCATCTTTACCTTCTCTATCTAGTTTATTAATAAAAACAATTATTGGTATGTTTCGCATTCTACAAACTTCTACTAACTTAACAGTTTGTTCTTCTACACCTTTTGCAACATCTATAACCACAATAACACTATCTACTGCTGTTAGTGTTCTAAAAGTGTCTTCTGCAAAATCTCTGTGACCTGGAGTATCAAGTATATTTATTTTTATTCCTTCATACTCAAAAGCTAAAACAGAAGTTGCGACAGAGATCCCTCTTTGCCGTTCAATTTCCATAAAATCACTAGTTGCTCCTTTTTTAACTTTATTTGATTTTACTGCACCTGCTTCCTGAATAGCACCCCCAAATAATAAAAGTTTTTCAGTTAATGTGGTTTTTCCAGCATCTGGATGTGATATAATGCCAAAGGTTCTTCTTCTTTTTATTTCACTTGGTAGTGACATACTTTTTCAGTTTATTTTGGCAAATATACGAGTTGTTTTACTGTTTGTAAATAGCAAATTTTTAATATTTCGAATATATTTAGCCACAAAATTAAACACAATAACCTGCCCTTTAGTTTAAAAAGTATTTAATATCTTTATTAAGCGCTTTTTTTTATAGCACTTCGTTTTGTATTTTTGAAGAAAATGAATATGTTATGAAACTTGAAGAACAAGTGATACTTGTAAATGAAAAAGATGAACAAATTGGGCTTATGCCAAAACAAGAAGCGCATGAAAAAGCAGTTCTTCATAGGGCATTTTCAGTTTTTGTTTTTAATGATAAAAATGAATTGATGCTTCAACAAAGAGCATTAGAAAAATATCATTCTCCAGGTTTATGGACCAATACTTGTTGTAGCCACCAACGTAATGGAGAAAGTAACATAGGTGCTGGAAAACGTAGGTTGCAAGAAGAAATGGGTTTTATAACAGAACTTTCAGAAACTACATCTTTTATATATAAAGCTCCCTTTGATAATGGACTTACAGAATATGAATACGACCACATATTAGTTGGTAAATTTAATGGTGAGCCAATTATAAACATAGAAGAAGTTGCATCTTGGAAATGGATGCTTTTAGATGATGTTAAAAAAGACATAAAAGAAAGACCAAATAGTTATACTGCTTGGTTTAAGATTATATTTGATAAATTTTATAAACACCAATCCATATGAGTTTAACAGTATATAGAAAATCTCATTTCAACGCAGCACACCGTTTATATAGATCCGATTGGGATGATGAAAAAAATAATGCTGTCTTTGGAAAATGTAATAACCCAAATTTTCATGGCCATAATTATGAGCTAGAAGTTGGTGTGACCGGAACTATTAATCAAGAGACAGGTTTTTTAATCGACATTGTAGAATTAAAAAATATTATTAAAGAAGAAGTTGAAGATTATTTGGATCATAAAAATTTAAATTTAGATGTCCCAGAGTTTAAAAATTTGAATCCTACCATGGAAAATATAGCTGTATTAATTTGGGATAAATTAAATGCTAAGCTTTTAGGTAGGTTTAAGCTGTCTGTAACTTTATATGAAACTCCAAGAAATTTTGTAGTATACACCGGTAATTAATTAAGAATATTGAAATTATATCAAAATCTGCAATATTTTTAGAAGTTTATGTCCCCTAATGGATTGAAAATGTAGTACTTTTGCAAAAATTAAAAAATACTATGGCAAATATACGCGATTTAAAAAAAGACATCAACTACGTATTAGGAGATATCATTGAAGCTGTTTATTTATGGGAGCTAACAAATCCAAAAAAAGAAACGAAAAATTCTGAAGCAATTATTGATGAAGCAATTAATGTTTTTGACGAATTAATTGCAAAAATTAATCTTAAAAATGTAGAAAATAGTAAACAACATTTTAAAGAAATTAATCAAGAGTTAGAAGAAAAAGGAAGGAAATTAATTGATAAAATTAACGCCTTAATTTAATTATCTAAATTTTTTCTAGATTGTATTAAAGACTCTAAATCCTTACCGTATTTAGAGTCTTTAATTTTTTTGCTAAGATTATTATATACCGAGTCTAAATAAACAAGTTTAGCATCATTTACATGACTTACTATTAAATAAGGTGATATTTCAAAGTCCTTATTCGATAAAGCAAAACTTATGGTTGCTAAATATTTTTTGGCAAGAATTGATTTTTGAGTGTTATCTAATTTATTCGCTAAAGAATCATTTCCTTGCTTTGTTGCTTTAAAACTTTGTTCAATTAACTCTAAATTTTTATCAGAGTATCGATCAATAATTTTTTTATAGTTTTTATATTTTTCTTGATTATTAGATCCAGTAACCTTTGCATCTATTGCAAAATTAGTTAACGTAGTGCTAATGTTGATAGGATTTGCTTCTGCAAAAAATGAAATACGATCATCTTTTAAAGTACCATTTTCTAAGCGTAGGTATAAATAATAAATTTCAGGTTCCAGGACTGTTTCATGAAAACTAAATAAAGAACTACCATTAACTGAAACAGAATCAATAGAAACTAATAGGGAATCTTGTATTTTTTGAAGTAATAAAGTTCCTTTTTTAAGTCCCTTAACATTCCCTGTAAGCTTCATTTTATCTTCATTACTTGAACAAGCAATTAATAGAATTAAAACAGTTAAGAGTGTTAAATATTTATTCATTTTAAATCAATTTTAAGAAAGACAAAGATGCATTAATTGTTAATCAATTCATTATGAAACTGCTGCCAATTGCATTAAGATAGTACAAATAATTGCCCCTAAAGTTCCCACCGCATAACCAAAAACAGCTAATAAAACACCTACGGTTGCAAGTGATGGATGAAAAGCAGATGCGACAATAGGAGCAGAAGCTGCACCTCCCACATTGGCTTGACTGCCCAATGCTAAAAAGAAGTAGGGTGCCTTAATGATTTTTGCAATTAAAATAAGCAATCCTGCATGAATACTCATCCAGACAATACCAATTAAAATTAATCCTGTATTGTCCAATATTAAAGTTAAATCCATTTTCATACCAATACTAGCCACGAGGATATATATAAATACACTACCAAACTTACTAGCACCTGCTCCTTCATAATTTTTAGCTTTGGTAAACGATAAAAGTATAGCTATAAGAGTTGCGATACTTATCATCCAGAAAAATTTTGAACCCAAAAAGGTAAATATATTCCTGTTCGTTGGGTTTTCTATATTAGCGACAAAATCATTAAAAAATGGAGCTAAAAAACTAGCAAATAAGTGTGCTATACTGACCGATCCAAATGCAATCGCTGCAATAATCATCAAGTCTGTTAAGGAAGGGTTTCGTTTTATTTTTTCGGTAAATGTTGAAACTTTTTCTTTTAAATTATCAATAGCTGAAGTATCTGCTTTAAGCCATTTGTTTATTCTTTTTCGCTTACCAATACCAATAAGTAATATTGCCATCCAGATATTAGCTACCACGATATCGACAAAAACCATTCCGCCATATAATTTCTGGTTATAACCATAAATCTCTAACATTGCGGTTTGGTTGGCACCTCCACCTATCCAGCTTCCAGCTAGAGTAGATAGTCCTCTCCATACTGCATCTGGTCCAACTCCTCCAACGGTTTCTGGTGAAAAAGTTGAAATTAATAAAATGGCAATTGGACCTCCAATGATAATACCAATAGTTCCTGTAAAAAACATAACCAATGCTTTCCAACCTAAATTAAATACTGCTTTTAAATCGATACTCAATGTCATTAAAACCAATGCTGCAGGAAGTAGATACCTGCTTGCAACATAATACAAATTAGTACCACCTTCTATAACATCACCATTTTCTTTTATAGTAATCCATTCTGGAGCTATAAGTCCAACGGTTGTAAATAAAGCTGGGACCATATATGCTAAAAATAATCCTGGTACAATTTTATAGAATTTATGCCAAAACCCCGAGGTTTTAGATTCTGTATAAAAAATAAAACCCAATGCTAGCATTAAGAGTCCAAAAACAATGGTGTCATTTGTAAATAAAGGTGTGGTATCTAATATTATTTCTGTGGTTTCTTGCATTTTTTTATTTTAAAATAAATAATTTTATTGTTTTAATTAGTTTTTTCATAATAGGTAAACCTTCATCATTATATGATTTTTGATTTTCTATTAAACCGCCTTTTATTTCTTTAAATAGATGATTCATATTTGGGATGATAACCAATACTGCATCTGGTTTTGCATTTTTTAATTTTTCTGCTTCTGACACTTGAACTTGCAAATCATTATTTCCATTAATGATAAGGACTGGAATGGTAAGTTTTGCAATTTCTATTTGAGGATTATAATTCATCCAACTAATCATAAATGGTTGAAGTGAAGGCCTAAAAATAGCAGCAAGGAAAGGACTGTAATTTTGAGCAAGCCCATTTACGCGTATGTCATCAAAAGATTTTCGTGCATTTTCTACCAATGCTGGAGATTGTTTTTTTAATTGATCTATAACTACATCGTCAATCTCCTGACCAGCACCTGCTAATGAAATAAATTTTGAAACACTTTTTTCTTGAGCAGCTATCATTCCTACTAAAGAGCCTTGACTATGACCGATAATTATTAGTTCTGAGAATCGTTGATCTTCTTTAAAATAATCAACCACATTAATGGCATCTTTAATAAAATCATTAAAATCGACTTCTCTTTCATCAAAAGTTCCATCTAATACTTGTTTAAAAAATCCCTTATCATATCTAAAAGTTGCAATATTTTTATGATAAAGTCCTTCCGCTAAATATTTTAAAGAATTGTTTTTTAAATTTTTTTGATTTCCGTTTCTATCGGTAGGGCCAGAGCCTTGAATTATAATTGCTAAAGGAATTTTGTTTTTATTTGATGGAATTAGTAATGTTCCTTGAATGGATGACTGAATACTTAAATCTTCTGAATTAAAAGTTGTGTTTTGAGCAGGGATTATTTCGAAAAAAAACAAGAATAACAAAACCAAATTTAATTTCATTTTAATGATGAATTTTATAAATTTCAATATATAACTTTTTTCAATTTTAACATTCAATTGTTTTTTATAATATGTTATTAATAATTAGGAATAGTATCTTTGTGTTAAAATAATTCACCGTGAAAAAAATTCCTATCTTATTATTATTTATTTTCCTGAACTCGTATGTGTCATATTCTTCAGATGATTGGGGTAAAACAGGACATAGAGCTACCGGTGAAATTGCTGAAAAATACCTTTCTAAAAAGGCAAGAAAAGAAATTAATAAATTATTAGATGGGCACTCAATTGCCTATGTTTCTAATTATGGTGATGAAATAAAAAGCGATAAAAACTATAGAAAATTTAGTCCTTGGCATTATGTGAATTTTCCATTGGATAGCAGTTACGAAGTTCATCCCAAAAATCATAAAGGTGATTTAATAGTTGGAATAAATACCTGTATTGAAGTTTTAAAAAAAAGTGATTCCTCAAAAGAGGATAAAGTATTTTATTTAAAAATGTTAATTCATTTTATGGGTGATTTACACCAGCCCCTGCATGTTGGAATGGCAGATGATAAAGGAGGAAATGATTTAAAAGTAAAGTGGTTTAATAATGGAACTAATTTACATGTGGTTTGGGATTCAAAAATGATTGATAGCTACGGAATGACGTATACCGAAATAGCAGTTAATGAAAATAGTTTATCTAAAGAAGAAATAAACGATATAGCAGGAGGGACTGTTATCGATTGGATGTATGATAGTAGAGCGCTTTGTAAAGAGATTTATATTAATATTGAGCCAGGAGCAAAACTAAAATATAGGTATTCTTACGATTATATGAATACTGTTTTACTACAATTACAAAAAGGAGGAATTAGATTAGCAAGCATTCTTAATGATATATACAGCTAATTAAACATACAAATAAACCCAGTATATCAATAGTAATTGAAGAGGGATTCTTAAAATTAAAACCCACCTAGGGAGTTTTAAGGAAGCTTCTTTATTTATTAACATATGAACATGTATTGGTATAAAGAGTATCAATAATACTAAGATGCCAATTGCACCGATTTGTTGACTTTCTTGCGTAATTAACATAAACCCAAAAATCATTTCAAAAATACCAGTTGCTAGTACCAAACTACTATGTGCTGGAATATATGAGGGCATTATTTTTTTGTAAATTTTTGGTGTTCTAAAATGATTAGCTCCGCCAAGAATAAACAATAAAGCTAATAGGTATTGATGCCATGGAAACATAAACAATATTTTTTTAAAAATACAATAAAAAAACCTCCTTTTCAATTAAGAAAAGGAGGTTTAAATTTTAAGTTTTAAAATGATTATTTAATCATATCAAAACTTCGTTTTATGAAGGTGGTTAACTCTTCACCTTTTAAAAGGTTTTGTGATAAACGTGCTAAATCTAATGCTTGGTTAACCAAACGCTCTTTCTTTTTTGCAGTTTTAGTAGTTAGTATTTCGCCAATTAACTCATTATTAGTATTGACTACTAAATTATACATATCTGGCATATTACCCATTCCAAACATACCACCACCGCCACCTGACTGTTGCATCTCTTTCATGCGACGCATAAATTCTGGTTGTGTGATGATAAATGGATTGGCTTTACTATCCATAGCCTCTAACTGAACTGTAAATTTATCTTTAGGAATGATCTCAGTTAAAATAGTGGTTAAAGACTTTTTCTCATCTTCGTTTAACTTAGATATTTGTTCCTCATCCTTCTTAATTAAATTGTCGATATGATCTCCATCTACTCTTACAAAGGTTACATTTTCTTCCGTAGATTCTAATTTTTGAATTAAATGTGAAACGATAGGAGAGTCTAGAAACAATACTTCATATCCTTTTTCTTTTGCTGCATCAATATAAGCGTGTTGTTCGTCTTTATTTGAAGCATATAAAACCACTAATTTGTCATCCTTATCTGTTTGTAGCGGTTTGATTTTTTCTTTTAATTCTTCAATAGTAAAAAATGTATTATCTACTGTTGGGAATAAAGCAAAAGCTTGTGCTTTTTCAAAGAATTTATCTTCAGAAAGCATTCCATATTCAATAACAATTTTAATGTCATTCCATTTTTGTTCAAATTCTTCTCTATTGCTATTAAATAAGCTCTTTAGTTTATCAGCTACTTTACGAGTGATGTAACTTGAAATCTTTTTTACAGCACCGTCTGCTTGAAGGTAACTTCTAGAAACATTTAAAGGGATGTCTGGTGAATCAATAACTCCACGAAGCATCGTTAGAAATTCTGGAACAATTCCTTCCACATTATCAGTTACAAAAACTTGATTTTGATATAACTGAATTTTATCTTTTTGCGAATTCATATCATTTGTCATCTTTGGGAAGTATAAAATTCCGGTAAGATTAAAAGGATAATCTACATTAAGGTGTATGTTAAAAAGAGGATCTTCAAATTGCATAGGATACAATTCTCTGTAAAAACTTTTATAATCATCAGGATTTAAATCTGCAGGTTGTTTGGTCCAAGCTGGAGTTGGGTTATTAATAATATTATCTACTTCTTCTGTAGGAGCAGGATCTTCTTCTTTTGCACCTTCAGGCTTTGGAAGTGTTTCCGTACGCATTCCAAATTTAATTGGAATAGGCATAAACTTATTATACTTAGTAAGTAGTTCTGTAATACGCGCATCTTCTAAAAATTCTAAAGAATCGTCTGCGATATGAAGGATAATTTCTGTACCCCTATCTGTTTTGTCTGAGGCTTCGGTAACGTATTCTGGAGATCCATCACATTCCCAATGAACAGCAGGTTCGTCTTTAAAACTTTTTGAAATAATTTCAACTTTTTCTGCTACCATAAAAGCAGAATAAAAACCCAATCCAAAATGACCGATGATACCTTTATCATCTCCAGCTTCATCTTTGTATTTTTCTAAAAACTCTTCAGCTCCAGAAAATGCTATTTCATTGATGTATTTTTCAATTTCATCTTTTGTCATGCCAATTCCTTGGTCGATGATATGAAGTTTCTTATTTTCTTTGTCAATTTTTATTTCAATCATTGGATTGCCATATTCTACTTTGGCTTCACCTATGTTGGTTAAATACTTTAGTTTTACGGTAGCATCTGTGGCGTTTGAAATTAATTCTCTTAGAAAAATTTCGTGATCGCTATATAAAAACTTCTTAATTAGCGGAAAAATATTGTCAACCGATACGTTAATAGTTCCTTTACTCATTTTTATGAAATTTTAATTATTTTATATAAACACTTCCCTTCAAAAAAAGTACCAAAACTGAGTATCTGACAACTTGACAAAAGAATAAGATTTTAAAATACTATGCGCGCATAACTTATGTTTTCAAATTACTTCGGCATTTTTGAGTTAATACCTATCTTTCCACTTCCAATATTAAATTAATCTCATAAAATATATGTACACATCAAGAATTTCAGGATTGGGACATTTTGTTCCAGAAAATATAGTTACCAATGAGGATCTTTCAAAATTAATGGATACTAATGATGAGTGGATTCAAGAAAGAACCGGTATAAAAGAACGAAGGTGGATTGAAAAAGGTAGTGATGAAACTTCTGCATCTATGGGTGCAAAAGCTGCCAAAATAGCCATTGCAAAAGCTGGTATTGATAAGGACGATATTGATTTTATCATTTTTGCGACATTAAGTCCCGATATGTATTTTCCAGGTTGTGGAGTGCAAATACAAGATATGTTGGATTTACCAACTATTGGAGCTTTAGACGTAAGGAACCAATGTTCAGGTTTTGTATATGCCTTATCAGTGGCCGATCAATTTATAAAAACAGGAATGTATAAAAACATTTTGGTGATAGGTTCTGAATTTCATTCAGGAGGATTGGATATTTCAGATCGTGGGCGAGGAGTTTCTGTAATTTTTGGTGATGGAGCTGGAGCATTAATTTTAACAAGGAGCGACGATGAAAAAAGGAGAATCTTATCTACTCATTTGCACAGTGAAGGGAAGCATGCCAAAGAGTTAACAGTAGAAGGGCCAAGTATCGCTCATTGGGTTCCAGAAATTTTAAATAATCCAGATGATATATCTTATTATCCTTATATGAATGGAACTTTTGTATTTAAGAATGCAGTGGTTCGTTTTTCTGAAGTGATAATGGAAGGCTTATTAACTAATGGTTTAACCCCTGCAGATATCAATATGTTTATTCCACATCAGGCCAATTTACGAATCTCTCAATTCGTACAGAAGAAATTTAAATTACGAGACGATCAGGTTTATAATAATATTCAAAAATACGGTAATACAACAGCAGCTTCTATTGTAATAGCTTTATCTGAAGCTTGGGAAGAAGGAAAAGTAAATAAAGGAGATTTAGTAGTTTTAGCAGCATTTGGTTCTGGTTTTACCTGGGCAAGTGCTATTATTAGATGGTAACGTAAAAGCTAAAAAAAACCATTGGTATAAAAGTCTTTTTCAATACTGTTTAGGGCTTATTACAAGTGGTTAATTCAAATAAATTTTAAATAAGATTGTTTTTGTGCTTGTTACTTTACTTTGGTTATTAACACGAACTATCAGTTAAAAAAAACAGGCAACGAAGAGAGAAATATTTCTGCTTTATATACCTAGTAAATAGTTATTGTTATATTTTTAACATAGTATTATATTTAAGCTTATATAAATGAAGAAAACACTTGTGATTGGTGCTAGTTTAAATCCCTTAAGATACTCTTATAAAGTGATTTATAAATTAGTAAATAAAGGACATCCGGTTTTAGCCATTGGATCAATAATTGGGGACGTAGCTGGAGTAGAAATTATAACGAACAATAAATCGTTCGAAAACATCAATACAGTTACTTTATATTTAAATCCAAAACGTCAAATAGTATTTTATAACTACATAGTATCGTTAAAACCCAAACGTGTATTATTTAATCCTGGAACCGAAAATCTAGAATTTTACACTATTTTAAATGAAAACAATATTGAATACGAAGAAGTTTGCACTTTAGTTTTGTTGTCTACGAATCAGTACTAGTCCTAAGAAAGTTATCAATCCATTAATGATTAATATTTCGAATCCTATTTGATATCCATTTAGTAAAACTACCGAGTATTGATTAATTATAAACGATACAACAGGAGCTATAACAGCAATTATCCATACATATTTATCTTTGATTTGCGATTTTGTTAAAATACCAAATGCAAACAATCCAAGTAATGGACCATAAGTGTAGCCAGCCGCTTTAAATAATTCCCAAATTACCGAAACATCCTTAAAAAGAGAATTAAATAAAATAATCACTAAAATCAAGACTAGACTAATTAATACATGAACCTTCTTCCTAACTTTTTTCTGTTGTTCCTTGGGTTTTTTGTCTAACTCTATAATGTCAATGCAAAAAGAAGTTGTTAATGAAGTAAGTGCAGAATCTGCACTTGAATACGCAGCTGCTATTAGCCCTAATAAAAAGAAAGCAGAGGTTATAATTCCTATTTCAGGAAGCATAGCTATCGTTGGGAATAAATCATCTTTAGTTGCATTAATTCCGTTTTGTGTAGCATATTGGGTAAGTAGCAAGCCTAAAACTAGAAATAATATATTTACAAAAATTAGTACCACACTAAAAGAAACCATGTTCTTTTGAGCTTCTTTAAGGTTTTTACACGTTAGGTTTTTTTGCATCATATCTTGGTCTAAGCCAGTCATAGTTATGGCTATAAACATTCCAGCTAAAAAACTTTTTATAAAATACTGAGAGTCATTTATCGTATCTAAAAAGAATACTTTACTCATTGCACTTTCTGTAACATTAATATATACTTCCGAAAAACTGTTAAGATCCAATGCATTTGCCAGAAAAGTGATGGTTATAATTACAGCAACAAGCATAAAAAATGTTTGTAATGCATCTGTATAAATTATGGTTTTTATACCTCCTTTAAATGTATAAAGCCATATTAAAGCAACAGTGATAATAACGGTAATTGAAAAAGGGACTCCTAAAGCATCGAAAATTAAGAGTTGCAATACTTTTGCCACTAAAAATAACCGAAAAGATGCTCCTACAATTCTTGATATTAGAAAAGCAATGGAGCCTGTTTTATAACTTGTGTTGCCAAATCGATCTCTTAAATAAGTATAAATAGAAGTAAGATTTAATTTATAATAAATAGGAAGTAATACATATGCAATAATTAGATACCCAAAAAAATATCCAAATACTACCTGTAAATATCCAAATTGCTTTGCCTCAACAGCACCAGGAACCGATATAAAAGTAACCCCAGACAAAGAAGCTCCTATCATACCAAATGCAACTAAATACCATGGAGCAGATTTATTTGCTTTAAAAAAGGCTTCGTTAGAGTCTTCTTTTCCAGTTAAATAAGAAATTAAAATTAATACTCCAAAATAAACTACTATTAGTAAAATTATATGAATGGTTTGCATTTATTTTTTTTAATTTTTGTAAAAATACAAAGATTGTAATACTAGATTCTATTTTTTTTTAAAGCATTTTTTATAATTTTTTAAATTATAAATCACTAATTTTAAAAAAAATAAATATTTATTGCTATGATTAGAAAATTATTAATGTTGCTTGTTTTTTTTATAGGTATTACAACGGTATTTTCTCAAGAATATATCGAGATGATTGAATCGGGAACATTCACCGTTCAAGAAATTATAGATAATGGGGAATCTTATTTTGCTGATCGTGATAAAGGAAAAGGAACAGGATATACTCAATTTAAACGTTGGGAGTATATGTCAAAAAGAATCATGAATGAAGATGGAAGACTTCCTACTGTTACCAATGTTTTAGCTGAAGTAGAAAGTTTTAATGCATATTTAAATGAAACTTCAGGAACCAGACAATCGTTAACCGACAGCTGGGTTGAGATGGGTCCAGACTATTGGAATGCTACCACTGCTTGGAGCCCAGGAGTTGGTAGAATTACTGGATTAGCAGTAGATGCAACTAATAGCGATCACATAATTATTGGAGCAGAAACTGGTGGTGTTTGGAGAACTATTGATGCAGGTGTTACCTGGACTCCTATGGGAGATTATTTTTCAAATTTAAGTGTGTATGCTGTTGCAATAGATCCGCAAAATTCTGATATTTATTATTTTGGTTCAAATAGTGGATTGATATATAAGTCTTTAGATGCAGGAGCAGTTTGGATAAAAATTGCAGATTTAACAAATACAAATGTGAATAAAATTTTAATTCATCCAACGGATAGTGACATTATATTTGCTTCTTATGAGAATAATGGTTTAAAAGTTACTTCAGATGGGGGTCTAAACTGGAGTTCGCCACTATCAGATAATAAGAGTTATGATATAGAATTTAAGCCTGGAGATCCTAATGTTGTTTATGCTTCTGGAAATGGAGTACATAAATCAATCGATGGAGGTGTAACTTTTACAACAATTGGAGGATTTCCTTCTGAACCAAAAATGATTGGTGTTTCTGCAGATGATGATGCTGTAGTGTATGTTTTAGAAGCAAGTGAAGGAAGTTTTGCAGGATTATATAAATCTCTTGATTCTGGAGATAGCTTTATTGAATTAGATCATACAGGTAGTAATTATTTTGGTTATGATATTGGTCAGTCTGGAGGTCAAGCTCCTCGTGATATGGATATTACAGTAAGTCCTATAAATATTGACGAAGTACATATTGCAGGTGTATTAACTTATAGGTCTATGGATGGTGGAGTAAGTTTTGATCAATCATCTGAATGGATACCTAGTCAAGCTGAATCAATGGGGATAGGATATTGTCATGCCGATGTTGATATATTAGTTTTTGATGGTTCCACTTTATATGTTGGAAGTGATGGAGGTATTTTTAAAACAGAAGATTCTACAAACTTAATAGCTGGTTATTATACAGATATCACTAATGGATTAGGGATTAGACAATTATATAAAATAGGCGTTTCTCAAACAGCAGATGTTGTTATTTCTTGTGGATCACAAGATAACGGAACCTCCTTTTATAACTCTACTGATGGTTGGAGAGATTGGATTGGAGCAGATGGTATGGAAACTTTTATTGATAAAGATAATTCCGATAGAATGTACGGAACCTCCCAATACGGACAATTATACAGATCTTGGAATGGTGGGATTACCTTAATTCAATTAAATGAACCAGGGTCAGGACAAGGAAATTGGGTAACTCCTTGGGAGCAAGATCCGGTGGAGGATATGACAAGTTATTTAGGTTACAATTCTGTTTATAAAAGTGTGAATGGTGGTTATGCTTGGGAATCAGTTTCTCAAAGTTTTGGCAGTAACCTTAATCATCTAAAAATATCACAAACTAATAATCAAGTAATGTATGCTGTTAAAAATGGTGTTATTTATAGAACTATTAATGGAGGTGCTACAGATTGGGAACAAATGACAAGCCCAGGAGGTGTAATTAACTCCATTGCTATTCACCCAACAAACCCAAACTTATTAGCGGTTGCTTCTAATAGTTCTAGTAAGGTTTTTGTTTCTTCAGATGGAGGAGGTGAATGGGTGAATTATTTGTTTAATCTACCTGGTTTTAGTGCATTATCTGTTGTATGGGATGATAATGGTGAAGACGGCTTATATGTAGGAATGAATTATGGATTATTTTATATAGATAATACATTTACAGATTGGCAACCATACAATACTAATTTACCAAATGTAATCGTAAATGAATTAGAAATAAACAGTGTAGATGGAAAAATATATGCAGGTACTTATGGAAGGGGTGTTTGGGCTTCACCAATTGTGCCAGCTGTTCTAAATACAGAATCATTTTTAACTACCGAAGATGTTCAATTGTATCCTAATCCTGCAACCGATAAAATTAAGTTGAATTTTAATAAAGGCACAGAAGCAGATTTTAGTGTTTTTGATTTGTTAGGTAAATTGGTTATATATCAACCTAATGTGTCAATCTCTCATTCACATACAATTGATGTTTCAAAATTAAATAATGGAGTTTATTTTGTTAGAATCAATTCAGATGCTGGAACAATTACAAAAAAGATGATAAAAAAATAAAATTTTATAATTTTAGTTTTAATGCTTTAGGTAATTTAATATTATCTGAAGCATTTTTTTTATCTTGCTCCAATAATAAACCACATGGATTTTTCATCTAGACTTCTTGAAAGTGCAGTTAACGAAATGTCACAATTTCCTGGTATAGGTAAGCGTACCGCATTGCGTTTGGTTCTACATCTATTAAAGCAGCCTAAATCTCATACTCAAAAACTTTCAGAAAGTTTGCAACAAATGCGAGATGAAATTATTTTTTGTAATAACTGTCATAATATTTCAGATAAAGAAGTTTGTGAAATCTGTAGTAACTCCAATCGAAATAAACAAATAGTTTGTGTTGTTGAAGACATTAGAGATGTAATGGCAATTGAAAATACAAGTCAGTTTAGAGGTGAGTACCATGTGTTGGGAGGAAAAATTTCACCAATGGACGGTATTGGTCCTAGTGAATTAAATATAATTTCCTTAGTTGAAAAAGTAAAATCAGGAGTTGTTAAAGAGCTTATTTTCGCACTTAGTTCTACTATGGAAGGTGATACTACCAATTTTTATATATTTAGGCAAATTGAAGCATATCGAATTACAACTACCACCATTGCTAGAGGCATCTCTGTAGGAGATGAGCTAGAGTATGCGGATGAGGTTACTTTAGGTAGAAGTATTATAAATAGAATTCCATTTGAAGCTTCCTTAAAAAATCATTAATTTGAAATTATCTGTTGTCATATTAAATTATAATGTTCGGTATTTTTTAGAACAATGTATTTTAAGTGTGCAACTTAGTTTAAAAAGTATAGCGTCAGAAATTATTGTGGTGGATAACAATTCTTCAGATGATAGTTGTCAAATGGTTAAAGATTTTTTTCCTGAGATTACAATAATTGAGAATAAAGAAAATGTTGGTTTTAGTAAAGCAAATAATCAAGCGGTAAAAATTGCTAAAGGTGAATATGTTTGTATTCTTAATCCTGATACTGCGGTTACAGAAGATACATTTATAAAGTCTTTAATTTATGCAGAATCCATTAAAGACCTTGGAGCTTTAGGGGTTTATTTAATGGATGGAACGGGTTCTTTTTTACCTGAAAGCAAAAGAAATCTTCCTACTCCAAAAGCATCATTATTAAAATTAATAGGATTTAAAAAAAGCTATTATGCTAATCATATTGAAAGAAATGGTCAAGGAGAAATTTCTGTTTTAGTAGGTGCTTTTATGCTAGTAAAAAGAGCTGTATATAATGAAGTTGAAGGATTTGATGAAGATTATTTTATGTATGGAGAAGACATTGATTTGTCCTATAAAATAACTAAAGCAGGATATAAAAACCATTATTTAGGTAGCGTAGGTATACTTCATTACAAAGGAGAAAGTACTAAAAAGGATGCAGCATATTTAGATCGATTTTATGGAGCAATGCTTATTTTTTATAAAAAACATTTTTATACTAATTTAGTCTTCAATGCGATCGTTAAAATAGGTGTCTCTATAGCTAAAAAAACTGCCATCTCCTTTAATACAATTAATCATAAAATTGATAAGAACAGAAAAACCTTTGTGTTAACTGAAAACCTACTCTTATTAAAAAATCTTTCAGAAAAATATAATTCAGAAATAAGAACGAGTTCTAAGATCATATTTTCTGATGAGAATTTATCAAACAGCACCTTTATTTTTGATGTAGATTACATATCATATTCACAAATATTTATGATAATGAGAAAATTTAGCGGAAATGGCAACGTATTTCGCATTAGTCCTCCGGGATGTAATTTCATTTTAGGAAGCGATCAAAGTGATCAAAAAGGCTCCGTTCTCGTTTTTTAAGAAAATGGACGTTTAAAAATTATAAATTTTAACTAATTTTGCAATGTCAAAATAAATCCTTCTAATATTTAAATGATTATGGCAAAGTTTGAATTAAAATTACCGAAAATGGGAGAAAGTGTTGCGGAAGCAACATTGACAAGTTGGCTTAAAGAAGTTGGTGATACCATTGAAGAGGATGAAGCAGTTCTTGAGATTGCTACTGATAAAGTAGATAGCGAGGTTCCTAGTGAAGTTACAGGAGTCTTAGTTGAAAAACTTTTTGAAGTGGATGATGTTGTTCAAGTAGGACAAACCATTGCTGTAATCGAAATTGCTGGCAAAGAGTTTGTTATAGGATCTTCTAATGCAAAAACAGAAACTGTTGTTGTTCCAGCTCAAGAAGTTATTGCTTTAGTTGAAGCTCCTATTGTTGAGGTGACTTCTAGCGTTGTACAAATTTCTGATACTCGTTTTTATTCACCACTAGTTAAAAATATTATTGCTTCTGAAGGAATTTCTCAACAAGAATTGGATACCATCTCTGGTTCAGGAAAAGATGGAAGAGTAACTAAAAATGACATTCTAAAGTTTATAGAAAATCTCAGTTCACAGTTCGTAAAAACTGAAGTTAAACAAGTTATTACGAAAACTTCAATTGAAGAAAGTAAAGCTGCTTCGGCGGTTCCTGTTTCAGTTAATGGAGGCGATGAAATTATGGAAATGTCACGAATGGGTAAATTAATTGCTCATCATATGGTGGAAAGTGTTCAAACGGCTGCTCACGTTCAGTCATTTATAGAAGCTGACGTTACTAATATATGGAACTGGCGTAAAAAAGTAAAAGATGGCTTTTCAAAACGTGAAGGTGAGAATTTAACGTTCACACCTATCTTTCTAGAAGCAGTTGCAAAAGCATTAAAAGACTACCCAATGTTGAATATTTCAATTGATGGTGATAAAATTATCAAACGAAAAAATATAAATATAGGTATGGCTGCAGCTTTAGCAGATGGAAATTTAATTGTTCCTGTGATCAAAAATGCTGATCAATTAAATTTGGTAGGCATGAGTAAAGCGGTAAACGATTTAGCAAAACGTGCAAGAAGTGGAAAATTAAAGCCAGATGATATTCAAGGCGGTACTTATACAGTTACCAATGTGGGTACTTTTGGAAGTATTATGGGAACTCCTATAATTAATCAGCCGCAGGTTGGAATTTTAGCCCTAGGGGCTATTAGAAAAGTGCCAGCAGTAATAGAAACTCCTGATGGTGATTTTATAGGAATACGTTTTAAAATGTTCTTATCACATTCCTATGACCATCGAGTAGTTAATGGTGCATTAGGTGGTCAATTTGTAAAAGCAGTTGCCGATTACCTGGAAGCTTGGGATGTAAATAGAGAGCTATAATTTGCTTTTAAAACTTTAAGATTATTTACTTTAGTTCCAGAGGAGTAATTTAATATCTTTGTTATTCAAAACCTCACTATGGAGTTAAAATTAAGTAAACCTATTTGTTTTTTCGATTTGGAAACTACTGGAGTTGATATTTCGAAAGATAGAATTGTAGAAATTTCTATTCTTAAAGTTTTTCCAAACGGAAATAAAGAAAGTTTTACTTGGCGTGTAAATCCTGAGATGAAAATCCCTGCTGTTACTACAGCAATACATGGAATATCTAATGAAATGGTCACTGATGAACCCACTTTTAATGAATTGGCACCTAAAGTATATGACCTTATCAAAGACACTGATTTAGGTGGTTTTAATTCAAACAGATTCGATATACCATTATTGGCTGAAGAGTTATTACGAGCAGAAATAGACTTCGATCTTAAAAAAAATATAGCGGTAGATGTTCAGACTATTTTTCATAAAATGGAAAAAAGAACCTTAGAAGCTGCGTACAAATTTTATTGTGATAAAGACCTGACGAATGCCCATAGTGCCGAAGCTGATACCTTGGCTACTTATGAAGTTTTATTAGCGCAATTAGATAAATATGATGATTTAGAAAATGACATTTCTTTTTTATCAAGATTTAGTTCACATCAAAATTTTGTAGATTTCGCAGGATTTATAGGTTATAATAAAGAAGGTAAAGAAGTAATTGCGTTTGGGAAGCATAAAGGAAAACTTATAAATGATTTATTTAAAACTGAACCAGGCTATTTTAGTTGGATACAAAATGCAGATTTTCCAATGTATACTAAAAAAGTATTGCGAGACTTAAAAGAGAAGTTCAATAATAAAGATGCTGGTCCAATAACTGGTGATAGCTTAGATATGTTAAAAAATAAATTTAATACGAAATGAAACGAGTGTATTAAAACTCTTTTCGCTTAGGAATTTTGTATATATTGGACAATATATAACTAAATTAAAAAATAAAATAGGCTTATGAAAATAATATGTGTCGGCAGGAATTATGTAGAACATATCAAAGAGCTAAACAATGAAGCACCAAAAGAACCTGTATTGTTTTTAAAGCCAGACACCGCTATTCTTTTAAAAAAGCAACCATTTTTTATTCCGGAATTTTCAAATGAAGTTCACCATGAGGTAGAAATATTAGTTAAAATTAATAGAATAGGTAAACATATTGACCGGAAATTCGCTCATAAATATTATGATGAAATTGGTTTAGGAATTGATTTTACAGCAAGAGATCTTCAGTCAAAATTGAAAGAAAAAGGATTGCCTTGGGAAAAGGCAAAAGCATTTGATGGTGCAGCAGTTGTTGGAAGTTTTCTTTCAAAAAGTGATTTTAAAGACATTAACGATATCAACTTTAGATTAGAAAAAAACGATGAAGTGCAACAAAGAGGGAATACTTCATTGATGTTATGGAAAATTGATACTTTAATTGAATATATATCAAAATATTTCACATTAAAGATTGGAGATATTATATTTACAGGCACACCTTCAGGTGTTGCAAAAGTAGATTCCAATGATATCTTAAAAGGTTTTATTGAAGAAAAAGAAGTATTCTCTATAAAAATAAAATAATGAACCAAAAAAATTCTATTGAAAGTTTAATTGAAATCGTTGATGACGATAAAGATTTTAAATTATAGATGTTAGCTGAAATTATCACAATCGGTGATGAAATATTAATCGGACAAATTGTTGACACAAATTCGGTTTTTATTTCAAAAGAACTCAATAAAATTGGAGTTCAAGTTTATCAGATTACCTCCATTCAAGACGAGCGTTCCCATATATTAGAAGCATTTGCTAATGCAGCTAAAAAAGTAGATATTGTTATAGTTACAGGTGGTTTAGGACCTACCAAAGATGATATTACAAAAGAAACTTTTTGTGAGTTTTTAAATGACCAATTGGTTGAAGATAAAATGGTGCTCCAGCATGTAAAAGAAATTTACAAAAAATTCACCAATAACCCCTTGCCAGAAAGTTTAAATCAAGCATTAGTTCCTTCAAAAGCAACGGTGCTGCACAACAAATTTGGATCTGCACCTGGGATGTGGATGGAAAAAGAAAATACCGTTTTTGTTTCCTTACCTGGCATACCCTATGAGATGAAAAACCTGATGAAGGAATTAGTTTTACCTAAAATAACAGCTAAATTTAACCGTCCATATATTTATCATAAAACACTCTTAACCATTGGAATGGGAGAGAGCGAAATAGTAAAAATAATTCACGTCTGGGCAGATGGCTTGCCAGAAAATATAAAACTCGCCTATTTGCCTTCTTTGGGTAGAGTACGTTTAAGGCTTTCTTCAAAAGGAAAAATGAAAAAAAAGGTTAGAGATGCTGTTGATGATCAAATGGAAAAATTGCATTTTTTACTGGAGGATATTGCAATTGGATATGAAGATGAAACAACATTGGTGCAGCAAATAGCAAAATTATTTATAAAAAAAGAAAAAACCTTAAGTATCGTTGAAAGCTGTACAGGCGGTAAAATTGCAGAAATGATTACTGCTGAGCCAGGTATTTCTGCTTTTTTTAAAGGAAGTATGGTTGCATATAGCACCCATATAAAAACTTCTGTTTTAGGAGTAGATGAAAAATTGATAAAGAAATACTCTGTTGTTAGTAGTGAAGTTGCAGGAGCAATGGCCATACAGTCAAATAAAGTATTTGAAACAGATTATGCGATTTCAACAACCGGAAATGCTGGGCCAAAAAAAGGAGATGCTGATGATGAAGTAGGAACGGTTTATATTTCTATAGCAAGCCCATCAAGAGTTTTTATAGAAAAATTTGATTTTGGTCAGCCCCGAGAAAGGGTAATCGGTAAAGCAACATTCAAGGCTTTAGAATTGCTTCAAAAAGAAATATTAAAAAACTAATTTTCTTTTGTTGCGGTTAACGATAAATTTTATTAAATTTGCACCCTGTTTAAAATAACTAAAAAAGTTTAAGATGTCAAGAGTTTGCGAGCTTACTGGAAAAAAGGCAATGTTTGGGAATAATGTTTCTCACGCGATGAATAAAACCAGAAGAAGATTTAATGTAAATCTTCTTAAAAAACGTTTTTATTTACCTGAAGAAGATAAGTGGATTACTATTAAAGTAGCTGCTTCAGCTTTAAAAACAATTAACAAAAAAGGAATTACTGCAGTTGTAAAAGAAGCGCGTCAAAAAGGCTTTCTTGCTAAATAATTGCATAACAATAATTAAAGTCTAGTATAATGGCTAAAAAAGGAAATAGAGTACAGGTGATTTTAGAGTGTACAGAACATAAAACTTCTGGTAAGCCAGGAACTTCACGTTACATTACTACAAAAAATAAAAAAAACACTCCAGATCGCATGGAGATTAAAAAATTCAACTCAATTCTTAAAAAGATGACGGTTCATAAGGAGATAAAATAACTAAGACATGGCAAAAAAATCAATAGCATCATTACAGACAGGTTCTAAACGTTTAGCTAAAGCGATTAAAATGGTAAAATCGGAGAAATCTGGTGCATATACATTTGTGGAGTCTATTATGTCTCCAGACCAAGTAAACGATTGGTTAAACAAAAAGTAAATCATTACTTAAAATATATTAAAAGCCACCTTTTTTTAAAGAGTGGCTTTTCTATTTATTTTATATTTTCTAAGATGGCTAAAACGTATATTTGCATGTAATTTTAATATTCTAAAAAACTAATATGAGTTTTTTTAAAAAAATATTTTCAAAAGAAAAAAAAGAAACCTTAGACAAAGGACTTGAAAAAACAAAGTCAACATTTTTTGATAAACTTAGTAAAGCAGTTGCTGGAAAAAGTAAAGTTGATGATGATGTTTTAGATAATCTTGAAGAAGTTTTAGTATCTAGTGATGTTGGTGTAGAAACAACATTAAAAATAATTGATCGCATAGAAGCACGAGTTTCAAAAGATAAATACTTAGGAACCGATGCGCTTAATAAAATTTTAAGAGAAGAAATTGCTGGATTGTTAAGTGAAACCAATTTTGGAAATGCAACTGATTTTGAAATTCCAGAACAGGATGTTCCCTATGTAATTATGGTAGTGGGTGTAAATGGTGTTGGAAAAACGACTACGATAGGTAAATTGGCGAATCAATTTAAAAAATCAGGTAAAAAAGTAGTGTTAGGTGCAGCAGATACATTTCGTGCGGCTGCTATTGATCAATTACAAGTTTGGGCAGATCGTACCGATGTGCCATTAATAAAGCAAAGTATGGGGTCTGACCCTGCTAGTGTTGCCTTTGATACTTTAGAAAGTGCAGTTAAACAAAATGCTGATGTGGTTATAATAGATACTGCTGGTAGACTTCATAATAAAGTTAATTTAATGAATGAATTAACTAAGGTGAAAAGAGTAATGCAGAAAGTGATACCCAATACTCCTAATGATGTATTATTAGTATTGGATGGTTCTACAGGACAAAATGCATTTGAACAAGTTAAACAATTTACAGCAGCTACTGAAGTGACTTCATTAGCAGTAACTAAATTAGATGGTACCGCTAAAGGCGGAGTGGTTATTGGGATTAGTGACCAATTTAAAATCCCAGTAAAATATATTGGTGTAGGTGAAGGTATTGATGACCTTCAAGTTTTTAATAAAATTGAATTTGTAGATTCTTTTTTCAAATAACAAATTCCTGTTTAGGCAGGAATTTTATCAACTAATTCGGATCACCATTAACAAATTTTAATGCTTTGATAAATAAAATAAAATTCTAAAAAATAAACACCTGCCTTCCCAGGAAATAGCTATGCGTACTAAAACTCTCAAAAAAAATAAAATTAACGTAATTACGCTAGGGTGTTCTAAGAATGTCTACGATAGCGAAGTGCTAATGGGTCAATTAAAGGCAAATAACAAAGAAGTAGTACACGAGGAAGAAGGGAACATTGTTGTTATTAATACTTGTGGTTTTATTGCTAACGCAAAAGAAGAGAGTATAAATACCATATTGGAGTACGTTCAGAAAAAAGAAGAAGGCACCGTTGATAAAGTTTTTGTTACTGGTTGTTTATCGGAACGATATAAACCAGATCTTCAAAAAGAAATTCCAAGTGTAGATCAATATTTTGGTACTACCGAGTTACCAGGATTGCTAAAAGCATTAGAAGCTGATTATAAGCATGAATTAATTGGAGAACGATTAACAACAACTCCAAAAAATTATGCGTATTTAAAAATTGCAGAAGGTTGTGATCGACCTTGTTCTTTTTGTGCGATTCCAATAATGAGAGGAAAACATAAAAGTACTCCCATCGAAAATTTGGTTATAGAATCTGAAAAATTAGCTGCAAATGGAGTTAAAGAATTGATTCTAATTGCACAAGACCTCACCTATTATGGTTTAGATATCTACAAAAAAAGAAACCTTGCTGAATTATTAAAAGAACTTATTAAAGTGGAAGGAATCGAATGGATTCGTTTGCATTATGCATTTCCTACTGGATTTCCTTTAGATGTATTAGAGGTAATGAGTAATGAATCTAAAGTGTGTAATTATATTGATATTCCATTACAACATATTTCAGATTCAGTTTTAAAGTCGATGAAACGTGGTTTTGGAAAAGAAAAAATAAATGGTTTATTAAAAGATTTTCGAGAAAGAGTACCTGGTATGGCTATTAGAACTACTTTAATTGTAGGCTATCCTGGAGAAACTGAAGAAAATTTTCAAGAGTTAAAACAATGGGTAACCGATATGCGTTTTGATCGTTTAGGATGTTTTACCTATTCTCATGAAGAAAATACCACAGCTTATTTATTGGATGATGATGTTCCTGAAGAAGTGAAAATGCAGAGAGCTAATGAAATTATGGAGATACAATCTCAAGTTTCTTGGGAATTAAATCAAGAAAAAATAGGGAAGGAGTTCAAAGTTGTTATCGATCGCAAAGAAGGAAGTTATTTTGTTGGAAGAACCCAATTCGATAGTCCTGATGTTGATAATGAAGTGCTAATAAACGCCGAAAAAGACTATATCCGTACTGGCGATTTTGCAACTGTAAAAATAACGGCTGCAGAAGATTTTGACTTATATGCAGAAGTGATAGTAGAAAAATAGATTTCTATTTTTAATACCTTAATTTTTTATATGCTAAGATACCTAGCTTTTATTTTCATTATGATTTTGCTATTGGTTTCTTGTAAAACAGAAACATCAAAAAGCAAAGCTGTCGTTCTTATGGGTCATACTACTATTGTTAAAATTAAAAATCCATCTTCACCAAACAGTTCTTTACCTAGACTCTTTAGTAGTGGTGAAGACTTGCTTATGTCTTGGGTTCAAAATAAGGATAGTATTGCCAACTTAAAATATTCAAAATTTAATGGTACTAATTGGACTGCTCCAACAGAAATAATTTCAGGATCAGATTGGTTTGTGAATTGGGCAGATTTTCCAGATATCGCAGAGAATAATGGAAGTATTTTAACAAATGTTCTTCAAAAATCAGCAGAAGGGACCTATACCTATGATATTCGTTTACAGTTATTTTCAAAACAAAAAAATACTTGGAAAAATAATATTTTATTAAATAAAGATGGTAAAAAAAGCGAACATGGATTTGTTTCTATATTGCCATATAATAATGATTCCTTTTTTGTTACTTGGTTAGATGGAAGAACCTTGGTCGATGTTCCAAAAGAAAATGAGCAAATGACACTTAGGGCTGCATTTATAGATGCTGAAGGAGAAATTTCAAACGATATTTTATTAGACGATAGAACTTGCGAATGTTGCAATACAGCTGCAACAATAACAGCAAATGGACCCATAGTTGCTTATAGAGATCGATCTGATACCGAAATAAGAGATATTTCTATAGTCCGATTTGTAAATGGTAATTGGACAGCCCCTAAAAACGTATATCAAGATCAATGGAAAATACCCGGTTGCCCAGTAAATGGTCCTGCCATAGATTCGTTTAATGGTGCAGTTGCTTTAGCCTGGTTTACAGCTGAAAACGACAATCCAAGAATACAAGTTTCTTTTTCTGAGGATCAGGGAAAAACGTTTGGACTTCAATATCGTGTTGATAGTGGTAATGCAATCGGAAGAGTAGATTTAGTGATGATAGATCAAAATAATGCAGTGATTAGTTGGATGGAGCCCGATGGAATTGATACGCTTATTCAAGTTTTAAAAGTATCTTCAAACGGAGAAAAAAATACACCAATTACCGTCACTAAAACTAGAAGCGAACGTTCTTCCGGATTCCCACAATTGGAATTGGTTGGTGATACCTTATATGTTGCTTGGACTTCATTAGAAGATAAAAAACCGGCCATTAAAATAGCTTCTGTATTAGTATCTAATTTATAATTTGAAAACACTTTTAATTATAGGACATACATTTCCAGAGCCCACAGCAACTGCTGCTGGTACTAGGATGATGCAATTAATTTCATTATTTGAAAAAGAAAATTATAAAATTGTTTTTTCAAGTACAGCCTCCATTACCGAAAAATCAGAAACTTTTAAATGTGCTCCTGTTGAAGTTAAATCGATAGCGCTAAACAATACTAGTTTTGATGATTTTATAAAAGAATTAAACCCTTCTGTAGTTCTTTTTGATCGATTTATTACAGAAGAACAATTTGGATGGAAGGTGGCTGAAAATTGCCCTGATTCCCTGCGAATATTAGATACAGAAGATTTGCATTTTTTAAGAAAAGCAAGACAAGAGGTATTAAAAAAGAAACTGTCTATAAGCGATGTAAATTTGTTTTCAGAAACTGCCAAAAGAGAAATTGCGAGTATCTATCGATGCGATTTATCTTTAATTATTTCGGAATTTGAAATGGAATTACTTCAAAATACTTTTCATATTGATGCTTCCTTATTATATTATTTGCCTTTTTTAGTAAATGAAATAACGGTAGCTGAATTTAAGGAATTCCCAACATTTGAAAATAGAAACCATTTTATAACCATTGGTAATCTTTTACACGCACCCAATGTGGATGCTATTTTATTTTTAAAAAAAGAGATTTGGCCAGAAATAAAGAAGAAACTCCCAAAAGCTGAACTACATATTTATGGTGCTTACGCTCCTCAACAAATTTCAGAATTACATTCACAAAAAGAGGGCTTTTTAATTAGGGGCTGGGTAGTAAGTGTCTCTGAAGCCATGAAAAATGCTAGAGTTTGTCTAGCACCCTTGCGTTTTGGAGCAGGCTTAAAAGGTAAGTTTTTTGATGCCATGAAAAATGGAACACCTGTTGTGACCACTAGTATTGGAGCAGAAGGTATTCCAGGGAATTATTCCTTTGCAGGAACTATAGTAGATGAAGCAGAAGGGATTGTAAATGCTTCCATAGCATTATATGTAAATAAAAAAAATTGGTTGGCTGCTCAACAAAATGGGATGGAGATACTTAATCAACGCTTTAATTATAATTTGTATTCAGAAAAATTTATCAATCAATTAACCCTGATACAAGATAATTTTCAAGAATATAGAAATCAAAATTTTATAGGTCAAATTCTACAGCATCAATCGGTGCAAGCAACAAAGTATATGAGTAAATGGATTGAGGAGAAGAATAAAGCTACAAATAAGTGAAGATGAATTTAAAAAAGAAGGTATTTATTTTAGTATTTATACTTCTGAATATTTATGGATTGCTGTGTGGAGTCATTTATTTTTTCCAAGAGAACTTAATTTTTATGCCCTCTTTTCTTCCCCAAGAACATGCCTTTGAAATGAAAAATTTATTTAAAGAAATAAGCTTAAAATCTTCCGATGCAGCTCAATTAAATGGACTTCATTTTAAAAAAGAAAATCCAAAAGGAGTTATTTTATATTTTCATGGCAATGCCGGAGACTTGCAAGGTTGGGGACAAATAGCTGATTTTTTTGTGGACTTAGATTACGACGTACTTATAATGGATTATCGCGGTTACGGGAAAAGTAGGGGTGAAAAATCAATGGAATTTTTATATAATGATGAGGAATTGTGGTATGAATTTGCTAAACAACATTATTCCGAATCTAAAATAACAGTTTATGGTAGGAGCTTAGGAACCACATTTGCTGCTTATGTTGCTGCTCAAAACGAGCCTTATAAATTAATTTTAGAAGCTCCTTTTTATAGTATGTTAGCTATTGCTAAATCTAGATTTTATCTTCTGCCTATAAGGTATTTATTGGATTATACATTTCCTACTTATCAATTTATGGATGATGTCAATTGCCCTGTTACTATTTATCATGGCACCTATGATCAAGTGATAAGTTATGATCAAGGAACTAAATTATATAATAGCTTTAATAGTGATAAAAAGGAATTAATTACCATTCCCAAGGGTGGACATAACAATTTAATTTCTTTTAAAGAATATACAGAAAGTATTAGATTAGAACTTTAACTTCTTGTTTATTTTATATAATTTACCTCCATCCTAAAGGAAACACCAACAATTAGATTTTTATTCCCTTTAGACTTAGGATAAAATCAATATAACTACTTAATCTGCTCTATTTTTTTCTTGAATTTTTCTTACAATAGCAGCAGCAATATTTCTTGGCATTATTCGAGGTAAAAAAGAAAGGAATTTATTGAAATTTCCCGGAATCACAACCGATTCACCATTTAACATAGCTTTATAGCCATATTTGGCAACTTCATCTGGTAAAGCAATGTTAAATCCTATTTTGTTTTCAGAAGTTTCTTGAGAAACCACTTTCTGAAAAGATGTTTTTGTTTGTCCTGGGCAAAGGACAGTAACAGTTATTCCAGTTCCTTTTAATTCGTTTGCTATCGCTTCAGAAAAAGACAAAATATATGCTTTAGAAGCGTAGTAAATAGACATTAATGGTCCAGGTTGAAAAGCAGCTAATGAGGACATATTTAATATTTTGCCATGACCTCTTTCAACCATTCCTTTTAAAATTAATTTGGTTAAATGTGTAGTGGCTATAATGTGTAAATTAAGCATAGAAGCTTCCCGTTCCCAATTGGTTTTATGAAAATGACCATACAAACCAAATCCAGCATTATTAATTAAAACATCGATAGGAGTTTCTTTAATTTCTTCAAATAGTTCAGAAGAACAATTATGTTTACTCATATCCTTAGTTATTGTAATTACTTGAGTGGGATAGTTATCTTCTAACTCTTTTTTAGTTTCCTTTAATTTATCTGAATTAATATCAATTAAAATTAAATGATATGCATCCTTTGCAAGAAGTACTGCAAATTCATATCCTAAGCCTGAAGCTCCTCCTGTTATTAATGCTGTTTTAATAGTCATATTAAATTGGTATGTTTTCAATCAACAAAAATAACAAACAAAATACAACTTATAATTTATATAAATTAGTTGCTAATTTTCCATTTTATCTGAAAGTAAAAACCATCGTTCGGTTTTTTTTTCAAGATTTTGTATGAGTTGTTGTAAAATGACTGATTGTTTTTGTATTTCTTCTGGATTCCATGCTTCCGTAGCAAATTTGCTTTCTAAAGTTTCCTTTTCACGTTCTAACTTAGCCACTTCACGCTCTAACTTTGCATGTTCTTTCTGTTCGTTATAACTTAATTTAGATTTAGTGTCTTGTGCTTTCCAATTGTCTTTGTTAGCATTGGTGTCGCCCGAGATTGTTTTACTTTCTGAAGGCTTACTGTCTTCATAAGTTCTAAAATCGGAATAATTGCCAGGAAAATCTTCAATCACACTATTGCCTCTGAAAATGAATAAATGATCGACAATTTTATCCATAAAATAACGGTCGTGAGATACTACCATTAAGCAACCTGGAAAATCTAATAAAAAATTTTCTAAAACATTTAAAGTAACAATATCCAAATCGTTGGTAGGTTCATCTAATATTAAAAAATTAGGGTTTCTAATTAAAACGGTACAGAGGTATAAACGTTTACGTTCACCACCACTTAGTTTTTCTACAAAATCATATTGTTTTTTGCGATCGAATAAAAATCGTTCTAATAATTGTTGAGCTGAAATTTGCTTCCCTTTTTTCAAAGGAATAAAATCACCAAATTCTCGAACCACTTCAATTACTTTTTGATTCTCTTTAATATGTATGCCATTTTGGGTGTAATATCCAAACTTTACAGTATCCCCAATCACCACTTTCCCGGCATCTGGAGCAACACTGCCAGTAATCATATTTAAGAATGTAGATTTTCCGGTTCCGTTTTTACCAATGATTCCTATTCGTTCTCCTTTTTGAAAATTATATTCAAACTTTTCCAATATATTTTTATCTCCAAACGATTTTGAAACGGAATGCAGTTCGACCACCTTCGTACCCAATCGTTCCATGCTTAATTCCAACTGTACTTCATGGTCATTTCTACGTTGATTCGCTCTGCTTTTTATATCTTGAAAATCATCAATCCTGGATTTACTTTTAGTAGTTCGTGCTTTGGGTTGTCTGCGCATCCAATCCAATTCTTTTTTATAAAGTTGTTTTGCTTTGGAAGTTTCAGAAACAAAATTTTCGATACGCGCATCTCTTTTTTCAAGGTAATACCTGTAATTACCTTTGTACCCATGCATCACACCTTCGTCTAATTCTACAATTTCATTACAAACACGCTCTAAAAAAAAACGATCGTGAGTAACCATAAATAAGGTGATGTTGCTTTTTGCGAAGAAATCTTCTAACCATTCGATCATTTCTAAATCTAAATGATTGGTAGGTTCATCTAAAATTAAAAGCTGAGGTTGTGCTAATAAAGCATTAGCCAATGCCAAACGTTTTTTTTGACCTCCACTCATAGCAGCTACTTTTTGGTCGAGATCGTCTAATTTTAATTTAGATAATACTTGCTTGTAAACGGTTTCATAATCCCAAGCCTGATTTGCTTCCATAGCGTCAAAAGCTTTTTGATAAGCTTCTGTATCTTCTGGCTGAAGTAATGCTTTTTCGTAATCTGTAATGATTTTAATGATGAAATTATCAGATGTTTTAATGATTTCCTCAATCGTACACTTTGGATCTAATTTAGGATCTTGAGATAGGTATGAAATTTTTATATTTTTACGAGAAACTACATTGCCAGTATCTGGGGTATCATCACCCGCAATTATATTTAAAATGGAAGTTTTACCAGTTCCGTTTTTAGCAACAAAACCTATTTTTTGTCCTTCGTTGATGCCAAAAGAGATGTTTTTAAATAAAATACGCTCTCCGTAAGATTTTGAAATGTTTTCAACAGATAAGTAATTCACAAGTTAAATTTTTTGCAAATTAAATGAATTCCTAAACCACTAAGCCAAAGAGAAGGTTTTATTTTATATAATTAACAGAATGTTTTCCTAAATACTTTTCTTTAATGCTATAATAAGTATCCTGTTAATCTTTTGATTGTTCTAATTAGATAAATTAAATCAGATATTTATTATAGCATCGGTTTGGAAAAGATAAGACGCCATTTTTATTTTTTATAAAATTAGGTCCTTAAAAAGATGTAATTATCTGATATTAATTATACCCTTACTTGGTCGGCTAAAATGACTATTAATAAAGAATATGTGAAACATTGAAGTTTGAATAATGATATTTGATATTTACAGAAATCAATTTTTGCATAATAAAAATCAAAAATTCATCTTTATCTCCATTTAGGAATTTTATATTTGTGTATTAATTTATATATTTTGAAAAAAAAACCCATTATTGCTATCATTGGATTAGGATATGTAGGATTGCCTTTAGCAGTTGCTTTTGCAACTAAATACAAGGTTATTGGATTTGATATCAATTTAAAACGGGTAACTGAATTGCAAAACGGAAATGACACCACTTTAGAAATTTCTGATACCGAATTAAAAAAATCATTAGCGCTAAATACAGGTATTGGTTTAAAGTTAACAGATGATCCAATTCAAATGATAGAGGCTAATGTCTATATAATTACGGTACCAACTCCTACCAATAAATATAATCAGCCCGTGTTAATTCCGCTTCAAAAAGCCAGTGAAACAGTTGGTAAATTTTTAAAAAAAGAAGATGTTGTCATCATTGAATCTACCGTATATCCTGGAGCGACTGAAGAGATTTGTATTCCTATTATGGAGCAAATGTCAGGCCTTACCATTAATAAAGATTTTTTTGCAGGCTATTCTCCAGAACGAATGAACCCAGGAGATAAAAAACATTCGGTAACCAAAATACTAAAGGTGACTTCTGGATCTACTCCAGAAGCAGCTGAATACGTTAACGATTTGTATGCTACTATCATTACCGCAGGCACTCATTTAGCTCCTTCTATTAAAGTGGCTGAAGCTGCAAAAGTAATTGAGAATTCACAGCGAGATATCAATATCGCTTTTGTCAATGAGCTTTCAAAAATATTTAGACTACTTAATATAGACACCAAGGCTGTCTTAGAAGCTGCAAGCACTAAATGGAATTTTATTAATTTTACTCCAGGACTTGTCGGTGGACATTGTATTGGTGTAGATCCCTATTATTTGGCTCAAAAGGCTATAGAGGAAGGATATAATCCGGAAATTATTTTAGCAGGACGTAGAATGAATGACAGTATGGGAAGTTATGTTGCTAATGAAGTGGTAAAGCTAATGATTAAAAAAGATGGTAAAGTGAAAAATGGAAATGCCCTAGTAATGGGAATCACTTTTAAAGAAAATTGTCCCGATATTAGAAATAGCAAGGCAATCGATGTTATTTCAGAATTAAAAAATTACAATCTAAATGTAGATGTTTTTGATCCATGGGCAAATGCAGAAGAGGTAAAGAGTGAATTTGGAATTTCTTTGATTTCAAAAGAGAATAAGCTAAAAAAAACCTACGATGCTATTGTGTTAACAGTATCTCATCAAGAATTTTTAAATATTAATATTAATGATTACACTTCTAATACTACTGTAGTATTTGATGTTAAATCCTTCTTGCCAGAAGATAAAATAGACGGCAGACTATAATGTATAAAGCTTCTTATCACTCTCAAGACTTTTCAAAATATAACTTCTTAGTAACCGGAGGTGCAGGATTCATCGGTTCTAATCTAGTTGAATATTTGTTAAAATACGGAGCAAAAAAAGTTCGAGTGCTCGACGATCTTTCAAATGGTTATATAGAAAACATACAAGAGTTTATGAATCACCCTTCTTTTGAATTTATAGAAGGAGATATACGAAACTTGGATACTTGTAAAGAAGCCTTGATTGATATTGATTATGTATCTCATCAAGCAGCATTAGGATCGGTACCACGTTCTATTCATAATCCTCTTTTATCCAATGCGGTGAACGTTTCAGGATTTTTAAATATGCTGGTGGCTCAAAAAGAAAATAATACTGTAAAACGATTGGTATATGCTGCTTCCAGTTCTACATATGGAGATCATAAAGCCTTACCAAAACTAGAAGATAACATAGGGAAACCATTATCTCCTTATGCGGTGACTAAATTAGTCAACGAACTATATGCTGATGTTTTTTGTAAAACGTATGGTACCCAAATAATTGGCTTGCGATATTTTAATGTATTCGGACCCAAGCAAAGTCCTCATGGAGCTTATGCAGCGGTTATACCATTATTTATGCAAGCTTTAAAGGACGGGGTTTCGCCTATTATGCATGGTGATGGAAAACAAACCCGTGACTTCACCTATGTGGAAAATGCAGTTCAAGCCAATATTCGTGCTTTTTTTGCTCCCGATACCTCAGTTAATGAAGTGTATAATATAGCTTATGGAGATCGAATTAGTTTAAATACACTTTGGTCTGATTTACAAGATATTTCTCAAATTGAGCTTCAAGCCAATTACGGTCCTACCCGAAATGGAGATATTAAAGATTCTTTAGCAAATATTAGTAAGGCTAAGAATTTACTTGAGTACGATCCATTGTTTTCGGCTAAGGAAGGAATGGAGGTTACTTGGGAAGCATTTTGTAAATAGTTTTATCAAGTAGCGTAGCGTATAATCTCTTAATAACTATTGATACCAATTTCTTTAATAATTTAGTGCTGCTGCAGGAAATTATGATGAATTAGATACATTTCTTCGAGGTAAAAAGATGAAGTTTCTTTCTTTTATCGAACAAGAGTGTTTTTAAAATAAAAAACTAAATAAAGGTATCTAACAAGTAAAGCAATTAATAATGGTATTAACCCATATGTAAACACTTGAATTCCTGTAATCCAATGAATAGATAGTAATGTCAGCATTAGTATTTGGAAAAATACATACCTTTTAAGCCAAGGTTTTGGATTTTTCTTAGAAATGGCCAGTACAAAAAATAGGGACAAAGGAAAAGCCCACAATAGATTATAATTATTATGTGTAGTATAATGATCAGTTGCAAACCAAAGTAAAAGTAAAAGAACCCCTATGATCCCAGTAATACTATAAATACTAATATCTAGCCAGCGACTTCTTATCTTGTTTTTAAAATCTTTATAGGTAATTCCTAAAATTATAAAAGCCAATAGCCCCATAATAAATAGGGGGCTTGTAAAAAAGTTAGATTTATTTTCTTCGGGTGAGTTGATAAATAGATTTATGGTTTTTTTCACTAAACTAATATCTTCTTGACCTCTATTTAACTTAGCTTTATCTGTCGCCTTAAAAACATATTCTGGTAAAAATTGATATTCCCAATAAGTAGCTTTTCGATCCACCACGGCTCCTATAGCGATATCCATTCCAAAACTTCCCCAAGTATTCCAATCAACATTTTTTTGAATCAGTTCTCTAAATGTATAGAAATTGCTTTGAAATCCATCTTGATAGCTAATTTTGTCTTTTAAGACAATTGCCATAACATCTCGGATTTTGGTAGCACAATTATCAAAAAAGAAATCATACTTATAGGTTCTGTTTTCTGGTTTTAAATTGTTTTGCAGAAAATTAAAGAGGTTTTGTTTTTCTGATGGGTTTAAGTTTAATACCTGCTCTTTAATCCATCTATTTTGCTTGGAATAATAATTATAAAAAGGAGTAAAATTATTTCTGTCTAAGTTATACAAAAGCTTCCCTTGTGCAAATTTCAGGTAGAAGTTAGGAGTGTTAAAATCGTAAACTCCATAATTATAAACCACATCGATATTTTGAATAGTGTCTTTTACTCTAAACGCACTGTGGCCAAAACTATCGTTTAAATCATCTCCCGGTCCCATCGTAAGAATACTAAGTTCCGCAGTTTCAGAAAGTGTAATTTCTTGAGCTATTATATTAGCAGGAAGCACTATAAAAAAAGAAAAAAATAAGATAAGAATGTGATATAACTTCATTTTAAAGAAATACTTTTTAAAATTAAAAAAAATACGATTACCTAAATAAACTCCAATCTAAGGTAACTGAAAATATATTAGAATATAAAGCAGCACTCTGATCTCCTAAATCGGTAAGCGCATAATCAATTTGAATTCCTTTATATTTAAATCCAACTCCAATATTCGGCTGAAATCCTATCGCTTCATTTCCGTCTAATTGAGTTATGTTCTGAAAATTACCCATCCCAGCTCTTATAAAAATCATATCTAAATATCCAAATTCTAATCCAAGAGCAGGAGTGAAGTTAGTAAAAGAAGTAGAAACTAAATCGTTTGTTTCTGCAAATCGAAAGTTCAAATCAATTTCAGTAAGTAGTGCATAATCATAATGAAAAATAAATTTTCTAGACATTCCAAGGTTTAATTTTGGAATAGTAATCTCTGTGGTTTCAGGTAATTCTTGATTTTGACCTTCAATGGCTCCTTGTATTTCAGCAAACTTATCTTCATCTATAGCCCATGCATTAAAAGTGGTCGTAATATCACGAGCCATTAATCCAAATTGCCAATCGTTTTTGTTAAACTGGAGGCCTACATCCAAACCAAAGCCCCAAGAGGAGGCGAAATCACCAATAATTCTTCTAATTACTTTTGCATTTACTCCTATATTTAAACCATCCAATTGTAGTGCTCTTGCATAAGAAAAAGTTACTCCATAATCTGCAGTGGAAAAGAGACTAATGCGGCTGTAATCTATATTACCTTGATCATCTATTAATTGAGTGGTGTTTAAAATATCATCTACCCCAAATCGGATTATAGAAATAGCTACTGCACTGCGATCGTCTAAAGGCATCGCAAATGCGCCATAATCGTAACTGGCAATATTAGCAAAATAAGAGGCATGCATTAATGACAATTGATTATTCTCTAAAGCGATTAAACCCGCAGGATTCCAATACCCTGAGTTTACATTAGCAGTAGAAGCTGTTACTGCATTTGCCATTCCGAATGCAGCAGCATCTACTCCAATATTCATAAACTCATTAGAATACTTTCTAACAGATTGAGAATTTGCAATGATGCAGGTAAATAATAAACCAATAAATAATTTCTTCTTCAAGCTTTATAATTTGGGTAAAAGTCTTACTATTTTACAAGATTATAAACTATAATATTAAGTACATATTGTAATAGACGAAAATACTTTTCTATTTTTACATTTTAAGTTAAATGAAAGAATTTTATAATGATTAAATGATTTAATGAAATACTAAGTGTCGGGCAGCTTTTAGCATAAGATCTAAAAAAGAGTTTTTCAGTAAAATAGTTATAGTTATTGAAGCAGCATATGAGACTGAATTTTGTTTATGAATAATAAAGGATACTGATTTAACCCAAGATCCTGATGAATTAGAACGATTAATAAAGAATCATTAGCGTTGATAAAAATAAGGTCTAAATCAAAAAGTTTAAGCTATAATTAATACATTTACAAGATGCCAAAAATCTATTAACCATTCTACCATGAAAAAGCACATTCCTAATTTATTCACATCCCTTAATTTACTTTGTGGATGCCTGGCCATTTTATTTGTTGTAAGTGGTGATTTAGTAATCGCTTCCTTATTAGTCATCATTGGTATGTTTTTCGATTTTTTTGATGGCCTAGCAGCAAGATTGCTTCATGTGCAAAGTGAAATCGGTAAGCAATTAGATTCCTTGGCAGATATGGTTAGTTTTGGTGTAGTGCCAGGATTGGTTATGTTTCAATTACTTAACAAAGCAATCGCACCACAAGCGCTAGAAACAGGGTTTGAAAATGTAAAAATAATTAAGGGTTTAGCATCGGGAATGAGCTTTATTCCATTTATTGGAATGCTTATTATCGTTGCTTCTGCATTTAGACTTGCGAAATTTAATATAGATATAAGACAAACCAATAGTTTTATTGGCTTGCCGACTCCTGCAAACACATTATTAATTATTAGTTTACCATTAATATTTCAATTTCAATACACAGCTTTTATAGAAAGTGTCATTTTTAATCAATGGTTTTTAATAGGAGTAACGATTATTAGTTCTTTCTTGTTAAATGCTGAGCTCCCTTTATTTGCTTTAAAGTTTAAAACTTGGGATCTTGCCGCTAATAAAATTCGTTATGTTTTTATAGCAATTTGCATCCTTGCGACCCTGCTATTAAAGTTTATTGCTATTCCTTTTATCATTTTACTTTATATACTGATGTCATTAATCTGGAAAGAATAAAGATTATTTTTCAATAATTTTAATTTTAAACAGTTTGTTCCAATTTTTTCCTGTGATATAAAGAATGTTTGGTTCTCCCTTATAAGCAATTCCATTAAGAACTTCATCATCTGGATTTTTAACGGTTACTTTGTTTTTTAAAGTAGTTAAATCAATGACCCCTTCAACAGCTCCATTTTCTGGATTTACAATAGCAATTGCATCTTTAAGGTAGATGTTTGCATATATTTTTCCTTCAACCCATTCTAATTCATTTACCGATTTTATCTTACTGGAGTTAGTATACATTTCTATATAGTCTTCTTCAGCAAGCGTATTTGCATTAAGTTTCCATATTTTTTGAGTTCCATCACTTTTAAAAATACTTGTTCCGTCTTGACATAAACCCCAACCTTCCAAACTTTTTCCATAAACAAAAGAACCTGTCTTTTTTAAGGTTTTTAAGTCATAAATAAAACCTGTTTTTTCCCTCCATGTTAATTGGTAAATTTTATCATTTAAAATCGTCAAGCCTTCTGCAAAATAAGCATCTGCTAATGGAATAGTAGTAAGTACTTCTCCAGTTTTATAATCTGTTTTTCTTAGTGTCGAATTTTTATATTGCCCAGTACTTTCATACAATGTGTCCTTAAAAAATTCAAGCCCTTGTGTATAAGCAGAAGTATCGTGAGGATATTCTTCTAAAATAGTATAGGTATATAATTTAGGTATTATTGAAGACAACACCCTTACTTTTTTTGAAACTTCATATTCAGTTCCTTCTGAATAAACCTTTGCGATTAAAGACCTATTCCCTAATTTTTGGTTTTTAAGGTTGATCGTTTTTTCTGAAAGGCCTTTTGAAGAAATAATCTTTTCCGCATTCATATAATAGACAACAGAATCGATAGGACTATTCTTTTTGTTATTTATAGATACTGAAAAGCTATCATTGGGAGTATATGTTTTTTTAGCATCTCTAATAGTAAGATAAAATAAATCAGTTGCAGAAGTAACTTTATATTCACAACTAATAGAAAAAAACAGTGCTAAGTTGGCAAGTAGGAGAAGCTTAAATAATTTCATTGTTTTAATAAATTTTCCGCAAGATATTTATTATTAATCAAACCCGTCGCACATTTTAATATTTTCATCGATTTTACACTAAGCTCAAAAGGTAATGTCGTTAAAACTTTTGTTTCTTCCTTTAGGGTTGAGATGAATTTTCTTTGAGTAAATTATATCCTAATACACAATGGCTTAATCAAAATAATAATTCTTTAATAATTTAGAAGAAAAGATTGTGAAAAATGTAAATTGCAGTATCTTTGCAGCGGCAAGTCCTACACAACTAGCTCCTGTTGAATCCCCCAGGGTGGGAACGCAGCAAGGGTAAACGGTCGTAGCAGTGTGATGTAGGTAGCTTGCCATTTTTTGTGCCCGAAATTTAGATAGTATTAAATAAAAAATTCATTTATTTATCTTTGCTAAAATGTTTAAAGTAGTATTAGTTACAGGTGGGTCATCAGGAATTGGGAGAGCAATTGGAGAATTGCTTTCTGAAAAGGGATTTATGGTATACGGTACCAGTAGAAATCCTGAAAAATATAGTAATGATGTTTCCTTTCCTCTTTTAAAAATGGAAGTTACCGATCCTAAAACTATTAAAGAAGTTGTTGCTGCTATTATTAAGAAAGAACAACGGTTAGATATTGTTGTTAATAATGCAGGTGTTGGTATAACAGGTCCTATTGAAGAAACTCCCGAATTAGAAATTAAAAAGGCTTTTGATATTAATCTTTATGGGCCAATAAATGTAATAAAATTAGTGCTGCCTCAAATGCGTAAGCAAAAAAGTGGTTTGATTATTAATATTACTTCCATTGCTGGGTATATGGGTTTGCCTTATCGCGGAATATATTCCGCAACCAAAGCAGCATTAGAAATCACAGCAGAAGCATTTAGAATAGAGATCAAACAATTTGGCATTAAAATGACCAATATTGCTCCAGGAGATTTTGCAACTAATATAGCCGCTGGGAGATACCATGCACCTGTTTTAGAAAATTCTCCTTATAAAGATGCATATAGCAATACATTGGAAATGATGAATGCGCATGTAAACCAAGGGAATAGCCCACTGGAATTAGCCCATGTAATTTTAAAAGTAATTAATAAAAACGAACCTCGTGTTCGTTACAAAGAGGGAAATTTACTTCAAAAATTCTCTATTGTATTAAAACGAGTTTTACCTAGTAACTGGTATGAAAAAATGTTAATGAAACATTATAAGTTAAAGTAAAAACCTTTTTTGTTTTTATTAACATTTATAATTCGTAACTTTTTATATGAAAAGTTTCACGGCCTTAATTACTTATGTATTTTTGTTGAAAATAACACTTACTTTTTCCACTAATTAAATCCACTTCTATGAAATTTTTTGTTGATACTGCTAACCTTGATCAAATACGAGATGCTCAAAACCTAGGTGTTTTAGATGGTGTAACAACCAATCCTTCTTTAATGGCAAAAGAAGGAATTACAGGTCGTGATAATATATTAAAACATTATGTTGCTATTTGTAATATCGTGGATGGAGATGTTTCTGCAGAGGTTATTGCTACCGATTTTGATGGAATGGTAAAAGAAGGTGAAGAACTAGCAAGTCTTCATGAGCAGATTGTAGTTAAATTACCTATGATTAAAGAAGGAGTTAAAGCTGCAAAATATTTTTCGGATAAAGGAATTAGAACCAATGTGACTTTAGTGTTTTCTGCTGGGCAGGCTTTATTGGCTGCAAAAGCTGGAGCAACGTATGTATCTCCTTTTATTGGAAGACTTGATGATATCTCAACAGATGGATTAAATTTAATTGCAGAAATTCGTTTGATTTACGATAACTATGGTTTTGAAACTCAAATTTTAGCAGCTTCTGTGCGCCATACGATGCATATAATTGATTGTGCAAAACTTGGAGCAGATGTTATTACTGGACCCTTATCGTCTATTGAAGGGCTCTTAAGTCATCCACTAACAGACATTGGTTTGGCTAAGTTTTTAGCAGACTATAAAAAAGGAAATTAATTCTAAAACGTTATTGATTTAAATATTCCAGAAGGATTTCTTCAATATTAATATTGAAGAGGTTGGCACTGCCATTGATGATAATCCCATTTTCGTCAACAATAATTGCTTTGTTGACCGTATAAATAACCAATTCCTTTTCAGCTTTAGAAATATTTTTAAATTGA
The DNA here is from genome assembly GCA_018669795.1 of Flavobacteriaceae bacterium. GTDB lineage: Bacteria > Bacteroidota > Bacteroidia > Flavobacteriales > Flavobacteriaceae > Marifrigoribacter. The sequence continues at coordinate 27,332 of JABHSQ010000002.1, read as the reverse complement.
AATTCTTTGCCTTTTTTAAATCCGAATTTATTTATAATCGAAATCCAATTATTAAAATTAGAATCGGTATTAATGCCAATATAATCATATTCAGGGAATTTTGAATTTAGTTCAGAAACACGATAATGTATGTTTTTACTATGATTCATTAATTTTCCAGACCAGAAATATAGTACTGTTGGATTTTTAATAATAGCCTGTAAGTCTTTAATGGTATTTTCTGTAGTAATTAAGGTATGGCTTGAGATTTTATTTCCCGGAGTTAATTTCTTGGAGGCATTTGTAAGGTCTTTTATTTCATCGTGATGTTTTTTGTTTGAATTAGTCTTAAGGAAAAGGTTTAGTATCTTTTCCTGACTTTCGCTTTCGTTACTGCTTAATAAATACCTTCCAGCAATACTCATTACGATACTGTTTTTTAAAGAATCATTGGTTATAATTTGATCTATTAATTTAATTTTATGGTAATTATGCTCAAACGAATTACGTGCGTAATAGTCAGTTTCGTCACTAACTTCCAAAGCTACATTGTCAAAATATCTAAATAAAAAGCGATAATATGGAAAATATGATCGTAGTGATTCACTTCCAAAATCAATGGTATTTCTATAATTATAGAAGTTTTTAGGAATTTCAAAATAATTGTCCGATCTTTTTTTTCGTTCGTTTGCAGTTATGTAATTTTCTTTTTTTGAATAATAATCATAATTAATACTTGCTTCTGCTACTTCTTTAAATTTATCATCTGGTTCATTCTTTAACACAAATTCATCATAAACTAAAAATCTTATGTTTTTAAGGGAATCTAATTTTTCTTCAAAATTCATAGGCGCTAACTTATAAAGTTTGGGCATTAATTTAGTTTCCTTTTCATTATGCAAAAACATTTCCATTAAAAAATTATTTCTTTCTGCACCAACTCCTGTGTAAGAAAGAGATTCATCAAAAGTTAAGGTATTCACTCGAAGCATTAAACTATCTGAAGGCTTTAGATAAAACACTTGATATTCCTTATGACTAAATGAATAAAGACCCTGCTTTATATTTTTAGCTTTATATATAAAATTATTATTAGCGTCTAGCTTAACGCTATCTAAAAATTGTTCATCTTTATAAAAAATAACATAATCTTCTTTTGGATTTATAATTTCCCCACCGACATAAGTAAACAATGGAACACCATCTTCCTTGTTTTTACAAGAAATAATAATAAGGCAAATCATACATAATAGCAGTAATTTTTTAGTCATATAATCATAATAAATAATCCAACAAAAATAAAACCTACTGATCATCATTTTGTTAATAACGAGTTAAAAGAAAATAAAATATTTTAAATGCGCTAATTTGACTTAAATACTTATTTTTGCGCCAAATTTCACAAAAGAAAAAAACTATGCTTTCAGTTTCTAATTTATCAGTTCAATTTGGTAAACGTATATTATTTGATGAGGTAAACACTCAGTTTGTTCAAGGAAATTGTTACGGAATTATAGGTGCAAACGGTTCTGGTAAGTCCACATTATTAAAAATAATTTCAGATAAACAAGATCCAACTTCTGGCCATGTTCATTTAGCTCCAGGAAAAAGAATGTCAGTTTTAGAACAAAATCATAATGCTTTTGATGAATTTATGGTTTTGGAAACCGTTGTAATGGGTAATAATGATTTGTTTAAAGTGAAATCTGAAATAGATAAGCTTTATGAGAATTATACGGATGAAAATGCTGAAAAAATAGGGGAACTTCAAATAACTTTTGAAGAAATGAACGGTTGGAATGCTGAAAGTAATGCTGCTACTATGTTATCTAATTTAGGTGTTGGCGAAAGTTTGCATTATACTTCGATGGCAGATTTAGATGGTAAGCAAAAAGTGAGGGTGCTTTTAGCTCAGGCTTTATTTGGAAATCCTGATGTTTTAATTATGGATGAGCCAACCAATGATTTAGATTACGAAACGATTTCTTGGCTAGAGAATTTTTTAGCTAATTATGATAATTGTGTGATTGTTGTTTCTCATGATAGACACTTTTTAGATTCAGTTTGTACGCATATTAGTGATATTGACTTTGGTAAAATTTCTCATTTTAGTGGTAATTATACCTTCTGGTACGAAAGCAGTCAATTAGCTGCTAGACAAAGAGCACAGCAAAACAAAAAATCGGAAGAAAAGAAAAAGGAATTACAAGAATTTATTGCTCGTTTTAGTGCCAATGTTGCAAAATCGAAACAAGCAACATCTCGAAAAAAAATGATCGAAAAGTTAGATATAGAACAAATTAAACCATCTAGTAGACGATACCCAGCTATTATTTTTACTTCCGAACGGGAAGCAGGAGATCAAATATTAAATATCGAAAAATTATCTGCTACTATCGATGGCGAAGTATTATTTAACAATATTGATTTAAATTTAGATAAAGGGGATAAGGTCATCTTATTTTCAAAAGACTCAAGAGCTACCACTGCTTTTTATGAAATTGTTTCTGGTAATTTAAAACAAGATGGTGGTAAATTTCAATGGGGAGTAACCACTTCACAAAGTTATTTGCCCTTAGATAATGAAAAGTTTTTCGAAAAGAAAATGAGCTTAGTGGATTGGTTGCGTCAATGGGCAAAAACGGAAGAAGAACGGGAAGAAGTTTTTATTCGTGGTTTTTTAGGTAAAATGCTATTTAGTGGGGAAGAGGCATTAAAAATGTGTGATGTTTTATCTGGAGGTGAAAAGGTTCGTTGTATGTTAAGCAGAATGATGATGATTCGTGCTAATGTTCTAAAACTAGATGAGCCTACAAATCATTTAGATTTAGAATCTATTACAGCTTTTAATAATACTTTGAAAAACTTTAAAGGAACAGTCATCTTAACAACCCATGATCATGAGTTTGCACAAACTATTGGTAACAGAGTTGTAGAATTAACTCCTAAAGGGGTTATTGACCGTTATATGACCTTTGAAGAGTATATGAGTGATGACAAGATTAAAGAGATCCGAACTAAAATGTATTCTTAGTTAATCTTCGAAGTTATGCTCGAAATCCTCTAATGTAGATTTAGCAATAATTATTTCTTCTTTTCGGATATACATTCTTATTTGCCCTGGAACACCAGCTGCAAAACCACTTAAGATAGCACTTTGATGATCGTCTCTAATTATAGGGTTGATGTTTAATTCATTTAAACTATTAACTAAAGGTTGTGCTTCGATTGCAGATCCAGTAAATATAAGAGTTGTTTTTTCATCTTTATTCATGACTTTCTTTTTAATTATAAGGGTACAGATTTAAAAAAAATAACAAATTGTAATTATTGATTGGATGTAAATTTTTAATTTAGAAATTTTTAGAATTTAAACTTTATCAAGAACAGGAGAAACATCAAACATTATTTTAAACGAAATATTACTAGTATTAAATTTATTGGTTTTTTAATTTATTGTTGTTAAAAAGATATAAGCATTTAAGCTCATATAAAACAAAGCCGGTAAAGAAACCAAAATACCATCTTTTAATTTTAATCTCACTAAAAATCCTGCTAACATGAGCAATGCAAGACCTAAAGATGAAATAATTAGTAATGGATTAAATAGAAGTCCAACTAATAAACCTGTTGCGCCTAAAAATTGTAATGTCATGATTATTAGACCAAATTTTTCTAAACCAAATCGTTTGAATTCCATTTTCATTTTTGATGATTTAAAATAGTATATGGTATAAGCAAAAAAAGAGAAACTTGATATAAGAACACCTATTTTATCTATGTCCATACGTGTTTATTGTATTGATTCTACTGCTATAAAAGCACATAAAATCAAAAGAATTAGAGAAGGAAGGTGTTTCGCAAAAGAGTTTTTTATTTTAAAATGAAAATATTGCGCGGCTAACATAAATAGCCCCATACAAATAGATGGGATAAAAATTAATGATGGGAACCAAATACCTGCAACAATCAAAGTAGCTAGAGATATTTTACTAACTCCAACAATATTTCGGCTTAGGTCATTTAATCCAAAACTTTTAAATTCTTTCAAGACATTGTGAAATCTGAAAACCCATACATAAGCAACAGATATTGCTAAAGTTAGTTGTGCTAAAATTGTTAATTCTTCCATTGTTTTTATTTTTTATTTTATATTATTCAGTAATTATGGCAAGTTTTTATGCTCCAAGATTATGAACCTTTTTAATGCATTCTATTTAGGTATTCAAATCTAGAATAGAATTAATGGTGTAATATAAGTATATAAAATTATCTAAGAATGTTTGCATCAAGAGTAAATTATCTAGAAAAACCCATTCGGTATATTAACTTTGTGTTGTTTAATCGTCCTTTTTGTTGTTTGGATTTCTTTTATTAGCTGCTTTAATTGCAAAAATAAAACCGAATCCAAAAAGAAGTGTTATTAAACCTGCGAAATATGGTATTAAATCAATCATCTTTGGTGTTATTTATTAGTTTTAGGTAAATTCCAAATGCTAATATTGATGGAACCCATAGTCCAATAAAAGTTCCATCTACTTTGTTTCCTTGAAAATAAAGTATTTCAGAAAATATCAATGATAAAATTGCTGAAATAAAGAGTAATATGTCAGTGATTGTAAATTTTTTAAACATTTTTTTTATTTTTGATTATGTCACTACGAAAGTAGTAATATTTTTTAAATATACATCACAAACGTTTAATAACAAATATATAAAGTTAAACAATATTTAATGAGATTAAAATATATAGAAATGATATATTTTATAGTTAAGGTTTGTAAAACCAAATCACATCTATTTAAATTAACTCTTAATTATAAGTTTAAAAGGTTATCATTTAGTTAATATCTTTTTTTATAATAAAATATAATAAGTGCGATATAATACACTTATTTTTTTTATAATAAGTATCAAAGTCATTGTATTTTACTACTTTAGTGAAAATAAAGGATTGTTTGTTTAAACTAGTTTTATAAATTAACCTCTATAGAGAATTGATATTTAAACTGTTTTTAATTCCTAACTATAACTTTATCTATTTTTTTTTTAAACCTAATTATTATGAAACAAAGTATTTTTATTCTATCAATTTTATTGCTAACAATTCAAGGGGTTTCCGCCCAAAAAACTGAAGTTGAAGGTAAAAAGTATCAGAGAAGTTCTCTACACAACGTATTGGTTGTTGGGGATAGTTTTAACAATTCAGATTTGGTTTCCAAAGCATACCAAGCATGGCCATTCCCTGATAAATATAATGATCACAGAATAGAATTAAATTCTTTCAATAGGGTTGATTATGATTTAACTGAAGAGGAGAGAGCGCAGTTTGGTTTAACAAAAAGCGGAGCAAGTAAGTTGCTTGTTGGAGCTGCAAGTGATGCAACTGCTGGAATTATAACCGATAATTCTGAAGTGAAATATGAAATAGATAAATTTGTAAAAGCTAAGAAATTACCTTTTGAATTGGTTTCAAAGTGGTTTGCTTTAGATCAATTTTATCAAGACGACTATAACCCTTTCAAACTTATTAAAGAAAGAGGTGCGTATAGTGCTAGTGACCAAGAAAAAAATGTAGCTTCAACAACTATAAGAGGTAATGCTGAGCTTGAAAATAATGGTAAAAACTTAATAAAAGATACTTTTGTAGTTTTTACAAAAATGAATTTTGTTACAAATGAGCCAATAGCCTTAGTTATAAAACAACAAAGTGATGCAGCGGCAAATGAATTGTCTGGACTTCCTAGAGAATTAGCTTTAAAGGCTTCTCAAAAAATTTATGAGAAAACAAAAGAAGGCTATACAGTTTGGACAACTGCTTGGTTATATCGGTTAGACTGGACTGATGAATATTTTACAAAATTTAAAAAACTCTTCGGATCAAAGAGAAGTGGTGAAGATGTTGACTTGTCTACTTTAGATATTAACTTTGAGTTTATTGGAAAAGAAAAGGCTACTAGTCTTATTACGTTTTCTTTAAAAGAAAAGAGAACAGAAGAACAAATCATTGAATTGGCAACTATTCGAAATTTAGACAAGGTATATATCAAACTCCAGAAAAGTTATGACGTTTTTAAAACAAAATCCCCAATTAAAATAGAAGATGGGAAAATTTATTCTAAAATTGGAATGAAAGAAGGTTTAGAAGGTGGAGAAAGCTTCGAAGTACTTGAAGAGATGTGGGATAGCAAAACCAATGATATCACTTACAAGAAAATTGCAACTATTAAAGTTGATAAGAGCCAAGTATGGGATAACCGTTTTGGTGCTAATGAAGAAAATGAACAAGAATATGATAAAACACTTTTTAAAGGAAAAGCGAAGAACTTATCTACCGGAATGTTAATTAGACAAATTAAATAATATGAAAAAGATATTAATATTTTTTACAATTTTATTTTTTGCGATTGGGACAACAGATGCTCAATCTAAAAGAAATAAAAAGAAAGCAGATACTGAAACTGCTAAGTGGAATTACACCATTGAATGTGTTGGAGAATCTAATGCAGGTGTTTACACACTAAAGGTTTTTTCTATCTTAAGAGATGAAAGTCTTGCTGGATTACAAGCTTCTAAAAATGCAGTTCATGCTGTTATCTTTCAGGGAATTAATGGACAAGGATCAAAGTGCGCTAAAAAACCTCCTTTAGCGAGATCTCCTTTCTTAGAGGCTGAATTCGAAAATTATTTTAAAGAGTTTTTTGCAAGCACAGAAAAGGAAGACCTAAATAGCTTTAGCAAATATGTAAATGTTATTGAAGTAGTTACAGATAGAATGAAAGTAAGTAAAAAAGAGTATAGAATAGGCACTCTATTAACAGTAAATATAGCTCTTTTAAGAAAAACCCTAGAAAAAGAAAAAATAATTAAATCACTTAACAGTGGTTTTTAAATTTAAATTTAAATGAAACAACAAATACAACAACTAATAATAATCGCTTTGTTATTGTTAACAAGCTTTTCATATTCACAAGCAAAAAAACCAACATTAATGGTCGTACCAGCTGATAATTGGTGTTTTGAAAATGGCTATTCAGAGATATATAATAATCAAGGTGTTATTAAAGATGTTCCTTCATACCGAATAGCACTTCAACGTGATACTGATTTAGATCTTGTTATTACTCAAATTAATGGTACGTTAAGCCAAAGGGGTTTTGATGCTAAAAATCTTAAAAGTCAACTTGATAAGATTGAAAGGGTAGGAGCCGAAGAAGCAATGAGATCTTCAAAGTATGGTGGTGCAGAAGTTTCAGAATCTCCTATTGATGCTCTTAAAAAAGTGGCTAAGGCTGATATAATTTTAAAACTAGGATGGACAGTAAATGATGATGGAATGGAAAAACAGGTTACTTTTATTTTAAAAGCAATAGATTCTTATACAGGTAAACAAATAGCTCAAGCTTCAGGAACTGGAGCTCCAGATTTTTCTAGCCCATTGCCTATTTTGTTGGAAGAAGCAGTTGCTTCTCATATTGATAGTTTTTTATCAGAATTACAAACAGCATTTGAACGATGGTTTGAAGATGGTAGAGAAATTAACCTGGGTATTCGTGTCTGGGATGATTGGGATTATGATTTAGAATCTGATGAGTTTGGGGATGATGAATTAGGTTTTTTAATTGAAAATTGGTTAGATGACAATACTGTAAGTGGTCGTTATACAACAATGGATGCAGAAGCTACAATGATGAATTTTGAACAAGTTAGAATTCCAATGACTTACTTAAACAAAAACGGAATTGCAAAAGGTCTTGATGCAAGAAGATGGGCTAAGGGTTTAAGTAGTTATTTAAAAGAAATGGGAATTGAAAATAAATTAACCATTAGAGGTTTAGGTGAAGCAACACTATATTTAGGATCTAAATAAAAATATATAAAAGATGAGACATTTTTTAAACACTTTAGTACTGCTACTTTTTACTTCCTTTTCTTTTGGTCAAAATTCTGCAGGTAAAACGGATGATTTAGCTAGGGTTCAACTTTCTACTTTTGTTTCAGAACAAATAGACGGATTGCCAAGTGCTGCTAAGAATTTATTAAAAAACAAACTAAACAAAATTGTTACAATGAATGGTTTGGGTGGAACCCAAAATTCTAGGTTTATAATTACTCCAAATATTTCAGTTTTATTCCAAGAAGTACTTCCTGGGCCTCCAAGAAAAGTTGCATTAACTCTTGAGCTTAATTTTTATATAGGAGATGGATTCGAAGGAATACTCTTTGCGTCAGAATCTATGACTGTAAAAGGGGTAGGGAATAGTGATACTAAGGCTTATATTTCAGCCCTTAAACAAATAAAATCTAAGAATCCTATTTTCAAAGATTTTATAAATAACGGAAAAATTAAAATCATGGAGTATTACAATGATAAATGTGATTTTATTAAAAAAGATGCTATGACAAAGGCTGACAGAAAAGAATACGAGGAAGCTATTTCTATTTTGTTAGCAGTCCCTGAGGTCTCTAAAGATTGTTATATAAAGTGTCAAGATCTTACACTAAAAGTGTATAAGATGAAGCTCGAGAATGAATGTGTAGAAAATATTCAAAAGGCTACAGTTTCGAAAGTAAATAATGAATGGGATGAAGCTGCATCTCATCTAGTATCAATACTTCCAGATGTATCTTGTTATGATACAGCTCAAACACTTCTCAGAGATATAGAAGATCATAGGTGTGCGGAAGCTATGGGTAAAGCAAAGGGGGCTTGGGCTAATAGAGATTCAAATCTAGCTTCATCTTATTTATCAGAAGTATCTGCTGATTCAAAATGTGCTAATGAAGCAAAAGAATTATTTGCTGGTATTTCAGGAAAGCTTGATGCCGACGATAAAAGAGAATGGGATTTGGCATATGAAAAATACGATAGAGCTCAGAATTATGAAGAAAATCAAGGTTTTGAGCTTCAAAAATCAGCAATTATTGCTGCAAGAGAAATAGGAGTCGCTCAGGCAAAAAATCAACCAAAAATTGTTTACAATATAAAAGGGTGGTGGCAATAAATTTTCTTGACTTTTGGAATTAGTAACCTAAAAAATGAAACTAATGACGTTTACACAAGAAAATAAATCAGCCCACAAAATTAAACACTCAAAAATAAACCAAAAGTATAAGTTAATTATTTTAGTATTTGTACTGTTTTATTCTTATAATAAAGCACAAGCACAATATATTGAATTTGAACATGACGGTATTGACCGTCAATATATCTACTATGAGCCTGTAGATTTAAATGAGCAAATGCCATTAGTAATTGTTATGCATGGCTTTGGTGGAGACGCAAATGATATAAGAAATTACTCAGAGATGAATCAATTTGCGAATCAATACGGTTTTGCTGTTTGTTATCCCAGAGGAACTACAGATTCGGAGGGATATCGATTTTGGAATGTAGGCTATGCATTTCATCAAAATGAAACTATAGATGATGTTGGTTTTTTAACTGAATTAGTGGGATACCTTCAATTAACCCATGGCTTGAACCCGGACTACACTTTTGCAACGGGAATGTCTAATGGTGGAGATATGTGTTACATGCTAGCGTGTCAAGCATACGATACCTTTAAAGCTGTTGCTCCTGTAGCAGGTATGATTTTACAAGACATATTAGACGAATGTGATAATAGCCCTCCAATCCCTTTATTTGAAATACATGGTTCCCAGGATAGCGTAACGCCTATTTCTGGAGACCCAAATAACAATGATGGATGGGGAGCTTACCCAAGCATTCCTTTTACCATTGATTATTTTTCAGAAAAAAACGAATGTACATTGATGGTGACCGAAACACTACCAAATACGGATACTTCAGACGGTAGTTATGTGCTTAGTGAAAAACATCTAAATGGCATTAATAATAATGAAGTTTGGTTCTATAAAGTAGTAGGTGGTGGTCATGATTGGCCTGGAGCTTGGGGAAATATGGATATTAATGCTGGTGAAGAAGCTTGGCTGTTTTTTCAAAATCATATAGATAATACCCTGTCACTTCCAAATTTTAAAGATTTAGAAAATACCATACGCGTTTTTCCAAATCCAACTAGTAATGTTATAAATATAGAAACTAATAATCGATTGGAACTTTTTGAGGTAATTCTTTACAATACTTTGGGAGTAAATTTAAACTTAAAATCAACTGATGGATTCTTAGATGTAACTCATTTAAATACAGGAATTTACTTATTGAGTATTAAGACTTCGAAAGGCACAATAACAAAACAAATTGTAAAAAATTAAACTTATTTAAATGCAAAATCATTAATGCCTTTATATATATATATATATATATATATTCAGATTATCAAATATTGAAATAGTAAATACTATTACTAACAAAGTATATAATTAATTACTTCATAAATGGATAAAAGGACGATCTTGATTTAATTTTTAAATTCGTTTATCGGATTAATCTGAACAACGGCTTTTCCGATGCTATTTTTAAATAGAAAAACAAGTCCTTTGTACTTTATGGGGCTTATGTCGGACAAATATAAATAAAAAAACTCGTAAGATATTGATATACAATATTATTACAAGTTTGTGAAGTACCGAGAATGGGAGTCGAACCCACACGTTCATAAGAACACATGGCCCTCAACCATGCCTGTCTACCAGTTCCAGCACCTCGGTATTAAATTACTTTGTTTAAACTAAAAAGCCGAGGCATAATGCTCGACTTTTTTAGTGACCTGGCTGGGGCTCGAACCCAGGACCACCTCCTTAAAAGGGAGGTGCTCTACCAACTGAGCTACCAGGTCTTCATTCTAACAATTAAGTTTTCTCTGAATGCGGGTGCAAATATACTATCATTATTTTTATATTTCAAAGCAATTTTAAGTTAAATTTGAAAAATAATTCTCTTACTTCATTATGAAACAATTACAACTTTAAACTAAAAATGAAAATAATTTTAATAGGTTATATGGGTAGTGGAAAAACTACCATTGGTAAACATTTATCGGAATTATTAAACTATAAATTTATAGATTTAGATCAAGTTATTGAATATGAAGAGCAACACACTGTTTCTGAAATATTTTCAAAAAAAGGGGAACTCTATTTTAGAAAGAAGGAAAGAACCATTTTAGAAACAATACTCTCTAGTGATTCAAATATAGTTTTAGCAACAGGAGGGGGCACTCCTTGTTTTGGGGATACTATGGAATTTATGAAATCTACAGAAAATACCATTACGATATATTTAAAATCCTCGAATGAAGAATTAACCAAAAGACTTTTTAATGAAAGATTAAATAGGCCATTAATCGCTCATATTAAATCTCAAGAACTATTAAACGATTTTATAAGAAAACATCTTTTTGAAAGATCTTATTTTTATAATCAATCTGACATTAAACTGTCAATAGATGATTTAACTGTTGCAGCAGTTGTAGAAGAAATTAATAAGGAAATAAGGAATTAGTCCAATCGAGCAAAATAGTTTCCTTTTTCAAAAACAACAGATATATTTTCATTGATGGATGTAGAAAGAGAAATTCCTTTGAAATCAGCTTTTACAGGATATTTTTTATGATTTCTATCAACCAAAACAACCGTATTAAACTGTTTAAGAGGTACTCCTAAAAAATGTTTAATCCCGTAAATTAAAGTAGTGCCAGAATGAAGAACATCATCAACTAAAACCAATGATTTATTCTTGTATTCTTCAGGATTTAAGGAGGTTTTTATAGGGTGTATAGGGTTTTTTTTATCAATAATTACTTTACACATAGTGACTTTAATTGGTGCTATTTTTTCGAGTGTTTTTTTTATTTTCTGAGCAAATAAAAATCCATTCTCAAATATACCAGCAATAATAACTTCTTTTTCCTCAACATTGTTCTCATATATCTGATATGCAATTCGTCTTATTTTATGATCGATTTGTTTTTTATCCAATATGATGTTATCAATTTGAGTCATTAGAAAAAGTTTTTTTCAAAGATAGTAAATGATAGCTTAATCATCAGAAGTAGATTCTGTAAAATCTTCTAAATCCCTTCGATCTTTTTTGCTAGGCCTACCAGTTCCTTGTTTGCGATAATAATCTTTTGCGTATTTAAGTAATTCTGTGTTTTCAAAAGCTTCTTTAGGGGTAGTGTCACTTCTGTAGATCCCCACTAATTTAGCACCCACTCTATTAGGTGGTAAATCAAGTACTTGTAATTGATATTGTATTTGATTAATTCTAACTTCTATAATATCACCAGGATATACATCTCTCGAAGGTTTTACAGATTTTTTACTTATTTTAACAGTACCTTTTTTACATGCTTGAGTTGCTATAGTTCTTGTCTTATAATAGCGAACACACCATAAATATTTATCTATCCTCATTTACTAAATTGATGTTAATCTGGAATGTAAAAATACAGTAAAATCGTATGTTTGTAACTTGAAAAAAATAAATATGAGAAAAATTAAATTTTTAATACCGATTGCTACGTTATTTGTTGTGATTTTTTCATGTAATAATGACGATGATGGAGTGATAGTTGTTCCCCCTCATGAGAGAAGTGATGAAGTTATAGTTGCTAAAGAAGAAGTAGAGGAGTATTTAGAAACACATTTTTATAATTACGAGGAATTTGAAAATCCCCCTAATGATTTCAATTATAGAATTCTATTTGATACAATTTCTGGAGAAAATTCTTCAAAAACACCATTAATGAGTCAAGTCACTTTTAAAATGGTTACTGATCTTATTGATGAAAGTGTTGAATATAAATTATATTATTTAAATGTAAGACAAGGTGATGGGGAAAGAGCAGAGTTTTCAGATTTAGCTACCGTTAGTTATGACGGATCTATATTGAAAGACAATGACTCCTTCGATTCATCTATTTCTCCTATAACTTTTGATTTAACACAAATAATTAAGGGCCTTCAAAAAGCTATAATAGAATTCAATGGGGCAACTGGATTTACAGAAAATTCTGATGGAACACTAACTTTTGATGATTATGGTATTGGTGCTGCCTTTATACCTTCTGGTTTGGGGTATTACAATACACCTCCAATTGGAAGTCCGATAGAATACTATGCTCAATTAATATTTACATTCCACTTGTATTCAATAGAAAAATCTGATCAAGACTTAGATACAGTGTTATCCTCCTTTGAGGATTTAAATGATAATGGAAATGAATTAGATGATGATACGGATGCTAATGGAATTCCAAATTTTGCTGATCCAGATGATGATGGTGATGGTAGGTTAACTAAGCATGAGGTTGAAGCTAAAGAATATCAGTTAAACCCTGGTGATGCTGATCCGGAGTTTGAAGAGAATGAAGTTGAAATGCAGCGTAAAACAAACGACGAAACAGGAGTAGTTACTTTATATACTGTAGTATTTACAGATGCAAATAATGACGGAGTTCCAGATTATTTGGATAACACATTATAGAAATAAATAATTCAACCTATAAAAAATGATCAGTTTATTTTCTGTCAATCACTTTTAATGCTGCTTTACAAATTGCACTCGCATTTAATCCATATTTTTGCATTAATTGTTCTGGAGTTCCAGATTCCCCAAAAGTATCTTGAGTAGCTACAAATTCTTGAGGTGTTGGATTGTTATTTGCCAATACTCTAGCAACACTTTCTCCAAGACCACCTAAAAAGTTATGTTCTTCAGCAGTAACAATGCATCTAGTTTTAGATATACTATTTAATATAGCTTCATCATCAAGTGGTTTGATGGTGTGAATATTAATTACTTCTGCAGAAATTCCTTGTTCGTTTAATATCTCTGCAGCTTGTAAAGCTTCCCAAACTAAATGCCCTGTAGCTACAATTGTAACATCGTTTCCTTCTTGTAGTTTTATAGCTTTACCAATTTTAAAAATTTGATTTTCTGGAGTAAAATTAGCAACTTTTGGTCTTCCAAACCTTAAATAAACAGGTCCATTATAGGATGCTATAGCAATAGTTGCTGCTTTTGTTTGATTGTAATCACAAGTATTGATTACGGTCATTCCTGGAAGCATTTTCATTAAACCAATATCTTCTAGTATTTGATGAGTAGCACCATCTTCTCCTAAAGTTAATCCAGCGTGAGATGCGCAAATCTTTACATTTTTACTGCTATAAGCAACAGACTGGCGTATTTGATCATAAACTCTTCCTGTTGAGAAATTTGCAAAAGTTCCTGTAAAAGGAATTTTACCTCCAATTGTCATTCCAGCAGCAATACCAATCATATTTGCTTCAGCAACACCAATTTGAAAGAAACGTTCAGGGTGGTTTTTTTTAAAATCATCCATTTTTAAGGATCCAATTAAATCTGCACAAAGAGCAACTACATTTTTATTGGATTTTCCTAATTCTGTCAGTCCGTCGCCAAAACCTGATCTAGTATCTTTTTTTCCGGTGTCTATATATTTTTTCATATGGTTTTCTCTAATTGTATCTTTAGTAATCACCTAAAGTTTCAGGGTTTTGTGCTAATGCATTTTCTAATTGTTCGTCATTTGGTGCCTTTCCATGCCATGCATTCGTGTGCATCATAAAATCGACACCATTACCCATTACCGTATGTAACAAAACACAAATTGGTTTTCCGTTTCCTGTTTTTTCTTTAGCCAATTTCATACCACTAAAAATAGCTTCCAAATCATTTCCATTTTCAATATCAATGACCTCCCAATCAAAAGCTTCAAATTTTGCTCTTAAATTTCCCAATGGAAGTACCGTATCTGTTGAACCATCAATTTGCTGTTTGTTGTAATCTACGGTGACAATTAAATTATCAATATGATTGCCAGCAGCATACATGATAGCTTCCCAATTTTGTCCTTCCTGTAATTCTCCATCACCACATAAGGTGTAAATTAGATGCGTATCATTATTTAGTTTTTTGGTTTGTGCTGCTCCAATCGAAGCAGAAATCCCTTGTCCTAAAGAACCTGAAGCAATTCTAATTCCTGGTAAACCCTCATGAGTAGTAGGATGTCCTTGTAATCGAGTGTTTAGCAATCTAAACGTATTAAGCTCATCAACAGGAAAATAACCTGATCGTGCTAAAACACTATAAAAAACTGGTGAAATATGACCGTTAGATAAAAAGAAAAGATCTTCTCCTTTTCCGTCCATATTAAAAGATGGGTTTCGCTCCAATATTTCTTGATAAAGAGCTACAAAAAATTCGGTACATCCTAGAGAACCTCCTGGATGTCCTGAGTTTACTTTATGTACTTGGCGTAAAATATCTCTACGTACTTGTACAACTAAATCATTTAAGTGATTAATATCTGGCATATTGTTATTTTTCTGGTTCAAAAATAGACTTTTGATCTCCTTGTTCAAAATGGAATTCAAGTCAGTTATTAACGATTTAGGGCATTTAGTTAACAGAAAGAGATGAAATTTGTTAAAAGGAAATTATACTTTCTACTTCTACTCCTTAAAACCACAAATCACTTTATATTTGCTCCTTCCTATTAGTTAAGATAGGAAACCTAAAATAGTATAATGCAATTCGATTTAAAAGCAACTGATACTTCAACCCTAGCTAGAGCTGGAACTATTACTACTGATCACGGTGTTATTGAAACACCAATTTTTATGCCTGTAGGTACAGTAGGAACAGTTAAAGGTGTGCACCAAAGAGAATTAGAGCAGGATATCAATCCAGATGTTATTTTAGGTAATACCTATCATTTATACTTAAGACCAACAACTACAATTTTAGAAAAAGCTGGAGGAATTCATAAATTTATGAATTGGAATCGTAATATCCTTACCGATAGTGGAGGTTATCAGGTTTATTCTCTTTCTGCAAATAGAAAAATTAAAGAAGAAGGGGTTAAGTTTAAATCTCATATTGATGGTAGTTATCATATGTTTACTCCAGAAAATGTAATGGAAATACAGCGTACAATTGGCGCAGATATTATCATGGCATTTGATGAATGTGCTCCTTATCCTTGCGATTATCAATATGCAAAAAGATCAATGCATATGACGCATCGCTGGTTGGAACGCTGTTTAACTCATCTAGATAAAACTCCTTTAAAGTATGATTATAGACAAACATTTTTTCCAATTGTTCAGGGCAGTACCTATAAAGATTTAAGAAAACAATCAGCCGAATATATTGCATCTGTTGGAGCTGAAGGAAATGCAATTGGAGGACTTTCTGTTGGAGAACCTGCCGAAGAAATGTACGAAATGACTGCTGTTGTTACAGAAATTCTTCCAAAGGACAAACCTAGGTATTTAATGGGTGTTGGAACTCCTATTAATATATTGGAAAATATTGCTTTGGGAATTGATATGTTCGATTGTGTGATGCCTACACGAAATGGAAGGAATGGAATGCTTTTTACAGCTTTTGGTTCTATAAATATTAAGAATAAAAAATGGGTAGATGATTTTTCTGAAATAGATTCAATGAATATTACCTGGGTTGATACAGCATATAGTAAAGCTTATTTGCGCCATCTTTTTACAGTTAACGAAATGTTAGGTAGGCAAATAGCAACAATCCATAATCTTGGTTTCTATTTATGGTTGGTTCGTGAAGCGAGAAAGCATATATTAGCGGGAGACTTTGGAGTTTGGAAAAGTAAGATGGTAAAACAAATGGATAATAGGTTGTAATACATGTTAAGTATACTCGATAGATATATATTAAAAAGATATATAGGTACTTTTACCTTATTACTATTGCTCTTTATACCTATTGGGATCACTGTTAATCTGGCAGAAAAAATTGATAAAATTTTACAAAATAAAGCTCCCTTTTTGGAGGTAGTTGAATATTATATTTATTTTACGATTTATTTTGCTAATTTATTGTTTCCATTATTTTTATTTCTTTCCGTAATTTGGTTTACTTCAAAACTAGCCAATCATACCGAAGTAATTGCATTTTTAAGCAGTGGTGTTTCCTATTATCGGTTTCTACGCCCATATTTTATTGGAGCAACAATTGTTTGTATTGGGGCTTTAATAATGGGAATGTATTTGGCTCCTTTGGCAAGTAAGGGGTTTAATGAGTTTATATTTAAGTATATAAAAAAAGGTAAAAATGACAGAACTCAAACCAATGTATATCGACAAATAAATAACAATGATTATATCTATGTAAGTTACTTTAATGTAAAGGATAAAACAGGAGAAAAATTCACTTTAGAGCACTTTAATGGAAATCAGCTGGAATATAAGATTAAAGCTGATAAAATAAATTATAATGAAACTGATAGTACCTATTCATTATATAAATATTTAAAAAGAACCATTACTGCAAATGGAGATATCTTAGATTCTCAAGCTAAAAAAGATACTACTTTTAGTTTTGATTTAGAAGATTTAACTCCAGTAATGTATATAGCAGAAACTTTAAATTATACGGAGTTAAATACATTCATTGCAAGAGAAAAGAAAAGAGGTTCTTCCTATATTAATAGGTATGAAATGGTGCGATTTAAGCGTTGGAGTTTGCCTATATCTGCTTATATATTAACCATAATAGCTGTAGCTGTTTCTTCTGTTAAAAGAAGGGGAGGAATGGGAGTTAATTTGGCTATTGGAATGGGTATAGGGATGATTTTTATTTTCTTCGATAAAATATTTGGAACGATGGCTCAACAAAGTGATTTCTCTCCTATTGTTGCTAGTTGGTTTCCTAATTTTGTATTTGCAATATTAGCGATATATTTACTTCGAAATGCAAAACGATAAGCTTTTAAATTATTTTCATTTACATTTTATTGTCTTCATATGGGGTTTTACGGCCGTATTAGGCGATTTAATTACGATAGAAGCAGTTCCATTGGTATGGCACCGTATGTTATTAGGATCCCTGTTTGTTTTAATCTATATAATTTACAACAAAGAAATGTTAAAAGTTTCTTTGCGATCACTAATAAAATTTGCTTTTATTGGATTAATAATAGCCCTACATTGGTTAGCGTTTTTTAGTGCAGTTAAAGTTTCTAATGTTTCAATAACCTTAGCGATGATGTCAACGGGAGCTTTCTTTGCTTCATTTTTAGAGCCTGTCTTTTTTAAACGAAAAATTATTAGTTATGAAGTAATTTTCGGATTAATTGTAATAATAGGATTGTATATTATTTTTAAAGTTGAATCAGAATATTTATCAGGAATATTACTTGCCTTATTAGCTTCTTTTTTAGGAGCTTTGTTTTCAATATTTAATGGAATGATGGTAAAAAGTCACAATGCATCAGTAATTTCGTTTTACGAATTGTTATTTGGTTTATTGTTTATTACCATATATATATTATTTACAGATGGATTTGATGATACTTTCTTTAAGTTATCTGTAAGCGATTGGACCTATTTAATAATTTTAGCTTCTATATGTACCGCTTATGCTTTTATCGCATCAGTTCATGTTATGAAATGGATTAGTCCATATACCGTAATGCTTACTACAAATATGGAACCTATTTATGGAATTTTATTAGCACTACTGATTTTAGGTGAAAAAGAATATATGAGCCCTACTTTTTATGTAGGGGCTATAATTATTTTAATAACTGTAGTCTTAAACGGAATTATTAAAACAAGAAAAAAAGATTGATTGTTTACAGACAATATCCTTTATATTTGTGAACTATTATTCAAATAATACAAAATAGATACTATGGAATATCTTGACTTTGAACTACCAATTAAAGAGCTAAACGAGCAATATGAAAAAGCTTGTACGATAGGAGCTGAAAGCCATATTGATGTTTCTAATACCTGTGCTCAAATCAAAAAAAAATTAGACGAAACTAAAAAAGATATATATAAAAATTTAACACCTTGGCAACGAGTTCAGTTGTCACGTCATCCAAATAGACCTTATACCTTAGATTATATAAAAGCTATTTGCGGTAATTCCTTTTTAGAATTACACGGAGATCGTAATTTTAAAGATGATAAAGCTATGATCGGTGGTTTGGGAAAAATTGGTGATCAAACATTTATGTTTATCGGACAACAAAAGGGATATAACACCAAAACAAGACAGTATAGGAATTTTGGAATGTCTAATCCTGAAGGGTATCGAAAAGCGTTGAGATTAATGAAATCTGCTGAAAAATTTGGGATACCTGTAATTTCTCTTATTGACACGCCAGGTGCTTATCCAGGACTAGAAGCAGAAGAAAGAGGGCAAGGAGAAGCGATTGCAAGAAACATTATAGAAATGACCCGCCTTAAAGTGCCAATTATTGTTGTTATTATTGGTGAAGGAGCTAGTGGTGGTGCTTTAGGTATTGGAGTTGGTGATAAAGTTTTAATGCTTGAAAATACTTGGTATTCTGTAATTTCACCAGAAAGTTGTTCTTCTATACTTTGGAGAAGTTGGGAATATAAAGAACAAGCTGCAGAAGCTTTAAAGTTGACTGCTACCGATATGAAAAAACAAAAATTGATCGATTTAATCGTAAGAGAGCCACTTGGAGGAGCGCATAGTAATCGTGAAAAAATATTTGAAATTGTTGCAAATGCAATTACAAAAGAATACAAAGGATTAAAGAACTTATCCCCAAAAGAATTGGTTAAAAATAGGATGAAAAAATATTCAGAAATGGGTGTCTTTAATTCTTAGTTTCAACAGTAACAAACCTTTAAAGAAATCCGAAAAATATTTTTCGGATTTTTTTATGCTTATTAACAATTTATTGGAGTTTTCAACAGTTCAATTGTTAATGAATGGTTAACTTAGATTAATGATTTTATACAACCGAACCCTTCAATTTTATTTACATTTGCTCTATGGAAAAACTTAAACCTCAAGCTTCTTACTCTAATAAACAAAGTCAGGTTATTTCGTTAGAGAAAGGAAAAATACCTCCACAAGCTACTGATTTAGAGGAGGTTGTATTAGGAGCGATGATGATTGATAAACGAGGAGTGGATGAGGTAATTGATATTTTACATCCAGAAGTTTTTTATAATTCTGCTCATCAAAAAATATTCGAAGCCATTTTTATGCTATTTAAAGAAGGGCTTCCAATTGACTTATTAACTGTTTCTACAAAATTAAAAAGTTTAAAAAGTCTTGACTTAATTGGAGGTGATTTTTACCTAATTCAGTTAACTCAAAAGGTATCTTCTTCAGCTCATATTGAGTTTCATGCTAGGATTATTATTCAAAAATACATTCAACGAAGTTTGATTAAAATTTCGAATGAAATTATTGAAGACTCCTACAATGAAAGTACCGATGTTTTCGACTTGCTTGATACAGCAGAATCTAAATTGTATGAAATTACTCAAGGAAATATTAAAAAATCAACTATAAGCGCACAGGACCTTGTAATTGAAGCAAAGAAAAAAATTGAAGAAATTGCTAATAAGGATGGTTTATCTGGTATTCCATCTGGTTTTGCAAAATTAGATAATTTAACTTCCGGATGGCAACCTAGTGATTTAATCATTATTGCGGCTCGTCCTGGTATGGGTAAAACAGCTTTTTCATTATCTATGGCTCGTAATATTTCTGTATTGCATAATATTCCGGTAGCTTTCTTTTCGTTAGAGATGTCATCAATTCAATTAATTACTCGTTTAATTTCTTCAGAAACAGGGTTGAGTTCAGAAAAATTAAGAACTGGAAATCTTGAAAAACATGAATGGGAACAATTAAATGTTAAAGTTAAAAGTCTTGAAAAAGCGCCATTATTTATAGATGATACACCATCGCTTTCAATTTTTGATTTACGAGCAAAAGCTAGAAGGTTAGCTTCACAACATAACATCAAAATGATAATGGTAGATTACCTTCAATTGATGACTGCAGGAGGTGGTCAAAAAGGTGGAAATCGTGAGCAAGAAATATCTACTATTTCAAGAAACCTGAAAGCATTAGCTAAAGAATTAAATATTCCAGTAATAGCATTATCACAACTTTCTCGCGCAGTTGAGACTAGGGGAGGAACAAAACGCCCATTATTATCAGATTTAAGAGAATCTGGAGCGATAGAACAAGATGCAGATATCGTTTCGTTTATTTACAGGCCTGAATACTATAAAATTGACGAATGGGATGATGATGAGCACAGTCCTACTGAAGGTCAAGGAGAATTTATAGTTGCAAAACATCGTAATGGTGGTTTGGATGAAATTAGATTAAAATTCTTAGGACATTTAGGTAAGTTTGAAGATTTAGATGACTTTAATTTTTCTAATGAATTCCATTCAAGAATGAATGCTGCTGCAAATGATGATACTTTTAAAGAAAACCCTTCTGCTTCACCAGATGAAGCTTTTGGTAGCTCTATGAATAATGATTTATCATCTGGCAATAATGATGATGTTCCATTTTAATTATTTTTCAGAGCACTAATTATTCTTTTTAAAAATTTATGTTAAATAGTTCTTTTTAAATCCTTAGTTACTATTTCGGCTTAAATTTTGTCTGTATCTTAGCTTTATGAGGCATTTTTATATTTTATTATTTACCTTTCTATTTAGTCTACCAGTTTTCGCATCCTACATACTTATACCTATGGATGCTGAAAGTCAGACGGAGCATCTTAAAGCTTATGGGATAACTTATTGGACTCTTGAAAAACAATTAAAAGTTAAATGGTTATTAAATTATAGAGGAGGTTCTTTTTTGTTACCGGATACGGAAGAAATTAAAAAAGAATGCCAAATTAGAGGTATATCATTTGAAGTACTATCGAATTCAAAAACTGAAGAAATATTAAATTTAATAAGTAGCCCTTCTCAAAATATGGAAGCAGTTGTCTTAGAAAAAGCTCCTAGAATTGCTGTCTATTCTCCAAAAGGAAACCAACCTTGGGATGATGCTGTTACCATGGTGTTAACTTATGCTGAAATTCCATACACAGTAATTTATGATGAGGAAGTATTGACAGATCAATTATTACTATTTGATTGGTTGCATTTACATCATGAAGATTTTACGGGGCAATTTGGAAAATTTTATAGAGTCTATAGAGCAGCACCTTGGTATATAAAAAATAAAAAGGAAGCTGAAGCAATGGCAGCAAAATTAGGATATAGTAAAGTATCTCAACTTAAGTTAGCGGTGTCTTTAAAAATAA
The DNA here is from genome assembly GCA_018669795.1 of Flavobacteriaceae bacterium. GTDB lineage: Bacteria > Bacteroidota > Bacteroidia > Flavobacteriales > Flavobacteriaceae > Marifrigoribacter. Next base: position 5,307 of record JABHSQ010000002.1, on the reverse strand, counting down.
GAGATTATGTCATTGGTGGAGGGTTTATGTTTGCAATGTGCAGTGCTACCGATAGTTTTGATATTGCGTTAGCTGCAGAAGGTATTGATATTTGTGAAACTATGTTTGATGAAGACCCGAGTGAATCTGGATATCAAAGTAAAATTGATTATAATAATACGTTTGCATTTAAAGATTTTATATTGGAAAGAAGCCCTATGGTGTATGAATTTTCATCAATTGATATGACTTCAAAAAGAAAAATTAATAAAGAAATAGATTATTTTACATTGATGGATTATTCAGCGAAATGGGATCCAATTCCTACCATGCTAGTGCAGAACCATACTTCATTAGTAAAAGGTTTTATGGGCCAAACTACATCGTATGCAAGGGAGCAGGTTAAAGCAACTGTTTTAATTTTGGGCGAACAAAAAACAAATGGAGAGGCTCGGTATATTCATGGTATAAAAGGAAAAGGTTTTTTTACTTTTTATGGAGGTCACGACCCTGAGGATTATCAGCATAGAATAGGAGATGCTAAAACAGAATTAGAACTACACCCTAGTTCTCCTGGATATCGTTTAATATTAAATAATGTATTATTTCCCGCTGCAAAAAAGAAAAAACAGAAGACCTAATTATTTATAGACTTATAATAGCTTTGTGGTGGAAGGATGATGATTTCAACCCTTCTGTTTAATTGTTTATTGTCTTTTGTATTGTTTAAGGCTTTAGGTTTGTTTTCTCCATAAGATGCTAATTTATAATCATAGCTTGCTTTTTCTCCAAGCAAGAATTTCAATTCTTTTTCAACTGATAAACATCTTTTTTGAGACAAAGTCAAATTATACGCTCCTTTTCCATCACTGTCGGTATGACCTTCAATTAAAATTGTTGCATTTTTAACTTTTTGAATAGTTTCTGAAAGTTTTTGCAATATAATATCTGCTGATGGTTTAAGTTCATATTTATCAAAATCAAAAAGTAATTCAGTATTAAATGTTATTTTGATAACACAATTAATAGCACCAACAGCATCAATATCTGCACCGGCAGTTTTGCTATTACAGACTTTTTTTTGATCTGTTATTTTAACAAAATAAAAAACTTTTTCTGAAGATATATTTTGATCTTCTAAATCTATAATAGATTTTCCGCCAGTAATATTTCCTGCAAAAATCCAATCATCACCATTTTCAGATATTTCTATTTTTGCGGCTTCTTTTGAAGGCCCAACTTCAAAAATATACAAATCATTTCCTTTTAGATTCATAAACCCATTATCTGTAAAAGCAACTGTTAGGTTTCCTTTGCAGCCAAGAGACACATAATTTGGGACATCATAGGATATATAATTAGGTGCGTTTAAGGCTTGTGAACTATCGCTATACTTTTTAAAAGGAACAGGTTTTCCTATATTAAACGCTACAATACTATCTGCAAATGAAATTTCACCAAGTGGTATATAAACTGATTCATGACGGTTTATTTTATAAATAGTTGCATTTTGAGAATAGAGATCATTTACAAAAGTAGAAAGTAAAATTGTCCAAAATAAAAATAAAAATCGCATAACCTTCTTTTTAACTAAAATACATAATCTTTTTTAATGTGAGATTTATAAATATGATAAAAAAATCCCACTCGTTAGAGTGGGATTTTAAGTGAAATAAATATGTTATTAATGTCTTATTTTACTTTATTTACGATAGCTTCAAAAGCATCTGGATGGTTCATTGCTAAATCTGCTAATACCTTACGGTTAAGTTCGATACTATTAGACTTTACCTTCCCCATAAACTGAGAATAAGACATACCGTGTTGTCTGGCACCTGCATTAATACGGGTAATCCATAAGGCACGGAAAGTTCTCTTTTTTGCACGACGGTCTCTATATGAATATAGCATTGCTTTATCAACAGCGTTTTTAGCAACAGTCCATACATTTTTACGTCTTCCAAAGTAACCTTTGGCTTGCTTCATGACCTTTTTTCTTCGGGCTCTTTTAGCAACTGAATTTACTGATCTTGGCATAATTTTTTGTTTTTTTGTAGTAGGCGATTCCTATTTTAGAATTCTTTATTGCCTAACTCCAGGGTTTATAATTTTGTTAACCGTTTAAGGATTACTTCATTCGAAGCATTTGCTTAACATTACTTTCATCAGCTTTATGCACAACTGTATCGTGTGTTAAAGCTAGCTTACGTTTTTTAGTCTTCTTTGTTAAGATATGACTCTTAAATGCATGCTTTCTTTTAATTTTACCAGTACCAGTAACTTTAAATCTTTTTTTGGCACTAGATTTTGTCTTTTGTTTAGGCATTTTTCCTAGTTTTTATCTATTTATTTCACTTATATAAAACCCTATTAAGGGTGAATATTCTTTTTACTTAACCTTTTTAGGCGAGATGAACATAGTCATACGTTTTCCCTCTAATTTAGGCATTTGTTCTACTTTACCAAAGTCTTCCAAATCTTGGGCAAGACGTAATAATAAAATTTCTCCTTTATCTTTATAAATGATGGATCGTCCTTTAAAAAACACAAATGCTTTTAATTTAGCTCCTTCATTTAAAAATTTCTCAGCGTGCTTCTTTTTAAATTGATAATCGTGGTCATCCGTATTTGGACCAAAACGAATCTCTTTAATAATAACCTTTGTCGCTTTTGATTTTAAAGACTTCTCCCGTTTCTTTTGTTCGTAAACAAACTTTTTATAGTCCATTGCTTTACATACAGGAGGCTTAGCATTAGGTGAAATTTCCACAAGATCTACTTCTTGTTCTTTAGCGATTTCTAATGCTTTGCTTAAAGTATAAACACCAACTTCGACATTTTCACCAACAAGACGTACTTCTTGGGCGCGAATTCTGCCATTAATTTTATGCTGATCTTCTTTAATTACCCTTGCAGGGCCTCTACTTCTTTTTCTACGTATTGCTATGACTATATAATTTAAAAATTAAACAATAAACTCTTTTTTATTTTTATCAATTTCATCGTTTATCAACTTAGATAACGCTTCGGCAGTCATGGAGCCTAAATCTCCTTCACTGTGTTTCCTTACTGAAACTGAATTTTCATTTTCTTCTTGCTCCCCTATAATCAACATATACGGGATTTTATTCATTTCTGCTTCCCTAATTTTCTTTCCAATAGTTTCATTTCTATTATCAACAAGGGCGCGAATTTCGTTATTTTCGAGGACATTAAAAACTTTTTGAGCGTATTTTTCATATTTTTCACTCAAAGATAGTATACTAACTTGTTCCGGCATAAGCCATAATGGGAAGTTGCCACCCGTGTGCTCTAATAAAATTGCAATAAAACGCTCCATACTTCCAAAAGGAGCACGGTGTATCATTACTGGACGATGCATTTCGTTATCACTTCCTTTATATTCTAGTTCAAAACGTTCGGGGAGATTGTAATCTACTTGAATTGTACCTAATTGCCAGCTTCTACCTAGTGCATCCTTTACCATAAAATCTAATTTAGGCCCATAAAATGCAGCTTCACCAGTTTCTATAACGTAATCTAATCCTTTTTCTATAGTTGCGTTTAAAATAGCTTTTTCAGCTTTTTCCCAATTTTCATCACTCCCAATATATTTATCAGGATTATTTGGATCTCTTAAGGAAACTTGAGCGGTAAAATTTTCAAAACCTAAAGATCCAAAAACGTATAAAACTAAATCAATAACTTTTTTAAATTCTTCGTCTAACTGATCTGGCGTGCAGAAAATATGAGCATCATCTTGAGTGAATCCCCTAACACGTGTTAATCCATGAAGCTCTCCACTTTGTTCATAACGATATACGGTTCCAAATTCTGCAAATCGTTTTGGTAGGTCTTTATAAGACCAAGGTTTTGAATTGTAGATCTCACAATGATGAGGACAATTCATTGGTTTTAATAAAAACTCTTCACCTTCATTTGGTGTTTTAATTGCTTGAAAACTATCTGCTCCATATTTTTCATAATGACCAGAAGTTACATAAAGTTCTTTATGTCCAATATGAGGAGATATCACCATTTCATAACCAGCTTTTTTCTGTGCTTTTTTCAAGAAATTTTCTAGACGTTCTCTTAATGCTGCTCCTTTCGGTAACCATAAAGGAAGTCCTTGCCCTACTTTTTGAGAAAAAGTAAATAATTCTAATTCTTTTCCTAGTTTTCTGTGGTCTCTCTTTTTAGCCTCTTCTAACAAAGCTAAATACTCTTTTAGTTCTTTTTGCTTTGGAAAACTAATACCATAAATACGAGTAAGTTGTTTGTTTTTTTCATCACCTCGCCAATAAGCTCCAGCAATGCTCATAAGTTTAATTGCTTTTACAATCCCAGTATTCGGGATATGTCCGCCTCTACATAAATCTGTAAAACTATCGTGATCACAGAAAGTGATGGTGCCATCCTCAAGGTTTTCAATAAGCGCTACTTTATATTGATTCCCTTGTTTTTTATAATATTCAAGCGCATCAGCTTTTGATGATTCTCTTAACGTAAATTCATGCTTACCTCTAGCTATCTCCAGCATTTTATCTTCTATAGATTTTAAATCTTTATCAGAAATAGTATTTTCTACAAGATCTATATCGTAATAAAACCCATTTTCAATAGCAGGTCCTATTGTAAGTTTTACTCCTGGGAATTTTTCTTCTAAGGCTTGAGCCATAATATGGGCAGACGAATGCCAAAAGGCTTGTTTGCCTTTTTTATCTCTCCAAGTATATAGTATAAGGTGTCCATCTTCAGTAAGTGGGGTAGAAGATTCTATAGTAATATCGTTAAAAGATGCAGAAATTACATTTCTTGCAAATCCTTCACTGATACTAATCGCAACTCTCATTGGAGTTGTGCCGGTATCAAATTGCTTTACACTACCATCTGGTAAAGTAATTGCTATCATAAGTGTTAATTTTAAAACGCAAAGATACTACGAGTTTACATGTTTTACAATAGTCTTTTGAAGGTAATATTATTGAATTTACATATTCAAATTTAAAACTCAATATATATAAAAGATAAGGAAGTTTTTATTTAATTTTCATTAATGTTTATGTTGTTTAGTTATGTTTGTTTAGGGTGTTTATTTTTAAGTTGTATATATTAAGGTAAAAATATTTTTGTTTGTAAATATGGGTTTATCAGCTGGTTGGTAAAACGGCAAAAAAAAAGTATATTTTTTTTTATTTTTTATAGTGATAAATTGAAATAAGGTTTTATATTTGCAGCCGCTTTGAGAGAGACCTACGGGTTTTTCATTAGCAGCGAAAAAGTTCTTTATTTTTATTTTGATTTATATTTAAATTATATTGTGAGGAT